>NZ_JBKBKZ010000004.1:0-210701 GCF_046296635.1 Algoriphagus sp. | reverse complement strand
GAACGGCAAATTTGGCTGGAAAGAACTTTCATCTTCCTAGGTTTTTAAGTTAATTTATAACACACACGCCTCGTGGCGCACCGGATGTTCACTAATAAATTATTCGTGTTAATTAGTGTATCCGTGGCAAACTTATATTGTTTGATAGCTACAGATACACGGATATTCAGTAATCGATTTGTGATAAATAGAGCATTAGTGGCATATTTGAATATGGAATCGAATTTAATTTACAGAGAAGAGTCTTACCGTGTTATTGGTAAGTGCATGGAGGTTCATAATGAGCTCGGCCATGGATTTTTGGAAATTGTGTATAAGGATGCTTTGGAACTTGTTTTCAGACAAGATGGTATACCTTATGAAAGGGAAAAACCTTATGAAGTTTTGTTTAGAGGTGTATTACTACCACATAAATTTTATGCTGATTTTGTAGTGGAGGGTAAAATAATCCTTGAAGTCAAATGCGTTTCAGCCCTCACAGATGAACATATTGCTCAAACCATCAATTATCTTAAAGTCTCAGGCAATAAATTAGGTTTGCTGGTCAATTTTGGAAGAGGAAAGATGGAATATAAACGACTGGTATATTGATGCCACGGATGCACGGATGTTCACTAATGGATAATTCGTGTTGATCAGTGCATTTGTGGCAACCTTCAATCATCAACGGCTATAATACTTGATGTTTGAAAAGCCACGGAGTCCAGATTAATTTGACATATAATCGACCATGTCAATAATGACACCCAAAGTAATGAATATTGAAATGCGAGATTCCATCTGACCTTTAAAAGACAAATTATATACAGATGAAAAATAATACCTATTTCCATATTATATCAAAGTATTTTTCCACAATTCCTGACGCAAAAGGCATTGAATACCTGGAAGATTGTTTGGAAGAGACAACTTTTAAGAAGGGAGAATCGCCGATTCAGTTCTCAAAATACCACAATTTCGCTTACATTATCATCCATGGAGCAGCAAGAAGTTACTGCATCAAAAAAGACAAGGAATTTAATTTATGGTTTGCATTTGAAAATGATACAGTAGCATCCATTCAAAACTATAATGGAAAGCCGGCAAAAGAAACTGTAACGTTTTTGGAAGTAACCCACTGCTTAAAGATTGACCTTCCAAAACTACTTCTTTATTCAAAAACCGATTTCATCTGTAGTAACTTCATCAGAGCACTTCTTGAAGATTACATAGATTTTTTAGAAACGCGTTTGGGCATTTTTCAATTTCATGAGGGACTGGAGAGGTACCTTCATATTTTGGAAAATGAACCTGCCCTTATTCAACGTATCCCACTGACTTATCTGGCTTCTTACCTTGGTATTTCCAGAGAAACTTTAAGTAGGTTAAGGGCAAAGGCTGCTTTGTGACATATGTCAAGTGAATCTAATTTCCGGATTGATAATTTTGAAAAAAATATCAATGGAATGCAAAGAAATGATTTCCTGAAGTTAGTAGGATTAGGATCAGCTGCTTTTTTATTGACCTCCTTCAAGCCATTTAAACTTGATAAGTCAAAAGGGAAAGTAATCATTATTGGAGCAGGAATGGCCGGAGCTAGCGCAGCCTTTTACCTAAATCAAGAAGGATTTGAAATTGAAATTTTAGAAGCTAGAGATCGCATTGGAGGTAGAGTACATACCTTCGAAGAATGGGGTCACCCAATTGAGCTTGGTGCAGGATTTATCCATAGAGGTTCTCCTGAATCAGACTTAATCTGGAAGGAATCTCAAAAATTGAATTTGCTGACTAAAGCAACAGATTTTGAAAAAACAATGCTATTTGATCAAAATGGAGGAAAAATAGCCAAGTCAAATCTGATCAAGTTTTATGACAGGAAATTTGAACCAGCAGTGCTAAAAGCTTCTCAGGAAGTAAAAAACATCTTTTCAGATATTTCTTTAGAGGATATTTTTGAAAACAAGAATTTTATTTCAAAGGTAAATGATCAGGAAAAAGTAATAATTGATTTTATTATGCAGGGTTATCAGAACTCTATCAATACAAATCTGAAAAACGCATCTGCAAAATATTATTTAGAGGAAGCAATAATGGGTTCGGAAGGTAATGATCAAGCCATGTTGGGAGGATTTGTAAATATTATTGAGGCTCATTTAAAAGGTATTAGAGTTAATTTTAATTCTCCTGTAATAGAAATTGACGACCTAGGCAATAAGGTTGTTGTCAAAACCGAAAACGATACCTACGAGGCCGATTATGTGGTTGTTTCAGTCCCCTTAAGTATTCTAAGATCACAAGAGATAAAATTTAATCCCGATCTTCCGCCTTGGAAAAAAGAAGCATTCAATCAAATAGGTACAGGTCAATTTAACAAGATCGTTATGAAGTTTTCTGAAAAGTTTTGGAAAGGGAATAACGATGCATTTTTCTTTTCAAGTGAGATCAAGGATTCTTTTGGGTTGACTGTAAACTGGGATAAATACTCAAATCAACCAATTTTAATAGCCATGCCCGTAGCTGACGCAGCTTTATGGGTGGAAAAGCAAGATGCCGAAACCATCAGAAAAAAATGGGTAAACATCCTACATAAAGCATTCCCAAGAAAAAATATTGAAATAGTTGATCTATTGACTACGCATTGGGTTAGTGATAGCTATTCTCAAGGGGCATATAGTTATACACCGGTCGGATCAAGTAAAGAAATGTTTAACGCAATCGCTGAATCCGTAGGAAGAATACATTTTGCGGGAGAGGCAACATCCCCATTGAGTAATGGAACTGTGCATGGTGCATACGCTTCAGGCCTTCGGGAAGCAAAAAATATTAGTAACCCATACAAATAGTGTGATATTATCTAGTTTCAATGGTCTTTTGTTGATCCATAACCTTGAGGCACCGTTTTTAATGTTCATATGGCTCCAAAATACTAGAATTCAGTCCAATTCATTTTGAATCTGCTCTTCTAAAAAGTCCCTTCCAAAACTTAACTTTCCTGCCAAGGAGCTATTCGGATCAATCACCCTCCAAAATGGTGTGATGGATTCCAATGGGCTGCCTTGTTGCCATTTTTCGTAATTGGCCTCAGCCACGATACGTAAAAAAATCCCCGTGGTCACAGGGCAGGTGTATTCTGCCCTGTGTTCGAGGGCAAGATCCGTCCTGAGCGTTTTGAGGCTGACTCTTTTTCCTTTCCCGATGTTACGGACATATTCTTCAATGATTTTTGGATTGGCGATCAGCATCATGCATCCTGCCGGCATATCTGCAAAATCTTTATCCAAACGTTTGACCTGAGGGGCTTTGTCCTCTTCCAGTTTTTCTATCCAAGTTTTCTTTTTTGCCATATTATTTGCCTAAGTGGGTTTTAAGATTTACCATATAGTCTTCCATAGTCTTGTCCAGTTCCACAAATACATAGCTCAGTAACCTGAAAATAGGATTTTCTAAACGAATTACTTCTCTAAACACCACTTTAGTATTATGGCTGTTGCAGAAATGTCAGAGCAAATTAATCCTCACCTTTTTATTTCCGAAATCCGAAGCATCAAAGCGGATGATCTTTGGATGAGCACCTGCTATCAGCGTGACTCGATTGCGATTCACACGACTTGGAAGCAGGAAATTCCGGAAGTGACAGCTCTCATTTTGCAAATGGAAGAAAAGCTAAACCGTTTCAATCCTAGACCGCATTGGGCGAAACTATTCAGCATCCCAAGCGAAACGCTTCAGTCCAGATATCCCAAAATTGAAGATTTCAAGGCCTTACTCCAGAAACATGACCCTCAGGGAAAGTTTAGGAATGAATATTTGGATCGACATATTTTTGGGATTTAGGAATAGCTGGAATGAAAGCCATGATCAAGTCAGATTAAGCTTTGGTTAAACTTGACAAAAAACCTCAAAACCAGCATCTATATTCTATTTTAGCATTTAATAAACGCTTTAACCCACACTAGCTTATGTTTCGGAAATTCATTTTAGTACTAGCGCTCTTTACCATTCTCAGTCCAACATGGGCCCAAAAAAAAGCCAAAAACCCTAAAAACATCATCCTAATGATCGGTGACGGAATGGGTGTCTCTCAGATTTATGCAGGAATGGTGGGTAATTATGGGAACCTTAATCTGGAAAAATTCAAGGTGATCGGATTCCAAAAAAACCAAGCAACCAACAACTTCGTGACCGATTCAGCAGCTGGAGCCACGGCTTTAGCTTGTGGAGTCAAAACATACAATGGTGCGATTGGAGTAGATGAAAACGGAAACGCCGTGCCAACCATCCTCGAAATCGCAGAAAATAATGGTCTTGCCACCGGACTAGTGGCAACATGCTCCATCACCCATGCGACTCCGGCTAGTTTTATTTCACATCAGGCTTCCAGATCATTGGATGAAAATATCGCCTTAGATTTCCTAAATACAGACATCGATGTGTTTATTGGAGGCGGAAGGAAATTTTTCGCCAATCGAACTGACGGGTTGAACTTGATCGATTCTTTGAAAAACAGAAGCTATCAAATTGCCAATACCATCGAGGAAGTTCAGCAAATCAAATCAGGAAAACTTGCGGCCTTTCTTGCCGAGACGCAGCAGGACAAATTCTCTGAAGGACGTGGTGATGAATTGGTGAAATCGACCGAAGTGGCTTTGAATCTTTTGAAAACAAACAAAAAAGGAATGTTTTTGATGATCGAGGGCTCTCAAATTGACTGGGCAGGTCATGCAAACGACACGAAGTACATCGTCGATGAAATGATTGACTTTGACAATACAATAGGCAAAGTCTTAGAATTTGCTGCAAAAGACAGAAACACCTTGGTTATTGTCACTGCAGATCATGAAACCGGTGGATTTTCGATCAATAAGGGCGATACAAAAACAGGAATGGTAGAGGGTAAATTCACGACTGGAAGTCATACCGGAGTGATGATTCCGGTCTTTGCTTATGGACCGGGTTCGGAGGCTTTTGCAGGGTTTTATGAAAATGATGAGATTTTTCATAAGATGATTAAAGCTTACAAGTTCAAGAAATAAGCGAATCAGCAATTGGATGGGTACTTAGCAGCCTCTGTAGACTTGAAAAAATGATTTGAGTCAATAGTTTTTTTTTAAAACCACATAGCCTCATAGAGATCATAGTATAAAATCATTGATGAATGGAAGCTATGTGCCCCTATGTTTCTATGTTGTGAAAAACCTCCACAGCCTAAGCGGTAAAAAAAAAGCTTTAGCTTTTTCTCTGTGACCTTGAGAAAATTCTCAGAAAGCCAAAAGGCTTGAGGTTCTTTTTATTATCCTGAACCACTTAAACTCAAATTCTCTGTGTCCTCTGTGGTGAAAAATCTTTGCGTCACTTCGCGTGCTTTGCGGTAAAAAAAAGGTCGTGCCTTCAGCACTCGAAATTTGATTATTCTCATTTACCCAGCATTGCATACTGGGCTTTTACAGGACGTGCCGTTGGAACTTTTACACTGACTATTTCTGATAAAAAGCTTTAGCTTTTCCCCTCTGTGACCTTGAAAAAGGCCAACCTAGCCAAATAGCTGTAAAGTCCAATTTAAGGATTGCTCCCTAAATCTCTTTTCCTCTGAGAACTCTGTGGTAAAAATCCTTTGTGATTAAAAACCTTTGCGCACCTTTGCGAACTTCGCGGTAAAAAAAGATCGTGCCTTCAGCACTCGAAATTTGATAATTCTCATTTACCCAGCATTGCATACTGGGCTTTTACGGAACGTGCCTTCAGCACTTTTACACTGACTATTTCTGAAAAAAGCTTTAGCTTTTCCCCTCTGTGACCTTTAAAAAGGCCAACCTAGCCAATTAGCTGTAAAGTCCAATTTAAGAACTGCTCCCTAAATCTCTTTTCCTCTGAGAACTCTGTGGTAAAAAATCTTTCTGGTTAAAAACCTTTGCGCACCTTTGCGAACTTCGCGGTAAAAAAAGATCGTGCCTTCAGCACTCGAAATTTGATTATTCTCATTTTACCCAGCATTGCATACTGGGCTTTTACAGGACGTGCCTTTGGCACTTTTACACTGACTATTTCTGATAAAAAGCTTTAGCTTTTCCCCTCTGTGACCTTGAAAAAGGCCAACCTAGCCAAATAGCTGTAAAGTCCAATTTAAGGACTGCTCCCTAAATCTCTTTTCCTCTGAGAACTCTGTGGTAAAAAATCTTTTTGAAAAGGTTGCTCAATTTTTCACTTTACATCCCGAGATGAAGCTCCAAATCCAATTGGTTTTCGACCTTGATTAATCCTCCAAACTTACTGGGAGGACTTAACTTGAGCATATCAAAATTGAGGATCAGGTTAGCACTCATTCCGGTTGGATTCTTTTCTAGTAATAGATCGGGGAATACCAATTTTTGACCGACTAAGTCCAAAACCATTTTGCAATAAACTCTGCCGGATTTCAGTCTGAAATTAGAAACAGTCACTAAGACATTAGGATATTCTTTAGCCTTAAGCGTGGACCGGAAGTCATTGTTGAGGAGGAAATTTCCACAGGAGAAACTTTTGACAGGAATGATGAATTCCAGTGTTCTCAAGTCTCCTGTGGAATTTAATTTCAGCGTATCCGTCATTCCTACCCGAGAGAAATCGCAATCGAATTTACCTAAAGAGGTATACCCACTTACCTGAACTCTCTGCTGTGTGATGATCAGTTCTCCTCTCTCATGTGCGAGAGAGGAGAAAAAAAGGACCATCATTAGAATGAAGACTTGCATGATTTATTTGGTTTAGAAGCCTATCACTCCTTCGATCATCAGACCATTGAATCTACCGCCGTTGAACCTATCTGCGGCAGCGAAGCCGTTATAGTTTTGGCTGACATACTCCAATTTTGCAAGGACATTTTTAGTCACAAACCAACCACCGCCAATTTGGATTCTGTCGAGGCTAACCTCAAGTCCTGATCCAGCCAATGGACCTTTGACTTCGTTGTATCGGCCAGCCACGTAGAATTTTTCGCGGGCACCAAATCTATAGACCAAATCAGCACCTGTTTGATTCCAAGTTCTATCCTCAGCTTCATTTCTGGCTTTTCCGGTTGATCTTTCAAAGTTGCCAAAGAACTCCAAACCATGGAATTTGATGAATGGGTTGAAGACAAAAGCAGTAATGTTGTCTCTTTGTCCAGGGTTAAATCTACCTGAGGTAAAGTTTGCAGCAGTAGTGGCAAGCGTATTTTCCATTACTAGATAATATCTTGAACCTGCCCTGTCACCTCCCCAAAGGGTGTTGCCTTGAGATCCCTTAGTAGTAAGGACCGAACCTGTCAACCTTACTCTCAAATCATCAGTGAGGTATTTGTCATACCCGAATTTTCCGATAAAGTTTGGTTTTCTATTGTCTGGATTGGTTATGCCACCTTGGATTTCACCACCTGTGACCGCGACCATCGCCAACCATCCGTTGCTTTGGAAGAAGACTTCACCACCAACTTCAGTTGTAAATGCATCCATGATATAATTACCTATGAAAGGATTGTACATGGCATTACCGTTGTCAGATCTTCTAAAGTGCGCATCACCATAGTTGATTTCCATATGGCCTACCCGAACGGTAAGGTATTTATCAAACCAGTCGGTGTTACCCAAACCCAAAAAGCCCAATTTATCAACCTGAAGATATCCACCTTTTACCCAAGTTTCTGGGTGGTGTCTAGAGGAAAGATAGGTCGTCAGGTTCAATCTTAAACCATCTGCCAATTCAACGTCAATATTAAGGTTGGCAGTGGCAAGGTTGGTACCTGCACCAATATCGATAAGTTGATTGAGATTCACATTTTGTGCATTCAATACCGGTGATGCTGTGTTTTGATGGTTGAGGTTTTGCCATTGTTGTGCAAAGTGTCCTCCGATTCTTACTTTCATGCCTTCAAAAGCAACAGAATCTACTTTTCCTGTCTCAAAAACATTGACACCTCGTTGATCATAAGGTCTCCAATATTGGACATCTCGCTGTAATCCCTGAGCCACACCTGTGGCAGAGATCCCCGCAGCAAATACGGCGGACATTAGATACTTCTTCATAATTGTATGGATTATAGGGTAGGTTGAAATGTAGATTTGAAAGAAAGCTTGATCTCATCTTCGGTTTTCACCGTGCCAAGCAATGCAGTGGGAGGCGCAATTGAGAAGTTGGTAAGCCGTGTTTCAAGGCTTCCCTCAAAAGTCAGTTTCATGCCCGCAGCGCTCATTTTTACAGGGAAGCTTACCGATTTAGTCACTCCGGCAATGGTCAAATCACCCTTTGCCGAAAGGCTTGCGCCTTTTCCAGTCAATTCTTTGAGAACAAAACGAATCTCTTTGTTTTTATCAGTTTTAAGAGCTTTGTACGCATTGTTATCAAGACCCCTTGTACCACTCTTTAGCGTTTCTGCAACGAAACTGATGCTTAGACTTTTTGCTGATTTGAATTGCCCATTTTCAAGAACAAATACAGCTTGCCCTACTCCCTTCTCAGAAATCATCGCCCAATCATGAAGAGAGGAGCCACCTTCAATTTTAAAATGCGGGGAACCAGAAAGGGAATAGTTCGTCTGGGAGAAGCCTGCTGTTACACCAATCAGTAGACTGGCTGCCAGGAGGAAAAAGACTCGGAAATCGGAAAATCGTACCATCGCATTTAGGGTTTTTGATTATACAAATCTCCCTATTGATCATGGCATAAAAGGTGACGAAAGTCAGTAAACAGTATGATTGTTCACAGGTCACGAACTTCATTTTATGAAATATTATTCTGATTTATATATAAAAATAGCCAAATTCAATTTATTATTCTGTAAAATTAGGTTATTCAAAATACTATATATTTAATCAGTTAATTTACCAAACTTAATAGAGTAGATTGTTTTTTTATCCACCGAATCTCCTTTTGGCCTAAAAATCAGACTTGAAAAACTTTAATTCAAAAAGTTAAAATCAGTTTATTTTAGGATTAGAAAACTCAATTTTACTCGTCCTTCCCAAAAATCAAAAAATGCTGGATTTTCATAAACTGACCATTTTGCACCAGTCTGAATCCATTAGCTGTGAGTTCTTTCTCCACTTGTTTTACGGTCATCTTATGCAACGGTTTGATGGCAACTTCCGGGTCTTCACCTCGGTATTCAATCAAGAGAAGTTTACCCTCAGGCTTCAGAGATTTCCGAATGCCCGCAAGCATCTCAACCGGGTATTCGAGTTAATGATACACATCTACCATGATGACGAGATCGAGTTGATTTTCGGGGAGGTTTGGCGAGGTTTCAGACCCTTTGATAGGCACGACATTTTGGAAACCCAACTCTTCACTTTTGGTTCCGAGATACTGAATAGCATCGTCCTGAATCTCGACCGCATAGACTTTTCCATCGTTTACTTTGGGAGCAATTCGGAACGTATAATAACCCGATCCAGCACCCAAATCTGCCACTATACTTTCTGAAGAAATCGGAAGATTTTCGATGGCCAAAGAGACACTTTCCTCCTGTTCTCTACTGCGTCTTTCTAACCATTCTTTACCCTGAAATCCCATCACAAAGGAGATCTCCCTCCCCATGTAGACTTTACCAATTCCATCCATGCTGGCGACTTTGTAGGAGTAGGGAGAGTCAGCTGTTTTGGATTTATTTTGGGCCGAACAAGATAGGTTCAGGCAAAAGCTTAAACTCATCAAAAGTAGAATAGCAGGATTCTTCATCGAATTTTTTTCTTGTAAACACAGGAAGTTAAGACATGTTTTGGATTTTATTATCCTTCCCAAGTGTCTTCGAACAGTGTCCTTCCAAAAGGGTAAAGAAAGTAGAAGGCATGAATCTGGGCAGGCAAAATTCTGCACCCTCGGCTAGGATCAAACTTGATTTTCAAGTTTTGTTTAACGTTGATTTATGTGAAAGAAAGCATTTTCTAAATTCCGATTTTATCTTCAACTGATCCATAAAACAAAAACCAAAAGGTTCAAATTTCCAAAGACTTTACAACATTTAATTCATTGATTTTAGGCCCTTTAAAATCTTTCACTTCATCATCTGATTGCAGGAAATTTGATTTTTTGAAAACCGAAATATTATTTGGTTTGTGGAAAAAAATTGGTTTTTCTTGAATTTCAACCTTTCCAAATTTGCTTCAGGTGGATTTGTATTTCAAACAAGTAATTATAGATTTTCAGACTACTCTAAAAATTCAAATTCAGCCTTATTTTGGGAAAACCCATCGTTTTCAGATTCGCTTCGGTGTGGGAAAACATTCAATTTATTCCTCTTTTTCTTTTCCTTCACCTTTAATTCAAACTAGGTGCATTTCTGAATTTTAGCTAGCTTCGGAGGATAACCACCAAAATCTATGCTTGATTTTTTTCGCTCTCTTGCTCTTACTTTTCCAGAAACTATAGAAACTCCTCACTTCGAAAAAACATCTTTTCGAGTCCGGAAAAAGATCTTCGCTACCTACGATTACAAGACCCGACTGGCCTGCCTGAAACTCTCCGAAAAGAACCAAGATCTCTTTTGCCTCTTCGAATCCAAACTGATTTTTCCCGTCCCAAATAAGTGGGGAAAACAAGGCTGGACCTTAGCCAAAATTGATAATTTGGAGGAGGAAATAATCAAGGATTTGCTCCTTGCCGCTTACAATGAGGTGGCACCTGAAAAACTGAAAATACCACCTTCCAACCCCTACTCCACCCCTCTGTGAAAATCAAATTTTCCTCCTCATTTAAGTCGAGCTTTTCTTTTGGGATGATTGCAAAAATCCCCAAGGTCACCGGGCAGATTGCATTGCGGAGCTTTTAGCCAACCATGACCCAAATTGGATGGTCTACTACATTGGATCTCCGACAGATGAATTTGTCCCGATTACTTTTGTCGAGCGAAGAGAAAAAAACAAAGTCCAATCAACATATTGACTTTAGGTCTATTCTATACCTTCAAGAAATCCTTCTTTCAATTTCATTTGCCGATCAAAAAGCAATGCGTAATTCGTTCGCCCTCTGACAGGCCAATTGTTCAACCAACTTCGGCCATCGTGGAGCCCCCAGAAAGTTACTCGGCTGATCTTGTCAGAATGCTTTCTGAACACGTTGAAAATCGAAGCATAACGATCTATTAGCTGCTGTTCAACATCGGCAGGAAGACCGTTTTTATAGGGATTCCATTCTTCGGATTCAGCAAAGTTGATATTTAAGTCCGCACCTTGTGAATTATTTGGTCGGGGTAACACATCCACGTCAAGTTCGGTGACATGGACTTGAAATCCTGCGGCATGGATATCCACAATTGCCTGTTCGATTAAATCCAAAGCAGGCGAATTCAAGCGATAATGCCCCTGCATTCCAATTCCGTCAATCCGAATCCCTTCAGCTCGAAGTTCTTTAGCTAATGACAGAATAGCCTTTCGCTTTTCAGGAATCCAGACGTTGTAGTCATTGTAGTATAATTCCACATTGGGATCGGACTCATTTGCTTTACGAAAAGCAGCTTTGATAAACTCTTTCCCAGTGATGTTGTACCAATGGGTTTTGCGCCAAGTGCCGTCATCTTCAAAAGCTTCATTGACCACATCCCACCCATCAATTTTCCCCTTGTAGCGCCCCACCACGGCGGAAATATGGTCTTCCATTCGCTCAATTAACTTTTCTTGATTGATAAATTCTCCGTCTTCATTCTGAAAAACCCATATCGGAGTCTGCTGATGCCAAACCAAGGTATGACCGATGGTAAATGCATTCATTTTTTCACCCAAAGCCACATAAGCATCCCCAAATTCAAAATTGTATTCCCCCTCCTTTGGATGAACTGGGCCCCATTTCAGTCCATTTTCGGGACTGATGGAACTGAAATGAAGATTCAAAAGGGAATCCGCACCAACTTCCTTTCCCATCACCTGACCTGGATTCAAGGCAGCTCCAATAAAAAATTCATTATAGAATTTACCTTTCAATCCAGTCGGGGTATCCTTTTGAAATGAAACCAGAAGAGGAAAAAGCAGGAAAAGAAGCGTCAATTTTTTCATGCTCCAACTTACTCGCTTTTCACCTTAAACAGAAGAAATCAAGCTGACAAATCCCTAAAAAGCTTGATTTTTAGCAGAATACAGGTATTCCTCTAATTACACCCTTATATCCCAAGTTCTAGATTAGATAAACCAAAATGTGCATATTCTTAATCTTACCAGAAGTTTAAAGAAGAGACTATAACACTTGATTATAGGCATTCATCGGTCACCAGTCACCTGACCTGCCTTTGCCGGTAGCCAGGCATCTGACCCATAACCAAAAGAAATTCGCCTACTGGTGGATGCGAATAGTCATAAACCAAATTTACCACCTCAGCGCTGTGGGAACTTCTTCTCTGGAAAATTCAAGCTCTGTGTAACCCATCGCATAGGGACCAATCTCATATGGAACATAGATCACCCAAAATTTATCCTCCTTGAATCCCATCGCATTTGCTAAGAAAAATCCGGTTTCGGGAAGGAAAAACCTACCATCATCGGCCAACTTAGCCCCCTTTTCCACTTCATGGTATTCTTTGAATTTCTTTTCACTTAAGTTAAAAAAAGTAGTCTCATCCAGTATCAACTGATCATCACTCAGTGCATTTCCCGTTTTTGGATCAAAGTTTAAAAAGGAAACCATACTATTCGGATGTGCGCCCCCGAGAAAGCTGAACTGTGTAAAATAGATACTTAAAGTACTGTCAGAACGATAAGAGACTTCAGCAGAGGCTTCGATTTCCCATCCACCATAGGAGTCTGGCATTTCTGCCTTGAATGATTCGAAAGACCTGAAATACTTAGAAATCATCGTGTCCAAAGGAGCAATATCTTCTCCTGTTTGCATTAGTAAAGCCATCTTGTCTTCGATAGCCCGATTGATTTTTTCGGTTGCCGCTCCACCCGATGCAACTGGCCATGAGAGCTTCAACTTTGCGCAGTTCTCGCCAACACAGGATTCTTTTTCCAGTGTTTCGGTACGAAATGTAAGTTGTGATTCTGATTCAGTTTCCAAGGCTTGGTCTTTTGGCTTGCAGGAAACCAAAGCGATAAAAATCATTATAGAGAAAATTCTCATAGGTTATTTCTTGAAGAAAAGCTGAATTAAAGATTTTGCTAGTTTGCTGGGGTTGAGTTCGCCTTTTTGAACTTTGGGCTTTCTGTCTTCCAGCATCTTTTGAATGATTGGGTCCTTTAGGAATGCCTGTCCAAGCAAAAATTGGATCTGATCATCCAGCCAATTCAGCCGTTGAGCTGCTCTGTTGGTTTCCCAAAAACCATTCCCTTTCATTTGATCCAGGTATTTTTGAACTAAATTCCAAACTTCTTCCAAACCCTCACTTTCTGTCGAAGATGCCAAAAGAACTTTTGGAGACCAATTTTTATCTGCTAATGGAAATAAATGAAGTGCAGTTTCATAGTTCACTCTGGCTTTTTTTGCCATCGACAGATTATCACCATCAGCCTTGTTTATCACCAAAGCATCGGCCATTTCCATGATTCCTTTTTTGATGCCCTGAAGTTCATCTCCAGCCCCAGCAAGCATCAGCAGCAAAAAGAAATCCACCATATTCTTCACGGCGGTTTCACTTTGGCCCACGCCCACGGTCTCCACCAATATCACATCAAAGCCCGCCGCTTCACAAAGCAACATGGCTTCCCGGGTCTTTCCAGTCACACCGCCTAAGGTTGATCCCGTTGGACTCGGACGAATAAATGCCCGCTTATCCGCGGAAAGCGTTTCCATACGTGTCTTATCCCCCAAAATACTCCCCTTAGTCAACTGACTACTCGGATCGATCGCCAACACGGCTACTTTTTTACCCTGATCAAGAAGCATTTTGCCAAAAGCCTCAATAAAAGTACTTTTCCCTACTCCAGGGACACCAGTGATGCCGATGCGAATGGAATTTCCAGTTTCTGGAAGCAGGGATTGCACCAGTTCAGAAGCCAAATTCTGATCAGATTCCAGCGTACTTTCCACCAAAGTGATTGCTTGGCTTAGGATCACACGATTTCCCGCTTTAACTCCTTTAAGAAAATCAGTTAGGTGAAGTCTTTTCTTCATCGATTCAAAAGTTGAAATCGGCTTTCGCCCATGGGAGTTTTTTCATATGCTGCCAAGAGAAATTCTTGAAACTCAAGCGGAAAATAGGGTTCAGTCGGAGAAAGTTCAATCTTTTGAGAATGCTTTTCTGAGAAAAAGAAAACCAGCGTCTTCCCATACTTAGTATGCGGCTGGGCATCGGCAAAATCCTTCATCCAACTTGTATCTGAATCCAAAGCTCGGATTGCATAAATCCTCAGGACAGGCCCGGTATTATTTTCATTTCGATAGAATCCGATTTCTTCATATTTCCCCTCAAAACGCTCCAATCCGGGCTGGGAAAGGCTGGAACTAACGATCTGAAACAGGACAATCAGCACTATGCCTCCGATCAAATAGAAAATGAGTTTGTTCCTTTTCAAAAACTTTGGCGGGTTTACAAGGTTTAGACCTTAATTTAGCCCAAAATTCTGACAATGGCTTTCGAGTACCTCAAGGCACTTCACATCATTTTCGTAGTCACTTGGTTTGCAGGGCTTTTCTATATCGTCCGCTTATTTATCTACCAAACCGAAGCGCTCCAAAAACCCGAACTGGAACGAAACATCCTGAAGCCTCAGCTTGACCTGATGGCGAGCCGACTTTGGTATATCATTACTTGGCCGTCTGCGATCCTGACCTTGATATTTGGCACTTGGGTTTTGAGTTACCGATGGGGATACATGGAGTTAGGATTCATGCATGCGAAACTTGGTTTTGTGTTTTTGCTATATATCTATCATGGATTTTGTCATGTGCTTTTCAAAGAATTGCAAACCGGAAAAAGCCGCTGGACCTCAACTCAGCTCCGAATTTGGAACGAAGCTTCTACAATTTTGCTTTTTGCTATAGTATTCCTCATTGTCTTGAAAAGCACGCTGAGCATGGTTTGGGGGATATTGGGATTGATTGGATTATCGATCACGCTGATGCTCGGAATCCGGCTTTACAAAAAATATAGACTCAAAAAAGAAAAATGAAGACCCCTACTATTCTATTCGTACTCACTTTAATTATTGGGTTTTCTTGCAAATCAGAGTCTGAAAAGACATCCCCCACACTCCCAATCATGGGCGAGCGGTATGTGGATGACAATAAAGACACTGTGTTCCACAAGATCGCCGATTTTGCCTTTATTAATCAACTCGGTGACACCATCACCAACGAGGAGGTGGAAGGAAAAATCTATGTCGCCGATTTCTTTTTTACCTCCTGCCCTACGATCTGCCCGATCATGAAAAAGGAGATGCTTCGGGTATATGAAAAATACCAAGATCAGTCAAACTTCATGATTCTTAGCCATTCCATAGATCCCACCCATGATACGCAAGCCGTGCTAAAAGATTATGCTGAAAAACTGGGGGTAGAAGACGCCTCTACATGGAATTTCCTAACAGGTGACCAGGAAAAAATCTTTGAGATCGGCCAAACCAGCTACCTGACCACCGCAATGGCAGATCAACAAGAACCCGGAGGATTTCTGCACAGTGGGGCTTTTCTTCTGATTGATGGAAATGGCAGAATCAGAGGCGTCTATGATGGCACCAAGTCTGACCAAGTGGATCGCCTGATTTCAGATATCCCAAAATTGTTAAACAAATGAGGAGTCTTTCACTCATCGCACTCATTCTCTTACTCTTTTCCTGTGCTCCAAAATCCAGCAACGATGAAAATACTTTGGCGCAGATCAGTGATCCGGAAGTGTTAAAATTTGCTATTCCAGGCAAAGCGCTTTACGAAAACTACTGTGGGAATTGCCATCAGTCCGATGGGAAGGGCTTGGGAAAACTCATCCCACCATTGCGAGATTCTGATTATTTCAAAGCTAGTGTTCACCGCACCGTATGGATTATCCGACATGGGCAACAGGGAGAAATCACTGTGAATGGAGAAAAATACAATCAGGCAATGCCTGCAAACCCAAATCTAAAACCACTGGAAATAGCCCAAATAACAACGTACGTTTATAACATTTGGGGAATGAACGAAGGCGTGATTACCTCCTCGGCAATCGAAAATTATTTAAAAAATAAGCCTGAAAACTATTAATTATTTAACAGGGAGTCTGCTTTGGATAGTGCGGTTTTCATTAATCGGTTGACCTCACTTACCGAAATCATTTGCTCATCAAGGTAAGTCTTCACTTCTTCCGAATTGCGATCTCCATCCTCCGTGTCATATTGACGCATCCAGACAAACATGGCTTCATAGGCTTGGTCTAATTCTACCGCCAATACTTTCAACTCTTGAACCTTGGCTGAATCTACTGAATCCATTGCAGCAAATTCATTAGCTTTTTGCAGTGCCTTTTTTTCAAAAGACTTGATTTGACCCATCTTCGGCATCACTTCATCATGGACTGCGATGACCTCCGATCTTCTTTCGGCATTCAATTCCTTTTGGCTTGGCCCACAAGACTGAAGCAACAAAATGAAAGTAAAAATCAAAGTAATACGACCAAATTTTATCAATTTCATTTTTTTACTCTATTAAGGTGCAATTTTTTCTTTCTTTAATTAAAGTTTAAATGTAAATATTCATTCTCGGAAAAATATAAGAATTCATGTTAATTTTAGGAGGTAATTTACACAAGTAAAGAAGTTGAAACTGCCTGAAGAAAACAGGAATGACAAAAAAAGTCATGCACTTGGATACCTAAAAGTTCGATAGCCATTTGGAGGCCTTTAAATAAAATAATACAATGAAACCATTTTGCTTTGCTGACGGATTAATCATTCCAACTGAATCTGCAACCCTTCATCCCATGGACTTGGGATTGATTCGCGGCTATGGAATATTCGACTTCTTTCGCACGGTTAATTATTCCCCGCTTTTCTTGGAGGATTACCTCAATAGATTCATCTCTTCAGCTGAAAGGACATTCCTTCCCCTTCCTTATTCGAGGGCTCAACTAAGTGAAATCATCTCCTTGTTGATCGAAAAAAACAACCTTGAAAACGGCGGCTTAAGAATGGTTTTGAGTGGTGGAGTCTCGGAAAATCACTTTTCACCTGCAGAAGGTAAACTTTTTATTTTTGCGGAATCACTCTCTCTTCCTGCCGAAGAAAAGTTCAGAGATGGAATTAAATTATTGACTCTCGAATACGTCAGACCCATCGCTGATATCAAAACCACCAATTATACACTTCCGGTATGGCATAGTGTCAATTGGAAAAGATTGGGTGCTGAGGATGTGCTTTATCATTGGAATGGCTGGGTAAGCGAGAGTTCCCGGAGCAATTTTTTCATTGTAAAAGATGGGGTCCTTCATACTCCAGACCAGCATATTCTTCATGGAATCACCAGAAAGCATATATTGGATTTAGTGAAAAATGCAGTGATCCGACCGATTTCACTGGAGGAAGTTTGGGAAGCAGACGAGGCATTTATCAGCAGTACTACCAAAATTCTACTGCCA
Source organism: Algoriphagus sp. (assembly GCF_046296635.1). Lineage (GTDB taxonomy): Bacteria > Bacteroidota > Bacteroidia > Cytophagales > Cyclobacteriaceae > Algoriphagus. Next base: position 193,240 of record NZ_JBKBKZ010000004.1, on the reverse strand, counting down.
GTAACCCAACTGGACGATCGGAAAATAGGAACTGGCAAACCGGGACCTGTGACTATGGATATCCTGGAAAAATTCAGAGCCTTAGAAAAGGTTACCGTTGCCTAAAGTTGAAAAAAGCTCCGAAATGAACCACAAATATTTCTGAAAAATCTCTTACAAAATCACAACCTGTTTTGTAGTAGATTTTTATCCGTATTTTTTTCATCCTATTAAAAAGAAATAAATAACAAGATTAAATGATGTAAAATATTTGCGGAAGTTTGGGAGGATTTTGGAAGGGAAGTTCCGAGTATTATTTGATTCCCTTTAATAACTTGAAATTTACCAATGGATTAATTCTACTTAACCTTCTCTTTTTTCAACACTTATCCAACTTTTATCAAATCCCATTGCATCAAGAATTTTCCCCTTTTCCAAAGGCTCAGGCTGTTTAAGTTTTATAACCAAACTATCATTTGGAACATCCTCAATTATTGTAAATTGGGAGCCGTGTGGTTGCCAAACAAATCTCTTGTTTCCTGTATTTTTATGGTATCCTTCCAAGTTTTTATTTTTATTCCATCCAAATACAAACAATTCCGGATCGTAGCGGATCGTTTCAAATTCAAAAACAGCAACTTGGGAAAGATCTGTTGATTTTACCAGAACGACAGTTCGAAGGTTTTTATATTTTTCTCTAATTGAACTCACCCGCTCGTTCCAAATTCTTAAAATCAAATCCCCTATTACATTCGGATCAGCACTTGGATCAATTGTTCCTCCATAAGAATAAACCGGAGAATTACGGCCAGAAATGAGTCTAACCTTAACCAGATTTCTAAAGTCCCTTACAGAAGATTTGACTGTTTTGGCACCCCAAGCTGTGTTCCCCAATACCACATCATCCAAACCTACATTTGAAGGTTTCCACTCCGCCCCTATACAGCTGGCGAAAATCTCCTCCCATTCTGGTCCTTCCAAAACTGCCTTGCCTTTGGTGGCAAGCAAGTATATTATCTCTCGACCAAGAATAAATGGAAATTCTGAATTAAATTGATTTAAAAGAAAAGGTGGATACGTTTTACTTACCGTACGCAACCGGGGTGAGTTTTGGTCCTCCATCAGATCCGGTTATATTGAATATCGTATTCCCTAAGCAAAACTGCCTCGTCTAATGAAACGGCAACATATGGCAAAAGCTTTTGCAGTACAGCTTTAATCATGTTTACAGGTATAGAATTCCCTGCCTGCTTTCTGGCCTGTCCATCATTTTCAATGATTTTGTACCAATCAGGAAAGCCTTGCAATCTGAACATTTCCCTTGGCGTAAGTCTACGTTCTCCATTAACCAATAAATAGTTATATGATGCTCCTGCACGTAAAGCACAAGAATAAGGATATGAGCAAATATTTCCTGATTTGTTTTCGTGCCAGATCGATGGATAATATGAAGTCTTATGACTTTCTTTCCGCTTTTCCCTTATGTATTCAGAGGCAAAATGTTTATGACTTACCTCTGATTCCAAAATTTCAGAAAGTGGCTTGAAAGGTCTGACTGGAGTTGGAAAAGTAAACAAAATGGGTTCCCTATGACCTATAATAACAACACGCTCCCTCTTTTGCGGTAGTCCATAATCCAGTGCATTCAATACGCTATATTGAACATGGTAACCTAGATCTTTCAGTGTGTGAATAATTATTTTCAAGGTATTGCCCTTGTCATGTCCAACCAATTGTTTGACATTTTCAAGAACAAAAGCCTTTGGTTTTTTTGCCTTTAGAATTCTGGCAATATCAAAAAACAAAGTCCCTCTAATATCATTCATTCCTTGTCTATTACCAATAATACTGAATGGCTGACACGGAAATCCAGCAAAAAGTAAATCATGATCAGGAACGTTATTTTCGTCAATTTTAGTAATATCTCCCAAAGGTCGATCCCCAAAGTTAAGCTCATACGAGTCTTTGCAAAACTCATCAATATCTGAAGACATTACACATGCCGGAACTATGTCCACTGCTTCACAAGCTTCTTCAAAAGCAACACGAAAGCCCCCAATTCCGCAAAAAAGATCTATATATCGAACCCTTTCTCTTCTATCGTACATAAATTCAAATTTAGTATTCTACTTTTCTAATCAAAATTCTTCCTAAAATTAATCAGGTTACCCAAAGTTGTTTCAATCATAATAAACTCCACAATAAGATTGTCGCAAATTGACACTCTTTGTAGAAAAATATTCCTAGAGCATATAAATTAGTTATGGGCATTTAGAATGCAACCCAAGGATTGCCAAAATCACGAAATTTCCTTTCAAAAAAAGAGTAGGAGGAATTTTAATAAAACTCCGAAAGGAGCTTTTTCTCTTTTATTCTGAGATCAACCTCGCATCCTTCAGGATATACATCAGCTTCTCCGGATCATTGGAATTGAGCGTTAGCTTACCTCTTACTGTTACCCGCTTGGAAGTGTACTTAATTGGACTAGCCATCATCACTTCCATCACAGTCTCGGGCCCACCGGAACCGCAAAAAAAACATTCTGCCAAAGGCAAACTGGAAAGGATAATGTGCTCGGGTTTAAACATCCCTTCGAAAGGAATGATGTAGCCATCTGCTTCTACTTCTTTACCTTCCAATTTTTTGATTTGATCGGAGAAAACAGGAATGTATAACTCTCCAAATTTGTCCTCACTGATTTTATAAGATACTTCAGACAAGCTTTTCCATATTCCCTGAGCTTTGGCTTCTGACGCTAGAAAACCAAATGACAGAATCACAACCAGAATAAAACTCCACTTTTTCATTTCGAATATTTAATTAAATGCTAATTACGCCTTTGTCAACTGCTTTGCAATGCTTGTTTGATAAGCTGACCAAGCCGGAATGATAGACGCTACCACACCGACTACTAACGCATAACCTATGATCCAAAGTTCTTCTTTCAGAAAAATCCACGGCTGAAGTGCGGCTACCACGTTTTGATCGCCCTGCTTGACCAAAAACCAGAGGAACGTATGGCCCAAGGCAATCCCAAATACTGCGCCCATAAATGTCAGCATGATCCCCTCCAGAAAAATTAAAGCCAACAATTGACCTCTTGATGCTCCAATCGCTCTGAGAATTGCCAAATCATATTTTCGCTCCTTTAAAGAATTATAGAGTGCTATGAAAATACCAAGGCCGGCTATTACAATCAGAATTAAGGCTATGCCCTGTAGCAAGCTGATCCCAACACCCAATAATTCAAATAGTCTTGACATTTCGAAAGAAGGTGAAGCCGCTTGCATGGAAGTGGCTGAGTTGATCATTCGAGGTAATTGGACCGATGCGATTGGATTTCGGTACTGGAGAAGGAGAGTAGTCACTTCCCGATCTTTATAGGAGACAGGAAATCCGGTCTTGGCTACTGGAGAGTGAAATTGAGCATGGTCGTCATGCTCACTTTCGCCATTTTCATCTATATCAGCTGATACGGAATCCATCTCTGAGTCTTCTTCAACGACTTCACTTCCTTCATCATGAGAATACCAGACCGATTCGATACTGGTCATGATCAATCGATCAACCACATTTCCCCTCGGTTTAAGTATGCCTGCCACCACAAAATTATGCTCATCATGGTCATGACTTCCTACACTGATTCCATGACTCGACGTAAATTCATCACCCAGCTTGAGATTTAATTTTGCAGCAATTTCAGAGCCCAAAACCACCTCAAAAGGCAATTCCCAGGCTTTCCCTTCAGCGAATTCCACTGCATAAAGTTCGAGGTAGTCATGATTGGTACCTACGATTCTATAGCCTTGATAATTATCCCCAAGAGCAAGCGGAATTACGTTTTTAACGAGTCGATTGCGGGTTAAATTCTGGGCATCCTCCATCTTGATATTACCCGTGGGAAAATCCACGTGATAGACCGACGACAGAATCAATTGAAGCGGACTGCCTTTGGCACCAACCACCAGATCAATCCCCGCTGCATCCTGATTCATCTTTTTCTCAAACTGATCTTGGATGAGGAGCAGGACAGTGATGATGGCCAAACCCAGGGCGAGTAAAAAGACATTCAAACCCGTCGAAAGCGGTCGAAAAGTCAGGTATTTCCAGCTGATCTTGAATAAGTTCATGAGGCGATGACTTCGATGTAGTTGGGAATATGATTTTTCACCCGCTGATCGTGTGTTACTATAATCAAAGCAGCACCAATTTTTTCAGCTTGAGTTTTAAGGAGGCGGATGACTTTTTCGGTATTTTCATCATCCAAGCTAGAAGTTGGCTCATCAGCCAAAATCAACTTTGGGCTATTGGCCAATGCCCTTGCAATGGAAACCCGCTGCGCTTCACCTTCACTTAGTGTTAACACTGAAGCGTTGGCTTTATCACTTATGCCAAGATCCAAAAGTAAAGAGTTGATATCCTGACCTTTTTTCTTGCTGAAAAAATGAGCGAGCTCCAGATTCTGTCGCACATTGAGTGCGGCTATCAAATGCGGCTTTTGGAAGACAATCCCGATATTTTTCCCTCGAAACAGGTCTAATTCCTGACCTGAAATAGAAGATAATTTTACACCGTTGAGTAAAACTTCTCCCTGCTTTGGCTGGAGAAGCCCCGCCAGGAGATTTAGAAATGTAGTCTTACCGCTTCCTGAATTACCCAAGACCAACAAGGCATGTCCTGAATCAAGACTGATGTCCGGAAAGGTGATCAGCGCTTGACCCGAATACGCATACTGTAAGGAATTTGATTGTAGAAACATATCCTATTTTACTGGAACTGTCACATGAAATGTTGTGCCTTTGTCCACTTCACTTTCAAATGTAATTATACCCTCTAGAACTTCAAGGCATTTTTTGACAATGGAGAGTCCAAGGCCGGATCCTTCTACTATTCCAACATTTTTAGCACGGAAGAAGCGCTCAAACAACTTACTCTGCTCAGATTTAGGAATTCCGATTCCGCAATCAGAAATAACCGCATGAAGCTTATTCTCTTCAAAAGTTAATTTAAAGACAACCTGCTTGCTTTCCTTAGAATACTTTACAGCATTAGAGAGCAAATTTTCAAATACCTGATAAAGCAACTCCGGATCAGAAGTGATGGTTTTTGGCAGATCCCCTATTTCAGGCTTGATAGTAACATCGTTTTCTATCCCTGCTTTTACAGTATCAAGCAATTCTTTGACAAAAGCCCCGGAAAAAATCTTTTTGGGCTTAAACTCCAATTTGTTTTCATCCGATTTACCAAAGAAAAGCACACTCGTCAAAAGATTGTTTAGCGCCCTTACAGAATTCTCTATTTTAAATGCATGCTTGGTTATCTTCTGTTTGAAAGGGTGCTCCTTCTCGGCATAAATCTGTAGTAGCTGTGCCGAACTGAGAATAGATGTTAAGGGAGTTTTGAATCCATGGGACACATTTAATACAATTCGTGATTTCAGCTCGTTGATCTCGCGTTCCTTTTCCAACGCTTTGGTGAGTTCTTTATTAGCCTCGTATAGTTCGACTGTACGCTGCTTTACTTTTTCCTCCAGTTCATTATTGAGCTTTTGAAGTTCCTTTTCTTTTCGATCCTTGAAAATGGCCAATTCAATCACCATGTTCAATTCCCTGATATTGAACGGCTTAATTACATAAGCACTCGGATTGGTACCGACCACCTTGTTCAGTGTCTCGGCATCAGAGCTCGCACTGAGGTACACCACAGGGATATCATATTTTTCATTGATGATTTCTGTGGTTTTGATCCCATCCAGTTCTCCCGCGAGGTTAATATCCATCATGACAATGTCTGCCATGTTTTCTCCCAGAATCTCTATGGCCTTTTCTCCTGTATCGGCGATTCCGATGATTTGATGAGCATTTTTCTCAAGAGCCCGCTGGAGTAAAAGTGCGGAAACGGAATCGTCCTCTACGATGAGAATTTTCAGTGTGAACATGTGCTGAATCTGGGTGATATGGTGGTTTTAGGTATTTGAAATTACAAAAATTACGCTTTGGGCAAAGGAATTTCTAATGGAACTCTTATGCCTGGTATTTTTATTCCTGGATTCTGAATTTTGCCTCTATGTAACCGGGTAGAATATTTAATCCAACCAAGATATAAACCTGTACCTTCAAGTACGGTGTCAGTGCCTTTCCTTTCCTGCTAAAAGGGATCAAACATTTTACCTTGAAAATTTAGTGGGGACAACTTTCCTCTCTTCTGGCAATTTATAGTTCGATGAAAGCCCAAAAAAGATTTTTTACCAAGCTTGCCACTTCTTCAATGGATATTGTTTCGGTTTTCTTTTGTCAGCGGGTGGTTTCTCTTATTTTTGTGCCAAACTTAAAAAATCGAAGCATGAGTGTACTAGTCAATAAAAATTCCAAAGTGATCGTTCAAGGTTTTACTGGGTCTGAGGGCTCCTTTCACGCCCAGCAAATGATCGAATACGGAACAAACGTAGTCGGTGGTGTGACTCCAGGCAAAGGCGGTTCCACACATTTGGAAAGACCTGTGTTCAATTCAGTCGAAGATGCAGTTCAAAAGACAGGTGCTGATGTTTCCATTATTTTTGTTCCTCCTGCTTTTGCAGCTGACGCCATCATGGAAGCAGCAGATGCAGGCATCAAAGTGATCATCACTATCACAGAGGGCATTCCTGTTGCTGATATGATGGTAGCTAAGCCCTACATCAAAGAAAGAGGTTGCGTACTGATCGGTCCAAACTGCCCGGGTGTCATTACTCCAGGTGAAGCTAAAGTTGGTATTATGCCAGGCTTTGTATTCAAATCCGGTAGAATCGGAATTGTATCCAAATCAGGAACTTTGACTTACGAAGCTGCTGACCAAGTAGCCAAAGCTGGATTGGGCGTATCAACTGCAATCGGTATCGGTGGAGATCCAATCATCGGAACATCTACCAAACAGGCTTTAGAAATGTTGATGAATGATCCTGAGACCGACGCAATCGTTATGATCGGAGAAATTGGTGGTAACTACGAAGCTGAGGCTGCAAAATGGATCCGTGACAATGGCAACAAAAAGCCAGTAGTTGGCTTCATCGCAGGTCAGACTGCACCTCCAGGCCGTAGAATGGGCCATGCAGGCGCAATCATCGGTGGAGCGGATGATACCGCAGCTGCCAAAATCAGAATCATGAGAGAAAATGGAATCCACGTGGCAGAATCTCCAGCTGAGATCGGAGCTGTCATGGCAAAAGTGCTCGGAGTATCCATTTAAAAAAACTAAGTATTGGAAAAGCGATTTTCAAAAAAAATATAACTGCCTCGGATGAAAATTCGGGGCGGTTTTGTTTTCAGTTTACTGGAAAGCAATTCTGTTTTTGTATTTTCCGTCCATGCACAGTCCCGGTACTTTTCTGTCTGAACAATTTTATTCCAAAAACGTCCGAGATCTTCATTTCAGACATTTGAGGATGATGCGGCATAGTGATCCCGTCTATCAGTGTGCAGCATTGATGAGGCGGGAGAAAGTCAGTTGCCTTTTTATTGGAAATTCTCCCCAGGAAATTACAGGATATATCACAGATATTACCTTGAGAGACCGCTTACTCGCTGAGAGGCTCCCCGCTGAAATCCCGGTTTCCCAAATCATGGAATTTAACATGGTAAGTATTCACCCGGATAAAAGCTTGGTCGAAGCATTGATTTTGATGTTTCAAACCAAGTCCAGATATCTATTGGTGCGAGAAAATCAGGAATACATTGGCTGGATCAGCCGAACGAAAATTCTTACTGAGCAAAGTCAGGGACCTTTCATGTTTATCCAATCTGTGAAGGAAGCCAGACAAATTCCCGAGCTCCGCGAAAAATGGAATCGAATGCCTGAAATCATCCATCTCCTCAGCACGAGGGGAATGAAATCCGGTCTGATCAATCAAATCATCACTACAGTTGCCGACACCATCACCCAGCGAGTCATCGAGCGAGTTTTCAAAGATATAGGTCCGGCTCCGGCAAGATTTGTGTTTTTTGTATTTGGAAGTGAAGGGCGTGGAGAACTAACACTCAAAACTGATCAGGATAATGCCATAATTCATGAAGACAAGGCAAATGAGCACCGGGAGGAGGTCCGCACCTATTTTCTTGACTTCGCTACTCGGGTTTCCACAGCACTAGACACGATAGGGATAGTTTTTTGTGAAGGGGAAATGATGGCTATGAATCCAAAATGGACACATTCACTCTCTCATTGGAAGCGAAATTATGACATTTGGATTTCAGATGCTTCTCAGGAGACCGCCATGAATTACTCCACTTTTTTTGATTGCCGAGCAATCTATGGGGAGTTATCGCTTTTAGACGAATTGAAAAGCTATATGGGCGAATTGCTGGAAAATGCTCCTGAGCGATTTTTTATAAATCTGGGTCACAATGCACTTCAATATGAACCGCCATTGACCTTTTTCCGAAAAATCAAAACAGAAGAGATTGATGGGGAAAAGCAGTTGAACCTTAAGCAAACGATGAGACCCATTGTGGATTTGGCAAGGGTGTATGCGCTCAAGCACCGGATTTTTGAGACAAATACAGCTAACCGCATCGCATTATTGAAGGAAAAGGGAGTTTTCTCCGACAAAGAAGCTCAAGAACTGATTCATGCTTTTGATTACCTGATGAGCATTAGACTCGAAAATCAAACACTTTCAATCCTGGATCAAAACCGTAAACCGAAGAACTTCCTCAAGATCAAAGCACTCACCAAAGTTCAACAAGTTACCCTAATTGAAATTTTTAAAGTTATTGAAGAATTCCAGTCTAGAATCAAATTATCCTTTACCCGAACCCTATAATTTTCTGCTTGATTTAATACTTTTATAATTTTTTTATAGAAGTTGTTTTTTATTCACCAAAGTTTTTTATTTTTGTATGGAAGAATAAATTGCAGTTGAAGCCGAGATAATATTTGGAACATGCTGGATTTAAGGCTCCATAAAATTTGGAATGCAATCAGAATCAAAACAATAAAACCTTACACAACCTAAACTGTCCCATCAGTATGCTAAGTAAGTATCCCCTATCCGAAGTAGAAAAAGCCTTTTTAACTGAATCTGGAGCAGAAAAAATCTCAACACTGATTCCTTACCTCACGGTTGACAACTTTCCTAAACTCGGTTTGCTCACAGCTTGCCGCTTTTTGGAATGGGTAGCAGCCAACCCGGAAGGTGTAATAAGTTTGCCAACCGGAAAAACACCAGAGTTTTTTATCAAATGGACTCAATACCTACTCGAAAACTGGGACAGCAAGAAGGGCAAAGATGTGCGAGAAAAATACGGATTAGGGAATACCAAAAAGCCGGTTCTGAAGGATTTGACATTTGTCCAGATTGACGAATTCTATCCTATCTCGGCTTCTCAACACAATAGCTTCTACGACTACGTCAATAAATTCTATATCAATGGGTTCGGCCTCTCTAAGGAAAAAGCGATTCTAATCAACTCGGATGAGATTCCATTGGCAAATGGACTACATTTCAGGGAAATTTTTCCTGACTTGAAAGTAGATCTTTCCCTTAGATTCCGCGATCCAGTCAGTGATCTGGAAAGACTTCAACAGCAATCCATTTATAAAATTGATCAGTGGTGCGGCGAATATGAGCAGCGAATTCGGGACAAAGGGGGTATTGGATTTTTTCTAGGGGGCATTGGTCCCGACGGGCATATCGCATTCAACACCCGTGGATCACACCTTTTCTCTGTAACCCGTCTTACCGACACCAACTTTGAAACTCAGGCAGTAGCCGCAGGAGATCTAGGCGGAATAGAGGTTTCATCCAACCGACTTGTCATCACGATCGGCTTGGAAACCATCGTGTATAATCCAGAAGCTGTGGGAATAATCATTGCGGCGGGTGAAGCCAAAGCCGGAATTGTAAAGGATTCCCTGGAAACGAAGATGAACAACGTGTACCCGGGCACTGTACTTCAAAAGCTAAAAAATGGGCGATTCTACCTTACAAAAGGCGCTGCTGTAAAGCTCACAGACTCCATGGACGCTTACTATCAAAAGGGTGAATGGACCTATGAGAAAACGGAGCGTGCGGTGATCGACCTTTGTAAAAAACTAAATAAATATGGCCATCGAATAAAGATTGAAGACCTCAAAGCTGATAAGTACACCAAACTGATCCCCGGTCTTTCAGAAGATACAGTCAATCAGGTCATGAAAAGTACTGAAGCAAAATTGGCCAAAGGACTCGAGCCTGAAAGCAACGAAGTACTACTTCATACAGGACCTCACCACGATGATATTTCTTTAGGAATCCTTCCTCACATCACCAACCAACTGAGTGAACCGACCAATGAAGCACACTTCTCCGTGTTGACTTCAGGATTCACAGCAGTGACCAATACTTTCGTAATCGACACACTCCAGCACACCAAAAAACTGTTGGATGATGGCAAAATCCAGATGGTCAATTACGAGGACTTCTTTGATGTAGGGTTCAGCCTTAAGACGGACAAAGATGTCTATCACTTCCTTACCAATGTCGCTTCTGAAAATCTCGATGCCAGAAAGCGGGGACTTTGCCATCGCGTGGTGAGAGCTTTGGTCATTGTCTATGAAGTGAAAAATAGAACCCAACTCCGAGAGACTATCAATGATGTAATCAGTATACTGAAAAACTCATACGACGGGGAGAAGAATCCATCAAAAATCCAAAGGCTTAAAGGAATGATCCGGGAGTTTGAGGAGGAATTGGTATGGGCTCACTTTGGCGTGCAGGTGAAAAATGTGCACCACCTTAGACTCGGTTTTTACACCGGAGACATCTTCACCGAGCAGCCCGACAAAACCCGAGATGTGGAACCTATCGTGGACATGTTCAGAAAAATCAAACCGACCAAGATTAGTCTGACCCTCGATCCGGAAGGTTCAGGTCCCGACACCCATTACAAAGTCCTTCAAGCCACAGCCGAGGCGGTAAAGAAATGGGGTGAAGAACATGATACCAGTAAACTGAGAATCCTCGGCTATCGAAATGTCTGGTTCAAATTTGAACCTCATGAAGCAAATGTGATTGTCCCTGTTTCTCTCGGCGATATGTCTGTAATGGAGGATTCTTTCTCCAACTGTTACTTAAGTCAGGTGAATGCCTCATTCCCAAGCTATTCTCACAATGGTAAATTCAGTACAGTTGCCAAGCGAATTTGGGTACGTCAGTTAAATGACATACAGCTTTTGCTAGGTAAAAACTATTTTTACCTACATGAGCGAGCTAAAGTAAGGGCAAGTCACGGCCTGATTTTCTTCCGAGACATGAATGTGGATGAGTTCCTAGCCACTGCCCAAGAACTGGAGAAGTCGATTGAAGGCATGCTTTAAATAAAAATATAATTTCAAACCTATGTTGAAAGCGGCCGGGAAATTTCCCGGCGGCTTTATTTATTAAATCTATCGATCAACCCACAATTGCCCAAAGCGAATGGAAAAAGCCATTTTAGGATTAGATATCGGGGGTACTGGAATCAAGGGAGGAATCCTGATCAAAGGACATCTGGAAGACATTCGCGCTATCCCCACTCCTTCACAGGAAAGTCAGACGTTCATCCTTGAGACCATTGCAGCTTTTATCGAAACTTATTCTCAATATGAGTTTGTAGGGATCGGTATTGGAATACCAGGCTTGGTAGATACTAAGGAAGGCATCGTCTTGGGATTAGCCAATATCCCTTCTTTTCAGCATGTGGAATTAAAAAAGTTTCTGACGGAGAGATTTTCAAAACCGGTTTTTATTAACAATGATGCAAATTGTTTTGCTATTGGAGTGCATAAATATGGGGTGGGAAAACCTTATAAAAACCTGGTGGGAATCACACTCGGAACCGGAACAGGGGGTGGAATAGTGATCAATGGACAATTGTACTCCGGACTTTTTTCAGCTGCAGGCGAGTGGTGCGGGGCGCCCTATTTAGATCATAATTATGAATTTTATTGCTCTGGAAAGTTTTTTCATAATTTCTACCATTCAAAGCCAAAAGCTTTAGCCAAACTGGCGTTGACTGGCGATCCAATTGCCATGGAGGCCTTTGATGAGTTTGGGAGGCATTTGGGCGAACTGCTAAAAATGATCATGTACTCTTTGGCTCCAGAGGCAATAGTTTTGGGAGGATCGATACGGAAGACATATCCACTGTTTAAAAAATCACTTTTAAAGACCTTGGAAACATTCGCCTATCCAGCCGTCTTGGAAAATCTGAAAATTCTAATCTCCGAATTGGACGAAACTGCGATTCACGGTGCTGTTGCACTTGTAGATGTGGAAGAGAAAATGGTAATAATATAAAAAAATTGGTTTAATAAGTAAAAAAAGGCGATTTCTAAGAGATCGCTTTTTTTCGTTTTTGAATCTCAATGTTCCAAACAGACAAAAAATCTGTGATAATCCGTGTCATCTGTGAGCCTTTTTCGGAATTTGCCCCGCTTAAGGACTGGTTCTTTATTTCAGAAAGCTGCCTCATAATTCCAAGATGGAAATTTGAATAAATCTTTTCAAAGCAAAAAATCTGTGATAATCCGTGTCATCTGTGAGCCTTTTTCGGAATTTGCCCCGCTTAATCACTTGTTCTCTATTTCAGAAAGCTCCCTCATAATTCCAAGATGGAAATTTGAATAAATCTTTTCAAAGCAAAAAATCTGTGGTAATCCGTGTCATCTGTGAGCCCTTTACCTATTTTCGATTCCCAAATTAAATATCAATGCCCAATCACCTCCTCAAAGTCGCCCTTGCCCAAATCGCCCCAGTCTGGCTGGACAAAAAAGCCACGATAGAAAAAGTCAAGACTACTATCAACGAAGCAGCCGAAAATAAAGCGGAACTGATCGTCTTCGGCGAAGGTCTTATCCCCGGGTATCCTTGGTGGCTGTCAATCACTCATTCTGCTGCTTGGGACAACCGAATCCAAAAGGAAATCCATGCCCACTATACTAGAAATGCAATTCAAATCGAATCGGGTGACCTGAAAGAAATCCAAGAATTAGCAATCAAGCATAAGATCGCAATTTATCTTGGGATCATCGAGCGACCTCAGGATCGTGGCGGCCACAGTCTCTATTGTTCCTTAGTCTATATTAATCAGCAAGGCGAAATCTGTTCCGTTCATCGCAAACTCCAACCTACTTATGACGAGCGGCTAACTTGGTCCCCAGGAGATGGAAATGGACTTCAGACACATCCGCTTAAAAGCTTTACTGTTGGAGGATTAAATTGCTGGGAAAATTGGATGCCTTTGGCGCGGACTGCTCTGTATGGCTTGGGAGAAAACCTCCACATCGCAGTTTGGCCTGGATCGGTAAGAAACACTGAGAACATCTCCCGAATGATTGCTCAGGAAGGGCGCTCCTTTGTGATTTCAGTTTCAAGTTTGATGCGGAAAAGTGATTTCACTACGAACACACCTCATTTAGATATAATTCTGGAAAACTGCCCCGAGATCTTAGGAAATGGAGGGAGCTGTTTAGCAGGACCGGATGGAAAGTGGATTCTTGAACCTGTGGCCGATCGAGAAGAAATCTTTTATCAAACCTTGGATTTTAATCGGGTATTGGAAGAGCGACAAAACTTTGATCCTGTCGGACACTATTCCCGGCCGGATGTTTTGGAACTAAAAGTGAATCGGGAGCGGCAGCGTGGTGTGAGGTATGAGTAAAAGAGAGAAGTGATCGGCTTCAATTACTTAAGAAACTTCTCTGACAATTTCTTCCCTTCTCGGCAAGAAGGCTTTTCCTTCTCGTCCAATCTGATATCTTTAAGATTCAGTTTTTTGGCATTTGATTGCCTTTGTTATCAATTAAAAGACTGATGTAAATGAAGGATGAAATCATTTTATATCGCCCTGATGAGGTTGCCGAGCATATTGAAGTCAGAATTGACGAAAAAAAAGAAACCATTTGGCTAACTCAACAACAAATAGCTGATTTATTTGGCACGCAACGACCTGCTATCACTAAGCACTTGGGCAATATTTTTAAATCTGGGGAATTAGACGAAGATGTGGTTAGTTCCATTTTGGAACATACCACACCACACGGAGCTATCAAAGGTAAAACCCAAAAGGCGAGAGTAAGATATTACAATATTGATGCAGTGTTATCTGTGGGGTATAGAGTAAATTCTATCCGAGCCACACAGTTTCGTATTTGGGCAACTAGGGTGCTGAAAGATTACTTATTGAAAGGTTATGCCATTAACAACCGAATGAACCGGTTAGAAGACAATCTAGAAAACCTGAACAAAAAAGTAAACCAAATAGATCTTCAGATAAACACCCACCTCATCCCTACTCAGGGCGTCTTTTTAGATGGACAAGTATTCGATCCCTACGCACTCACCTCCAAAATCATCCGATCTGCGAGAAAGAACATTATTCTGATAGATAACTACATAGATGAAAACACACTTACGCAACTATCAAAAAAGGAAAAGGACGTCAAGGTGCTACTCCTTACCAAAAACATCAGTAAATCTCTCAGCTTGGATGTACAAAAAGCTAATGCGCAATTTGGTCACTTTGAGCTAAAAGAATTTACTAAAAGTCACGACCGCTTTTTGATCATCGATTCAGAAGAAGTCTATCATTTGGGGGCTTCATTGAAGGATTTGGGTAAGAAATGGTTTGCCTTTTCTAAACTCAATAAAAGTTCCATTGAAAATATGTTAAACTCAATTTTGGAATTGATATGAAATCAAGCATGACGAGTATGCCACACACTGGGATGAATATCCACCATGCGAAACTGGGAGAAGTTGGCGGAATCAGCAAACTGTTTATTCACTTTCAGAAGGATTTGTATCAAGGGTCGGTGGCGTAATTTTTCGACATCTTTCAAAGTAAAATGGTCGTTTGATTAGATATGATTTACAAATACCCTCCCTCAGTTGAAAAAGTAATTGCTCTCGACAAATGGCATCCTTTCATTTCCCCCGATTTCACGATTTTAATTTTTAAGTTTGGACATGAATAGATTTGGATTCGGGTTTCTTATAGCTTTGGTTTTGTTTGCGGGGTTTTGGTTTTTCTATCAAGGAAAGCAGGAGCGGGAAGAGTTGAGGGCAAGTTCGGAATTGATCCAAAAACAAGTCCAGCAAGTAGGTAAACTGATCGTCACGGAAGGATATTATTCCAAGGTTTTCACGTTCAAAAACTCCCAAAACCTCTTTTTAAATATTTGGAAATCGGATAAAAAGGCCTTGGTGGTAGTCAATGCAAAAGCAACTGTGGAGTATGACCTGCGCCAACTCCAAGTGGAAATTGACGAGGCAAACAAAACACTGATCCTGAAGAAAATCCCCGATCCCGTCCTAAACATTTATCCCGACATTGAATATTACGATGTGACTCAGGATTATTTCAATTCTTTCGAAGCGAAGGATTACAACAAAATCAAAAATTCAGTCACAGCCCAAATCAGAACTCAAATTGAAAAATCGGACCTGATGGAAAATTCACGTGAAAGGCTGATGGTAGAACTGACAAACCTTTTTGTCCTCACCAAATCCATGGAATGGACGTTGATGTATCAGGAAAAAATCATCGAAAGCCGCGAGGAATTAGAATTAATTAAAAAATAATCCACCATAGTTGACTATCCTCAGTCGATACATTTGGATTTCAGGTTTTTCTAAGATCGGTTATCACCATTAAAATGGGTCATCTAATTTTTCTTGAAAATCCTCACTAGCGGATTGTACTCTTACCTCTACCCTGCGGTCTTTTTCGGCAGATGTTTTTTTTGTGCCTCTGATTACCTGTCCACCAGATTCCAATTGAATTCGCACTTCCGGTATGTCATATTTCGACTGTAATATTTTTGCGATGCTTGCCATTCGTTCATCTGCCAGTTTGAGATTATATGTCAAACTACCGGTATTGTCGGCGAAGCCGGAAAGCACAAAATAGAGATTTTCCTGACTTTCAAAAAATTCTACTAACTCTTCTAATTTCTGAATCTCAGCTTCACTAGGGACCTTTTGATTTATGGCAAAATACAGGCTCGCTTTCCCCGGTAATAATCTTACTACCCCCTCCTTCGTCAAATACACCGTATCAGTCATTTTAAATGATTGAAGTTGGGGTGAAAGGTTAAGCCTCTGGAAATTTAAGTCATAAGACTTGTCAGTCACAAAATTTGAGTCCAAATAAGTGGAATCTGTGTGTGTAGGTAAAAGAAGCAAAGAATCTTTAGAAGCTTCTGATGATGAATTTCCAGCACTTTGATTTCCTACTGCAGTTCCCGCTGCGAAAGCCCCACCAGTTAGTAATAACCTGTCCCTCGCCTGATTATTGGATCTCTCATTCCGTTTATCGGGTAGATCTGTTTTTTTGGACTCGCTAGATTGTACTTGGACTGTTTCCCTGATAATTGTTTGTCTTTGTTCTGATTGAATTGGTTTACCAGTTTTGGATTCTTCTTTATCCAAAAGAGCCTGATCTAGAAGTAGTCGTAAATTTTGATTTTCAGCTTTCACTCTTAAAATTTCCTCAATGTCAATCAAGGCATTGGGCTCTTCAGATGAACCCCTTTGATTCATACTTGAAACACTATCTGTTTGCAATGCAGCATTATTTGACAGCATTTTATTTTCAATTATGACGGAGTCAGAATAAAACAATTCACCCTTTTCGGAAATCGTATCTTCATCAACCAAACCCCGATTAAATTTTTCCTCCATTTTATTTTCAGGTGCGAAGAAATATTTTTTCAATCGTGAAATACTATCGATTTCGTTTTTAATTTCAAATTCCCTTCTATTTATTGAATCCAAACTATATCTAAGATCAAATTGGCCTTTAATTGCAGCAGCACGAATTGAATCGGCAAAATCTTCAGTTCGACTTTCATTTTGAATCAAGGAATCTAACCACAACCGACTGGATTGCTGGATTTCCAAAAGTGTTTTTCTTCTGTTTTCTATTGCTCTGAGGTAATTTTCACGTTTAGAAATAGCCTGTTCTAAGTCTACCAGCAGGAGTTTTTGAGAAAGACTGTCAACCCGGAGCTTGTCATTCTTTTGAGACAATTCCAATTGACTCATCCGACGAATCAGCACTGAATCAGAAGTACTCTGATCTTGTTCAGCTGATTCAATACTTCCCTTCTTTTTGGTGCTAGAATAAGATGGTAAAAATGTACTTATGCGAGGGGCTTTGAAGGTTCTTTTACTTACTCCTAAATTATATTTTAAACCAACTGAATGATAGATAACCCAATCATTCAATCCATTTGGATTCCCACGCCAAGTTTGACCTGGAATTACGGGAATTGAGTTTGGATTTGCAGCGTATTCCTGAAAATCATTTGTGTAATCTCCACGATATTTTCCACTGACATCATCTAGATGATCACTGAATGTGAACATAATCTCACTTTCAGCAAACAATTCAAACCTTTTTGTCAACCGAATGCTAAATCCCAGTCCAAAGTTTGAGTAAAAAGCATGCAAAGGATATGGTCCTTCAGTTTGAACTTCTGCCAAGTTTGTTTCATAAATACCATCATGGATCGCTCGCAATGAGGAATAATCATAACGCTGGCCTCGACGATTCAAAAGATCTCCTCTAACCTGGAAATCTAAGAAGCCAACTCCCAAATTAAAATATGGACTAATCCAGGAATTGGCTGGTAGTAATCTGCCATTATTTGCCTTAAAAACTAATCCTAACCCATAACTACGGGATTGATTTTGAAAATTTAGCCCACGTGAAAAGTTAGGTGCGTCATTCCATATTGTCCCATCTTTTCGAATAAACCGGTCACTTGCTCCGAAAGTATATTGACCATAGGCCAAACTTAGCCCTATTGTAGGTGAAAGTGCTCGCTCTACTGTAATCTTAAAAGATGGTTTTTCTACGTAGTTTGGATTATATTCGAAAAGTTGCCCAAAAGCCTTTCCATTGGATAATCCTCGGATCGTATAGGGACTTAAGTCTCCATAATAATTGGAATACCCTCCACTGATTCCAATTCTCCAATCAAAATCACTCCTTTGTCCAATTACAGGTATCGAAAGGGTAAGTAAAATTACCCAACAAATAATTTGAAAGAACCTCATCATTATCTCCTGTCTTTTAAGCCTAACCATAGATTGAGCTCCAAACTAATGCTCGCAAATGGTTGAAAATAGGTAGTCTTTTTTGGAGTCGGCCCGAAACCTTGACCCTGAAGCATTACAGTGCCTACATTGAGCCTAAACACCTCGAAAACTTTATATCCTAACCCAGCATAAATCGGTAAGCCAATCAAGTCACCTCTAAGGCTTTCCCCATTTGCAGATTCAAAATTGGTCAGGATCACTCCCGTAGAAAATGAAGCATTTCCCAGAAACTTCGTGAAGGTTTTGTTACCAAAGGGAATAGAAATGCCTAGGGCGGGGCCATGTAAATATTCTGTAGAAGGTTGATTTCTCTTGAAAGGAACCGTGGCATAACCAAAATTGATGGGTATTGAATTGGGTTTGGCTTCAGTGGGAAAATTGGCGACAGTTCTCAAATCGACAAGACTAAAAAGACTATTTTGGAGGTATTGACCTATTTCATTGTGAACTACGGCGACTAATTCATCGATGTATTGATTGGCGTAAATAGCCCGACTATCATCTGATTTATCGTTGGATTTATTTTTTCTAAGGATATTTAAGTTTGCTCTCTTGAGTTTCATTCGATCCTTTTGCCCTATTTTTTGTCGAATCACCTCACTAAATCCCTGAAATTCCCTTCCCAGAAAATGTTGATAGTCCACCAAACCTTGAGTGACAATTTGGTTCATTTGGGAGATCATCACCGCATCTGCGACGTTCGATTTTATACCGGAAGGTGCCACTTCAAAATTTGCCCGAATGTAGGCCTCTAGATTTTGTTGTATCGCACCTGAGACATATTCCATTTGGTCTTCATCAGCTCTGGAAAAAAAACTAAATTCCAAATCATAGGAATCATTGTTTCTCAATGGCTCCGAAACAAACAACTCATAAGTACTGGTGGGAAAATCAAAAGCCTTTTTCCACTCATAGATATTCTTTGATTTATCATTTTTCCCGGACTTCTTTACAGCCACTTGAACCATCAAAATACCCTCTGGAAGTTGTCCATTGATTAGAAATGATTCTTCGGAAGGAATGGGGACATTATTATTGATAATGTTTCGCTCAACTTCATAAGTTACTGTCCGGATTTGGGCTTGAGCTGGGATATAATTCAAAGAAAAAAAACTTAAAAAGCTGAAAATTAAAATATTTTTCATAAATCTATAAATTAAGGTTATCAACTTATCTAACCTCAAAAAATCGTTAAAGGTTTACTAAACAAACTACTATGCCTTTCTTATTTCAATAAGATATTTAAACTGTCTTCTAAGTCTCTTTTTCTCAGCCAGATCTGTGGTAAAAAATCTTTGCGCACCTTCGCGTCCTTCGTGGTTAAATCCAGAAAGCTTTAGCTTTTCTCTGTGTCCTTGAAAAAGGTCTGAAATCTCCCACACAATTGCGGTTCATTTAAAAACCCTCTACCCCTAAAAACCAAATCCTCCTCGAACTCCGTGGTAAAAAATCTTTGCACTCCTTCGTGTCCTTCGTGGTTAATTCCAAAAAGCTTTAGCTTCTCTCTGTGTCCTTGAAAAAGGTCTGAAATCTCTCACACAATTGCGGTTCATTTAAAACCCTCTACCCCTAAAACCCAAATCCTCCGCAAACTCCGTGGTAAAAACCTTTGCGTACTTAGTGACTAAAAAATCTCCCAGCAAGCTCTAAAAGATTGCTTCGTCGCATGAAACTCCCAATAAAAGTCAACAATCCAGTACTGCTCCTCGCAATGACGTAGCACAAAAAGCTTCAGCTTTTCTCTATGCTCTCGAAAAGGTAAATCTTGGGAGCCACCTCTGGAGATCTAAGAGAATAAATCTCCTAAACCTCCATTTCTCAGCTTTCTCTGTAGTAAAAAACTTTGTAAAAAATCCCGCAAAGCTCAATTGCTCTAGGGGATTTCCATTTTTCAGACTTCTGATTTTATACTTCTCCCTTACCTAGGCACCTCTTCCACTCACCTTCAACGGAATATCCGTCAAATCCTGGATTTTGATCGGCTTACCTTGCTCAATCGATTTTCGTGCAGCAATTCCAACCAAACAGGACATCGCCCCATCTCGGCTCCCTGCTGACTGTCTCCAAGGATCAGGAGCATTGGTATCGAGGAAAAGCTTATCCTTCAATCGGGTATCGCCGCCTCCATGGCCGCCTCCACCCTGAGGAACGGTGATGATACTTCGCTCACCGAAATTTTTCACCAAAACGAGTTCGTCCTCATTTTTTTCATCCCAAGGTTGGCTTTCCTTGATCCAAGTTTCCAGTCTGCCTTTGGTTCCATTGAAAGCAATTCGATAGCCTTCATAAGGGGAATAAGTGGTCAGAGAATAACTCACTTGAACCTTGTTTTTATACTTGATCTGCACGGCCATCTTATCGTAGATATCGATTTCTTCGCGGAATACGCAGCCGTCCCGGTGGTAGCCGTCAAATTTTTCATTGTCTACATATAGCTTGGTCAAGTGCTCACTTTTGGTGATATCCCAATGAAAATCACACTTGGAAGCGTGAGGACAACCCCGACAAGTAGTGGATCGGAAGGGACCGTTTTTCCCATAAAATTCCAAAGCACCAAAAGCATGAACTTCTTCAGGATCCGAATCCAACCACCAGTTGAGCAAATCAAAGTGGTGAGTTGATTTGTGAACAAGAAGAGTACCTCCGAATTCCTTTCTTCCATGCCATCTGCGGAAATAATCAGCGCCATGGGATGTATCCAAATACCAGTGAAAATCAACCGAGGTAATGGTGCCGATTTCTCCCGAGCGAAGCAATTCGTAGATTTTCTGACGATGAGGAGAATAGCGGTAATTGAAGGTGACGATGAGTTTTTTGCCAGATTTTCTTTCTGCATCAAGTATAGCCTGCATTTTCACTTCATCGGTGGTCATCGGCTTTTCCGAAATCACATTCATGCCGGCCATGAGTCCTTTGACGATAAATTCGTGGTGAGTACTGTCCATGGTGGTCACGATGAGCACATCAGGCTTGGTCTTGGTCAGCATTTCATCGGTGCTCAAAAAGAGGGGACAATTCAAGCCCATATAGGTTTGACCGTATTTGAGTCGACCTTCATTTTTATCCGAAAGCCCAACAAATTCTACCTGATCCTTGTAGGCACGTATCACATCTCTACCCCACATCGCCAAACCCCTCACACCTGTTCCGACCATGGCTAATTTCATCTTTTCTCCAGGTCGATTAAAAATAGAAAGGGCCTCGGCAACAGGATGAATCAGAATTGATCCTGCCAATAATCCTCCTGTTTTGGCTATAAAATCTCTTCTGGATTGATTTTCTGTTTTGTTCATGGTTGTTGGGGTTGATTCAATTTTACAAAAAGAAAGTTAGAGAAAACTTAAAAAATGCACTGTGAAAATTACGGAATCGATTTTTATTCAAGATAAGGGTTAATTAAACTTCGAAAGGAAATCGAATTACTCTAATTTTAAACCATGAACAGCAAAAGCATGGAGCGAAGTATCTCGTTGAGCGGACTATTCCGTATCAGCAGGCCTATCAATCTCCTCATGGTGGCTTTTGCCCAGTTCATGACAGCTTATTTTTTGGTTGAGACGACTCGGACAGGACTGCCTGTTCTCCAGGATTTCAGATTATATCTTTTAGTGCTTTCCACAGTGATGATTACCGCTGCCGGATATATGATCAATGACTATTACGATGTCAAAATTGATTATGTCAATCGCCCAAATGAGGTGGTGGTGGGCAAAGGAATTAAGCGGCGAATGGTGATTTTTCTTCACACCATTCTAAATTTCACAGCGATTGGTTTAGGCTATATTGTCTCCCAAAGAATTGCCTTGGTCAACTTCTTCGCTGCATTTCTATTATGGCTTTACAGCAATAGGCTTAAAAGAGGGCCCTTCATCGGAAATTTAACAGTAGCTTTTCTGACAGCATTGGCTATCTATTTGGTGGGTTATTATTATCAGAAATCAGAACTTTTGGTACTCACTTATGCAATCTTTGCCTTTTTCCTGAATTTGATCCGAGAGATTATCAAAGACATCGAAGACCGCCCCGGAGACCGAAAGCATGGCTGTCGCACACTACCTATTGTAATAGGATTTCGCAAAACCAAACAGGTTATTTTCATCATTGCCATTTGCTTTGTCTTTGCGATTATGATTGTAACCTTCGAAATCAATAATCCAATTTTATTCATCTATTTCGGGATTTTGGGGATCTTTTTCATGTGGTTTATGTGGAAAATCTACTATGCTGATCGCAAGGACCATTTCACCGAACTCAGTACCATTGCAAAGATTTTAATGATGGTGGGGACTATAAGTATGGGATTTTTGTAAGTACGATTTACGAAGTACGATTTACGAGGCCAACATCTTCGATATTCGATATTCAGCATTCGACATTCATTATTCTATTTTGGGAAAATATCGAACATCGAACATCGAATAATGAAGAAGGGTCCAATTGAGATTGAACTTCCGTCTTCGGTCTCCCAACTTCTCTCAAATTAGCAATTCACTAACATCTTCCTTAATTTAATGCAAATTTTCTAACAAATGCTGGAAAGTAAGGTATTAGTCATAAAGATCGGATCGAATGTCCTCACGCAAGCTAATGGACTTCCGGACCTCGAACGGATGGAGCATTTGGTGGAACAGATCCAAAAGCTGATTTCCTTAGGGAAAAAAGTCGTGCTCGTCAGTTCGGGTGCTGTAGCTTTTGGGAGACAATCTATCTCACTTCCGGAGAAACTTAATCCTGTTTTCAAAAAGCAGATTTGGGCCTCCACAGGTCAGATTCGACTTATCAATCAATACCAGCAGTTTTTCGGAAACCTAAATCAGCACATTGCTCAAATTCTGGTGACAAAGGAGGATTTCCGAGACAGGAAGCATTTTCTGAATATGAAAAACTGCATCGAGGCGCTGCTTCAGCAGGGGATTTTGCCCATCATCAATGAAAATGATACGGTGACTATCACCGAACTCATGTTCACGGACAACGACGAATTGGCCAGTCTCACTGCGGCCATGATTAATGCGGATACGCTGATGCTGTTGACAAATGTGGATGGAATTTTCACCGGGAATCCCTCGGAACCTGGTTCGCAGTTGGTGGAAAAAGTGGCCTTATCCATGCCTGAAGTCTCCAATTATATTTCAGCGACCAAGTCATCTTTCGGTCGAGGCGGGATGCTGACAAAGTACACCATGGCCAAAAAGTCCGCTGATTTGGGGATTCAGGTCATCATTGCCAATGGAAAACGAGACGGTGTTTTGGATGAATTCATAGCTAAGACCTTGCGCTGCACTTGGTTTGAACCGCAGAAAGTCAAGAACGCACCAAAGAAATGGCTTGCTCACGGAGCTCAATATTATAAAGGCGAAATCACGATAAGTGAAGGGGCCAAGAACTCCCTCACTTCTTCGGTAATCCGAAGTCTATTGCCAATTGGCATCACAAAGATCGAAGGAGAGTTTGCCAAAGGCGATATTCTACTAATTCGGGACGAAACAGGCCATAAAATGGGTCTTGGAAGAGCTGAATATGCGTCAAAAAATGCTCTGGAAAAACTGGGACAAAAGAACCAAAAGCCATTAATTCATTACGATTACCTCTATCTTTTCGATCATGAATGAGTTTTCGACCCTTTTTGAGCAAGTCCAAAAGAGCAGCCGACGACTGACCGGAATCAGCGACAGTTTGGTCAATCTAGTTTTGGAAGACCTTGCTGCACTTACTGAGCGGGAGATTTTGTTCCTTTTGGAAGAAAACAAAAAAGATCTGGAACGGATGGATCTTTCTAATCCGATGTACGACAGGCTTTTACTTTCTGAATCCAGAATCAAAGGAATTGCCTCCGAAATTAGACAGGTAAAATCACTTCCAAGTCCCCTTCACCATATTTTGGAAGAAAAAAACTTGGAGAATGGACTACTTCTCACCAAAACAACCGTACCGCTCGGAGTAATTGGAATCATATACGAAGCCCGACCCAACGTGACTTTTGATGTATTTACTCTTGCAATCAAATCGGGAAATGGCTTGGTGCTCAAAGGTGGTTCGGATGCGGATTTTTCGAATCGTGCCATTCTTCACTTGATTCATCAGGTATTGTCCAAGCATGGTTTGCCCACTTTAGCCTTCCAGCTACTTCCACCAGATCGGACAGCAACCAAAGCACTGTTGGAAGCAGTCGGCTATGTCGATGTGATTATTCCTCGAGGGTCACAGGGTTTGATCAACTTTGTACGGGAAAACGCCAAAGTTCCGGTAATCGAAACTGGAGCGGGAATCGTCCATACTTTTGTCGACGAATCGGCGGATTTAAACAAAGCCAGAAAAATCATCCACAATGCCAAAACCAGGCGTCCTAGCGTTTGTAATTCGCTGGATTGCCTGATTATCCATGAGGAACTTTTAGACGAATTGGGGGAATTGGTCCATCCTCTGATGCTGGATAATGTCAAAATCTATGCTGACGAAAAAGCCTTTGCACACCTTCAGCGTCACGAACTGATTCAAAAAGCAGACGAAAGCCATTTTGGAACAGAGTTTCTCAGTTTAAAAATGTCCATCAAAACAGTGAAGAATCTGGATGAGGCGCTGGATCATATTGCTAAATATTCTTCCAAACATTCCGAAGCCATCATCTCTGAAACTCCTGGAAACATTGATCGCTTTCTATTGGAAGTCGATGCAGCGGCTGTTTACGCCAATGCCTCCACGGCTTTCACCGATGGAAATCAGTTTGGCCTTGGTGCAGAAATCGGCATCAGCACCCAAAAACTTCATGCCCGCGGCCCGATGGCACTCCGAGAACTCACCAGCTATAAATGGGTGGTGAGGGGAAATGGACAGATTCGGTAGGTCAGCCTTAGTCCTTAATTTAAATTTTCGAAAAAATTGTTTTTCCTAGACAGATTTTTGTTTTGAACTCAAAACATTATTTATGTATTTTTGTATTAAACTCAAAACAAAATTGTGGAAGAATTGATCTCATATCAAAACAACTTGTTGAGCCTAGTCGATAATTCTTGGCATAGATACCTCTATCCACATTTGAAGACTGATGAAAAATTGCTCGGAATCAAGGGCTTGAGAGGTGTAGGAAAAACCACCTTGCTTTTACAACATATCCAATCGCCGTTCCTACAGTCGACAAAAAGCTTGTATGTCACTGCGGATCATCCTTATTTCTATAAAAGCAGCCTCTTTGATTTGGCGACACTTTTCTATGCTTACTCCGGTGAATTATTGGTTATCGACGAAGTCCACAAATATTCCAATTGGTCAAGGGAGCTGAAGTTGATTTATGATGGCTTTCCTAATCTTAAGGTAATTTTCACTAGTTCATCAGCCTTAGATTTATTTCGGGGAGAATCAGATTTGAGCAGAAGACTCATCACTCAAAATCTTGAAGGCTTGTCTTTTCGGGAGTATTTGTCGCTCATGGAAGGTGTGACATTTGCAAAAGTGGAATTGAAAGAAATTCTGGAAAACCATTCGGATATCACCCGAGAAATAACATCAAAAATTCATCCGCTAACCTATTTTCAAAAGTATTTGGAATATGGATATTTTCCTGCAATTCAGAAGACACAACCTTCTGAAATGAAGATGAAACTATTCCAAACCATCAATACTGTCTTGGAGTCAGACCTTGCTTTTTCTAAAGATTATTCACCCGCCAACATCCTGAAAATCAAAAAACTATTGGGTGTTATCGCTGTGACAGTCCCTTTTGAACCTAATATTTCAGCAATTGCAACAAAACTTGGTTTAGGGAGAAATACAGTCTATTCTTTCTTGGCACACCTTCAGGATGCAAAAATTATTCGACTTCTTAATAAGCCTAATCGCGGAATCAACTACTTGCAAAAGCCGGATAAAATCTATTTTGACAATTCAAATTTTGCCTTCGCATTGCAAGAAAACCCAAATAGAGGTACGATAAGAGAAACCTTCTTTGCAAATCAACTGGAAAATAGTGGCCATAAACTTGCGCTAAGTGATTCAGGAGATTTTCTGGTGGATGAAAAGTGGACGTTTGAAATTGGCGGAAAAGCTAAACAAACGGAACAAATAAAATCCATTGAAAATAGCTATTTAGCATCGGACGACATCGAGTCAGGCTTTGCTAGCAGAATCCCACTTTGGCTGTTTGGTTTTTTGTATTGAACCATGTGGATAAACTGAAATATACCATTAACCAAATTTCATTAATGAAACATCTGTCTTAATTGTTAAGGTGCAAGCCCTTAACCCAAACATCAGCCAGTGCATGGCTGGAAATGATTTGGTCCGAAAGAATCAGATGGCTTGCACCTGAATGTTCCCTTTTTAGAATATATGTCCAAATCCAAAGAAGAATTGTCCTCCTTCT
The DNA here is from genome assembly GCF_046296635.1 of Algoriphagus sp. Taxonomy (GTDB): domain Bacteria; phylum Bacteroidota; class Bacteroidia; order Cytophagales; family Cyclobacteriaceae; genus Algoriphagus. The sequence continues at coordinate 166,802 of NZ_JBKBKZ010000004.1, read as the reverse complement.
CTACTTTGAGCATAATCTAACCTCAATATTGTTGATTGATTCCAGGCAATACGTCCTCCAATGCCTGGTGCACCCCTCCATTCTTTGAAATTCATATCTCCTGGTCTATCCCATACGCTTCCAAAATCATAAAAGGGAGTCGCTCCAAGCGAAAAGTGTTGATTGAGAAATCTAAAATCAACCAATCTTGCACGCATTTCCAAATTAACCAAGGCAACAGTCGGTGCCAAAAATCGTGCTTCTCTGAATCCACGAATGGAACGTCCACCGCCTAATACCAGAATTCCACCTGCTTCGGCTTGGCTGGACAAATCCCACATTTCAATAAAGTTGATATTTGGCCCAAATATATGCCCCATTGCCACCAAACCCGCAAAAGTCAACCGTCCTTTGTTATCTCTCCATCTTTTCAAGGTATGAATAAATTGACCTTGAATCATGAATTTATTGAAGTTGAATTTTGAACCTAGCCATGGGGCGGAATATTCGTGAGAATATTGAAGAAAGACCCCGTTGGAAGGATCCGGTTCAAAATCTCGCGTATCATAAATGATGGCTCCGGCAAGCATGCTTGTAAATTGATAATCTTCAGAAAATCCACTTAAATTAAATCTATCCCAAACTCCAGCTGCCTTTTGTATATCTATCAAGGTTGGATTACTAATTGCATCCACTGCCTCTCCATTTATGGTAAAGGCTTCTTCTGCTCTTTTACCATTATAGGATGAGAAAGAGGTTAATAATGCCTCGTATCCAAACATTAACCGTAGTTTGCCACCCATTAGTACTCTTTCTCCCAATACGTTGTACAACTGCTCCCTTTGGTGAATATGGTTAAAGTGAAAGTCTGTATAATAATTTCCATCATTACCCAACTCAGCCAGACCAAGATTTTCTTCATAGTCGGCAACCTTATTGAAATTTCGTGTTATACCACTTCTTTTATCCTTGAATCGCAGAGGATTTAAAGATGAACGGCCAATTCCCCAGTACTGCGCATTAGGGTCTTCCCAATGTACCATATCCACCCTCAACCGCCATTTTGAATTGAAAATGTAGGGAGCGTCATAGTTTAGTGAATAGCGTATTCTACCATTTTGGAAAATAAAAAATTCGGCATTTACTCGATGACGATAGGCAGTATAATCAAAGAATGGGTCTTCTTTTGTTTTGTTCAAAAACAGGTTTACGTTGCCACCAACCCCAAATCCACGGATAGGGTCAAATTCAAAACGTGGTAAACCTGTCACGAAAGTTCCTTCTTTCTTTTCCTCCAACTCAAAATCAGGAATTTTTTTTGATTCGTGGATGAAGAAAGGAAGTTCATTTCTTACCTGTGTCGTGTCATTGGTTTGAGCGTAAGCATTTAGGCTTAAGACTCCTCCCAGTAGAATTGTTATTAACTTTTTCATTGAATTCTGATTTTTTTCGAAGGCCATACATGACTGCCGACAGGCAGGTGGATTTTAATCATACCTCTGCTTGTCACTCTGGCCCATGCCTTTATTCCTCAGGAAGGCTCGATTTTATGGTACCATAACTTTTGGCGCAAAAATACCTTGGTTAAGATCCGGCAGCCGTTAGAGACCTTTTAGAAAAAAATTAGAATTTTATTAGAGAGACTTAGAGGTGGGGTAACTCTACTGTGAAGGTTGTCCTCTGAGAAGAGATGACAGAAATGCTGCCTTGGTGAAGCAGGATAATCTTTTTGGTCAATGAAAGCCCAATACCATTGCCATCTGCAAAAGTTTTGTTTTCGCCCCGATAAAATGGATTGAAAATGTTTTTCAGATCTTGCTGTGTAATGCCAATGCCATTATCAGAAAATTTCAAGATAAGTCTTTTGTTTTCAAATGAAACGGATACGGTACTTTGACGGTCTTTTGAAAATTTACAGCCGTTTTCAAATAAATTCACAAAAGCCGTTTTTAAAAGATATTCGTTTCCATTCACCGAAATTTCATTGTCTTCCCCGTGCTTTTCGGGATCTAAGCCGTCACTATAGCTATCGGAATCAAATTGAATAGCAATTTTGTAATCAGGATTTGCCTGTTGCACCTGATGCCTTGCATCCAAAAGCACTTCATCCACTCGTAATGGCTTAAATGAAATTTCGGATGGATCGTAACTGGCTTTGGCCAGGTCAAGCAAGCTATTGGAAAGGCGGACTAATTTTTTTGCATCATTCAGCGCATTGTGAATTGCGGATTTATATTCTTCTATGTTGCGATTTTTATCGATGGATAATTCCAATTCAGCGATAATCGCCGAAAGTGGTGTCCGCAATTCATGAGAGATGTTCGAAACAAAATGCTTTTGAGCCTCAAAAGAATTTTCCAAGCGGCTCAGCATTTCATTGAATGTATTTGCCAACTCCGAAAGTTCATCCTTACTGCCGTTGCTATTCAGCCGTAAGTCTAAATTGGTCGCAGAAATCTTCTTAGCTTTTCCCGTCATTTCCCTTACTGGGTCAAATGCTTTTTTAGAAAAAAATCGACCTGCGATGTAGATGAATAAAATGGAAATGATAAAAACAACGATACTGTTTTTAAGTAAGTTGTTCAATTTATTGTAACCATATTGGTCAAAAGAGGTGGCTGTGATTAGGTAGTTTTTTCCTTCAAAATCATAGCGTAATCCGATCACCTGCCAATTTTCCTGGTAAAATTTCAATTCTCCCTTTTGATAAATTTCGCTTATCATTTCAGGTGTTTCCTTCACAAAATCAATATCCACCGCATCGTGGTAAAGCAAATTGAAAGCGCTGTCGTAAATAGCAACTTCCACTTCGTTCAAAATTTCCCGATTATTTCTATAAATGTCCTGTAAGGTTTGGGTTTCAACCTTTGCATTAAAAAATAAATTGGCTTTAGTGATTGCTTCCTTTTTTAAAGAAGAGTAAAATTCTTTTTCTCGATTTTCCCTTGCCGAAAAGTATATAACTGATGCATACCCCAACAAAATAGCGGCTGTAATAAGTGTAAATAATATCGTTAAGCTTGTCCTTACTTTCATTATTCCGATTTCAAAATGAAGCCCATTCCTGATTTGGTGTGAATGAGTTTGGTATCAAAATCCTTTTCAATTTTCTTTCTCAAATAATTGATATAAACATCAATGAAATTAGTTCCAGTATCGAAATGTGTGTCCCATACATTTTCAGCGATTTCCAGCCTAGATAAAACCCGCTCAGGATTATTGAGAAGATAGCCCAACAAGTTAAACTCCTTAGGCGTCAAGTTGATTTCAATGTTGTTTCGCTTAACTATCTTAGTATGCAAATTCATTTCAAGATCAGCATACTTCAACACCGTAACCGTGTTGTTGGTCGTTTTATTATTTCTTTTCAGCAAGGCTCGGACACGAACTAACAGTTCTCGCATTTCAAAAGGTTTGACAAGATAATCATCAGCACCTGCGTCAAAGCCCTCCACCTTGTCATCAGTCGTACCAAGAGCTGTCAGCATAATAATTGGGATATCGGGTTTGTTTTGCCTTATTTCTTTGCACAAATCCAGTCCATCCAATTTCGGTAAAATTACATCTGTGATAATCAAATCATACTCATTCTGCAAAGCCAATTTTTTTCCTGAATGTCCGTCATACGCCAAAGTCGGAACAAAACCCTGTTCTGTCAAGCCTCTTTGAATGAGCTCAGCTACCCTTAAATCGTCTTCTATTAGTAATATTTTCATAATCTTTGGATTAAGCCTGTCCTGCCTCCTGCAAGCTCGATTACATCTGAGGTGACCAATCTCACAATTTTTATCCTTTAATTCCTCCTAAATTTGTGTAAAATCAGCAAATATGAAATTGCGCTTGCCTGAGGCAGACAGACATGACCCTGTTGGTGTAACACAGAAGAATGCCACCCCGATAGTCATCGGGGCTATCTGGGCTGTCATGCGAGATTCCACCTGCCTGCCGGCAGGCAGGTGTGGCCATCAAAAAAAAATTATAAACACATGAAATGCCCATGAGAATAGCTCTCACAAAGGGAAATGATTATTCGGGGCATTCCATATGGCCGCTGAAAAAAAATTATAATCATATGAAACAATTCCTTCTCCTACTTTCTGCCAGTATCCTGGCATTTTCATCCTGTGATCCCAAGAAAGAAAACACGCAGATAGCTCCTTCCTCAGAAGTGACCACAGTCAGCGTAATCAATCTCAGTCCAAGTGAATTTCAGGAGAAAAGTACCAATGGAATCATCATCGATGTCCGAACTTCAGAAGAAATAGCTGAAGGCAAGATCGCAGGATCATTGGAACTAGACTATTTCCTATCAAGCTTTCAGTCCAAAGTGGATGAATTATCAAAAGACGAGGAGATTTACATTTATTGTGCTGTTGGAGCGAGAAGTAAAGAGGCGGCAGAAATACTGATTCAACAAGGATTCACCAAAGTGTATCATCTCAGCGGAGGAATTCAAGCTTGGGCACAAAAAGGATTGCCGATTGTCCAAGAATAATGGAGCAATCGGCAATAGATTAATCAACATTTCAAATTAAGAAATCGGACTTCAAATTCCTTTTTTCACGAGTGGAGAAACTTCTTTCCCGATCAACTCAATGGATTCGCTGAGTTGCTCGTGGCTCAAACCTGCATTATCCATCTGGAAAGTAAAGCGATCAATTCCGCCTAAGGATTCGCTATGGCGGAGTATCTTTTCTGCAACCTCTTCAGGTTCACCAACTAAGTAAGCTCCTCGTCGGGAGTTTTGTGCTTCAAAATGCCCTCTTGTCACCGCCGGCCACCCCCGTTCTTTTCCGATTCGAGTGAAGGTTTCAGCATAGCCTGGATAGTAAGTTTCCACTGCTTCGTCATGCGATTTGCCTACAAAACCGAGCGAATGCAGACCAACTTTCAGTTTGTCCTTCGGGTGACTGGCTTTCTCACCTGCTTCTCGATAGAGGTCGATCAGAGGACGAAAACGATGAGTTTCCCCGCCAATCACTGCCACCATCAATGGAAGTCCAAGCGAACCAGCTCTGACGAACGAACCGGGAGTTCCCCCAACTCCAAGCCAGATTGGAAGCTGCTTTTGGACGGGTCTAGGATAAATCGGCTGATTGTTCAAAGCTGGTCTGAATTTTCCTGACCAGTTGACAATCTCATTTTCGTTGATCTGAAGAAGTAGACCCAGTTTTTCGGCAAAGAGCTTATCATAATCTTCCAGTCTGAGCCCGAAGAGTGGAAAAGCTTCCGTAAATGAACCTCTTCCAACAACTAGCTCCGCTCGGCCTTTGGAAACCAAATCCAGTGTGGCAAATTCCTGAAAGATCCGAACTGGATCAGCAGCACTCAGCACTGTGACGGCGCTCGTGAGTTTAATCCTGCTAGTCTGAGCGGCAGCCGCGGCCAAAATGATCGCATTGGCCGAATCCAAAAACTCTTTGCGATGATGCTCTCCAATACCGAAGACATCCAAACCTACGGCATCAGCAAGCTTGATTCTGGCTAATAAAGCAGTGATTGCTTCCTGTGCAGTTCCTTTGATCGTTCCGTTTCCATCTGTGGGAAACGCCGCAAAACTGTCAATTCCAATTTCCATGGAGTAATTCCTTTTTTTTAATTGAAATGTAAACTGAAAGTCATTCCAAAAAATTCAGATTTTGTTTGTCTTCAAACAAAGCTGAGGTTTTGGCTTTGATCGTGATAAGTAAATTTTATTCAATCCCAAAAATCACCCTATTTTTACCGTATGGACAAAGAAATCCTGATAGATATTGTGACCAAAACTATGCCTTTTGGCAAATACAAAGGAAGGTTGCTTTGTGATATTCCGGAATATTATTTGGTTTGGATGCATGGAAAAGGCTTTCCCGAAGGAAAACTCGGCATGTGGCTGAGTACGCTTTATGAAATTCGCCTGAATGGTTTGGAGGGGATTTTGGCGGAATTAAAAAAGAGATATGGGAAGGTTTAAATTGTGGTTTTTCTCAACATCAGTGATTTTTCACTTTTTGGATAAATAGATCGTTTTCCCACTCTCTGCACTTTCTTTTGCAGCCTGCAAGATTTCCATGACCACCATGTTATTCTCCAAACTACTCAGATCAAATGGCTCCAATTTTACTTTGCCCCTTACTACTGACATCAACAGCGTAAAGGGATCATCGAAGGGAGATTCGCGCGGGTCTAAGTCAAAATTTTCCTCCGAAAACCCATCGTAGCCTTCCGCTATTCTGAGTCTAAGTTCGCGGCCATTATCGGCAATCACAGCTCCGGTCAGTCCATAGATTTCCATATCCTTTCTACCAATGGGCCAATTCCAGGATGCCTCAATGATTGTTTGAGAATTCGGATAGGTGACTATAATCGTGGCTTCGTCATCTACCTTGGGATTGTCTGCTGGATTGAGTTGCTGAATCACTGCGGTGACGGAAATCGGTCTCACACCTTTCATAAGCCAGGTGCTGAGATTCGCACCATAGCAACCAAAATCCATCAAAGCTCCTCCTCCATTGAGTTCTGGATCTGTCAGCCATTCCAAAAACTCAGGACCAACTCCGATTTTCTTTGGGCCACGGTGTCCATCCCGCACCACAATTTTACGGGTTTCTCCGATTTGACCGGAGTGAAGGATTTCATATGCCTTTTCATTACTTGGATACCAAGTCGTCTCGTAATTGGTCAAGAGGTGAATGTGATGCTTTTCTGCCAATGCTTTCATTTCCAAAGCATGTTCCAAGCTTACGGCCAAGGGCTTTTCCACCATCACATGTATTCCTTTTGGCGCACATTGCTGTACGATTTCAAGGTGGGCAAAAGTAGAACCGAACCCCGTGACAGCTTCAGGCTTGGTCTTTTCCAACATTTCCTCCAAGGTATCAAACACCAATTCCATGGAAAACCCGTATTGCTTGGAGTACTTTTCAGCTAGCTCCCGATTGGGTTCGGAGATACCCACGATTTCCAGATCGGGTCGTTTATTTGCATTCAAAACCCACGGAACATGCCCATGATTCAGTCCGGCAACTCCTATTTTTAGGGGTTTATCTTGGGCTTTTGCAATTGAGAAAGTTGAAAAGCCAACGAGCAAGGTCAGGAAGAGCTGTTTCATAATTTTGAATTTACCTTAAATTGTTGAGTAAGCTTTCGACTTTCTTATCTAAAGTGGAACCATTAAAAAGAATTGACCAATCGATTTTTTAGGATTTAAATCCCACCTCTTTTTCCCAACTCCACTACTCTCAAGTTTTGAATTTTTCCGTTTTCTAAATCAAAAAGCAACAAAGTACGCATGATATGAAAACCATGTCTCCCCATTGCACCCGGGTTCATGTAAAGGCAATTTAAAGCTGGATCAAACTCGACTTTACAGATATGGGAATGCCCGCAAATGAATAATTGAGCGCCGAAATCCTTAATTTTTTGCTTAACACCTTTAGCATATTGGGGCGGCTTACCTCCAATATGTGTCATGAGGACTTTTACTCCTGCGAGTTCAAACTCTTGCCACTCGGGATATTCCTCCTGAATTGACTGATCATCGATATTTCCAAAAACACCCCGGACGGGTTTACCTTTTGGCAATGCCTCCATCACCTCCAAGCTACCAATATCTCCCGCATGCCAGATTTCGTCTACATCCTGCAAGTAACTCAGGGTTGTGTGATCAATGTAACTGTGGGAATCAGAAATCAGAGCGATCTTTATATGCATTTTGAAACGAAAGTGGGTTAATTTTCTGTTCAATATGGCGGACCTTCTTCACTAATTCAACAAATACCTATGCAAACCAAATTAGTATTTCTATTCGCCTTCCTGATGATCGGATTTAGCTCCTATGCGCAAACCGTTGAAAAGGACTCAATTCAGGTGATCTCTATTGCGGAATTCCAAAAAATGTCTTCCAAGAAAAAGAATAAAGTGATTGATGTACGAACTCCTGAAGAAGTGGCCGAAGGTCATTTGGCTGGCTCTTTCAACATTAATTTTCTTGGAGAAAACTTCACTCAGGAAATCGAAGCACTTAACAAAAATAAAACCTACCTCCTCTACTGTCGCTCAGGTGCTCGAACTCGAAGAGCTGCAGATCAAATGCAAAAAGCAGGCTTCAAGAAAATTTACATGCTGGAAGGCGGAATCACCGCTTGGAATGAAGCGGGAAAACCAGTGGAAAAATGAATGAAATTCAGTCGTTAAATCCTTGGACAGGGAAAGTTCTCAAAGAATTCTCCACACTTTCCCCAAAAGAAATTGAAGTTAAAACAGCAGAATCAGCCAAGACATTTCAAGCCTGGAAAAACGTCCCAATTGCAGAACGATCTGAGTTGATGAAAAAAGCAGGTGAAATCCTGCGCCAAAACAAAGAGGAATACGCTCGACTGATCACCCTAGAAATGGGAAAAATCATTCGGGAATCACGAGCTGAAATCGAAAAATGCGCTTGGGCTTGCGACTTTTACGCAGAAAATGCAGAGGAATTCCTAGCTCCAGAAAAAATCAGTCTTCCCGATGGTAAAAAAGCTAAAATCATCCACCAACCTCTAGGTGCTATTCTAGCAGTAATGCCATGGAATTTTCCCTTTTGGCAAGTTTTTCGGTTTGCTGCACCGACGCTCATGGCCGGAAATGTGGGAATCCTCAAGCACGCCTCGAATGTTCCGCAATGCGCTTTGGCAATCGAGTCAATCTTTCGGAAAGCAGGCTTTCCCGAAGGTGTCTTTCAAAGCTTTTTGATTGATACAGACGCTACCTTGGCTCTCCTTGAGGATGATCGCATCAAAGCAGTCTCGCTCACAGGAAGTGAAAAAGCAGGTGCCGCAGTTGCTTCTGCAGCAGGAAAAAACATTAAAAAGGCCCTGCTTGAACTTGGTGGAAGTGATCCTTTTATCGTGCTGGCTGATGCTGATATTGCAAAAGCCGCAGAAACAGCCGTCAAGGCTCGAATGGTTAATTTTGGACAAAGCTGCATTGCAGGCAAGCGATTTATTATTGAAGAGTCAGTTTATGATGTTTTTTTGGAGAAATTCAAAGAAAATTTAAGTCAGCTCAAATTTGGAGATCCGATGAAAGAGGATTCCGATTATGCTTGCATGGCAAGACCTGATTTGGCTGAGGAACTCTACGAGCAAGCTCAAAAATCAGTAAAAAAAGGAGCTGGAATTCTGGTTGGCGGTCAAAAACCAAAGGAAGGAAGTGCTGAGTTTACGCCAACGATTTTAACTGATATTCCGAAGAATTCTCCCGCCTTTTCCGAAGAACTCTTTGGTCCGGTGGCTACGATTTTCAAGGTGAAAAATGCCGCTGAAGCAATTGAAGTGGCCAATGCCACTGAATTTGGTCTTGGCGCTTCGATTTGGACATCAGATCTAACCAGAGGTGAAGCACTCACTGCAGAAATTGAAAGTGGAGCGGTTTTTCTCAATGCTATAGTTGCTTCCCAACCTGCGCTTCCTTTTGGAGGAATCAAGAAATCCGGATTTGGACGGGAACTTGGGAGAATGGGTATTTTAGAATTCGTGAATTCCAAGACCGTCTATCTGGGCTAAACGCCTTACGGGATAAAGCTAGGGTCAACCTTTGCTTTTGCCCGATTCCTTTCTATTTTTACGAGCCAAAATTTTGTCATTACAAATGAGAGAAATACAATTTCGGGAAGCTTTGAGAGAGGCGATGTCCGAGGAGATGAGACGTGATAAGAACGTATTTTTGATGGGTGAAGAAGTCGCTGAGTACAACGGCGCTTACAAGGTTTCGCAAGGAATGCTGGATGAATTCGGCCCCAATAGAGTTTACGATACACCGATTTCAGAATTGGGATTCGCTGGTTTAGGCGTAGGAGCTGCGATGAGCGGTCTTCGTCCAATCATTGAATTCATGACATTCAACTTTTCTCTGGTTGCGATCGATCAGATCATCAATTCAGCAGCTAAAATGTACGCGATGTCAGGTGGAGCATATTCTGTTCCGATTGTATTCAGAGGCCCGACTGGAAACGCCGGCCAACTAGGTGCAACACACTCTTCCAACTTCGAAAATTGGTTTGCCAACACGCCTGGACTTAAAGTGGTCGTTCCATCCAATCCATACGATGCTAAGGGTCTTTTGAAGGCTTCAATTCGTGACCCGGATCCCATTATTTTCATGGAATCTGAAGTGATGTATTCTGACAAAGGCGATGTTCCTGAATCCGAATATTTGCTCCCGATCGGTGTTGCAGATGTGAGACGTAAAGGGAAAGATGTCACCCTCATTTCATTTGGAAAAATGATGAAAGTGGCATACGAAGCCGCCGAAGAAATGGCAAAACAAGGTGTGGAGTGTGAAGTAATCGACTTGAGAACCGTTCGTCCAATTGATTATGCGACTTGTATCGAGTCAGTGAAAAAGACGAATCGCGTAGTAATCGTAGAAGAGGCTAATCCTCTTGCGGCAATTTCCTCTGAGTTAACTTATCATTTCCAGCGCTATGCATTTGATTATTTGGATGCTCCCGTAATCCGTGTAAACTCGATGGATATTCCTTTAAGTTATGCCCCAAGCTACATTGAGGCTACCCTTCCAAATGTGAAGCGCACAATCGAGGCAATAAAACAAGTAACTTATAAATCTTGAAATACCCTTTAAAATAAAAAGCCCGACTCAATTGATGAGTCGGTTTTTTTGTACCCCTTAGTTCTATCTTATGTGAATTAGACCCTGCAAAATTAGATTAGTTTAAAGCCCTCCAAAAAAAAGCCCGGACTTATGAAATCCGGGTTTTATGTTACCCAATCTATCTAATTAATTTTTTGATGGTTGAATATTTCATCAACAACTGTAATAATTAAAAAACCCTGATTTTTAGATCAGGGTTCCATTTTCTGTTATCTGTTTCTTATCGGAGCAGCTCCGCCTTGTTCCTGTCCGCCATCTCCTCCTCCACCATCTTTCAAGTCGTCATTGTTAATGGACTTTCTTCTTTTTGGTCGGGCATCCATCGTAAGCTTACCTATTCTGTAGCTGAAGTTCACTTTGAAGTTCATATTTCTGGTAGCATTCAAGCTGTTTTGAACGATTGTAGGAGTAACGATTTCGTTCCTGATGACAAATTCCTTTGCAAGGAAGTTTTCGACACCGAAACCAACACTACCGCGTTTCTCAGCAAACTGCTTGTTCATACTCAGACCATACACTGCAAATCCACCGGAAGTTCCCTGAAGTTGTACCTGTCTTCCTCTTGCGAAGGAGAACAATTGAACTTGCCAGTTTTTAGGGAGTGTGTAGTTACCGAAAATACGGCCACTGATGACAAAACCTTCGTTACTTGCTGCAAACTGTGGATCAGTTAGACCGTTGTCCAACATCGCGTAGTACATATCAAAACCACCATTTAAAGAAAATTTATTATTGATATTGACATTCGCGAAAATGTTTGCTCCAACTGTTTTCTCTTGCCCGATGTTGTCGAAAGTCGTAGAGATAATTCCGCCGTCAAGCACATTCCTGAGTGCTTGAATAGAACCTGTTGTATTTCTGTAGAATGTAGTAAAGTTCAGATTAGTCCCTTTAATAAAGGTGCTATAGCCCAACTCGTAGTTATCTGTGAACTCAGGATCAAGCTCAGGATTACCCTGAGAAATCTGAAGTGGGTTTGAAGCTTCGATGTTTGGATTCAAGAATCTTAAAGAAGGTCTTTGAATTCTTCTGTTGTAGGCTGCCTTGATCATATTGCCATTTTTCAATCTTCTTGAAGCATTAAGACTTGGTACCCAAGTTCCGTAAGAAGGAATTTCAGCTTCAAATTCAGTTCTGAAATCGGCATTGATGGTCGTGTACTCATATCTAAGACCTGGCTTCAAGGTGTAATTTTTCAAGAAAGCAAGCGTATAAGACACATAACCCGCAGTTACATTTTGATCATAACTGAAGTCGTTGTTTCGAACTGGATTCGGATCAATAATAAATTCTCCAGTTGGACCGTCTGCCTCAAAGTAGGCAAAGTCTGAATAGGCTTTTCTCAGGATATTTTTAGCACCGTATTCAAGAATTTGAGTTCCTTTTTCATCCATTGGAGTTACATAATCCAGTTGGACTGTAAATTCCTCGTTTCGGCTGGGATTATCATTTTTCAATCTTGAGTCGATCGTACTGAAATCATCCGTGAAAAGGGTATTAATGAACGAGTTTTCTCTGTTATTTCTGCTGTAAAGAGTCAATAAGCTCAATTCTCTTCCCTTTTTCTCAAAAGATCTGGTGTAGTTCAAACTTACATCCACAGAATTACTCAGGTCTTTGGTGTCTGTACTTCTGAGTCTATTGCTCATCAGGAGGTTATTTCTAAAATTCTCCGTCAAGAAATTGGTTTGCTCATTATTTGAGTTTCTTAGACCGAAATTGACTGCACCAGTGATAAAGTTGTACTCATTGATATCATAGTCAACTCCGAAATTATATCTTCCGAAAATGTCTCTTCGCTCAGTATCTGCAGATTGAAGAACTCTTGATATGGTATTATCAGGATTGGTGATGAGTTGTTCGTTTTCAAATCTTCCAAGCAAGTTGTAACCTGCTCTTCCGAATCCACCAAGGCTGAACCCCAGTTTCCCTTTTCTAGCACTTCCCTGAAGACCGAGATTGGAACCTCTCAATCCAAAACCTGAATTGATGTTCATCGTCATGCCTTGAAGGTTGTTCTTCTTGGTCACGATGTTAATTACTCCTGAAGTACCCTCGGCATCAAATCTTGCAGATGGTGAGGTGATCACTTCTACGGCTTTAATCTGGTCAGCAGGTATTTGCCTTAAGGCATCTGCGATAGAAGAAGCTGCGATTGCGGAAGGTCTGTTGTCAATTAATACTAAAATGTTGCTACTTCCCCTCATGGATACGTTTCCGTCCAAGTCCACAGAGAGCATAGGCACTCTTCTCAATACGTCTGTAGCATCCCCACCAGCCGTAGTCTTATCATTTTCAGCTTTATAAATCGTACGATCAACTCGCTCTTCGATCAAATCACGCTGGCCTTGAACTGTAACTTCTTCCAAAGCCACTCCTTCGTCAGTCATTCCGATTTCACCAAGATTGATGTCTGTATCAGGCGAGTTGATATTGATAGTTCGCTTCACGGTTTCATATCCAATAAAGCTTAATTGAAGTTCATAAGTACCGACAGAAAATCCGGTAATGAAAAACTCACCTTTTCCATCTGCCACAGCTCCGGAAGTACTAAGGTCTGCACCTGCTTTATATAGTGCAGCGGTAGCATATCCTACTGGCTCGCCAGTTTTCAGGTCTTTGGCCACACCGATGATCCGTGCAGGTCCTTTGTTTTCTCCGGTTTGCTGAGCAAAAGTAACAGTGCCTCCGAAAAATGTGATTGCGAGAATTAGATTAAGTATTTTCATAGTGTTGTTTTCCAATGTGGACTTCTGCAATTGATACACCAAAGTTGAGGGCAATGTTTTGGCTTAAAAAATGTAATAGACCAGCAGGAGCTCTTCATCGACAAAGAGGACTAAATCCAAGACGAACTTGAACAGATTGCATATCCGTGGCTTTATCCTTACAATAGTACTTTCCATGGGTCAAATTCACGTTTTGGTAGATTGTATTTGAGACATCGAAGTAATTTGATTTAGTTTGGATACTGAAAATCAACCAAATGCTATCAATTACCCCTAAAAAAAGACTTTCTGTCATCGTACATATTCTCGGCTGGCTGATGCTTTGTATCGTCCTGTTGTTGTTATCCCCCCTTTCCTGGAGGATGGGAGAAATGGAAATTCCCATTCAGTTTTGGTGGAAACAGGTATTCCTTGTGGTGCTGTTAATTTCGGTTTTCTACACAAATGAATCTGTCGTAGTTCCTAAAGTTTTACTCCGCGGAAAAAATTACCTCTTCATTTTGATTATCATTTTGGGTGGAATATTTTTTTATGGTTTAATTATATACTTTGAACAGTTTATTCACTATTCCGAAAAAATGCACGAGGTCTTTAATCCAGGAAGACCTTTTGATCCAACTAGAAAAAGGTGGCTACCTGGCGATGTTTTTCAAATGTCCCTGTTTTTAGTGTCTATTGGATTGAGTACTTCCCTTGCTTTAGTTCAAAAGTGGCAAAAAGATGAAACCCTTCGCCGGGAATTGGATCGTCAGCGAATCAATACCGAGCTATCATATCTGAAGGCTCAAATCAACCCACACTTCTTTTTCAATACTCTTAATAATATCTATGCGCTAACCAATCTAGATGTGAAAAAAGCTCAGGAAGCCCTCTTGAAACTTTCACGAATGATGCGCTATGTTTTGTATGAAAATCAAAAAAACGAAACACTCCTGAGTAAAGAGGTCAAATTCATTGAGGATTACATTGAATTGATGAAGATGCGATTAACAGAAAAAGTAAAGCTCACTATCGAAATAGATAACCCTAAAGAAGATTTGGTCATTGCTCCGATGTTACTCCTGCCATTTTTGGAAAATTGTTTTAAGCATGGAATAAGTTCACAGCAGGAAAGTGAAATCAAAATCAAACTGGAAGTGATGGGTGATACGGTATTCTTTGAAACCAGAAATCACATTTTCCCGGTTAATCCTGACAGCCCCGAAGCACATGAAAATGGCATTGGGCTGAGCAATACTCAACGAAGACTGAGTCTGATCTATCCGGATAAACACCGCCTAAAATTTGGCAAAGACGAAACCAAACAGGAATATTGGGTTAACCTGACCATCAATCTATCATGATCCTGAAATGTGTCGCAATTGATGACGAACCTTTAGCTCTTGAATTACTAAGCAAATTCATCAGCCAAACTGCTTTCCTGCAACTTGAAGGAAAATTTTCCAACGCAATTGAAGCCTTGGGATTCATCAATCAAAACGAGGTCCAGCTTATTTTTATGGACATTCAGATGCCCGATCTATCTGGAATGGAGCTTGCCCGAATCCTCGATGGGAAAAAAAATGCTGACAAAACCCGAATCATCTTTTGCACCGCTTACAATCAATTTGCGATTGAAGGTTACAAAGTGGAAGCCTTGGATTACTTGCTGAAACCATACAGCTACGAAGATTTTTTGGCGGCGGCGACCAAAGCTTACCAATATTTTGACCGGATATTTAATTCGCCTGCGGCAAAAAGCCTAGAACCCATAGCTCAGCAAGACTTCATTTTTCTGAAAGTAGAATACCAATTGGTCAAAGTAATGCTGAAAGACATCACGCATATAGAGGCATACAAAGACTATGTGAAAGTCCACTTGAGATCGAAGCCTAACCCCCTCCTTTCCCTCACAAGTATGAAAAACATGGAGGAGTTACTTCCTTCAGAAAAATTCATGCGTGTGCATCGCTCGTTTATCGTGGCTTTGGATCACATTGATTCAGTTTCCAAAAACGTCATCCAAACAGGAAGTCACCAAATCGCTGTCGGCGAAAATTACAAGGAACAGTTTTTAGAGTTTTTAAGCAAGTGGATGAGTTGAGGCAGTGGGCAGTAGGCAATAATCAGTTGGCAGTTTTTAGTTTTGTAAAAAGTAAGTAGTTAGTAGTAAGAGGTAAAGCCGACAAACAACTTACTACTCACTTTTCACTACTTACCAAAACACTGATCACTCCAAACTGATCACTATCTTTACCCCATGACCGAAATCCAAAAAAACTTCATGCGACAAGCCATCGAGCTTGCAAAAAACGGAATGAAATCCGGTAATGGAGGTCCATTCGGTTGTGTGATTGTCAAAGATGGAAAGATCGTGGGTCAAGGCTCAAATATGGTCCTGAAAACCAAAGACCCAACTGCTCATGCTGAGGTAGTAGCTATCCGAGATGCCTGCAAAACGCTAGATAACTTTCAACTGGACGAATGCGAATTATATACTTCCTGCGAACCATGCCCGATGTGTTTGGGAGCGATTTTTTGGGCAAGACCAGCGAAAGTGTTTTTTGCCTGCACCAAGAAAGATGCTGCCGACGCTGGATTTGATGATGATTTTATCTATCAAGAAATAGAGGTCACACCCGGCGATCGAAAAATCCCTATGATTTCACTGCTTCGGGAAGAAAGTCTACCCGCCTTTGAGCTTTGGAAGGAAAAGAGAGATAAGAAAGTCTACTGAGAAGCGAGATTTTAGAAGCAAGGAAAAAGTTAGAAGGCTAAAGTGTGAAAGCTGAAGAAGGGGTTAGGAAGTATGGAGGTTTGGATGTTAGGAGGCAGGAAGATAAACTTGGAAATCTGCTTGGTCTAAATCAAAAAACCCAGCCATCTCGAACTGATTTAAATTTTTTAAGAGGACGTAAACCGCGTAAATCGTACCCCGATAGCTATCTGGTCGAATGCCGTCATGTCCCAGCATCTCAGTAGGTAGGTTACCTTACCTTCGGATGAACCTAACTATGTCCCAGCGGGACAGCTGGTGGGTAATTTTCCCACGTTCCAGCGGAACTCATGTCCCATCGGGACAGCTCGTCGGTAACTTACCCCTATCCCAGCGGGACAGCTGGTGGGTAACATAATGATAACCAAGAAAACCCAGCGTTCCAGCGGAACGCTTGATACTATTTGAGATCTTCAAAAATGTATTGTTCCTCCCAATCCACTTCAAAGGCTTTCAAAAATGCTTTATACTCCGCAAGAAAGGTTTTTTTGCGATGATGCTCCTCTTGATTGATGATGTATCTAATGACTGTTGGAAGTTGGCTTTTTGCGTATGAAAATGCTCCAAAACCATCCTGCCAACGGAATTTTCCCTCACAGAAGTTATTTTCATTTATCCATTTACTGGTTTCTGATTTAATATTCTGGACTAAAGCAGAAAGTGCCTGATCAGGTCTTAATCCGATCAGCATATGAATATGATCAGGCATTGAATTGATCTGAAGCATCTTATGATTGTTGTTTTGAATCATTCCAGTAAAATATTGGTGAAGTCTCTCCTTCCAACTTGAATGGATTAAGGACTTTCTATACTTGACGGCGAAAATTAAATGGATGTGGATTTGTGTGTAGGTATTTGCCATGGCTGAAAAATTTTGTTTCTTCAATTTAATGATTTCGAAAAATATCACCAAACTTTCCTACGGAACGGATTTTACAATTGCATATCTAAGTTCAACCAACCCCACTTTCCGCTGGAACGATGGATCAGGAGTTGTGAATTTCTCCGCAAAAGGGCCAAGTTCAGATTCTAATCATCCGATAAGAATCCGCTTTCCTTGCTGACCCAAATCCCAACAGGATAGCTGGTCAGTAACAAAAACTACGGGTAAGAATTCGCTCTCATCTGCGACCCATGTCCCGGCGGGACATTTGGACGGTAACTTCCAAGTGAATACCGCAAACCAGCGTTCCAGCGGAACGCTTGGCGAAAACCCCTCTTTTCGTTTCTACCAAACGTTCCTACGGAACGACTCTCAAATCGACCCTCTCTTTGCTGCCAATCAGGCGTTCCGCTGGAACGAGAAACAAGTAGCAGTGAAGCCAAGAACAAGCTTCCTACTAAAAACCCATGTCCCAGCGGGACATTTGGTCGGTAACCTACCCATCAAATGAACATCCCGCGTTCCAGCGGAACGCTTGAGGAAAATGGCAAAAATAAACCCAGCCATCTCTGACTGGGTCTTAAAAATCCGAAATCGAAAATCCGAAATCTGAAATCTACTCATCTTCTTCCTCCACCTGGAGGCATCATTCTGCTCATCGCCTGCTTGGCTCCGCCCATTTTGTTCATTTGCTTCATCAGTTTACGCATGTCGTCAAACTGCTTCATCAAATTGTTTACTTCCACTATCGTCCTTCCGGAGCCATCGGCAATTCGTTTTCTTCTTCTTCCATCGATGATGTCAGGTTGCTGACGCTCTTTGGGAGTCATGCTTCGAATAATTGCCTCAATTGGCTTGAAACTATCATCATCAATATCCAACCCTTTCATGGCTTTGCCCATTCCCGGGATCATTCCCATGAGGTCTTTGATATTTCCCATCTTTTTCACCTGCTCGAGCTGGGAAAGAAAATCATCAAAATTGAAATTGTTTTGACGGATTTTGGCATTGATTCGCTTGGCTTCATCCTCGTCAAATGACTGCTGCGCACGCTCAACCAAGGAAATTACATCACCCATTCCGAGGATTCGCTGAGCCATACGGTCTGGATGGAAGACATCCAAATTTTCCATCTTTTCACCAGTGGAAATAAACTTGATCGGCTTATTCACCACGTGTCGAATCGAAATCGCCGCTCCACCTCGGGTATCACCATCGAGTTTGGTTAGTACAACTCCGTCAAAATTCAGTCTTTCGTCAAAGGTCTTCGCAGTATTCACCGCATCCTGACCGGTCATCGAATCGACCACAAAAAGTGTCTCAGAAGGGTTGAGGGCTTTTTTCAGTTCCTCAATTTCCTTCATCATTTGATCATCCACCGCAAGACGACCTGCAGTATCGACCACTACAGTCTTTTTGCCGGTTTTCTTAGCATATGCAATCGCATTGGTAGCAATCTGAAGGGCATTCTTATTTTCTGGCTCAGCATAAACTTCCACGCCGATCTGCTCACCCAAGACTTTCAACTGGTCAATCGCAGCAGGTCGATAAATATCGCAAGCTACCAACAGCACCTGTCTACCCTGTCGCTTCAGCAAGCTTCCAAGTTTTCCGGTAAAAGTGGTCTTACCCGAACCCTGAAGACCTGCGATCAAAATCACCGCTGGATCACCGCTCAGTTTAATATCGACTTTTGAGCCACCCATGAGCTTGGTGAGCTCCTCTTGGGTGATCTTGATGAGTAGTTGTCCAGGAGAAACTGAAATCAAAACATCTCTACCGAGTGCTTCATTTCGAATCGTATCGGTTACTTCTTTGGCTACTTTATAGTTAACATCGGCATCGATCAAGGCTCTTCTGATTTCCTTAACGGTGGATGCGACGTTGATTTCGGTGATTTTACCGGTTCCTTTCAGGGTTTTGAAAGCCCGGTCAAGCTTTAAACTTAAATTATCAAACATTCGGTTCTGCTTCTATTTGCTGCAAAAGTAGTGAATTTAAGGGTTTTTGGGAAGGTGATGTGTGGGAAATAAGTCGGAAGACCGAAGACCGAAGAAAAAAATGGTTGTCCGATGACCGATGACCAATGTCCGATGCCTTTTTGAGCACAATAATCGAGGTACCTATGGATCTGACGGTGTAAAAAAAGTAAGGCAATCAGGAAAAAAATACGGAAGGATTGATTCAAAAAAATCTGTGAAAGTCTGTGATTTTGATCAGTGGAAATCTGTGGGAACCAACCCACAGTAATGCAGTCTCCTGACTGCTTCATTAAATTACCTATTATTATTTGACGCAGTCTGAATCCCTCGCCATCAAAAACTAGTACTTTGCGTTAAATAGTCGAATTATGGCACATAGAATATCTTTAGTTCTAATTCTTATGATATTTTGGGGATGCTCTAAGAGAATTTCCTCAAAAGCGGTGATTGGGAGCTGGTGGTCTCTGCAAGAGGATTCTACTTATTTTGAAGTTTATATCAATGAAGAGCAGTTCGTTTTTAATCATGAATCTTATGGTCCGATTTATTACGAATATTTACTTGTAAATGACTCATTGTTCATTTCCGACAGACAAAAATCATCGGTAAAGAAGTGGAAAATTGTGGAAATTTCAGATTCCAAGTTAGTTTTTAAAAGCGATTGGGGAGAAATAGACCTACATATTATTCCTTTAGAAAAAACTTTTTTTGAGATACAATATGACAGCATTGGTTTTGTGAATTTTCAAGAAGAATTCATCAAAAGGTATTTGGAAAAAAGTTAGCGTCCCAAAACATTGTAACAAAAGGTATGCAGTCTTAGAATGCCTACAGTAAGTTAGATTTTCAATTGCAGGCCGAAAACTGCAATATCCTTGATCCAAGACTGAAGTTTTGAACCAATCCAAGCAACAGCTCCCTCTTGGCCAAAAGCTTCAGCTTTTCTCTGCGCTCTCAAAAAAAGCTGAAAAGTGAAATTAGGATTGAAGTTCAAATCAAGCCCAAGATATACCAAAAACAATCTCTCTCTCTTTTTCTCTGTGATAAAAAATTCAAAGTAAAAGCAGCCCACCTACCGGGAGGTAAATCTAAAGCCTGCATTATCCTTGATCCAAGTCTGAAGACTGGAACCAATGCGGTCTGTGCTTTTCTGTGCCATCTGTGAGAGATTACCAAAAATCATATCTTCTCGCTCTTTCCCATTAAATCCCTAATTTGCAGGCTTAATTTTGACGTAACGGAAATCAACCCTTTTCATGCAAATTAATTTTCAAAAGGACCTGCTTCCCCACCTATTGGGCATCGTTCTTTTTTATTTGATTGTAATCTTATATTTCTCACCGATGGTTTTCGATGGGAAAATCATCTTCCAAAGTGACATTCTCCAATGGGAAGGCTCCGCTAAAGCAGTCTTGGATCATCGGGAAGCCACAGGAGAACAAGCACTTTGGACCAACAGTATGTTTGGTGGAATGCCTTCATATTTTATCAGTTTGGAGTTTCCGGGTGATATTACCAATTCAGTTATCTCTGTCTTGACACTAGGACTTCCCCACCCGATCAATGGATTGTTTTTCGGAATGCTGGGGATGTATATTTTGCTTTTAAGCTTCGGAGTCCGACCAGTTTTCGCCATCGGCGGGGCGATTGCTTTCTCCTTTAATACCTACAATCTACTTTCCCTCGAAGCAGGCCACAATGCCAAAATCTGGGCTGTATGCCTGATTCCTTTGATTTTGGCAGGAATTCACATGGCTTTTGAGCGAAAAAGAATCCTTGGAGCCGCTTTGCTGGCATTGGGTCTTTTGCTCCAATTGAAATTCAATCACTTGCAAATCACCTATTATACATTAATCATCTCAGTGATTTATGTGGTGGTTCGGATGATTTTTGACTGGAAAAAAGAAGGTATTCCGGGACTTTCGAAGACAATCGGATTCTTGGTTCTTGGTGCTGTTTTGGCAGTTGGAGGAAATCTCGGCAGACTTGCCACGGCTTTAGAATACAGTCCCTACTCCACTCGTGGGAATTCAACTTTGGAGGCAAAATCTTCCGGTTTGGACAAAGACTATGCTTTTGGCTGGTCAAACGGAAAACTGGAAACGCTCACCTTATTGATTCCAGACTTTTATGGTGGAGGAAGCAATACGCCGCTGTTTAAAGATTCTGCATCCGAAAAAGCCCTTCGTGCACAAGGGATGGAAGTTGCTCAAATCAATGGATTTATTAAAGGTGCACCTACGTATTGGGGAGACCAACCTTTCACAGGTGGTCCGATCTACGGCAGTGTGACCTTAGTTTTTCTTGCCATTTTGGGGATTTGGGCTGCGCCAAAAGAGAGTCTGATCACCTTTGGAACGATCATCGTGCTATCGTTAATGCTGAGTTGGGGCAAAAACCTGTCGTGGTTCAATTACCTTCTTTTTGACATTTTACCTGGATACAATAAGTTTCGAGCCGTTTCGATGGCATTGGGTATGACACTTTTTGCGATCCCTGTTTTGGGAATGATCTCTTTGGAAAGATTAGTCCAAAAAAAGGAATTGAAACCCTTGCTGATTTCCGGAGGAATTGTCGGAGGATTGGTATTGATTCTTGCTGTGGCCTCAGGTGCTTTCTTCCGTTTTGAAGGTGCCGCAGATGCAAATTTTCCGGATTGGTTGGTGACTGCTATGAAAGCTGATCGCAAATCTATGCTTTCGGCTTCAGCTTGGAAAAGTTTAGCTTTTGTCGCATTAGCAGTTGGCCTAGTGTATTTCCACTTAAAAGGGAAAATATCTGATTTGATTCTTGGCATTGGATTAATTGCTTTGATCTCTATCGATGTCTGGACGATCAACCGACGCTATTTGAATGATGAGTCTTTTCAGGGAAATCCATCCCGTCAGTTTTTCGCAGAAACTCCAGCAGAAAAATCCATTGCTCAGGATCAAGGATATTTCCGAGTTTTGCCTTTGACAGAAGGCCTGACTCAAGGGGCGAGAACAAGTTACAGATTCAACAGCTTGGGAGGATATCATGGAGCCAAACTCCGACGCTATCAGGACCTGGTGGACAATCAACTTCAACCTGAATTACAAGAATTCATAACAAAAGCTCAGCAAGGAAACTTCGACTGGGAAGGCACTGGCATAATCAATATGCTGAATACCAAATATCTGATAGCCGGAGCAGAAGCCAATGCAGTTTTCGAAAATCCCGAGGCTAACGGTGCAGCTTGGGTTCCTTCTGAGATCATTATAGTTTCCGCCAATCAGGAGGAAATTGATGCTTTGGGAGAAATAAATACAAAAACCCAAGCAACGCTCAACACATCAGAATTTGGTCAAATCTCCGCAGGCTCGGGTCAGATTTCAATTACTTCTACCACACCTAATGAGCTAAAATATAAAGCTTCGATGAGCCAAGGCGGCTTGGCTGTTTTCTCGGAAATCTATTATCCTAAAGGATGGACCGCTACAATCAACGGCAAGGAAGCGCCTATCTTACGCGTGAATTACCTACTTCGAGGACTTGAAATTCCAGCTGGAGAACATGAAGTGATCTTCACTTTTGCTCCATCGAGCTTCTATGCGACCAAAACTCCGATGGTGATTTTCCAATATCTGATCGTCCTGACGTTGATCGCAGGGGTCTTTTTCACCTATAAAGAATCTAATGGAAAAGCCTAAAACAGATCAGAAAGAAGAAGTCGTAAGTTTCTACGACCAATTTGCAGAGAAGCAACAGAAAACGGGGATCAACTCCCGACATCTGAGCATTTTGGACAAAGTCAAAGCCGCGGGATTGAAGTCAAATCACAGCATCCTCGAAGTTGGTTGTGGCATTGGCACTGTCTCACATCTCTTGGCCACTCAAGTTCCAAATGGAGAAGTTTTGGCCGTGGACATTTCTCCAGAGAGCATTGAGAAAGCTAAAGTTCTCTGGAAATCACAGTCTAATTTGAGCTTTGAAGTATCGGATATGTCTGACTTTGATAAAAAGGGAAAAACCTTCGATTTCTTCGTCTTTCCAGATGTATTAGAGCATATTCCAGTCGATCAGCATTTTCGGCTTTTCCAAAACATTCAAAAACATTCGACTCCGGACTCGGTGATTTTCATTCACATCCCATCTCCTCGATATTTGCAATGGATGATTGAAAACGAACCTGAAAAACTTCAAGTGATCGACCAACCTTTGGATTCAGGAGACTTGATCAAAAACATTACAAACGCAGGTTTTTACTTGGAGAAGATGGAAACCTATTCCCTTTTCTTCGCAGAAAAAGACTACCAGTACTTTGTCTTTCGCGCAGCAAAACCATTAAAAACCTCCACCCCGCTCAGCAAGTGGACAGTTTTAAAAGAAAGAATGCTCATTCGCCTGAAATATGGCTTAACCAAATAAACCTTAACACATGGACATTAAAGAAAACGCGGTGGTAGGCCTTACCTACGAACTGAAAGTCAGTAAAACCGAAGACGATATTGAGTCAGCTCCATTCAGCGTGGAAATCAGAGATGAAGAAGATCCATTTTATTTCATTTTTGGGCAAAGCGGTCTTCCTGAGAAATTTGAGGAATTACTAAGCGGAAAAGAAGACGGAGAGGCATTCTCCTTTGTGATTTCTGTTGCGGATGCCTACGGAGAACCTGACGAGGAATTGCTCATTACACTTCCCAAAGAGCAATTTTCAGGTGAAAGAGGCTTCTCGCCGGAGATGCTAAAAGAAGGAGAATTTCTTCCGCTTATGGATGAAAACGGCTACAGCATGCAAGCAAAAGTCCTGAAGGATATGGGCGAAAATCTGTTGCTTGACTTCAACCATCCTTTAGTGGGTTTTGAATTGCACTTCGAAGGAAACATCATCGAGGTTCGGGAAGCTTCCAAAGAGGAACTCGCTCATGGGCA
This sequence comes from Algoriphagus sp., assembly GCF_046296635.1. Taxonomy (GTDB): domain Bacteria; phylum Bacteroidota; class Bacteroidia; order Cytophagales; family Cyclobacteriaceae; genus Algoriphagus. The sequence continues at coordinate 142,949 of NZ_JBKBKZ010000004.1, read as the reverse complement.
TGTGCATGGGGAGCATGGGGAACATGAGGAATGAGTGATCAGTAAGCAGTCGCAGTTTTCAGTTTACAGAAACCATTAATGATTCCTGTTAAGAGTTGTAAAATGTGAATAGTAAGTAGTCAGTTGTAAGTGGATTACGGCTAACTACTTACTATTTTCTTCAACCTAATGATTTTTAGAACTCGGGTGAATTTACCGAGGTGATAAAAATCTTTAGCTTTTGACTTTGTGCACTTGAAAAGGACAGCTTTCAGTTTTTAATTTCAAGTAAACTAAAAAACTTTCTCACGGATGACTCAGATGTTCACAGATATCTTTTTTCTGTACTAATCTGTGTAATCTGTGAGCCTTTTAAAATATCAGGACTTCAGCATCAGCACCTTCTCCTCATCAAAATGGAGATAAACTCGATCCCCGACTTTATACTTTCTGAACGGATCATCGACTTCCCAGATTTGCCCTCCATTTTTCAGTCGAATTTCTAAAGAATTATAGTGCACTAGAAATCGCTGGCTCACGACATGACCAAGTATTTCACCTTTGGTTCGAAGCCTGACATCAGCAGGGCGGATATAGGAATTAAATCGATCAGGAATCAGGTTGATCGGAGAAAAAAGCCGAGCCACATATCGAGTTTTAGGGTGCTCGCAGAGTTCCTGAGAACCTCCTTTTTGGACAATTTTTCCTTTTTGCAGGATAATCAGATTGTCGGTTAAGCGCAATGCATCATCCAAATCATGGGTCACAAAAACAACTGTTGTTCCCATTTCAAGAAAAGAATCCTTGAGTTCGGCGATCAGTTTATGCTTTTGAATCGAATCCAAACTACTGAATGGCTCATCGAGCAAAAGCACATCAGGCTCAACAGCAAGTGCCACTGCAATCGCTACCTTTTGCTGTTGCCCTCCACTGAGTTGACGAGGATGACGCTCTTTCAGGCCTTCGAGCCCCAAGTCAAACAGTAAACGATCCACTCGATCACGTGCATAGTTCTTGTCATAATTCAGCAAAGGCCTGAAAATATTCTCTTCAACAGTAGAATTGGGATGAAGTTGATAATCTTGATGGATCAACTTGATCTCGTCATATCCAGGGACAAGCTTTTGAGCAGGGTTTTCGATTTGTCGATCTTTTAGCCAAACCTCACCTGTACTTTGGGTTTCCAAGCCGGCCATGATTCGAAGTAGCGTGCTTTTACCGGATCCGCTTTCCCCGACTATGGCTAGAAACTGCCCTTTTTCCAATTCCAAGGAAAACTCCTGTAAAGCGATAAGCGAGTCGTAGGATTTGGAAACTTGTCGGATGGAGAAATAGGACATGGGGATTTATGATTTACGATTTTCGATTTACGAGGCATGTGGCAAAAATTAGCTAAAAAGGGTAGATGTTGTTCTTTTCTCTTAGTTGAATATGGATTCGGTTTTTCTTTTCATACAAATGACAGGCGGAAACAGCGCACTGCAAACTTAACCTGAAAACTGATCACTGTAACTGCCTACTAAATCCCTTCTCTCACCTTCTTAGGTAAAGAACTTTTAATCAACTCATAGCTATGAATCGCTAATTCCAAAATCAGGGGATCGGGAACATTACCACTGACGCTGACCGAATTCCAAAGCTTTTTATTCATGTGGTACCCTGGCGTAATTCCGTCATATCGCTCCCGCAATTCGATGGATCTTTCCGGATCACATTTCAAATTGACATATTCAAATACCTCCATATCCATAATCGCAAAAATCTTCCCTCCTACTCTAAAGCAAAGTGTCGTGGGATCAAAGGGGGTGTCTTCCGTTACTCCTGGAAGTGAAAGGCAATGATTTCTAAAAAATTCGAGTGTCATTAGATGGTGAGTTTATTAGGCCATTTTGGGAAAATATTTTTTTACGCTATTCTGTATGTAGGCGAATTTTCTTAGTTTAAGGATTGGAGGACCGGAGACCGAAGAGGGCCTGAAAATTAGATTTTGAGCCTATTTCCGAAATTCATTTTACTCTATAGTCAAAGAAGCGAATTATTGTATTGACAAATTAAAGAAAAAACAAACTTTGATACTTTTGAAAGGAAATAAATTGCCGCACTAATATTTTACAAGGACTTAAATAAATTTGATTTTTTTCTAGTTTCTTGTAGCAAGTCATTGTTTTCTTCCGTCTAAAGATTGATCTTATTTTTTTTCAACCAAAAAAAGTAGCCTTATGAAGAATCTGAACTCTGTTTTCGTCTCTTTAATCGTCCTGATTTCAGCAATTATGTTGAATTCCTGCCAGGACGAAGTCACCACAACGCACACGTATCGGGCGATGGTACCTGTTTACCTAAAGATGAGCGATGTCCGGGCAAGAACTATTGTGATTGAACCTGGTCAAGAACTTGAAAATCCCGGTAAAATCTATCTCTACGGGAATTACCTTCTCATAAACGAGCCTCAAGAAGGCATCCATATTCTTGACAATACCAATCCGGCTTCTCCTGTCAACCTCAATTTCATTCCAATCCAAGGGAATGTGGATTTGGCAGTAAACAACAACATGCTATATGCTGACAACTTTGTAGATCTACTGGTATTTGACATCAGTAATATCCGATCAATCAAACTGGTGGAGCGAGTTAAAGATGTGTTCAACCACATGTACTCTTCTTCCGATACCGGTATTATTCTGACTTTCAAGGATTCTGTAATTACTTCGGAGTCACCATACGGATTTATGGGGCGAGGATTTTTTATGGCGGATTCAAGAGCAAGTTTTGCTTCCAATTTATCAGGTGCTGCGCAGAGTTATGGACAGGGCGGATCAATGGCGAGATTTACACTAATGAGTGGTCACTTATACGCCGTGGATGATTACAGCCTGCGGGTTTTTGATGTCAAGGCACCCTCAAATCCCAAACATGTCAAAAACATTGAACTAGGTTGGGGGATCGAAACTATTTTCCCTTTTCAGGAGAAACTCTTTATCGGGTCCAATTCAGGAATGCATATTTATGACGCCAAAAATCCCGGAAATCCGACGAAAATGTCGGTCTTTGAACATGTCAGAGCCTGTGATCCCGTGGTGGTCAATGAAAAATTCGCATTTGTCACCCTTCGAAATGGAAGAATGTGCTGGAACGGAGTGAATGAACTTCAGGTAGTGGATATTGCCGACCTTTATAAGCCTCGATTGGTGAAAGCTTATCCCATGCTCAATCCACATGGCTTAGCCTTGGCGGGTGATTACCTCTATGTAGCCGAAGGACAGCATGGGCTGAAAAGCTTCAACGTTGCTAATGTGATGGGCATTGATCAAAATCAACTGGAATTTCTAAAATCAATGAAATCAGTAGACATCATTCCTGGTCCTAAATCACTGATTGTGATCGGCCCGGATGGGGTTTGTCAGTTTGATTATAGTACACCTTCGAAGCTCAAACCACTTAGCTGCATCAATGTGAAAAATCCAGTTACAGTTCAATAAGGATCGCATAAACACTGCATAATTGAACTGCCTTGATAAAAATCCCAATCAAAAAATGATTTCTAGAATCTTGATTTTAGGTTTTTTATTTGTTGGTTTCCACCAATCCTTTGGACAGGATAGACCCTACTTCAATCAGACAGAAGTGGGTATCTTATTTGGAAATCCAGTGGATTACTGGGGGGATAATAAAAACAGAGTGAATTTTTCCCTGATCACTTTCCATGGAGCCATGATCTCAAAAAATCAAGCCTTAGGAGTTTCAGTTGGCTTAGACCAATACCAAACCCTTGCAGTATTTCCTATGGCATTGGGTTGGAGAGGTTTTCTGGGGAAAGAAAATAAGCCACAACTGATGGGAGGATTTGATTTTGGGGGAGGATTTGCTTTGCTTGAAAAAAAGGAAAAAACGGAATGGTACGAAAGTCAGTTTCGGGGTGGCCTACTCGTCAGTCCGTCCATCGGAGTGAAGTTACCTTCCAATAAAGGTAAAAAAACGGCCCTTACTATGAGCTTGGCGTACAAAAGGCAGGAATTGGAGTTTTTTACCGGATACTTTGAATTCAATCCCACCCCAAGGCCATTTACCAGCACAAGCCTTCCGTCAGGATACAGTTCTGTCACAGAAACATCCTATTTGTTTCACAGCTTGGTGGCGAGAATGGGGTTTATTTTCTGAGAATTACCTGCTTAGATTTGGTTCAAACCATTTCACAGCATTGTGAAAGTAGATTTTATCGATTACTTCTTTTGGTAACTTTAGCATTTGAAAAAATATTACGCTAAACAAGCGTCTTCTTCAAGTGGTTTACATGAAGTATATTCATATTTGACTAATGGAAAAATACTTTAAGGTGATTGCGGATGCTTATTATGGTTATGGCAGTTACCTCCTAAATGAAATCCTAAATCCAAGCTGGCACAACTACTTTTATTGGTTGGTCGCTGCTTCTTTGTTGATTTGGATTTTGGAATTGGTTTTTCCTTGGAGAAAAGACCAACCTGCCATCCGACAGGACTTTTGGATGGACTTGTTTTACCTCTTTTGGAATTACTTCCTCTTTGCGCTCATTGCCTATAATGCACTTTCCATGGTTGCAGTGGAGCTTTTCAATGATTTCCTCGGTCTTTTTGGTATTTCAAATCTGGTTGCGATACATGTTGATACCTGGCCTTTTTGGGCTAAAATAGTTTTGATTTTCATCGTTCGTGACTTCATGCAGTGGAATATCCATCGCATGTATCATCATGTGGGTTGGATGTGGGAATTTCACAAAGTCCATCATAGTACCAGACAAATGGGTTTTGCTGCCTTGCTTCGTTTTCACTGGATGGAAAATGTGATTTATCGAACTTTGGAATATTTACCACTTGCAATGATTGGTGTGGGAATCACCGACTTTTTTATCGTTCATATTTTCACTTTGGTCACAGGACAAATCGGGCATGCTAACCTAAAAATCCCACTTGGCCCATTCAAGTACATTCTAAACGGTCCACAGATGCACCTTTGGCACCATGCACGTAATTTACCCGAGTCTCATCCAAATGGCTTCAATTACGGGATTACTTTGAGTGTATGGGATTTTATTTTCCGAACTAACTATTGGCCATCCGACGATGAAAATCTACCAGTTGGGTTGCCGGATGAAGATCATTTCCCTGAGGATTTTATAGGGCAAAACGTTGAGCCCTTTCAACGGATTTTTGGAAAAAAGAAAAGCTGAATAAATAGACAGAAGACGGGATAGCGAAGACAGAAGTATTCTAACCTCTGACGTAATAAAGAAATTTAAGGTATTGATACTTACTTTTATGATGGCTGATAGTTAGAGAAAAAAATTGCGAGTTAAATTCAATAGTCACAGGCTCACTGTGGTGAACTTAATATTTTTTTTTTGGCAGTTGTGAAAGTAGAAGTAATACTGCTTAGATAAATCGCTTGATCGTCCAGAAAATGACAGCGAAAAGGAAAACGATAATGGAGATTTTGTTGATTCCATGCATCATCCTCAAATTGACGTTAGTTGGTTTGTTTGGATCTGGCTTTTTGAAGATGTTCAAGAAATAGTTTCCCACCTCACCCAACTTGAAGAATTCTTTGACTTTGCTGTTTTCTGACATGATCATTTATTTATTACTCTTTCAACTGGTTGAAGAATTGAATGGTTCAAGAAAACTTTCAAAAGTACCCTTGCAATCAATTCTCTAATTTAGAAAAAGGATTTTCATAATTTATACGATTGGAATACAGGCTAAAAATGCTATTTTCATTCTTAAACTCCTGCTGAATTCGACTATGAACATTCAATCATCGAATATAACTGATTTGCTTCCTCACAGAGATCCATTTCTATTTGTTGATAAAATTGTTTCATCAACTGAAAAAGAGATTATTGCAACAAAAGTTTTTTCCAAAAAAGATGCTTGGCTAAAAGGTAGTTTTCCTGAATCTGGATTTATTCCCGGAATGATACTAGTTGAATCTATGGCTCAATGCGGAGGAGCAGGAATCAAACTTTTGGGAATAGCTGAAGGTATATTCGCTTTGACCAGTATTGAAAATGTTCAATTTTTTGCAGGAGGACTTTATCAGAAAAAGATTAAATACATTATTGAAAACCAGAGAATCAGTAGCAATATCATAAAGCAGTCAGGCACTGCATTAATGGGTAAGAAAAAACTGATGACAGCTTCATGGATGAGTGTAAAAGTGAGATAATTTATTCAAACCCATTATCCCCAGGAATTCTTGATTCTTGTGTCTAAAGTCTTGAATCTCGAAATTAAATCGTCTCCGGCTCATTCCACATCCCGTCTTCCTTGATGATATTAATGAGCTCGTCGACAGCTTTTTCAGACGGGACGGACTTTTTCATCACTTCCTTTCCTTTGTAGAGTGTGATTTTTCCTTTGCCCGAACCTACATAGCCATAGTCCGCATCTGCCATTTCACCTGGTCCATTTACAATACAGCCCATGATTCCAATCTTAACACCTTTCAAGTGATCTGTTCGCTTTCTGATCATTGCAGTGGTTTCTTGCAAATCAAACAGCGTTCGGCCACAGGAAGGACAGGAAATATATTCAGTCTTCGACATCCTCGTTCTCGCAGCTTGAAGGACTCCGAAACTGACCGAATTGTGCAATTTGATCTGATCCAAAATTTCCTGACGGGAGTGATCGGCTTCTTTCTCCAAAGACATCAAAACCCCATCTCCCAAGCCATCAATCAGTAATCCTCCGACATCTGTGGCAGCATAAAGCGTGGTGGAATCAGCCGACTGATCCGGGTAGCTTACTTTTAAAACGACTGGAACGTCAGATTTAGCTTCCAAAAGATTTACAAAGGCTCTTCGCAAAGCAGGCATTGAGTGAGTGTTATCCGTTTTGAGGATCAAGACCACATCCTTTCTCACTGAAATCACAGGAATTGCCGCTTCCATTTCAGTGTCGGAGATCTCCAGGAAATTCAGTTCGGAATGGAACCTTCCAGCGATTTTAAATTCCTCCAAAGTGAATAACGGGAACTTATTGACCGAGTCAACGGCATTTTGCCAAACAGAAAAATTCTGAATTTCCTTCATGCCATTTGGAAGCATGAAAGGAATCGGATTGGATCCGGAATACACAAAATCACAACCCTGATCGTTCATTTTCCACTTGTCCAGTTCAGGCAAATAGAAATGACCCACAACTTTCATCTCTCTGTCAGTTACTTTTTCGATTTTCGAGATATCAGTAATTACTCTTGGGACATTATGTCCTCCAAAATTGTAGATTTCAGAGACGTGTCGCTTATTGTATTCGAAAGGAGTAATCGGATAATGAGGTATTTCCGCAATCGGAGAGTGAGCTTTTCTACCAGTATATCTGTCAATCAAAGCCTTGGCAACGGGGGCTTCAAACTCCGGATCCTCGGTCAAAGACACCCTAACTGTATCTCCTAAACCATCCTCAAGTAAGGTTCCGATTCCTACCGCAGATTTAATTCGTCCATCTTCAGCTTCGCCTGCTTCAGTTACACCCAAGTGCAATGGATATGGTTTGAATCCACCTTCGTTCAGTTTTTGAACCAACAATCGGTAAGCCTGAACCATCACTTGCGTGTTGGATGACTTCATCGAAATGACGATGTCATGATAGTTTTCGTCCTCACAAATTCTCAAAAATTCAAGTGCCGATTCCACCATTCCAAGTGGAGTATCGCCATAGCGACTCATAATTCGATCGGAAAGAGAACCATGATTCGTTCCGATCCGCATCGCTGTTCCATTCTCCTTGCAGATTTTTACCAGTGGTAAAAAGCGATCTCTGATCCTATCCAACTCATCTGCATAGCTGGCATCAGTATAGTCTATGACTTCAAATTTCTTTTTGTCGGCGTAGTTTCCGGGATTAATTCGGACTTTTTCGACAATCCTGGCTGCCAATTCCGCAGCGTTTGGTGTAAAGTGAATATCTGCAACAAGTGGCGTTTGATATCCTCTTTTGCGCAGCTCAGCCTTAATATGTCTTAAATTTTCAGCCTCCTTAATACTTGGAGCAGTAATTCTGACCAATTCACAACCTGACTCAATCATCCGAATGGATTGCTCAACGGAGCCGATAGTATCCATCGTATCGATCGTAGTCATGGACTGCACCACGATGTGATTGTCACCACCAATGGTGATATCTCCGACTCGGACTGGAATCGTTTTTCGTCTGGAATAGCTGGTCAGGCTATCGCAATACAGGGAATCGAGGGATTTGATCAGTGACTCCATAGCTTATAAATCTCCTAGTTGAGGGCGGATAATTACTTCTTCAACAACAGTTTGCGGGGAAAGGTTAAATGCGCCCCATACGCTTTCCGCGACATCTTCGGCTCGAATAAATCGCTCCTCAGGCAGATCCACACCTTCCCAACTTGCGGTAAAGGTCGCGCCGGGAAGTATGGAAGTTACCTTAATTTGATGAGGTTTAAGCTCTTCTCGTAGGCACTTTGTCATACCAAGCATCGCCCATTTAGTGACGGCGTAGGTTCCTCCATTAGGATATGCTGTCAAGCCTGCGATCGAACCCATGCTAAAAATATGTCCTGATCGGCGAGCAATCATGTCATTGACAAATGCTCGGGTCAAGTAATAGGCTGAAAATAGGTTGGTATGCATCATAAACTCAAAATTTCCCTCAGGCTCATTGTGAATGGATCCCGGAAGAAAAATCCCGGTATTATTCACCAAAACGTCTGGAAGGCCAATCGCTTTCACTGCATCTGAAAATTTGATTACTTCTTCTTTTTTTGAAAGATCAGCAGGCAAAGCCAAAACTTGAATGCTCGGATATTTCTTTTCCAAATGAGCTTTTAAGCTTTCCAAATCCTTTTCGCTGCGGGCACAAGTGAAGATATCAAACCCTTCCTTTGCAAATCTCTCGATAATCGCTCTTCCAATACCTTTTGTGCCTCCGGTGACGAGGATACTTTTGCTCATTTTGTTCGTGTTTTAATAGTTAGTATGACAACTATCTATGGCGAGCAAAGTTACATTAATTTATCAAAACAGTGCCGAGACTTGCATTCGACCGACGTGAACTATTCGATCGAGACCCTGAGAATTTCGCCCCTCGTAGACAAGATTGAGTTGAAGTCCTTCTCCGATCTTTTGAAGCCAATTTAATGACCAAGTCAGATTGGTGCCCCGAGTTAAGGCCTGAAGCATCTCATAACCCACCGGGGAGTTTATTTCTCCGTTGTAGTCGATTTGGATCAATCTGAGATTACCAGTCAAAGTGGTTTTGATTGCTTTTGCGTAGCGCATATCCAGCCCGATCTGATGAGTTTGAGCTTTTTCATCAAACACTTCATTCTGGGTATTTTCTTTTCCCGTAAAAGAATAAGATCCCGTGGTCCTGAAAAAAGGTGTTGGCTGCCATGCCAACTCAGGACCTATGGTAGTTTGTTGGATGGTATAGTTTCGATTATCGAGAAAGTCCGAAGCTGAGGTTCTGTTTCCTGTACTTCCAATGATCCTCAGCGTAAGTACAGAATTGAAATTGTAGCGGGTATTTAGTTTCCAGTCTTGTTGAATCTGATCCTCGAAGCCTCCTGAAAGCAATTGTTTGAGTTGAGAATCAAAGAGCGAAAGATCAAAGCCATACTTTGCTGAGGCTCGATTGAAGAAGAAACTTGTTCTAAGAATTTGTCGCAATGAAAGGATCTGATCCCGATTGATTGATCCGATAAATGGATTAACCCGATCCAGAAAATCATCGGACGTCACCTTTTTTTCGACACTGAGACTGGTGGTATTGGAGAATTTGTGGAGAAAAGCTAAAAAGCCACCTGCCTCTTTCCAAGATTCCGGCAGCCGAGCTTGAATCCGATAATTCAGCAAACTTGTGTACGCTTGGACGTAGGTGTCGGTCGGAACAAAAATCTTGATATACTGCTTTTCTTCCGGATTGATGGCAATGTAAAACTCATTAAGCTGCTGTATGCCGTCGCCATTATCATCCCTCCAAGTATGCGTGCCGTCGCCATTGGGTGCCGGAAGAAAGACAAACTCCCGCTGAAGTTCCCGTCCATTTCCAATGGCATAACTGATTTCATTTCGGATGAGATTTTTCCCTAAACTTCCTGAATAGTCTACTTTCCCCATCACCGTCAATTCAGTAGGCAGCTCACGCTGAAGAAATTCCAGCTCCCTGTAAGTGAAGGTACTGCTGAGATTATGTTGTGTCCACTGCTTTCTGAAAGTGAAATTGGAAGTAAAAGCACGTGTATCATCGAGCAGCCTCCCTCCCACCGGGGCCTTATCTTCTCTCCATGCGGCATCAACCAAAAAGGCATAACTCAGCGAATCATTACTTCGGAGATAAATCAAATGCTCCTTAAAATTCATTGCAGTACTGATCACGGAATCTGTATCGGTGTTTTTGAATGCATTTCGATCCAATGAAAACTGATAGCCGGGAACCAATATTTTCGATTGGTAGCTGACATTTCCCAGATATCTAATCCAGTCAGAAGTCAAAGTATCCTGATCACTTTTCAAGCTAAAATACTCCTGACGGAGCAAAAATCGCTTCCCTAATTCAGCGTTCCAGTTCGCAGTATGTTGCGAACCACTGAGCACGTTTTCACGATTTCGGAGGTAAAGCTTATAGTTGAATATGTTTTTGGCGTCTTTTTCCAACCCAATCTGAGAAAGAAAAAATCGCTCAGCAGCAGGTAATTTTAAGGTTTCGGGCGAGATCCCCCAGTCCCGGTCAAACTCAATGTATCGGAATCGATCGATAAAACTGAAGTTGGTCGAATTGTATTCAAATTCTGTCAAACCCTTGAACTTGTAGCCCTTGAAAAGCCCGATTTCCCGGTTTTCTGATTGCAGTCCAATCTTCCATCCGAGACCTTGATTATCTTCATCATCAAGCGAAGAGAACTGATTTTTATCTACTGATGAAAGTGCAAATTCAGTGTAAACTTTTTCGTATTGACCCAATTTAACCCGTGTCCCTGCCGTGGTCATCCGCTTACTATCCGGTGCTGCAAGCTGAGTCAAAATGGAATAATCGCCCTGTGGCTGACCACTGACTGGGGGCACGTATTGAAATACTGTCCCGTTGGAAAGTTGAGATGTCCGTCGATAATCACCTTGGTTGGCACCTACTTGGGAAAAGGAAAGCGCAAAACGTGCGAGTTCAGGATCAGTAGAATAACGGTAGTAGATTTGCGTATTTCCAAAATCATCTACCTCGATCACTTTTTCATAGAGGATTCTAGTGGGATCGAAAGCAACAGAGTCAATGCGCGGAATCACCGCATTTTCCACATTATCGCCAACCGAAGCCAAAAGCACCTGTTCCGCTTGGGTAAATTCTGTGAAAAGCGGACGGTTTCGATTGTCTTTTTCCTGGTAATAATTGACATAAAAATCGACTTTCCCATTCGTCTGCAGATGATTCGCTCCCAGAATAGAACGGGAATAATTGCGCTCCGCAAATTCAAAATCCACTCGAACTCGGGAATATTGTGTAATCAGGACTTTAGGAGTGAAAGTAATCTCGGCCTGATTGTAGTCGATGACATAGTCTGCATTGAAGCCTCGCTGCAGCTGCCTGCCGTCCAGAAATACCCGTTCGGAATTCGCCATAATGATAACGAATCGCTCATTGTTTGGTCCGCTGACTCGATATGGGCCAAGTACACCTTCCAAAATCGGCAATTGGATTGATGCGAATTTCCCTTTGGCCACTGAAACAAATCCCTGAGAACTCGCCTCCCAGCCTTCTTTTAGTTTGTATTTTGATGTGAATTGAAGTCCTTGGACGTTTTTATAGTATCTGAGAAATTCGGATTGCCGCTGCTGAAGTACGACATCTCCTGCTGCCAAGCTGAAATTATCATTGTACAGTTCGATCAGCACATTGTCAAAATCCTGAATCTGTTGCGTATTTCCTTCTGGTTGAAATGGGACATTTTGATCCGTGATACTTGCCCGGATTTTAAGATTTTCCCCGATATCTCCTTCCAATTGAAGATTCAAAGCCGAGTTGACGAACACATTTTGGGTATTACCAAAGGAAACTCCACGAGTCAAACTTCCTGTTTTGTATAGATTAGAGCTTGGAAAGAGCTCCTCACGAATATCAAAGTCAGGGATGTTTTGAACCCGATTATCCTTGAAGATGGCAGTAGAGTCATAATCTGCATCTAATGTTCGCTTCGCAAAAGTCTGATCCAACCTGAAAGCTAAGTTTCGGTAGCACACTTGGATGGAATCTGGCTTTGACTCAGTTCCAAAGCTGATCTGAAGGGTTCGGTCGGAAAGTTGGTATGAAAAAGGATAGGATTTACCAAGCTTATCGACCACTCTAATGCTTGATTCAATAGTGGAGAGGGAGTCCAGCTCGCGGGGAATTTCAAAATTATCAGCCGAAAACCAGCGGCATTTTTCTTGAGCTTGAGCTACTCCACTCAAACCAAAAAACATAAAGCAGGAAACTATCCAAACACGCATCAGATCTTTCGGCCCTTTTTCTTTTTTCAAGGTAATAAAAAGCCAAAACTATTCGACTAAAGGAAAAGTGAGATAGAAGGTAGTTCCTTTACCTATTGTTGTATCAAACCAAATTTTCCCACCTGCTGTCTCCACTCCACTTTTGGCTATTGCCAAGCCGAGGCCTGATCCTGTTGATTTGGTACTGAAATTAGGGATGAAGATTTTATCCTTCAACTCAGGGGGGATCCCTTTTCCATTGTCAGCTATTTCCAAAAACACAGATTGTTCAGTCATCCAAAGCCAAATTTTGATATGAGGGAAGACACCCGTATCAATTGCTTGGATACCATTGATGATAAGATTTGCGATCACACGCCCAAAAAGTTTATCATCTCCCATGATGATAATCTCATCGGTGTAGGAATCATCCAAAAAATCTATTTGAACTCGTTGATCATTTTTAAACAGTTCCAACACTTGCATCAGCACTGTTTTGAAGTTCATCAGCTCATTTTTTGGAAGTGGCATTTTTGCAAAAGTCGAGAAGGACGAGGCAATCCCACTAAGTGCATCGACTTGATGAATCAAGGTTTCAAGCGATTTGCGTAGCTTTTGCTGATCATCCAACTTCCCCTCCTTATCAAGCCGAAGCAGGTGCTGAAGGGTTAATTTCATCGGAGTGAGCGGATTTTTGATCTCATGCGCTACCTGTTTAGCCATTTCCCGCCAAGCGGATTCCTTTTCAGTAGAGGCGAGGACTTTCTTACTTGCTTCCAATTTGAAAAGCATATTGTTGTATTCGTTGACAAGGAGTCCGATTTCATCTTTGGAGCCCCAGTACATCGGTTCATTGTTTTCCAGATTTGTTGACTTTAGTTTTTGCGTTAGCAGTTTGAATGGTAGTGTCAAATTCTTGGAAACGAATGAAGATACAATCAGGAAAAGAATAAATATGACCACGAACGCATTGAAAATATTGCTCAAAACATCTGAAATCAAGGAATTTAACTCTGTCTCAGATTCGAAAAAGGGCACTGCCAGTATTCCGATATTCGACTGATCAATCTGAGAAGGCACAGCGAGATAAACTGTCTGGTATCGGAGCTTCCCGATTTTTTCATCCAACAAAAGCTGAATTTGGTTTTTCTCCATGATACCCGACATGGCGGAGGGATTGATCCAAGGGGATTGAATTTTTTTGTCGAAAATATTTGGGCGGTTGGTAGATTCCAAATATCCATCAGGAGTATACAGGTGGATATCACTGGCAATGGTATTGGCCAGAGTGTTGATCTCCTCGTTAAAAAGATCTCGGTCCACATTTCCGGGAATTTGGTTATTGAAAAAAACCGCAAGATTACTTCGAATCAAGCGAGCCTTTTCGATGTATTGCCGATTTAGATCATTTTGATAGCTATTTCCCAACAGGCCAATCGTGATGATGGAAATAATAATGATGGGGAAAAAGAAAGCAAAATTCAGATAAAGCTGAAGTTTGGTGGAGTAGTTAAATTCAAAATTTCGATAGCCTTTGAAAAGCGTATTCAGAAGGATCGCCAGGAAAGTCAAAAAAACAAAGGCTACAAAGAAGAGTGAAATGTTTCCAAAAAACTGTGAAAGAGAAATCGTCGGAGAGGTCAGAATGATTATTTCTTCGCCATTTTTCATCCCAAAATGATGAAATCCTTGGAAAAGAATTCCAGTCTCGTAAAGCTGATTTCGTTCTAGCGCATCGATAAAATCTGTTTGATTATAGTTGAAGGTACCTGAACTTCGAAGTAATTCATTATCCTTCAGGACCGCATAATCATAATTTAGCGGATCTAGTTTTTCAGCATATTTTCTATCCAACAGGAGCTTTGGATATACGCTACCGGGTTGCACACGAAGCTGATTCAGTTCCAGGTAGAGGGTTCCCAGTAAATTATCTTCCCGCAAAATTGGAATAATGGCCACAAACTTATTGCTGGCCGTGGTCTCTTTGCCACGGATAAAATACAGATCCCTTACACCAGTTGCAAAATCACTTTTAACATATTTTTGACGCAGTTCTTTTAAGTCTTCCCGATCGGTTGGACCTTGGATTTGTTGACCTGATGCTGAAAAAAGCCGGATAACCACCTCAAATTGGTCAAAGTAATTATCGAGGTAAATCTTCCGAATTTTCGTTTCTATTGGATCCTTGGATAGCAAAGGATCCACCATTCTGTTTTGAATAAACAGATCTTTTTTCACTCTGTTAAAAATATCACCTAGAAAAAATTCGGTCATTACATCATTTTCAATCAGGTTTTGATTTGCAAACCGAGTTTTGGAAAGAATGAGACGTTCTCTTTCGGATTGAAAAGTACTAAGCCCAATAATCCCTGCAGTAACCAAACAGGCATAGAAGAATGTTAAAAAAGTGTCTAGGCCTAGTCTGAAAATATTTTGAAACAACTCAAAACGAAGGATACTGAAAATGAAAATGAAATGGATCAAAAATGCAAGGCCTAACCAAAAATTGAAGTAAAAAGCGAGAATCAGAATTGGGACGCCAAAAGAAAGGATGTATTTATAGTAGATCCTTTTTTCTGTTTTTACACTAACCAAAAGACTGAATAGGGTTAGCGACAATAGTACGTAAACTGAGCCCCACAAAAACAAAATGATGATACTTAATCCCTTGAAAAGATCAAAAGTCGGTATGGACCGAATATCCAAAACCCACTGTGAATTAAAAATCAGGTCTCTGGGAAGCAACCAGACCAATGCAAAGAAAATAGTACTTAGAATTAATGAAAAGGCTAATCCTTGTTGGAAATATTTTTCTCTTTTTAGGATAATAGCCTGCTGAAATGACTTTTTGGAAGCAAGCTGAAAAATGATCAAGCCTAAAATAATTCCAAGGCAGGCCGTGTTTAGAAACAAGTCGCCCAAACTGGGATTTATCCAGGATGATGCATAATTAGTCGGGTCAAAAAGCGAAGTTTCAAAAAATCCACCCGGAAAATTGGACCATAACATGAACAATCTGATGGTAACTAAGACTAAAAAACCAAACCCTATAGTTTGCCAAGGTTGACCATTTTTCCATTTTCTTCTTAAAAAATCAAAACTCAATAAAATGTAAAGTAGAAAAAGGGAGCATATAAAAATCAACAAGGCGGTATTGGGTACTCTGCCAATTGGCTCATAGCCTAGTAGAAAACTGATTCCAAATATCTGTTTGCCTGAAACGGAAGTGACCTGGAAAGTCCCATCTAAAGGGTTTTCGAAAAGTTGAAATCGATCATTTTTGAAAAAATCTGGATTTGGACCGGTTTTAAGGAAATCATTTTCAATATTTCCCGGCCAGATCAACCGTAAAGCGTGCACCAAATAATAGTCAGTTGCATTTCGTTTGATCTTCCGAATCTTCAATACAAAAGTCCCGAAAGGATCTTCTAAAAGTTGAAATTCCTTATTTAAATCCAATTCCGAGAAATCAAGGGTGGTGGTGAAATCAGACCAGAAAAGTAATTTTCCCGAAGTATCCAATACAAAGAAAGTATGGGTGTGATCTGGACTGCTGACTTGCTCAAATGTGATGGGATCTTCGGGCCTGACCTCCATCAACACCCGAATGAAATCCTCGTCAAATTGTTTGTCTACATTATGGATTTTAGCTTGAACAGCTTCAAAATACTTCTCCTCTTCGCCTTTTTGAAACACGAAAAAATTAAGAACCAGTACAATAAGTAGTGAAATTACACTGACCAAGATGATCAGTCGTCGGGTTTTGAAGCTCATTTGTCCTAAAAATAAAAAAGCAAAGTCTGGTATCAAACTTTGCCTTTAGATCTCTTATCGAAGCGAGAGTTTTGCCTTTTTCTTTTTGGCAGATTTGTACCAAAAGTAACCGATCACTGCTGCCAACAAATACGGCATTACAAAAAGATACAATATCCCACTATTCAGGCCCGCACCGATACTGGTATCTCCGTTGCTGACGTTATTTTCTACTGAAGCTCTACACATAGCGCATTGTGCAAAACTTAAGGTTTGAGCTCCGAAGAAAAGAAATACAAGTAGGAAGGATTTTAGTCTCATGGTTATTCTAATTGAAAGTTCACTAGATCGATCAATATTTATCAATTAACATAGTAAGGGCTGATCATCAGGTACACAATCACCCCTGTCACAGATACGTAAAGCCAAATTGGATAGGCAAATTTAACCACTTTCCGGTGCTTTTCACGCTGATCAGTCAAACCATAGTAATATGCAAACAGAATAGGGAACAAAGCTACCGCTGCAAATATGATATGGGTGATCAGCAGAAAATAATAGACCGTTCGAATAGATCCTTCACCGCCGAAACTGGTACTTTCTGCCGCTCCATGGTAAATGACGTAAGACACCAAAAAGATCGCCCCCAAGACGAAAGCCACTGTCATAGTAGCTCCATGATAGGCGTATTTTTTTCGCTTGACGAAGATCAGGCCCACTATCAACGCAACAGAAGCTGCTGAGTTAATCACGGCATTGAGATGCGGGAGAAAATAAACCCAATCGCCCAAAGCTGTAATCTTGGCAGGCATGAATAGTAAAACTGCAACCGCCAAAGGAATAACAATAGAAATTCCAATTATCCAATTTTTTACTTTTGCCTCATTCTGAAGCACGCTTCCATTATTTACTTGCATGTAAAAGCACTTTTGTTTCCAACATTAATAAGTCCACATCCTCCCTATTTGTTCCGCTATAGTACCCTCTAATTCTACCCAGTTCGTCTACTAAAATAAATTTATCACTGTGCACAAAATCATCAGGAACACCATTCCCATCAATAGTCGGAATCACAAATCCGCAACGGGCAAGTTGATATGTCTCCTCTTTTGGGCCTGATAGAAAATGCCATTTTCCAGGAATTGCGCCATGTTCTTCAGCATAGCCTTTCAATATCGCCGGTGTGTCATATTCAGGATCGATACTGATAGACATGATCTGAACTCTGGGTTCTTCTCTAAACATGTCATTTACCCGCTCCATTTCCTTGGACATCACTGGACAAATACTTGGGCAGGAAGTGAAAAAGAAATCAACAATTGTAATTTTCCCTTCCATTTCGGCTTGCCCGATCAATGATCCTTCTTGGTTAGTAAAGGAAAATTCGGGAATGTAATGTTGAGTAGTATCAGTAAAAGGGCATTCAAGAAAAGGGTTATCCACACCACTTTGAAAGAAAATGGGTAAATCATAAGAATTAGTACCAAACCCTCTCAGAAACATGAAAACCAAAACAGGGACCAACAGAATACATACCAGCACCAATCCCTGCAATAATCTAAGTCCTTTCATCTGTTTATAATTGATTTTTTATGGTCAGATGGAATCTTCGCATGCATTATGAACATCCCTCTGTGTGTCGCTCGGGGTCATGCTTGATTTCATGTGGTTATAATTTGATTTTTAAAGGCCACATGGAATCTCGCATAATTGATAATCATCCCAGTGTGTGACGTTTTCGTCATGCTCGATTTCATAGTATTTTGTTAACAAAAAAGAAGGTTGAAGTGATTCACTTCAACCTTCTTTTTTATCGATTTTTCACTTTTTTTACCAACGCATCAAGAAGATATCAGAACCTTCTTTGACCAAAGCAATCACCAACCAAATTAGGAAGATCAAAGGCACAATGATAGAGTAAAACAAAGGCTTCACTTCATCACCTAAGTGCATAAACTCCATCATGATGTATTTGGCTTTCCATACCGTCAGAGCGATAAACAGGAAGTAGAGAAGGATTCCTCTATCCATTGTGAATGCCATAATAAATTCAACTACTGTGATAGCCAAAAGAATTGCAGCGGTTTTCCAGATCTTTTTGATCTTTTGTTCGTCGCGTTTCTCTACGATAAGGGTTGATTTATTTTCTTGAATTTCCATATTTCAAAGATTTTTAAATACTTAGATCAAATAGAACAAGGTGAATACGAATACCCAAACAAGATCTACAAAGTGCCAATAAAGACCAATTTTCTCAACCATTTCATAGTGACCTCTTCTATCATATTCGCCCACCGCAGCTTGATAAAAGCAAAGGAAAAGCAAGAATACACCAACGGTTACGTGAAAACCATGGAATCCAGTAATAAAGAAGAACAACTGAGCAAAGGAAGCCGGGCCGTACTCATTTACAATAAGATTAGCTCCGTAAACCGTTTCAGTAACATTTTGATTCAAAGAATTGATGTAAGTAAGTACAGTACCACCTTCAGTGCCATGAATAAAGTGATTCCACTCCCAAGCCTGACAGCTAAGGAAAGTAATACCTCCGAGCAAAGTCCAAAGCATCCACTTTACAACATCATTTCTGTCATTTCTGTGACCTGCTTCCACTGCCAAAACCATCGTAACAGAACTGGCGATCAAAATGAAAGTCATGATTCCGACAAAGATTAGAGGGGCATGAACTCCATGAAGAAACGGTAAGGCTTCAAAAACAAGCTCGGGCACAGGCCAATATTCATTGGATCCAACAAAATCGGTCTCTGATCCTTGGTATGCAGGATAAGTTACTCGGGTAGCAACATAAGTGATCAGAAATGCAGCAAAAGTGAAGATGTCGGAAAGCAGGAAAAACCACATCATGAGTTTTCCATAGCTTGCTTTTAGGGGTTCATTTCCTCCTCCCCAAACGCCTCTTTTCGAGCTTACTCCAATAGCAGTAGAATGCGCAGACATAAATAATTGATTAGAACTGGATTATATTTTAATGATTTAATAGCAAAAACATGAAAAGGTATAACCACAAGCCGCCCAGAAAATGCCAATATGTTGTGGCCATTTCCATCGTATCCATGGCTTTGGAATGAACCCTCAATCTGAGTGTCGAAATTAATACAATAATCAGAAATATCACACCACTTATCAGGTGAGCTGCATGAAGACCTGTAAAAACATACAAAAAAGAGCCTGCAGGATTGCCCACAAAGAACACCTCACGATCTACCATTGCTACCCAACTATACCACTGACCTACCAAAAAGGCGATTCCTAAGATCACTGTCAGAATCATTCCAATTCTAAGATTTAAGAAATTGTCTTTTTTTGCTGAAAAGTAGGCCCAATGAAGTGTGATGCTACTCAATACAGCAATTCCAGAGGTGTAATAAAAGATATTAGGAAGGTCATATTCCAACCAATTCCCCTCTGCCTGTCTCACAATATATGCACTGGTCAATCCGGCAAACACCATGACAACCGATACCATAAACAACCAAAGCGCAAATTTCTTTGGATGCATTGATATTGGCTGTTCCACCATATCGACATATTTTAATTCCTTTTCCATGGCTTAAGGTATTTTATCGAGTAGGTAAGCAATCTGAACGATCGGTAAGTATAGGAAGGAGCCAAACATGATTTTCAGCGCTGACTTTCTTGAGCAATCTCTCATTAGGGAGAATGTCTGGGCAAGAAACAAAACACCGCAAATCGTAGCTACAATTCCGGAATTCAGACCTGTGAGTCCAAAATAACTTGGTAACAATCCCAATGGAAGCAGGAACAAGGTATAGATCATTATTTGAATAGCTGTATTCAAATCTTGACCTCCTCCACTTGGAAGCAATTTGAAACCTGCCCTTTTATAATCCTCATCACTAACCCAGGCAATTGCCCAGAAATGAGGAAACTGCCAAATAAACTGAATTCCAAAAATAATAAGTGCCTCATAAGAAATTGATCCGGTAGCGGCAGTCCAGCCTAACAAAGGAGGCATAGCACCTGGAATCGCCCCTACAAATACTGCTATGGGACCAACTCTTTTTAACGGTGTGTAAACAAACACATATAGAACCATACTGAGAATACCCAGCCAGGTAGTCAATGGATTAGTGAAGAGCCACAGAAGTGAAATACCGAGTATTGCTACAAAGGAAGTGAACCAATAGGCTTCCTGAAGTGAGATGATTTTAAGTGGAAGCGGACGATTTTGGGTACGTTTCATCAACTTATCCAAGTCACGCTCCATTATCTCGTTTGCAGCTCCAGATGCTCCGGAAATGAGAAATCCTCCTAGTGCAAGGCCCAGAAATCCAGGCCAGCCAAAGCTAGCTCCCCGATCTCCAAGAATATATCCAAAGACCGCAGAGAAAGTAACCAAGGCAGAAAGCCTGAACTTTATCAAGTCAGAATAAGCTTTTATTCTTTCGATAAATAAGCTGGAAATAGTACGGTCAGTTACGTCAACTGTCCTCATTTCAATTAGAGTTTAACTTAAACTGTATATGGTCTCTCAATTGTAAAATCAACATAAATTGAATTCCCAAGATTAAAGAACCAAGTAATAAGTGGATAGGCTGCAAGAAAGCCGGTATACCGAAATATGCCATACCTATTCCAGATGCAATTTCTAATAACAAAACTCCCATCAGGATTTGAGACCAAAGATTTAATTTGGAATTCCTAACAGAGTATCTGAATGCCCAAAAGAAATACAAAACATGTATTCCTAATAGTACCAATGAGAAGGAACGATGAATCAAGAATGTGATTCCTACTCGATCTACCCAATCTTCACGAAGCATTCCTCCTAAAGAGGAAGAAATCTGATCGATATGCTCTCTTACCTGCGTTCCAAGAACTACCTGAATCAGCATTAACAATGCTCCGATTATCAAAACCCATTGAACTTTGGCTGGAACATCCATTTTAACTCCATGACTTGCTTGCAATCTTTCTGAACGGTGATTGATATACAGTAAGACAGCAACAAGTGCCAAAGCAAGCAACATATGGAAAGTAATCATCCATGTCAACAAGTTGGTGGAAACGACTATCGAACCTATCCAACCTGTAAACAAAACCAAGACCAATGACAGGATAGCATTGATCGGTATCCACTTATCAACTTTCCAAAGTTTGAATGATTTCCAAACTGTCAGCAGAATAAAGAGACCGATGACCACACCTAAGATGCGATTTAGGTATTCAATCCAAGTTTTGATGGCGTTGAATTCCTCCTCAACTAAAATAGATTTGTCATTTGCAATTCGAAAAGCTGCATTTTCAAATCCCAATTTTTCAAGCGTGGCTACAAACCTTTCGTTTTTAGCAAGTCGTTGTTGAAGGTAAATTTCCTGATAATTTTTTGGGAGCTGATCCACGCTTGTTGGCGGAATCACGCTCCCAAAACATTTTGGCCAATCGGGACAGCCCATTCCTGAGCCAGTACTACGTACTATCCCTCCGACCAAGATTAGAGTATAAACAGCTACGACAGTAATAAATGAAATTCGTCGAAAGCTATTTAGTGAATTATTAGTGTTTGGCTTCATTTGCAACCAATACCTCCGATTCATCTTTCATAATCTCCATTTCAAGTTTCACTAATTCCTGCTCATGAGGAAGGTTGGACTCTGGAGTTAACGAAAGAGGAACAGTCTGAGGAATGAAATCCTCTGCAGCTCCGGGCTTAGAGTAATCGTATGGCCATCTGTAAACTGTTGGAATCTCTCCAGGCCAGTTACCATGTCCAGGATAAAGTGGAGTAGTCCACTCCAGGGTATTTGATCTCCATGGATTAAGCGTTGCTTTTCTTCCTCTGTACATGCTGTAGAAGAAGTTGAAGATGAAGATAAACTGTGCAGTGAAAGTTATAATCGCAGCAACTGATACAAACATGTTCAAGTCAGTATACATATCTGTAAAGCTATAGCTAGTCCAAGAATAATATCTTCTTGGGAAACCAGCTATTCCAATATAATGCATTGGGAAAAACACCAAATAGACACCTGTGAAAGTCAACCAAAAGTGAATGTATCCCAATTTGGCATCCATCATTCTACCAAACATCTTAGGGAACCAGTGATAAACACCAGCCATCAATCCGAAGAAGGATGCAGACCCCATTACAAGGTGGAAGTGAGCAACCACGAAATAGGTATCGTGCAATTGGATATCAATTGCTGAATTTCCAAGGAAAATACCAGTCAGACCACCGGAGATGAAAAAAGACACCAAACCAATGGAGAATAACATGCCAGGAGTAAATATTAGGTTGCCTCTCCACAGGGTAGTCAAGTAGTTAAATACTTTAACAGCCGATGGCACTGCAATAATCAAGGTAAGGAACATGAAGATGGATCCTAAGAATGGGTTCATTCCTGACACGAACATGTGGTGAGCCCACACGATGAAAGAAAGGATGGTAATTCCAAGCATGGAGATAATCATCGCTTTATATCCAAAGATTGGCTTTCTTGAATTTGTAGCGATTACTTCAGAAGTAATCCCCAAAGCGGGAAGCAATACAATGTAAACTTCAGGGTGACCTAGGAACCAAAACAAATGCTGATAAAGGACTGGGCTACCACCAGTATTAGGAAGCGCTTCTCCGCCAATATAGATATCAGAGAGATAGAAAGATGTTCCAAAGCTTCTATCAAATACCAACAGCAAAGCCGCCGCAAACAGAACCGGGAAAGAGAGAAGACCAATAACCGCAGTCAGGAAGAACGCCCAGATTGTCAATGGAAGTCTGGAAAATGACATTCCTTTAGTTCTAAGGTTAATGACTGTGGTAATGTAATTGATACCCCCTAGTAAAGAAGAAGCAATAAAGAAAGTCATTGCAATCAACCACAATGTCATACCGAGACCCGAGCCTGGAATCGCTTGCTCAAGTGCAGAGAGAGGAGGGTATACTACCCAACCACCACCGGCAGGACCTGTTTTGATAAACAAGGAAATGAACATAATCACACCGGATACAAAAAAGAACCAGTAAGAAAGCATATTCATAAAACCGGAAGCCATATCACGGGCACCGATTTGCAGAGGAATCAGGTAGTTAGAAAATGTACCACTTAATCCTGCTGTTAACACAAAAAATACCATGATGGTACCATGCATTGTCACAAGAGCAAGATAGAATGTTGGGTCCAACTTTCCTGCCTCATCAATCCAGCCACCTAGAAGAGGCCGAAGAAATTCCAGACTCATATCAGGAAAACCCAATTGTAATCTGAAAAGGATGGAAAGGAAACCTCCAATTATCGCCCAAAACATACCAGTGATCAAGAATTGCTTCCCGATCATCTTATGGTCTTGAGTGAAAATGTATTTTGTTATAAAATTATCATGATGCTCATGGTGCTCGTGAGCTGCTTCGTCATGATGTGCCGCAGTTGCTGTTGCCATAACTTATAATTTTATTTTTTGATTTCTCTAATTTGAATCTCTGCCAGTTCTTTCATTTCAGGTGTAAGACCCTCGGCTAAAGCAGGGTTTTGCTGAATGAAAGTTTTCTGTTCTACCAACCACTTTTGGTAAGCCTCAGGCTCTACCACTTCTATCACCTTCCTCATAGAGAAGTGCCCTCGCCCACAAATTTCTGTACAGGCGATCTCATATTCAAATTCTGGATCATTCAACTCAGCTCTCATTTCTTCCGTTGTCTTTGTAGGAACAAACCAGAAGCGAGTTGGCATACCAGGAACAGCGTCCATTTTCAATCTCATGTGCGGAGCAAAAACGGAGTGCAAAACATCACGAGCTCTAATCTTGAACAGTACAGGTTCACCTTTTGGGATTACAACTTTTGGGGAAGGAAAATCGTCAATTGAATTTTTATCTGTGAAATCCACTCCATGAGAGTTGGTTGCAGTAATCAAACGATAATCATAATCACCTAATACATTATCCTTGCCAGGATATCTAATCTCCCAAGCAAACTGATATCCCATGATTTCAACCACATGGGCATTTTCAGGCGCTGGTTTTGTAATATCAGACCAGGCCATCCAACCTGAAATAACCAATCCTGCCAAAACAACACCTGGAACAATTGTCCAAATGACTTCGAGCTTGTTATTGTCAGGGTAGAATGATGCTTTTCTATTTTCTTTATACTGGTATTTGTAAGGGAAAACAAAAAGCAATACATGGGTAATTAGAAATACAATACCCGTGACTGCCATAGTAATCCAGAATAATTGGTCTGTAATTACACCATGCTCGGAAGCAACAGGAAGCTGATAATTATCAAATTCCTTGATAGAATACCAAAACATTAAAATCGTAGTACCCACAAGGAAAACCACAAATAAAATTGCGTTTACCTTATTACTGCCAGAAGCGATTTTTTTGTCGGAACCTTTTACAACCGATACCAAGGTTTGAATTCTGTAGACCATCCAAATAATGGAAAACAACAGAAGAACCCCTACTCCAATCAGAAACCCGTACATATCTTAGTTTTTTCGGATAATAAATTAAATGTGATGATGATAGCTCTCTTCAAGCATTGGGTGATTTTTAGCGACCAGATTTTTCTTTGCTAACCCTCCTAACACAACCAACGCCACCGATGAACCAAATACTAGAAACATTCCAACTTCCATAAATCCAATTCCTCCATTGTGTCCCAAGGTACCTGGTTGAACCATAAGGAAGAAGTCAATCCAGTGCCCAACCAAAAGAATCGTGCAAACCAACTTAAGAAAGACACCGTGTCGTTTAGAATCTCTTGTCATAAGAACAAGGAAGGGAAGGAAGAAGTTTAGACCTAAGTTTACGAAAATGAACGGTCCATACACGTCACTACTCAGTCTCTCAATAAAATAAACTGACTCTTCAGGTATGTTGGCATAATAGATCAACAAGAACTGAGAAAACCAGAGGTAGGTCCAGAAGATTGAGAAACCAAAAATAAACTTACCCATGTCATGGATATGATTTTGGTTAATCATTTCAAGATACCCTTGACTTTTCAAGAAAATGGTCAAAAGCGTAATTGCACATAATCCTGATACAAACCAGGAAGCAAATACATACCATCCAAATAGAGTTGAAAACCAGTGTGTGTCAATGGACATTACCCAATCCCATGCTGCAATAGAAGAAGAAACAGCAAAGAAAACCAGGAAGAAAGCTGACCAACTTCTCATTTTAAACCAATGGGAATTTCCTCCCAATTGATCTTCCTGATCACTGATCTGCTGAAACTTTTTGAAAAAGAATACCCACATCCCAAAGAATAATACCATTCTAACGATGTAGAATATCGGGAAAGTCCCTTTTTCCATAGGCCAATAAAAGAATGCCCCTTTCCCGTCAATTATGGAATCATATTGAGGATCGTTTTTATCAAACAAATAAGAATGAGTCCAGTGGAACAGATCATGATTGACCAAAAAGAACGTAGCAAGCATCAAAATACCAGCAAAAGGGAGCCAGTATCCGAAGGAAAGCATCACTCTCAAAAGTGGTGTTGACCAGCCAGCCTGAGCTGCAAACTGAATTGCGAAGAAGAAAACCCCTACAATTGCAATTCCAGTAAAGTAGACATTATTGATCCAAATGTTAGCATAGAGTCTTTCATACCAATGAAAAGCATGCCCTCCCGCTTCTCCTGCTTCTTCATGACCTCCACCGGTCATAGCCAGTATGATACCAATCCCAAGAAGGATCGCACCAATAATCAATACAGTCATAATAGACTTCTTAGTAGCAGCAGTAAAATCGAACCGCTGATCTAAGTTGTAGTGTTGTTCGCTGTGATGAGCCATGATTAGTTAGCTGGGGTTGCTTGTGCCACCATGGTTGAATCTACTGCCGCTGCAGGAGCTGCTGCTGTAGCCTGACCTTGGATAACTTGTTTGACATAGTGAACGATTTTCCATCTTCCTTCTTCAGTGATCTGAGAACCATGAGCTCCCATTCTACCTTTTCCTTTGGTGATCACATGGAAAATATGACCTTCTGGTAAGTTGATATAAGCGCCACCTTTGAGATTAGCTACACCACCAATTACTTCTCCGGCTTTACCATCTCCTTCACCACCTTTACCATGGCAAGCATTGCAATATTGAAGATAAAGGGCTTCGCCATCTTTCAACACTGGATCTGATGATTCAACAGGGTTTTTAATCAAAGCAGCAGGCTCCAATTCAAAAGCCTTGAGTCTATAAGGTAGATAGCCTTGCTTATTCCTTGGAACTGTATTGGCTACCGGTTCTCTCATATTCATTCCATGAGGGTTATTTTCGTTTGAGTTGTAAAACTCGCCTTTTCCATCCTCACGGTTTGAAAGCCAGCCTCCTTGTGATTCGTCTTTGATTTGACTCAAAGGTTCGTAAGCCACAGAATGATACATTTGAGGCGCATATTCAAGCCCTGGATTTTCACCTCCAGCCCTACATCCAGCCAATATTGAAATGGCTAAGGCAGAACCTCCGAAAATTAATGCTTTTGCAATCTTCATATATCCGGATTTTCTATTCAAAACTTTTTTTATTGATCTCGGTAGCACCGGAAGAAGCGAGGATCTCTGTGATCTTCTCCACTTCCATGCTACTGTTATTAGCGATATCGATCGCCATGATATGCTTATCATCAGTAGACCTGATATCAAAGATTCTTGGCTGTGCCCAAGGCTTCAAATTGGAACTGATCATGAATACACCGACCATACCAAATGCTGCCAAAAGAACAGTCATTTCAAACCCAACAGGAATAAAGTCAGGGAATGCTGCATAATCCTTACCACCGATAATCATCGGCCAGTCGAATCGCATCATGTAAAACTGCATGGTCATCGCTAAGGTCGTTCCCAACAATCCGAAAAGGAAAGCTGCAATCGGAAGACGGCTTCTCTTATATCCAAGTACCTCATCCAATCCATGAATTGGGTAGGGAGTAAATACTTCATGAATTTTTACACCCGTGTTTCTTACTGTTTCTACTGCGTGAAGCAATACGTCCTCATCGTCGTACACTCCCAAAATAAAATGTGTGTCTCTTTCCATGATTATTTATTCACTTTTTCAGATGAAGATTTCAATACAGACTTTACTTCAGCCATGTTGATTACCGGGAAGAACTTCGCAAATAAGAAGAACAGGGTAAAGAACAATCCAAAGGTAAAGAGGTAAACTCCGACGTCAACCCATGTTGGGTAGAACATCGCCCATGAAGATGGAAGGTAATCTCGGTGAAGTGAGGTAACAATGATTACAAATCGCTCGAACCACATTCCAATGTTTACAACAATTGATAAAGCAAATGTCGCAACGATGGAGGTTCTGATTTTCTTAATCCAGAACAACTGCGGAGAGATCACATTACAAGTCATCATAGACCAATATGCCCACCAATAAGGTCCGGTTGCTCTGTTGTAGAAAGCGTAGAATTCCGGCTCCACCCCTGAATACCATGCGATAAAGAATTCTGTAATGTATGCCACACCTACAATGGAACCAGTGATAATGATGACAATATTCATCAATTCAATGTGACCGATGGTAATGTAGTCTTCCAGTTTGAATACCTTTCTCGTGACAATCATCAAGGTCAATACCATGGCAAAACCTGAGAAAATCGCTCCAGCAACAAAGTAAGGAGGGAAGATCGTAGTGTGCCATCCTGGAATTACTGAAGTTGCAAAGTCAAAGGATACAATCGTGTGTACAGAAAGTACAAGTGGTGTTGCCAAACCTGCAAGGATCAAGGAAACTGATTCATAACGCATCCAAGTTTTTGCAGCGCCATCCCAACCGAATGAAAGTGCACCATAAATAGTCTTTCTAAGTCCTGTGGCTCTATCTCGGATGGTAGCAAAATCAGGAATCAATCCGATGTACCAGAATACCAAAGAAACTGAGAAGTAAGTAGAGATTGCGAATACATCCCAAAGGAGCGGGGAGTTAAAGTTAACCCAGAGCGAACCAAATGTATTTGGAAGCGGAAGAGCCCAATAAGCACCCAACCATGGGCGGCCCATGTGAATCACAGGGAACATCGCTGCGCAAATTACAGCGAAGATGGTCATCGCTTCAGCTGCTCGGTTGATGGATGTTCTCCATTTTTGTCTGAAAAGCAACAATACCGCTGAGATCAAGGTACCGGCGTGACCAATACCAACCCACCACACGAAGTTGGTGATATCCCAAGCCCAGCCTACGGTTTTATTAAGACCCCACATACCAATCCCTTCCCAGAGTGTGGCAATAAGGGCAATCGAACCAAGTGCTAGAACTCCGGCTGCGGTAAGGAAAGCCAAAAACCAAAGCATGGAAGGTTTTCCCTCTACCTGACGGGACACATCATGTGTCACATCATGGTAGGTTTTACCTCCGGTAACTAACGGTTGGCGTACGGATGAAGTAACCTGCATAGTTTATAAAATTATGATTACGCTTCGTTTTTTTCTTTATTTCTGATTTTGGTGAAATACCAAACGTTAGGGCTAACGTTGATGTCCTCCAATACGTGATACGCTCTTTCCTCTCCCACTTCCTTCAAGGCTGAAGTGTTTTCTTCAACTTTCAAAAGCCTAGAGACTTTACTGTTTGGATCATTCATGTCACCAAAAACCAAGGCATCAGTAGGACAAGCCACAGCGCAGGCCATGTTGATTTCTCCATCTTGAACAGCACGCTTCTCACGTTTTGCGGTAAGCTTTCCAGCTTGGATTCTTTGCACGCACATGGAGCATTTTTCCATTACTCCTCGTACACGAACCGTCACGTCTGGGTTCAAGACCATTTTACCCATATCATCGTTTTGAGCAATGTTTACTGCTGCAAAGTCTTTGTTATCATGGTATTTAAACCAGTTGAATCGACGCACTTTATATGGACAGTTGTTGGCACAATATCTAGTACCGATACATCTGTTATAAGTCATTTGATTGAGACCTTCTGAGGAGTGCGTAGTCGCAGCCACCGGACATACTGTCTCGCAAGGTGCATTGTTACACTGCTGACACATCATTGGCTGGAAAGTCACTTCAGGATTTTCCGCAGCAACTTCCATTGCTTTTAGATCGTCCGCTGGGGCATCCGAAGAATAGTAGCGGTCAATTCTGATCCAGGCCATTTCTCTTCTGTTGAGCACTTCCTGCTTACCGACAACTGCCACATTATTTTCAACCTGACAAGCCACTGTACATGCTCCGCAACCAATACATGAATTCATGTCGATTGCAAGACCCCAATGGTGCTGACTGTATTGATGTCCCTTCCAAAGCGAAAGCTTAGATGGCTTTACAAATTCGCCATCCTTATAAATTTTCGGTCTATATCGACCGGCAGAATTATCAAGTTTATATTCAGACAATACTGATTCTTGGATCACGTTCTCACGCCCCATGAAAGTCTGATGAGTTTGGGTGCGGGCGATTTTATAGGAATCTCCAGTGGCGGCAACTTCAACTCCAGTAATAATGTCAAAATTGACAAAACCTTTAGAAGCATCCAGCAATTCGTAAGCATTAACACCGACTCCATCAGCAACCCGACCAGCTTTAGTTCTTCCGTAGCCAATTGCCAATCCGAAAGTTCCGTTTGCTTGTCCTGGCTGAATCAAAATTGGGACAACCAACGACTTTCCATTTACAGTTATGGAAGCTTTTTGGGTGTTTTCCTCATACATGGTAACTCCATTGTCTGCAGCCCATTTTTGTGACACGGTAAGGTAGTTATCCCAAGTGGCTTTGGTAATTGGATCCGCCATTTCCTGAAGCCAAGGATTGTTGGCAAAAGCTCCATTTCCAATTCCGACCTTTGAGTAAATCACTAATTCAGCACCGGCATTGTCTGCTTTGTAGGCTTGGGCAACTGCAGCCGCTGCAGCAGAAGCATCACCGGAGGCTGATCGAGCGCCAAGTGTAGTTTCTACTGAAACCACACCATTATATAATGCCTGATCCCAGAACTCTTGGAAAGAAGCACCCTTTCCTGCTACAGGGAATAGAGTTGCATTCCAGTTCGCCTGAAGATAGTCGTAGTAATTGGTGGTAGAACCAGCCCAAACCAAGAAGGATTCCTGAGCTTGTCTAGTTTTGAAAAGTGGAGAAATTGTCGGCTGAGACAAAGAAAACTGTCCTTGCTTCGGCTGGAAATCATTCCAAGATTCTAAGAAGTGATGATCTGGAGCTACAATTTGAACCAGAGATGAAGTCTCATCCAAGGTGCCGTTAGTAGAGATACTTACTCTGGCTTTTGCAATACCTTCAGCAATTTCAGCTCCACGAGCATGATCATAGACAGGGTTACAATTGTAAAAAACAACTCCACCCACTTGACCAGACTTCAATTCGGTCACAAACTGATTCATTCGCTCGTCATTTCCTCTTCTGAAGAAAACAGGATTTGCGAAATCTACCGTTGCTCCGTTATTTCCAAGCAATTCATTGATTGCGTTGATTACTATTTGAATGTTTGGATCGTTTGATCCGGAAACGACAAGAGAAGCTCCTTTTGAAGCCAAGAGGTCAGTTGCTGCTTTATCAAGGTTCGCAATTTCAACTTTAGGGGCATTTACCGTAGCCGCACCTGATTTTCCTGCGATAGCATTGTAAAGTGCCAAAACAGCCAAACCACTTTGCGAGGCTTTGATTGGCGTTCTGTAATCAGCATTCGCACCAGTCATTGAAAGGTTGGATTCAAACTGATAATGTCTTGACATTTCAGGCTTCTCCGAACTGATTTTCCTTGTTTTAGCGTAATCAGCGGCAAATTCAATCGGTGAAATCCAAGTTCCTAGGAAGTCGGCACCGAAAGAAACGATGGTTTTTGCCTTATCGAAATGGTAAGATGGAATTACGCTAGATCCAAAATAGGTCTCTGCTGCTTTTGCAATACCATAATTTGAAATCGGATCATACATGATCAATTCAGCACCACCAAAAGCTGCTGCAAATTCCTGAAGCGCTTTTTCAGTAGATGGAGAAAGAATTGTGTTCGCAACAAATTTAACAGTACCGGCAGAAGCTAATTTGCCTTTTACTTCGGTATCAACAGCCGCCCACTCAGCAGCAGCGCCACCGATCATTGGACCAGCTAATCTTTGCTTGTCGTATAATGAAAGCACTGAAGCCTCTACAATAGCATTGACTTTACCTTTATTAATAGGAGAAAGGTCATTTCCATCAATTTTGATTGGACGACCTTCTCTAGTTTTCACTACTACAGCCGCATAGTCACCACCTGAGGCAAATGTCGATGCATAATAATTAGGAATAGAAGGGTTGATATCAATCGGCTTATTTACATAAGGGATTGCTTTTCTAATCGGAGCTTCGCAAGCTGCCAAAGAAGCTGCTGCTAAGCTGAAACCCATTACTTTGAGAAAATCTCTTCGGGATGCACTTCCGTCTTCGCCAAGAGTTTTAGGCATTTCTGCAAACTCCCCGTCGGCGTGCTTTACAAACTCCGGATCGTTGCTGAGTTGCTCGAGCCCTTTCCAGTAGGTTTTTTTATTTTCCTTCATTTTTATTTCTAGGAATGAATTAGCAAATAGGATAAGGAATTAATAGTGGCACTTTGCGCACTCCAAGCCACCGATGTCTTTGACTTTCAAAGCATCCTTGGAATCGGAATGAAGTTGAACCAACTTATCGTAATAGGCATTGCCTTGAGTGGCAACTTCAGTCTGTCTGTGGCAATCAATACACCAGCCCATTGTCAATGAACTATGCTGTCCTACCACTTCCATCTCTTGAATTGGTCCGTGACAAGTCTGACATTCAATACCACCAACAGCTACGTGTTGAGCGTGATTGAAGTAGGCCAAGTCAGGAAGGTTGTGAACCCTCACCCATTCAATAGGCTGATTATTATCGACAGATGCGTAAATTTTTGCAATTTCTGGGGAAATCCCTTCTTTTCCACCCACATTCTGAATGTGTGTATGACAGTTCATACAAATGTTTGCGGAAGGAATGTTTGCCGATTTTCCTATCTCAACACCGGTATGGCAATACTGACAAGCTACTTCATATTGTCCAGCATGTAGTGCGTGAGAGAAAGCAATTGGCTGTGCAGGGGCATATCCTTGCTGAACACCTATTGAATACAAGCCATCAATTGCTGTCTTTGCGACGAGCGCAATTACCAAGGCAGTAATTACTATTATAAAGGCGTCACTTTTAAACACCTTAGCGAATTCAAACTTTTGAGAAACGAATTCTTTATCCTCTTCTGGAAGATCCTGCTTATTAATATACTTAGTCAGTACAGAAATAATCAGGCCTAGAACAACCAGGATAAGGATTAATACTAAAACCAAAACCCCTATGATTACTGTGAGGTATTCATTAGGTATTCCTGATCCAGCTCCACCTGCAACAGCGTCACCACCTGCTCCAACTGCTGCTGCTGCCGCAGGGTCAACTTTATCGCCATATTCAATGTAAGATAAAAGACCATCCAGTTCAGCATCACTTAAAAAAGTGTAGGACGGCATAATTGAATTATTGTACTCTTTATAAAGTGCGACTGCATAAGCATCTCCTGACGCAATCACAGCTTGCGAGTTAACAATCCATTTCTTGACCCATTCTGCGGTGTTTCTTTCTGTTGCACCCCTCAAAGCGGGACCAATATATTTTTGATCCAACTTGTGGCAAGTCTTACAGTTGGCATTAAACACTGTTTTTCCAACTGCAATAGCCTCATCACTGTCTGAAACAGAAGGATCAATGGCAAAAGCAGAGGAGCCTATCACCATGAAAAACAGCATTGCCAGCGTCTGGAAACTCAATCGAATCCCTACTAACGAGCGTTTAGATAACATATACTAGCTAATTAAATAGTTTTAAAGGTTCTCTTTAACCCCTGCAAAGGTACTACCCGAGGTTAATTATTCAAACAAGAATTCGGGGGCTTGAAATTGTCACTATTGACAAATTTTCAAGCTTTATTTTATTGATATTCAATTGATTGTAGAATATTTTTCATTCAATCAATTATTTAGAATAATTATAAATAGTGCATTTTTTTATTCAAAATCGTACACTCCTGATAATCAGGTTTTCTGGCTCAGAAAAAGATTATTTCTACTGATTTTGCTGAAAACAAATTTCAAGCTGAACCTATATTTGTAATATCAATGTTTGATGAAGTAAGGAATAATTCTAAATTTGCATTCCGAAAATTATGGTCGAGTGGCCGAGTGGCTAGGCAGAGGTCTGCAAAACCTCGTACAGCGGTTCGAATCCGCTCTCGACCTCATCCGTAAAGCATCTGCCAAAAGCGGATGCTTTTTTTGTTTAAAAAAAAGCATAATCTCCGTCAGCAATCAAACAGCCTCCTTTTTCAGACTCGACCTAATTTTTTTAAAATGTATATACGCTACTTTGCAAGTAGATCAAAATGGCCTCGACTTCGCTCGGCCACCGGATTTCAGATTAATTAAGGAAGGGGAGGAATATGCGGCTGCGCCGCATATTCCTCCCCTTCCCTATAACAAAACTATCGGACACCGAGCAGCCTGGCCGTGGAGGGAAGACGAGGTGAAACTTATTAAAATTTGGCTACAGGTAGAATTGCGGATATACATCTTTTTTGAATCACCAATCCTATGTTCTGCCTGCCGTCCAAAAGAGAATCAAGACATAAGAACCAGTCTTAAATTGGTTTTTGCTTCTTGATTTTTTATTTTGAAGATTAACTATTCTTCAAGAAAATGACAAAAAGCCTGAAATTAAAAGTCAACTCGGTTGAAAAATCATTCACAGGAGACACCTCAGAGCCACTTTTGTACATTTTACGTGAGGAGTTTGGGATCAACAGCACCAAGTTCGGTTGCGGCCTTCAGCAATGTGGGTCATGCATGGTCCTTATTGATGGAGAGGCTCAAACTTCCTGTCTCCTCCCCTGCAGTTCAGCGCAAGAAAAGAATATTCAAACATTGGAAGGGTTGGCCAAAGGCAATCAACTTCACCCCGTTCAAGAAGCCTTTATCGAAGCCCAAGCGGCACAGTGTGGCTATTGCCTGAATGGAATGGCTATCGCCGCAGTCGCACTTTTGAAGAAAAATCCAAATCCCTCAAACGCTGAAATCCGAGCGGCCCTTCAACCGATAATTTGCAGGTGCGGAACACATTCCAGATTTATTCAAGCAGTAAAAATTGCCGCAAAGTCAACCCAAAGCCTTTAAATCATGGGAAATCACGCTAATTCAAATCTTTCCAGAAGGAAATTCCTCAAATCCTCAGGCCAACTTCTTGTCGGATTTCAGCTTGTCCCTTTGTTCGCATGCTCCGGAAATGCAAATTCACTTCCCGAATCTTACGATGGCATACCGGTTCGCCCCCACGGTGATAAAGATTTGATCGATTCCTGGATTCGACTCGATGCCGATGGGCATGTCACTATCCTTACGGGAAAGCAGGAATTGGGGCAAGGAATCCGAACTACACTTCTCCAAATAGCAGCAGAAGAACTCGATGTCCCAATTGAGATTTGCCACATCATCAATGGGGATACAGGACAGACGGCCAATGAAGGCTACACCGCCGGAAGCAATTCAGTGGAAGGAAGTGGAAAAGCGATCCGACAGGCTGCCGCTGAGGCAAAACTCTATATGCTTACTTTGGCTGCCCAAACATGGAAAGAAGATATCAACAATCTAAGGGTAGAAAAGGGAATCATCAGAAGTAATGCCAATAAAGAGATTTCGTATTGGAAGCTACTGGAAGGAAAAAATCTCGAGGGAAAAATAACAGGTAATGCAGTTCCCAAGAAGTATCAAAACCACCAACTCGTCGGTAAACCAATTTTTCGAGATGATATTAAGATTCTGGTGAAAGGCGATGCCCATTTTGTTCATGATCTTCGGCTTGATGGAATGGTCCATGCCCGAGTGCTCCATCCACCAAGCTATGGGGCAAAGCTTAAAACAACAGATTTTTCTGAAATTCTAGCTCTCCCAGGAGTGTTGAAAGTAGTTCGGAATGGGAGCTTTTTGGCTGTGATAGCTACTCGGGAATATCAAGCTGTGAAAGCTTGGCTTTACCTCAAATCGACATGCGAATGGGAAGTTACAAGAATCAAGGTTTCTCAGGAATCCCTTTTCGAAGACATGAAAACCAAGTCCATGTCACCGGAAACGATCGAGAATTCACCGGATTTGGCAGCCAAACTGAATAATGCATCCAAAAAAGTAAAACAAGAATATCACCGCCCTTATCAGATGCATGCATCCACTGGTCCTTCTTGTGCCATTGCGGAATGGAAAGCGGGTAATTTGACGGTGTGGTCACCAACCCAAGGTGTTTATCCACTTCAGAACTCGCTTTCGGATTTACTGGGATTAGGCAAGGAAAAAATCAGATGCATAGGAATGTCAGGTTCAGGGTGTTACGGTCACAATGGTGCGGATGATGTATCTGCCGAAGCGGCACTAATAGCCAGAGAATTCTCCGATAAACCAGTGAGACTTCAATGGATGCGAGAAGATGAGCATCAATGGGAACCCTATGGCTCAGCTATGGTCGTCCAACTTGAGGCTGGTTTAGATAATGAAGGTAAAATCATCGCTTGGAATACGAATCTATTCTCGGATACCCACAGCACGCGTCCCAATGGAAATGGAGGACATTATATATCCGCCAGACATCTCGAAAAGCCATTTGAATTCCGAAAAGGAGGATTTTCAGGAGGATCTTATCGGAATGCTGTTCCCCTTTATACCATTCCTTCCAAACGGCTTTTGCTTCATAATTACGAAGGACCGCTTCGTACTTCGGCCTTGAGAGGATTGGGAGCTTTTGGGAATATTTTTGCACTAGAATCCTTTATGGATGAACTGGCTTTGGCAGCTGAAATGGACCCGATTGATTTCCGAATAAAGAATCTGGATGATGGTCGCGCAAAGGCAGTATTGCAATCAGTTGCTGAAAAAACAAACTGGAATTCTGCTCAGCAGACCGCAAACAAGGGTTTTGGAGTAGCCTTTTCCAAGTACAAAAACTCAGCATCCTACTTTGCTGTAGTGGCAGAAGTGACTGTTGACAAAGTTTCCAAAACCTTCAAATTGGAGAAACTAACAGGGGTTATTGATTCAGGTCAATGCATCAATCCTGATGGGCTGAAAAATCAAACTGAAGGAGGAATGATCCAATCTGCAAGTTGGACTTTGCTGGAAAAGGTCAACTTCGATGAGGACGGAATTCAGAGTATTGACTGGAACTCCTATCCAATTCTCCGAACCAAGGAAGTTCCCATTGTCGAAGTACATATCATAAACAGACCGGAACTTGCTCCAATGGGTGCGGGTGAGGCTGCCCAAGGACCTGTTGCTGCGGCAATTGCAAACGCTGTTTTCAACGGGACTGGGACGAGAGTTCGGGATTTACCGATTCAGTCAGAAAAGATTGATTGGGGAAAAGTCTAAGTTTTGACAAGGTTAAAACCTGTATCCTTATCCAAATTGAACCCCAAACTCCTATAAAAAAAACTCTCCAAGGGATTTTAAACCCTTGAAGAGTAAAAAAAAACGCTGACTTTTCAGCCAGCGTTCTTCTATTTATTTAAGATCTTAAGTCTTTCGTCTTAAGTTTTACTTTTTACCACCTTCCATTTTCTCCTTCAATTCAGCAAGAGCGCCGATGTCACCAAAGGTTGATTTCTCAGCTTGGGCAGGCATTTCAACTGAATCTTCCTTCTTCTTCGCAGCAGGAGCCGCAGCAGCTTTCTTAGGCGCTTTAGCTTCTTCTTTGAAAGTAGCAGTGTGAGAAAGTACAATTCGCTTATCGTCTTTAGAGAATTCGGTCACTTTGAAATCCAAAGATTCGCCGATCTCAACCTGAGAACCGTCTTCTTTCTCCAGATTCTTCACAGTTGCGAATCCTTCAAGTCCATAAGGAAGCTCAAGAACAGCACCTTTGTCATTCTTAGAGTTTACTGTACACTTATGAACAGAACCTACAGGGAATACAGTTTCGAAAGTATCCCAAGGATTCTCTTCCAACTGCTTATGACCTAGAGCCAATCTTCTGTTGTCAACGTCAAGTTCAAGAACTGCAACGTCAAGCTCATCACCAACTTTTACAAATTCAGATGGATGCTTGATTTTCTTAGTCCAAGAAAGGTCAGATACGTGAACCAAACCGTCGATTCCCTCTTCCAATTCAAGGAAAAGACCGAAGTTGGTCAAGTTTCTTACCACGCCTTTGTGCTTAGTGCCGACTGCATACTTAGCAGACATGTCACCTTTAGTCCAAGGGTCTTCGGTAAGCTGCTTGATACCCAAAGACATTTTTCTGTCGTCCTTGTCCAAAGTCAATACTACTGCTTCGATTTCGTCACTCACTTTCACGAAGTCAGCTGGGTTTCTCAAGTGCTGAGACCAGCTCATTTCAGAAACGTGGATCAAACCTTCTACACCAGGAGCAAGCTCAAGGAATGCACCGTAGTCAGCTACGTTTACAATCTTACCCTGTACTCTTGAACCGATCTCAAGGCTAGATGCCAAAGAATCCCAAGGATGAGAAGTCAATTGCTTCATACCCAAAGAAATTCTTCTCTTGTCGTCATCAAAGTCAAGAACAACAATCTGAACTTTCTGATCAAGCTGCAATACTTCTTCCGGGTGGTTGATACGACCCCAAGAAATATCCGTGATGTGAAGTAGACCATCTACACCACCCAAATCGATGAATACACCGAAATTGGTCATGTTCTTGATCACACCTTCCAACACTTGACCTTTTTCCAGGTTGTTGAGGATTTCCGCTTTTTGCTTCTCCAAATCCTTCTCGATGAGGATCTTATGCGAAACAACTACGTTATCATTTGCGTGGTTGATTTTCACCACTTTCACTTCCATTTTCTTACCTACATAGATATCGAAATCTCTGATAGGCTTCACATCGATCTGCGAACCTGGCAAGAAGGCTTCTACACCGTAGATATCTACGATCAAACCACCTTTGGTTCTTCGCTTCACAAGACCTTCGATCACGCTGTCATTTTCAAGCGCTCCTTCGATATCTGCCCAAGCACGAACGATTTTTGCTTTCTTACGGGAAAGGATCAATTGACCCAAAGCATTTTCCTGCTCCTCGATATATACTTCAACTTCGTCACCTGGCTTGATGCCGGCTACGTCACGGAATTCAGAAAGCGGAACAAGTCCGTCAGATTTGAAACCGATGTTGATAATTACATCTTTGTCATTTACTCCAACTACCACACCTTTGATCACCTCTTTTTCAGTGATTTCGCTCAAGGTGCCGGTGTACATGGCTTCCATCTGAGCTCTTTGCTCTTTGGTATAGCCTTCTCCGAAACCTTTGGTATCGAACGCTTCCCAATTAAATTCTTTTGTACTAGACATAGTAAAATTTGACTCTGATTAGCCTCGGTCTTAGAGTCGTGGGACCGAAGTTTTGTAGTTAGAAATCAGCACTTTGAACCTTCAAAGCACGCCGCTCACCCGAACGGACTGCAAAAGTACTGATTTTCTTTTATTTCAGGTTAAAAAGATGAAAAAAACCAATCCATGGGATTTACTCTAAAGTCCACTGACTTGCAAATGTTCAAGTAGAAATTAACAAGGAATAGAGTCGGTAAAATCGAAGGCGAGGCTACTTTGGTCATCGTTCATCGGTGCTCATGCTGAAAAAAATTGAAAATATAGTTTACTAAAATGCCGGAATTACACTGGAAAATTGGATTTTTAAAACACTTTAAATCTGCAAGCATCTGCGATTTAATCTACGTTTATCTGCTGGAATTTTTTCTACTTTAAAAAAATAAAAGCCCCTGATCGCTCAGGGGCTTTGCAAGCAAAGAGTTAAAGGATAATTTTCGAACCCAAATTTAACGAATATTCCGGATGATCAAATTCTTCCAATGGATTTATACCATTTATTCAGTACTCATATTTTATGTTTTAATGCTGATTTTTGGACTGTTTATCGTACTTCCACTCTTAATCAGCCAAAAAGGCGACAAAATTTCATTCTTCTTTATCCGACTTTGGGCCAGTATTTGGTCTTTTCTTTCGGGGATTCGCTATGAAGTTCATGGGCTAGAGCACATTGACCGAAGTAAACCCTACATCTACATTTTCAACCACCGCTCCTTTATCGATGCTCCGGTGATTCCCATGGTTATTCCACAGGAAGTCCGTGCGATTGGAAAAAAGGAATTGTCAAAGATCCCCGTGTTCGGTCAAGTTATTGGGAAGCTTGCTGTATGGGTAGACCGCAGTGATGTCGAATCCAGAAGAATCAGTTTGGAAAAGCTCGTCAAATTTCTCAATCAGGGAAGTTCGATTGTGGTTGCACCGGAAGGAACAAGAAATGATACGAGCGAAACGCTATTGCCTTTTCAAAAAGGAGCTTTTCGGCTTTCCATCGAAACAGGAATTCCGATTTTACCCATGGCTGTAATAGGAGCAAATCAGATTATGAAGCGAGGCTCACTTTTGCTTTCTCCGGGAAAAGTAAAGGTTTACTTTTCGGCACCAATCAACCCACCAATGACTTCAGAAGATGCTGTGAATGACTTTACAGAAAAGTGCAGAAATCGGCTGGAAGCTATGATTGTGGCTCATGAGTAAAACAGTTTAAATTTTTTGGTTACAAAAATTTAAAATTTTCATTACTCCGTTTTCAAACTCCGAACAGGATTCTCTTGTGCTGCCTTGTGAGCAATCACTCCTACAAGTAAGCTCACAAAACCTAGAATGGATATTCCCACACCGACAAAGATCCAATGCTGAATCTCTATCCGATAAGCAAAATTTGACAGCCAGGAATCTGCTATCCAATATCCTATCGGCCAAGCAATTACTAAAGCTATTGCTACCATGATCACATATTCAGAAGTTGAAGAACGAACAATTGAATAGGCTGAAGCCCCAAGGACTTTGCGGATTCCAATTTCTTTTCTTCTGGCTAATGTCAAAAACATGGTAACACCTACAATCCCCAATCCAGCTAAAAAAATTGCAAAAAAATTGAAATAAAGAAGTAAATCAGCAGTCCGACGATCCTGCTGATATAGCGAATTGAGATTTTCTGAAAGGAATTCCATCTCAAGTGGAAAAGCTTCTTTCATCTCAGAATAAACAGATGCCACGGATGAAACAACCTCCTGCTCAAGTGTGGGATCGTAGGAGACTATACTTCTTCCGTCCATGGCAAGATTTTCCTGAATAGTCAAAAAGTAAGGATCCATTCGCTCGTGAAGGGAAAACAAATGAATATCCTCCACTATCCCTGCAATCGTAAATGGGAATCCCTCCTGCCCAGTTTCAGGATCTGTGTACTCAGGCTCGTTGAGAACTTGAGTTCCAATCAAATCATTAGCTTGTACCCCTTTCAGCCGAGCAAATTTCTCCGCAGCAGTTCGATTGATTAATGTAAATCTACCTGAAGGAATTTGAGTCAAGGAAGTCCTCAATTCATAAGCATTGACCCCTTCCGGATCTAAATAAAGTTGGTTTGCATCGTCAAAGACTGTTTCTACACCCTCAATCTTGTAGGTGCCTTGATTGAAAACCTGAATTCCAAACGAACTTCCGTTTCCAACCGCAGAAACACCTGGAATTTGTCGAATCTTTTGTTGAAATAAACCAGCGTTTTCAGGTGAAGTATAAGCGTAAATTATTCCTTTCTTTTTATAACCCACATCTTTTTGTTGGACAAAATCAAGTTGCCGAGAAATCAAAACAGACACACTAGTAATCCCAATAAGTATTACCAACTGACTTATTACGAGATATTTTCTAACAGGAAAAGATTGAAAATTAGGTTGCTTCCAATCCTCTTTAAATAGATCCACTACATTTCTCATACCCAAGAATATGGCAGGACTTAGACTTGACAGGAACCCTATTCCAATAGCTAAACCAATTAAACTCAAAAGTGATAGCGGGTCTCCCAAAAGATTAGGAGAAATACTCGTCTCCATGAGTGAATTGAAAAATGGAACAAGAACTGAAATCAAAATACCAACAAAAGGGATGGCCAAAAGAGAAAGTAGAATTCCCTCAAGTAAAAACTGAAATCCTATCATCCTGTTTCGGGCACCCAGTGCCTTTCGGACTCCAATAGATTTTCCCTCTTTTGACTTAATTGCCAAAGTAATATTGGCATAATTAAATAGTGTGATGAAAAGAATCAGGATTGCGAAAAATCCGATCAATGTTATGTAAAGTCTACTCCCGGGAGATTTGGACTCGTATAGCACATTTGAATTCAAATGAATGTCTACTATAGGCTGGAGGAAGTGACCACTATAAAGTTCATCCTGAGCCAAATTGGGATTGAGCAATGCAATTGTTGCATTGAGCTGTTTTTCAACTTGCTCAGGATTAGAATTCTGATCCGTCTCAACATAGATTCGACTACCCCAATAATTAATTCGATCTGCACTTAGGGCCAACTGAAAATCAAAATGGGAATTGTCAGGTATATCTTCAATTATTGCCGCCAGTTCATAGAATTCTGATCCAACAGATATCATTTCCCCTATCAAGGCTTCTTCATTCATAAATTCCGAACCAAATAGCTTTTCTGCCAAAGTGGAAGTGAGCAGGACTTTTCTGTTGCCCGAACCAAAATTTTCGAGGCCACCCAAAGTTGGTTTCCAAGTAAACATTTGGACAAAAGCAGATGGCGTATTGGTTGTCAAAATCCCCTTTGTCGGAATTTGCTGCTCCCCATACTTTACAAATTCAGAATATGGTGATACAAGGAATTGAGTCACATCAGTGACACCGGGAGAAGATCTAAGAGATTCATATTGAATTTGCTGAATTTCAGAAGTAGATTCCGACCAAGAAGGAAATCCAATAATGCTATATTCCTGAGATCGGTAAGTCCGGATAAGCCTGAAGATGTTTTCTGACTTACTATGGAAGTTTTCAAAGCTGGTTTCGAATCGGATATAGGCCATCCCCATATACGCCACAAAAAGTCCGGCGATCAAACTCAATAAAATCAATCCCGTGAATTTTTTGTTTCTGAGGTAACCCCTGAAGGCAATTTTTAGATAGGATTTCAACATTTGTAGAAAGATTTTAGAGTGTTTTTATTTTTAGGAAATATGC
This sequence comes from Algoriphagus sp., assembly GCF_046296635.1. Lineage (GTDB taxonomy): Bacteria > Bacteroidota > Bacteroidia > Cytophagales > Cyclobacteriaceae > Algoriphagus. The sequence continues at coordinate 100,684 of NZ_JBKBKZ010000004.1, read as the reverse complement.
AGATCATCCAATCCCTATTCATTTTTTATCGCTTCTACAGGATTAGAGTTAGCAATCTTAAAAGAATTAACCGAAACGGTCACATAAGCTATGAGTAGGGAAACTGTAGCTGAGCCAACAAAAAAAACCATAGAAATTGGCATTCTATAAGCAAACTGTTCAAGCCAACTGGACATCAGAAAATAACCCAAGGGGAGCGCAATGAATAGAGAAAGAATCACAGGCAAAAGAAACTCCCCAGTAAGGCTATTGACAATCTTTGAAGCTGAAGCTCCAAGGACTTTTCGAATCCCTATCTCTTTTTTCTTGGTCTCGGCGGTAAAGATGGATAGTCCAAGTAGGCCCATAGCCGAAACTATTAATGTAATTAAAGCGAAAAATCCCAGTAGCTTACTTACCCTTGCTTCCTGTTCGTACTGAGCCTCGATTGTTTTATCCAAGAAATTATAGTCAAATGGTAACCCTGTTTCAGCTGTTTTCCATTCAGCTTTCAAGTCCTCAACTAATGCCTCTTCAAATTCACTTATAGTTTTAATTAATAGATATCGACTAGCATCAAAAGCAGCATTGATGACAGGCAAATAGACAGTTGGTGCAATTTTCTTTTTCAAACTTTCGGTATGGTAATCTTTGACTACGCCTACAACCTTTCCTTTGTAATTGGAAAAAAGCTGCCCATTTTCCTCGGTAAATACACGAATGTCACTCCCTAGCACACTGTCCTTATCTTTGTTCATCCATTTGACTGCAGATTCATTGACGACCACACCTACTTCATCAAGTGCTGCAAACCGCTCCCGCATCATGGATTTAATGCCCTGATCATTAAATTCTTCGGTAAATTCTCTACCGGAAACAATTGGTATTTCCAGGCTTTTGAAGTAGTCTTTGTCTACATATTGAACATTGAGGTATTCCCCTTGACCTGATACCATTCCTGGAAAATCAACTGAGGGACTCCAGCCAGGATCAATTCCCGGTTGATCACTTGTCAATTGGACCGAAGCCACTCCCCCTACTTTTTCCAATTCTTGTTTCAGCATTTCGCCTTTTCCACCAAAACCTCCCAATCTTATGGAAACCAATTTACTGGCATCAAAGCCCATCGATGCTTTGGACATAAAATCATGTTGGAAATAGGCCACGGAAGCGCAAAACACAAGCAGGGTAGAAAGCACAAACTGAAATACCACTAAACCTTTTCGCAGGCTTACTTTTCCCCTTCCAATTGGTACTGATTTCAAAATCATCTCAGGATTAAATCCGGAAAGATAAAATGCTGGAAAAACACCAGATAGCAACGAGGAAACCACCCAAATTGTAAAGAGTAAAGATTGTAACTCCAAATCTTCTAAAAGCTTAAATGGTATTTCTATTCCAAGTGAACCGCTGATTAAAGGAAGACTCAAATAAACTAGAAACAGTCCAAAGACCATAGCAATCAGATTTACTAAAAATGCTTCAGCCAAGAACTGACCAATCAATTGTTCTCTGTTTGCTCCATTTACTTTACGAATTCCGATTTCCTTCATTCGCTTAATCGCCCTCGCTGTGGACAGATTAATGAAATTGATAGCGGCAAGAATGAGAACAAATACCCCAATAGATAGAAAAATCCAAAGTGTTCGATCTGATATACTCGGAGTCCAATCCGATTCCATGGATGTATCTAAGTGAATACTGCTAATCGGTTGGAGATAATGCACATAGTTTTTGGCTTCTTCTGGATTTCGATATTCCCCGTTGATTTTAGGAATTCTTTGGCTTATATCAGTAGAGTTCTGTCCGGGTTTTAGCTTAAGGTAAGTATAAACCTGAGGCCACCAAAAACTTCCAAAATCAGCAGTCAAGGGCATGCCGTTCAATGACTTGAAGCTCGACATTCCAGTGACAAAGTTGAATTTCATGTGTGTGTTAGTCGGTAAATTTCGGATAACTGCCTTTACTTCATAAGGAGTCTTATCTACAAGTAAAATTTTACCAAGCGGACTTTCACTTCCAAAGTATTTGATAGATGCGGCCTCTGTAATTGCCAACTGAAATGGATTTTCAAAAATCCCCTTCCACGAACCCTGAATTAATCCGAACCCAAAAACTTGATCGAAACCCGGATCTGAAAAAATGAAATTATCCTCACGAAAACTCTCTTCTGGACTGTTTCCTTCGGGCGCAGAAATAAATGTGCTTGTTTGATGCAGGCTTACTACTTCATCAATATTTTCTGGAAAGGCCTTTCGCATCATCGGAGCCAAGGCACCGCCAGTCCATGACCAAGTCGAGCTCAAATTAGCCGTTTGAGCAATCCTAAAAATTCGATCATAATCAGGGTGAAATGAATCGTATGATCGCTCATGTTTAACAAACGCCATTAAAATCAGGCAAGAAGCCAATCCCAGAGAAAGACCAAGGATATTGATTACTGAGAATACACGTTGTCTAATTAGATTTCTCCAAGCGATTTTTAGATAATTCGAAATCATTTCCTATTCAAGTAAAGTTGTTGAGTGAATCAACTTTTTCCACTTCTGTGCCAGATCAAATCACTTAAATTGACCTAGAAAGGGCAATGATATTCTAAACCAGAAAAAACACCGAACGTTTTTGATCGCTTTCGGACAATTCGAAAAACTTCTGAAAAACTATAGAGATATGCCGAATTCCGGCACTTAACGAATTATTTCTTCAGAATCGACTGGAAGCTATGATTGTGGCTCATGAATAATATTAAGTTGAACAAAAAAATGAAAATAAATGGTTTACAGAATATAACCACTCTGAATCCTTAAATCAATGACAATCTTTATTTTCGATTGTTAGATTAATTAGAGAGAAACTCACGAAAACCCTAGAAACTATGAGAACACAATTTGTAACCGACGATCAAGGAGAAAAAGTTGTTGTTATTCTCTCTATTAAAGAATATAGTAAACTGATGGAAGACCTAGAGGAATTAGAGGACATCAAACTCTATAATGCTGCAAAAAAGGGGGAATCGGAATTTATCGATGCCGACCAGGCTTTTAGAGAGATTGAGCAAAAACGCGGACAAAAATAATTAAGATGTGTAAAATCCGCATTGAACGGAAAGCTCAAAAAACTGTCCAAAATTCCTGAGCCACAATACGCTAATATCAAAATTGGCATCCTTGATTTAGAAAATAACCTACGACAAAAAGGTTGCAAAAAACTAAAAGGTAGGGATGGTTGCCGTACTCCGACCAAAACTATGGGCTTTAATTGTGTCTTATAATTATATAATTTTGCTATTACTAATAAATATTATGAATGCATGCGAGATTCCACCTGCCTGCCGGCAGGCAGGTGTGGGCATTAAAAAACAAATTATAAACAAATGAAAACGGAAAACACTTTCATTATCCATCCAGAGACCATCGAGCAGGAAAACGCTCTAAAGGCATTTGTCAAAGCACTCAAAATGAAGTTCGAGGTGGCCAAGGAAAAACCATATGATCCTGAGTTTGTAGTCAAAATTCAGGAGAGTAGACAGCAGGCAAAGGAAGGAAAAACGGTAAAGATGGCCCTGGACGATATATGGAAAGAATAATCGAATTCACCCTTAAAGCCCTCGAGGACATTGCTTTCTTCAAAAAGTCAGGACAGCCCAACATCCTAAAAAAAATCCGGCAACTCATTGAATCCATTCAGCAAAACCCTTTCAAAGGTATTGGTAAACCTGAATCTCTGAAACACCAACTCTCCGGATGCTGGTCCCGCAGGATCAACCGCGAACACCGCCTGGTCTATCAGATTACCGATGATAAAATCTTCATTCTTTCGACCAAAGGGCATTATTAGTGAAAAAGTCTGATCTCTCAGAGCCCCCCTACTCTTTTGGTCTCTGCTCAGCTCCTTTGAAGTCCAAAATCTAGAAAAAGTTTGCAACCCCAATATCCTTACCAATTATCAATTGGATTGATAGTATGATTTGCCTTCAGCAAATTCGTATTTATATAAAGGTGTAGATACAATCTACCCCCCCATGTTGCTTCTACTTCTAGTAAGGGAAGTCTGTTTTTCAGCACCGATCAACCCACCAATGACTTCAGAAGATGCTGTGAATGACTTCACAGAAAAGTGCAGAAATCGGCTTGAAGCTATGATTGTTGCTCATGAGTGACTTCCACCTCAGCCAAAGCATCCGCAGTCAATTCCTCAAAAATCGAATAAATCGCAAAATAACTCACGGGAATAGTCACCAACAGTCCGACGAAGAAGAATACTAATCCAAGGATGTTCATCCCAACCAAAACAATCACAAATCCGAAAAACTTCCACCAGTTCATCGTGATGAGCTTACGGCTTAATTCAAGTGAAGTCCAAAAATCCATTCCTGAAAAGAGCGCAAAAGGAATCCCAAACATAAAGGCTACTGCCAAATAAATTCCCGGTATCACCAAAGCCAGAATTCCAAAAAAGGTCAAAATCCCTGAAATTAGAGAGGTAATTATCACTATCCCCCAATAAGAAAATCCATCAAAATAATTGGAAAAGGAAACCTCCACTCCCCGACTGATTCGATTGGCAACCAAAAAGAACCCGGCAGTGAGTGGAGGTGATATAATTATACTTATCAACAGACTATAATTGTCCAAGTAATAAGTAGAAAAACCCTGAATAGTGAAAACTAGCAGTGAAAATGCAATCGTGTTCAACCACTGCACTTTGAACATCTCCCAACCCTTGGAAATACTTTCTTGAATACTAAATTCCGGAAACTGCCGAAATAGCTTTTCGATCTGAGTTGGGGTCATTATTTCAAAATATGCTTTGGCTCAATTAGAGGGAATTTTGAAGTCCCGATATTTTAGATTTTTGATTTACGAATTACGGATGGACAACAGAGGTAAACTCCTTAACGACTTCCGACTTAGTAACTTTCTAAACCTCCTGGGTTTGCACCAAATTACCGATCTTAAACCTCCGATGTTGAATATTGGATCACCAAGTCAACTCCTTTGTCTTGTGTCTTTTGTCTTGCTTCTCCCGTCTCTTATTTCGTAAATGCTTCCAAAATATCGTGTTTGGTAATGATATGGATGTTGTTCATGGTATCTCTCACTAGCACGGCCTTTTCTTTTTCTACCATAGACGAAAGCACATCCAAGGTAGAGTCCAAAGCCACGAACTTCATGGAAGCTTCCATGACATCGGCCACTTTCCCATCTTTCAAATCTGGGTTATCAATAATTTTGGAGAGCAACTTATTGTCTGTCAAGCTTCCTACTACTTCGCCATTTTCCATTACTGGAATCTGAGAGACACTTTTTCCATTCATGATTGCAATCGCTTCTTTGACAGAATCAGACTTTTTCACACCCAATAGCTGATAACTTCCATTACGCTGCGCAATAATATCACGGGCAGTAGAATAGGTTTTGTCTTCCAAAAAGCCGTGGTTTCTCATCCACTCGTCATTGTAAACTTTACCCAAGTATCGCGTGCCATGGTCCGGTAAAATGATCACCATCCGATCACCTTCTTTCAGGTGTTCTTTGGCATATTCCAATGCGCCATGGACCGCTGATCCACATGACCAACCCACAAAAAGACCCTCCTCTCGCGCTAAGCGACGAGTCATCACTGCGGCATCTTTATCAGTCACTTTAATAAAATGATCAATCAGGCTGAAGTCGACATTTTTCGGCAGTATGTCTTCTCCGATTCCTTCAGTCAGGTATGGATAAACCTCTTTTTCGTCAAAAATCCCTGTCTCCTTATATTTTTTAAAAACTGAACCATAGGTGTCAATACCTACTGTTACCACATTCGGATTTTGCTCTTTCAAGTATTTGGCTGTACCGCACATAGATCCACCTGTACCTACACCGGCTGCATAATGCGTGATTTTGCCATCGGTATCTTTCCAGATTTCCGGTCCTGTCGTCTCGTAGTGAGCCGCAGTGTTGGAAAGGTTATCGTATTGATTTGGATAAAAGGAATTAGGAATATCAGCATTCAGCTTTCTCGCCACTGAATAATAAGATCTTGGATCATCGGGGGAAACGTTTGTTGGGCAAACGACCACTTCAGCACCTACTGCTCTCAGGATATCAATTTTTTCTTTGGACTGCTTGTCTGCCATGGTGAAAATGCACTTATAGCCTTTAGCGATAGCAGCCAAAGCCAAACCCATTCCAGTGTTTCCGCTTGTACCTTCGATGAGTGTTCCACCTGGTTTCAGAATCCCGGCTTTTTCGGCATCTTCCACCATTTTGATCGCCATTCGGTCCTTCATGGAATTACCCGGATTGAAGTATTCGACTTTGACCAAGACCTCTCCTTTGATGTCTTTGGCAAGTTTATTCAGGCGGACCATTGGTGTATTTCCGATGGTGTCGATGATGGAATTGTAGATCATAATGAAGTTACATTTGGATGAGTCAAAATTACAGGATTTTTTCTGCACTCAGCCAATAGCTGATTTTTTAACCAAATAATATTTTGTGAAAAATTCTAATCTGCTGCTACCAACTGCTGTCTTTCAGTTCTCGATCTTTCAGCTTTCATACTTTAGCTTTCATACTTTAGCTTTCAATCTTATAACTCACCAGCTGTTCTATAGGAATCTGCCTACTGAGACTGCTCACTGAACACTTTTTTCACATTTCCTTAAACTCCAATCGCTTCAGCACATCCAAGGAAACATGAAGTAAAATCGCAGCAACCAATGTCATCCCAATTACACAGGTAAATAATGTCCATACAAACTGCTTGGTAATAATAAATACCAGCACGCTCATGACCACAGTTGGAATGATTCCAAAAAGGAAAATCCCACCTATCATGAATGGTTTGATCAGTTTTCTGTCCCAACCTTCGTCCAAAGCAACCTGCGGAATAAGGTTAATCGCAAATCCGATCAAGTAAAATACCACGATCCCAATCAAAAACAAGGGGATCAAACCGAGGCTGATATGAGATAAAAATACGGAAGGCACAATCAAAACTGCTGCGAAAATCAACGTTTGCACAATATCAAGCTTGATCATATTCCAGAATTTGACAGACCAACTCGCAGGCACAAGAATGAAAAATGGCTTTTTCAGGTCTCCAATATTTGCTCTTCCTATTCCTGCCATAAAATAAAAAAAGAGCATAAATAGTAGATAGACATAAAACACTTTGTGAGAGAACCAGTCAAAATTAGACAGTCCTGCCATCACAATTCCGATCCCAGCCATGCTGAGTGAATAGATTCCAAACAAAGGGTGAAAATCCTGCCTACTGCTATGGACATAATTCCTCCAATAAAAAGCCTTTGCGCCAGCACCAAAATCAGGTAAAGCCAATTGCTTTTTGGCATTCAAGCTGTAAGTTCCTTCGTCCACTTCCTGCTTGCCTCGAGCCTTATCCAGCTTGTCTTCATTGGTTTTGGTAGCTTCTAGGACATCTTCATAATAATATCCAGCATATTGAATTACCAACTTGACTATAGTAAAATAGGTCAGGCCATATAATCCAATAAATGCAATGGAAAGTAATGCATTGCCATGAGCAACATACCCCATAATCCCTCGACTCCAACCTACGATCGGGAATAAATCAAACCAAGGGGAAGCAATCCCAGAAAACATTCCTTGCCAGAATTTTTCAGCCATAAACCCCGGAATCAAAATTATGAGTGCCAAGCCGACACCCAAACCAATAATTCCTCCCCTTATGTATTCCATCACCCCATATTTGGTATGAAGTGTATAAATCAGGAATCGGATCGGGAAAACCATAAAGAGAAACAAGGCAAATCCCACTACCAAAAATGTAGCATTGCCAAAAGTGATTTCAAACTGACCTGCCATCTGACTGCCACCATAAATTAAAAAGAGTAGGGATCCACCCAAGGAAGGTAAAATGGATCTTCCCATGTAATAAAGCAGCAGGTTTTCAGGCTTTACCGGAGCAGTGAAAAGCAAATTCACATCGGCCATTTTGAAAAAACTTACGTTGTTTTTGGTGGCTCGATAGAGCTGAAAAACCAAAAACCCCAAAGCTAAAATGGTGATTCCTCCGATGATATTCTGAACAGCAAAATCCACTTCAGGCATTCCATCGATGTTCAGGTTTTGGACATCGTCCAATCCCCTATCTTCTCGGTTTTTGGTCCGCTGCCAATAAATGAATGAAAAATAACCAATCAGCGCACCGTAGGGAAGAAGTCTAAGCGGATTTCTTAAAATAAGCTTGAGATTATTCAGGAGGATAAAAAGATCCTTCCTTAGTAAAAGTCTTATTTCATGCATCTTTTGTCATTTCTAGAAACAGATCCTCAAGGGATGAAATCTCACTTTGCGCAGCCTGTAGCTTAAGGTTTGCAATGGTATCGTTGCCGATGATTTTACCATCTTTTAAAATCATAATCCGGTCAGCTATTGTCTCCACACTATCGATCAAGTGGGTACTAACCAAAATAGTTTTACCGACTTCTTTGAGGTTTTTAAATATTTGCTTGGTGTTCTTTATCGCTTTTGGATCCAGCCCAATCATCGGTTCATCAAAAAACAACAGCTGAGGATCAGGTAACAAAGCACAGCAAATAGATACTTTCTGACGCATCCCTTTGGATAAATCACGACCCAGTTTATTGGCTTTGTCATCCAATTCAAAAAGCTCTAAAAGTTCCGCTCCCCGACCTTCCCAATCATGGACACCGTAGGCCTGCGCCACAAACTGCAAATGTTCTTTGACTGTGAGCAAATCATAGACATAAGGTGTTTCGGGGATGTAGCTGAAAAACCGCTTTGCCTCCACGCTAAGATGGTCATGACCTCCGATTAGTATGTCACCTGAAGTTTTGCGAAGCAGGCCCACGATACACTTCATCGTCGTACTTTTCCCCGCACCATTAGGACCAAGTAAACCAACCACTTCTCCCCCATCGAGATGAAATGAAATATCATCCACCGCATTTTGCTTTCCGTATTTCTTGATCAGATTAGTTACTGTAAGCATCTCAAATTATTTTTCTTGATTTTCGGCAAATTAGCGAGGATGTCCTAGTATCCTGTGGAGAAGTGCAGAAAATAATCCATCAGCGAGGAATTAAAAAAATAACTCATTAATACTAAGGGTAGTTTCGAATACTTGGACTCTTTTTTGGTATTAGATATTAAAAAATGACAGAATTATGAAAAAACTTTTCGCAGTGATGCTTATCATGTTTATGATGCAAACAGGTTTTGCACAACAAGCAGGAGGATTTAGATTTCAAATGGATTTGGGAGCAGCCATTCCAAAAGATGGAGGAATCGGAGCTCTGGTAAATCTGGAACCACAGATTTTGATTTTAGACAACCTTGCCTTCGGTCTCCGTCTAGGAATGGCTGGATTGGCAAAAGACGTAGTTTATACTAATAGTACTGAGGATTACGATGGAGATATCGCTGGAAATGCTTCAATCGTTAGTACACTAAATTACTATCTAAACAATGGCAGTAGTCGAGTAGCACCATACGTTGGTGCTGGCTTTGGATACTATGGATTGAGTAATATTAAAATTGAAGATTCTAATATTGCCAAAGAAGATATTGGAGATTTGGAAGCTGCTTTTGCTTGGGCCCCTATGGCCAGAGCGGGTGTAGAAGTAGGGAAATTTCGGATGGGAGTTGAATATAACTTTATCCCAAATAGTAACCTTCAGAATGTAAACGGTCAGGTGATTGGTCAGGCGGTTAATAAGTACTTTGGTTTTACTCTCGGGTTCTTCGTAGGAGGAGGGAAATGGGGGAAGTGATTTCTGATACTTCGACAAGCTCAGCACAAGTTTGAGATTTCGGATTGCAGATTTCTAAATTAAAAATGGCCGTGAAACTCAATTCTCGGCCATTTTTTATTAAAGGATTAGCACAACTATCCTTTGATTCCTGCCAATAAATATAAGACAGCCATTCTGATTGCAACTCCATTTTCTACTTGATTGAGAATGATGGAATGCTCAGAGTCAGCAGCATCTGAACTCAATTCCACTCCTCGGTTGATCGGACCGGGATGCATGATTACGATTTCTTTTTTCAGTGCCTGAAGCATTTTTTTATTAATCCCGTAGTAGAGCGAGTATTCCCTCAAGCTCGGGAAATATTTGATTTGCTGCCGCTCTAATTGAATTCTGAGCACATTGGCCACATCGCACCATTCCAATGCCCTTTTTACATCCAATTCCACTTTCACTCCTAAGCTGGAAATGTACTTTGGCAATAGTGTGATCGGTCCGCAAACCATCACTTCAGCCCCGAGTTTTTGAAGGCAAAAAATGTTTGAGAGTGCAACTCTTGAGTGTAGAATATCCCCAATGATTGCAACTTTCTTCCCGGTAAGGTCCCCCAGTTTTTCCTGCATAGAAAATGCATCCAGTAAGGCTTGAGTCGGATGCTCATGGGTTCCGTCTCCGGCATTGACGATGTTTGCATTGATATTTCTCGAAAGGAAATGTGCAGCTCCAGGACTGGAATGTCGCATCACCACCATATCCACTTTCATCGCCAGGATGTTGTTAACCGTATCGACGAGTGTTTCGCCTTTTTTTACCGAACTATTGGCAGATGAAAAGTTTACAACATCAGCGCTTAGACGCTTTTCGGCGAGTTCAAAGGAAAGTCGAGTTCGGGTAGAGTTTTCGAAAAAAATATTGGCAATTGTGATATCTCGCAGGGAAGGGACTTTCTTGATCGGACGGTTGATCACTTCTTTGAAATTGGCTGCCGTCTCGAGGATCAGACGAATATCTATCTCAGTGATGTCTTTGATTCCTAGCAGGTGTTTGGTGCTGAGTTGCGACATGATTAACTTTTAACTTTCTCTGTGATCCAAATTGCATCTTCAGGATGGCCTTGCTCTTTCCATTCCACCACCACGTATTGACTATCCAGCGTATTCACTTTTACTCCAAAGTAATCCGGCATGATAGGATAATCCCTAGTCAACCGGCGATCTACCAAAACCATCAATTCCACTTTCTGAGGTCGTCCAAATGCGATCATCGCATCCATTGCAGCGCGTACAGACCTTCCTTGATAAAGGACGTCGTCGATCAGAATGACTTTCTTTCCTTCAACCAGAAAATCAATTTTGGTTTCATTGGCTTTAAGAGGAAGATCTCTTCTTCTGAAATCATCCCGATGAAAAGTAGCATCGAGGTAGCCTGAGGGAACTTTTATGCCGGCAATCTCTTCGAGCAAAGCAACAATTTTATCTAAAAGTAAAGTACCTCTTGGCTGAAGACCAAGAATTACGGTATTGTCAAAATCGTCGTGATTTTCTATGAGTTGGTAGCAAAATCGCTTCAGAGTGATGGCAATCTGCTGCTGATCGAGTACGAGCCGCTTCTGCATGGGTTGGATTTGGGCATAAATATAGAAAATAAAACTAGTCCCGAACTTTCTCAGGCTGATACAAATCCCCATCCACCAGAATTTTACTCATAAAGAAGACATCACGAGTTTCTTCCCTATTGCTGGAATTGAGAAATCGGATAGATTGCTGACCTGTCAGAATAAAATACCGATCATACCAATGAACCAGTCTTAAGGTACCTCCGTCTGTATTTTTCAGTCGGTCACCAGGATCAATAAGCTCCAATTCAAAACTCAAGAAATCAAACTTTTTCTCACCATTTCTGAAAAAACTAGCCATTATCACATTGTTATCCACATATAGATGATAAAGGTCATCCCCTACGATAGCCATTTCTCCAAAGGGCTCTGGATAGTCTGTGGTAAAATTTTTATAAGTCGCTGAATTATCCCAGATCACTTGCCCTTCTTTGGATACTTTGATAAAATGTGCGGACTGATATTGGTACTCATTGCTCATATTGAACGACTGAATTGGCATAATTGGTGAAAGTAATGGATCCATATAAAATGGTGCATATCCCATCCGGGTCGTTCTATCGTAGCGGTATGCATTGGTGGGTGAAACTCCTCCCGGTCGTCCACCTCTGGCACTAACAATATTAATCTGGTCAAAATAAAGGTAATAGGCATCAGGAGTCTCCCTGACATCCCGGATGGAAAAGGTATTTCTTATCACAGGAATTTTTGACTTGCCCAACTCCCTGATGACTTCCTGATCCCGTTTGTTTTTTTGCTTTTCCGGGAGATAATTGAAGAAATTAGGAAGGTCTTCCAGCGTATAAAGCTTGAATCCATATTCACCAAACTCATTGATCTCCATAATATAAGCGCCCTGGTAGGCATTTCGGCCATCCAGTCCAAATGACCCGATCATTACTTGCTGATAATTCTGATCCGCCAGAAGCAGGCCCTCCAGAATCTCCTGACCTGGATTTCCAAACTGATCCACCTTCACCTCGCGAATCAGATTCCCTAACATATCAAATGTAATAATGGAGGTTTCACGGTTTTTGTAAAGCCCTCTTCTGCTTAACACGACTTCAAGCGATTCCAATTCCGGTATTTTTCGAATTTGCAGCACTTGAGTATTGTTGCCATATATACCCTGAACCGTGTGGATGCTTTTATCATCCAAATCAAAAATCTGAAGCGCCGGTCTTCCTTCAGCATTACCCATGAAGACAGCTTTTCGATTTTGAACAAGAAACTCCACTAGCTCCATATTGAGGAGGTTTTCTGCGGAAAATTCAAAACCTTGAGATGTCTCCAAATTGACCTGCAGGATATACTTTTCAGCATTGGTATTGTAGCCCCTTGAAAATAAGACAAATAGATACTTTTCGTCTATATCATATCCTACCATTTCAAACCCCGGCCTGATAGTTAGCTCAATCAGTCCCTTGGTATTGAGGTCCAAATCAGAAATAAAAAATTGGAAGACTTTACCTTTGGTAAAACTCCTTTCTTGATAAGTACGAAATGAAACCAAGCCGTCTGGAATTCGCATCATTTCAAAAACAGGGTCAAAAGGCTGCCCCGGCACCTCAAATCTGGACAAAAACTTCACTTGAGCCTGTAGCGCAACAATGCAACTCAAAAATAGAAAAAGGGTCAGAATGCGCTTCATTTGCTCAAATTCAAGATTAAGTTAAACTCCTCTTTGGTCACAGACATCACCGATAGCCTGGATTGCCGAAGCATCAACATGTCAGAAAGTCCGTCTTCCGATTTTATCATTTCCAATGTCACGGGATTTTTCAGGGCTTGTTTTACTTTCAGACTTATAGCTACCCATGCTTCATCTTTTGGATCAGGAAATGCCTCTTCTGACACTTCCGCCAAACCCACTACTGCTTTATCTTTCCCACTGTGGTAAAATAAAACCGGATCACCTTGATTCATTTCTTTAAGGAAATTTCGTGCTTGATAGTTTCTTACTCCATCCCAGACATCTTCTCCCTTTTTTGAAAAATCCTCCCAGGAATAAGAGCTAGGTTCAGTTTTGACCATCCAGTAGTTCATAGGTAATGCTTGGTTTTTGGGTTCTTTTAGTTAACTGTAAATAGTAAATTGTAAGTGGTCTCGGAAACTTCATTACCTCTTACAACTCACTACTTACTTTTAATTTTTCTAATACCGACCACATTTTTATAACTGCCAGCCGACATGCATCGGTCTCCTGCCAACTTCCCACTGTGACTGAATACTGTCCACTGGCAATCTTCCGACATAAGTTACCCTAATGGACTTTAAATTGAAACAATAATTAAAGACATTTGTCTCACTACTGACACGAAAATCTGACTGTTTTGGATCATAAAACAATATTAAAGAAACTAAAGCTGAGCATTCAGCTCATGGAGTTGCACGACGAGAATTCATTTAAAATCCGTAGCTACCAAAGTGTCCTGACTTCGTTGGAGCGTGGTGATCAGGATATTATGGGTCTCAGCGATGCCGAACTCAGTCAGATTAATGGAGTTGGAAAAAGCATAATTGAAGCCATTCAGAATCTAAAAGCCACCGAAACTTTTCCTGCTTTAGATTTACTCTTAGAGAAAACTCCCACAGGAATTCTTGAAATCCTTCAAATAAAAGGCTTAGGTCCGAAGAAAGTAAAAACACTTTGGGAGGAATTGGGAATCACCTCCACGCACGAGCTAATGGAAGCCTGCCGAAGTGGGCAGGTGGCGCAGATTAAAGGGTTCGGAGAAAAAACTCAGGACACCATCATCCAAAATCTGGAATTCAAAGCATCCAATGCAGGAAAATGGCTGTATGCAGACATTGATAAAGTCATTGATTCTTTAGAGTCGACTCTGAAAAATCTGATTCCTACTGCTCAAATTGCTTTGGTTGGTGATTTTGCACGAAAAATGGAAATCATCTCCTCAGCCCAAGTTTTAATCGGATCAGCAGACCTAGCTCAAACCAAGAAAAGTATTAAAACGCTGGAATCAATCCATTGGGATTGGAATATCTCAGGACCAAAAACCTGGAGAGGGAAACATGATGAATTGGACTTGTTGATCGTTCTTCATTTTTGTTCGGATGATGACTTTTCATGGAAGAAATTGACTTTTACCGCTTCCAAAGGACATCTTTTGAGCTTGGTCGATGACAATGAAACTTTAGCCGAGAGGCTTATTAAGAGGGATTATGCATCCGAGGATGAATTTTTCTCCAAAAATCAACTTCAGTTTATTCCTGCTGAGATGCGGGAAGGCTACGGAGAAGTAGCTCTTGCTAAGGAAAATAAGATCCCTGAACTACTTCAGGACTCTGATCTGAAAGGAATCCTTCACAATCACTCCACTTACAGCGACGGGAAGCACAGCCTGAGGCAAATGGCTGAATATTGCAAATCGCTCGGCTACGAATACTTGGGAATCTCTGACCACAGCCGAACCGCCAGCTATGCAGGAGGATTGGATATCGAGAAAGTGATGAAGCAACTGGCTGAGATTGATATCTTAAATCTAGAATTGGCACCTTTCAAAATCTTCAAAGGGATCGAAAGCGATATTTTAGGAGATGGAAGTTTGGACTATCCTGCGGATGTACTGGCTAGCTTTGATTTTATAGTGGCTTCCGTTCACTCCATTTTGAATATGGATGTCAAGCGGGCAACTGACCGCTTGATTCGGGCGATTTCAAATCCATATACTACGATTCTTGGCCATCCTACGGGCAGACTTTTACTCAGAAGAGAAGGCTATCCGATAGATCATCGGGCGGTGATTGATGCCTGTGCTGCAAATAACGTAGTCATCGAAATCAATGCCAATCCTTGGAGACTGGACTTGGATTGGAGATGGATTCGCTATGCAATGGACCAAGGTGTCAAACTCTCTATCAATCCCGACGCACACGAAATGGAAGGTTATTCCGACATGAAATATGGAGTTCTTATCGGAAGAAAAGGAGGCTTGACCAAAGAAATGACACTAAATACACTCAGCGGAGAAGAAATTGCTGCTTACTTTGCGGGCCGTAAGGCTGAGTTAAAGTAGGGAGTATGCAGTGGCAGTTTGCAGATGGCTAAAGGGTAAGTGGTTATTAGTTATTGGTTATTGGTTAGCTGTACACTAGGGACCTACATCGGTCATCCAACACCCGACATCGGTCCATCCAGCCTCGCTTCTCATAAGACACCTTTCATTGTCTTGATACTTGATACTTGCATCTTAATACTTAAAAATACTAGATACTAAAAAATGAAATGGTCTGACCTACCTGAACCCGTGCTATTGCAGCGATCCTTTATTTTTGGAATCGTAGGAATTGTATTGGGTGCACTTTCAATTCTGAATACTACCTGGCGATTTGTCGAAGCCCCAATGGGACCGCTCAATGGAGTCAGTTTACTTTTGCAATTTGCAGGCTTGGGAATGGCAATTTTGGTTTTGCGAAAGCGAAAAGTTTCAAAGGAATTCAAAGAGAAGTCACAAATGATGATCCTGATCTTAGCTGTAGCTTTGGTCTTTTTCATTCTTTCACTTTAAAAAATATGGATAGACGGAATCCTGCCAGTAGGCGAATTTTCATAGGTTGTTGGCAGGAAGACCGGAGGCCGAAGAGCGCTTGAAAATTAGATTTTAAGCCTATTTCCAGTATTCGTTTTTATGTACTGGCAAAGAAGCGGATAACCATAATTACAAAATCAAAAAAACTTATGGCTGAAATCAACTGATTTCCAGCCCTTTATTTTACGGGGAAATATTTTTAACTTTTTTTCATATCTCAACGCAACCAATTTTTATAAGCCCGCATCTACCTATTTGAAAGCCAACCGGAATGTTTACCAGAACCAATTTTTCTACTGAAGAAGGACTTATCAAGGGATGCCTCAAGGGTGATCGGTCAGCCCAGCGTCACTTGTATGACACCTATTCAGGGAAATTTTTGGCCATCTGCATGCGATATCTTAAGGATCGCGAACATGCCGAGGATGTGATGATTGAGAGTTTTATGAAAATCTTCGAAAAGCTTCCACAGTTTCAAGCTAAGGGAAGTTTCGAAGGATGGATGAAGCGAATCGTCGTCACTCAGGCGCTCATGACCTTGAGAAGCAATCGTCATCTGATGATGGAAGTCAATCTGGAAGCGGAACAAGAATACAGCAACCATCACTACGAACTGACTCATTTGGAGGCAGCCGAGCTGATGGAGCTGATTCAAAGTCTGCCTGTCGGATACCGAACGGTATTCAATCTGTATGCCATCGAAGGATATGCACATCAGGAAATTGCGGATCTGCTCGGAATCACGGAGAGCACTTCCAAATCTCAACTCAATCGGGCTCGAACAGCCCTAAAAGAAAAAATTGCCAGTCTGCAACCCAAAACCAAGACGAATCATGGCTAAGACAAACGAACAATTCGATCAGCATTTCAAGGAAAAGCTGGACGGACACCTCGAAAAACCAAGTGCTCTCGCATGGGATAGGCTCG
Source organism: Algoriphagus sp. (assembly GCF_046296635.1). Classification (GTDB taxonomy): domain Bacteria; phylum Bacteroidota; class Bacteroidia; order Cytophagales; family Cyclobacteriaceae; genus Algoriphagus. The sequence continues at coordinate 83,865 of NZ_JBKBKZ010000004.1, read as the reverse complement.
AAAGCCAACTTCCTAAAGAATCCAAACCCACTTTCGGGATTTGGTGGGCGGTCGCTGCCTCGGTTACTGCATTGCTTGTGGCTGGTTATTCATTTTGGCCGCGGGAGACTGGAATATCTGAGGAAATACTATTGGCAGAAAAGACCGAACTACCGATGGTTGCTCCAAATGAAATAACAGCCGAATCAACAATTGAAACCTCACAGACACCAGCTGAAAAAATTGAACCGACTCTGAAATCAGAAGTAACACCTGAAATTGAAAGCACTCAAGCCCAACCTCAAGTAACCTCAAAAACCCCAGAGAAAACTAAACCAACTCCTTCACCTGCATTATCCCAAGCTCCAAGAAACCTGGTTGCGCAGGCTGAAACTGAAACGATCAAAACATCAATTACAGTCGCTGTTCCTGAACTTAAGACCGAAGAGATTCAGGTAGTATTGCCAGAACTGAAAGCTCCGATAATGGAAAAAACCATTGCCCAGACTGCTCCTGAAGATGATGCGCCCCTCTATCGAGTGAGCATCTATTCAAACGGAGTGAAAAAAAGTGAGCCACAAGAGAAAAACCTGATCACCGAACTTGGTAAGACTGTAAGCCATGTGGAGGGACTTCTCAGTAAAGTAGATGAAGGATTGATCAGTCTTCAGGACAAAAAAGACAACCTATTCGCTTCGCTAACAAGCAAGAAAAATCAAGCGGACGAAAAACCTTAAACTAAGCCAACCCACCTCATTAAATAGTCTCTAAATCATGAAAAAATACCTGCTTTTATTTTGCCTAATGGCAGTGGTTCAGGTTGCATTTGCATCCAACCTGACAGCATACTCCCACTTAACCGAACACAAAGTTTCGAAAGATAGCGTAGTGATCGAATTCGGGAAATCCGGAAAAGTAGTCATCATCGTTGACTCCAAGGAAGACTTTGAGAAACTTAAACTGATGAATATCAATCAAATCATCAGCGAATTGGACCTCGAGGAAAACAAAGAAACCGGTGAACTCACCATCGTCGAAATAAAGAAGCGTGATGGATCGATAAAAGAAGTCGTCAAGGTCTACGAAGACGGCGGAAATACTGAAGTAAAAGTCGGGGGAATGAGAGTGTACGTCGACGAATCCGGATCAAACACCCGAGTCAAAGTCGAAACCGGGGCCAAAAAGAGATCAGACCCTCAATTCAGAACTTATTTCAATCTGGACCTCGGCATCAACAATTACTTGGAGAATGGTTCATTCCCTACTTCTGATAATCCTTACGCTGTAAAAGGCTGGGGTAGCTGGATGGTTGGCCTCAACTGGATGGCCTCTCAGCGAATTGCCAAAGGTTTTCACTGGGATTTTGGGGTAGGGTTCCAGTTCAATAATTTCAAATTCGAAAATCGCGATTTCCAAGCAATCCGTGGAGAAGAAGGCATTGGCTTCATTCAAAGAACTGATGTGAGTGGTTTCAAAAGCAAAATTTCCGCGAGCTACTTAACCGCAATGACCATGTTTAAACTTGATTTGGGCGGATCTGACGGATCCAGCGATCGAGGCTTGCATCTCGCAGCCGGACCTTATTTAGGATATCGACTAGGAGGCCAGTCAAAGTTTGTCTATCGTGATCTTGATGGGTCTGGCCGAAGAAAAGACAAGGAGAATACTGGACTTTACCTTCAAAACCTACGCTATGGAGTTCGCGGAGAATTAGGAATTGGTCGAGTGAAATTCTTTACCACTTATGATCTAAATGAGCTTTTCCAGGATGGAAAAGGTCCAGCACTCAATCCGATCACCTTCGGAGTTATATTTTAAATCAAGAGGCGGTCTTTTAAAGGCTGCTTGTCACATTGAGCGAAGTCGAAATGTATTTGTATTCTCTAAAAATAGTCTTCGTACTGCCCAACTCTCGTTGGTCAGGTTCTCAGGCTGACATCTTGAAGCATTTTAAGACAGCCTCTTTCTTTCTCCCTTTAAACTAGATCAACAAATGAAATCATTTTACATTTCCGCCCTTTTATTCCTCTTTCTAGCTCAACCACTTATAGCTCAAGAAAAAACAGCTATGGAGGGAGAAAAAACCAAAGTCTATACCATGTTTGGCAAAACATGGCAAGTCACCAAATATGCCGATGGCTCCAAGACTTACGAATGGGATGTAAAGGACATCGACTACAGCAATCACGAAAGTCATAAATCTTCAAAATTTGCTTTTAATTTTCCTGAGTCTGAAGTAGGGATCAATATTTGGCCCTCCAATCAAGGGGCACCTGCGGTGAAACCATGGGGAAGCTGGTATGTAGCCTTAAACTCTACCGGAACTTATAAGGCAAGCAAAAATTTCCACTTGAAATCCTCCTTAGGTGTGAATTGGTATAATTTCAAATTTGAGGATCGCAATCAAATTGCTGTAAAAACGCCTAACGGCTTGGAATTTCAGGATTTTAGAGACGACCTAGGAATACTCAATGGTACCGCAACAAAATCAAAGATCTCTGCATCTTTTGTCAACCTTACTCTTGTTCCAACTATCCTCTCCAATGATGGAAATTTCAGATTTGGTGCCGGTGGATACGCTGGCCTGAGAGTAGGCGGTAGAGGAAAATATGTGTATGAAGACGCTGAAGGAGACAAAAAAAAGCGCTTCGAAAAGTCCAATATGTTTGTTTCTAACTATAGATATGGCCTGCGATCTGAAATAGGAATCGGAAAAGCCACTGTCTTTTTCAATTATGATCTCAACGACCTCTTCCAAGCGGGCAAAGGTCCCGCCTTCCAAGCTATGAGCTTCGGAATATTTCTTGACCAATAAACAACCCAACAATTATGAACACGCTATACTCAAAACTTTCCCTTGCCATGGTTCTGCTACTGATAAGCATGACCACATTTGCACAAAATGTCCTCATAGACACCAAAAAAACTTATCCAGGAATCAAGAAAATAGAAGTCGACAGCGGATGGCTGACAGTATCTTATTCTGGCGGTTCCAGTTCTTCAGTGAATGTGGAGGCTTATCTCGAGTCAAATGACAATCAACAAGACATCATTTTCGTAACGATCGGTGACGTGTTGAAAATCACCCATTCCAGAAAGCAGAACAACTATAACTGGAATTCCAAAAACAAAGGTTATATCAACATCTCAGGTCCTGAAATTATTGCACTGGACCTAAAGGGTAGTTCTGGAAATATCACCGTGGAAAATGTGAAGAATGAAAACACTTCTCTTCGAGTTTCTTCAGGAAATCTGAAAGCGACCAATATCGGCGGAAACCTTACCATTAAAGCTACCTCTGGAAATCTCAACGTGACCAATGTGGATGGAAATGTGGTTGCTGGAATAACTTCAGGCAATGCGAATTTCTCAGGAATCGGTGGAAATCTGGATTATGAATCGACGAGTGGTTCACTTGAGGCCAATGAGGTGATTGGAGAACTCAATGTGAGCCTCACTTCAGGAAATGCCAAACTGAATACAATCGGTTCACTTGGATCAATCAAGTTTACTTCCGGGAATATTAAAGCAACTAATGCCGGATTGGGTGGGAATACTCGATTCAACGGTAGCTCCGGAAACTTCAATATCCAAACTCCATCTAACTTGAAGGACTTCAATTTTTCACTTAAAGCTTCTTCGGGAAATCTCAAAGTAGGGGGAGTAAATACCGGAAAAACGCTGGAACTGGAAAACGGTTCAGGACCATGGGTCAGAGGCAATATCACCTCAGGCAACATCACAATTGTGAATTAATGAATTCGAAATTTGAAGTTTGAAATTTCAAATCTCAAACCGTTATGCTGAGCGAAGTCGAAGCATCAAATCTCTAATTATCTCGAGGCCGGGAAGCTTCTCTAATGAGTTCCCGGTCTTCTTTTTTCAACTTCATCAGACGCGCCATCCGATCCGGACTGGGTTTGGCAAGTGAAAAAAACACAAGCGTCACAGCAAAAATCACGGTGTACACAGGATTTTGATTAAAAAGCAGGCCGATTGTCGCAAAAATCGAAACAATAAACAGAAAAAGGTATCGCTGGTTTGTAGCCTCTGAATAGATCCTTACTTTTTCCAACAAGTGCTCAGATGAAAAGGTCAGCTTCAATTTTTGGTGAAAAATCAAATACTGTCCAATCAAAAATACAACACTAAACCCGATCAAGAAACCATGGATAAAACCAGGCAATCGGGGTAGATCCCAATTCAAATTACCTGATGTATCATAAAGATATACGACACCAAAAAGTGGCAGCGCTACCATTAAAATAAGTAAAGTTAACCGCTCAGTTTTGCGATAAATTACGCCTATTTCTTCCTTGTCCAAAGTGATGTTTGAATTATTCAATGGTGATTTTGATGTCATCTGTCAAAGGTCTAGATACACAGCAAAGTACATATCCTGCCGCAATTTCCTTTTCGCTCAGTCCTGCATCCTCATCCATTTTCACTTGTCCACTGAGCAATTTACCGCGACATGCCGTGCAAAGTCCACTTTGGCAGCTGTAAGGCATATTCAATCCGGAAGCCAGCCCTGATTCCAAAACAGTTTTGCCCGGTTCTACGGTCACTAAATGTTCATCGCCTTCCAGGATTACAGTAATATCCCGCGAAAGGGCACCCACATTTATTCCTTTGAGTGCATCTTCATGCGCTTGGTGTGCAGCTGCAGAAAAAAAGCTTTCCCGATGGATTCTTTCCTTATCGATTTCCAGATCATTCAAGACATCGTGCGCGATGTCCATGATTCCATCAGGACCACACATGAAGTATACCTCTTCGTAGCGCTGCTCGTATTCTGCCCTGAGGAAAAGCTCCCGAAGCAATTCAGAAGAAAGCCTACCCTTTAGTCCGGTCCAGCTTTCTGTTGGCTGACTCAGGTTATGAATGACTTTTAAGCGGTCTGGATTTGCTTTTTCAAGCAAACTCAGCTGGTTTTTGAAGATAATTTGCTCTTCATTTCGGCTGCAATAAATCAGCGTAATGATAGAATTCGGTTCATTAACCAAGACAGTTTTAAGGATCCCCATAATTGGAGTAATCCCACTCCCTCCTGCAATCATGAAAAAATGCCTTCTGTTTTTGGAATGAAAATCTGTGGTGAAATTCCCAAGAGGCTTCAAGACATTAATTGTCTTGCCAGGAAAAATCTTTTCATTTAGGAAATTTGAAAAAAGGCCTTCCTTCACCCGCTTCACAGAAATTCCTGGAAATGGATCTACAAAAGGTGAGGTACAAAGACTGTAAGATCTGCGCTGCTCTTTGCCCTCAAACTCCATCACCAAAGTCAAAAATTGACCAGGCTTGTAATCCAAAATTGGATCAGGTTGCTCAAAATAAATGGTAACAGTATCCTCTGTCTCCCGCACTACCTCCCGCACTTTCAAAGGCAAATAGGTATTTGCTTTTGGCTCTTCTTTCTTTTTCTTAAATAAATTGAACATCTGCTATTATCTGATCTTTTTGTTCGGCTGCAAAATTACGCCCCAAGTCGGTATAATTGCTCACTTCCTTGAGAAATTCCCCTTCAGAACCCCAAATCCTAAAAGTAAGTTTGGACCAATGGGAGAATTTCTGCGCCCCCAACCTGATTTTGATCCGAATGACCTAAATTGCACGCTCCGAATATCGGAGCTGATTCATCTCTTCGAAGCAAAATCTAAAAAAATGGAATTAACCGCCCTCACAGCAGTATCCTCGGTGGATGGCCGCTATGCCGGTAAAACTGCACCTCTTCGCGCCTTTTTCTCAGAATTTGCGTTGATAAAATATCGAGTTCACGTCGAGGTAGAATACTTTATCGCCCTTTGCCAATTGCCTTTGCCGCAGCTTGCCGAATTTGATCATGACCTGTTTCCAAAGCTTCGTGCAATCGTCAAACAATTCAGCATCAATGACGCCGAATGGATCAAAATCACCGAACGCACCACCAATCACGACGTCAAAGCAGTTGAATATTTTTTGAAAGATAAGTTTGATCAAATGAATCAGGGTGCATTCAAAGAATTCATTCATTTCGGACTTACCTCTCAGGACATCAACAATACGGCAACACCGCTTATGTTGAAACTTGGGCTACAGGAAGTGATTATGCCTTTTTTGCAGGAAATCATTGAGCAATTGAACGATCTCGCTGAAGAGTGGAGCGTGATTCCAATGCTGGCCAAAACACACGGACAGCCCGCCTCTCCTACCCGATTGGGCAAAGAGATCAATGTCTTTGTAGTCCGATTGAAAAAGCAAATCGAACTCCTAGAGCAGGTTCCTTATTCAGCCAAATTTGGTGGCGCAACAGGAAATATGAATGCACATCAAGTCGCCTATCCGGACATGGATTGGAATGAGTTTGCTTTTCACTTTGTGGAAAATTACCTCGGACTAGAGCGCTCCTATCCCACTACGCAAATCGAGCATTACGATAATATTGCAGCCATTTTTGATGGATTGAAGCGTATCAACACCATTTTGCTGGACCTGTCAAAAGACGTGTGGCAATACGTGGCGATGAATTATTTCAAGCAGAAAATCACAGCAGGAGAGGTAGGTTCCTCTGCTATGCCACATAAAGTTAATCCGATTGACTTCGAAAATGCAGAAGGAAATCTTGGGATCGCAAATGCACTTTTGGAGCATTTATCAGCCAAACTTCCGATCTCCAGGTTGCAGCGTGACTTGACGGACAGTACCGTTTTGCGAGTCATTGGAGTTCCCCTAGCGCACATGTTGATTTCCTTTGAGTCTTTAGAAAAAGGCTTGGGCAAGCTCGAACTGAATCTAGCCGCCATTGATGCTGATTTGGAGGACAATTGGGCAGTGGTTGCTGAGGCGATTCAGACGATTCTGAGAAGAGAAGGCTTTCCAAAACCTTACGAGGCACTTCGCGATCTGACCCGCACCAATTCAAAAATCACCAGATATTCCATTGCCGAATTTGTGGATGGTTTAGACATTACGGATGAAATCAAGGCGGAATTGAAGGCGATTACACCGTTTAATTATACTGGAATTTAAAGAAATAGTTATCAGTTATAAGTCGCAGTGGGTAAGTAAGTAGTAATGGGTAAGTAAGTAGCAAATAGTAAGTTGTTTTGAATCTTTCAAAATCTGCGATAATCTGCGCCTTTTTCTGCGGGGATCAGCGGGAAACAAAAATTCCTTCCACAAAAAAACCGATAGCATTCCCACTATCGGTTTTTTAATTTCCCCGCTTGAAATTTCAATTCTTCGGTCTCACGTCGCTTGTACTGAGCGGAGTCGAAGTATCGGTCTCCCAACTGCTTCAATTAATCGTCATCAGTTCAATTTCAAAAATCAAATCCTTGCCAGCTAGCTCGTGATTTGCATCTAGGACGATTTTTTCTTCCGTCATATCCACAACAGTCACTTGCATAGGTTGACCTCCACCACCCTGAAGGGTCAATTGAAGACCGATCTCAGGCTCAATATTAGGCGGAACTTGGCTCAAAGGGACATCGATCATCATATCCTGTCTACGCTCTCCATACGCCTCTGCAGCCGGGATTGTCACAGTTTTCTTATCTCCGATGACCATGCCGTACACTGCAGCGTCAAAACCCTTGATCATATTACCGTCGCCCAGCGTGAAGCCAAGCGGTTCACGGGAAACCGATGAATCAAAAACACTTCCATCCTCCAGTTTACCTGTGTAGTGGACTTTCACGGCATCCCCTTTTTTAGCTTGCATATTCTTTTGTTTTTGTGATTTACAAAGGTAACAAAATGATTATGACCGCCCAAGCGGACAATTCTGTCCGAAAACAGTATACTTGTGTACATTTCCGTACATTTTCTATTAAAAAAAGCGCTCAATTCCCCTTATTTGCACTTGGCATCATTTTCCCCCTACTGAGGCAAAACAATCAACAATGGAAGCTCAAAACTTAGGTAAGATACTTATCATCGACGACAACGAAGACCTGCTTTTCGCAGCAAAAATGCTCTTGAAAAAGCATGCAAAAGAAGTCATAATCGAAAAAGATCCCCGAAGGATTCCCTTTTTGATCAACAACAACAGCTACGATGTCATTCTCTTGGACATGAATTTCCGGGAAGACACCACCTCCGGTAAGGAGGGTTTCTATTGGTTAAATCAGATTAAAGAAATCGACCCTAAAGCTGTTGTGATTTTGATTACTGCCTTCGGGGACGTGGAAATGGCAGTGCAGGCCTTGAAAGAAGGTGCAACGGACTTTATCCTAAAGCCTTGGCAAAATGAAAAACTGATCGCCACACTTTCTTCAGCTATTAAGCTAAAGGAAAGTTACGATGAGGTGGACAAGCTTCAGAAAAAGCAAAAGCAACTTCAAACAGATCTCAAGAAGCCTTATGCCGATATCATCGGTGCAAGTGCTTCCATGAAAAACATATTTTCCATCATTGACAAAGTCGCTCAGACGGATGCCAATGTGCTGATCTTGGGAGAAAACGGAACGGGAAAGGAACTGATTGCCCGAGCGATTCATGATCGTTCACTGCGCAAAGACGAGATATTTGTCGGTGTGGACATGGGAGCAATTACCGAGACGCTATTCGAATCGGAGCTTTTCGGACATAAGCGTGGTGCTTTTACCGATGCCAAAGACGACCGTGCGGGCCGATTTGAGATTGCTGACCAAGGAACCCTTTTCCTCGATGAAATTGGGAATCTCTCCATGCCGCTTCAGTCCAAACTCCTTACAGTGCTTCAACGTAGAGAGGTGACTCGCATCGGAACAAACAAAGCCATTCCGGTTGACATCCGATTGATTTGCGCCACCAACATGCACGTGCATGAGATGGTGATGGAAAATACCTTCCGCCAAGATTTACTTTATCGAATTAATACCGTGGAGATTTTCCTTCCTCCGCTTCGCGAAAGACAGGACGACATTCCAACTTTGGCCAATCACTTCCTGAAAAGCTACTCTCAGAAATACCGAAAGAATTTCACCGGATTCCGTCCTGCTGCCATGGAGCTTTTGCAGCGGTATCAGTGGCCGGGCAATATCCGTGAACTACAACATGCTATCGAGCGGGCGATCATCATGGCCGAAGGAGACGAGTTGGATTCGAGGGATTTCTTTTTCCTTTCGGCAAAGCCGGCATCTGAAAAAGCTCCGACCGCAGTCACGCTAAATCTGGACGACATGGAGCGAAGTACCATCCGGCGCGCGATCGACAAAAACGGTGGCAACATCTCCAAGGCGGCCAAGGAACTCGGACTGACCCGGGCTTCCCTTTACAGAAGATTAGAAAAATATGGATTATAGAGTTGGGTTGCTGGGCCGAATCGCACTGGTCGCAGCATCACTGTTTTTGCTTTCGTACGCCATGATTGACGGTTGGGGAGTCTTCATGATTTCCCTTTTCCTGATTTTGGTGGTTTTTCAAATCATTTTTTTGGTGCGGTACTCTGAGAGCTCTTTCAAAAAAGTGCGGCTTTTCCTCGATAACATCAAGCAGGACAAGTATTCGCAACTCTATCCGGTCAAGTTTGACGGGACGGAGACGGATGATCTGCACATTGAATTCAATGCGATTTTGGCGAAGTTGAAGGAAGATCAAGCGGAAAAAGAAGCCAATTACCAGTACTTCCGATCTGTATTTAAGCATCTGAGTATTGGCTTGATCACCTTTGGGGAAAATGGAGAAATCCAAATCCTAAACGTCGCTGCTAAACGAATCCTCAATGTCGATGACCTCAAAAGCATCTCCGATATCGAAAGAATTAACAAGGAACTTCACCTTGCGATCCAAAATCTCAGAACAGGTGGCTCCGAACTGATCAAAATCGCCCATCCGGACGGAATTATGCAGCTCTCGGTCTATGTTATCGAGCTCTTGATGCGTGGTGAAAAATTCAAACTTGTTTCACTGCAAAACATCCAATCCGAACTCGAAGAGAAGGAAATGGAAGCTTGGCAGAATCTCGTCAAGGTGCTTACACATGAGATTATGAATTCCATTGCACCAATTTCTTCCTTGGCTGGCACGCTCAAGGGCGAGATCGAATACAGGATGGATCATAACGAACCGCTGAGTCCTACCGATATGGAGGACTGTCTTTTGGGCATCACGACGATCGAAAAGCGAAGTGAAGGTCTGATCAGTTTCGTGTCGGATTTTCGAAGTTTGGCTCATATCCCCACGCCGAAATTTGGGAGTATCGGTATCTCTAGGTTATTTGATCAGCTGGAAGTATTGCTTCAAAATCAGTTGGAAGCGTATGAAATCAAATTCGTTAAAGAGCTAAATCCGAAGGAACTGATCCTCTTTGGAGATCAGATGCAGATCGAGCAGGTGATGATCAATTTGCTGCAAAATGCGATTCAAGCGGTGGAAGATTCCGAAGAAAAAGTGATTACGCTGCGAGCATTTATCGACGAAGCTGGCAAGATAATCCTGGAAGTCAGCGACACTGGCAAAGGCATCGAAGAAGAAGCCTTGGGCAAGATTTTTATTCCATTCTTCACTACCAAAAAGAAAGGTTCGGGCATCGGACTAAGTCTCTCCAAACAAATCATGCGCCGCCACAAAGGCAATATCCAAGTGAGATCTACCCTTGGCGAAGGGACGACTTTTAAGTTGATTTTTAATGGGTAGAGGGATTAGTTTTGGCGAAATTATATCCAATCAAATAAGGAGAAAATTTTAACACCTGATTTCCCCTGTCAATCATTTCACTCCTTAGAGAAAAATTAGTAATTTCTACGAATGAATTTTGATTGTTTCCTATGCAAAGATTTTATTTTGACACTTCAGTTTTCGGAGGTGCATTCGACAAGGAATTTGACGAAGTAACTTTGCAGCTTTTTGAGAGAGTAAAATTGGGAAAAGTTGCCTGTTTATTTTCAGACTTAACTGAAACCGAATTACTTAAGGCGCCAGAAAAAGTGAAAGGCCTATTCAAGGATCTACCTAAAGGTAGCATGGAAAAAGTAGTAGTAACAGACGAAATATTGGGCCTTGCCTCGACCTATGTGAATGAAGGAGTTGTAGGTAAAACCAGTTTTGACGATTGCATTCATATTGCAACTGCAACAATTTACAAAGCAGATATTTTGGTAAGTTGGAATTTCAAACATATCGTGAACGTTTACAGAATTAGAGGCTATAATTCAATAAACATTCGTTTAAATTATCAAGTATTAGAAATAAGGTCACCAAAAGAAATTTTAGAATATGAAGACTAGAACCAAAAAAACTGAACCCGAAAAAGGATTTGATACGGTTAAAACCTTCAGAGCCATAAAAGAAAAAATTTCTTTAGAAATGGCTGACATGAGTTTTGACCAAATCAAAGAGTATTTAAAAACAAACAGCGCTAAGCTTTACGAGAAATAACTTTAATAAGGTATCTGACGAATTGATTATTGAATTGCTTTTGATCAACTGAGCCTTACCTCCTCCAAACAAATCATACGTCGCTACAAAGGCAATATCCAAGTCCGATCTACACTGAGTGAGGGGAGGACTTTTAAGTTGATTTTTAATGGGTGATTTGGAAAGTTTTAGTGAATAATCTTAGGAACAGGATTCCTCAGCTTTCATTATTTTCTTAAATTGATGAAAAAAAGCATGGCTACTCTCACGCTCAGCAATAAGATTTTGGAAAAACATGTAAGCCTTTTGAAGGTGCTTGATACTGATTCGAAGAGAAAAATCATCGCTAGGTTGACTGAATCTCTAGATACAAAAGAAGAGAAAGTGGATTCAAGTACACTTTTTGGGGCTTGGGAAGACAATAGAACTTCCGATGAAATCATTAATGACATTAGAGAGTCTAGGATTGAAAAAGCTGAAAAAATAAGCTTTGAATGAAATACTTGCTTGACACCAATATCTGCATACACTTTTTACGAGGGCAATTTGGCCTTTTGGAAAAATTCAAGGAAATCGAATTAAACAACTGTGGGATCTCTGAAATAACCTTTGCGGAGTTAGTTTATGGTGCTGAAAAAAGACCAAATCCTACTAAAAATTTAGCCTTAATTGAAGCATTTACCAACCAAGTGGTAATACTCCCTATTTTCAACGCCGTTTATCTTTATGGTAAAGAAAAAACTCGGTTAAAAACAAAAGGAATAATGATAAGTGATTTTGACCTGTTTATTGGTTGTACCGCTGTTGAAAAAGACTTGGTCATGGTCACTGAAAACCTTAAAGAATTCGAAAGAATTTCAGAAATTAAAATTGAAAATTGGGTTAGAAGATAAGGTACAATTTCAATAGCAGCCTTCAGATTTCTTCTCTACTAAAAAGAAAAACTTTGGCATCGGCCTCAGTCTCAACAGACAAATCATGCGTCGCCACAAGGGCAATATCCAAGTCCGGTCTACCCTTGGAGAAGGGACTACTTTTAAGTTGATTTTTAATGGGTAGAGGGAAGTTGGCAGTTTGCAAGTATGAGGTCAATGCTAGAAAAATCAGATTATGCAAATCAAAAGTAGTTATATGAAAGTTAAAAAATTAATGCTTATATTATCTATACTGACCTCCTGTGTAAATAAGAATTATACTAAAATTGAAAATCTTGAAAAAATTACCCTTCCCATTGAAGTAGGAAATGCTAAAATAATTGGTTTAGGTGAAGCAACCCATGGGACAATAGAATTCGCAATCACTAAATCTTCAATCATAAAAGATCTAATTAAAAATCACGAATTTAATCTTTTAGCGATCGAAGCCCATAATTCCGATGTTAAAGAAATCAATAGATGGTTAAATGGTGGTGAAGGTGATATTGAAATATTAATAAAAGGTCTTAAATATTGGGCCTTCAACAACTATCCTTTTTTAGAACTACTCAATTGGATTAAAGAACATAATTCAAAAAGTCAAAATCCTGTAACCATTTACGGAATCGACATGCAATTTGTCCAAAAAACAATACATGAACCTTTTGAATATGTCAAAAATTATTTACCGAGTGATTCAAATACATTTTACCAACTTCAAGAATTGGACACCTTAGCTTTAGATCAACTTGGAAAAAAATTTTCTAATACCTCTTTAGATGAGTTCCAGCGAATAAAAAAATCAATAAACCTTGCTCTACAAATAGTTGATGAACATCTTAGAGAAGATAAAATATCCGATAGTTTAGCTTATTGGCATCAATTTGATTTAAACAATTCGATGAATGCTATAAATATGTATGAAAATGATGTATATTATTTGGAGAACTCAAATTATATAAATATTAGAGATTTTAGCATGGCAAACAATTTAGGTTCGATTATTCGTAAATCTCCTGAATCAAAAATTATTATATGGTCACATAATTTCCAAATAAAGAATAAAGGAGATGTAATGGGAGGTCACCTCAAAGAGCAATTTGGAGAAAAATATATAAATTTTTGCCTAACTACTCGAAAAGGATACGTAACAGCATATGATTTAAATGATTCAAAAGAAAACTTATCTAATTTTAGTTTGAATATGAATAATGAAAATACATTAGAACAAGAAATCACGAAATCTGAATTACCAAAACAATTCTTAATGGACACTAGGAAATTAATAGATCTACTCAAACTAAAGGATTCGATTTTCATGCTGGACATTGGCGCTGTTTACGATCAAGAGGTGAAAGAAAATAATTTAGTAATTACATTTTTAAATAAAGAATATGACTATATAATTTATTTGGATTCGACAAAAGGATATTTAGAACAATAAAAAAACACTCAACGGATTCGGTTTATTTTCATCTTAGGAATCCCGCTAAGGCTTGATTAGATAATTCTTCAACTTTTCATTTTTTTGGATTTGTATTTCCATTTTCAATAAGTTCAACACCCTTCGGGGTTGTTATTCTGTTACCCGTTTACATTCATCCCTAGGTTTCACCTAGGGCTATTGAAAGGTTCGACCACTCCGTGGTCATTATTCAAGTTCCTTACATATTATTTCCGGTCTTTTTCTCGACCCCGAACGAGGTCAAACTTCTCAATACCTGTGCGCTACGCCACTGGCGCACAGGCGTGGCCTAGCCGCGGGTGAAACCCGTGGATTTGAAACCAATGACAAGAAACCTCACGGCCCTGAAGCGACAGTCCCGATGAGCAATGCGATTTCGGGAGGTGTCGAACTATTTTGGATTTCACTTTACATATCAGACCTAATTCTCCCTCACCTCATAGACCGGCACTATCTCGCGATACCATTCTTGCAACGAGTTATTGGCAAATACAAAAAGGTAAATTTCCCTTTCCTGTGGATAGTTACGATAGGAAAGCACTTCGATAAGATTTCCTTCTTCTATTCGTTTTTCCGCAATGGTGTATCCTCTGCCCAGTACAGCTGTCAGCTGTTGTTTGGACATTCCCAGTTCTAGTTTGTCCATTTTATTCCCATTCATATGAGAAAAAACCGCCGGGGAACAAGAGTATAAAATGGTGCCCAAGATAACTGCAAGAAGGATCTGCTTCATTTTTAACTTTTTATTCAGGAAACGTAAATCAAGGTTTCTGGAGTTGTCTTTTGAGAAAAGAGATCTTTTTCTGGACTGATTATCAGGGCAAAAAAATTCGCTTCAATTTTTATTAATTTGGTTGACAAATTCATACTTGCCTGAGTAAGACAGGCTCGAAAACTAATTTCTCCAACCTCCTGAAGCACTATGAAAGCTGCCGTTCGATATTCTTATGGTCCGATCGATTCCATCCAAGTCCTAGAAATTCCAGTTCCCGAACCCAAAGCAAATGAGGTACGCATCAAGGTGATGTCTGCGACTGTCAACCGAACAGATTTGGGCGTGTTGACGGGAAAACCATACATCATGCGAGCTTTTGCTGGTTTCCCAAAACCTACCAAACCAGTCACCGGGACGGATTTTGCGGGAATTGTGGACAAAGTCGGTGAAAAAGTGACTGAATTCAAAATTGGGGATCGAGTGTGGGGATTTCAAGACAATGGTGCCGGTACTCAGGGGGAATTTGTGTGCATTTCAGTGAAAACTGCCATAATGAAAATTCCTAAAGAAATCAGTTTTGCGGAAATCGTGGCCTGCGCTGAAGCTGCTCATTATGCTTACAATTTTCTGAATAAAGTAAAATTAGTACCTGGAAATCATGTTTTAGTCAATGGTGGAACAGGTGCAATCGGTTCGGCGGCCATTCAGTTAATGAAAACTCAAGGAATCTTGGTAACGGCCGTTTGCCATGAAAACAATGTGGAGAAAGTAAAGGCCCTCGGTGCAGATCGTGTCATTGCTTTGGAAAAAGAAGATTTTACAAAAGAGAAAATTGAATACGATATTGTGTTAGATGCAGTTGGGAAAAGTAGGTTTTCATTATGCAAGTCAATTTTAAAGCCGGGAGGAATCTATATTTCATCTGAACTTGGTCCTAACTGGGAAAATCTGACATTAGCATTGACCACTCCGATTTTTAGAGGAAAAAAAGTAGTATTTCCACTTCCATTGGACATTTTGAATAGCATGAACCACATCCAAGACCTGCTGTTAAAAGGTCAGTTCAAACCTTTGATGGATAGAACTTTTCCACTTGATCAAGTTCGGGAGGCTTATACTTATGTGGCTTCTGAAAAGAAAATCGGGAATGTGATTCTTGAAATTTCAAGAGACTCATAGTTCTAGCTACTTCTTAAAGCTTTTTCTGCCTAAAAAAATATCCAAGAATACAGCATCACGCTGGCAAAAGCCATCAGTGGACCTATCAGAATCATTAGCAATCCACCTGGTCTGAACGATTTTTGTTCGACCATTCCTGTCGAAAAAGCAATGGCATTCGAAGGCGTAGAAACAGGCAAAAGCAAAGCACAAGAACAACTCAAGGCTACAATCAATGGCACGGCCATGCCCCAAATTCCGGGAAGAGACAATCCGAGTGGGACCAAGATTGATGCAGCAGCGGTATTGCTCATGATGTTGGAAATCAAGACTGCGATCAGAGCAAAAACCAAAGCAACACCGAAAAACGGGATCGGAAGTGCATCTATCTTTGACATAATGATATCCGTAAGCCCTACTTCCACCATGGCAATACCCAAAGAAAGACCTCCTGCGACGAGCATCAGCGTATCCCATGGAAGTCTTCGGACATCTTCGGCCTTGATTACCTGAAGCACAGTCAACAATAAGATTGGGATGGCAGATGTGGCGGCAATCGGAATCCCATGTATGGGCTCTGTTATCCACATCGAAACTGTCACAAACAATACAAAAATGACTGCATTTCGTTCGAATTTCTTGTGTACTGATCTTTCTCCCATGATTTGGTTTAGATCAACTCCAAGTTCTCCCAAGTTCATTTTCCGCTGCAAAAATCTCCAAAAAATATAAATAGAAATTAAAGCCATCGGAACACCAAAAATCATCCATTCAACAAATGTCACATGAATCCCAATTCCTTGAAGCCCGCCCACTGCAATGGCATTTGGAGTACTTCCTATTATAGTTCCCATTCCGCCGAGTGTGGCGGCCGCTGGAATTCCCACTAAAAGGGACTTGGCGAAAGCAGAATTTTTACCTATCAAATGAACAAGTGGCAAAACGGATGAAACCATCATGGCCGTAGTAGCTGTGTTGGACATCACCATACTGCCACATGCCGTGGTCAACATCAACCCAAGCAAAAGGCGGTCGGGTTTTGTACCAAATTTTCGAACCGCAAAGCGAAAAAGGGAGCGATCCAATCCTGCGATGCTCATACCTTCAGCCAAAAAAAATCCGCCCAAAAGCAGCCAAATCACGCTGCTCGTCCAAGTACCGAGGTACATCTCAACTGGTGTTTTAATTTCCGTTGCGATAAAGTCAGTCCCGAATCCAAAGACCAAACCGACTATAATAAAAATCCCAACTGCAAATGGTGGTATCGCCTCAGTCACCCAAAGCCCAATAGCCAAAACACTTAAGAAAAAAACATAATTAATATCAACACCATAATCCAACTCCCTGAAAAATGAAGTGAGAAGCAATGCCATTCCAAAATTCCCCACAAAAGTGGTAGAGGTATAAATCCACCCAAATCTAATTTTTCGAAAAAGCCGGATGGCGGCAAGCCTTGAATCACTATAAGCCATAAAAGTTTAATCTTTTTATGTAGGAACTAATCAGAAAGAGGAAAGACAAGAAATCTTAACTCTGAGTAACCAGCAATTTTGAAAAAAATCGAAAACTATAATTTATTTAGAAAAGGTTAGCTTTTCTTTTTTGTTCGATTTTAGTTTCATGAAAGCCCCATAAATAGAGCCAATAATTCCAAAAACCGAAGAACGGGTAGTAGAATTAAACATTAAACTGGATAAACAGGCAAGTCTTACTCCCATTTCAGAAGCTACTTGTGCCTAAACCAACAATCTGTCCGCTCGGCTTCATAGCTTTTGAATCGAGTATTGATTGGTGGTCCATGTTTGAGTCGATCCCCAAATTGGGTTCTCGCCACGAAATTAAACGCACCCATGTCCAGGGTAAATGGCGTCTGATTACTGATTGTGTACCGAGTATGAATCCTGGCTAATTCCTCCATCAGCGAAAGCACCAATTCAATTTTCCCACCCATCACACCACAGTTCAGGAGGGTCTCGGCTCTATTCTTTCGTTCAAATTCGGCAAACTCAGGGATCAAATTCCTCAAATGCGTACAGTGGTCTCGCATCCATGCATTGTCCAATAGCTTATCTTCATCTCCACAAAAAAGACCATCAAAATTTTTAATGAAAAAGGGATCGATAAATGGATTTTTTACAACTTCTACATCTGCAATGTCGGTGAAAAAGACATTTTGAATTTTATGTCCATGCTTTTTTAAAAAATCCAAATAAACCAAATAGCGATACACGTTTGCATTGAGCTTAGTATTGAACTCCACCTTGATAAATCGAATACACCTGTTCTGAACTTCTGAAATCGTTTTTTCTGAGAAATTATTGTGAAACACTAAACCGATTAATCCAAGATTTTGAATGGACTGGCACCATTTTTCAATTAGTCGAAAATCATCTCGTGGAAGGATCTCACTCCGATTTACATCAAAATTTCCAGTGAAAAGTGACGCGCAAACAAGATTACCAGAAAACTCCAACATCCTTTAATTTTGCAATACTCTACTTTTCTTATGAAGAGCCGTGATGCTGGAAGAAATATTTCGATAGTAGATATAAGTCCGCTTTAGGGATTTTTTGACGGTGTATTTCTTCGAAGCCTGCTCATAAAAATGTGAATCAGCGGAGTATTTATTTTCAAAACGAATACTTTTGAACACTTCTTTTTTGCCAAAGAGCGTTGCAAAAAGAATACAATCATCTACGTGGATATTTTTGTGCAAATCGTATTTATCTGCCACATAATAATCTTCATTGCTAGAAACTACGGTTTCGGTAAGCGACGAAATCAGATCAGCATGAGCCATTTCTTGTAGGCAAGAAGACAAGTGATTTGGCTTATACTCATCATCCGCATCGATGATGGTAATGTATTCTCCTTTGGCAAAATGAACAGCTCTATTGATGGCAAAGGATTGCCCTTCATTTCTACTTCGGATATAGCTGACCCTATCTTCATAATCAAAACTGTATCGAATCAGAGCATGACTCAAATCTACACAACTTCCATCATCCACAATTAAAAGCTCAAAATCCCTAAAATCTTGATTGATCACTGAATCCAGTGCTCTTTTCACCAATTCAAATGGGGTATTAAATACCGCCATCAACACACTCACCTTCACTTTAGACATCACTTGGGAAATAAAGACTCCTTGCAGAGTTTGAAAACTTTTTGCAAGAACTAGCTTTATTTTAGTTTTTCAGAGGAAAAATTGAAAAGTTCACAATAATAAAACATAAACTTACACCCACCACCAGTCTTTGCCTTCCATTAAATTGATGGAAATCAGATAATTCTGAATCCGTGTTCGCTCATTTTCAGATGGGTATACCGCAAGCAAAATCTTAGGTTTCTGGATCTTCTCCACATTCCTGTAATCCTGCAAGTCATGATGTTCAAAAGGAATATCTCTCGCTTCCAAAATCATCGATATCAATTTTGATTTCGGATTTTTACCCCAAACGATCAGTAGATTTTGACGAAAATCAAGTCGCAAAAACGCTTTGATTTTCAATTCAAAAAAAGCTTCTTGAGCATAGTTTTCAGAATTCCTGGAAGTGCGCTTCGAATGCTCCCTCCAGAGCAAAGTGACTTCCGGTACCACCCGGAAATTCACCGCTTTTTCATACCATTTCAATACCAGATCATAATCCTCCGGATAGCTCAGCTTGCTAAATCCGCCGACTGAATCCATGACTTCACGGCTTGTAAGCCAATTGGGCGAAGCTATCACACATTCCCGATAAATGTTCTCGGACTGAAGGCCTTTAAGATTGATCTCATTGATCCAGCTTTCGTAGGATCGATATCCTTCACTGATGGGCTGATCCGCAAAATACTGAACCAAACCTGTCACCACGGTATTTTCTGGACTATCTAAAATTAAGTTCCGCATCTGCTCCAGCCGTTTTTCAGGCATAAGATCATCAGCATCAATCCGCGAAATGTACTTTCCTTCACTTTGGTGAAAAGCAAAATCCAAGGCTGGAATTATTCCTTTTCCGGGATTTTGGAAGGTTTTAAATCGAGGATCATTTTTCTGAAACTCCCTGAAAATCTCTTCGCTTTCATCTGTGGAAGAGTCGTTGACTCCGATCACTTCCCAGTTTTCAAAACTTTGATTTTGGATGGAAATCAGACAATCAAAGATCCACTCAGCCGCGTTTTTATACGGCATTAAAATACTGATCTCAGGAATTGGCATCCAAACTTAGTATCTAAGGTTTTCAAATTCCTTCTTGCTCCAATAGGTAAACCAAGGCAGCCATAGCCGCAGCACCCAGTTCAAGTTCTCGCTGATCCACCGCCTCAAAGACATCAGCTGCGGTGTGATGATAGTTGAAGTATTTCTGAGAGTCAGGCTTCAAACCAATCAAAATCAGTCCTTGATCCCGTAGAGGACCAATGTCCGCACCGCCACCCGGCCTATCCAAATTCCAGATTTGATACGGTAAAAAGTAAGGTTTCCAACTCAATAATTTTGCCCTTTGCTCCTCTGTACCGGTAGATGAAAAACCCAAAGGAAGAAATGCGCCGGAATCTGATTCAATCGCAGCAATGTGCTTTTCGCCTTTTTCTTTGGCTACCCGAGCATACTCCTGACCTCCACGAAGCCCATTTTCCTCATTCATCCACATCACCGCACGGATGGTACGCTTAGGTTTCCAGCCTAGCTCCTTATACAATCTTAGCACTTCGATTCCTTGCATGCAGCCTCCGCCATCATCATGAGCACCTTCTCCCACATCCCATGAGTCCAAATGACCTCCCACTGCAATGATTTCTCCAGGTATTTCTGATCCTCGGATTTCACCAATGACATTGAAGGAAAGCTTGTCTTCCAGCATTTGACCATGAGATTCGAGGTAAAGCTTCAGGTTAGGCTGCTCGCTAAGAAGTTTACTCAGGAGTTCGGCAGCCTGAGTGCTGATCGCAATAGCCGGGATTTTTGGATAATCAGAATTATACCGCTGATTTCCGGTGTGAGGAACATCGTCGATTCGGTTTGTCACAGATCGGATCACCACGCCTTTTGCTCCAAGTTTTGAAGCTTCGGATGCCCCCGCTCCACGAAGTCCGACTGCACCGCTGTAAGCTTCAAATGTGTCTATTTTCGTAGGATCCATCACCCCATTCAGGAAAATAATTTTGCCCTGTGTTTTTGTTCCAAGGTTTCTTAATTCCTCCAGACTTTTTACTTCGATCACTTCTCCAATTAAACCTCCGGGCCCTGTACCTTGGGTATTCCCGAGAGCAAGTGCGGTAAGTTCCACCGATCCGTGCTTTTCAGAATTGGTGATTCGCACGATATCCTTGCCCCCTCTGACCCAATGCGGAACCATGACCGGCTGTAGGTAAACCGTATCAAACCCATAGCTTTCCATCAATTGGCGAGTCCATTCCACAGCAGCCGCAGCACTTGGCGATCCGGCAAGACGATGCCCAATGTTTTTGGTGAGGTAGCGGAGATTTTCATAGGTATGCCCCTGAGAAAGTTCTGCATCAAAAATTTTCTTGATGTTGGCTTCATGATTTTGAGCAAATGAAAATGCCGGAAGGAGGAGCAGGAGAATTAGTATTTTTTTCATTTTCAAATTGACTTAGACCAAAATATAGAAAATTGAAAAATGGGTTGTCGCATTTTTTTACAAATGGAAAAACTGCAATTCCTCATTACTAAAAATTGAAGTCTAAAAATCTCGCTATCCCCCAAATAATCAATCATTTCCTCCCTTCATTTATCCTGCTTTCAGACCGCCTCAGAAATAACTATTGGAATTTGATATTCTTATGTTCAAAATTGAGACAATAGAAAAATGCTCTTACTTCAAACTCAAAAACCTATGTTAAATAAATTCCTTTGGAAGGTACTTCCGGTACTTTTCTTAAGTGTGGGATTTTTATCCTGCAAGTCCGAGGAAGACTCCAAAATAAAACCTGAGGACAATCGCTTTACCAAAGTGGTCTTGACCGAAGGGATGGACGAACCGATGGAAATGACCTTTTTGCCGGAAAGCCGAATTCTCTTCGTGGAAAGAAAAGGCGGAGTGAAAATATTGGATGAAAAAACCGGTGAAGTAATGCTCGTAGCCACGATCCCCGTCAATACCAAATACACCAACAAAGCTGGAGTGGTGCGTGAAGCAGAAGAAGGCCTAATGGGTGTAATCGCACACCCTGACTACGCCAAAAACAACTGGATCTACATGTATTATGCAGATCCGACTGATGCTAAGCATATCTTGGCAAGATGGGAACTCAAAGGCAACGAATTGATCGATTCCTCCAAGAAAATCGTCTTGGAATTCCCAACCCAACGCGAAGAATGCTGCCATACCGGTGGAGGAATGGTCTTTGATGCGGAAGGAAATCTTTTTCTAACTGTTGGAAACAATACGGTCAATCCACGCGAAGGAACTTCAAATCTTGACGAAAGACCGGGAATGGAAAATGCCGATGATCAGCGTGCACCGGGCAACACCAACGATTTGAGAGGAAAAATCCTAAGAATCCATCCGGAAGATGATGGAACATACACCATTCCTAAGGGCAATCTTTTTCCCGTAGGAACAGAAAAAACCAAACCTGAGATCTACACCATGGGTCATAGAAATCCTTGGAGACCGACATTGGACAGCAAAACTGGCTACCTCTATTGGGGTGAAGTCGGCCCGGACGCTTCGGTAGATTCTATCTGGGGTCCAAAAGGATATGACGAATTCAATCAGGCAAAAGGCCCAGGATTCTTCGGTTGGCCATATTTTATTGGTGACAATTTTCCCTACACAAGGCATAATCACGCAGATAGCTCCTATGGTGCTCCCTACGATGTCAATGCACCCGTCAATGAATCTGTCAACAATACTGGATTGAGAGAATTACCTACTCCGGTTATGCCCGCTATGATTTATTATCCTTATGGTGTTTCTGAAGTATTTCCACAATTGGGAAGCTCGGGCCGTAGCGCTACAGGTGGACCGGTTTTCAGAAAGGCTGATTTTAAAGCTGATTCACCCTATACATTACCCTCATATTATGAGGGAAAGTGGCTTATCGTGGACTTGATTTATGCCGTTTCGATGGATAAAAATAGCGACTACGAAAGCATGGAGCGATTTCTACCAAATGAAACTTTTAGCTCGGCAATTGATATGGACTTCGGACCGGATGGCTCGCTTTATATCCTTGAATATGGCTCGGCTTGGTTCCGGGGTAATGCCAATTCCCGCATCATTAAAATCCAGTACAACAAAGGCAACCGCAAGCCGAATGTCAGTGTCGGAGCTGACAAAACCTCAGGAGCTGTTCCTTTGACTGTCAATTTCTCTTCAGAGGGAACGAACGACTTTGATGATTACGATCAAGGCAAACTTTCCTATGAATGGAAAATAACCAATGGATCGGGATTTAATCAGACTTTGACTGAAGTTAATCCAAGTTTCACCTTCTCTGAAGCCGGAACTTACCAAGTAAATCTTACTGTCACCGATACCAAAGGAGAGAAAAATTCATCTTCTTTAGAAGTAATCGCAGGTAATGAGCCGCCTGTAGTTGCCATTGATTTTGGAGGTATGAACCGAAGTTTCTGGTTTGGGGAAAAAGAACTAAACTATAGTATTTCCGTGGCTGACAAAGAAGATGGAAGTACAGCTGACGGAAAAATTAAAGCTGAGGAAGTAGCCGTGACTTTTGATTACGTTCCGGCCGGATTTGACCCGATTGAGATTGCTTCCAAGCAAAGTGGTGTCGAAAATGCAGCAATTCTGAATCTTGGTAAAAACCTGATCGAAGCAAGCGACTGTAAGTCTTGCCACCAATACAATGAAAAATCAATCGGCCCAAGCTATCAGGCAGTAGCAGAAAAGTATCCTAACTCTGAAGAAAACACCAAATACCTAATAGGTAAAATCATCAATGGAGGTTCTGGAGTTTGGGGAGATCATGGCATGAGCGCTCACCCTTCGATGAGCGAGACAGATGCCAGAAGAATGGTCGATTACATCTTGGCGATGGATGACACCCAAGCCAACATCGCTTCCTTGCCTTTGAGTGGGCAAGTAAATGCAGTAATTCCTGAAGGAGAAAACGCCCAAGGCAGCTTCCTACTCAGAGCGTCTTATTCCGATAAAGGCGCTGGAAATATCGGTTCATTGTATGGATTAGACTTCGTTGCTTTGAAAAATCCATTTATTGATCCTCAGAGCTCGGTTGATAGAAAAGGAGTTCAACTCTTGACAACACCTAACATTAGTTTCATGATGGTGGGCGATAATTCCCAGTTTTCCATGAAGCAGATAGACCTCACGGGTGTGCAGCAAATCGATGTGTTGAGTACTATCACTGAGCGAAACGGCGCAATCGGAGGTTCGGTGGAAATCCGCTCAGGATCACCGACTGGAGAGCTACTCGGCCAATCGGTGAAGATCGGCAGAAAAGCACCAGCAGGATTCAGACCTCCACAGGGTGTGAATCCGATAGACTGGAGAAGGCAAAATGCAAGTCGTGCAATCGTCAAAATAAAACCGACTAAAGGCATGCAGGATCTCTACTTTATCTTCAAAAATTCTGACGCCAAAGGAGAAGAAGTACTAATGAGTATCTTGGAGATTGAGTTTAAAAATAAGATTGAAGAGTAAACCACTTTCCCCTTGGCATTAAAAAGTCAAGGGGATTTCTTTTATTCCGACCTTTTTATCTAAAAAATTGTACTAGTCACTCTGAACTTGAAAAAACTATTATTTAAAATCGGTGAATGATGATTACGGATATATGACCAAGCTGGGGTCACCCTGAGCGGAGTCGAAGGGTCCTCGACTTCGCTCGGCTTGACCCACCGTTTATGCCTTTTTAATTTTCCATTAATCGTAGCAACTTTACCAACCATGCATTTGTATTCTTAACCTCACCCAAACCCAGCAAAAATGAAGTTACATAACCCAATTCTCATACTAGCATACATCATATCCCTCTCAATTTGGTCCTGCCAATCAAAAACCCCAGAAACATCTACTTCAGAACCTGAAATGATTAAGGACAATCACCTTTCTAATGCTGAAAAAGAAGAAGGCTGGAAATTGCTGTTTGACGGGTCCACTTTAGATGGATGGCATATTTATAACAAAGGAAAAGGCGAATCTGCTTGGGAGGCAGTCAATGGAGAGCTTAAATGCAATCCGAAAAAAACCAATGATCCTGCTGACTTACTTACTGACGCGCAATACGAAAACTTTGAATTTGTATTTGATTGGAAAATCGAAGAGGGAGGGAACAGCGGTGTATTCATAAACGTAGTAGAAAAACCGGAAATCAAAACAGCCTGGGCAACGGGTCCGGAATATCAACTGCTGTCAAATTCACATGCGGAAGTGGATGTGCCTTTGAAAAAATCAGGCTGCCTATATAATTTCTATCCTCAAAAAAATCCTGCCGAGACCAAATCATCTTCTGAGTGGAACAAATCCAAAATCATTCAAATAGACGGAAAAACACAGTTTTTCTTGAATGGCGTATTGACGACAGAAGTGGACTTTAAGTCACAGGCTTGGGCTGACACCGTTGCTAACTCAAACTTTAAAGACTATCCGGAATTTGGAAAATCTTCCAAAGGACATATTGCCCTGCAAGACTGGGCTAAAGGAATTTCTTTTCGGAATTTGAAAATAAGAGAGTTGTAGTCAGAATCGCCAAAAATTTACATAATCACCGACTATGCACTCGGTTTGGTTATTGTGCATCCTGATCTATCTAATTCAACCCAACGAAAGCCTGGCAAAGTACTCGGAATGGATTATTCAAATCAAAAACATTATCAAACGCCTCATAATCCGCCCAAACAAATCCACCATCACCCCAGCCGTCTCCCCCAAGAGTTTTCACAGCCCATCCAATATTCTTCACCCGATTCATCTATAAAAATTTCACCATTTTTAGTCAGTGGATCAGTTTCAAGTACGGATGCAAACTCATTTTTTTCAATGCAGCTAGCGATAAAAATCAGACAGGCTAAAAATAGATACGATGATTTCATATATCAGTGGTTGGTTTTTGAGCTAAAGACGGAATAACCTTCTTTCTCGCTACAGGCTTTCAAAATTTTCTCTTCTAAATGGATAAAAAGCCGAGCTAAGGACGGATTAATAAGCATAAAGGCTTATATTTTTGGTTCATGAATTTCAGAGGATGGCTTCTATGATTGGCTTGTTTTTAGTTTACCATTTAATGGAATCGATTCCCATTTCCACACTTATTCTTGTTAGTAATTTACTTTCGGATTTCTGGCCACTCCAACTATTCGGCAGACTTCACCCCATGCTGGTCCATTTCCCTATTGGGCTGCTGTTGGTAGCAGTCTTGATGGAGCTTTTTACCCTAGGCAAATTCCGTCATCCACTACGAGCAGGAATCAAGTTCTTGGTGGTTTTGGGAGCCTTGTCTGCTGTACTTACTGCTTTTATGGGATTGCTTTTGGCCGAAAATGAAGGGGTAACCGGAAGCACCGTTGACATTCATCGAATTATTGGAATTGGCAGTGCCGGACTGAGTCTTTTACTTTTGATTTTCTTGAGAAAAAGTGAATTGGTCCCTTCTGAATCTGCGATCAAAACATACAGGACACTTTTGTTTTTCACAGGAATAGGTATCGGAGTCGCAGGTCACTTCGGAGCCTCTTTGACTCATGGTGAAGATTTTCTGACCGAAGTTTTACCTAGAAATCAGGAATTAGAACCTCCACAGTCCTTGACAGTGAATTTGGCAAACTTTGCATCTGACCTTTCCCCAGAAAAAGAAATCCAACTCGTCACCAATGTCCGATCAGTTCTCGCTCACAATTGCTACAAATGCCACTCCGGAGCCAAAATCGAAGGAGAACTTCGATTGGATGAAAAGGAATTTGTTTTTGCCGGAGGCAAAAAAGGAAAAGTAATCATCCCCGGAAAACCTGATGAAAGTGAATTGATTCGCCGCATTTCTCTCCCAAAAAATCACAAAGAAGTGATGCCCTCCAAAGGCAAACCACTCAGCAAAGATGAAATCCAAATGCTTCGGCTTTGGGTGGAAAAAGGTGCTCCTTGGCCGGATGGTGTAGCACAACAATCTGTATATAGAGTCGCAGCTTTGGCTCCGAGGAAACCAGATTTGCCCACCGCAAAAGCTGGACTGGAAAACCCGATAGATCGCTGGGTGGATCAATACTTTGAGCAAAATCAACTCTCCTGGAGTAAGGCTGTAGATGACCGAACATTCCTCCGTAGGGTTTATCTGGATGTGATTGGACTTCTGCCATCACCTGAAGAATTGGCAGCTTTTGAAAAAGATCAAAACCCTGACAAAAGAGAAATCCTAATTGAAGCATTACTCAATCGAAAAGATGATTTCGCTCAACATTGGTTGACTTTCTGGAATGATGCACTGCGCAATGATTACACCGGAACAGGCTATATTACAAAGGGTCGCTTCGCAATCACAGGTTGGTTGTACACTGCAATTCGAGATAATAAACCCTATGATCAGTTTGTCAGGGAATTGCTCAATCCCAACGACAAATCCAAAGGCTTCATCGAAGGTATCCGGTGGCGAGGAACCGTAAATGCTTCACAACGAACTGAGATGCAAGCAGCACAAAATGTTGGACAGGTGCTTTTGGGTTTGAACCTAAAATGCGCCTCTTGCCACGACAGTTTTATCAGCGACTGGAAACTGGAAGAAGCCTATGCTTTTGCCAACATCTTCGCAGACAGCACGCTGGAAGTTAGCAGATGCGAGCAGCCAACAGGCAAATTGGCCAAAACCAAAATCCTCTGGGAAGAATTGGGGGAAATCGATTCTGCTGCAAGTAAGGCTGAAAAGCTTCGACAGCTCGCCGATCAACTTGTTCAACCTGTCAATGGTCGTATGTACCGAACAGTGGTCAATAGAATTTGGAAGCAAATGATGGGTAGAGGAATCGTGGAGCCTGCTGACGAAATGGATAATCAGCCTTGGAGTCAGGATCTGTTGGATTGGCTTGCAGTTGATTTTGTGGAAAATGGATACGATCTCAAACGTCTGGTTTTTCAGATTGCTACATCCAAAATTTACCAAAGTCAGTCCATTCCACTCGCTTCGCCTGACTTGCTTTTGGCAGAAGACTTCAAGTTTGAGGGAATGACCCGAAGGAGGATGACTGCCGAGCAGTTTTCTGATGCTGTGAGTGGAATATCGGCTCCCTTATTTGATTCTGTGGAAGTCAAATTCCGCCCTTATCAGTTGATTCCTGAAGCTAAAAGTAATTTGGGTTTTGCCAGGGCTTCTTTGGTAGCAAACAATGATTTTCTCAAATCACTTGGCCGACCCAACCGGGAAATCGTTTCTACTAGTCGGGATTCTCAGGCAAGTTTGCTTCAAGCGCTGGAACTTAGCAACGGTGAACGGCTAAACAACACCCTGGAAAAGGGAGGAAAGAATTGGGTGGAGAATTTCCCTGATTCTGACAAGCTGACGAAGGAACTTTATGCAAGAGCACTTCTTCGAAAGCCTACAGAAAAAGAGCTGGCACTTGCGAAAAAAGTATTCGGAAAAACGCCAGAGATAGCTGAAGTTCAGGATTTTCTCTGGGCAATTCTACTACTACCAGAGTTTCAAATGATTTATTGATGAGCATAGCTAAGATCTTCAATTGGAGGCAAATGGTAGGATTCGTTTTGGTTTCTGGGCGGGAAGACCGAAGACCGAGGACGGAAGAATCTCCAATTTTAGCCTCGGTAAACGCTTCTTTTCTCAAAGGCAGATATTCTCTTTCCGTTCATAAAGAAAATCATTGCCTCGGAAGCCTTAGGAAGTGTCCACCCTTAACGGTAAATAAAATTAATCGACTATGAAAACCTTCCATACCAGACGTGATTTCCTCAAAAAAACCAGCGCAGCAGCCGTGGCGACCATGGGAATGAGAGCGCCGTTGGCAGGTTTACTTTCATCCTGCGAAAGCAAAATCCCAAGCACTGCTGATTCGGTGATCCTGCTTTTTATGGCGGGGGGTATGGCACATACCGAGACTTTCGACCCAAAGAAATACACGGCTTTTCGCAAAGGCATGGAAGCGAATGAAGTATTAAGCACTTTTCCATCTATCCCCACCAGCCTCGATGGTATTTCCTTTTCCGAAGGACTTGAAAATATCGCCTCAGTGATGGATAAAGGAACTTTGATCCGATCCTATCAAGCTGCTGATTTGGGACACATACTTCATACGCGCCACCAATATCATTTCCATACTTGCTACGAGCCTCCACAGTCGGTAGTAGTTCCTCATTTAGGCAGCTGGATTGCCAAAGAAAAAGGCCCGCTTAATCCAGTCATTCCGCCCTTTATCAATATCGGTCAGCGATTTACAGTGGGTGAAGGTGAAGAGTTAAAAGCATTTCACAGTGCCGGTTTTTTAGGTTCGGAGTATGGACCGTTCTTGATTCCTGATCCTACCGCAGGATTGGATGCCGTCCGACCTCCCGTTGGGATGGATTCCAAGCGTTTTGAATCCAGAAATCAGCTTTACAAGGATTTGATCTCGGCTGGACCGATGGGAGAATTCGGTTCGGATTATCAGAAAGAATCCCTGAAGCAATCCATGGAGCAGGCTTATATGCTCTTGAATTCGCCTGAGGCGAAAGCTTTTGATCTCAGCTTGGAACCCAAGGAAAGCTATGAGAAATATGATACGGGCGGACGATTTGGATTGGGTTGTCTGCTTGCTCGAAGGCTGGTTGATCAAGGAGCGAGATACATTACCGTTACGACGGAATACGAACCGTTTTTCGGTTGGGATACCCATGACAATGGTCACACCCGACTCAAGGATATGAAAAAAATGATCGATTCACCCATTGCCCAACTGATCAAAGATCTCGATCAGAGTGGAAAGCTGGATCGGACGATGGTCATAGTAGCAAGTGAGTTCAGTCGAGATATGTTGACGGAAGGTCGGCCAGGACTTAAAGTGTTGGATCAGGTCGAAGTTCCGGATATCATCGAAGACATGAAGAATTATGGGATGCATCGTCATTTCACCGACGGATGTTCAGTTCTGATGTTTGGAGGAGGAATTAAGCGAGGACATGTCTTTGGCAAAACTGCCGACGAAAGACCTTGCAAGACCATTGAGAATCCGATCAAAATCGATGGAATACATCAAACGATTTATCATGCCTTAGGAATTCCAGCCGACAAGAATTACGAAATCGAACAGCGGCCTTTTTACACGACTCCGGATGGGCACGGGAAGGTAGAATTTGGTCTTTTGGTTGGGTAATTTTTTTCATTATTTACTCCTTTTCAAGCGTCCGATTAGCAAAAACAAATCGTAATCCGATTGAAAAATAATTATTGTGAATCACGCTTTGTTCTTTTGAAGCCTCTTTGAGGTTGGAGAAATTGTATTGAAGCTCAAGTTTGGCTCCAGGAAATCCTCCACGGATCATAATCCCCGGTTCAAAAACTATTTTATTATGGTTTTTGTCGAAAAATTGATTCGGATTAATTTGATCAGCAGTTGGGGTGAAAAAGAAATCATCCCGTGAAGTGTAAGAGAGATACACTATTCTGGGAGTAACAGCCAGTTCAAAATATTTCGAGGAAAACGCTAAGCTTGGCTGAACAAATGGTTTAATGTATTTCACGTTGATAAAATCACTATTTCTTTCCAAAGATTTATTTTTAATTGAGCCAGTACCCAATCCTCCAAATCCCTCAAACCTAAATTTACTGTTTTGAATTCCCCCAAAAATACCCGCCCCTAATTCGAAATATGAACCTTTACCTTGCCAATCATAATCTTCATCCCTGTCTGATCCAAGCGAATAAAAACTGGAAATTACACCTACATTTTTGGAGACTGCATATGCACCTTGGATTCCCGCTCCATTTGCAGACCAAACACCGCTACTTTCTCCGTAGCCAATTTGTCCACTGAATTCTCCTTTTTCTTGCAAAAGGGGAACATTTTGACCTACAGTTGAATACAAAATTGGCCCACAGCTGATGAGATTGGTAACTGAATAACAAACAATTAACACTTTAATTATCGCTCTCATATTCTTAATGTTTAAATTTCCTTTTCGGGAAAGTTCCAAAAGAATTATCCATTGACTACCTCTGAATTACTAATTCATTGGTTTTTTTTTAGGATATAATACCAAACAATTGAGTATTGGATTTCAATTAATTGATTTGTCAGAAATTGCCAAGTATTGCTCCAGCAAATTTTATAAGGGCAGTTCAAACAAAAAAATTGCCTCTAATCAAAAACCACGAACTCTGGAGACCATCACCGTTAAACTTTTATTCTTAATTCAAGTCTATATTTTAAATCATGCAATTCATTTCTAAATATTAATCAAACCAATCAAATTATAGACACATGAAACTGATTACCACATTAATCCTTGCATTTGGGACGCTACTTGCTACAAATGACTCCCTTGCCCCTGCACAAGTAAATAAATCCGAAAGCACTGTAACCTGGGAAGCGGCCAAAGTTACCGGTAAGCACTGGGGCTATGTGCCAATTGCTGACGCTAACCTTGACTACTCAAATGGTAAGATAACCGGAGGCTCATTCGAAATGGACATGGTCAACCTGACCGTTGAGGATCTTACTGACGAAAAATCAAAAGGCAATCTGACTAATCACTTGAAGTCAGACGATTTCTTTTCAGTAGAAAAATTCAACAGATCTACATTCAAAATCACCGACGTCAAGTCCACAAGTGCCACTGATTACACCATCACAGGTGATTTGACTATCAAAGGGACTACCAAACCGGTGACTTTCCCAGCTAAAGTTGCTGTAGCAGGAAATAAATTGACTGCGACTGGAGTAATCAAATTTGACAGAACTCACTACGACATCAAGTTCCGTTCTGGAAACTTCTTCGAAAACCTTGGAGATCGAATGATTTACGATGAGGTGACTTTGGATGTGAAATTGGTTGCAACAATTTGATTATTTGATTATTTGATTATTTGATTATTTGATTGAAAAATTGAAAAATTAGGTCTGAGAGAAATCTCGGACCTTTTTTTTATGTTCCTCTTTATTTTTCCAGTATTCAAGGATAATCAATATGTATATACGCAATTCTGCCAGTAGCCAAATTTTATTAAGTATCACCTCGACTTCGCTCGGTGTCCGTTAGTTTTTGTTTTTAGGGGAGGGAGGAAAATGTGGCGCAGCCACATTTTCCTCCCTCCCCTTAATAACCTGAAATCCGGTGGCCGAGCGAAGTCGAGGCCATTTTGACCTATTGGCTAAGTAGCGAATAACCAACATTGAATCAGATTAAAGATCCATTTTGTCTTTAAAAACGCATTGTCTGATGAGTTCAATCTTGCAATGTTTCAATTTTAAAATCTTCCAATCCTTCACAAATCATACTTCACAGTCAGCAATCCATACCTCGGTTGAACCAAATAAGAATAGGTACTGATCAGGTTTTCACTGAAACTATCCCTTCGAATCGATCGGGTATCTAATATATTCCAAACTGAAACCCGAAACTCCCAAGGACTTTTTTTGCCCTGATATCCTAGAAAAGCATTCAAAAACTCGAAATCGCTTCTGATTCCGCTGGCTTGATTGAGGTAGGAGTTGTAGGTATAATCCGCATTCAATTTCAAGCCTTTATAGATATCCAAGTCAATCTCAACTTTTGGACTATGGGTGGAGAAGGTATTTGAAAGCGCTCCGGAATTGTAATTGTTGGTAGTAATGGCATAGCCCAAATCCACTTCCATAACCTTGAAAAAGGTAGAAGTGATCTTGAAATCATAGGTTTGAGAAAACTGCTCGTTTCGAATAGGTCTTTCATCCAAAATCAGGTTGGTGGAGAAAGTATTCCAGCGACCTCCTGCAGCTAATTTAAATCTGCTATATCGCTTATCCATTCGCAAATCTCCATTGATCGTTTCATTGACAGGTTCCACGTTGAGGACAGAAAGTAGTCGATTAATCCCTGCAAAATCTGTTGTGGTGATGAGCTCATTTCGTTTTCGTTGCCAACTGGCATTTCCAAAGAAATTCAATCCTGAAAACATGTCGAAATGGCTGTAATTAAGGGTGTGATTGTAAAAAAGTCCATTTTCGAGCATTTGATTTCCCTGGAAAATCGAGTTGTAATCCTGCAGCACCAATCCCTGCGCTAACTTTTGAATATCCATGAAATTAGCCTCTGTCTGGAAACGGTAAGTCAGAGATTTGGTGGATTTGATATTCCATTTGGAATAAAATCCGGGAAGGGCCAAGACTTTATTATAGCTCAAATCACTTTCAAATTGCTGATCCTGCCAAGCATAGCGATGAAGGAAAACAGAAGGACTGATGATGAACTTTTTCCATTTGGTCTTATAAGTCATTCCTAGGTAGATATCCTGAAAACCAAAATCCGCATCATTTTCAAACTCCTCAAAAACCTGTTCGGAATCGACTTGATCCAAGCGCCCAATCAAACTTTGAGAAATTTTTTGATAACCCAATGACCAATTCAGATGGTTGGTGGCATTTAAGATTTGATAGTAATTGAAAGCTCCTTCTATCGTTTGGGTATGGATATCCTGTCGCTGCAGAAATCGGTAGCTCTTTTGATCCAATACTGGAAAAAGCCCCACGAACGGTTTCAAGTTGGAGGTCAGATCATAGAGTGGATCCTGGAATTTCTTTTCCCAATTGGCCTCCATGGAAAAGACCCGCTTGGCACTCGGTGCATGATACCACTCCGCTTTTTGCTGCACACTGTAGGGCATTCTAGTCTGAACAGTCGCGAGATTTTGATTGATTTTCCCAAAATTGGAGTTCAAAAGATTGCCATTTTCGATATCAGCTAGCTTTCCGAAAAAGCTGTATTTGAAATAGGTTTCTTCCTTTGGAGTGAACGTGAGTGCATATTTCAGCAAACCGGATTTATTCTCCACCCGGCTTGCGGAGGTCAGTAATTCCTGATTGTTTTCACCTGAATTCAGATAGGTTCTAAAGGATGAACTGCCAAGCCTATTATCAGAACTAGATCCTATCAAAAAGCCGGAATGCCGCCACTTTTTGCTTGGGTTGAAGTTAAAATTGAAAGCTCCGAGTGTGGTTTCAAGCGAAGCCGCATTATCCCTACTCGCCATAGGAATACCAAAATCATCCCCACCAATATTTACTCGTGAACCGGATCTTCCACCCAAACCTGCCATTCCTCCACTGAATCGGAAATAATCCTGTAGGGTGAATGTCTGTTCTCCTACATTATTGGAACCGGCGATGAGGTTTAGATTGAGTTTTGGTGCATAATAAAAAGCATTCGTATGGGCTAAATACCGCTCCTGAGGTCCTGCTCCGGCGGTAACATCACCGAACACCATATTCTTTTTCCCGTCTTTGAGTTGAATATTCAGTGCCAGCGTCTCGTCATTGTCCATTCCCCTAATTGGAGAGATTTCATTGAAGTTTTTCAAAACCTGAACCCGATCCACGGCATTGGCAGGGAGGTTTTTGGTGGCGAGTTTTGTGTCTCCATCGAAGAAAGTTTTGCCATCGATCAGTACTTTGTCAACCTTCTTTCCCTGCACTTTCACATCTCCATTGTCATCGATCTGAAAACCCGGAAGTTTTTCGAGAATATCTCCCAATTTCCGTTCAGTACCTGTGGTAAATGCGTCGGTTTTATAAGTCAGTGTGTCCCCTCGCATGGTCACGGGCATTTCTGAAACCACTTCTACCAATCCAAGCTCGGTATCGCTTTGCTTGAGCACGATCTGCATTTGAACCTCAGAATCCCATTCGGTAATCAGTCTTTCAAATTGCTGATATCCGACGAAAGAAACTCTAAGCAAATACTGAGAACCTTGTGCCAGAGTCACCTTGAATCTACCCTCCTCATTGGTAATCCCAAAGCCGCCTATTTTCTGCGTGCTTTGGTTGATAGCCACCACATTTGCATAGGCAATCGGCCGATTGAGGCTATCCAAAACCTGCCCGATAAGTGGCTTTGTTTGGGAAAAACAAGGAAATGCAAGCCATGTAAAAATGGCAAACAGGATAATTCCTTTAAAAATAGACATAGTTGGTTTTGTTTTAGCAGGCCAGACCTGCCAGGTTTTGAAAACCTGGCAGGTCTCCAAGATTAAATTCCT
This sequence comes from Algoriphagus sp., assembly GCF_046296635.1. Taxonomy (GTDB): domain Bacteria; phylum Bacteroidota; class Bacteroidia; order Cytophagales; family Cyclobacteriaceae; genus Algoriphagus. The sequence goes on along the minus strand of NZ_JBKBKZ010000004.1, from coordinate 49,178 downwards.
ATCCTAATCGTAAACCGATTTCCCTCACCGGGCTTTCCCTGATATTGATTCATCATCTGCTTCATGCCTTCCTCTTGGACAACTCGAAATTCTTCTCTGCTTACTATTTTGCCTCTTTTTGGCTTTTCGATTTTTACAGGATTTGCGGACGGGTTCAGTTCGATCCGCTCACAGATCAAAACTCTGCCTTGATTCTGAACTTCCAGGATCAATCCCGGCAGTCCAAAGTAATTTTCAGGTCCATGAGAAACTGGAATCTCCGGAGTAAACCAAGCTGTGATATTGATTGTATCCTTCACATTTTCCATTTCTGTCATTCCGGTAGAAAATTGCTGAGAGTCGATGATCTTAGAATAGGTAGCCTTTTGAGCGGTATAATTCCCGATTTTTTTGGTGTCACCAGTCAATTCCCATTCAGCAGGCTCTAAAATATCTTTAACCAGAAACTCCTTTCCCATCATTTCCTGTTCCTGCTCAAAGGCTTGATCAGCGATATTTTTGTAAAGCATCCGATCTGCACTTCCGGTATTGATCACCATGGTCATACCACCTGAAGATGCTGTCGCAGGTCCACCTCCCAGACTTTCAGCCTGCTTCCAATTGGATTCTGTTTGGGTAAATGAAAGGATGAAATCTTTCTCCATCTGCTTTTTGAGCTGAGCTTGGATTTCAGCCATCTGTTCAGGAGCCATTTTGGTAGAATCCATGGAGATCTTGATTTGAGAGGAAGATTTATAGTAAGCCCGTCCGGTGAGGCCTTGACCAATGGCTGGAGAAATAGTCACACTCATAAAAAAGAAAAAAACCAGAGTTATAAATTTAGCTGTCATAGGGTAGGTTGTTATTTCAGATTGAAATTGCGTTTTGTTTTCGGTACAAACCAATATAAACCTAGAGAAGCCAAGCGTTAAGCACTGTTAACGTGTGTTAACCTCAGTTTTTTCTGCTTCTTTAACCTCATAATTTTACGAAGTGGAAAAACTGAATTTCAAGCGGATAGGGATTTTGATAGGAGCTACTTTGCTGATTAGCATTGGAGTCCAAGCCTGGAGAATGTATTCTCAGTTTGAAATTATTCAGCGCCAGCTAGTCAGCGATATTCAGGAAAGTCTGGATAATGCAGTCGAAAGCTATTATGCAGAAATTGCCAAAACTAACGTCATCACACTGACAGATAATCTTCAACTCGAACAGTCGGCGGGAATGCCACTACTTGTTGACACCCTTCCTGAGGGATTTGATCCAGCGAGATTCTTTACAGCTGACACAGTACTTTTTAATGAAATTTCAAAACCATTTATCGAGCGTGTTGGCAAAAGTAAAATGATCTTCAGAGCAATTGAGGGAGCAGAAAAGGGGCGGCCGGATTCAATTTTTTGGTCTGAAGTAAGAACTGATAGCTTGAAAACATTCACTTTTATTGACTCGGCGAAGGGGAGAGGAGTTGATCAGATTAACAATCTGAATGTATTTTGGGGACAAAAAGCTGCCGACAGTTTGACCCAAATCAAGTATCTGACTAACCGGATCATAATCTCAATCACGAGGGATTCCATTGAAGTTGACAAAATCAGAGAAAACCTAAAGTCCGAACTGGACAGGAGAAGAATCGAGATCGATTATCGCCTTGTTTATCTGAATGGGAAAGAAAAACAAAATTCTTCAACTGTTCTTCGAGCAGAAGAGATGCCTTTTAAGGTGGTTTCCCGCTCCACCTTTCTACCACGAGGCCAATCTTTGGAACTCAATTTTGAAAATACTGCACTCACAATTTTAAAGCGAGGAATCGTCGAAATACTGACTTCCTTGCTTTTCCTTGGGATCATCGCCTATGCTTTTTATTACCTCTATCAGACGATTAAAAATCAAAAGGAAATCGCCGAAATCAAGCAAGATCTGATCGCTAATATCACCCACGAATTCAAAACTCCCATCGCCACGACTCTCTCTGCCATCGAAGGAATCCAACAGTTTAATCCCGAAAATGATCCTTCAAAAACTGATCGATATTTGGGAATTTCTAAAAACCAGATGTTCAAATTGAATCAGATGGTAGAAAAACTTCTGGAAACCGCCACCCTGGATTCTTACCAATTGGTATTGAAAAAAGAAGCGATCGACCCAGAGGTACTTTTACGTCAGCTTGTGCAGAAATTCCAAACTTTGACACCAGAGAAATCGATTGATTTGATCTTACCCGCTAACCCAAAGACCATTTTCGCTGATCCTTTTCACTTTGAGAATGCAATTTCCAATCTGATCGATAATGCGACAAAATATGGTGGAAAAGAAGTCCAAATCTGCCTCGATCAAAATGGCATGAACAAAGTTCGAATTCATGACAATGGAGGAAATATCAATTCTGAGCAAAAAGAACGAGTTTTTGAGCAGTTTTACCGCATTCCAAAAGGTGATGTGCACGATGTCAAAGGCTTTGGAATCGGACTTTATTATGTAAAAAAGATCTTGGAGAAGCACGAAGGAAAAATCGAACTGGAGACGGGAAAGCAATCGACCACTTTTATCACCTATTGGCCATGAGCAAAATCAATGTGATCCTCGCAGAAGATGAATTGTCCTTGGGGACGATCATCCAGGAAAGCCTGGAGAGTCGAGATTTCAAAGTTCGGCTCTGTGGCGATGGACAAAAAGCTTTGGAATGCTACCTACAGCAAAAACCGGATGTGCTCGTTTTGGATGTGATGATGCCAAAGAAAGACGGATTTTCACTCGCTGCCGAAATCCGAAAAACAGATCCGTACACCCCGATTATTTTCCTGACTTCCAAAAGCCAAACCGAAGATGTAGTCAAAGGCTTTGGACTTGGGGCAAATGACTACATCCGCAAGCCCTTCAGCATGGAGGAACTGATTGTGCGAATCAAGTCTCAATTGGACAAAATTCGAGTTCGCCAAAGTCAAAGCGACTGGATTGTATTAGGTAAATATGAGTTCCATCCAACAAGGCAATTACTGAAACTTGGAGAAAGTGAACAGCCACTTACTTCAAGAGAATCCCAACTGCTGCAAATCCTGTTGGAAAACGCGAATGACATCACAGACCGAACGAAGATTTTGAATCAAATCTGGGGTTCGGACGACTTTTTCAACGCCCGAAGTATGGATGTGTTTATCACCAAGCTCCGTAAAAAACTACAAGAAGATCCAACAATTCAGATTCTGAATGTGCGAGGGTATGGGTTTAAGTTGGTGTGTTGAGAGTTTTATCGGATTACAAATCCAAGGTTAAGAAATTGAGATTACAAATCTCGAATAACGGTCAAATTTCAACTCTCGAAGAGCCAGCTGACTTGGTTATGATGATAAGTCCTTTTTACGCTTTATTTTTTCAAACTTCCTGGCAATTTCCTCACCATAGATGGGCTGAACAATTTGATTCCCTTTAAGATAGGTTTTAGCTACATAAAGATCCAAACAGGAAATCGCGGTCTGAATACGTTCCAACTCGGCTTCATCCTTAGCCACAAGCCTCACTTCAAATCCCTGTTTATATTTTTGAGACCCAAATTTTTCAACCTTTGACTTATCTTTAATCCTGAGATTGCCATTCCGTAAGAAGACTTCTTTGAGGATTTTAAAAGCCAACCGCTTCGATACTTTTTCCATAAATTTCAAAACTTTATAGTTTTTTTTCCTATTTCTCAACGACTCAAAACCAAAAATCAGGTTTTTTTATGGGTTTTACCCAAGGTTCAGCCGACTTTTTCAACGCCCGTAGCATGGATGTCTTGATCACCAAGCTCCGCAAAAAACCTCAGGATGATCCAGAAATTCAAAACTTTGGAAAAGTTATCCTTATGAACATCCTTCATAACCGTTTCAGATTGATATTTTGTTCTTATTGTTTTCGATTATAAATCCTGCGGTAGAATTCGAGATTACAAATCTCGAATAACGGGAGATTGCAAATCTCGAATAGCCAATTCTCGAATTCCAATCATTTTTCAACCTTAGCATTGGCCAAGTTCTTTTTGAAAAGCTCCAAATCGTTGTGTTTACTCACTTCACCCATTTTTACAGCTTTCTCAAAATAAGGAACCGCTTCCTTCGCTTTTCCCAAAGCAACTAAGCCATCTCCCATGCTGTCATAGACGTTGGCAGAATTCGGGAAACGATCCACATTGTACTGAAATAATACAAAAGCATATTCTGGTTTATCCCGGCGGAGTTGATCATATCCTAAGCCATTGATAATAGTTTCAGGGATTTTATTTTTGGGAAAATAAGCCAACAAGCCATCCAAATATTCTTGAAATTCTTCTGTTGAATATCGCTCGGCCGCTTGAACTATTTTTTTGGAAGGGTTATTCAAATATCTAAAAGAAATAATGGAAGCGAGTTTTTCTGGTTCCTGAAAAGTAAAAAACTGTGCAGATTGAGAAACCAGCACCATTTCAGAATTACTATTTTTCATAGTCTGCTGCGTAAATTCACCTATTCTATCAGCTTGCAAAATCAGATTTAAATCCTTGAATTCCTCGGCCAGTGGGCTTGATGGATCAAACATGATTTCCGACTTCATTCCTCCAGCAATAATCACAGAAGGTTTTCTAGGGTAATCATATAATGAAGAGTTTGAAATTTCTCCTGTCTCGAAATCCAGGAGTACTTTGGCCTCAGACCGAATACCCTTGGGAGAATACTTGAGTTGATCTTCCTTGATTTTGAAATAGGAAGCAGCGATTCTTTCCCCTTCTAATCCTGCTTTCTCTAACAGCGAAACCATCTTTTGCTTTTGCGTGGATTGATTGATAGGATCTATATAAATCATTGCTTCAATGTCCTGAGGATAAGTCGAAGCAAAGTCCTTGATCAAAATCCCTCCCCAAGCTTGTCCAACTAAAATATAGGGCGGGGTCAATTCCAATTTATCAAGTAAAGCTTTCAGTTGCTTGGTCCTGTTTTCAGGAGTTGGAACTTCCTCCATTGCTTCTGATTGTCCAATTCCAGCACGATCATAGGCAAAAACAGGAGTCGTTTCGCCCAACTCACTTATTACTCTGTGCCAGGTTTCCAGATTCGTGCCAAGGCCACTTTCAAAAATAACTAAGGGCTGTCCAAGCTTTCTGTCTTCAGTGCCAATAGTAAGATAGTGCTGAGACTTTCCATCAATTTGTATGGTCATGCCCTTCTTCTGAGCAAAAGTCAACCCAGAGGAAATGAAAAGAAGTGAGAAGAATAACGAGATAGCCTTTTCCATAAAGAGTTAATTTAAAGATATCTAGTTAAGAAATGATTCGCTAAAAACATACTATTTATAACTTTTTATAGTTAATATTTCGTAATAAGCTCTTTGAAAAAGCTCTCTGGGGATAGAAATTATTTATTGTAAATTTTATTACAGTATTTTTTGTTACAGTAAAAATATCTAGATTTGTACTATGAGATTCTACAATCGAGAAAAAGAACTGGACCAACTGAAGAAGGTTCGGGAGCGATCGACTCAATCGGCTCAAATGACAGTGGTGATAGGCCGGAGAAGGATCGGAAAAACCAGTCTCCTAAAAAAAGACATGGAAGGTCATTTGGCCGTTTATCTTTTTGTCGCAAAAAAAAGTGAGGCATTGCTATGCCAAGAATTTGTCGAAGCTGTCAAAAACACGCTTGAAGTCAACTTTTTCGGAGAAATCACTCGATTTAGAGACTTTTTCGCATGGGTAATGGATTTGTCAAAAACCCGAAATTTCACTCTAATTTTAGATGAGTTCCAAGAATTCAGACTAATCAATCCCTCAGTTTTCAGCGAAATTCAAAACATCTGGGATTCAGAAAAATCTGAGAGCAAGCTTAATCTGATTTTTTGCGGATCGGTTTATTCCATGATGAAGGACATATTTGAAAACTCCAAAGAACCGCTCTTTTCCCGTGCAACAGCAAAATTGGTGATTAAGCCTTTTGAAGTATCAGTAATCAAAGAAATTCTGGCCGAAGCAAATCCCAATTATACGAAGTCTGATTTACTTGCCTTCTTTTCTTTAACTGGAGGTGTGGCTAAATACGTAGAAACCTTCGTTTCCGCTAAAGCAGTTACTCTGGATGATATGCTTGAGGAGGTGTTTTCAGAAAATTCCCTGTTTTTGGAAGAAGGAAAAAACACCCTGATCGAGGAGTTTGGAAGAGATTATACCACCTATTTTTCTGTACTGTCTTTGATCGCTAGTTCCAAAACCTCAAGACCTGAGATTGAATCCATTTTAGAGATAAGCGTAGGTCCTTTTTTGGAAAAGCTTGAAAACGACTTCAGTTTGATTAAAAAAATCCGCCCAATTTTCTCAAAACCAACCGGGAGAACTATCAAATATGAAATTGTGGATAATTTCCTAAGTTTCTGGTTTCGCTTTATTTTCAAAAATTATAGTGCGGTGGAAATCGGAAATTTCGAGTTTCTTAAAGCCCAAGTTGTGAGAGAATATTCAACATTTTCGGGAAAAATGTTAGAGCGGTATTTCTTAGAGCAATTCAAATCAAGCCAGCAGTACTCAGAAATCGGCACGTATTGGGAATCCAAAAATATAAATGAGATAGACTTGATAGCTTTCAATTCAGTTGAAAAAAAAGTGGTATTAGCTGAAATTAAAGTCAATAAAGCTAAAATTAATTTGACTGATTTAATTCAGAAATCAGCTGGTCTGGTTGAAAAGTTGCAAAACTACCAAATAGAATATCAAGGGCTTTCATTGGAAGATATGTGAGTTAAAAAGAAACTTTTCCAATGTTTTGAACTTGGGAAAAGTTATCCTCCTAAACATCCATCTTAACAGTGTAAGAATTGATATTTTTGTTTTTATTGTTTTTGGATACAAATCCTACTGTAGGGATTCGAGATTTGCAATCTTGAATAGGCAAACCAAACGATCCCGAAGGGATCAAACTTTTCAATAACCGTGGGTGCAACCCGTGGAAACTAGGCTTCTACCTCATTCCCGACCCCGAAGGTGGTCAAACTAATGACTACATAAATCGAACTTATGATGCTGTGGCCGCAGGTTTAAGTTGGTTTGTTGAGTGTTTATTCGGATTACAAATCCTACGATAGGGATTCGAGATTGCAAATCTCGAATAGCGGATTTCAAATCTCTAATAGCGGAGATTCGAAATTGCAAATCGAATAGCCCAATAGCCCAAAGTTCTCTACATCAAGTAAGTTTTTTCTCCAACCATCACAATTCCAATGAAAAGCTGGTGTAAAGAATAAATATTCCTGCTTGAAATCAAGCCCAATGAACTTTAAGCATATTCTATTCGCCCTACTTTTATCTCAAACCTTCTTTTTGTCCTCTTGCCAAAATCAAGGATTACTAGTTAGCGGATTGACCGATGAGGTAGAGGTAATACGGGATCAACATGGCATCAATCATATTTATGCGAAAAACGAGCAAGACCTGTTTTTTGCTCAAGGATACTTAGCAGCCAAAGACCGTATTTTTCAATTTGAACTTTGGAGGAGACAAGCGACTGGGACCCTCGCCGAGATCCTCGGGGAACGAGAATTGGAACGTGATCGTGGAGTTCGACTTTTCAAATTTCGAGGGGATAAAGAAACCGAGCTTCGACGCTACCATCCAAGGGGTGTGGAGATTGTGGATGCTTTTGTTGCGGGAATCAATTCCTACATAGAGGAAGTCCGAAAAAATCCGGATACCCTTCCAATAGAATTTCAAATGCTGGATATCCTCCCCGAGTTCTGGACTTGGGAAGCAGTCATTTCCAGACATCAGGGTCTATTGGAGAATGTCAGCGATGAACTTAATATCAGTCGTGTTGTCAGCAAAATCGGCATAGAAAAAGCTAAACAACTCTATTATTTCCATCCCAATGAACCTATTTTGGATATTGATCCGGGTATCACGGAGGAATTGCTGATGAAGGATATTTTGGCGCCTTACCAAGCATTTAGAAGAGGGGTTAGTTTCAGGCCAGAGGATATTCTTACTTCTTTTAGAAGGGAGGAAAAGGAATTTGAAAAAGCCACTGCACTACTGGAGGAAGAGTTGACATTCACATTGGAGTCAGATGCTTTTGCTCAGGGAAGCAATAATTGGGTAATTTCTGGAGAAAAATCAGTGAGTGGATTTCCCATAATGGCCAATGATCCTCATCGATTACAGGCAATTCCTTCTTTACGCTATTGGGTTCATTTGAATGCCCCAGGTTGGAATGTCATCGGGGCCGGCGAACCCGCCATCCCGGGAGTATCTATTGGCCACAATGAGCATGGGGCTTGGGGCCTGACCATTTTTTCTACAGATAATGAAGACCTAAAAGTATATGACCTGAATCCTGGAAATCCCGAGCAATACTGGCATAAAGGTGAATGGCTCAGCATGAAAAGCATCCAAGATACCATCCGAGTGAAAGGTCAAGCAGCTCAAATTGTCACCCATCGCTACACCATTCATGGCCCGGTAACTTTCATTGACGAGGAATTAAATAAACTTGTGGCTGTCCAATGCGCTTGGCTGGAACCGGGTTCTGCACCTTATCTATCCAGTCTGAGAATGGATCAATCCAAAACTTGGGAAGAATTCCGGGAAGCGTGCACTTACAATCAAATTCCTGCGGAAAACATGGTTTGGGCGGATAAAAACGGGAATATCGGTTGGCAGGCCGCTGCAATCACGCCAATTAGAAGGGGCTTTTCCGGTTTGGTCGCAACAATGGGAGATGGGCGATACGAATGGGATGGATACCTACCGGTAACCGAATTACCCAATGCTTTCAATCCCAAATCAGGTTTTATTGCTACAGCAAACAATAATGTTACACCTCCCGATTTTCCACATACCGATGCTTTGGGTTTCAAGTGGGCGGATAATTTCCGTGCGGAGCGGATCAAGGAAATGCTCAGCCAAGAAAAGAAATTCACTGTAGAGGAAATGGGAGCTTTACAAAACGACTACTTGTCTCTTCCTGCTAGACAACTAGTGCCTTTGTTGAAAGAAATTAGATTTGAAGATCCTACCACTGATTCTTTGAGAAAAGCTTTACTAGCTTGGAATTTTATCTTGGATAAAAATTCGGTACAAGCGGGAGTGTATGTGATGTGGGAGCGTATGTTAAGGAGACAACTGGATGATAAATTTATTCCTCAAGCGGTTAAACCATGGCTTGGTAGCATTCCGATGACAAGAGTTTTGGAATGGATGGAAAAGCCGGAACTGATTTTCACCAGCGAGGTAATAATTCAAAGGAATCGAGTGTTGAAGGAGAGTTTTGTCGCTGCGATAAAAGAGCTTGATCAGAAACTCGGCGCAAATGTCCAAAACTGGCACTACGGTCAGTCGAATTATAAACACGCCCAAATCAGACATCCACTCGGCCAGGCAGTAAACGAAACTTGGCAGGCCAAACTTAACACAGAATCAATCCCGAGGGGAGGATATAGCTTCACTCCTGGCGCCAATGGATATGGAGATAATAACACCTCTGGAGCTTCCTTTCGAATTGTAGTGGATACTGAAGATTGGGAAAAAACCATCGGTATAAATAATCCTGGCCAATCGGGCAATCCGGAAAGCCCATTCTACAAGAATCTCTTTCCAATCTGGGCAAATGACGAGTTTGTGACAGTCCCTTTTTCCAAGGAAAAAATTCAAATGCTAAAGGCAAGCCAGGAATGGTTAGTACCTAAGCGGTAAAACCTGAACAAAGTCTATTTATGTTCACATGGCTCAAATGAGTGCCAGTTTTCTGCAGGAAGGTCTTCACTCACTTGATAACATACTTTAAAAAAATTCCGGTTTGTGAAGACCTGCCTACCGTCAGGCAGGCACAAACCGGGGAATTGGCAGAAACCTTAATACTTCAAACTCTTTAAGTAAGCAATGCTTTTTGGTAAGGCTTCCAATTCAAGATCGCTTTCATCTTCGATAAACATGTGCTTGATTCCGATTTTATTAGCCTGTCGAAGGATAGCCGGAAAATTAAGCTCCCCTTGTCCAAGCGGCACATCATTCTCAGGCCCGGTTAAACCGGTCATGTCTTTTGGCGCACCTTTTTTGAAATCTTTCAAGTGAAGTGATACCCATCGCTTTTTATATTTTTTCAGCAAAGCAGCTGGATCGCCACCACCGAAATGAGTCCACATGATGTCCATTTGTAGGGAAACATATTTGGGGTCGGTATTTTTCACCAAGTAGTCAAACAGCGTCCCATTTCCATAGGGCTGAAATTCATAGCCATGCACATGGTATTTGAAAGTGATCCCATTTTCTTTTAGAACTTTACCACCCTCATTAAAAGCTTTGATGGCACGATCGGCGTCAGCTTTATTGAATTCCCCTCTTTTGTGCGGAACCCAGGCACACATCACATATCTGGTCCCCAAAGCTTTTGCTTTATCAGCAACTGCCTGTGGATCGGATTCCAGAGCTTCAAAGCCTGTTCCTGTAGAGGGAATCGAAATTCCCCTATCGGAAAGCATTTTTTTGAAATCCTCCGGGCTTACACCCTGAGGCGCGCCTCCTTCAAATTCGGTGAAACCCATTTGCTGGATGATATCAAGCGTTTGAGGAACTCCGTTTTTCCATTGATTTCGGAAAGTGTAAGATGCGATTCCAAGCGGAACTTGAAGCATCGGTTCGCCTTTTTTCTGAGCGAAAGTTTCTTGTGGAGAAAAGATCCAAGCAAAGGCGAGGAGTAGGAAAACATGGGACTTCTTCATAGGTTTTTGGGATTGATTTCCCGCTTATAACCGCAGTAAAAGACGCTGTTTTTCGTAGAATTATCAGCGAAAATCAGCGCTTGAAATCAGCGCAGATCTGCGGGATACTAATTAAAGATTCATTTTATTCAACTCCTCTACTGCGAAATTCGCAGCTCGGGCAGTCAAGGTCATAAAGGTCAAGGTGGGATTCTGTGTACTTCCGCTGGTCATGCAAGCACCATCAGTGACGAATACATTCTTACAATGATGCAATTGATTATGCTTATTTAGCAAGGAAGTTTTAGGATCATTTCCCATACGAACTCCGCCCATTTCGTGGATATCCGAACCTGGAGGAGCTCCGGAATCGGTCACGTTAATATTTTTAAAGCCCATTCGCTCATACATTTCGCTTTGCTGCTGCACAAAATCGGCTGTCATTTTATTGTCGTTGTCTTTCCACTCCACTGACATGATCAGCTTTGGAATTCCGTATTTGTCTTTTTCATCGGGTGAAAGTCGAATATGGTTAGATTCTTCAGGGACCATTTCGCCTTGCATCCAAGCCGCCATGCTCCAATTCCCATACTTTGGGTTGAGCAAATTGTCTCGAAGCGCATCCCCTATTAATTCGCCATTTCCATCCAGCTGACGACTCCCTGACATGCCGATGGCATAACCACGCAGAAAGTCAGTTTCCTGCCGATAGACATTGCGGAATCTCGGCACATAGGCATGACCCGGATTTCGTCCATCGTTGAATTTGTCCAAAAAGCCTTCAAACGTTGCATTTCCTTTCCCGCGATAATTATGACAGGTGATGAATTTTCCCATCAATCCGCTGTCATTTCCGAGTCCATTTGGGAACCTATCAGACTTGGAGTTAAGTAAAATTGCATTGGAATTGATCGTCGAAGCATTAAGAAAAATGATTTTAGCATAAAATTCGATCGATTCCTGAGTCAGTCTATCAATAACGCGAACACCGATCGCTTTGCCTTTTTGCTCATCATAAATAATCGATTCCACCACTGAATCGGGGCGAAGGGTTAAGTTTCCTGTCTTTTCAGCCCATGGCAAAGTCGATGCATTGGCTGAAAAATATCCTCCATAGACACAGCCTCGGTTACACATGTTTTGACTCATGCATCTGTTTCGACCCTGATCTTTATGTATTTGTTGAGGATCTGTGAGGTGGGCACATCGGCCTTGGATCAAATGACGATCTCCGTACATTTCCTTCAACTGCTCACTGTAGTATTTTTCCAAGCAACTCAATTCAAATCCCGGTTGCACGATCTGATCAGGCAAGACATCCAATCCATCCCGACTGCCTGCGAAACCTACAAAAGTCTCCACATAGCTGTACCAAGGCTCCATATCTTTGTACCGAATCGGCCAATCGACTGCATAACCGTCTCTTGCAGGTCCTTCAAAGTCAAAGTCAGACCAGCGCTGCGTTCCTCTCGCCCAAAGCAAGGATTTTCCCCCGACATGATAGCCGCGAAACCAGCGGAAAGGTTTTTCCTCTATGTAGGGCTGCTCATCCTCTGCCATTGCCCAGTGCATGGTTTCTTCTCTTTTCCAGTTGGCTGCTCCGATTCCGGATCTTTTATCAATTGGAACTACACCTCGGAATTCAAATTCCCAAGGTGCTTTCGATGCAGAAGGATAATCTTCAATATGTCGAACCATTCTTCCCCGCTCTAGAACGAGGGTTTTCAGGCCTTTTTCTGTAAGTTCTTTTGCCGCCCAACCTCCGGAGGCTCCTGAGCCGATTACAATTGCATCGTAGGTGGTGGTTTGTTTGGCTTTCAGGTTAAGGTTTGACATGGCCCAATTCTTTTGTTTCAATTAAATTTTTCGAGAAAATCTCTAGGAGTGATAATTTCGGTTTTTTGGAATCTCTCCAAATTGGAATCAAATATTACCCTAATCCTCATTTAGGATTTGATTGAGAATATCTTCTGTCAATCCTCTTTCCTCTGCATTTTTTCGGATTTCCCGTAACCTCTCCCAATAATCCGCATTTTTTGTTCGCTCGCTTGTCGAAATGATCTTAGACACAAGTTCGTTAATTTCCTTTTTCTTTTTTTCTTCCAAAGCATTCCATGTATTGGCTACACTTTCAGAAACTTCGATTGTTATCTTTTCCATGGCTATCTTATTATGAAACTGTCAAATCCACACATCCTTTATAAAATCCAGGCGCGACCTGATATTTTCTATAGTCTACCATCACTTCTTTCACAGTAGTAAAACCCATCACGGTGTTGGATCGCATCAGACCATAGAATTTCTTCTCATCTTCATTTTCAGAGACCTTCAAGGCCAGCAGGGCTTTTTCCTTCTCTTCCTGAGATAGGTCCTCAAAGCCTGATTTCTTAAGTGCCTTGAGTTGAAATTTGATCAAATCCTGATCTTCTTTTTCGTAGCACTTTTCAAAAAGCTTGATCAAAAACTGATCTGTGCCAGTACTGAGTGCTCCGATTGGCTGCGCATCAGGATTGGGCAATTTGGCAGGAAGCCCGACAGGTATGAAAGTGTCAGCAATCATAGAAATCAGCTGCTCCTCATCAAAACTGAAAAAGCCAGAATGAGTCAAACGATCAATAATCTGCCACTTCCAATCTACTAAAGCCAAGCCAGCGATGCCTGCTACTGAACCCCCTATGATTTTGAGTGATTTACGTCTATCCATTGATTCGATATTTTGGGAGAAAGACAAAGCACAAGTTAGATTTTTTTGAAAAAGCACAAACGTAAAAAGGCCGGAATTCCATCAACGGAATATCCAGCCTTTCGAATTGGGATTCAACTTCCTATTTCCTGTAATCTAGTGGAGCCTTACGATTTCCGACCAAGGCTTCATACACAAATCCTTCTCCTCGCCTACGGTTCAGTTCCTCCAAGGCTTTACTGGTTACTGACGGATCTTTAAAAATATCCATTGCTGTCAAGGTCAAGGTCTTGGCAGCCACCATCATTCCTTTTTGCCCGATTGACATTCCACCAGCCGCAACAGCCTGCCAAGTATGAGCGGAAGTCCCAGGAACCCAAGTTGCAGTTCCTAGTCCCACGGTAGGCACTAGCCAGCTGATATCTCCCACATCTGTGGATCCTCCAGCACCAGTTTCGCTGACGACAAAAGGAGTGATTTTCCCGGCATCATCCGGACTGGATTTAACTCCGGCAGGATAGGTTTTGATGATTTCTTCTGCAAATTTCCGCTCCTCGGGAGTATAATTTATACCACCGATTGACTCCAGATTTTTATGCATGATTCTGGCAAGTGTTTCATTTGGCAGAAGATTATATACCCCATTGATCACCTCATATTCCATACGGGTTTGGGTTCCCAAAGCTGCTCCTTCCGCAGTTTTCACCATTCTGGCAAAAATCTCCTGCACGACAAGTGCATTGGGATGACGCACATAATGATAGGACTCTGCAAAAGCAGGGACCACATTGGGTGCTTCGCCTCCACGGGTAATCACGTAGTGCATTCTGGTTTCCATTGGCACATGCTCACGCATTAAGTTAACCATGAAATTCATAGCTTCTACCGCATCAAGGGCAGATTTGCCACGCTCTGGAGCTGCAGCAGCGTGAGAAGCTTCACCATAAAATCTGAATTTGGTGGAAATGTTCGCCAGTGAAGAAGTCGCTCCGGCAGCATTTTGAGATCCGGGATGCCAATGCATCATCACATCCACATCTTTGATTAAGCCAGCGCGGGCGATGTACACTTTTCCTCCACCACCCTCTTCAGCTGGGGTGCCATATACGCGCAAGGTTCCTTTGATCTTATTCTCCTTCATCCAATCCATTACTGCAATTCCAGAGGCAACTGAAGCCGCACCAAAAAGGTGGTGACCACAGGCATGTCCTGCGCCACCTTCTACAATCGGCTTGCGAAAAGGAGATGCTTCCTGAGACACACCCGGAAGCGCATCAAACTCTGCCATGATCCCGACAACCGGCTTACCCGAACCATATTCAGCAATGAAAGCAGTAGGTATTTCGGCCACTCCTGCTGTCACTTTGAATCCAGCATCAGCAAGAGTTTTCTGCAAAAGCGCTGAACTCTTGGTCTCGAGATAGCCCAATTCTGGATTTGACCAAATCTGCATGGCGATATCACCATAGAAATCGGCTTTGGAATCGAGCTTTTTCAAAACTTCCACTTGGCCGAAGAGAGGCGAGAAGGAAAGAAATAACAAAAGGAAAGCGAAGTACTTATTCATGTGAGGTCTATATTTTTTGGCAAAATACTAATTGTTCCCAATTGATTTACACTTTCTTCTTTTCAAGCAAAATCTCCCATTTTCTTCCAACAAATAAAACATAGCCAAGAAAATTTTTAATTTTTCAAATACCCTCCTCAATTTTAGAACTCATTAATTTTCAATGAGTTAGTTTTTTTTTAAATTTTATTAACCAATCAAAAATCAGGTGATTAAGTTTACAGCTTCAAAATAAATTACATAAACTTCTAAAGTTTTGACAGGGGTTTCAATCATTCGGAACCCCTTTTTTATTTCCATTTGTGACTCCGATCACCAAATTTTGGATTGAAGGATTTCTATTTTTCAGCTAGATTGGAAAAGTGTTCCCTATCGAGGAATTTAAAAATCAATTTTATAAGCCCAAATATGATGCAGCCATCTCGGAGAAAATTTATTGCACAATTAGGAGCATTAGGAGCATTAGGAGCAAACACAGGCTTTGCAGGGATAGCTTCTGCGACTCAAAATGATGAAGAAATCCAGAAAAGTAACCCTTGCTCATTTACGCTTACTATTCTCCAAACTACCGATGTGCATTGTCAAATTCATGCGCATGATGAGCTGTTTTGGGAAAATGGAAAATCAGTTTACCGGAAAACTGGGGGATACGCTCATTTGAAAACTTTCCTTGACCGGGAAAGAAAAAAGATGGAGCACAGCTTCCTAATGGATACAGGAGACATGTTTCAGGGATCTGAGCTTTCTGTGAAGACTACAGGTGAAGCGATGGTTCCCATCTTAAATGCGCTGGACTATGATCTTTATCTACCCGGCAATTGGGAGGTGATTTATTATAAAAAGACCATGCAGCACCTTCTGGGGTCGCTGGCAGCTCCAAAAGTCTGTGCAAATATGTACCACGATTTGGGTGAGGGCAAAAAAGGAGAATTGATTTTCCCACCTTATCACATTTGGAAAGTGAATGGCGTTAAGGTAGGCTTCTTGGGATACACAGATCACCTCGTCCCTATCAGACAATCTCCGAATTACAGCAAAGGAATCATTTATACCAAGCCGGAAGAAAATCTTGCACACTATGTTGATGTGCTCAATACCCAAGAAAAATGTGCCTTTATCGTAATTGTAGCCCATTTAGGCCTTTCACAACAAATCCATTTGGCCAATCATCCTTCCTGCGAAGGTGTGAATTACATACTGGGAGGTGATACCCATGAACGAGTGAGAAAACCGATCCAAGCCAAATACGCCAAAGTGGTAGAACCCGGAGCTTTTGGATCATTTGTAGGAAAATTGGAACTGAAAATCGAAAACGGAAAAGTGGTATCAGACCACTATGAACTCATGGAAGTCGATTCCAGGAAATATCCAGAATCTATAGAAATGAAGAAGATCATTTCTAAATATGAAGGCCCCTATCTTGCCGATATTCAAAAAATTGTAGGGTATTCGACCATTCCCCTATTTCGATATTTTGTAATTGAAAACACTATTGACACCATGATTCTTGATGCCATCAATTGGCAAATACCAGAGGTGGATATCGTCCTTTCAAATGGTTTCCGCTTTTGTCCACCTCGAGCCACGGCGGATCAGACAGGAAATATTCCAATTACCAACGGCTTTATTTTTGACATGCTTCCTGTGGACAGTACCATCAGAACTGGCAAAGTCACGGGAAAGCAAATACAGGAATGGCTGGAAAAAGAACTTAACAATGTATTTGCTGCGGATGCCTCTAAGCGATTTGGCGGCTGGGTTATTAAGTTCAAAGGCATGGAAGTGAAGTTTAATGCATATGGAGAAGAAGGAAAAAGAGTCCAATCAACTCTGGTAAAAGGAAAGCCACTTGACACAGAGAAAGTCTATACTATCTGTGCCTGTGAACGTGATGGAGATCCTGATGATATGCTTTGTAGATTCAAAGGTGTGATGGAAACTGAAAATACGGCATTCACCTTGCATCAAGCTATGAAAAATTATTTAGCCCAAAATTCACCAGTAACCCCAACACCTCCACAATCTGCCGTGGCACTCGATGCGTCGGTCACCTTGCTGACTCAGGTGAGTGGAGTGGATTATGAGTTCAGATAATTAAATGCTGAAATCCGAAAATGGATATTGAAAAGTATTTAATCACCCCCAAAAGCCGATCAATTGGTCGGCTTTTTTATTAATCTTGGTAAAAATTGAATCGCTACATCTCATGTCTTCAAAACACTACTTAAGAGCCCGCTTTTTTTTCATTTTCCCAATTCTTCTTTTTGCTTTTGCCTGCCAATATGTCCACAAACCTTCCAATTGGGACAGGACGCAAGTGGAAATCGCTCGGGATGAGTTTGGTGTTCCTCATATCTTCGGAAAGACCGACGCCGATGTAGCTTATGGTTTGGCTTGGGCACATGCCGAGGATGATTTTGCGACGATCCAAATGACCGTATTGGCGGGAAAAGGACTAGCAGGACGAGTATTCGGCGAGCAAGGTGCGGCCATCGATTTTTTTGTCCACTTGCTCGGAACACGAGAAATTGCCAAAGAAAAATATGAGGACAGTTTCTCATCCGAATTCAAAAAAGTACTGGAAGGCTATGCAGCAGGGCTCAATGATTATGCCTTTGCGCATCCCCAAGAAGTACTGTACAAACAATCATTCCCTATCAATCCCAAAGAAATCGCTTCAGCATACATTCTTTCACTTGCTCAAATGTCAGGTGCAGATCGGGCCGTTCAAGCTATTGTTGGTGGCAATGTGGATTTGATCCCTGAGGACACTTTGCCCAAAGGTTCCAATGCCATTGCTATTCATCCCTCTCGAACTGATACCGGAGAGGCTTTTCTTGCCATCAACTCCCATCAGCCTTTGGAGGGGCCGGTTGCCTGGTACGAAGCACATCTCCATTCAGAAGAAGGCTGGAACGCGCTGGGAGGACTTTTTCCGGGCGGTGCGATGATTTTCCATGGGGTGAATGAGCACTTAGGCTGGGCTCATACGGTGAATAATCCGGACTTTTTGGATTTGTACCAATTGGAGATCAACCCGAAGGACAACAACCAATATCGAGTGGATGGAGAATGGTTGGAATTGGAAGAAAGGACCATTTGGCTGAAAGTCAAACTTTGGGATCTGATCACCATACCTGTACCCAAAAAAGTCTGGAAAAGCATTTACGGACCCACATTGGTGACTGATCAAGGAGCTTTTTCAATTCGGTTTGGTGCATTAGATCGAATAGGAGCACCTGAACAATGGTGGCGAATGAATAAAGCTAAGAATTTCACAGAGTGGAAATCAGCCATGAACTCCATGCAGCTATCCAATTTCAATACAGTCTATGCAGACAAATACGACACAATATTCTTTGTCAGCAACGCACTTTTACCGAAACGAACTCAGGGTAATGACTATTCAGGAACTGTTCCTGGCAACAAAAAAAAGACTTTGTGGAAAGAGTATCATGCCTTTTCTGAGCTTCCCCAGCAAGTAAATCCTCCTTCAGGTTACCTTTATAATACCAATCATTCTCCATTCAAAGCATCTTCCTTTTCTGACAATCTCAATTCGGAAGAATATCCTGTGGAAATGGGATTTGATCTTAGGGACAACAACCGATCAACGCGATTTCGTGAGCTAATGCCGGACTCGGGAAAGATCAGTTGGGAAGAATTTGAGCGGATTAAATATGACCAAACCCTACCTTCCACTTTAGCTTTCCGAACGGATATGAGCAAGCTGTTCAGTCTGGATTCAGCCAACTATCCAGACATTGAAAAGCATATTTCCACTTTGAAAAACTGGAATAAAGAAGCTTCTATTGAAAGTGAAGGCGCTGCGCTTTTTGCTTTCATCTACTACTATTGGTGGGATGAATTTGCTAAGTCTGGGCGGAGTTTTGAAACCAAATTAACAGAGGAAGAGGCTGTACAAGGGATTCGAGCTGCTAAAGGCCATTTTGAAACGCAACTAGGTAAAGAACTTGTTGGTTTGGGTGACTACCAAAAGTTGGTGAGAGGTGATAAGGTTTTGCCTATTTGGGGAATTGACGATGTCTTGACCACTATCCGATCCACACCTTGGGAAAATGGTATGCGAAAAGCTGCCCAAGGCGAGTCATACATCCTGATGGTGAAGTTTGGAGATGGAATGCCAGTCATCGAATCCATCAATGTCTATGGAGCGAGCAACCGTCCTGAAAGTCCGCATTATGCAGATCAAATGGAGCGATTTATCAGCCGAGATTTGAAGCCGATGACACTGGATAAGGCGGAAGTATTGAGGACTGCAAAGCGGGTTTATAGACCTGGGGAGTGACCCTTTTTTTTTATTAGAATTCAAACAGTCCAATTTGGTAAGAAGATATTGTTAAAAATAACCCCGAAGGGGTGTGATTATTATAGAAAAAATAAAAGGCAAATGACCTATAACCCCGAAGGGGTGAGATTATTCAATCCACTCAAAAAGATATTTTTCTTCAAATGGTATTTCGAATTTTTTTAAAAATCCTAAATATTCTTCCTTGAATGTTTTGGATTGATGATGCCGCTCCTGCTTCAATATATATTGGTAAACATTGTTTAGCTGGGAATGAGAATAAGAAAAAACACCGTAGCCATCTTGCCAAGAAAATTTACCTTTTACAAATTTATATTCATTGATGAAATTCGAAGAATTGTTTTTGACGTCCCGGATCAGGTCTGAAGGACATTTAGCCGGCTTTAATCCTACAAAAACGTGTACATGATCCGATACCCCATTTACGATAATGGCTTTTTGGTCTTTATTTGTAATAATACCGGACATGTATTTAAAAACTTCTTCTCTCCAAGGCTTTAAAAGAAGGTTTTGTCTTCCTTTTACTGCGAAGACATATTGGAGATAAATTTGGTGAAAAGTGCCGGCCATGATCAAAAAGATTAAATGGAAAATCAGGTTTGTTATTTTAAATTTCACTCTTTGAAGCTTTTATTCAAAAAAATCTATTCCATTTTTCTATTATTTTTTCAACCTATTATCATTTCATCCCTTCGGGATTAAGAATCCTGCCCAGCACCTTGAATTCTTCTACAATCATTTCACCCCTTTGGGGTTTTCGGGAATCTGTTTCATGTATTTGATAACAAGATATCTGATTAAAAATCTGCCTACAAGAGTAATTTTTCTGGTTTTTTACTCTCGTTCTACTTTCGCAGGTAATTCTTACTCTCGTATTAAGTCAAAATATCGAAAGCGGAATAAAAAAATCTGATTATTCGCTTTTCCACCAGTAGGCGAATTTTCTTTAGGTTACTGGTCTGATGTCAGATGACCGATGACCGATGAAGCCCAAAATTAAGTGTTTAGAAGTATTTTCAGATCTATAATTTAAACTACTGGTAAGATTGCGGATATACATAAAAAAAAACTCAGGAATTCATAATCCTACTCGACAAAAACGGCAACCATTCTTCCGCCTGTCTTTCTGCATATTCCGCCAAAAAATAGGAAAGTGAAGGCTTGAATGGCTCAGATCGCAAAACCAAACCTGCCTGTTCGGGAGTTTTGTCTCCTTTGTTCACATTGCATCGATTACAGGCTGTGATCAGATTGGACCAGGTGGTTTTTCCTCCTTTAGACTTGGGAATGATATGATCTATTGTGAGGTGTCTTTTGCTGCCGCAATATTGACATTCGCCGTTATCACGCTTGAATAGATTGTTTCTATTCAGAAGGACCCCTCTAAAAGGAATATTCTTGTAATGAGTCAATCGGATTACAGCAGGATAATCAAAGCTACGGTCGACGGTGCGGATCTGTAAAAGCTCATATGTTGATAGAATATTGGCTTTTTCCAGAAGACAAAGCACAATGGCCTTCTGCACGGGAACAACTGCCACCGGCGAATGATCTAAGTTTAATACCAACACACGCTTTTCCATACCCTAACCCACAATTGATCTTGCGTCAAAAACGACTTGTTCCCCTGTATTGTTTCTCAAAAAATCCTCCCATTCATCCAGGTCGGAGACTTTCATCTTGTTATCCATCCAGAGGATTTCCTCTGCTCCCAAAAACAGGCCAAAATGGGACTGCTGTTTTTCCAAATCTCTGAAAACAAACAAATCGCCTGGAACAGCTTCTTCAGGTGTAACGCTTTTGCCAGGAGTTTTGCCGGAAATCCAGGAATATCCTGCGATGAAGAAAATCAGGGCAAAACCCAACTCTTCATCTAAGCCAAAAATACTCCTGCCTCCTGCCTGAAATGGCGCATTGAGGTATCTTAGTCCGATTTCGAGCAATTCTTCCCGAGTAGCCCGGACCGCATGCGGTCGATAGTTTCCGGTAAATCCAATATGATCCTGCCAATTGAAAAGCTCCAACTCGCTAAAATGAAGGCGACTTCCGGGAAGAAGATAGAGATTAGTGCCAAGGTATTCTATTGCGGCAATAGGGCTGGTGACGATCTGAAAATCCTGGTTGAGAAATTTTCGGTATTCATCGCCTGTAATTTCTTTGATGAGCTTGGCCCAAACCCAGCCTCCCATGCCAGTGTCCTCATGATAGATCCGAAACCATTGTCTGTCAGAGGTCAGCCCATTGATCTGATAGCATTCCCCAAAAAGCAGCTGACTGACCAGTGCAGAATCAAAAGTAGGTTGGCGGTAAACTGGAAGGATGGTCTGACGACATATTCCATACGCATCAATCAAAGGCCATTCGCTGGAGCTCTCTTTTTGCATCTTTTTCCTTCAGGTCCTGACGTTTATCGTGTGTTTTCTTTCCCCGTGCTAAGGCAATTTCCAATTTTGCCAGTCCACGGTCGTTGATAAATATACGAACCGGAATGATTGCCAGACCCTTTTCGGCCGACTTAGTTTCGAGCTTTTCCATTTCTTTTTTCTTCAAAAGCAACTTCCGGTCTCTAACCGCCACATGGTTATAGCTTGCCGCCATGCTGTAGGGCGCAATGTGCATCTGACGGATGTATAATTCCCCGTCCAAAAAAATGCAAAATGCTTCTGTCAGCGACACCTTACTTTCGCGAATAGACTTAATCTCAGTCCCAGTCAGCATCAATCCAGTCACATAGGTATCGATGAATTCAAACTCGAAGTTTGCCTTCTTATTCTTGATGTTGACAAATTTTTCGAAGCGGTTGGACTTAGCCATATCAGAGTTTCATTTTTGCTAAGGGAGTAACGTCGAGCCCGACGAATTCACCTTTGCCGTATTTGTAATGTGCTGCCATGGCAATCATGGCTGCGTTATCCGTACAGTATTCGAATTTCGGGACGTAGAGGTTCCATCCTTTCCTTCGGGAAAGTTCTGCCAAGGTCTCCCTCAAACCGGAATTGGCTGAAACTCCTCCCGCAATGGCAATTTCTTTCACCTCATATTGCTTGACAGCTTCCTTCAATTTGATCAGGAGCATTTCTATCAAAGTGTATTGAATGCTTGCGCAAAGATCAGGCAGGTTTTCCGTGATGAAATTCGGGTTCAACTGCAACTGGTCTCTTAGGAAATAAAGTACGGCGGTTTTGATACCTGAAAAAGAATAATTCAATCCTGGCATCCGTGTTACCGGAAATTTGAACGCTTTAGGATTTCCCTGCTGTGCATATTTATCAACTAATGGTCCACCTGGATAAGGCAATCCGAGGAGCTTGGCAGTCTTATCAAATGCCTCACCCACCGCATCATCCTGTGTTTCTCCTATGACCTCCATTACCAAGTGATCTTTAACCAAAACCAATTGTGTGTGTCCACCGCTCACCGTAAGGCATATGAACGGGAATTTAGGCTTTGGATCATCGATAAAATGAGCCAAAACATGCGCTTGCATATGGTTCACTTCAATCAATGGAATCTTCAAAGCTGCCGCAAAAGCCTTGGCAAAACTCACCCCAACCAAGAGCGAACCCATCAGTCCGGGGCCTCTGGTGAAGGCCACAGCGGATAATTGATTTTTGGAAATTCCGGAGGACAAAATAGCTTCCTGAATCACAGGAATGAGGTTTTCTTGGTGTGCACGCGAAGCAAGTTCGGGAACTACTCCTCCATATTTTTCGTGTACTGATTGCGTTGCGACAATATTATTAAGTACTTTACCATTTACTATAATGGACGCTGAAGTTTCGTCGCACGAAGACTCGATTGCTAGTATAGAAATATCCTTGTTACCCATTGGAAAAGAACTCGAAAGTTACTCATTTTTTGCACAAAGCTTTCCGAGTACTCCTTTGGTTCGTCTTTTCGACAACACTTTTACTCATTTTCATAGCTCTTGCCCTCCAAATCACGAGTGTGCAAAATTGGATGGTAGACAAGGTCACAACCTACTTGAATGAAAACACCCATTTTACTACTGAAATCGGCAAAATCAGGATTACCTGGTGGGATGCGGTGGAGTTGGACAATATCTCCATTCGTGATCATCGAGACAGTTTAATGATCGGAGCAGAAAAAGCCCATGCAGACTTTTCACTGCTATCCCTGATCCCTCCGGGAGATTTTGTGGTAGATGCAGTACGATTGGAGCAGGCCGAGGTGAATTTCTATACTCACGCAGAGGATACGACATTGAATATTAATCGATGGATAATGGAATTGGGAGCTTTGTTTGGTTCGTTGGATACCACTGCAAAAGATCCGGTGAACTTTTCGATTAGCTCCCTCGAACTAAGACAGGCTAGATTTTCATTGGTTAATTATAATGCAGAACCCGCTGAGTCCGGCTTTGACTACACCAATATCAGATTCAGAGATCTCACAGCAAATGCCGAAAATTTCCGAATGAAAGATGGCAGGATCGCTATCGACATCAAACATCTCAGCGGGACAGAAAGGACTTCGGGCGTAAAAATCGAAGAATTTAAAACGAACTTAACCTTTGCCCCTACCTATCTCGAGCTGGATCAATTAAACCTCAAAACTGAAGGAAGCCAAATCAAAGATTACCTCAGAATGGATCTCATCGGTCCTGATGGATATACTGATTTCCTCAATCAGGTGAAGTTGACAATTCGAATGGAGGAGACTAAAATCCTTTTGGACGATTTACGGATATTCGCTCCTTCCTTGCCGGACTTTGAAGATGTCATCTACCTGAGTGGCGATGTAGTGGGCACCGTTTCGGATATGAAATCAGAACAGTTTTTGATTCGATTGGGACAGAAAACAGCACTTTTTGGAGCATTCGAATTGGACGGTTTGCCTGATTTCGAAAAAACTTACATCAATCTCTCACTCAAGAACTCCGTCATTTCCGCCCGTGACCTCGCCCCTTATTTGACACCGGAGCTTGAAAAAGAAGTCAATAAATTCAATCTGATTCGCTTGGATGCAGATTTTACCGGTCTGATTACCCGCTTCACCACCAATGGGAATTTTCGGACCAGTATCGGAAACGTGGAGGGAAGAATAAACTACGATTTGGTAAATGGCATTCCTTCAGTTGTCTCACGGATACGCGTTCAAAACCTTGACTTGGGCATTTTAGCAGAAAACCGTGAATTACTCCAAAAAATCAGTCTAAGCGGGAATGTAAATCTGAAAGGAAACACCATTGAAAATGCACTTTTCGATCTGAATGCCACAATTTCCGAAGTTGGGATCAATAAGTACAATTTCACAAACATCCGAACTGATGCCACCTATGGATTGAATTTATTCAGGGGGAATTTTTCTATCGATGATCCTAATCTCAAAGCCCAAGCCAGAGGCTATGTAAACCTCAACGAATCTGTGGATTCGGTCAGAATGCTAGTGACGCTCGATACGGCATTTTTGGATAAGATCAATCTCGTAGAAACTCCAACATTCCTCAGTGGAAAACTGGATATCGATACCAAAGGAATTAAGCTCGATGATGTTCAGGGAATAGGTCGGTTTTCCAATATCAAAGTCGGCTATGAAGACCGATTCTTGGATGTGGGCAATTTCTTCGTCCAGTCTCTTTTTGCCGGAGGTACACGGACATTATCAATCAATTCCGATTACTTGGTAGCAGCAGCTTCAGGGCAGTTCAATCTGGAACAAATGAGTCGGGATCTAAACATCCTTACTCGACAATATATTTCTATTCTGATCAATGAGGAACAGCCCATAGCGAATCTGGAGGAAAACTTTTCTGAGGCTTATAACCTCGATTTAAATATTCGGCTTCAGGACCCTAATCCCATCATTCAGCTCTTTCAGCCCGATCTTTCAATATCAAAAAACACAATTTTAGAGGGAGCTTTTTACCAGACTCCTGAGAATACGGTATTCAATTTCTTTACGAGCATAGACACCTTAACGTATCAGGGGAACACGGCTTTTGGGACAAATATTGACTTCAATACGTCCAAGATTATCAATAGTGCAGATATTTTAGCTTCATTTTATGTGTATTCCAAACAACAGAAAGTTGGGAACACCCTCGGTTTTACCAATCTTGGACTCGAGGCAATCTGGGACCAAAATAACTTGGACTTACAGTTGAGTCTGGACCAAGACCCGACGCAAAGCAGAGCAAGAATATCGGCAGAAACTCGATTTTCGGCATTGGGAACAGAAATTCGTTTTCAACCCTCCCAGTTGAAAGTGTTGGACAAAAATTGGAGTTTTGACCCTAAAAACGAAATTCTGATCTCAAATGGAGAAATCACAATCAGTAGCCTTTCAGTTTTCAACGAAAAACAATCACTGGGAGTGGATGGAAAAATCAGTCAAAACCCCGATGATGTGCTTGATTTAATATTTAAAGATTTCGGGATTGACATCTTAAATACACTCACAGTCCAAGAATTTTTGGGCACGGCTAATGGGTCCTTTCAAATGAAAAGCCTTTTAGATCAACCCCTTGTAGAAGGTGAAATGACCGTCGATGAAGCAGAAATCAACAGTTTCCCGATAGGAAATCTGTTTGCTTCCCTGAGACTTCTGGACAATGAGTTGATGCTAAATCTACAAAATGAAATCAATGGCCAAAAGAAGATAGACGTCTCAGGAGTCATTGGCCTTGAATATCAAAACCTTGATTTGGATGCCGTTCTCACTGAGGCAAATCTTGTTATTTTGGAGCCTTTCCTTTCCAATTACATTTCCAGACTAGATGGTACTGTCACAGGAAACCTCCAAATCAGAGGAACTGTCGATGTGCCTGAAATAATTGGAAGCGGCCGTATTGATCAGGGGAAAGTCAGAATCAATTTCCTGAATACCAGCTATTCATTAAATGGAAGCATTCTTTTCCAACCCACTCAAATCAGTTTTAGAAATTTAATTTTTGGAGATGTGAATGGAAATCGAGCCACATTTACCGGCGGGCTGAATCACAAAGGGTTCGAAAATATCTTTCTGGATATCAACTCTACGCTGAGCAACTTTCAGATCCTGAATACCACTGCTCGAGATAATGAGGTTTTCTATGGTACTGCTTATGCTTCCGGGTCCTTGGCGATCAAAGGAAGCACTACCAATCTCGATATCACTGCAAGAGCCACTACTCAGCCAAATACCCGGATTTTCATTCCCCTCACCAGTAGCAATACTCAATATCAGGAAGATTTTATTCAGATCATCAATATTCAGGATACTGTTCGGATCCAGCAACTGGCTGAGGATATCAATCGGCTGGCGATAGAAAATGTACGGATGAATTTCATCTTGGACATCACTCCTGATGCGTTTACCCAGATTATAATTGACCCGAAAACCGAGGAAAGTCTGGAAGCGAGAGGAAGAGGAGTACTGACAATGAATATTGACACTCAGGGAAACTTTAACCTGACCGGAAACTATGAAATCACCGAGGGAAAATACAATTTTTCACTCTTCAATGTAGTCAAGCGACAATTTGACATTCAACCGGGTGGCAGAATAACTTGGTTTGGTGATCCCTATCAAGGAATCATGAATCTTAAGGCTGTCTATGAAGAAACTATTTCTCTTCAGCCCCTTCTCTCCTCTTCTGCCGCCTCCGAAAACAGTCAAATGAGAAGAAGGTATCCCGTAAAAGTGCTGATGGATCTTCAGGGTGAACTGCTTTCACCTAATATAAAATTCGGTTTTGACTTTGGACAGTTTCCCTCCAGTGGTGATGTCCAGACTACAATTTCTGCATTTCAGAACCGAGTAGCATCTGATGAACAAGAAATGAACAGGCAGGTATTCTCCGTGATCATGACTCGCAACTTCTCTCCCGAGGGACAATTTTCCGGTGTGGCAACCTTCTCTTCAAGTCTTGGAAACTTACTTTCTTCTCAGCTTAATAGCTTTTTGGGTCAAGTCGATAAAAATCTTGAAATCAATATCGACCTCGCCACCTTGGATCAAAATGCGCTTGAGAATTTCCAACTCAGTGTCGCTTACACCTTTTTGGATGGTCGCCTGAGAGTTTCCAGAGATGGAGGATTCACCGATAATCAGGGAAATGCCAGTGCCGCTTCCGTGATCGGGGACTGGCAAGCTGAGTACTTATTGACTGAGGATGGTATCTATCGGCTCCGCGTCTTCAACCGAAACAATTACAATACATTTACTTCACTCTCACTCACCCAAAATGTATTGACATACGGTGCTTCACTCACTCAAAACGTTTCCTTTAACTCCTTATCAGAACTATTCAAAAAAATTACCGGTAAAAACACTGACAAACTTATTATTACTGACACCGATGATTTTCTAAGAAAGGAATATCAAGGCGATCAAGAATGGAAGACACTCGATCTTGATGATCTTCCTCCAAGAAAAGAACCTGCTATTCCCTTGAAAAAGGATATAATCCCTTCTAAAGAGGATCTTTGAAACAATTTAGGACGCTCATTACTTTTCTTTCAAAAACGATCTTATGGAAAAAATTACACTGTTCTGGTTTCGAAGGGACCTCAGGCTGGAAGATAATACCGGACTTTTTTATGCGCTGCAGCAAGAAAAAAACGTGCTTCCAATCTTCATTTTTGACCGGAATATTCTCGACAAGTTAGAAGATAAAGCAGATGCAAGAGTGGAATTTATTCATTCGCAACTAGCTGAAATCAAATCCCAATTGGAGGAAAAAGGAAGCTCCCTTCTGGTCCGATATGGAACCCCGGAGGAGATTTATCGGAAACTTTTGAATGAATTCGATATTCAAGCCGTCTATACTAATAGGGATTACGAGCCCTATGCTAAAGAGCGGGATTCCAAAATTGAAAGCCTGCTGAAAGAAAATGGTATTACTTTTCTCAGCTTCAAAGATCAGGTAATCTTTGAGCCGGGAGAAATCCTCAACGGTTCCGGGGAATTCTACAAAGTCTTCACGCCGTTTTCACGCAATTGGCTGGAAAAATACAGAAGCACCAAGGTACAACCTTTGGAAAATCCGGCTTGGAAAAATCTACACCCTATTTCCTCATTACCTATGATTTCCCTTGTGGAAATGGGCTTTGAGAAAACTGCTATACAAATCCCTCCAAAAGTCGCTGATCAGGATATCATCAGCCACTATGACAAGACCCGCAACTTTCCTTCCCAACATGGCACCTCCAGATTAGGCATTCATTTGCGTTTTGGGACTGTTTCTGTCAGAAAACTAGCTCAAGTAGCGGCCCAGCTAAATGACACTTATCTAAATGAATTGATCTGGAGGGAATTTTATATGATGATCTTGGCTTATAACCCACAGGTAGTGGACCGAGCTTTCAAGCCAGCTTATGATCAGATTCCTTGGCGCAACAATACGGATGAGTTTCAGGCCTGGTGTGAAGGAAAGACTGGGTTTCCGATTGTCGATGCAGGGATGCGCGAACTCAACAACACCGGTTACATGCACAACCGTGTAAGGATGGTCGTCGCTTCATTTCTCACCAAGCATTTGCTGATCGACTGGAGATGGGGCGAAGCATATTTTGCCAAAAAGCTCCTTGACTTTGATTTATCAGCCAACAATGGAGGCTGGCAATGGGCAGCAGGGACTGGCACGGATGCCCAACCTTATTTCCGGGTGTTCAACCCCGATTCACAGACAGAAAAGTTCGACAAGGACCTCAAGTATATCAAAAAATGGATTCCTGAATTGGGAACATCCAAGTACCCAAAACCCATTGTGGATCATAAATTTGCTCGAGTGAGAGCAATTGATACCTACAAGCAAGCCCTCAATCAATGAACATCGGAGACAAAGTCAGATTACTACGCGGAACAGAAGAAGGAATCATTCGAAAGATCTCTTCCTCTGGTAGGATAGAGATAGAAATCGAAGATGGATTTCTTATTCCAGCCATGAAATCCGAAGTGGTAATTATTGCCGAAGCAGAGTCAAATTACTTTGGCGCAAATGCCGGTGTTAAAAAAGAAACTGAAGCCCCGATTCCGATCTCCGGTCCAAAAGATCAAGGTCTCTATTTGGCTTTTCTACCAATCAATGATCAAAATTTAAGCCTATATCTGATCAACGACAGCCATCAGCCTTACCTCGCCCATACTTCGGAGGTGTTTGGAGGAAATCATCGGACGCTTTTTGCAGGAACTTTGAATCCTGGCGAAAGCAAGAAAATTGATGACAGACTGATGAAAGAAATGGACGAATGGCCCGCTTTTTTGGTGCGATTTATCCCAATACAGAACAAGCTGGAAAAAGCAATTCCAGCATTTGAGCGACAGCTGAAGATGAAAGCCACTCAATTTTTCAAGCATTTGAGCAAAGCTCCTATTTTGGGAAAAAGCGTCTACCTCTTTGCCATGGAACAGACGACCAAAGATCTGGACATACGCAGTCTAAATGCAGAACTCAATCATATTTCAGCAAAACCCGAACCCGTAAAAGCAGTAAAACCTCCTCGATCTATTGATCTCCATATCGAGGAACTCCATCCTGATCCAGACAAGCTCAGCAATTCTGAAAAGATGCGAATCCAGCTGGAGGTGTTCGAAAAAAACTTGAATCAGGCCCTAGCTTCGGGGATGGACGAGGTCACCTTTATCCATGGCATTGGTAATGGTGTATTGAGAAAAGAAATTCATAAGCGCCTCAGTCAATTAGGAAATATTAAGTACTTTCAGGACACCCAGAAGGACCAATGGGGCTATGGTGCTACCTTGGTTCGAATTTCCTAATCCATGCCAGTCAGAACTTCTCCTGTTTTCCAGATTTTTGAGCTACAGCATCAAGAAGCCAAAACACTCTTTTTGGCCCTCGGTAAACAGGTGAAATCCAAGAAAGCAATCGAATTACAGACCAAACTGGAGTTTTTGGAGCTTTTTGTAGACTTGATGGAAAAAGTACATTTCCAGAATCTAAGCCTCGGGAATGACATATTTTCTCCTTTCAAGGACTTGAAACGGTCACTCCGTAAAACTCACCACTTGAAGTTGGTAGAGCGAAACCTACGATCTCGTGAAGAAAAAACCGAGTTGCTTTACGACAGTTATCGAGAATATCTGATGGTGCAGAAAAGAAAAATTCAAAAGGAAGCTTTTGACCTTGTTGTTGGGAGTCCGTTGAAAACCTGGGATGATTTCAGCGAAAAAGCACATCAGACAAGTCGGGGAATCAAACCACTCACGATCAATACTGCCATAAATCAGCTCGTACAGGAAGAGCTTGAGTCCATACATCGCGAACTCAAAACTCCGATGTCAAGTCAGGGATTTCGGGATTTATTTGAGAGTCTTCGCAAAATAATCATGCTGGAAAACTTACTGATTCAGCTTGGTTTCAATCCGATATTTGTTTCGGCCATACATGAAGAAATCAGTCAACTGAAAGAAAATCTCAAGCCTTGGTATTCCAATCATTTGGCTTTTCAGACACTTTCGGGATTTTTGGCAGAAAAAACCAGTATTTCCAAAAAGTACATGGAGTGGATCAAAGAATTGAAAGTAGAAAAGAAAAGCCTGTCTTCCGAGATCGAAAAACAGGCTTTTTCACTGCTTAATAAGGTTTTGGTCTGAATTAGATTTTTGCCAAAGCCTGTAATAAGTCATTTTTGAGATCTTCCGCATCCTCTACTCCGACACTCAGTCTAATCAGTGAATCCACTAGACCTACTTTCTCACGTTCTTCTCTTGGGATACTTGCATGCGTCATAGATGCCGGATGCCCACAAAGTGATTCTACCCCTCCTAGCGACTCAGCCAAAGCAAACAGCTCGAAATTCTCCATAACGATTCTTGCATCCTCAATCCGGTTTCCCTTTAGGGTGAATGAAATCATCCCACCGAAGTCCCGCATTTGCTTTTTGGCAACGAGGTGATTTGGATGATCTTCAAATCCAGGCCAATAGACCTTGTCTACCTTTGGGTGATTTTTCAAATAACCCGCTATAGTCTTTCCATTCTGGCAGTGACGCTCCATTCGAAGGTGCAGTGTCTTGATTCCTCTCAACACCAAGAAGCAGTCTTGAGGACCTGGTGTTGCGCCACATGCATTTTGCAGGAATACTAACCTGGCAGCAAGCTCGTCATCATTCACTACCAATGCTCCCATGACTACATCTGAATGTCCGCCGAGATATTTGGTCACGGAATGCATAACAATGTCTGCACCGAAATCCAGTGGATTTTGCAGGTAGGGAGAAGCGAAAGTATTATCCACAGCAAGCAGCAAATTGTGCTTTTTGCTGAAAGCAGCTAAAGCCTCCAAGTCAATGATATTCATCATCGGATTGGTGGGAGTTTCCACCCAAACCATTTTGGTGTTTTCATTTACATAAGTAGCAAGCGAGGCTGGATCAGCCATCGGGACAAAGTGGAATTTGATCCCGTATCGCTCAAAAACTTTGGTGAAAAGTCGGTAGGTCCCGCCATAGAGGTCATTGGTCGAAATGATTTCATCGCCCGGATTGAAAAGCTTGATCACTGAGTCAATTGCTCCAAGTCCTGAAGAAAAACAGATCCCATGCTTTCCGTTTTCCAAAGCAGCTAGACTGTTTTGAAGCGCTGTGCGGGTGGGGTTGTGTGTGCGGCTGTATTCGTAGCCTTGGTGATCTCCCGGTGATTTTTGGACATAAGTGGATGTCTGATAAATGGGAGTCATGATAGCCCCGGTAGTTGGGTCTGGGCTTACGCCCGCATGAATGGCTTTGGTACCAAATTTCATTTGTGGATTTTGTTTTTAAATGGTCAAATGGAATGTCCTGAATAATCATCCTCCTTTTGGAGAAGCTATTCTGATGGGCATTTCATTATTCTTTTGAGTTTAAATTCTTAACGTAGAGATTTCCAGTGATTGGATGATTTCCGGTGAAAATCCGATTTTGGGTGCTAAACTTGCTGGGAATTCTATCAAAAACTCCCGCAATTACCCGTCAAAGATGACAAAAAAGACCAGCATTTTCAAGACTTTAGGTGTGTACTTCAAAGAACATCCTGGGGCAACAATTGGTTGGATTTGGGTGACATTAATGCCCGGGATAGGGAGTCTGATTTTGTTTTCAAACTTTTCTAATCTGGAGAGTATGAATCTTGAAGGAACATTTTTTCATCTCGGCTTCATCCTTTTCACCGCTGTTTCATTGGGTCTTGCACTTTTACCAACGACACTGACCGCTCTTGCCACCGGTTATTTCTTTGGATGGATTGGTTTTCCCGGATTATTTATCGGCTACCTCCTTGCCAATGTGATCGGATACACACTTGGAAAAACGCTAAATGCCAACTTTTTACCTCTATTATCTATTCAAAAGCCCGAGTTTAAACAGCAATTGGAAAGGAGAATTGAACATCCCGAGAGCCTGATTTTCTTCGTTCGGATTAGCCCTGTCATTCCATTTGCAATTTCTAACTTCCTTTTTGCTTCGCTAAAAATCGATCTAAAGAAAGTCCTACTTTATGGAATTCCCGGCATGCTTCCCAGAACACTGATTGCCTTTGGTACCGGGCTTTTGGCAAGTTCATTTTTGGATGCACAAAGCGCCATGAATGATCCCGTTCAATGGATCATCCTGGCAGTTTTGTTTGTGGTGAGTTTTTGGGGACTATATAGAAACTGGAAAAATGCTAAACCCTAGCGAAGCAGGTACATTTTGCCATAACCCTTGGTAAATCCTCGGTCTCCGGCAGTCGGTCGGTGCTCCATGAATTGGCCATTTTTCCGGATCAAGACCCGATAGATATACACGCCATTTGCCAATTGATCTCCAAATTCATCTTTTCCATCCCAAGCATATTCCGTTAAATTATTGCCGATTCGGATTGGTCCCAGCTCATTTTGAAGGATTTCTCGCACCACTTTACCCGTCACGGTCATTACCTGAATTTTGATTTCATCAGGAATTTCTGAACCGGTTAGGGTGAACACAAACCGGACTGAAGTGCTGAAAGGATTTGGATAAGGATAGAAGTTAGTAATCTGAGACTCGTTGACCACCTCAAAAGTGATCTCATAGGGTTGAGAAGAGTCTTCATTGGTGATTCTCAAGGTATAAATACCATCTTCGAGAGGTCCAGGGATGAAGGATACTCTAAAGCTCTCGGTAGCTGAGGCTGGGGTCCAAGTCAAATTGGGATTGGAGAAGTTGACTTTGGCATATTGACAGCCATCACATTTCTTCTTTAGGAAGATTTCCATTCCCAAGGTATCCTTTTTATAAAGTAGGGTTTGGTCGTTTTTGAGTAAAGCGGTAACCATCACATTTGGTGAAACAAGGTCCCCATCCATGATGTAGATTCCATCAAAATTCACATCCAGAAGCGAGGTGGAATTATCCCCTTCTACTTCAAAAGTCACTCCCAAATCGATCAGATTATTACGGTAGGTTTGTTCCCTTAAGATTCTCGGGTTGGCAAAAACCTCCAATTTAGTTTCTCCGGCCCGACCAATGCTATTAAACTCAACCGTGAACTCAGCTTGATCTCCGGCTTTTACAGGAGGTAGTTTTATGGTAAAATTCTCTACTTTTTTGGTTGTGATATTGGTCATTTTGTAATTCACCTGAATAGAATCCGGAAAATCGTAAATCGAAGCATTTTTGAAAATGAAATCAATTTTGGAGCTCTGACCTTCTCTTAGTCGGACACGATCACCTGGATTTTTCTCCAAAAGAACACCCTCAGGAACGCCAATAAAATCTACCTGCCACTTGTCCAATTGAGCCGGCTTAGTGGAATTTTTATCATTCATTTGATACCGAAGTCTGAGGTACGGATAACTCATGGGATTGATAAATGAGAGATCTATTTCCTTTTCTAAAGTATTTGACACCAAGACCGATTCAACTCCATTCTCGTTGATTCCCAAAATATCAAATTGGGTGAAGTCTTCCTCATTGATCCAGTTTCTGGCATTTACATTCTGGAAAAATCGTTCCCACGTTGATGCAGGACCAATTCGTGGAGAGAGGATCACTCCATCGGTGAAGTATCCTTCAATGTCTGATTTAAAGCTAAGGGTTTGTTTCGAGGATGGCTGATTGAAATTCGGATTGCCAACGATCTCGATTGATTCACCCGGTCGCATTCCTTTTCGTCCGTAAAGAATGTAAGGGTCTCCACTTTTCAAGGCTCTTAGCGTCGCTTCGTTTGCTCCAAAGGCTCTCAGACTCTGGAAGGCACGATCTGGCCAAGCATTAAAGTTGACATTACCGACGGTAAAGAGGACCACATAATCTCCCTCTTTGACACCTCTTACATAGTCCTGCAAAATGGTATTCCCCGGTGTGGTAATCCATGCATTTTGGATACTTTGGATCATCTGCGGAACCCGACCGCATGCCCTGGAATCCAGGATATCAAATCCCGGTACAGGAATGGCCAAATAAGGAAGTAAGGTTCTTTGATCGATTGCTACCAGCCCTATCGATCCATTGGGACAAAGCCTGCTGTTTGCGTTGTTTACATTATCGATGATCTGCGGAACATTATCATAGTAAAACTGTGTATTCCGGAAGTTAAGCGAGTCCACACCCGTTCCAATCGTAAATACTTCAATATTGATTTTTTGGCTGATGTACTTCCAGGACTTTCTTGCCTGATCCAATTCAATGTTTTTAAGATCACTTTGATCCAACTGATCCTCTACCCGTTGAGTCCAACCATTTCCAGTATTTGGAATAAACGAAAAACTACTGGTAGACCAAGCATCAGTTTCCCCGGCTCTGGGATCCTGATAGCGAGATCTCCAATAATAAGTCGCGGAGTCGTTTCCGGCCAAGAGGCTTACAGGCCACTCTACCAGTCCTGAAGTGGTGGAGCGAAGTTCTTTTCTGAAAGCAGAATTGAAATTAGTAGTAGTATCCAACTGAATGATAAGCGTTCTGTTCTCCGTGAGTTTTCCCGGAGCTTGAGTGATCAGTTTAAGGTCTTTTTGGTTGACTATTCCAAAGTCTGTTGGATAAAGGTTGATCGTACCACTGAGCGCAATGAAAGCCGTGTAGGTAATTGAATTATTTGAAAAAGTCATTTCAGGAACTGATCGATCAGTATTTACAGCGATTGTAAACTGATTTTCACCTGCTGCATCTAGCTGAAAATTTGGAATAGAAAAAACCAAAGTATCCGACCTGGAAAAGGATGGAATTCTGACCGGATCAAAACTAATAACAGTTCCATCAGGAAGTTTTCGATCGATCTTGAAATCCAAAGAATCAGGATTGATGATTCCCAAATTTCTGACAAGAAAAGAAAGTTTGAGGTTTTCCGATATTGCTGATAGTGGAGAATTATCGAAGGTTCCCAAACTTACCTCTTCTACATTTACTGCATAATCGGCTTTGTCTGCCGGGAAAATGCGTATGGCAGGATCTCCCAGCATGATCATCTGCTCCATATGAGAGTAATTCAATGGATTAGTGCCATAAGTTTCGACAAAATTCTTCTCAGCTTCTTGCTTCACCTCACCGATAGTTCGATAAATTCTGGAGCTATCCGCAAATGCAGTATTGTAAAATAAATCAGAATATCTTCTCAAGTAAATATCCACCCCAATGGAGGAATTGGCCATGACAGTCACCGCACCTTTGTCTGGAGTAATCACCCAATCTTCGCCTTGTGTATATAAGGTAGTAAAAGCACTTCCATAGTCACATCCATTGAATAACATGACCGGATATTTCCCTTTGTTAGCATAGCCTAAGGTAGGATCTGAGGCAAATCCAATTTCAATATCAATGATGGTAGGTGCTCCATGTCCGAAAAATGTTAACATGGATCGACCTTCATTAAGATCACCGGAAATATCTATTGACTCTACTACAGAATTTGAGCGCTTTCTGTGGGTCTGTACATGTCCTCCCAGAAAAGGACCTTCGGCAATTGCCTTGAAGCCGTTGAGAAAACCGAAATAACGCTCTAGTTCAAATTCTGAAACTCCCCCAGACAAGTGAATCAATTCCTTCTGCCAGGGTGCACTGACACCGACTTGGTCTTTTTCGATTGCCTTGTCAAGATAGTCTGCTAAATGTTGCGAGTTTTTGGCAGGAATTCTACCTACAGCAAAAGCCGGTGTTGTAGGATTGTCGGAATCCAGATTTAATGCGTAGACATTGTCCGAAAAAGGATAACCACCTACCGGGACTAAATCCTGAAATGCAAATGCCTCCTGGGAATTTCGATAAAAGACGTTTTGATTATTGAGTCGAGCTTGAGAATAAATAGCGAGAGACCGACCGGCAAGTAGCACATGAGTTGGCTTGTGAACAGGATAATATGCTTTGAAAAATTCATACAAGGCCACAGGCGATTTTTCACCGTATCCATATTGATCATAAATCTCCTCCATTCTCACCGTCAGTGTATCAAAGCCACCACCTAAAGCCGAAGCTCGATGTTGGGCATACATTTTAAGCGGATTGGCGTATTTGGAACTTGGCTTTTCCAATTCCCGATGACCCACAATGACATAATTAGCGGCCTGGGCAAGGTAATTTCGAAATTTTACCTTTTGCATAGGGCTTACAGGAATTACAGATTTTTCTGTCTGAATCCAGATTTGGCTGGATTGACCAGGGACAGCGGCTGTAAAACTCATCGTTGTTCCTACTTTAGATATAGCCACTTTCTGAGCCGAGTAGATATCCGACACATCTAAGGCCACATAATTCTCCTGCACTTGATTGATCACAGCCCGCTGATTTCCTGCCGGAAAGATCATTAGTCTCGGGTCGAAATCTCCTGCCTGAATTGGCTTACGAAAAGTGATTTTAGCATAGGCCACTGAGATATTGTCTACAGATTGAGTTCCTTGAGGTAGGATTTTTACCACGAGCGATCCATTCGTATGGAAATCGCTCATTTGTAAATCAAGGACAAGCTGAGGATTTTCAAAACCGGTAAAACTAGCCTGGGTCAGTGCTCGCTGTGTACCAGTCAATGGTCCAGCGCTGATAGAGACAGCATGGCTATTCTCTGACCTCCCGACTAATCCTATTTCCAATTGGGCGGTGCCAGAGTTAAGAAGTGTGCCCAAACCTGTAAAAATCAAATCGCGGGCATTCCCTTTGGTGATTATAGTACTCATCCATCCTTGACCTAAATCAAAGGAAGAAAGTCTAAAACCTAATGCGTACGCTCTACCAAGGGAATATTGATCAGAAAAAACCTGAAGCCGCTCAGTTTCAAAACTGGTAATCTGAGGCAGATTTGCGGTCGGCAAAGGCCTTAGAGTCATGCGCTTTCCGGGTGTACCCGGTGTAACAGTCAGAAAAAAAGCAGTGGTATCAGTATAGGTGTTAAAGTGCGGATTTGGAACCTTTGGAACTCCGGAATAGAGCTTTTTATCCAATTCAGCGTCATTTCTTATTCCATAAAAATCAATAAAATCCTGCGGGTCAACCTTACCGTCATTTTCTCCTTCCACATGGATAGCCACCTCCCTGCCCCGATGAAATACCCGAATCATTCTAGGGTCAAGGGTGGAAAGATTCAGCCCGGAAGCTTGGAGAACATCTGCTGAAATTCGATAAATTCCATCCTGAGCAGTTGGGATCTTGTAATAAGTTAATGAATAATCATACCAGATAGGATCTTGAGCTTTTGCAAAGGCTACAGCAAAAAACATCATCAGTAAAGTCAGAAAGGTCTTTTGAAATCTCATCTCTCCCAAGCTTTAAATTTTCTGAAATCTGAAGAAAGCTTTTCCAGACTCACTTTTATACTAAAAATATGAGAATAGGGACTCTCAGAGACATCTCCTAAATCCGATAACGCATAATCAATCTGAAAGCGCTCATTCAAAATCACACCTATTCCTGCTGCGGGCATGTAATTCAATGTTTCCTTTCCCTGAAAATCTTTGATGTACTGGAAATTGCTTACCCCTCCTCTCACAAAAACCAATTGCTTGAATCCTAATTCCAATCCAAACTTAGGATCAATATTGAAAGCTGAAGAAGATATGACCGTGTTTCGAGCTCCATCAAAAGTAGTTTCCAAATCCAAAGCAGTTAATAAGTTAAACTGTTCACCAAGTTTCCAGTCGTAAGCGATACTGGCAATCGCTTTTGGTAATGTGATCTCTACAGAATTGATTGGAACTTCATTATTTGTCTGGGAATAAATATCACGAACCATTTCAGCATTATGAGACCAGGCATTGTAAGTTGTGGTAATGTCTCTGACCATTAGTCCAAAAGTCATTCGCTTTTGAATATAAATTCCTCCCACGTCCAATCCAAAACCCCAAGCTTGTGCAAACTTCCCGACGTTGCGGTGAATTACCTTAGCGTTGGCTCCGAGTTTGAACTTGTCCGAGATATCTCGTGCAAAACTGAGCAGTAAGGCGTAATCTGCTGCGTTGAAAAATTGGATGTTGTTGTAATTGAGAGCACCATTAGCATCATATAAAAATCTGGTATCAGGAATATCATCAACACCAAATCGGATTAGGGAAACTGCCACTCGGTTTTGATTTCCAACTGGAGTGCTGAATCCCAAGTAATCATACTGTGCAATCCCTGCGAAATATTCTGCATGCATTAAGGAGAACTCATATTGATGTTGAATGCCGGTGAGGGCGGCCGGATTCCAATAAGCGGCGGTCACATCCCGAACGGCACCAACTTGGGCACCTCCCATTCCGAGTGCTCGTGCACTTACTCCAATGCTTAGAAATTCATTGGAATATTTTGGAGTAAGGTCTTGGGAAAAGACAGAACTTGCCCAAAAAACTTGAACCCAAAAGAGGATAACGCAATAGAAAAATTTCACTTTTCTCATTTTCACGTTTCGAAAATAATTCAAATTCAAAAACTCCTAACAGCTTACATAGAATTTAATCAATAAAACGCTGTGTAATGTACATCATCGGACACTTTAATGTCTCAAATTAGAACATACGCATCAGCCCTTCGATCAAGACGGAGGTCAGGATAAAAAAAAATCGTTCCTATTGAAATGAATAGAAATATCCTCATTTGAGCTCTCAAAGCTTATTTTTCAAAGCTCGGGTATCCATACCCGATAGTTTTAACAAGGAATTAGGTTATACAAGGTAGCTTAGAAAAGATTGGTATCATTTTTCTTCAATTCATGGAAAGTGAAATAAAATTTTACTCCGAAAGGAGACTTAATCACAACCTACCATGAACGTCGCCAACACACAGATTCAAATGCGTAAAGGGCTCCTTGAGTTTTGCGTATTGCATATCATCTCCCGAGGCGAGGTATATACTTCAGATCTCATCGAGGAGCTGACCCAAGCTCAGATGATAGTGGTCGAAGGCACCCTCTACCCGCTACTCAATCGGCTCAGATCTGCCGAGCTAGTCACCTACAGATGGGTGGAGTCCGAATCCGGACCACCTCGAAAATATTACTCTATCACTGAGGAGGGGAAGAAATTCCTGCTCACCCTGTCTGACACCTGGTCTTCACTGGTCAATTCTACATCTGAAATCACCGCTAAGAATTGATCACAAGCCAACCCTTAAAAAGACATATCATGAAATCAAGCATGACCCAAAGCGACACACAGAGGGATGATTATAATTCATGCGAAGATTCCATGTGGCCTTTGAAAAAAAAATTATAAACACATGAAAAAGACCATAAGCATCAACATCAGCGGCATTCTCTTCCACATCGAAGAAGACGGATACGATACGCTACGGAAGTACTTGGACGCTATCAACAGGCACTTTTCCGGCTACAAAGACAATCAGGAAATCATCTCCGATATAGAAAATAGAATAGCAGAGATTTTCCTGAGCAACCTGAAAAACAACAAGCAGGTGATCACGGCTGAAAATGTGGATAAACTCATTGAAAAGATGGGAACCATTGCAGACTTCACGGCTGTGGAAGACGAAAAAGAAGAACCCATTCTAGATGACACCGATACTCAAAAGGAAGATTTCTACAAATACGTCACGCCTCCTGGAAGTGAAACAGGAGGTTACAAAAAACTAAAGCGGCTTGAGAATAAAAAAATCCTTGGTGGGGTCTGTGCAGGAATTGCCAGTTACTTCTCTGTGGATCCACTATGGACAAGACTGATTGCGATTCTGCTTTTATTCAGTGGCAATCTCAACATGAAATTTGGATTCTTTGATTTTCTGCCCTTCGATAATTTTAGATTCAATTTGAGCTTTGGCTTCTTCGCCATAGTAGCCTATATCGTGCTGTGGATCATTCTTCCCGTGTCTTATGAAGTCGTAGAAGACACTAAAGTCAAAAAACTCTACAGAAATCCCGATGATAAAGTCTTGGGAGGAGTTTCAAGTGGCTTGGCTGCATACTTTGGAATTGAGGTGCTTTATGTGAGACTTGCCTTTGTATTATTGGCTTTTGCAGGTGGATCAGGAATTCTGATTTATTTGATTCTATGGATTATCACTCCGGTTGCCAGCTCTATCATGGAACGGATCAAAATGAAAGGTGGCGAGATCACGCTAGACAGTATTGATTCCACCATCAAGGAAAGTATCAATCCGATACCTCCACAACCTGAATCTCAGGCAAGGAAATTATTAATGGCTCCTTTCCGGATTTTGGGAAAAGTGATTGACGCTATTGGATCTGCATTGGGGCCTCTCGGAAACTTAATAGGTACCGTGATTCGCATCATCTTTGGATTGATTATCTTCTTTATTGGATTATCACTGACAATTGCTCCTCTGATAGCTTTGGCTGCATACTTTGGATTAGCAGATCCGGATTATAGAGCTTTGATAGATAATTTCCCGGTGGAATTATTCACCAATATGGTTCCTATTTGGCTGGTTGTGGCAAGTATGGGATTATTGATCATTCCTGGAATCATCATATTGCTTCTCGGCCTTAGCGTGCTGGCGCAGAAAAATCTAATTGGAGGCCGTTTTGGATTGGTCGCTTTGGGTCTGTGGTTACTTTGCATCGGGATAGCTGCATTCCAAATTCCAAAAATTGTGGCTCAGTTTAAAGAGGAAAACAAGTTTGAATCCACGGTAATTCTACCTGTTAGCAAAGGCACTTTAATCCTAAAGGCAATTGACTTGGAGGATGAGGATCTTTTCAATAAGGCTAATCTCCGGCTTGTCGGAACTCCAGATTCTGTGATTACATTATCCCAGGAGTTTTCGTCTCGCGGAAGAACCAAGCAAGAGGCATTGGAAAATGCCAAAAAACTCACCTATTCCTATGCTGTATCAGATTCGGTAGTAACATTTGATGAGGGATTTGATTTCAGAACCTTGGATGCTTTCCGAGATCAACGCATCAATCTCAAACTCAGCATTCCTTATGATCAGCCATTCATCATGGAAAGGTCTCTGCTTGGAATACTCCGCAACACGATCTACAACAATGGCTATCGGTCTTCAGATGTGAGATCCTCCGCTGTTTGGGTGTTCAATGAGGCTGGACTAGTTTGCTTGTCTTGTCCCACCAAAGGCGAAAACTCAATGACATGGGAAAATGAGGAAACAGAAAAAGTCAAACTAGACTCCCTCACCAAAGCTAAAATCGACAGCACCACTCGCGCAAAATTTGCAGATTCTTTCTTTATGAAATAATAACTGAAAAAAACCACCCAATTGAGAAAGAGGCACCGGAAGGTGTCTCTTTTTTTGTACCTTCTAGCCAATTAAAAATTAAGGAAATGGATGTCACAGCAAAATTTTTGGGAGGCGCAGGAGCCGTCACCGGATCAAAATATCTAATTGATTTAGGTGAATTTGAATTTTTGGTGGACTGCGGGCTATTTCAGGGTCGTAAGGAATTGCGAGAGCGAAACTGGGACAAATTCCCAATGCCGGTAGACAAGTTGGATGCGGTAATTTTGACTCATGCCCACATGGACCACATTGGGTATTTGCCAAGACTCGTAAAAGAAGGCTTCAAAGGACCCATTTACTGTACTGAAGCTTCAGCGGAATTAGCTAAAATTTTACTTCTTGACTCCGGGAAATTACAAGAAGAGGAGGCTGAGTTTGCCAGAAAAAAAGGGTATTCCAAACACGAAGATCCACAGCCCTTGTACACGATGGAAGATTCGGAAGCTGTATTTCCTCAACTGGTACCCAAGTCTTTTGATTTGCCGTTCAACATTCACCCGGGAGTTGATGTGACGTTTTTCCATGCTGGTCATATCCTTGGAGCATCGATTGTCAAGGTGATTTTAAAAGGGGATTCGCAGACTAAGAAACTGGTTTTCTCAGGAGATCTTGGCCGATATCATGACCCCATTCTTTTCCCACCATCTCCCATTCCGAAGGCAGATATTGTGTGGATTGAATCCACCTACGGTGACCGAAAAGCGACCAATACCAAACCTGAAAATGAGTTGGCAAGGGTAATTCGGGAGACATTTGACAGAAATGGGCTGGTGATCATTCCTTCTTTTGCGGTGGGAAGAAGTCAATTGATGCTTTACCTAATTTATCAATTAATGGAAAAAGGAAAGATTCCCAAAGTGCCGGTTTTCCTGGATAGTCCTATGGCGATTGATACCACCAAACTATACTTGGATTTTCATGCAGACCATCGGCTTTCGGCTATGCTGGAAGAAGAAAATGAGCATGCATTTAAGCATCCACAGCTTCAATACATTCAGAAAAAAGAACAGTCCAAGGCCTTGAATGAATTTAAAGGACGAGGAATCATAATTTCGGCAAGTGGGATGGCAACAGGCGGCCGTGTGCTTCATCACTTATTTCATCGTCTACCGGATGAAAGAAACGGCGTGGTAATAGTGGGCTATCAACCTGAAGGAACTCGAGGCAGGAGATTACTGGATGGTGAACCAACAGTCCGGATTTATGGGGTGGATGTACCGGTGAAGGCTGAAGTCTATCATATTTCAGGTCTTTCTGCCCATGCAGATCAAGATGAATTGATGGAGTGGGCGGAAGGATTTTGTGAAAAGCCG
The DNA here is from genome assembly GCF_046296635.1 of Algoriphagus sp. Lineage (GTDB taxonomy): Bacteria > Bacteroidota > Bacteroidia > Cytophagales > Cyclobacteriaceae > Algoriphagus. The sequence goes on along the minus strand of NZ_JBKBKZ010000004.1, from coordinate 6,049 downwards.
AAATTGACATTTATCGTACACGGCGAGGCAAAGAGTGCAGATGCTTTGGCTACAAAATTAAATGAAGAGTTGGGCTGGAATACGGTGGTACCACAATATTTGGAATCATTTGTGCTTTTTGAAGGGATTTAAAAAGATATAAGACGGGAGACAGAAGACGGAAGAAAAACATAATCAAACGTTGAGATTGGCTTTAGTTTTATCTAGGGACAAAACCACTCAATAAATAAAATCTGATTATACGCTATTCTGCCAGTAAACAAATTTAATAACTCAATTGGGTCGGATGTCGGGTGTCCGATGTCCGATGAAGCCTAACATTTGGTGTTTCCAGGTAATTTTAAGTCTATACCAATTCTACTGGCAAAGTTCCATATATACATAAAATATCATGAATTCGCTTTCACTTCTTGCTTCCATCTTATTTACAGGAATACTTCTAACTAGCTGTAAACAATACAAACCCGAGGGTCAGGGCATCACAGGAACAGTCACCTGGCTGGAAGGAAATCACATGCCCATGATGACTGAGGATAGAAAAGCCAATACCAAAGCGGGCCCAAAGCCAATACAACGGAACGTAAGAATCTATCCATTAACCAAGTTTTCTGATTTGAAGATGGAGGAAGGCCTATTCACGGCAATCGCCAAAAAGCCAGTTGCAGAAGTTGAATCAAACGAAAGTGGGGTATATTCCATTAAACTCAGTCCGGGAAGATATTCGGTTTTTATCGTGGAGGAAGAAGGACTTTTCGCTAATATTTTTGACGGGGAGGGAAATGTAAACCCTGTTACTGTCAAAGAAAACGAATGGACTTTGTTGGATGTGGTGGTGAATTATAAGGCTGTATTTTGATGGATTGGTTCTCACTTATTTGGCTAAAGCCCGATTGAGATTATAAATCATGGAGGAATGGGCTAAAGCCACATTCCTATTCATAAAAAAGATCATTTTGGTGTTTCATCGATGAATTCCCTCCAACTTTAGTTGGAGGATTAAAAAATCACAGCCGCTTCCCGGCTTTAGCCAAATCATTTATCACAGAATCGCTCAAACCCGTATTTGACGATGAATTCTTCATATTCCTTTTGAAAAGTTTTTTTATGGTGATGTTTTCTTGATTTTGAAATTTGCCTGGAGGAGGCTAAAGCCACATTCCTATTCATGGAAATGAATTTCACCCGGAGTTTCCATCTGGAATGGGCTAAGGCCGAATTTCTATTCATTGAAAATGTCATTTTATGGGTTCATCCATGAATCCCCCCCACTTTAGTTGGAGGGTTAAAAAATCGCAGCCCGCTTCCCGGCTTTAGCCAAATAATTTATCACGGGAATTTTAGGAAGTAGTATTTGGCGATCTAAAGGTTCGTTTTCGAAGAAATTGAGAACACAAAAAAGCCCCAAACTCTCGTCTGAGGCTTTCTCTCATTTAATCATTTTCACTTAAACTTATTCTTCTGCTTTCTCTTTTTTCTTTACAGAAATCGTAAGCTCGGTGCCTTCTCCGACATAATCGGCAGTGATGACATCGCCTTCGGAAAGGTCACCTTTCAATATCTCTTCAGCAATCGCATCCTCAAGATATTTCTGGATCGCCCTGTTCAAAGGTCTGGCACCATACTGTTGATCGTAACCTTTTTCCGCAAGGAAATCCTTTGCCTTGTCAGTCAACTCAATCTTATAACCTAGGTCAGTTATTCTTCTGAAAAGCTTACCCAAACTGATATCAATTATTTTAAAGATATGATCTTTGCTCAGTGAATTGAATACCACCACATCATCCAATCTGTTCAGGAATTCTGGACTGAAGGCTTTCTTCAATGCAGACTGAATCGTTGCCTTCATGACGTCGTCATTTCCTTCAGACTTGGCGCGATTGGCAAAACCAATACCTGCACCGAAATCCTTCAAGTCACGCACACCAATATTGGAAGTCATGATGATAATCGTGTTTCTGAAATCTACTCTTCTGCCCAATCCGTCAGTCAAAATTCCGTCATCCAAAACCTGGAGCAATATGTTGAATACATCCGGGTGAGCTTTTTCGATCTCATCAAGCAATACTACGGAGTATGGCTTTCTTCTGACCTTCTCGGTCAATTGTCCACCTTCTTCATATCCTACATAGCCTGGAGGCGCTCCAACCAATCGGGATACAGAGAATTTCTCCATGTATTCTGACATGTCAATTCTGATCAAAGAATCCTCTTTGTCGAAAAGGTAAGTAGCTAACATTTTGGCCAATTCTGTTTTCCCAACTCCTGTTGGACCAAGGAAAATAAATGAACCGATCGGCTTTTTAGGATCTTTCAATCCTACTCGGGTTCGCTGAATGGCCTTGGTCAATTTCTTGATTGCCTCGTCCTGTCCGATCACTTTTCCACCCAACTCGATATTCATGTTGAGCAGTTTTGCGCCTTCATTCTGTGCGATACGTTTGGCAGGAATACCGGTCATCATCGCAATTACCTCGGCGACATTATCCTCTTCTACCACAAAACGCTTGGACTTACTTTCTTCTTCCCAACGATTTTTTGCAGTTTCCAATTGCTCAAGGAGTTTCTTTTCCTTGTCGCGCAACTGGGCAGCTTCTTCGTATTTCTGAGATTTAACTACTCGATTTTTTTCAATCTTGATATTCTCCACCTCAGCTTCCAGCTTCAATATATCTTCCGGAACGTGAATGTTGTTTATGTGAACTCTCGCTCCTGCCTCATCCAAGATATCGATTGCCTTATCAGGAAGGAATCGATCAGAAATGTACCGATCAGATAACTTCACACAAGCAGCAATAGCTTCGGGGGTGTAAATCACATTGTGGTGATCCTCATATTTGTCCTTAATGTTTTCAAGGATTTGAATCGTTTCTTCAGGTGAAGTGGCATCAACCATTACCATTTGAAATCGGCGAGCCAAAGCTCCATCTTTTTCAATGTACTGACGATACTCATCCAAAGTAGTGGCTCCGATGCATTGGATTTCTCCACGGGCTAAAGCCGGTTTGAACATGTTAGAGGCATCCAGGGATCCGGATGCACCACCAGCTCCTACGATTGTATGCAACTCGTCAATGAAAAGGATAACGTTTGGAGATTTTTCCAACTCATTCATCACGGCTTTCATTCGTTCTTCAAACTGACCTCTATATTTTGTGCCTGCAACTAATGACGCCAAATCCAAAGTCACCACACGCTTGTTGAAAAGCACTCGGGAAACTTTCTTTTGAACGATTCTCAAGGCAAGACCTTCAGCAATGGCAGTTTTACCTACACCAGGCTCACCAATCAGAATTGGGTTGTTTTTCTTTCTTCTAGAAAGAATCTGAGCTACTCGCTCAATTTCTTTTTCACGACCGATGATTGGATCCAACTTATCATCTTCCGCCATTTTGGTCAAATCACGTCCAAAATTATCCAAAACCGGAGTTCTGGACTTTTCAGCGCCTGGCTTTGCCTGACCACCGGATCCACTCCCGGATGAACCAAAGAGTTTGGATCCATCATCATCTCCGTCTTCTGCTTCAGCTTTTGCTCTTGGAGCAGTACCCGCATCTGACTGCATTTCCAACATTTCTTTTACAGAGTCATAGTTCACTTCAAACTTATTTAAAATCTGTGTTGCAATATTGTCTTCATCTCTTAGGATAGAGAGAAGCAGATGTTCGGTTCCGATTAACTGGCTTTTGAATATTTTAGCCTCCAAATAGGTGATTTTAAGCACTTTTTCCGACTGACGAGTCAGTGGGATATTAGCCATATTTTTCACATTGTGGTTAGCAGTGCCTTTCACAGCACGCTCGATTGCATTGCGCAACTCATCGAGAGGTACGCCAAGTTTTTTTAGAATGGAAACAGCTACACCTTCTCCCTCTCGAATCATGCCTAGCAAGAGGTGCTCTGTACCAATGTAATCATGACCCAACCGGAGGGCTTCTTCGCGGCTGAGGGAGATCACCTCTTTGACTCTATTTGAAAATTTTGCTTCCATTTAATTCCTTTCTTATTGATAATAAACCTTTACGTATGTTACCGAATTTGTTTTAAAAACACAATCCTTTTAAGGATTGTTCACTGTTTTTTTCTCGAATCTCTCAGGATTCTATCAGACTCAGGGCCTACACAAAATAACAAATCCAGAATTCCTAGATTAGGCTCAAAGTCTAAGCCAAAAAGCTGACTGTAGGATTGAGGCATATAGTAATTTCTCTCTGAAAATAGCCTTGAAGGCACAATCTGAGCCCTTATGTCCAATACATCACTAGGGATATTCACCCCCTCAAATACAGTAAGTCTGGCAGGCCAACGAAGCAGCCTCAGACAGATTGTCAGCAAGCTTAGATTGAACCTCCAAAGACTCGACTCTTTGGATTCATAAATTTCCTGGAAATAAGGAAAATAATATTCTAAAAACGGTGCTTTCCCATACCCACTTTGAATTCCTCTTAGGTGAGTTGCTTGCCAGTTTTGGGTGAAATCGATCTTTACTTGGTCGATTGGCAACCTGGGACGACGCCCTTGAATTGGTACACTTAGCGTCTCCACCTTATTTGCCAAGCGAATTTTTGTCCTATTAAAATAGGATTGTCTTGGGTAACTATCCTTAGGGAAAATTAAAATCTCTTCAGCATCGGCAATCGCAGCAAAAAATTCAAGACAAGGGAGAAAGTGAAGGTCTACGGCGACTCGGGACATGGGGTTTGCAGTGGTTATTGGTTATTTGTGAAAGTATGAAAGCTCAAGTACGAAAGCTGAAAAAACTTCATCGGACATCTGACATCCGACATCGGACTAATTTCTTACACAATATCCTCCAATTGACCGAGTCCTTGACGGATAATTTCCACGTCGTCACCTGTGCAATCCAAAATCGTAGAAGCCACATTTTGACCGTATCCTCCGTCGATGACTATATCTACCAAGTGCTGATATTTTTCGAAAATCAATTCCGGATCTGTGCTATATTCAATCACTTCATCCTCATCATAGATAGAAGTCGAGAGAATCGGCTGACCGAGTTCCTCCACAACTGCTCTGGGAATAGAATGGTCTGGCACACGGATGCCGACTGTCTTTTTATTACTGTAAAGGATTTTTGGTACCACAGAACTGGCCTCCAAAATAAAGGTAAAAGGTCCCGGGAGAGCCTTTTTCATCATCTTAAAAACAGGTTTGGTGATCATTCTAGTGTACTGTGCGATATTACTCAGATCGGCGCAGACAAAAGAAAAGTTATGCTTTTTGGGATTGATTCCCTTGATTTTGCAGATGCGCTCTACCGCTCGCTGATTGGTGATATCACATCCCATTCCATAGACTGTATCAGTCGGATAGATGATGATGCCTCCATTTCGAAGGACGTCAACTATCTGTCGCACTCGCTTGGGGTCAGGATTCTGTTCGTATAGCCGGATAAATTCAGCTGCCATTATAGGTTAGGTTTGGTTTCTTCTACATGCTTAACCCATTTCTCATGCAATTCGTGCACAATCGGCAGATCGGCTGCCGCCCAATCCACTGAGAAAAGGGCCTTTTCACCAAGCCAAGTGATCTCCGCATGCTCCAGCAACTGAAAATTAAAACTTTCAAGCGAAGCCAAAAAAGGAATCAATTGAATGATTTTACCGGAGGTATAGCTGTGTTCACTTGGAGAAAGAGCCCCAATGATCCTGATTTTGACAGCCAATTCTTCCATAATTTCCCGTACTAAGCAGACTTCAGGCTTTTCACCATCCTCAATTTTTCCTCCTGGAAATTCCCATTTCCCCGGCAGATCCATAGTTTGGGATCGCTGCGCGGCCAAGACTTTTCCTTGGTGCAAGATAATGGCGCAGGTGACGGGAATTATTTTCATTGAATAAAAGTAGAAATACTTGGAAATTAAACCGCTGACGCGGTTGAAATAGGAAAATAAAGAAATACGGTTTAGATAAATCCGCTAGCGCGGACGAAATAAAGATTTAAAAATATGATTGTCCGCTTCTTTGCCAGTAGATCAAAATGGCCTCGACTTCGCTCGGCCACCGGATTTCAGGTTATTAAAGGGAGGGGA
>NZ_JBKBKZ010000003.1:184755-231156 GCF_046296635.1 Algoriphagus sp. | reverse complement strand
CCCGCCTGATTCCTCAGGCTCTCTTTCTCTCTTACATCATTTCAAAGAACTTTCCCCCGAACATTTTCAGGGTTTGACAAACTCACCGTTTTAACGTGATTTTTGTGTATTTTTAATTTTACTTACTCCCGTTCCTTCTGAACAGGGTTGCAAAGGTAACTTTCTTTTTTACTTTTTCAACTCCTGAAAGAAAATAAATTTGGAAGACTTTAAAGCTGGCTTCGGTTCCTCTAACCTCATCACAATTCCCATTTACTCCCTTTCTCTCCCCTTTCCGATGCCGTTCGACTCGATTGGGAGTGCAAATATCCCCCTTTTTTTCTCCACAACAACACCCACACTCAAAAAAAATCTAGATACGCCCTAAGTCGCTGAATATGATTGGGAAAAATTTTCATCTGATTTCAACAGAAAACAAACTCTCCCGCATGGACAATAGAAGGTGATTGAAGAAAAACCAAAATTAAATATTGAAAATAAACCAATCTTTAGTATCTAAATGATGGCAATCGACGATAATTCGGTTTCCTTGGGTCCTTTGAGTAAAAAACATACCTCATAGATAACTCATGCGCTCCACCTGAGGATAGAAATCCCAATTTCGAGATAGCATAATCAAAACTATACCCAAGGTCAAGTCCAGAAGGGAGATTAACCCCCAATAAAAATATCAGCGACTCATTATTGGGCAGGTCATACTTGCTAGGAAGTCCTCTATACCAAAATCCGAGGACTAAAGGCTCAAAGAAAAATTCAGTGCCAATATCCAATTGGGAAAACTGACCCTGCTGCTTGTAATTGAAACCAACCGCTACAGACCGCTCCTGATCTGTATTATTAAAGTACTCATTTATATCTCCCGCTGCTAGATCGAACCGATAACCTCCGTGAAAGGAATACTTCATCGGGAGCTGATTGGTGTTGTCAGCCAAATAACTTATCTCGGGCTCTAATAGATGTGCTACTGAAACCCCAAACCAAGACTTTTTCCCATAATAAAGAAGTCCTGCATGTGCGTCAGCCGATCTAATCTGACTGTCCCCTTCAAATCCATCCCCAGGTTCTCCTAAAATCTGGCCTGTACTAATATTCAATTGTGTCCCCAAGATGACTCGATCAAATAGGGCATCCCTTGCAATGAAACTACCCTGAACTCCAGCCTGGATATAGCTCGATTCACTTAACCTGAGTCTATAAGAATAAACTAAACCAACTTCGTTGACATTTGTCTGGGAAAAGGATTCCTGAGCACCATGAAAAATCACTCCAAATCCAGAATTAATTTTCTCCTCAAAATGATCAAAATATGCTGTATATGCTATAAAACTTTGATCTAAGGCCGGCCACTGATTCCTGAAATTGACTCCGACCCTTGTCATACTTGTACTGCCTGTGAAAGCAGGATTTAAGTAAATCGGATTTGCATAGTATTGACTGTACTGAATATCCTGAGCATAGCTCAGAAAACTCCAAATCGTACCAAAAGTAAAAAGTATGAACTTTTTCATCGAATTAGCCTGAATTTGCCGCTTTCTTTAACTTTTTCGCCATCCGTCGCTACTCCATTTATTCTAAACACATACAGGCCCGAATCAAGTAATTTCCCATTAAGTGTGCCATCCCAACCTTCAGTTGCCAAATCTACTGTTCTAAAAATCAATTCTCCCCAAGTATTAAAAATCATCATCTCAAGATTTATTAGTCCTTTTTGTTTGGGGAGAAAGGTCTTGTTCTGAGATTCTGTGGGGGTAAATCCAGTTGGAATCATCAATCGATAGCTACGGGTAATGGATACTGTTTTGGAAATTGTCCTTTGACAGCCGTATTCATCCTCTATAATCAAAGTAACTTCGAACTCACCCTTTTTACCAAAAACATGAGTAGGGTTTCTTTCTTGTGAACCAGATTCATCGCCGAAATCCCATTCCCATTTTACCCCTCTGTCATCAGATAATCCCACGAACTGTATCACATCACTGGGAAAAACTCCTCCCCCTGCTTCATCTTTGACACCTGATCCAAGAACACCAAAATCAATATCAATGGTCAATTCTTTTTCCTGAATAAAAACCTCCACCGTAACTGGATCTGAATAACAATCCAGATTTTTTAACTTAACACGAAGTTCGTAAATGCCCGATTGGGTTACTGTCTTCATTTCATCGTTTATAAAAGTCATACCGACTCCTGAAAGTTGGTAATCAAAGTTCAAGGGATCATATCCACCTATTTCCCTTGTAACATCAACAGATTGGCCAATTTGACAACCAACTATCGGTGAAACCACTTGCAAGGAAGGAAAATCAGGAAGTGCGACAATAATTTTGTTACTGATTGCAGGACAATTTTTTCGATTGTAACCTAATACTTCATATTCACCAGGCTCTCCTGTTTCAAAAGTATTTCCGGCTGCTCCTTCGATTAAATCTCCATCTCTAAACCATTCAAAGCGCTCATATACTTCATTTCCTTTTCCTACAAAAGAGACAACCTCACCTTGACATATATCGATTTGATTAATGATCTCATTTTCCCCCGCTATAAATAAGCTGATCGGCTCTGGAGATTCCTGAATTGCCAATGTCATTGCATTTCCGCCGGACGTCTTTCCATAGCTATCCGTGATGGTGTAGTAAACTGTAACCGACTTATCTATAAATTCTTCATTTGGAAAAAATGTAAAACCACCCTCCTGATCACTGGCACGAAAAGTCCCCTGAGGTAGAATCAAAACCCTATTTTGTTCCAAACACCTGGCCTGTGCACAAATGTCACCTGTTTCCGCTTTTATATCTTCCAGTGATTGATAAAATTGAAGACATCGGATCACGCTGTTCTCATTAGGCAAAGTTACCTCTTCATCGGTGATGTAAAATTGATTTTCCTGACCTGCACAGGAGGCGATTTCTGAGAAATCTACTCCTTGTGGATTTTGAAGCTGATCATCCGCGGAAACTTCTACAATAAGATTTCTTATTTCATGAAAATTTGAAAACCCACCCGTAGAGGCTGCAAATCCTATTTTAAGATTTTTTGGAGCTGGGAAATCATAAGGCCTATCAAAAATGGTAATTTGTCTTGGAAGACCTTGCTCGGTGGTAATGACCATAGTTAAAGTTAAAAAGAATCCAACGCCATTCGGATTAGGCTGCAATTCCAAATTCACCCTTCTATAACCAATATTCATGCGATCAGTCACTCTAGACGTGCCTGCGCCACCTGAGCTAATCGGGAATTGTCCGCCTGGCAAAAGCCCATCATTACCTGTGGTCATGGTTTTTCTCCCAACAATAAAAGGATACCCTGAATTCCCGTTCCCTGGTCCTCTGATCACTATGGCATCAGGAACGCGCTCATTTTGGGCAATTCCAAAAAATCCTCCACTTCGGCCTTCTGAACTATTCCCGAAATTTCCATATTCATCGAATCCGATTCCTATGTAAGCATTTGAAAGACCAGGCTCTGAATTCCGCTGGGCATACCCCAATGAACCTCCAAATCCTCCCGCATTGAAAACTTGAGTATCTCCATCGAAAAGAAAAAGAGTCAAGCCATCCGCCAGAAACTGCCCTATTCCTCCGTAGCTGAAATATTCAAATTCAACTTTCAAACCATAAGAGGAAGGAAATGGAACATCGATATAAATATGGCCACGTTGATCCAGTTGATTATTTGTTAGTCGAAGTACTCCCTCGATTAGTCGAGCATCGCCTCCAAAAACCGTATTGGATTGAGTACTTGCAGTCTGAAAAGTCTCACAGTAGGGAAAACCAATTTGAGCCTTTGCTAGTGTTACAGGCAAAGCCAAAAAAATAATTGCGGAAATTCTTACAAGCCCCTTCAACGCTTCTTCTTTAGAACCTTAAATAAAATCACATTGGGGCTATAAACCAAAAGCTCCGAAGTAGTTCTACGGAGCTTTTTATAAACAAGTATGTATTTACCTTAAGATAGTCTGAATCCGATCCGGACCGACGGAAACCAATTTGATTGGCACCTGAAGATCATTTTCCAAATAGGAAACATATTCTTTCAATTCAGAAGGGAATTCGTCGTAAGATCTAACATCTCCAAGGGAACAATGCCAACCCTTAAAAACTTTATAAACTGGCTGAACGTCTAACTCGGAAATCTCGAAACTCAATCGATCAATCCGCTCACCGGTAGGAAGTTCGTAATATGTGCAGACATTGATTTCTTCAAAAATATTCAAGACATCAGCCTTCATCATAAAAAGCTGTGTCACTCCATTGATCATGATCGAATAGCGCAAAGCTGGCAAATCCAACCATCCACATCTTCTTGGTCTTCCTGTGGTACTTCCAAATTCATTACCTTCTTTACGCATCGCCTCTCCCGTATGATCGAAGAGTTCTGTAGGAAATGGGCCACTTCCTACTCGAGTGCAATAAGCTTTGAATATCCCAAAAACCTCACCGATTTTGGAAGGAGCCACTCCAAGGCCGGTGCATGCTCCAGCTGTCATAGTGGTACTGCTGGTCACAAATGGATAACTTCCAAAGTCGATATCCAAAAGGGAACCTTGTGCACCTTCGGCTAATATCTTTTTATTAGATGCCAAAGCATCATTGACCACGTATTCACTGTCGATTAAATTGAGGGTTTTGAAAAATTCGATAGCAGCAAAAAACTGTGCTTCCATTTCTGGTAGGGCATCAATTGGATGATTATAGAAAGAAAGTGTTGTTTTATGCTTCTCAACTAAGGTGTCGTATTTCTCTCTGAAATCTGAACTAAGGATATCACCCACACGAAGAGCAGCTCTTCCGATTTTATCCTGGTATGTCGGTCCAATTCCTTTGAGTGTCGAACCGATTTTCTTATCACCTTTTGAAGTTTCCAGTGCGGCGTCCAAAAGTTTATGTGTTGGGATAATAATGGTAGCCTTTTTAGAAACCACCAGATTCTTTTGGTAATCAATGGAGAATTTACCTAAACCGTCGATTTCCTTTTTGAGTACAATTGGGTCAAGCACCACACCATTTCCGATGATATTCAAGATTTGGGATCTGAAAATCCCTGAGGGAATTTGATGCAAAACGTGTTTAATACCATCAAACTCCAGCGTGTGCCCAGCATTAGGACCACCTTGGAATCGAGCAACTACCTCGTATTGAGGCGCCAACACGTCTACAATTTTACCTTTTCCTTCATCTCCCCACTGGAGACCCAGCAATACATCCATCTTCATTGATGTGCAGTCTTATCGGTTAATCGAATTTTTTTAAAGGGCGAAATTTGCGATAAGGGCATAGAAAACCAAGGGAAACAGGTTAATTATTTGGATTGGCTGATATTTAAATAGTAAAAGTACATCACATCTTCCTTTGGCTGATCTTTAGCTCTGACCATGAGGCCATGTTTGGTGTGAATATTTTAAACTCCTTTCTTTCAGAAATTTCCAAAAAAATATCCTGTCCAGAATTTGATTTTTCTTCTGAACAGGACCAAAGTATGGCTATCGCCACTATGAGCTTAATGCTTTGCTTTAAAATCTTCCACCGAATCATGGACGGTGAAAATATTATTTAGTTTTGTGATAATCAAGAGTTTTTTGACATGCTCTGACGGGGCGGTCAGATAAACTTCGCCTCCTGCATTACGCATTTTGGTCAGCATGGTGATCAAAAGACCAATTCCACTGGAACTGATATATCGAACCTCACTTAAATCAATAACGAATATTTTTGCCCCATCTTGAATCCCATCTGAAACGACCTCGACGAGCTTAGGACCAACTTCATCGCCGATCAAGTCACCCTGAATGAAAAGATATCTTGCTTTGTCGTCTCTGCTTATATTATAAGTAAGTTTCATGTGTTTATAATTTTTTCTTTATGGCCACATGGAATCTCGCATGGTTTATAATCATCCCTCTGTGTGTCGCTTTGGGTCATGCTTGATTTCATGTGTTTATAATTAGATTTTGAATTGTCACATAGCCTGTCCCGAACTCGATTCGGGAGAATCTCGCATGGTGGATAATCATCCCAGTGTGTGACGTTCTCGTCATGCCTGTCTGCCTTAGGCAGGCTCGATTTCATATGGTTATAATTTGATTTTCAGCGGCCATATGGAATCTCGCATCGATTATAATCAATCCTCTGTGTGTCGCTCAGAGTCATGCTCGATTTCATTTAATTGTTGTTTCTATTGTCACACTTTTCTTTTGTACAGTTGCCGTATAGGATCAAGGAGTGATGCAAAACTTGAAAATTCAAAATCTCACCGACGGTATTTTGAATATTTTGAATGCGTGGATCACAAAACTCCATAACCTGATTACATTCCACACAAATCAGGTGATCATGCTGTTTGAATCCATAGGATTTTTCGAACTGAGCTAAATTTTTTCCAAACTGATGCTTAGTCACCAAATCACATTCCACCAAAAGATCCAGGGTATTGTAAACGGTCGCCCTACTGACTCGATAGTTTTTATTCTTCATGCTGATGTAGAGACCTTCTACATCAAAATGACCAGTACGGCTATAAATTTCCTCCAAAATCGCATAGCGTTCAGGCGTTTTGCGGAGTTTTTTATTTTCCAGATATGCGGTAAATATCTTTTTGACCTCTTCGAAATGAGTTGTATTCAAGGACATTTTCTGCGTTTTTTTTCAAATATAACTTTTGTCATCTATAAAAGATTCCATTAGTCAAAACGGGAGATTTTAATAATCCCATCCACTTGCTGAAGGTTTTTGATCAGATGATCCAGATGCTCCGTGCTATGCACGTAGAGTTTGATCGTGCCTTCGAAAATTCCCGCATCTGAATCCACAGTAATCGAACGCATATTTACCTTTAGTTCGTTGGAAATCACTTTGGTGACATCATTGATCAGGCCCACACGATCTGTACCCAAAATCCTTAATCCTGCCAGAAATGCAATTTGCTTTTGGCTAGTCCAGCGTGCTTTGATGACACGGTTTCCATGATTGGATAGCAGCTCAAGTGCATTGGGGCAGGAAGTTCGGTGAATTTTTATGCCTTCATTAATGGTGACAAACCCAAATACGTCGTCGCCGGGGATAGGATTGCAACATTTAGCTAAAATGTAATCGACAACATCCATATCCTCTCCTATTAGCAGCTGATCATGCTCTGCACCTTTCAGACCTTTTATCTCTTTGGTGAACGTCGATTCATCCTTTACTTTTTCCCCGACCTTACTTTTCCCTTTTTGGTTTTCTTTAAAATCTTTGAAAGCCTTAATCGAGGTGGGATCTATTGTTCCTTTCCCTACTCTATAATAAAATTCATTAGCCGTCTTGAGCTCATAGTAGGCCCGCAATTGCTCGACAGTTTCAGAGTTGAATTCCATCTTCATGGCCTTCAACTTCCGCTGCACGATCTCTCTTCCATCGAGGATTGCAGATTTCTTTTCTTCCCGAAGTGCGTCTTTAATTTTGGCTTTGGCCCGAGATGTGACGACGTTGTTAAGCCAGTCCTCGGTCGGTTTTTGCTTATTTGAGGTGAGGATTTCTACTTGATCCCCATTTTTTAACACATGACTTATTGAGACAAGACGTTGGTTGACTTTAGCTCCAATGCATTTTGCACCAACTTCAGTATGTATTTCAAAAGCAAAATCCAGCGCAGTTGCTCCAATTGGAAGCACCTTCAAATCACCTTTCGGTGTAAAAACAAAAACTTCATCATGAAAGAGATTTCCCCTGAAATCATCCATGAATTCAATGGCATTAGTATCATTTGACTCAAGGATACTCCTCACCTGCCCAATCCAATCATCCAATCCTGAACCTGATTTAGTCGTGTTGTCCTTTTCTTTATATTTCCAATGCGCGGCATATCCTCGCTCGGCAATTTCATCCATTCGGTCAGTTCGGATCTGCACTTCCACCCACTGACCGGTATTGCTCATTACGGTAGTATGAAGTGATTCGTAGCCATTGGATCGTGGTGTGCTAATCCAATCTCTAAGTCTATCAGGATTAGGCCTGTAAAAATCAGTTACGATGGAATACACTTGCCAACAATCCGCTTTCTCATTGTCCAGCTCACTTTCGATGATGATTCTGACCGCAAAAAGATCATATACTTCTTCAAAAGGTATCCCTTGTTTCTTCATCTTGTTGTAAATTGAATACACAGATTTTGGTCTTCCCTTGATCGTGAATTCAAATTTTTGCTTAGTCAATTCATCCTCAATAGGTTGGATAAAAGACCTGATGAACTTATTCCGGTAACTTTTTGATTCGTTGATTTTCTGAACGATATCCAGATAGGTATCGGTATCGGTGTATTTCAGATACAGATCCTCCAATTCCGATTTGATCGCATATAAACCCAAGCGATGCGCAAGAGGTGCGTAGAGATACATGGTCTCAGAGGCAATTTTCAACTGCTTATGACGCGGCATACTTGAGAGCGTACGCATATTATTGAGTCTATCGGCAAGCTTGATGAGAATAACCCGAACATCATCAGACAGGGTAAGGAGCATTTTTCGAAAGTTTTCAGCTTGCTGCGAACTCCCATATTCAAATACTCCTGAGATTTTTGTCAAACCATCTATAATGGTCATCACCTTGTGCCCAAACTCCCGCTCAATATCCTCGAGTTCTAAGTCGGTATCCTCGACCACGTCATGAAGTAAAGCGGCAATGATGGAAGTAGTGCCCAACCCGATCTCTTCTACGCACACCAAGGCTACCTCTAGCGGATGATAAATGTAGGGTTCCCCTGACTTTCTGCGCATTTCTTTATGCGCTTCGAGAGAAATACTGAATGCCTTCTTTATAAGTTTGGTATCGCCGGATTTCAGGATAGGCTTGGCCTGTCTTAAAAGTTTTCGATATCGTTTGAGAATTTCTTTACGCTCTTCTTCTATATCCACAGGGATCATAAGGGTGGAATTTTATTCAAAATAGGAATAGGGAATTGACCATTCCACTTTTTTTGGAATTTTTTTTTGTCAGACTTGTGAAAAATTCGATAATGTCTTTACCTTCGCATCCACAATTAGAAAACGAGATCAATTGTTCTGAATTGTCTCGACCTGATTGAAGTCAATGCGGATGTGGCGAAATTGGTAGACGCACTAGACTTAGGATCTAGCGCCGCGAGGCATGGGGGTTCGAGTCCCTCTATCCGCACAACACAAGCCCTCAATCACTCCACTGTTTTTAATCAGACAGGAAAGAGATTGGGGGTTTTTAGTTCATCATCTGTTTAATTTTATACACTTTGGAAATTACATTAGACAAGCATTCAGCAAATCAAGCTTCGATTAAAATTACGATAAAAGAAGAAGATTATCAACCAAAGGTTGATGCCAAACTAAAGGATTACGCAAAAAAAGCAGCCATCAAGGGATTCCGGCCAGGCAAAGCACCGATATCAATGGTGAAAGGCATGTATGGGGTTTCTATCTTGGTTGACGAAATTAATACTATCCTTAGCGAATCGCTGAACAGCTACCTGAAGGAACAAACTTTTAGAATTCTTGGCGAGCCTTTACCGGTAGAAAAAGAAGATAATTCAATTGATTGGAAAACTCAAAAAGGCTTCGACTTTGAGTACAAAATCGGATTTGTTGAGTCTGTAGATGTTGCTTTGGACAAAAAAACAAAAGCTGCAAAATATTCAATCAAGGTAGATGACAAGTTGATCAATGAAACCATTGACAATCTGAAATCTCAATATGGAAACAGCACAAATCCAGAAATAAGTGAGGCTGACGACAACATCTACGGTGATCTGAAAGCGGCTGAAGGAGATTTTTCAAAAACCCTTTCACTCCCACTGTCTAAAATTTCAAAAAAGCTTTCAGCAAAATTCATTGGTCTGAGCAAGGATGCTGTGGTTGAATTTGATGCAAAAGAAGTTAAGAAGGATGAGTGGTCTGAAGCATTTGGCCTGACTGATGAGGAGATTGAAGAAGCTAAAGCAGCATTTACCTTCACTGTCAAAAACATCAATAGAATTGAAGCTGCGGAATTGAATCAGGAGTTTTTTGATAAGATCTTCGGTCCTGAGACAGTTTCCTCTGAAGAAGAATTCATCAACAAGGTGAAGGAAACACTTCAGAGCAGCTATGATCGCGAATCAAAAGTCTTCACGGAAGAAGAATTGAAAAAGGTTTTGGTGGATAAGGCTAAGCTTGATCTTCCAGATGCTTTCTTGAAAGAGTGGCTTATCAAAGCAAATCAAGGCAAAGTGACCGAGGCAGATGTTGAAAAGGAATATCCGATCTACGCCAAGCAATTAACCTGGTCATTGATCTCCAATCAAATCGCAAAAGACAACAGCATTCAGGCTGAACATGTCGATGTCATAGAAAAAACAAAAGAAATGGTGCGTGAGCAGTTTGCGTCATCAGGTCTTGGTTCCCAGTTGGAAGCGAGCATGGATATGTTTGTAGACAACTATCTTAAAGGAAATGAAGGTCAGAATTATATGAATATGATGACTTCAGTTCAGAATGAAAAAGTACTTGCATTCGTCCAGGAAAAAATTGACCTAACCGAAAAGGAAATCTCAATTGATGAATTCAAGGAACTTTTAGAGAAGTAAATCGATTTAGAGAGTTATATTCAAAGGTCCTTTTTTAAAGGACTTTTTTATTTTTGTCTACCACAACAAACTCAATAATGATTAGCAAAGAAGAATTCAGAAAGTACGCCATTCACAATCAGGGCGTAAGCGGGACGGCATTTGACCAATATACCCAACACATCGAAAATATGACCCGTTCGGTCATCGAAGAAAGACCACAAAATTTTCGTGAAATTGACGTTTTCTCAAGATTGATTATGGATCGAATCATCTTCCTTGGTACAGGAGTGGATGATCATGTGGCCAACATCATCGTAGCGCAGTTGCTATTCTTGGAATCAGTGGATGCGAAGAAAGACGTTTTGCTTTACGTCAATAGCCCAGGTGGTTCAGTGACGGCAGGCTTGGGTATTTATGACACAATGCAGTACATTGGTCCGGATGTTGCAACTATCTGTACAGGAATTGCTGCTTCTATGGGCGCCGTCTTATTGGCTGGCGGAGCAAAAAACAAAAGATCTGCTTTGCAGCATGCTAGAGTTATGATCCATCAACCCTCCGGAGGGATGCAAGGTCAGTCAAGAGATATGGAGATTTCTCTCAAACTCATCCTTTCGATGAGACAAGAATTGTATCAGATATTAGCTGATCATAGCGGCAAAACATTTGAAGAAATCGAGCGTGACTCCGACCGAGATTATTGGTTAAAAGCACAGGAAGCCAAAGAATACGGCTTAATCGATGAAGTTTTAGTTAAAAAATAAAAAGAATGGCTCAAGTAACCTGCTCCTTTTGCGGCAGAAACAAGAAAGATGTAGATCTGATGGTATCGGGCATTTCTGCCCATATCTGTAATTTCTGCATCGACCAAGCTCATCTGATTCTTGGAGAAGAAGATAAAACCAAGAAATCCGGTGCCACCAAACCCAAGTTTAAACTTAAAAAACCGAAGGAGCTTACCTCCTACCTAGATCAATATGTGATTGGTCAGGAAGAGGCAAAAAAGGTTTTGACAGTAGCAGTTTACAACCATTACAAGCGGCTGCAGCAAAAAGACGATCATGACGAAATCAAGATTGAAAAATCAAATGTTATCATGGTTGGAGATACAGGTACAGGTAAAACTTACTTGGCTAAAACTCTTGCCAAAATCCTTGAAGTTCCTTTTTGTATCGCAGATGCGACCGTCTTGACTGAGGCAGGTTATGTAGGAGAAGATGTGGAAAGTATCCTGACTCGACTTCTTCAGTCAGCAGATTATAATGTGGAAGCCGCCGAGCGTGGCATAGTTTACATTGATGAACTGGATAAAATCGCCCGCAAGTCAGACAATCCATCCATCACCCGTGATGTAAGTGGTGAAGGAGTGCAGCAGGCCATGCTAAAGCTTCTTGAAGGCACGATGGTCAATGTACCACCTCAAGGCGGCCGTAAACATCCGGATCAAAAAATGATCGCTGTAAACACAGAAAACATCCTGTTTATCTGCGGTGGAGCTTTTGATGGAATTGCAAGACATATCGGAAAGCGTTTGAATACTCAGCCTATGGGTTTTGCTAAAACCAGCGACACTCCTCAAGCAGACCGAGAAAATCTCCTCCAATATGTTACTGCGCAAGATCTCAAGGCTTTTGGATTAATTCCTGAGCTAATCGGTCGATTACCTGTTTTGACACATTTGGATCCACTTCATAAAGAAGCACTTAAGCGTATTCTTACCGAACCTAAAAATGCCTTGGTGAAGCAATACACAAAGCTGTTGGCAATGGAAGGAGTGGCGTTGACATTTGAGGATAGTGCACTGGATTTCATTGTAGACAAAGCTGACGAATACAAGCTAGGTGCACGTGGACTTAGATCTATCTGCGAGGCGATTGTCACAGATGCCATGTACGAATTGCCATCAGACGATTCGATCAAAGAATTGGTCATAGACGAAGATTACGCCAGATCACAGTTTGATAAATCAAAATTCAAGCGACTACAGGTTGCTTAAACTGTAAAACCCCGGTGAAAGTCGGGGTTTTGTTTTTTTAGAGACTCCAAAATCAATCCTGCCGTTGTCTCTGAAGCTGAACCTCCCCCTATTCTTTCTTGAATCAGATCATAACCCTGAAGCATTTCTCCTTTATAGACCACATTGGAAAAAATTCGATTCAATTCATTTTTGAGATTTTCGATTGAAAAATCATCCTGAATTAACTCCTTCACCACTTCTTTCCCAGCTATAAGGTTCACCAAAGAAATATAAGGAACCCTAATCAGGTTTTTTGCAATTCTATATGAAATGGCAGAAGTACGATAAACAACCACCTGAGGAACTCGAAATAGCGCAGTCTCCAAAGTTGCAGTTCCCGATGTAACTACCGCAGCGGTAGCATGGCTTAGCAGATCGTAAGTTTGATTGAAAACTACTTTAATTCCTGCCTTTTTTGCTCCCAAATAATCCGATTCCGGTAGGCTGTCAACCCCAGCAATTACAAACTGAGCATTTGGAAATTCCTTGACCAGCGAAACCATTCGATCAAGCATGGCATTTATCTCCTGTTTTCTGCTTCCTGGAAGTAATGCCACAATCGGCTGATAGCTAATTTCGTTTTTCTGAAAGAAAAAATCATGCGGTTTAAACTTGCGGATTTCATCCAAAAGCGGATTACCAACATAATGAACCTTCATGTCAAACTTCTCAAAAAACTCAGGTTCAAATGGGAGAATGGAATAAATCTGATCAGTAAAAGCTTTCAGTTTCAATGCCCTTTTCTGATTCCAAGCCCAGACTTTGGGTGGAATGTAATAGTGCACTGGAACCCCGCTTTCTTTCGCAAAAGCAGCGATTTTCATATTAAAGCCACCATAATCAACTAAAATCACGGCATTAGGGCGAAAAGCTAAGAGATCCTTTTTGGCTAGATTGAGGTATTTAAGAACCTTCCGAAACCCTATAACAACTTCCAAAAAACCCATCACTGCAATTTCTGAATAATCTACAGCGAGTTCAACTCCTGCATCTTTGGAATAACTTCCTCCCATGCCTCGGAATTGCACGTTTGAATTTAGCTTTTGAATGGCCAAAACCAAATTAGATGCGTGTAAGTCGCCGGATCTTTCGCCTGAGATGATATAAAACTTTGTCAATTTGGTAAGTGGTAAAAAGTAAGTGGTGAGTCCCAATTTTGCTTAAGGTTTAAAACAAAATTTATCAGCTTTTGACATCATTGCATTTAACTTGTAATTTATTTGATCGCATTTCAAAACAATTGATTGCATTTCATTCGATGTAACTAATTCACAATCATGAGCTACCTCAATCCAATGTCTGGTTTCGTATTGTTCTGCATCTCCATCAGTTAATTTGGAAATGAAGTGATTGATGTACCTCCTTTTTCCCCAAGCCTCCGCTATTTGACCCCCTATTGATCTGGATGCCCTTCTAATTTGGTCAGTCAAAGAAAACCTCTTTTCAATTGGAAATTTCTTGGATACAGTGTAAACTTCCCTTGCTAATTCTCTAGAAAGCTTGTACACTTCCAATTCGTAATAAAATTGAGCAAATGGCATAACATGTGTGAGTTAACAACTTACTTTTTACAACTCACAATTTACAAAAAAATTAACCGCCGAAATACTCCACAAAATTCCTCGGCGTCTCGTAAAGCGTAAGCTTATACAGTCCTCCATGAGGAGTGATTTCCTTCACCGCCGGCTCAAGGATTTTCCAGAATTCCATGACAAGAATTTCACAACTTGCCATTTTTCCTAGCATAAAATCAACGTCCATATTAAGGTTTTTGTGATCAACCTTATCTATAACAAGCCGCCTGATCACTGTGCTCAGTTGCTTCAAATCTACCACAAAACCAGTTTCAGGATCAGGTAGTCCCTTTACAGTCACGATCAGTTCAAAATTATGGCCATGCCAGTTGACATTGGCACAAGGGCCAAATACCTCAAAATTCTTCTCATCTGACCATTTCGGATTCCACAGCTTATGGGCTGCATTGAAATGTTCTTTTCTGCAAACGTGGATCATCTACTGCTTTAATTCTCTGCAAAGTTATAGAAAAGAATAGGGATTAGAAACCGAAATAAGAGTCAGTATAGTATAAATGAAATCAAGCCTGTCTAATGCTCAGGCATAATCCATACCATACATGATCCCATATAGGTATGATTATAGAACTCTGGAAACTTTAATCCTGCCTCGGTAGGACTAAAAAATTTAAATAAGATTGCCACAGATTAACAGATAAATCTGTGCATCTGTGGCAATCCTACTGAAATTCAATTTACGCCTCTTAAATTCTAGGCGAAATTTCTAGCTTTTATTTAGCTCCGTGAAAAATCGAACCAAATGATCTTCTCTACCCAAATCAAGTTTTCCATCTTTAATGATTTGTTTGGCTTTGTCTTGGTCGGCAGGATTAATTGCTTTCAAAATTACATTAGCCCTATTTCTGACATTCGTTACATTTTCCCTTTCATCTATTAAATAAAAAGACTCTTCGAAAACAAACATTCTACCAGCTGTAGGCGCATAGCTATTTTTAGGTGGGGTAACGAGATCTGAGTAAAACCTCCTGATCAAAGTGTATTTTTTACCTTCCGCTAAAACATTTACCAGATCATTTGGCCCTATTCCATTTACTATTTCAAACCCTTTTTTGAACATTAATCTAGGAAGAAGCCCCTGCTGCTGAGCATTTGCCAAAATAAGTGATGGTCGTTCTAATTCAACAAATTCCACGTACTCTTTTGTCAAATAAATTGTGTTTCCAGCTTCATTAATCACCTCCAATTCATTGTCATAAATATTGAATTTGTAAGCTACATTTTCTTTTATTCCGGCATTTGTTAAACCGATATTTGCCCTCGACCAATCTTCAAACAGATAAGGAGAACCTTCCACGCCAGTATATGGAGTTATTCTGGCAGGAACACCATTCATATTCAAATTTGTAATTTGTCCAAATGTTGAATGAGAGGTAAGAATACATACCAAGATCAATAGCTTCTTCATGATTAATACTTAATGACTTTTTTGTGTAAAATTAAATTGTTGGTTTGAATTTTTAAGATATATAATCCACGAGGATTTGGTAGTGAAAACGTCTTTAAAAGTTTATTGCTCGATTTAGTTACTTCTTCCTCCAAATACTTCCTACCTGACATGTCAGTTAAAGTGAAATAAACTGGACCTACAAAATCATTGGTAATGGAAACATCCAATTTATCCTGAGACGGTACAGGGCCCACAAAAATTCCAAAAACACTTAAATCTGGTTCAGGTATGGAGGAAATAACTGTAGCATCAGAAATTCTATTACAGGTATCATTAAATACCGCTACTTGATATGATCCGTCATCAGTGGCCTCAATACTTCTCTGGGTAGCCCCAGGAATTGGTTGACCATTGATAAACCATTGATATTGAGCTGCGGGTTGTTGAGAGGTAAGTAAACTGCCGTTAACCACGATTACAGGTTTTAAAAGGTCATTAGCGGAGATAGTAATTTCCCTATCAAACGATATGATTTGATCATCATTCGATATTTCCAATTTTACAATGAATATTCCAGGCGAATTAAAAACGAAAGAAGGATTGGAAAGGGTAGAAGATCCTTGACCTCCAAAATCCCACTTGAAAGATTTGATAGCTCCCTCACTTAGATTTTCAAATGAAACAAGAGACCCAACACATGTGAACGCTGTTTTGAAATTTGCAAATAAAACGTCTTCGCATTTTTTTGCAACCCAGCCAGATGAGTTAATGATTTGGGCACTTTCACCGAGATTAATAATTGCTTTACCCTCCAAATTAACATTTGTAACTGAAACATGCTCAAAGCAGTATTTCAAATAAAAATCGTGTATGAATTTACCTGCCGAACCAGCCTTTATAACTGCAAAATTACTAGCTGATGCATCAACTTCAATTTTGTCTAAAATCACTATTTGACCAGTAGCACCTAAGTTCAGAATAGAAGAATTACCGAGTTTTAAATTATTTACTTGACTTGAGGCCTGACCTAAAACATATTCACCATTAACTATAGTAAGGTTGGAAATTGCCCCTGTCAGGTGAACCAATAAACCCGATTGGATGGAGAGATTTTCAACTGTAATCCCAGATAGATTATTGATCTCCCCTGTAGATCCTGTATATACAAGGCTTAAATCGCCAGGAATTTTACTTCCATTGCCAACTGTGAAATCGTTCTTAAAAGTGATCGATTGAACTATCCCTCCCAAGATTCCTGTAGCATTGACGTTTAATGAGGAAAGTGCCAAGGAACCAACATTAACCGACACTTCTGCCTCATTAATTATCAATTTATCTAAGATTTCAGCCGTTAAAATTTTCCATTTTCCTGATTTAAAATTTAAGGTTGCGTTGGAAAAAATGGCCTGTCCTAATTCCACCAAGTGTTCATTGGAACTGCCTGATTCAAAAAGAATTGTTCCATTTTCAATTTCGGTAATTTGATTACTCACTCTAAAACCATTGGTGACAGAAATTTGGTTTCCTTTTAAATCAAATTTGACCAATTGACTTCCAAATAGGTTGACGCTGAATGCCTGGGCATCACTTGGAAACCCAATTACTTGACTGTCAACTCCGGAACCTTCAAAAACCACACGAGATGAGGCTGTGGGAATCTTATCTGCTGAGGGTCCATTTGGAGTGATAGACCAGTTAGCAGGATTGTTCCAGTTGCCCATAGTTCCCCCAATCCAGTACAGTGTTTCACTTGCCCCATCTGTTGTTCCGGCAGTCAGGACCAATGAGAATTCTTGTTTTCCTCCTACTAAGGCACCCTTATGGGAAATACTGACCCTGTATTTTTGAGGTTTGGGTGATTCAATAAAAATCTGCTCTACATTATCTCTGAAATTATCTTGGTTCCTCACTGCCTGAGCACTCGAACGAGCCGCAGGGTTCAAAGACCATGGAAAAAAAGTATTCCCCTCTTCATCCACAATTCTCATGTCCAAATCATTTATCAGCATAAGATTTTGCGGATTTAAAGAAATTGGAGGGGGATTTCCAGAAGGATCTGTCCACGCAATTGTCACTCTTATTGGAGTTACCCCATCAGAGATAAAGTCAAAATCAAATTTTTCACCGGACGAAATGGTCTCTTCTCTAATTACATCGGAGGTTCCATTTTCATTGAGAATAATGCGACCCGCAGCTTCCACATCCAATAAACCCCAGCCGTAAACATAATCCGGACCTTGATTTAATCCTGCCTCTTTGGTCGTGTTGAGCACTAAACTTTTCACGGTAGATGCCCACATAAATCTGCCATTGTTCCGCTGACTAAATAGCTGTTGTAAAAGAAGTAATGATCCTGTAACATTAGGTGCCGCCATTGAAGTGCCACTTAGGCTTCCATAGGAATCAGTCGTACCCCCATTTGCAACAGTTGAGCTAAAAACACCAACTCCAACAGCAACCAGATCAGGTTTGATTCTACCGTCATCGGTAGGACCCCAAGAGGAAAAAGAACTCATGGAAACAGAATTTGGGCCTGAATAAGGAGCAAGTAAACTGACTGCACCTACAGTAATTACATTTTTAGCCACACCTTCCGGTCCAAGTGTATCATCTGGTCCATCACTTGGCTTGGTTCCATTTCCCACATCGGTCCGGTCATTCCCAGCAGCCCATACCACTGTGTACTGCGGCCTTACAAAAATCAAATCATCCAAACCTTTGCTTTTTGTAGAATAAAACCCAAATCTATAGTCTTCATTTGGATCTACTGCGGAGTTACCAGCCCATGTCCAAGCTCCTGTACTGTTTCTAAACCAACCTAGTACAAACCCATAGGAATGATTTGATACTAAATGCCCGTTAGGTTTGGTAGTGGGATCATAAGCATTGGCAAACATCTTGGAAAGGTCACTATCCCAATTGAAAGACCAACCTGTGGCCTCACTTGCCATCCCACGTGCAGATGGATTTATTCCAGATGCTAATACTGTCCCGGATACGTGGGTGGCATGGTTGCTAATTGTTTCTGTTGACCCGTCGATTTGGGTCAATCGTCCTGTAAACTCAGCATGATCTGGCTTAGGACGTGTCTGATCATAAATCCCAACTACAAATCCTTTTCCAGTCAGATTTAGTCCAAGACTTCCTCCGGGCTGAAGTGCAGTAGTCCCAACTGAAGAAGCAGCTCCCATGTTAAGAGTTGTAACATAATGAGGGAATCCAAGATCATCAAAAAATCGCAACTCAGCTATGTTACCATTCTCCAAACCAATAATTACCGGAATTTTCTTTTGATTGGCTCGAAGCAAAATCTCTGTTTTACTTTGATTAAATAACTGATATTTAGAAATGAAATTATTTGAAATACCATTTCGAATAATTTGCAATTCAGGCTCTTGGGCTATTGTGATTTGAGCTTTGGCTCCACCCGCCAAAAGAAGAAATAACACAAATAACATTCTCATCGTCACACTTCTCATACAAAACTAATAAACTCTAAATTTAAGAATAAGTTCAAAAAAAAAGAGGGTTAACACCCTCTTTTTAATCTAAATTAAGTTAATTCTACGGTCTTTTGGTAAGTTCTACAGTACCGCCATCTCCATAGGTATTTGACCAAGTAATTACGATTTTGCCATCTGCAGGAGTACTAACTCCTGAAAGGGTAAATGGATCATTATACCTGTCTCTGTTTGCAGCCGCACCAGTCAGAACGTTACATCTGTCCGTGAAAGTGCCTGTAGGGGCCGTATCTGAATATAATCCAGGATACATACCAAAAGACATATCGCTCATTGTGTAGACACCCGTTGCAGTTGATGTGAGAGAAATAGTCGAAAATCCAGCAATTGTAAAGTTAGTGGCTGTTTGTGCAACCCCTCCAGTACCGTCACCAAGGTTCAATGTTCTCCAAAGTACGTCATATGATCCTGTAAGAGCTGACGGGCAGATCACACGAATTCTATAAGTCAAACTGTTATAGTTTACACTTACTTTGGCTCCGTTGGCTGAGGTGATTTTCAACACAAGATTTGGCGTCTCTGTAGGCAAAATATTGCCCGTAAGAACTGTCACTGGCAACTGAGCGATCACTTGACCTGCTGGAATCGTAACTGTATTACTCGCAAGCGTATAATGTACTCCATTCACCGCAGTGGAAGTTGGGTCAGCCTCAACCGTTACTGTAACAGGAGTAGTCTGAGCAGCACCTACAAGATTGATTTGGAGGTTTGCTTGATCAGTTTGCATGGCATTCATTCGAATGAAGTTTTGAGTCACGCCATTTGGAAGTGTAGACGCATCAAACTCTACTTCCATGCCATCCCAAACTTTATCGAAATCCGACTCATTCATACAGGAGGCCATAGCCCCCATTAGGAATAAGAGTATAACCGAATATAATTTATTTATTTTCATGTTTTTCTAAATTAAAAGGCTGTTAATAGCCAGGATTTTGTTCAAGCTTGTCGTTCAACTGAAGCTCACCAAGTGGCAAGTTGTTCAATACTCGGTAATCAGCAAAAGGAACAGCTGGCAAATTTCTATGCTTACGAATATCCAGCCCATTTCTCTTCAGATCAAAGAAACGATGTCCTTCCAAAGCAAACTCAACTCTTTTTTCTTGAAGAATACGCTCAAAAAGAGCATTTCCAGACAAGCCTGCATCTACAGGTCCAAGATTTCTTTTACTACGAAGTGCATTCAAATCTGCTCTCGCTCCGGCTTCGTTGCCAGTTTTAGATCTTGCCTCTGCTCTGATCAAATAAAGCTCAGAAGCTCTCAAGATTGGGAGATTCTCAAGGTATAGGCCTTTAGCACCTCTCCACTTGTTAGAACTGTAAACCGGACCTGCAAAACCCGCTCTAGTAGTTGCAGTCCAAGTCTGCAAACGAATGTCGCCAGGCTCATAGGAAGCAATCAACTGAAGAGAAGCACTTAGGATAAATTGAGCACCCGCAATAGCATTCGAAGATAGTGAGCTAATTGAGTTGTTGACTCCATCTACAGTAGACCAGTCTACCTGTCTGATTTCAACTTCAAACAAAGACTCTGGATTTGGGAAAGTATTAAATGAACTCACATAGTTTGCGCTTGTTACAAGTCCCGTACCATCATTTGTAAGACCCGCAGTTGCCATTGCTTCTGTAGCTAATGCTTCTGCTCGATCATTTCTGCCCCAATACAGATAAACTCTTGCAAGAAGCGCCTGAGCTGCTGCTTTAGATGCACGATAGACGTTTGGAGAGCCAAGATTGGCCGTTGGTAATAATGAAATAGCCTGAAGTAAATCCGCTTCAACCTGAGTATATACCTCGACATTGGTACTTCGAGCTCTTAAATCAGCATCAGAAAATCCAAGTGTCGGAGTGGTTCGAATTACAGTTGCCTTGTTCCATCCATTCACCTCTCTACCTGGCTCATATCCGTAGACTCTAGCCAAGTCAAAGTGGTACATCGCACGCATGAAAAATGCCTCACCTTTAATTCTGTTACGCAATACTTCATCTGTACCAGTGGCACCATCAACTCCAGCAATGATAATATTTGCATCGTTAATAGCTCCGAACGAGTTCAAGTTCCAGATACCAATTCCAGCTCTGTCAGCATTCACTTCTTCCTGAATGTAACGTCCGGTATTTGCAATAACCAAGACATTGTCTGCAAGGACTTCCGGCGCAATCATCATTGTTTGGCCATAATAACCAAACGCTCTTGTCCGACCATACATGTTCAAAGCAAGTCCATTGTATCCTGCCAAATCAACGAATGCGGTAGCCGGAGTCAAACTCTGTCTCGGGTTAACATCCAATTGATCAGCACATGAGGAAGCCACTAAAGCTCCTCCCATTATCATTATTTTTAAGAGATTTTTCATCATTATTCTTAATTAAAAACTAAGACTTACGCCCGCTGTAATTTGCTGTGAGTTAGGGAACGCAGCAAAAGTATTTCCGATAGAATTCACTTCAGGATCGATTCCGTTGTATTTAGTGAATGTCGCCAAGTTCAATCCTTGTACAAATACGTTAGCTTGAGCAATTCCGATTCTTTGAGATGCAACAGGAGGAATTGCATAGCTCAATGTCACCTGCTTCAATCTAATGAAGCTACCATCGCTTAATTGTCTAGTGGAGGTAGCAGTGTAGCTTGAACCTCCCGGTCTTGCACCACTTTCCCAAGGCATAGGATTGCTCACTATGTCACCAGGAGCTTTCCAATAGTTCAACTGATTTACCAATTGATTATTTGGTCCTGAACCTGTGGACGCTAAGTTGAACAAGTCACCATTGAATGCCAGGTTACCAAATTGACCTTGGAAAAACACTTCAAGAGTCAAGCCACCATAAGAGAAGGTATTAGCCAAACCACCATATGAAGTTGGTAGCGCAGAACCTTGAAGTCTTACATCTGCATCACGAATGGTGTAAGTGTATTCACCATTTGTATCGATATACATAGGACGTCCATTTGCCGGATTCACACCTGCATAAGGAGTGGTGTAGATTGGGAAAAGAGATTCTCCAACTACGATAGTGTTACCGATTCTTTCCTCATCGCCAAACAATGAAAGAACTTCATTCTCAAGTACAGTGATGTTGAACGCTGTTGACCATTGGAATTTTCCAGCGATTATGTTAACTGTCTGCAAATCAAAGTCGATACCTTGATTTCTGATTTCTCCTGTATTTCTGGTGATTGAACCAAAACCTGAATCATTTGGCAATGGAGTACTAAATAGCAATTTAGAGGAATTCTTTCTCCAGAAGTCAACAGTAGTAATCACACGACCATTGAACATGGTGGCGTCAAGTCCAAAATTGAATGTTTCTGCTTCTTCCCAAGTCAATAGGTTATTTCCTAATTGACTAAGAACAAGAGAAGGGCTTCCACCATATTGACCTGCTGAACTCACAAGCGTTTGAGATGCAAAATTTGGAATCAAGGAGTTACCTGTGATACCATAAGAAGCTCTTACTCTCAAATTATCTAACCAAGTAGCATTCTGAAGAAATGACATAGAAGAAAGTCTCCAACCTACTGATACTGCACCGAATGTACCGAAGCGCACATCAGTTCCAAATCTTGAATGCCCGTCTCTTCTCAAAGTGAAGTCAACAGTATATTTATCATCAAAATCATATTTGGCCTGACCAAATACACCCAATCTCTTAAACTGTGTAAATGATGAACCTACGTTCAGTGGAGTAGCTGCATTATTCAAGTATCGAAGGATTGGATTTGCGAAGCCCTGACCTTGTGCAAAGGTGGTTTCTCGACTTTCCGTTTTATATTCATAACCCAAGATTCCACTTACAGCATGCTTGCCCCCAAACTTCTTATTGAAGTTGAAGTTATGGTTAGTATTAAAGTTAATATTACGACGATCGGTATTTGTTGAGTTACCACCCGCTGCCCTGAAGGCTGCGATAGTGGAAGGTCTGTTATTTTCATCTCTGTTATCAGCAAAATCCAAACCTGCAAACGAAGTAAAGCTCAACCAAGGTGTGAACTGATAGTTCAACTGTATGTTGGATACTGTTTGGACTGTATTTGCCAACCTAAGTTCTTGAGCAGCACCTTGAACAATGTTATAACCAAACAAGTGATCAGAAGGATAATCTCTGAATGTCCCATCCTCATTATAAATTGGAACGTTTGGCCTTGCTGTAAAACCTGCCTGGAAAGGTGAGTTTACAAAGTTACCTCTGTCTATTGCGCCGTTTGTTTTCTGATATGCCAACGACAAAGTCGTATTCACAGTCAACTTTTTATTTGGTCTATGTGTCAAATTCAAACGTGTAGTAGCTCTCTCATAATCAGATTTGATAACCTGCGAACCCTGATCTGTGTAGGAACCGGAGAGAAAGAAAGTGGTTTTATCATCTCCACCGGAAAGGGAGATATCATAGACACTCAATCTATCCTCGCCAAAAGTTGCGTCCACCCAGCTATTGTTTGGAAGATTTGGATCTTCAGGATTTCCGTAAACATTCGCAGCATTAGCTGCAGGTCTACCGGAATTCACAAATGCGTCCCGCTTCAAACCGGCTAATTGCTGAGCATTCATTACTTCGTATAAACCTAGTGGTCTTACCACACCGTGTTGTGCTGACAATCTTACTTTAGTGCTTCCTTTAGTTCCTCTTCGAGTAGTAATGATAACTACACCATTAGCTGCCTGAGCTCCATAGATCGCACCTGCAGCCGCATCTTTCAATACTTCAATCGACTGGATGTCATTTGGGTTGATAGAAGCAAGTGCGTTCTGAGAACCCTGACCTGACAATCCGCCAGCAGGAACCTGCACACCATCGATAATGTAGAGTGGATCATTTCCAGCGTTAGCAGAGCCTACTCCACGGATACGCACATTAAGCGCACCACCTGGCTGACCAGAAGTGGAGGTAACTTGTACACCTGCAATTCGTCCCTGCATTGCACGATCAAAAGATTGCATTGGCAAATCTTGGAAAATTTCGCCTTTAACAGATGAGATAGCACCTGTAATTTCTCTTTTTGATTGATCACCGTAAGAAGTGACTACAAATTCAGAAAGAGCCTGAACATCAGGTTGCAAGGCAACATTGATGGTCGTTTGATTTCCGATCGTCACTTCTCGTGGAGTCAAACCCACGAAAGTAAAGACCAAAACATTGCTTCCGGCAGGGACATTTATTGAATACTTACCATCCAAATCGGTGGCAGTACCAATGGTTGTTCCTTTCACCAGAACTGTTGCTCCCGGTACGCCCATGTTATCCTCTACGGATGTCACGGTACCAGTGATCACGCGTCCTTGTGCAAACGCTACTGCGCTGGCTAAAAAGAGCATGAGTCCTAGAAGTAAAACTTTCCTCATATTGGTTAGATTTTGGTTTAATAAACTCAATGATATTTCTAATTCTTGAATATCTCAAGCAATTTACAAGGAATGGTAAGAAAAGTTTTTGTAAAAAATCAGATCAAATTTTCGACAAAATGAATGTAATCAGTAATAAATTCTGTTTTTTTGTAAATATACACAACAAAACCAATTAATATTTTGAAAATATAATGTTAACAAAAATTAATTTGTGAAAAAAAAAATTAACAATTTGGAAAAAACACAAGGCCTACGAATAATTAATTGAGACAAAACGCATTGCATTCCTTTTTTTAAAAATAAGTTGGTTCAAATTTCAACTCTTGCAAAAATTAAAAAACTGCCCCTTTTATATACGTTTAAGAATTATATTTTGTATTTAATGTATAGACAAAAGACATATAATTAAAAATTACTCACTGTTAATATTAATATATATAAATATCAAATATCACAGAATTAAATTCCGATTATCACAGCACTCGGATGGTAATTCGTCTGTTCAAAGCTTGATTCTCAGGACTTGTATTTGGTAGTAGCGGTTCTTTATCTCCCTTGCCTTCCACCATCACCCTACCAGGATGAAGCCCTGCTTTTACCAAAAAATTCTGAACACTTTTTGCACGTTGTAAACTCAGCGCTTGGTTATATCCCTGATTTCCGATGTTGTCGGTATGCCCGGCAATCATAATGTTAACATTGGGGTTTTCCAGCAGAAACTTTTGAAGCCTCTTCAGTGAAGTCAAGGATTCAGGCTTCAAATCAAATTTATCAAAATCAAAAAACACATTTTCAAAGACAAACTGCTCACCGGATGCCACTGGTATAAGCTCAACTTTCAAATCCTTTACGTTTTGGAGTTTGTCACGCTCCACATTATAGATTTTGGGCAAAAACCCTTTCTTTTCCACATAAAGACCTGAAACAGCATTTTGAGGGTATAACATCAAAAAATCCCCAGTCTTTCCATCTGATTGGAATTGGTAAAGAGTACTATCGTTAGTCAAGGAAACTAGAGACAATGTCGCTTCCACAGGCTGCCCTGTTTTGGCATTGAAGACCTTGCCTTCTGTTACTGTTAGATTTTCGCCCAAATAGATCTCCTCCGGGAACTTGAATCGGTAAAGCAAGGAGCGATCGTTTTCCCCTTCCTCTTTTGTTAATTCTGTATAGTAGGCATAATCTTTCTTTGCGGTGATAAAAAGAGCCACCTGCTCCAAATGATCATTGATAGGAAGTCCAAGATTTTCAGGCTTCTGAAATACTCCATCCTTCACGCGGGAAAGAAAAATATCCATTCCCCCAAAGCCCTGATGACCGTCCGAGGCAAAGAATAATATTTCATTGTTAAAAAACATGAAGGGAGAAATCTCATCCTTTGGGGTATTAACCACACTCCCCAGATTTTTGGCCTCTGACCATGATCCGTCATTTTGCCGAACGGTGTACCAAATATCATTTCCCCCGTAGCCTCCTCGGCGATTGGAAGAAAAAAACAACACCCGACCATCAGCGGAAAGTGAAGGTTGTGAATCCCATGAACGGGAATTAACCTTCGGCCCCATATTGGTTGGCCTTTGCCAAGCCCCGTTAACTTTGTAAGCAATATATAAGTCACAGCTGCCCTGTGAATCCGGTGCATCACAGGAAGTATAAATCAGAATCTTACCATCCGCTGTGACGGAACAGGTTCCCTCATTGAAAGATGAGTTGATGGTCTGTGCTAAACTCTGAGGTTTGGTCCAACTCCCTTTTCCATCGGCATATGAAGTGAAAATATCCTCCTTATCAAAATTCCCCGTGCCATCTCGTTTGGTAAAGAGGATTTGTTCACCGTCAGCTGTCAAAACCGGGAAATACTGCAATCTGAATTGATTCAGAGGTGATTCAAGCATCTCTTTTATTATCGTCCGGACATCTCCAAGTTCCTCGCCCAAAAAGTCCATCTGAACCTTCATTTGAGTGTAGTACATCGATTTTTTGAATGCAGGGTCAAAAAGTGGATCAACTTCCTGAAATTGCCGATAGGCTTCAGTGAATTTGCCTTGTTTTAGATACAGATTAGAAAACAGCCAACCATAATCGGCGACGTGTTTAGCAGAGGTATTTTTCCCACTCAATTTAGCTTTTCCTGCCAAGGCTATCTTCTCGGCTTCATCCAATCTACCTTGGGTGATTAATAATTGAGAAGCCTTGACATAAGCCTCCAAAAAAGATGCTTCTCGGGAAATGGCAGCTTGATATTTTACTATGGCCTGATCGTACTGACGAGACAGAGTCAGCTCCTCCCCCTCCTGAAAAAGTTTGATTGCCCGGCTATCTATAATGGAATACGTCTGAGCTTCCGCATGGAAAATCAGAAAGAAAACC
Source organism: Algoriphagus sp. (assembly GCF_046296635.1). Classification (GTDB taxonomy): domain Bacteria; phylum Bacteroidota; class Bacteroidia; order Cytophagales; family Cyclobacteriaceae; genus Algoriphagus. The sequence goes on along the minus strand of NZ_JBKBKZ010000003.1, from coordinate 204,379 downwards.
ACCAAAAACAGGAAAACAGGGCGCATTGACTCAGGGGATGTCCATAAATTTATGAGTTTGGAGCGATATTTTCCATTTTGGCCGATTTTTTACAAATTCTATGATTTCCGGCGTAAATGTGGAAGCCTTGCTCCACTCAGGTTGTAATCTCAATTCGCAGTGGGAATTGACCAAATCAGCGTGCTGCTCAGCAAAGTCAAAATCACTCCTATTATAAATGACAACTTTCAGTTCGTCTGCTTCAACGTAGATAGAAGGATGTGGTTTTTTGAATTTCTTGGGAGAAAAGCAGACCCAGTCAAAATCACCCGAAAATGGATGCGCTCCTGAAGTCTCAATATTGGTGGTAAAGCCCTTTTCCTTCAAAAGCTTGGTCAAGGGATCCAAATTATAAAGCAATGGTTCTCCCCCAGTGATAACTACCAGCCTGCCCGGAAAAGCCAAAGCCTCTTCCACAATTTTTCCGATTGATAAAACTGGCCACTTGGCTGCTTCCCAACTTTCCTTCACATCACACCAAACACAACCCACATCACAGCCTCCCAGCCGGATAAAATATGCGGGATGTCCGGTAAATCTACCTTCTCCTTGGATGGTGTAAAATGCTTCCATAATTGGAAGCTGCAGCCCAGCGGCCACGAGTTCTTGGGTAGTCGATGCTACCAAATCGAGCGTGTTCATGAATTTTTGGTAAAGCGGGTGATTCGACCGCTAAATGAAGAGCAAAGGTAGGGTTTAGGATTGGAAAATTGAAAGATTGAAAAATTGGAATATTATTCCTCGCCCAAATCTCCGATTCTGGCAGTTCAGAAGGTTAACTTTTGCGGAGTTAACTTAAAAATTGAACGATTTTCTTTTTGTTAAAATAAATCAATCCCAAAACGCCTAATAATTTAAAGACTATCGCTGCAATCAGGATATAATCAGCATTTGGATTTTCGTTGATTTTGAAATATGCACCTAAAATCGCTCCGAAGTAGCTCATTAGGATTAACTGGAGCATCATTTTATTTGATTTTGTCATTTGAAAAGCTTTTAAATTAGTTGTCTATTTTCAGAAGGTATAGATAATTAGTTATAAATGGTTTTTATAGAATTTCACATTTGTAAAAATCCCCCTTGCCCCCTTTGATTAGAATTTACATTACAATTGAGCATTCGTACCAAAGGGGGAGTTACGGCAGAATAATTTCGAAATTAGCACCCAAACTAAGCTTTGTGATAGCTATAGTTTGCAAGACATTCATTCTGAATTTTGTACCAGATTTCTGACTTCGGATTTCTGCCTTCATTGCCTACTTTTCACAAGTTACAAGTGGCCAATTTTTCAGTTTTCTGACTTTGGACTTTAGACTTCATACTTAACTACTCACCCTTCACAACTTACAAGTATCCACTTTTAGATTTCTGACTTTAGACTTCTTACTTCATCATTCTGACTTCCCCAACAATTCCTTCCTCATCACCACCCGATAATCATCCACTTCTCCTTTTGGAATGATCTCGATGATTTTGAATCCTCGTTTCAATCCAAAAGTAATCATAGTTGGAAGGCGGTTTCGGGTTTTGAAGTAAATATGGTTGAAGCCTTTTTCCTTAGCCCAAGTCTCTTGGTATTCAGCCAAGGCATCTGCAATTCCAAATCTCCTAAACTCAGGCCTCACTCCTCCCATCCAAGAATAAAAGGTGTCGGGTGAAGTATCTTGATACCCCACTTTGAATCCCAGCAGTTCTTCCTCTTTTTCAGCCACCAAAGCCAAAAAGACTCGATCCTTCAATCGCTCGGTGTAAAAATCCAAAGTAGCCTTCCCCGAAAATTCCGGAATGCGTTCATGAATCCAGAGGAGTTCAGAAGGAGAAGCTTCTCGGATTGTGAAAGTGAAATTTGTAGATGTCATTTATTATTTACGAGGTACGAATTACGATTTACGACGCTTTTGATGAACCTCAATCGATATTCCCAAAGTTCAACCATCTGGAGGTTAAGACTGAAATTCAAAAACAGGACGTTCTTTTAAAATTATGGATTTTTGATTTACGAATTACGATTTACGACCATATGATAAACCACTATCGCAAATTCCAAGAGGCAACACTCTAGATATTAGGCTTGAGGTTCAATAATAGGCCGTAAATCATAAATCGTACTTAAACTATATTCTTTTAAAAAATTCCTTTTTGATCTTACCTATTAAGAAAATTTAAATTCTACCAATTAATTCTTTTTTTACCCATTCCATTGCCAGGTCCTGTGAATATTCTACTCCTATACGCAATAGCCCTTCCATATCTCCGCCAAAATCAGGATCGTATTCCTTCCCTTCCAGATTGATGAGAAACTCCCTTTGACTGGGAGGCCTTTTGCCGGTTGAGAACTGAGTATACATTTTGAAGCTTCGAATAATCTCCTCATAATTCAAATCCATATTTCTTCTGGCTAAATCCAAATCAAACAAATCTCGCCCCTTACTGCGTTGATATAGAGCCCTGAGTTTTGTACCCAGCAGCTCATTTATATTATAGGTACGGATTAGTGCTTTTCCGGAGAACCAATCATTACTTACTTCAAAGGGAAAAGAAACCCACTCTAAAGCATTTAAATGTTCCTTACAATTGATCTCAAGTTTAAGCCTCAACCTTATTCCTTCATACTCTGATGTGAATCTGTAAAGCGCTTTTATACCGTGTCCCCGATTTTCTGTTTTTCGTTCTTCTTCAAAAAAGGAAATCACTTCGCCTAGCCTTTGCATAATTGGTTTTATTGGGCCAGGTTTAACCTGAACCAAATCAATATCCTCTGAATAGCGGGATGCAGGAATCATATAGAGCTTGTGGAGCGCAGTCCCTCCTCTGAATGCTAAGTTTTCATTTAAGTAATCATCAGAAAAAATCTCAATTAAGGTTCGACTTATAATAAGATCTTGCTCCACTTGATAAAATTGTCTCCAAGGCGCATGATCTTGCCATTTCGCTATAGCTGGTTTGGGGATCATAAATCTGTTTCAAGTTTTATATTTACATCCACTTTCCATTTGTTATTAACTGCGCTAGGGTTTTGATTTGCTTTGGGAGATAGTAGTGTTGGAAAGTAATATCCTGAGATTAGGTACTCATATAATATCCCGAGATCGATATTCACTTGTATTTTTTCCAGTAAAAACCCCAGCCGCTGTAGGGTGCTTTTATGGGGATACCAGGTCAACAAATCCTTCAAATCTGAATCCGTGATTTCTTCCGACAATTCTTCAATAATAGCAAGCATTCTGTTAATGCCGCCCAATTTGGTTTGATGATGAATCAAGTCCGCCGCAGTTAATGCTGGACTGGAAATCTTGAATAAGCCAGCCTCTGATTTTTTCTCAATTATGTTTTTTGATGGCCAGGTACTTGAAGTGAAAAAACGTATGTCGTATTCGCCCTTTGTAATATCATCCAACTTTGGTTTTTCTACCATAACATATTCTCGTTGTGCTTGTTGATGACTCGCACCATGAAACTTTGCCGCGGTATAGAATCCCAAATAATAATTCCGATTTAGACTTCCACACAATTTATCGATGAACAATTGAATGGGAAGTTGTGCCTGTTTGGAATATCTCGGTGGTATGATCAGATAAAATCCTCTTCTAAGATTTACTATCTCCTTTTTTTCTGTAAGCCTAACAAGTTCAAATTTCAGCGAGACTTTAGATGATTTAATTCGATCGCGCATCTCATCGAGCGAGAATGAATAGCTCTCATTGGATTGTAATTGTTTTATAAATTCTCTTGCTCTCACTATAGTAAAATTTACCGAAAAGTAGCAAAAAATACTACTTATCATGAATTAATACTAAAAAAATTACGATTTACGAGCTACGATTTACGACCTTGAGATGAACCTCAATCGATATTCCCAAAGTTCAACCATCTGGAGGTTAAGACTGAAATTCAAAAACAGGACGTTCTTTTAAAATTATGGATTTTTGATTTACGAATTACGATTTACGACCATATGATAAACCACTATCGCAAATTCCAAGAGGCAACACTCTAGATATTAGGCTTGAGGTTCAATAATAGGCCGTAAATCGTAAATCATAAATCGTACTTTAACCTCACTGTTTTAATCTTTCCGAATGGTTGGATAGCTCACTCCCAACTGCTCCAAATACGTGTCAAACTTCGTCTCGTCATAGAAGAACTTCTCCAGCTGAGGACGGAAGCGATTCATGATTTCAGAGTTGAGGTAGATCGGCGGCGCATCATCCTTAGTGATCATCGGTTTATAAGTTTCTTCTTTTGTCTGCACATTTTTGAAATAATCCCAAGCCTGAGTAACCAATTCCGGCTGTAGCAAAAAGTCCAAGATTGTCATTGCTTCAACTTTTGCAGCAGCTGTTACCCCCTTGTGTGCAATAGGTGTAGCCATCGCTATCGCATTGCTCCAGTGATGTCCCGGCAAGCCCGGAATATTTGATGGAAATCTCAAAGTCACCGTCGGCACGACCCAAGACACATCACCGATATCATCCGAACCACCGGAAATGGGCTCCTTTACTGGCAATCCAAGCGTATCCAGTTTCGTAGGCATGCCCTCTTCTTTGGAACCCAATTCTTTTTGAACTGCCTTCGCCATCATCTGATCATTTTCATCCCAAGCCGGCAAGCCAACCTTTAGGATATTTTGATACATCTTCTCGGCAATCACTTTATTAAAGTGTCTTGGCCAAGCCGTTCCCAAAATCTTGGAAGACATCGTCGTTCCCGTCATCAGCGCAGCACCTTTAGCAATATCATTTGCCTGAGCATACATTTCCATGATGCCGTCATATTTCACATCTCTGAAATAGTACCAAATTGAAGATTTAGACGGAACTACATTTGGCTGATCGCCTCCATCAGTGATGACCGAGTGGGATCTTTTCAATGGATGCAAATGCTCGCGCTTGTAATTCCAACCGATATTCATCAGTTCGGTGGCATCGGCAGCACTTTTTCCTCTCCAAGGCGCACCGGCAGAATGAGCCGCATCACCGGAAAAGGTATATTCCACGGAAATCAAACCAGTTCCAGAGGCTTGACCATAGCTCACACCAAGGTTATTTGCCACGTGGGTGAAAATGCAAATATCCACTCCCTCAAAAAGTCCATCGCGCGTGAACCAAGCCTTTGCCGCCACCAATTCTTCTGCGATTCCTGGCCAAAGAACCAAAGTCCCACCAATCTTCTCATGCTCCATAATTTGCTTTACGGCCAAAGCAGCCGTGATATTCAGCGGAATTCCTGCATTATGACCTTCTCCATGACCCGGCGCACCTTCTACCATAGGTTTGTGATAAGCCACCCCGGGATATTGCGAGGCTTTCGGAATATTGTCCACATCTGAGCCCAGAGCAATTACAGGTCCTTCTCCATTTTTCCAGGTCGCAAACCAAGCGGTAGGAATTCCTGATACTCCCCGCTCGATGATGAAGCCATTCTGCTCCAAGATTCCAGTCAGGTATTTGGAGGATTCGATTTCCTGAAAACCCAGCTCCGCAAAGCTAAAAATCTTGTCCACCATCACCTGACTTTGCTTGTGATTGGCTTGGACGATTTGGGCGACTTCGGTCTTGAGCGCCTCGATTTGCTTGGGAGTGTATTTCTTTTGTGCCAAAGCTGAAAAGGCAAGACTTCCAGCCAAGGCTACACTTAATATTAATTTGCTTCTCATAAGGTAGTTTTTTTCTAGTCTTGGAAAATACTAAAAAGCCGCAAGTCATTGAAATAAAGTTGATCAATGGAAGAAACTGAGGCTGAGAGGAATTAGAAATTTGATTACCAAAGCCGCCTGATTTTTCTATTTTTGCAGGCGTTTGTTTGAAAAACTTAAAAATCGGTAAATCATCTGAACATCATCTTTATGTGGATAATCGTGACGGAAGACGGGAGACCGAAGACGGAAGAAGCTAAAATACTAAGGTGAGCATCAGTTTATTTGCAGTTTTTTACAAAAGCTTGAAAAGGAAAGATCGAAAATAATCAGAATTAAAAATTAAATCATGGCGGAGTACAACTTCAGGGAAATCGAACTAAAGTGGCAGGGATACTGGAAAGATAAGAGCACATTCAAAGCTGAGGTAGACCCAAATCGCCCAAAGTTTTATTCCCTTGACATGTTCCCCTACCCTTCCGGTGCCGGCCTTCACGTAGGTCACCCGCTGGGCTACATCGCTTCGGACATCGTATCCCGTTTTAAGATGCTAAAAGGCTTCAATGTCCTGCATCCAATGGGTTATGATTCCTTTGGCTTGCCTGCTGAGCAATATGCCATCCAAACCGGGCAGCATCCCGCCATCACTACTGAGCAAAACATCACCCGTTACACCGAGCAGTTGAAAAACATCGGTTTTGCATTTGATTGGGATCGGGAAGTTCGAACCTCTGATCCATCTTATTACAAGTGGACGCAGTGGATTTTTATGCAGCTTTTCAATAGCTACTATGATCTAAAGGCTGACAAAGCCTTGTCGATTGATTCCTTGATTTCTCACTTTGAAAATGAGGGAAATGCAGGTGTGAAAGCGGTTTGCGATGATGACACCCCATCTTTTACCGCCTCTGAATGGGATGCTTTTTCTGAAAAACAAAAACAGGAAATGCTCCTGAAATATCGCTTGACTTTCCTTGCAGAAACCACCGTAAACTGGTGTGCTGCCTTGGGAACTGTACTTTCCAACGACGAAGTAAAGGATGGTTTCTCAGAAAGAGGAGGTCATCCAGTCGAGCGAAAGAAAATGATGCAATGGTCCATGCGGATCACTGCTTATGCCGATCGCTTGCTTCAAGGACTGGAAAAAGTGGACTGGTCCGAGCCGATCAAAGAAATGCAGCGCAACTGGATCGGGAAATCCATCGGTGCTGAAATGGTCTTTCAGGTAAAAAACTCTGAAAAATCTATCAAAGTTTTCACTACTCGAATCGATACGATTTATGGAGTAACCTATTTGGCTTTGGCACCGGAATCGGATCTGGCCGCTGAACTGATCACCGAAGATCAGCGAGAAAATGCTGAAGCCTATATCAATGTCGCCAAAAACCGCTCGGAGCGCGAGAGAATGAGCGATGTCAAAACCATTTCTGGAGCTTTCACTGGTTCCTATGCGATCAATCCATTTAACGGGGAAGAAATCCAAATTTGGGTTGCGGACTACGTCTTAGCCGGCTACGGAACGGGCGCTGTGATGGCCGTACCTGCACATGACGAGCGGGATTACAACTTTGCCAAGCACTTCGGTCTCGAAATTCGCCAAGTGATAGAAGGTTCGATGGAAAACGGTTCTTTCCCAGGAAAAGGCGGTTTGATCGTCAATTCAGGCTTTATCACTGGCTTATATATGAAAGAGGCGATGGAAAAAGCCATCGAATTTCTCGAAATTAAAGGCATCGGCAAAGGCAAAATCCAATTCAGAATGCGAGATGCGATCTTTACCCGGCAGCGCTATTGGGGCGAACCGCTTCCCGTATATTTCAAGGAAGGATTGCCATACCTAATTGATGAAAAAGACCTGCCTTTGGTTTTACCGGAGGTGGATAAATACTTGCCAACTGAAGATGGCGAACCACCACTTGGACGGGCAAAAGACTGGATATACAAAACTGCGGATGGAGAATATCCTCTGGAACTCTCTACTATGCCGGGTTGGGCGGGATCAAGCTGGTACTTTTTCCGCTACATGGATTCGAAAAACGATTCTGTTTTTGCCGACAAAGCCAAAACCGACTATTGGGGAGCAGTGGACTTGTATATCGGAGGTTCCGAGCATGCGACAGGACACTTATTGTATTCCCGGTTTTGGACCAAGTTTTTGTATGACTTGGGCGTGGTAAGCATTGACGAACCTTTTCAAAAAATGATCAACCAAGGCATGATCCAAGGTAGATCAAATTTTGTCTACAGATTAAAGGGCACCAATACCTTCGTCTCTTATGGCTTGAAAGATCAGTACGACACCTCTGCCATGCATGTCGATGTTAATATCGTTCACAACGATCAGTTGAATCTGGACAAATTCAAGGCTTGGCGACCTGACTTGGCAGATGCAGAATTTATCCTGGAGGACGGCAAATATGTCTGCGGATCGGAAGTGGAAAAAATGTCCAAGTCCAAGTACAACGTGGTCAACCCGGACGACATCATCGAGCGATACGGAGCCGACACATTGAGATTGTATGAGATGTTCCTTGGCCCTTTGGAGCAGTTTAAGCCTTGGAATACCAATGGAATTGACGGCGTGTTCAAGTTCCTGAAAAAACTTTGGAACCTGTATCATCCTGGATCAGGTGAGTTTGTGGTCTCCGATGCTCCAGCCAGCAAAGAGGAAATGAAAGCCCTGCACAAAGCCATCAAGAAGTTGGAAGAGGACATGGCCAATTTCTCCTTCAACACTTCTGTCTCCAGCTTTATGATCTGCGTCAATGAACTGACCGCATTGAAATGTAACAAGCGAGAAGTATTGGAACCATTGGCAGTCTTGGTTTCTCCGTATGCGCCGCATATCGCAGAGGAACTTTGGGCGCTATTAGGTCATACTTCCTCGATCACGATAGCAGCATTCCCTGAGTTCAAGGAAGAATATTTGGTCGAGAGCAACTTTGAATACCCTGTGATGATCAATGGGAAGTTGCGTGCAAAGCTGAATCTATCCCTTTCACTTGCCGTTCCGGAAATCGAAAAAGCGGCTTTGGCCGATACCAATGTCCAAAAGTGGTTGGAAGGCAAAGCTCCAAAAAAGGTGATCATCGTACCGGGTAAAATTGTGAATTTGGTGGTTTAAATACCTTAGTAAGAATAATTTCAAATGAGGCTGTCTCAAAAGGATCGATGGTGTCAGCCTGAGCACCTGACCAACGAGAGTTGGGCAGTACGAAGGCTATTTAAAGCGAAAACAACCGCATTTCGACTTCGCTCAATGTGACAAACAGCACTTATGAGACAGCCTCAATTTTTTGGAGTCACCAGCATTTGAAATCAATATAAAAAACCAAACAGCCACAGCGGAATTTTCTTGGGATTGCCGTATTCAATGTCATCGGCAGCGATAAAACTGTTTTTAACTCCCTGAATCTGCTCAGCAGTTTTGTTTTTTCCACCTACCTCAAAGATGAACTTTTCATTGACCCTAAAATCACCGTCTTTCACGTACTCCACGGTATGACCGTGAGAAAGCTGATTGATAAAGAAGGTCTCTCTCAAGTTACCCAAGTCAGCGTTTTTGGGAGTAAAGGCAAACTGGAAGTTGGTGTTTTCCAAGTAGATTTTTTCCGGCTTTTGCATTTGGGTAATTCCCTTGATGTCCTTGTAGAGGTTTTTGGTCAAATGGGCCTCTTGCAGGAAAAAGAGATAGCTCACCAAAGTATTCCTATTGATCCCAATACGCTCGCTGAGCTTGGTCACATTTGGAATAAAGGGAACTGACTCCGATATGATATGCAGCAAGTGCTTCAGCTTGGGAATGTAGGAAATATCCACACTCCGCAGCAGGGGCAACTCGATCTCCAAAGTCATGTTTACCACTTCCTCCAAGCGCTGATGATACAGATCCGGCACTTCCTGAAAGAAGGGGAAGTAGCCATGATTTAGGTATGCACTAAAATGCTCTAGCGGCTTTACCTTTTGCAAGACTTCTCTTGCAATGGAAACATGGTTTTCAATCAGCTCTTCCAAGCTGTGTATTGGAAATTCATTTCCTGTCCTGATGGCTAGAAACTCCCTGAAAGACAAACCCTGCATGTGGTAAATCACTGCCCTTCGGCTGAGGTCAGCGCAGGCATTTAAGATTTCCAGCATAGAAGAACCTGTGAACACAATCTTCAATTCCGGGAAATCATCGTAGATGTTTTTGATTTCGATCGACCAATTAGGGTATTTGTGTACCTCGTCCAGGAATAAGTATTTTCCTCCTCTTTTGACAAAATGATCTACCATGTCCACCAGACTGTTCTGTGCAAACCAGATATTGTCCAAACTCACGTATAAAGTGGTATGGTCAATGGGCAGGTTTTTCTTGATGTATTGGAGCAGCAGGGTGGTTTTTCCAACTCCCCTTGGCCCTTTGATACCGATCAACCTTGCCTCCCAGCGGATCTTATCGATCATACTTCGGACAAAGTCCAATGAAGTGGCATCAATCTTCTTTAAAAATTTTTCGTCTATGGATTCCATAATATTGCTTATTTGGATAAGCAAAAATAAGTAATTTTGCTTAATACAAAAATCTTTATTAAAATATTTTGCTTAATACAATAAGCATAAAATTAAAAAAAAAGACATGCTTGATAAGCATTGATTCACGATACTAACCAGGCAGGTTTTCGCTGATATTTTTTTCGGCATAATTGAAACAGTCAAATCAAAAACCGTGAATTTCGAGACTTCTGAAAATAAATTTAATCTGCGATCATCTGCGACTTTTTCAGCGAAAATCTGCGGGATCAAAAAGTTAAATAAGCCAATAGATATTCTTTAAGTCCATTTTTTTTAAATTCCTTCATGGAAGAAGATTTAACAGAATTTGAAAAAATTGTTCAATACTGGAGAGATTCCTCTGATCAGGATTTTCGAACCATGCAAAACTTATTCGCTTCTAGAGATTTTAGTTGGGCTCTCTTTATTGGACACCTGGTTTTGGAAAAACTCCTAAAGGCCCATTTTGTAAGATTCAATAAAAAGCACGCGCTATTTACTCATGATTTATTACGGCTAGCCGAAAAATGCAACTTCACTTTAGATGAAACACAAAAAGATTGGTTAGATCAAATATCAACCTTTAATCTTAATGCTCGGTACGATAATTATAAAAGAGAATTTTATCAACTTTGTAACGAAGAGTTCTCGTTACATTGGAAAGATCGAATCCAAACTCTAAGACTATGGTTGATCAATCAATTTTAAAAACCGTCAAAAATTTCCTTGAATTAGTTCCTGCAAATCTGGGATTGAGACAGGCATATCTTTTTGGTTCTTATGCAAAAGGGCTTGAACAAGAATCAAGTGATGTTGACGTAGCCTTGGTTTTTGATCGGATGGGTGATTTCTTTCAAACTCAGCAAGTTTTGAGGAAACTTAGGAGAAAGGTTGATTTGCGAATCGAGCCGCATCCTCTGAAATCAGAAGACTTCAACTCCAAAAATCCATTCGCCAAAGAAATTCAGGAAACCGGAATTTTGATTGGCTAAAACAAATGAAAAAATTCTTTCAAAAAGGCTCATTTCCAATAATTTGGGCCTTTTTCCGTTTAATCAGGCTATTTCGCTAATATTTTTTTCGGCATAATTGAAACAGTCAAATCAAAAACCGTGAATTTCGAGACTTCTGAAAATAAATTTAATCTGCGATCATCTGCGACTTTTTCAGCGAAAATCTGCGGGAAAACCAAAATCTTCCAAACCTCCCTACTTTCTAATTCCGGATCAAATTCAAACCATTACAGATCTACTCTTTAAATTCCTTTTCCAAAAAATCAAAAACCTTGTCAAAATGATTTAGTGGCTCAATATGCCCTCCATCAAATACTAAATGATGAAACGAATGCCGGAAATTATTTTTAGTTAAACGAGCGACAATTTGGTCGGACATAAATGTGGCGGGCCACTGTTCGTCTTGGGTTCCGGATAAGAGTAAAATGGGACCATTGATCTTCTCTACTTCTATCTCAGCCTGAAACACTGCTTTTTCATCCTCCAACATCAATGAAAACGCAGTATAAAAATCACCCTGCAAGGCTGGCCAAATCATACTCAATGGAGCGGGTACATACGGAACTTCAAGATCATTGTATTGCCAGGAAGAAGTATTGGCCGAAATAGTAAGCGCTGGAAAACTGACATGCGAAGTCGAAAGTGCCACGACCCCTTTGAAGTGAGGAAACCTACTGGCAAGATTAAGAACCAATTCCCCTCCTTTGGAAGCACCCATCAGAATGATGCGGGTCGTATCCAATTGGGGATGTCTTTTTGCAATTGCTAGGATGGTGTCTGAAAGTGCGTTGAGGGAAATCCGATCGAGCGAATTTGGAGATTCAGCCGTATTGAAATAACCAATAGCTAGCACAGCAAAACCCCGTTCAAGAAATTCATCCCGCTTATCTTTAAGGTAGTTCCTCTCCCAATCATTACCTCCCTCCCCTCCTCCAAATGCAACGACCAAGGCTTGACTAGTGCCATCACTCAAAAATAAACGTGTGTCAAATTTCCCATGATTGGAGGGTAATGAAGGGACTCGAAGGATTAAGAAGTATGAAATTAAAACCAGTCCTAACAGAACCATCCCTAAACATAGAAATGCCTTTTTCATTGCTTTTAAATTAATTTTTACGCTGCAATGGTACCTGAAAATTGGAATAGTCAACCTGACGAATCTTATGCTTTTGCCCGACATTTACCCGTCAATTGATCTGAAGAGATGAATTGGGGAATTTAAGCTTACAGAAACAAAACCAGAGCCTTCTGGAGCAAGCCAAAGGTTTTCTTCAAAATTTTTCAAGTCCTGACTTATCCTTTAAAGTGGATTTGAGATGGGGAAATGGTGAAGGGTGACAATTTTCGGAAAAGGCAACAGGATAATCACTTTTACGAATTAGTTCAGAACAAATTTCCGTAATCTACCCTGTCATTTACTGTCAAAATTTTAGATTTAGTTTAGGGTATACTCAACTTCATTAATACCGTGACTATCTTTGAATCATAATTATAAGAAGATACATTTCAGTTCTCGGCTATTGTTTCAGAAACGTATTTATCCCTTCCGAGTATTTAAAAAATGATCGCTTGAAAAATTTTAGTAATTTGAACTTAATGTTAACTACTTCCCAAGAAAAGGCACTCGATACCGTAGAGGAACCCCAATTGGATCTCCTTTATCAACCGATTGTGTTGGATACTGACTCCAGAACAAAAGATGAGGAATCGATTCGTGTACTTTCCTTATTTTCTGGTTGTGGGGGAATGGATCTCGGCTTTGAAGGTGGTTTCGAGGTACTGAAAGATTCTGTAAATGAACTCCTTCACCCGGATTTTATTTCACGAACAGTGGACTCGGATTTTGTTCAGCTGAGAAAAACCAAATTCAAAACAGTTTTCGCAAATGATATCCTTACTGATGCAAGAAATGCATGGGTGAATTTTTTCATCAAAAGAGGCCACCGGCCTGAATTTTTTTTCAAGGAAAGCATTGTGGACCTGGTCAAACTTCACCGTTCCGGAACACCAGTTTTTCCACAAAATATCGATTTGGTCACAGGAGGTTTTCCTTGCCAGGATTTTAGCATTGCGGGAAAAAGAAACGGTTTCAACTCCCACAAAAACCATCTGGGAGAGATTATTGAGGATGATAAGGCCACTGTCGAAACTCGAGGACAGTTGTATATGTGGATGAAGGAAGTCATCGAAATTACACAGCCTAAAATCTTTGTCGCCGAAAACGTAAAAGGCCTTGCCAACCTCCCCAACGTCAAGGAAATTATCCAAAAGGATTTTTCCAATGCGGGAGGTAACGGATACATTGTACTGGATCCAATGGTATTGCACTCCGCTGATTATGGTGTGCCGCAATCCAGAGAGCGGGTAATATTCATTGGTATTAAGAAATCAGCACTTACGCAGGTAGCATTCCGTTCTCTGACTGCCAAGAGAATTCCCGATTCCTTCAATCCTTACCCCTCACCTACACATTCCTATCTGGCAAAAGGGGAGCAATTGAAACCTTTTGTCAAATTGTCAAGGGTCTTTGAGACCTTGGAAGAGCCAAAGAATTCAAAGGAACTGTCCCAGCAATTTTATTCAAAAGCAAAATATATGGGTGCGCACTGTCAGGGACAGACAGAAATCAAACTGAATTCCATTGGTCCAACTATTAGGGCGGAGCATCATGGCAATATCGAATTCAGAAGGCTTTCCAAAGCACATGGAGGTAAAATTGATCATGAACTTGAGGCTGGTTTGCCTGAGCGAAGACTTACTGTGCGTGAATGTGCCTTGATTCAAACTTTTCCTAAAGACTACGATTTCGTTATACCAAAAAAAGAGGGAAGGAAAGGTTCATTTCTGGTCAGTCCATCTCAAGCCTATAAAATAATTGGGAATGCCGTTCCTCCACTATTAGCCTTTAATCTAGCCGCAAGGCTGGAAGCCCTCTGGGACACTTATTTTGACTAAAAGGAATGATTGTATCAGTAAATCTAGAACCGGAAAGATCACATTTTAACACTTTACTCTCAGTGACACTAAAGGAACTGAGTAAATTGGCGACCCATTCTCCTGAATCAATTTTGAAATTGGAAGGTCGGAATTTCGAGCCACTGGTCAAGGAAGTATTGGATGATAAAGCCAAAGGAACACCCTTTGAGGACTCCATCGAGTTAATAGGAGGGCAAAAATTCCCGGACATCGTCGCAAAAAAGTTTTATGGAATAGAAGTTAAAACAACAAAGCAAAACCACTGGCGGACTACAGGGAACTCAGTTTTTGAAGGAACAAGGGTTGAAGGGGTGGAGCGAATATTTATGTTATTCGCCAAGTTGTTTAACCCTATAGAGCTGAAGTGTCGTCCCTATGAGGAAGTACTTTCCGAGGTGGTAGTGACCCATTCTCCAAGGTATTTAATTGATATGAATCTTAATTCGGGCCACACGGTATTCGATAAGATCCAAGTTCCCTATGATACACTTCGTAAGATGGACAATCCCATCCGTCCAATCGTCGACTACTACCGGACCCAGCTCAGTCCGGGAGAGGACCTGTGGTGGATGGAACAGTCGGCAGACGCCACAGCCAGCAACCTGATCATTCGTATTTGGAGTAATCTTTCCCGTCTTGAACGAGAAGATTTAAGGGACAAGGCCATGGCCTATTTCCCGGTACAATTGAGCAACCAGCCCACCAAATATTCCAGAATGGCAATCTGGTTGGTGACTAGAGAAGGAATAGTATGTCCCAACATCCGGGATATGTTTTCAGCAGGTGGACAAGGAACAATCCGGATTGGTGGGGCTGAAATTATGCAGGTTCCAAGGATCATCATTCATTTATTGGACAGGTTGCCAGCTATCCGAGAGCAGATTCAACAAATGCCGTCAGAGCAGTTGTCGGAGTTTTGGGAGATTTCCACCTCAGAAGCCACCAAGTGGCAGGATTGGATGAAACTTGCAGGAACTTACTTTCAAGGTGATCTTGGTGGGGTTTCCCTTCGTGAGATTCTTATGGAGATTGAATAGCTTCTAGGCCTAAGTCAATCTGTCTATCTAAATCTCCCTCAGAGTATAGTTTGACATCTGGAGAACTTCCCACACTGGAATGGTTCCCTATGGCCTTTATAAAAATAATACATAGTATGAAACTCTTTTTTACACTTTCCCTTTTTCTAATTTCTTCTTTTTGTTTCTCCCAAAAAGTTTTCCCCGTAAAGTATGTAAATCAATCGGACGTTAAAGTATTCGAGGTAAAATATGAGAACCAAGCTGACTTAAAAGTTTTTAAGGTAAACTACCAAAATGAAGCAGGTAAGAATGATGGGAATTGGTTTTTCGTTGATTATCAAAATCAAGCTGATAAGAAAATATTCTTTGTTGAATATGAAAACCAAGCAGACCTAAAAGTATTTTTTGTCAGATACAAAAACCAGGCAGGTTGGATTAACAAAAACAAAACACATTTACTGAATTGAATCTTGCCCTTTTTGAGACACCCTTTAAAAAATGCGATTTTTTTACCCCCTCCCAATTTTAACTCTTAATTTTGAAGAAAAAACAAGTAAAGTGAAGTTTTTCGTTTCTAGGCTGATTGTATTCCCCTTATTCTTGTTGGTCAGCTCTACCATAACAGCCCAAATCCAGTCTGATACAACCAAAACCGAAAAGGTTACGGTCGAAAAACTGAAATACAAACAACAGCCCGGTCTGGCTTTGGCGGCTTCAAAGATCTTTTTTTCTGATAAAAGATATTCCATCTCAGGGTTTGGTGAAGCTTCCTTTGTGGAATACCTTGGGCCAAAAGACACCGATTCCGGAGACCTTGAACTCTATTTTACCAACCTTTACCGATTTGCTACATTTTTTGGATATCGATTTTCCGATAAGTTCATCTGGAACTCAGAACTTCAAGTGGAGTACCTGCACGATGGAAGTACGGAGAGTAAGACAGAATTTTTGTTTGAGGCATTTATCGATTTTCTCTGGCAAGATTACCTCAAATTTAGGGTGGGATACTTTCCGCTACCTATCGGTTATGTCAACAACAACGACGAACCGGTCATGTTTTACTCGGTCAATAGGTCGGAGGTAGAGCGATTGATTACCCCAACTACATGGATCGAATTCGGCGCCATGTTTTATGGAAATTTCACAGATGATCTAAGCTATGCATTGGGAATTTCCCAAGGGCTAAACGCTGCAGAATACCTCAGCGGTTCTTGGATAAGACAGGGAAGAGTTATCACCTGGGGATTGCCAAAGGCTCTTTCCTTTGCCCCACAACTCAATTACTCCGGAATCAATAATCTTAATCTGAGTATTTCAGGATTCTTTGGCAATTCAGGTCAGGAACAGACCATCATCGGTAATCAGGGCTCTCAGGAAGTCAAGGCACCAGTGCGGATAGGGACAGGATATGCTAAGTATGAGAAAGACAATTGGCGATTTGTGACTGTTGGCACTTATGGCGCACTCCAAGAAACCCAAGAAATTGCTGCCCTGACCGGTACCGAAAAGGGAATTAGTCAAATTATGGGTGACCGGACAATGGGGTACCTATTTGAGTTAGGACACGATCTGCTTCCATATTTCAAGAAAAGGAAAACAGCTTCAGAAGGTTTTCTATACAATACCGGTGAATTTAAGCTGCCGATTTTTATAAGGTATGAAAGATTAAACACCCACCTGAGGTTTGATGAGGGGCTTATACCAACCACCTGCCCTACCTGTCTCCCTTCCCCTTTTTCGTTGGTACAAAACAACCTTAGGATTTGGACATTGGGTTTAAATTTCAATACCAAAGAGAATATCGTATTGAAAACCAATTACCAGTTCAGAAAAAATCTTTCAAAGGGCGAATTTGCACTGGAAGAGGGCAATAGGCTGGAGTTTGGATTTGGATTTATTTTTTAAAAAACCATTGGATTAACAAAAACAAACCACATTTACTGAATTGGATTTTGCCTCCATTCGGCAACCTTTAAAAAACGTACATTTTCAGTTCCTTCCTTATCAATAACTTTATCAGAAAGCCCTTTCACATACCTATATTTTCGTCTTTATCTTCCAATTCCCCCCGATCCAGCCATTTTTTTGTACTTTGATGTCATGCTCGAAGCAAGAATTCCAGAAGGTCCGCTTGAAGAAAAGTGGAGAAAATACAAGGCCAATGCCAAGCTGATCAACCCGGCAAACCGCAGAAATTATAAGATTATTGTGGTAGGAACCGGTTTGGCAGGAGCCTCTTCGGCTGCAAGTTTGGCCGAATTAGGATTCAATGTCGAGGTATTCACTTTCCATGATTCCGCAAGAAGGGCACACTCTGTCGCTGCCCAAGGAGGCGTAAATGCTGCCAAGGATTATAAGAATGACGGTGACAGTATTTGGCGAATGTTCTATGATACGCTGAAAGGCGGGGATTTTAGAGCTCGGGAAGCCAATGTGTACCGCTTGGCAGAATGCAGCATGGGCTTGATCGATCAGGCAGTTGCCCAAGGGGTACCTTTTGCCCGGGAATACAGCGGTTATCTCAGCAACCGATCTTTTGGTGGCGTGCAGGTCAGTCGGACATTTTATGCAAGAGGTCAGACCGGTCAGCAATTATTACTTGGAGCATACCAAGCGCTAATGCGGCAAAATGGGGGCAGCAATCTCACTCTCCACACCCGACATGAAATGCTCGATATCATCACCCTAGGAGGCGAAGCCAAAGGGGTGACTATTCGCAATTTGGACACAGGGGCGATTACCTCCCATTCCTGTGATGCGCTGATTTTGGCTACAGGCGGCTACGGCAAAATCTATTATCTGAGCACTTTGGCGATGAACTGTAACGCTACAGCTATTTGGAGAGCCCATCGAAAGGGCGCTTTCATGGCAGCACCCAGTTGGACGCAATTTCATCCTACTTCCTTACCGCAACTCGGAGATTACCAGAGTAAGCTGACTTTGATGAGTGAATCCCTGCGCAATGACGGCAGGATTTGGGTTCCAAAAGCAGCAGGGGATCATCGTCCTCCTCAGGAAATTCCGGAAGAAGAGCGCGACTACTACCTTGAGCGACGATATCCTGCTTTTGGGAATTTAGCGCCGAGAGATATTTCCTCCCGTGCTGCAAAAGAGCGGATAGATGCCGGTCATGGGGTTGGGCCGATGAAAAATGCGGTGTACCTCGATTTCAAGGATGCAATAAAGCGTGATGGCAGAAAGGCCATCGAACAGCGATATGGCAACCTGTTTGGAATGTATCAGAAAATCACGGGCATAGATGCTTATGCCGAGCCGATGATGATCGCACCGGCGGCACATTTCAGTATGGGTGGCCTTTGGGTGGATTACCGCTTGATGAGTAATCTATCAGGACTTTTTGTGTTGGGCGAGGCCAATTTCTCTGATCATGGAGCAAATCGATTAGGCGCAAATAGCCTGTTGCAGGCTTGTGTGGACGGGTATTTCATAGCTCCCAGCACGATTATGGATTTTCTTGCAGAAATCAAACCAAAAAAAAACCAAGAAAATCCGGAATGGGAAGAGGCAGCAGCTTTGTCAAAAGCAGAAGTTACCAAGAAATTGGAGGGTTTATTGAAAATCAAGGGAAATACGACAGCCGAAGAATTTCACAAAGAACTTGGTCAAGTTCTCTATTTAAAATGTGGGCTTTCCCGTAATCAAAAAGACATGGAAGGGGCGCAAGAATCTTTGCTGGCACTTCAGGAACGGTTCAACACAGATTTGTTGGTGCCAGGAGGTGCTTCGGAGATCAACTTTGAACTGGAAAAAGCCGCTCGGGTAGCTGATTATCTGGAAATGGCTATACTGATCGTGGAAGACGCCTTGCAGCGGAAGGAGTCCTGTGGTGCACATTTTCGGGAAGAGTATCAGACCGAAGATGGGGAGGCGCTACGCAATGATCAGGATTTCAAGTATGTGAGTGCTTGGGAATACATAGGTGAAAACCGATACAATTTGCATAAGGAAGCGTTAGATTTTGAATTCGTGGAGCTGAAGGAGCGGAGCTATAAATAATTGCACAGAATAGATCAAAGTTGAGGAATGACCGAGCATTAGAGGGTATCGACTAACACTTGAAGACCAGTTCAGCATTCTTTTTAACCGCAAAGATTCCGCAAAGGAAGAGAAATAAGTGAGGCCGAGTCTATTCTTGAACTCATGAGTTAAAAGGGGATCAATCCTATTCAAGGGTACAAAGGAAAAGCTGAAGCTTTTTTATTCTAATCGGTAGATTCATTTGAGTACTAAATGGAAAAAATAAGGGTATGTAGAAATTTGACAATAGCAAAATTTTATTTAACCCACCTCGACTTCGCTCGGTGTCCAATAGTTATTGTTGAGAGAAGGGGGGGAGGTTTGGGGGGCCCCCCCAGCAAAACACCCCCACAACAACAAAAAATAACAGG
>NZ_JBKBKZ010000003.1:0-184745 GCF_046296635.1 Algoriphagus sp. | reverse complement strand
TATTAACCCCACCGCGACTGCGCTGGGTGTCCAATATTTATTGTTGTGAGACGGGGGAGAGGAGGCGGCTCCGCCGCATCCTCTCCCCCTCCATACCAAATACAATTTCCGGTGGCCGAGCGAAGTCGAGGCCATTTTGATAAACTGAGAAAAAGGCAGAAAAGCATAAAATAAAAAATTAAAATACATGCAACTTCTACTTCATATTTGGCGGCAAGCGGGACCAAAAGCCAAAGGGCATTTTGAAAAACATCAGGTTGATGATTTGGATGAACATATGTCTGTCCCGGAAATGCTGGATCATCTCAATACCAAAATCATCAAATCCGGTGGAAGCCCCATTGCGTTTGAAAGTGATTGCCGGGAGGGTATTTGTGGTCAATGTGGTTTTGTGATCAATGGTGATGTGCATAGTCCGAATAAAGGAACAACGACTTGCCAAACTCATTTGCGGAGTTTCCATGATGGGCAGACTTTATACCTTGAACCTTTTCGTGCGGCCGCTTTTCCCATAAAAAAAGATCTGGTCATCGATCGTTCCGCTTTCGACAGAATCATTCAGGCCGGAGGATATATTGGGGTAAATACGGGACAGGCTTCGGAGGCAAATACGATATTAATCAATCATGAACTTGCCGAAAAAGCCTTCGATGCTGCAGCATGTATAGGTTGTGGTGGATGTGTGGCTACCTGCAAAAATGCAAGTGCGATGCTGTTTACATCTGCAAAAATCAATCATCTATCGATGCTTCCCCAAGGTCTTCCCGAGGCTTCCAGACGTGTGAAAAACATGATCAAACAAATGGATGCTGAGGGATTTGGTGCCTGTTCAAATACCGGCGCTTGTGAAGTTGTTTGCCCACAGGGAATCTCCATAACTAATATTGCCAAAGCTAATAGAAGGTGGATAAAAGGGTAAAGGATTAGGGAAGGATGATATTTTTTATTTAAATAAGACAGGTTTTTAAACAAGATCCAATGAATGGTTGGCGCTATCCCTAAAATTGATTCGTTACTTCCCCTCAAACATCCGAATCGTATAATCCAACAATTCCACATTCCCGATCTTGCCATGGCCAGGGATTACAGTTCGGACATCAGAGAAATTGGATTTCACTTTTCTGACGGTCTCCGACCAAGTTGCGGTATTCGCATTTCCCAAATAGCCAAAACTTGCTCCCAATTCCTTAATCAGACATCCGCCAAAAAGCACCTGATCTGAAGGAACATAAGTGACCACATTATCGCGCGTGTGGCCTTCTCCAAAAAACTTACTGATCACCTTCAAGTCTCCGACCCCCAAAATCAGTTCCTCGTCGAAGCCATTTTCAGGAACTGGATCTCCGGCGGCTTTTGCCAAAGCAATCGTTTTGTGCGAACCATAGGACGGAACGCCTTTAGCTTGAAACTCCTTCAATCCTCATACACAGTCATTGTGAAAATGCGTAGCTAGTACGGCTTTTACTTTGACCTTCTGTTCATTTTCCAACCAACTGATCAATTCACGACTAGTCTCATCATCTGTAGGAGTATCCAAAATCAGCACTTCTCCCCCATTGATGACGATCATCCCATTGCAAGCGACTTTGCCAAAATCCTGCGTGCTCAGGTAACTGATATGCATAAAGGTATTGGGACTGATTTGGTGGATCTCAAGGGTTTCCGAGCGATAGATTGATTTATTCTCCTGCGCAAAAAGGCAATGAGCAGAAAAAAGAAAAACAAAGAAGATAGCGGGGAAATGGAGTTTCATAGAATTTGAACGCTTCGATTGCAAGTTACGAGACACCAGTTATGACTTAGATAAAATTCCCGGAATTATTATTTTAAAAATGACATGGTTGATTTGTTTCACTACATGAGCAAAATGAATAATAAAAACTTGATAACTCTTGAAGAATTCAAAGAGAAAAATTACGGTAAGCGAGGAACCAAAGAGCGGGACGAGCTTGAGTCAGGTTATGAAGCATTCAAAATCGGAGCATTAATACATGATACTCGGGTAGAATTGGGAATGACTCAAGAACAGCTTGCCGAGAAAGTAGGAACCACAAAATCCTATATTTCAAAAATTGAAAACAATCTAAAAGAAGCTCGAATCTCGACCCTTCAAAAAATCGTTGAATTAGGATTTGGAGGTCGATTAGAACTGAACATTAAAATCTTATAGAATTATTATCAGATAATTAACTTAATAAAGTTCCCCTGTTCCATAGATTACTCCACCCTATTCCTCACATACCCCTCCACCTTTTTCTCCAGTTTCCTGCGGAGTTGAGTGATCAGTTTTTGATGTTTAGGATCGGCGATTAGATTGTTAATTTCTAAGGGGTCAACTCGTAAATCATACAGTTCCTCATGATCCTTATCATTAATGTAGCGAAGGAATTTCCATCGCTCGGTTCGGATCGCTTCACTCGGTGCAATGATCGGAGTCTGCCAAAGGTGTTCGAACAGCAGTTCCTTTCGCTTTGACAGTTTTGCGGAATTCAAAGAAAGACCTTGCCACACCTGAGGTTTGGGGATTCCTGCCAAGTCCAAAATTGTAGCTGGGACATCTATATTTAGCGCAAAAGATTGATCTCGCTTCCCTCCCTTTTCCCTAGGGTCATAGATCATCAGTGGCACACGAAGTGAGTTATCATACATCAGCCACTTGCCGGCAAGTTGTCTTTCCCCCAAGAAGTAGCCATTGTCCCCCATAAAAATGATCACCGTGTTTTCTGCAAGGCCTTTATCCTCCAAGGTTTTGCGGATTTTACCGATTTCAGTGTCGATTTCTGAAATCATACGATAGTAGCCCTTGACGCTGTGCTGATACTTCTCCGGCGTATCATATCGCCAATGCCAGCGAGTACGGTTTTCCCCGGTTCTGACGTATTCAGGTTGGGCTTGGAAATAGGAATCCTCCTTCAACAAGGGATCGGGAATGGTGATATTTTGGTACATCGTATCATACTCAGGAGACCAGAAAAATTGTAAGGGAGCAGGATCGTGGGCATGTGGCGCACTGAAACTCAGGGAAAGCATAAAAGGCTTTTCACTAGGCGCATTCTCAATAAAATCAATTGCCTGCTGTCCGGTATATCGGGTCAAGTGGACGGTGTCTTTTCCCAATGTCTTAAAGAAAAATCCTCTTCGATCATCAAACTTTCCATTCCGATCATAACTATCCCCCTCATCAAAGAGCGACTCAAAATCCTTGTAATTCACCCCAAACTTTCCAAAGAATCCCGTAAAATAGCCCGCCTTTCTCAGTTGGACAGGATAAGATTCATTGATGTAGGGAGCTTTGATATCCCCCTGCCCAAAAGTGTAGCCATGCGTCCGCTCGTAAAGTCCGGTAAGGATACTCGCCCGACTTGCGGCACAAATTGGTGTGGTGACAAAGGCATTTTCATAGTAAATCCCCTCTGCTGCTAATCGGTCCATCTCTGGAGTCTGAATAATAGGATTCCCTGCAAAACCCAATGCATCCCAGCGTTGGTCATCGGTGAGGATAAAAATGATATTTGGGCGACTTTGCTGCGCAAAAATCTGGATCCACCCAAAAAGGAAAAACACTAATGCCAAGGAATATTTCATCCTATAATTTAATCTAAAATCTCCAAGATCTGCACCCTGCGCTATCCTGAGCTAGGAAAATCTAAGTAGCTAAAAAGCTGCCGTCAACGAAAGTGTCAACCTCAGATTATCCTTTGCGGCCGGCAAAGCATAAGGCCCATAGCGATAAAAGACCCCGATCCCCCAGCCTTGAGTATTGAAACCTGAGGTGAATTTGATCAAATTGGCCAGTTCCAAGCCTGATTCCCAAAATCCCCGCTCCATCGTTTGGAACCTTATGAATTCATAGCGTTCGGGTTGGTTCAGAGATCCAATAGCAAAGCTTTGATGAAATTTCAGCTGTGGAGCAAATGCCATTTTTTCAAGCTTCTTATTGAATATGGGTCCTGTCATGTGTGAATAATTCAAGTGAATGCTTCGGTCTGACAGAAATTCGTAAATCCGCATCGTCTGCAAATAGCCCGGAAATGCAAAGGAAAAATCGGAACGACCTCCTTCTCCGGGCTGGAAACCGAAACCTGTATTCAAATAAGAAATCGGTAGGTCCGAACCCCAAACACCCTGTGCGGTCATGTGAAACTGATTGAGGGAATTACCGCGGCTCCACTGATGCTGAAATTTGAATTCGGTATTCCAAAAATCAACCTCCCCGCCAAAAAGAGTCGGAATCGCTTTGGAAACACGCAGCCCAAGGATAGGATAAGCAAAAGTCATGGATACAATGTCATTGCCGATGCGAGTGGTCGATTCTCCACCCACATAGCTCAACTCAGCCCCTGCTTCTGTTGCAGTAAAGTTGCTGATGAAACTATCAGATGGTCTGACTTCTACATAATTAAGGACATTGGCTCGATTTTCAACTGAACCAATCAACTTGTATCGGAAACCCTTAAATGGCATTTGGGAATATTCTATAGAATATCGCTGAACCTGATCCATTCTGCTCGTGAGGAAATCACGAAAGATCGATCCCGAAGAGCTGAAAGATCTGCTGGGAGGAAGCAAAGACCTACCGGGCTCCTCAATATCCTTACTGTATCCAAGTTGCAATCTGGAATCCAGTTCGGAATTAAGCAAAAAGCCAACCGAGCCACCATATTTCCAAGCTTTGTCTCTAAATCCGTAGCGGAAATAACCCTCTACCCGAAAAAAATCCGAAAGCCTTTCGTTAGTTGATAAACCCAGTCCAAGCCCAAATCGCTCGAATTGGTTAAAGCGAAAAAGCCGCCTTGGAATAAGGTCCACCACTCCCAATTTGACTCGACCTGTACTGAGATAGGCCAGTATATTTGCTCCGTTGTTGAGCAGTCTTTTTGTCTTTTGATCCAAGTTGTCGAATCGCTCATAAGTCAGGTACTCACGGCTACTTAGCGAATCCCGACGAATTTGACTCCATTCATATCCATCCTGATTCAAGTCATAAGTCACTCCGATTGCGCTGATCTTTTCCTTGGGATCAAGGTTATTTATACCGATTTCCGAGAGAAAAGTCTGATTGACCAGCTTGGCTTTCTTCCCTTGGAAATCCAATTCTGAAAAGTTATAAATACTGTTCATCTGCTCGGGAAACCAAAATTCCCCATCAAAACTATTCTTCTGCTGGATCTCAAAATTGATCTGCCCGATGTCCTCAGCTGGTTTGAAAAGGAAGTTTTCGAGTGCATATTGATTGGAGGAAATGTAGACTAATCCCTTTCCCAATCTATAAGATTTTCCACTTTTGGGCTGGTAGCTAATCAAGTAAGATTTCCCCCAATCAGTCTGTAGGCTATCCTCCAGAAAATAATCATACTTCCGCATTCCGTCATCGGAAATGGGATTAACGAAAGGGATGTCCAAGATTTTGATTTGATCGGTGTAAACTGAAAACGGCTGAAAGCTAGTT
The DNA here is from genome assembly GCF_046296635.1 of Algoriphagus sp. GTDB lineage: Bacteria > Bacteroidota > Bacteroidia > Cytophagales > Cyclobacteriaceae > Algoriphagus. The sequence goes on along the minus strand of NZ_JBKBKZ010000003.1, from coordinate 179,296 downwards.
GATACAGCTGCAAAAATCGGGTTTTGAATCCCTGAAACTTTCGATGCTTTGACGGTCTCATTTCGCCTTCCGGGCTTTTTGAACTTGACTTCCGAATAGCTTTCCGCCATAAAAAGATGACCTCCTTCGAGAAAGTTGACCGAGCTGTCATCCACTTCGGGATTTTCAGCCAGCCCGTCAAGGGTCATAACCATCTTGTTGTAACTGGCATATTGATAGGAATCCAATTTCTCAGGATTGTTGAGTTCACGGTTCTCGATTGCTTTTCGGACCAGAGCTAAGGCTGGATTTTCTCCTGCGGAAAATTCAAAAAGAGACAATTCTTGAGTGTCCTGAACGAGGAAAATAATAGGATTTCTTTGTAGCTGAGAAAATGGGATTTCCTGTCTTTGATAGCCTATGTGAGAGAAAATCAGTACATCGTTTTCTTCAAATGTTTTAGCAGAAAAAGAGCCACGGACATCCGAGGTCGTACCGGTGCTTTCCTTATTCTGCACTTTGATATGAACAAATGGAATGGGTTGCCCAGACCTTTGATCAAAAACCTGAAAGGTTGTTCGTTCAGTCTGAGCAAATAACTGACCATTGAAAAAAAGGAATAACAACGCCGCAGCAAAAGCAAAATTGATCTTCAAAGCTTGCATAGTTAATTTGTTCAATGTGAGCAATTAACTGAAACTCTCTAAGAAAAGTTGAGACCTCTACACCAATGCAGGATTTTAAGGGATGGATGAGGAAAATGGAAGGAGCTCATTTTAATTTAGGGATATACGGAATTCTACCAATAGGCGAATTTTCCATAGGTAGGGGGCTGGATGCTTCGACTCCGCTCAGCACAGGCGACCGGAGACCGAAGGCCGGAGAGGGTGTAGATAAACAACCCTGAAAGGGTTAAACTTTGAATTACTAGTCCGCCGTGGTGGAGCCCCGTGTGAAACGAGGGGAATTGAAGAGATCTAATCAGGGACAACAACCCTGAAATGCCTGTCCCGAAAATCGGGAGATTGAACAATTTCAGTTAGTTTGTAAATATTCTGTCAAGTAAAATCAGGACATGACACCTGAAATTAGAATTGGAGGTTGTTACCTTTGATTGAATTTAATTTCTGGCAAAGAAGCAGACAATCTTTTTTAGATTTTGTCAATCAAAATTAATCTATTGGCAAAGAAGTGTAAAATCAAATTTGATAAAATCGATTGCTCATTTTTTCTATTTTTAGAAACCAGTCTCCAGACCACCAAAACCTTGCATTCTTGAAGAAGCGACTTCTCCTTCTAATTATTTATCTGGCCTTTATCAGCCTTGGACTCCCTGACTCTCTGTTAGGTTCGGCATGGCCTGCAATGTTCGAGGACTTGGGAGTTCCGCTAGACTATGCAGGCATTATCTCCATGATTGTGGCGGCTGGAACGGTGGTCTCCAGTCTTTTTAGTGGTAAACTGATCGGCAGGTTTGGAGTGTCAACGGTTACGACTTTTAGCGTGCTTTTCACCGCCCTAGCCTTAATGGGTTTTGCCTATTCGCATCACTTTCTCTATTTGTGCCTTTTGGCGATTCCCTTGGGACTTGGTGCAGGAAGTGTAGACGCTGCGCTTAATAATTATGTGGCCCTGCACTTTCAAGCTAGACACATGAATTGGCTTCACAGCTTTTGGGGCGTAGGGGCTGCAATTGGTCCTTTGATCATGGCTGGATACCTGGCAAAAGGTGAATCTTGGAATAGTGGTTACCAAGCTGTGGCTTGGATTCAAATCGCTTTAGTGTTGATCTTGATCTTTTCTCTACCACTTTGGGTGAAAAACAAAGGAGTCGATGCGTCAACCTCAGAAGCAAAGTCACTAAATTTTTTCACCCTTTTGACAACTCTTCCGGGACTAAAGCAGGCTCTTGTCGTCTTTTTCTGCTATTGTACGATTGAAGCCACTTTTGGACTTTGGGGTGCAAGTTATTTGGTTTTCGAGCGGGGATTTGAGGTGGACCAGGCAGCGAGACTTACCTCCTTATACTATTTAGGAATTACGATTGGACGGTTTTTCTCGGGATTTTTAACCCTGCATTTCAGCAATCGTCAATTGGTTTATCTCGGGCAAGGAGTTATCGGTTTGGGTTTGATTCTGCTTTTTCTTCCTTCTTCTGTTACCGTTTTACCTGGTTTTCTATTGATTGGTTTGGGTTGCGCACCTATATTTCCAAGCCTTTTGCACGAGACGCCTGTTAATTTCGGAGAAAAGCATTCTCAAACCATAATGGGAATGCAGATGGCGAGTGCGTATGTTGGGATAACCTTGATGCCTTTTCTTTTTGGGAAAATCGCAATTTTTACAGGCTTTTCTTTCCTTTTGGGCTTTTTGGGGATTTTCCTTCTGTTGATTTTTCTAATGAATGGGTTAATGCAAAAGAAAGTGGCTGGGAGATCAACGGGCTAAAAAGATTTGGCTAAAGCCGCAAAATAGGTGGCGATTTTTTAAATCATCCAGCTGAAGCTGGATGGAATTCATTAGGAACCGTCTAAAGGTCCTTTTCTATGAATTGGAGTGGGTTTAATCTATACTGAGAATGGATTAATTTGGTCAATCAATTTGGATTGAACTCTTATGAATAGGAATGTGGCTTTAGCCCTTTCCTCCAAGAATTTCAATTACCACGGGGCTTTAGCCAAACTTTAATATGTTTTTTTGATCCTTCATAATTCCTTACATTTTAAAAAAATCCCAATGCAATGAAATCCATCCTCCTAACCTTCTTCTTTTTCTCCGTCCACTTTTTCTCCCACTCGCAAAATCCGGAGCAAAAGCTCCTAAGTTTAGACTTAGGTTGGGAAAAGGCGCTTTTGGAATCAGATGTAGCCTTCCTTGAAAACCTCCTTGCAGACGAATTTGTCTGGGTACATAATCATGCCAGCCAGATCGACGGAAAGGAGGCTGCAGTCTCAAGGGCCAAACGAATTCAGGCCGGTCAAAAAGACGACACTCGAAATCGAAGTTCCCGAGATCAGCAGGTTATTATTTTGGGTGAAACGGGCGTGGTCAGTGGATTCACTGTAGTCGACCGAGGCCCAAGTCCGGTGAGGTATCACTTTATGCGAACTTATACCAGAGTCAATGGTGAATGGAGGCTGCTGGCAAATCACACGATGGCGATACCTGAGGAAGATGTGAAGTAAGAAAATCAGCCAATTTTTGACAAAACTGGACCTTGTGAGGTATTATTTTGAAGGAAAGGAATTGAAGATATTGATCAATCTTTTAGATTTTTGACCTAATTTAAGGGTCTTATAATCTGCTTTTTACCAAAAAAATAATTATTGAAACTTGTTTGGTTTTAGTGAAATATCGAACAAACGTTAGGACGCTAAATTCAGAATTATGTCAAAAACTCTTCTAAGAAAATCAAATGTTTTGTCAATTTCTGTACTTTCAGAAGGTTCTATTATACCATCGTTAGTAGAAATTAGCTCGATCTCAATATTTCAGGCAATCAACAAAGTGCCAACAGCAAAACTTATCCTTATTGATAGGATTAATCCATTAGGTGATTTCGAATGGAGCGATAGTGCCCTTTTTATACCCGGTAAAAAAATTGAAATCAAGGCTGGTTACAATCAAGTTCAGAATAAAATTTTTGAAGGAACCATCATTAAACATCGGCTCGATATTTCTAAAGGTTCTTCCCAATTGACTTTGGAAATCAATGATCCTGTCGTTCAAATGACCCAAGGAAAAAAAAGCAGGTATTATTTTAATTCTTCAGATTCAGATATTTTCCAGAATTTAATTAGTTCCTATTCCAATCTTAGTTTCAGTCTGGAGCAGAATAGTATCAACCATCCGGAAATGGTTCAATATTCCATTACCGATTGGGATTTTATTATTACTCGGACTAAGGCTATTGGCAACTTAGTAAGAGTTCAAAATGGAAAGGTGGAAATTTTCAAGCCGAATATTGACGCTAAAACTGTTGCAGAATTAATCTTGACAAATGTGATCACTTTTGAAGCAGAACTTGACGCTCAAAATCAGGTTTATAGATCAAATGGTGTTTCTTGGAATCAGGCATTGCAGAATGTTACTCAAAAAATTGCCCAAGAGCCAAATTTAGACTTCCAAGGAAATATTCGGGGGATAGATTTAGCCAGTGTAATGGGATCGGACGAAAGCAAAATCCAAGATGGGGGATCAAGAACGGATGAAGAATTACAAGCTTGGACTGATGCAGACCTATACTTTAGGAGACTTTCAAAAATTCATGGCAGGCTTTCTACGTTTGGAAACCCTAAAATTAGGCCCGGGGATTTGGTTTCGCTTCGGGGATTTGGAGATCGATTCAGCGGTAAAGCTTTTGTAGCTTCTGTCAATCATGAGATTTCTTCATCCAAAAATTGGGTTACAAATTTGGAATTGGGATTGGATTTTACGCTTTTAGCACAACCCAAAGAAGACTCACTTGATTTGACAGGATCCGGAATTATCCCGGGAATTAAGGGGCTTCAGTATGGAAAAATCACAGCACTTGAACAGGACCCGAAGGGTGCGTATCGTGTGAAAGTTCTTTTGCCTTTGATCAATTCCAATGAAGAAGGAATCTGGGCAAGATTTGCAACTATGGATGCAGGAAAAAATCGTGGAATTGTTTTTTTCCCGGAAATCGGCGATGAAGTAGTCGTAGGTTTCGTCAATGAAGATCCTAGAGATGCTGTGGTATTAGGTCAACTATTCAGCAGTGCTCACCCCTCACCCATTAACCCATCTGATGATAATCATGAAAAAGGAATTTTTACCAGATCTGGAATGAAACTTACTTTCGAAGATGAAAACGTTGCTTTGAAAATCGAAACGCCAAAGGGTAATTCTATTCATCTGAGTGAAAAAGATGGCGGAATTACGATACAAGATGAAAACGGTAACCGTCTAAAAATGAATAGCAGGGGAATGGATTTAATGAGCTCTGGAAATCTCAAAATTCAAGCCTCAGGCGATGTTCAAATTGAAGCTGTAAATATAACTTTATCGGCCCAAGGGTCATTAAATGCAGAAGGAAGCGCGGGAGCGACACTTCAATCTTCGGCAGTTACGGTTGTCAAAGGCTCCATTATCCAAATCAATTAATCATGGGACTTCTAGCTGCAAGAGTAGGTGATACAACTTCCCATGGAGGAGTTGTTGTTGGACCAGGCAACTCAACTGTTTTGATAAGTGGCATGCCTGCTGCAACTTTAGGAGATACACATATATGTGGGCTAGCTCCAAATGTCCATCAGCCCAATTCAAGTCCCTTTATAGAAGGAAGTGTTTCTGTATTTATAGGAGGTAAACCGGCACTTAGAGTCGGTGATAGAACTGGTTGCGGGGCAACTGTGGTGGTTGGTGCCTCTACGGTCTTAATTGGGTAACTGCGGTTATTTTGTTAATTGAGCTCCATTTAGGATTGCTTGTTTACAAACCTTTTGGTTAAAAAAACTAGTTTTTTAATAGTATGAATCCAATGCCTATTATTTTGTTTCTCCCTTCTCCTCTCTTAGCTTTTTTTGACTAAACCCAAGATCAGAATTACTATAAAAAATCCATATCTGAAACCCACCGGATTAATGGCCTGTTTATTGAACTGTGAACAGGGAGCTATTTAGTTTTTAAACAAAACAGAGTTTGAATTGATTATTTTCTAAGGAATTTGGGAACATTATACTCAGATTTCGGGGTTAAAACCAATCAATCTAGTTCGTTTTAAACCTCGTTAATCGAGCGTAACTCCATCAAAAAAGTTAAAGCCGGCTTTTGCGGACCTCAAATACAAATTCACTTTGCCGATCACTGTCAAGAGTTTTTTATATAAATCATTCAAGATCCTGGGGATAATCCTCGGAGTTCTGTTAGTGCTGATCATTGCCTTGATTCTTTTTATCAGAAGTCCCTGGGGCCAACAAATCGTCGTGAACAAAGCCACCTCTTTTGTTGAAAATAAGACAGGAACAGACGTAAGTATCGGCCGCCTCTTTATTACTTTTTCTGGTAATATTTTTATTGAGGACCTCTATTTGGGTGACTTGAATTCAGACACCTTATTCTCTTCTAAAAATCTTGAAGCTGGGATCGGAATAGCCGAATTTATCAATTCAGGCACTATACGAGTCAAAAAACTAAATTGGGAAGGCGTAACTGCAAGAGTCCGGAGGGACGAAGCTAGTGGTAAATTCAACTTTGATTTTCTAACTGAAGCATTTGCTTCAGACACTATTCCAAGCCAAGAACTTCAAGAAAACAGCTCAGATCAACCAATTATCCTTTCCATAGAATCTGCGGCTCTGAAAGACTTTGACCTCAGCTACAAAGATGAAGTGGCCGGAATGGATGCCGAATTGAAAATCGGAGAATTTCTGTTTTCGATTCCTTTGGCAGACTTGGGAAGCTTCAATTTTGAAGTGGGAAAGATCAGCTTGAAAGACTCCCAAATAAGCTATTTCCAAAGCAAGCCATTTGCAGTGGAAGAAGAGGATTTGGATTCACCACTAGTGCAACCATTGCTCAAACTGGAAGAATTACTCCTGAACAACATCTCGCTTGACTATAAAAACCTGCCCGATCAGCAAGAAGCCAAGGTCAATTTGGGGCAGCTTCTCGTCCAACTCCCGGAAGGAAACATAAGAGATCAAATCATCCGATTGACTAAAATTGAGCTTTCAAACTCCTCAATCGCTTGGAAAGATCTGGGTGAAGCGAGTGGCTCAGTTGAAGAAAATCCGATTGAACCTGCTGTTTTTTCTTGGCCTGATTGGGATGTAATTGTAGAAAAATTCACGATTGACTCTACAAATCTATCCTACCAAACAAGTGATAATCTTGGCTTGCGAAACGAATTCAACCCCGAATTTATTCAACTCACCGCCCTGACTCTGGATGCAGAAAAGATCCTGCTTCGTCCCAATCTCGCATCTGCTCAATTGAATAGCCTTACCTTCAGGGAAGGAAGTGGGTTTGAGCTTAAGCGGTTTAATTTTGACTTAGCACTCCAAAATCAAAGCCTCGACCTGAATAATTTTTTGCTTAGAACCAACCGAAGTCAGCTCATAGCAGAAGGAAAAGTGACTTTTGCTTCAATTGCAGATTTTATTACTAAGCCTGAAGATAGTCAACTCAATCTGACCGTTTCACCTTCCACTTTGGACCTCCGTGATGCATTTTTCTTCTCACGAGCTCTTGAGCAGGACACGCTGATTCGCGAATTGGTGAAATCACCTTTTGCCATCCAATCCAATCTATCAGGAAGCGCAGCGGAAATGAATGTCAGACAGCTGAGTGTGGGCTGGTCTGATACTCGACTGAATGCTTCTGGTAAACTCAGGAATGCGCTTGATACGGATAATTTGTCGTTTGACTTTCCGTCGATCCTGATGAGTAGCACAAGATCCGATCTGATTCACTTTGTGAAGGAGGACGAGTTAGGTGTTAAACTGCCTGAGAATTTGGCTATTCAAACATCCTTGGTGGGCAATTTGGAAAAGATGAATTCCGAAGCGGAACTGACTAGCAGCTTTGGTTCAATAAATCTTTCCGGCATGTTCCAAAATCAGGAGCAACTGGCATTCCGAGCGGATGTAGATGGTTTTAATCTTTTGATCGGTGAGCTACTCCAAAATCCAAACCTGGACACCTTGAGTTTTTCCTTGAAAGCCTCAGGGTCGGGGAATGATTTATACTCCATGGACGCAAAATTGGAGACCAGTTTTGAGAAATTAGGTGTCAATGGCATCGATCTGAGTGGGCTAAATCTGGATGGTCAACTGCAAAAAGGAATCGGCCAACTTTCCATGGGTTTAAAGCAGGAATATCTTGATTTTGACATGCTGGCAGATATCTCCCTCGATTCCATTCGGTCTCTAGTAGGGTTGAATCTTGACCTTAAGGGGGCGGATTTTTACAAATTAGGACTTACAGAAAAAACCAGCAGAGCGAGAGTAAAATTGGAGGCAAATTTTGACGGAAATCTGGAATCATTTACTGCCAACGCCCGCCTTTTTGATGGTACAATTGTTTATGAAAACAAATCCTACTTGACTGGAGAGGTGGATTTACGGACAATTCTTGGCCCGGATACTACAGGGGCAATAATTAACAGCAAACTACTAATGGGGGATTTTGGAAGCAATTCATCTCCTGAAGAGCTTCAAACCGCACTCATCAGTGTGTTATCCCAGTACCTTGATCCACTGGGAGGGGGTCGAGATTCTTCAAGTCAATCAGATGTCAGGTTCCATTTGAATTTGACTTTGGTCGATGATCCGCTCCTTTCTGAAGTCCTGCTGCAAGGATTAGAGAGCTTTGACAGTGCAAGTGTCAAGGTGGACTTTATCGAATCAGAGAATTTCCTCAAAGCAGCTGTGGATTTCCCCTACATTATCTATGGTGGAACTGAGGTTGATAGTCTTCGGATCAGAATTGACGCTAATGAAAATGATTTGAATTTCAGGTTTGGATTTTTGGGTCTGACCACTGGACCGATTCAAATGGAGCAAACAGGATTCACAGGCGTACTTGATAATTCCCGTCTGAAGCTTGACTTTTTAGTTTATGAGGCAGGTGAAATCTTCACTCATATCCCTTTTGATGTCGGACTCAGCCGAGACACGGTCCAAGTTCACCTTTCAGAGGAGGACCTGCTGTTCAACGGAGTAAGTTGGACCATTCCGGATTCCAATGGTATCCTTTACACGGAAAATTCGCTCCAATTCAAGGATTTTGTTCTTCAAAATGGGGAGCAATCGCTCAGCATTCAACACGATGTGGAGGGGTTCACTGAAAAAAATATTGCCACTGAATTCTCCAACTTCCAATTGGAAACTTTCACCCGAATTCTTAATGCTCAAGATACCTTGGCGTCAGGTTCCCTCGATGGAATTCTTGTAGTAGAAAATCCTTTTGGTGCCACCGGAATTCTAGGGGAACTGAGCATCGAAGATCTCCATGTGCTGAATACCCTTTTAGGGAAACTTGACCTAACTGCCGAAGCAAAAGGTGGCGGAAATTATCAACTCGATCTAACACTAAAGGACAAGGGACTTGACTTGGAGCTTGAAGGAGCATTTGTAGCAAATGAAGCAGGAGGAGAACTCGACCTGCTGTTAGATCTCCGTCAGATGGATGTAGAGAAAATTGCATCACTTTCTCAGGGACAGTTGCAAAATGGGAAAGGCCAACTCAGCGGTAAAGTGACAGTCAATGGAACAGTCACCGAGCCGGTGTATAAAGGTGAATTCCTTTTCAGTGATGCCTCGATTTTTCCTACCCAACTCAGCACCGCATACCTCCTGTCTGAAGAAACGATTCGCATAGACAATGAAGGGGTATATCTCGAACAGTTTACCATTCGGGATCAGGAAAATAACACGTTTATCATTGATGGAAAAATAAGCACCGAAGAGCTTATAAATCCCACTTTTGACTTGTCGATCAATGCCAAAAACTTCATGGCAATCAATAGCGACAACACTGAAAATGAGCTCGTGTATGGCAGAGCTGTGATGGATGCTGACATCACAGTCAAAGGAAACTTGAATCTTCCTGTGGTGGCTGGAAATCTTAGGGTCAGAGACCGCACCGACATTACGCTTATTATCCCGGAAACAGAATTGGATATCATCAATAGAGAGGGTGTGGTGGTTTTTGTTAACAAAACTAACCCTGATGATATCCTGACAAGGTCTATTGATCAAACCTCGAGTAATTTTGCAGGCTATTCGATTCAGGCAGGGCTTCAAGTCGATCCAAAAGCTAAATTTAAAATCATAATTGATCCAACTTCAGGAGATAATCTCACCATCTCAGGTGATTCTGATCTAAGATTGGATATCAACCCAAATGGAAGAATCACGCTCTCGGGAGTGTATGAGGTAAAAAGTGGAAGCTATCAAATGTCCCTTTATAACCTCATCAGCAAAGATTTCACAATTTATGAGGGGAGCCGTATTACCTGGAATGGAGATCCATTGGATGCCACATTGGACATTCGCGCTATCTACAAAGTAGAAACCAGTGCCTCTGGACTAATGGCATCACAACTTACGGGTGCCTCTTCAGAGCTTCAATCCCAATATCAGCAGCGGCTGGATTTCCTGGTTTATCTGAATGTAAAGGGAGATTTGCTTAAGCCAGAAATTACTTTTTCCCTTGATATGCCCGAAACCGCTAGAGGTTCCTTAGGTGGAAATGTTTATTCCCGAATTCTGCAGCTCAACGAGCAGGAAGACGAACTCAATAAGCAAGTATTCTCGCTTCTAGTCATGGACCGCTTCTTCCCTTCACAAGGAAGCGACGGGTCCGGAGGCGGTGCCGAAGGAATCGCTCGAAATAGTGCCAGCCAGTTACTTTCGGATCAAATGAACGCACTCTCAGGCAAACTATTCGGTGACAGTGGATTTTCCTTGGGATTTGGTGTGGACAGCTACCAAGACTTTCAGAGCGGCTCTGGGCGAAATCGAACAGACCTCAACGTGAATGCACAACAGAAGCTTTTTAATGATCGATTGGTCGTGCAGGTAGGCAGCCAAATGGATTTGGAGGGTGGTTCTCAGGATGCTGATCAGAACAATTCCATCCTCGCCAACATTAGTTTGGAATATATGCTTACTGAGGATGGTCAATGGAGAATCAGGGCGTTTAGAAAGAATGAGTTCCAGTCCATTATTGATGGTCAGCTATTCGTCACTGGGATGGGACTGATTTTCAATCGGGAGTTTAATGAATTTAAGGACCTGTGGGTTAAAACTAAGATTGAACCGGATATTCCTGTCAAGGAAAAAGATAAAAGTGGCAGCAATGAAAATTAAATCAACTTATCTGGCCTTACTGGTTTTGATCACTTCATTTGTCATCGGATGTAGTGTGAAAAAATACATTCCCGAAGGGGAAAAGCTGTACACAGGAGCTAGTCTTAGTTTGGAGTTTTCTCCGAAAGTTAAAGAACGAAAGGACATAGAGGCCGAGTTGGAAAATTTATTCCGCCCGAGGTCAAATAAAAAAATTCTAGGAGGCTACCCCGGCGTTTGGGCACATTATAAAAGCCAAGAAAAAAAGCCTGGATTTATACTCCGGTTTATAAATAAGAAAATCGGAGAAAAACCTGTGTACCTCAGCATGGTAAACCCTGAACTTACCGAAGACTTGATTCTAAACCGTCTGGATAACAAGGGGTTCTTTTTTAGTGAGTCGAGCTCCCAGATAAAAGAGAAGAAGTATTTTGCATCAGTGGAATACGAGGCCATAGTGAGTGCGCCCTATCAAATGACCAGCCTCACTTACGAAAGAGATTCATTTCCGATTGATCGGGAAATCATCCAATCACTAGACAAATCAGTGCTGAAGAAGGGGGATCGATTTGAATTGGAGAGATTCAAAAAAGAGCGGGAGCGGATCGACTCTTTACTCAAAGCAAATGGCTACTATAATTTCAATAAAGACTACCTGATCTTTGAGGCTGATACCAACACTACCGACTCACTGCGCAGTTTTGATCTATATCTCTCCCTAAAACCAAATATCCCCAAATCAGGATTAATCCCCTACGTGGTAGATTCGATTCTGGTCTTTCCAAACTATTCTGTGAAAGAGGAAGCACTAGCCGGTGATACCGTGGTCGTAAATGGAAAAAGCTTTATTCAAGATGTATTGGTATTCAAACCTAAGTTGCTCGATGAATACATTTTAATTCAAAGTGGGGAGCTCTACAATCCCACCCGATCCAGGCTATCGAGTAATCGACTGAGTTCGATCGGGAATTATAAGTTTGTCAATCTACGCTACAATGAGCTTCCAATGGAGGACTCCTTGGGGCATCTCACCGCAATATTTCAGCTTTCGCCATTGACCAAACGGTCCTTGCGGGCGGAGCTCCTAGGTGTATCCAAATCCAATTCATTTGCAGGACCTGCCTTAAATTTGATCTACCGCAACCGTAATCTATTTCGCGGCGGGGAGACTTTTAGCATTACGTCCAAAGTTGGTTATGAAGTTCAGTTGGCAAGTGGCGAAAGGCAAAGACTGGAGTCATTGGAACTCGGACTTCAGGGAGATCTGATTATCCCAAGAATCATGTTCTTTTTCCCAATTAATGAAAAGTTCAGCTATTCTGTACCAAAAACTAAAATCAATCTCGGGACGGAATACCTCAGCAGAGGGGGGCTATATCGGCTCAATTCCTTTTTTGTCAATTTTGGTTATTTCTGGAATGCCAGCCGATTTGCCTACCATGAATTCAATCCCATAAGCATCAACCTAGTCAATTTGACTCGGGCTTCTCCGGAGTTTGAGACGATACTTGACAGTAATCCTTTTTTGAGAAGAAGCTTTGATCAAAATTTCATTGTGGGACTTAACTACTTGTTCAACTACAATAAACTGAATGACAAGTTTCGTACGCATGCCTATTTCCTCGGATTTGGACTTGACTTTGCCGGCAATGCAATCAGTTTGATTGATCGGGCAACGGGTGGAGCTAATGGAAAAATTTTCGGACTCGAATACGCCCAATACAGCAAATTCGATGTGGACTTGAGGTATCATTTGAATATGGACAAAAACCAAACTATAGCCACACGACTTTTTGTAGGAGCGGGATTTCCTTATGGGAACAGCAGTTCATTGCCCTTCAGCAAGCAGTTTTTCTCTGGGGGTCCGCATAGCTTGAGAGCATTCAGAATCCGATCGATTGGACCTGGAAGTTATCGTCCTGAGACTTTGACCTTAAACTCTTTCTTTGATCAGGCGGGTGATATCAGGCTTGAAGGAAATATCGAATATCGGTTTCCAATTTTCTCGATTTTGAAAGGAGCGGTATTCATGGATGGAGGAAATGTTTGGCTCCAAAATGAAAATGAAGCCCTTCCGGGTGGTAAGTTTAGCTCTAGATGGTGGAAGGAAATCGCTGTAGGTACCGGTGTCGGTGTACGTGTAGATATTCAATTTTTCGTCCTTCGATTCGATCTTGGTGTGCCAGTTCGGCTTCCTTACTTACCGGATGGAGAGCAATGGGGCAATAGTTTCAATATTGGAAGCAGATCTTGGAGACAAGAAAACCTTATCTTCAATTTTGCAATTGGTTATCCTTTTTAAGGGTGCATTCTTGGCAAGAATTTAAAAATGCCTTATAATTTGATTCCCCGGAAATTCCATTTTATGAAGGCCGTACCAATTGGTCTTTGATATCAAGAGAAACATAAACGTCGTAAATCGTAAATCAAAAATCGTAAATCAAATCCCATACTTCTCTCCCATCTCTCTGATCAACTTAAATCCATTCTCAGCCATATCCCACGGTTCTGAGAAATTCCTCCACACTCCTATGGCATTCGCAAAAGCAGGATCGTTGCGAGTGAAACCTTCGATAGTCAGCCAGCCTGAATAGCCTACTTTTTTTAATGCTGCAAAAGTCTCATCGAAATTGACATGACCCGAACCCGGAGTACCTCGATCATTTTCGGAAATATGAAAATGGCGTAATCTGGGAGCAATAAATTCAATCGCAGAACCCAGTTTTTTCTCCTCCATATTCGCGTGATGCGTGTCAAACATCGCCTGAACGTTGGGGTGATTGACTTTAGCCAGCAAATAGTTCAATTGCTCCATGGTGTTGCAGAGGTAGCATTCGAAGCGGTTAAGTGCCTCAGGAGTCATCAGAATTTCAAGCTTTTGAGCGTAGTCCCCGACTTCATGAAGCACCTCAGCTGACCAATTGTATTCATCCTCGATTGGTGCTCGTGATGCGAAAGTTGCGAAAGCTGAATGATAAGGTCCACAGAGCACCTGAGAATTGAGATCTGCGGCTCTGTCGAGAATCCATTTGAGTTTTTCTACAGACTTGGCTCTAATTTTAGAATCGGGAGAAATTGGATTTTCATCAGGACCCATCACGGTCACCGTGGTGACCTCGAGACCAATGTTTTTGCAATGATCTCCTACCAGACGACAGGATTTTTCATCCGTTCCTCCCACAAAAAATTCAGCCCCATCGTAGCCAATTGCTTTCAATCGATCTAAAATCGGCAATAAGCTTTCCGAAATCTCCGCTGACCAAGCCAGCACATTGAATCCTATTTTGTTCATTAATTCTCTGGTTCAAATTTTACCTGAATCTCAATTTTCTTCATTATTCGATATTCGACGTTCGGTGTTCGATATTTAAATTTTATGAAATAATGAATATCGAACCTGCCTGCAGCAGGCAGGTGCTGAATGTCGAATGTCGAAGTTCTTGATACTTGTGTCTAACTACTAGCTACTATCACTTGAAATCCGAAACTCTCATTCCCTTCCTAAAGGTATCAAAGCCGAAATTGGTTGGTTTGTATTCTCCTATATAGTCCACATTCAAATCCGGTGTAATCGTATCCTGCATCCCTAAAAGCCAAAAAGAAGCATTGATCACCAGTCTTCTCAGATCCGCACTTTGGAAATCCAAGGAAGCTCCCATCGTGGAAGCAAACGCTGTTCCTTGCTTACCACCTTCGATTTGGTAAGGCTTGGTCCAAGCAATTGGCATCACCGATTTCTCAAACATCAGCGGGGCTTTGTCGTCCATTCCTGCCGTACTTTGTCCATAGATCAGCACATCAGCTTCTTTGGGTAAATTCTTGATTCCGTAAACATCTGAAGGCCCCCAAATGTCTTTCACTCCTCGCAGTACCGGATGATCATTCATTTGCTTCACTCCGTCAATCAAAGCTCGAGTTCCTTCTTTGGCGTGAATCCCGTGGTGATTGACCCAAGTTTCCCCAAAGATTCGCTGACCAAAACCTCGCTCCCATCCTTCGGCTTTGCTGTTAAAGGCCCATTTGGCATAAGGTGAATTCATGTTTTTGGAATAGGCAAATCCATGGGTTGATGTCCGGAGTCCGATAATCGGCTTTCCAGCTTTAAGAAAGTTCTCAATGTATCGACTTTGCTCATCAGGTAATTCACGAAAACGAATCAGCATTATCATCAGATCGGCAGATTCGAGATGCTCCAAACCGAGAATGTTATTTTGATAATTCGGAACAATATCCCCTGATCCCGGATGGATGGGGAAAAGCACTGTAGTTTTAAATCCATAGCGATCTGCCAGAATTTTACCTAGCATGGGCATGGATTCCTCTGAGCGGTATTCGTCATCGCCTGCGACTAGCACGATATGCTTTCCTTTTCCCGGCCCTTCTTTTCCTTCAAATTGGAGGAAAGTTTGGCCATTTTGAGCACATGCCAACAAGGTGAAAAAAGTGAGGACTAAGCTAAAGAAAAGGCTTTTGGAAAGTTGAGGCATGGCTAAATGGGTTATTAGGTGAAGGGTTAAGCAGAAATTTAATTCGAACTCTCAAAATAGAATTTTTTGATTAAATACAAGTCCTGTCCTATCGATGTCGGTTAAGACTTTTTTCGCAGCTTTTTGAAAATCAATACCGGAATCATAACCAAAATCCCCACTACCAATCCGATCACAAACTCTTTGACCATCGTTGGCCAAGATTCAAACAGATGGTGGAAAAAGTTAATGTTATGAGCGAATATTCCACCTGAAACCAAGAGCAAAGCTAATGTCCCAACCACCCCAAGGAACCGGATAACCCAGGGCAATGCATTGACCAGCAATCTTCCGACTTTGTCTGAAAAGCTATCCAAATCCTCGTTGAGCGCAATAAGTTTATAGCCAAACTCATCCATGCGGACAATTAATCCAACAATCCCATACACACCAACCGTGGCGATTAAGGCAATGACAGATACGACACCGATCTGAGTACCGAGAGGCTTATCCACCACAGTGCTCATCGCAATGATCACAATCTCAACAGACAAAATAAAATCCGTGGTGATGGCAGATTTGATCTTCTGCTTTTCCAATGCCAAAATCTGCTCTTCGGTAAGTTCTGGTTCCAGTCTCGAATGGGCTTCTTTGGGATGGGGGACCAGATATTCATAAATTTTTTCAGCTCCCTCATAGGCCAAATACAAACCACCAATTACCAGGATCGCAATAATCGCAGGTGGATAAAAGGCACTTAGCAGGAAGGCGACAGGAAGAATAATCACTTTATTCAGCAAAGACCCTTTCATGATCGCCCATAATACAGGCAATTCTCGGTCTGACACAAAACCGGAAGCTTTCTCCGCATTGACTGCGAGGTCATCTCCCAGTATTCCTGCGGTTTTCTTCGCCGCAACTTTACTCAGGACGGCCACATCATCCATCAGTGTGGCGATGTCATCCAATAGGGCAAATAATCCTGAAGCCATTTTGATTTTAGATTTACGAGGTACGATTTACGAGGGAAAAACCAGATTAAGAAGAGGCGGTAGCGAAATTCGAGAAGGTGGAAAAATTTACGAAGTACGATTTACGAAGTACGAGGCATCCAAGAAGTTTTCAGACTTAAATGGTAAGGGTGTGCTAAGAATTAACTGAACATTCGAATACCGATCAATTTACAAATCCGATTAACTAAGGCTGAGATTATTAAACTTGGAACTCAATTTTTCAATCTTTAAAATTTTTTCAATCCTCCACGGCGGACAAGTTCTTCCAATTCAACAAGGCTTCGACTCCGCTACCAATGACAGAGTATGTATTATTTGGTTTATTGTATAAAAACCAAATAATCATTCGATTTGTCATCGCCTTTTTGTTAATCCAAGATTACTCAGACTCAGCCTGACAACGACTCCCCGCCGCGGCGGGCAAGCTGCTCAGCCTGACATTCCTTCCAATCCGCCTTCAAATATCAACGGAAAGAACTTTCCTCCCATTTTCTCGCCTTTTGGGATAACCGGAACACCATCGAGAAGTGGTTCATTGGTATCCGAGACCGTGCCATCGGCAAATACATTCAAGACAAAAGCTTTTCTGGATCGATCGGAATAATTGGCAAAACTTCCATGAACCAACAAAGGGTGATGAAATGCCGCATGCCCAGCTTTCAGCGGAATGGCCTTAGGTTTGAATTCGGCTTTTTGTTGATCTGTCATCATCGCCATCAATCCGTCCATTTCTCCGGCGAGTGCGGGCTTTTCGAGTAATCCCCATCGATGCGAACCCGGAACATACTGCAAGCATCCGTTTTCTTCCGTCGCATCATCCAATCCACACCAGCAAGTCAGGTGCTGCATAGCCACTGTCCGAGTCCAATAGCTGTAATCTTGATGCCAGGCCACATTTCCTCCGTGATGCGCAGGTTTGCAGAAGAGCTGATCATGCCAAAATCGAACCGCCCGATCTCCCAATAATTGACTTGCCGCCATGCGAAAAGCAGGATTCCAGATAACATCGTGAAAGGCCTCAGCGATTCGCCAATGGCCTAGTGAGTGAAACAGGACCTTATTCGGATCTCCCGATTCATTGCTATGAAATTCATGGAAAAGATGGTGAAGCGGATGCGCTGGATCCATCACTTCGTCCAATGCTTTTTTCAAAACCACGATTTGGGTTTCATTCAAAAGTTTAATGTCAGCGAGATAGCCATTTTCATGAAAAAATTCTACCTGCTCTTTGCTCAGTCGATATTGCTCCCATTCAGAAGCAGTTGTGGGCTGGGTGAAAAGGTCGGTAATCGGATGAGGAAAATCGGCGAGGTCGTGCATGGGTTTCAGGTCGATTTGAGCATGGAAAAGTTAAGAAAAAAGTACAAGCAGTGACCCGGATTTGGTATTGAATAATTGTAATGTATTTCCAAATCAATATTGCTATTTAATCAAAAGGCCATTTATAGTCTTTCTTTAAATGGTAGACAATCAAAACAGGATTATCATCCGTAGCTACCGTAAGATTATCAAAAACAGGCGCATAAGGAGAAGAGCTGTAGTCAACATTTTCCAGTAATTGAGTCATTAATGCGCCTTCCACAGCAGTGATCATTTTCCCTGAAGCATTATTAGAAGGTCCCCATATAGCGTTTACATTTATAAGAATCGAAAGGTCATTTACCACATTTGAAATGAATTTCATCTTATTTTCTTGAATGTTCCAAATTGCAAGTTGTCCAACTCTGGCTCTTTGCACATCCATAAGCATAAAATCTCCAAAAGTCACATGATTATTACCTAAACCCAAAAGTTCATTTTTCTTGATAGCATCACTGACCTTTTCTAGTGATCTACCCACTTTTTGATAATCAACTTCATGGCTATCCGGAAGATCAATATCATATATCTGATTAACCTTCCGATTCTTAATTTCAAAGATCTTGTTGGACAGAATGTCTTTATAATAGAATCGTTCCCGTTCTTCTGTAGAGTAGAAATAATTATAACCTCCACCATTAATGAAGGGTGGCTCCTCAAAAAAATCTGAAGAACGGATAACATCTATTTTATTAAAGTTTAGATCAGTGAATACTATACTTTCTTCATTTCCAGATCTAGTTTTAATCGCAAATCCATCTACGAATGGATATAAATCATCTAAGTGCCCTAAGCTTTTTACGTCAAAATCATTAATCAAATTGCCATCTAAATCATATTCAAGAATCCTTTTAGTTCGACCACTGATTACAAAAAATGAATCCCCGTTCACACTCAATGTGAGTGAAGCAGGAAATACAAAACTACCCGGTTCACCTTCGCCTGAAGTAATAGAGTTAATAAAAGATCCTTTCCGGTCATAAATAAATACCTTTTTCGTTTTTGATCGATCAAGAATTAAAATTCTGTTTTCGGCCCATACCAATTCATCAATGCTCCCAATTAATTCTGCATTGTCAAGTGGAATAACCGAAACTGTATCCACTAGGCTTGACATTCGTATTTCCGCCCCTCGATCGTCTACCTCTACCCGGATTATATCAGATTTCAAATCTTTCACTTTTTGAGTGCAACTCATCAGAACTGCAATTAAAAAGAATAGGTATTTCCCACTTTTATTCATTTTTATTTCGAAAAAGGTACATTTTTTTGATCCTTCTACATTTACTCTCAGAAACTACATTTCTTCTAGAATCTAATCCAATTTTGATTCGAGTCGAATCAATCACAAACCATATTCGGAAACCTTTCCGTTGATTTTCAAATCAATAACCCCAAGTCATCATTTTGATCCTTAGATTAGGAAATCCTAACTACTAAAAAAAGCTTTTTTCTATATTCAGCTTTAATACTTTAACCCGAAAACAACCCCATCATGTCAACCAATAGAAGAGACTTTCTGAAAACCGGAGCCACAGCGGCTCTTGGGCTTTCAGGCCTTACCTTGATTTCCCCCAAAGTCCTTGGAAAATCCATGGGCTATGTTGCTCCATCTGACCAAGTGAATTTGGCCTGCATTGGCATTGGCAACCGAGGCAATGAAATTATTAAATCACTTCACAAAACAGGACTTTGCAATATTGTAGCGCTTTGCGATGTGGATATGGGTGCCAAACAGACTTTAGAGGTGATGGGGATGTTTCCTAAAGCCAAGAAGTATCAGGACTTCCGCAAGATGTTTAACGAAATCGGAGGTGAATTTGACGCAGTGAGTATTGCTACACCAGACTTTTCGCACTTCCCGGTGACCATGATGGCTTTGGCAGAAGGTAAGCATGTCTATGTGGAAAAGCCTATGGCTCGCACTTTCCAAGAAGTGGACTTGATGATGGCTGCAGCTAAAAAATACCCGAAACTCGCAACACAAATGGGAAATCAGGGTCACTCGGAGGGGAACTATTTCCAGTTCAAAGCTTGGAAAGAGGTCGGTATTATCAAGGATGTCACTGCGATGACTGCTCACATGAACAGTAGAAGGCGCTGGCACGATTGGGATCCCAAGATCACCAAATTTCCAGCTGCCGAACCTGTTCCATCTACTTTAGATTGGGATACTTGGACAAGTCAAGCCCGACCACATCCATTCAATAAAGATTATCACAATGGACAGTGGCGCTGCTGGTATGACTTTGGAATGGGTGCTTTGGGGGACTGGGGCGCACATATCATGGATACGGCGCATGAATTCTTGGATTTGGGTCTCCCTTATGAAGTCAACCCAACCAAGCTTTCCGGACATAACGCCTTCTTTTTCCCGATGTCAACCACATTGGAATTTAAGTTTCCGGCCAGAGGTGCAATGCCTCCAATGGTAATCACTTGGCAAGATGGAATGGACAACATCCCTTCCGTTCCGGACGGATACGGCGTCTCCGAACTTGATCCAAATATCCCACCACCAAGCAATGGACAGATTCAACCTGCGAAATTAAATCCGGGAAAGATCATCTACAGCAAAGAGCTGACTTTCAAAGGTGGTTCACATGGCAGTACACTTTCGATCATTCCGGAGGCAAAAGCCAAAGATTGGGAATCCAAACTTCCGGTAGTACCTCAAAGTCCTTCCAATCACTTTGAAAACTTCCTCAAGGCTTGCAAAGGCGAGGAAAAGACCAGATCATCTTTTGAAATTGCCGGACCGTTGAGTCAGGTATTTTGTCTTGGCGTGATGGCCCAGCAGATGGGAGTGAAATTGGAATTTGATCGGGAGACGAGACAGATCACGAATAATCCGCTTGCTAATCAGGTCTTGGCGGGAATGCCGCCGAGAAAGGGTTGGGAAGAGTTTTATAAGGTTTAGAAGCAAGAGCCGAGAAGAAAGAAGCAAGAGCCGCTGGATTTAGATCTGGCGGCTTTTTTTATGTCACCGCGGAGGCGCCGAGAACGCAAAGTTTTTTTACCACAGAGATCTTTTTGATAAGTAACTCGCAGTGTGACGACTGCATAATTCTGGTCCAAGCCTGCCTGACTGCGAGGCAGGTCTGAAGACTTGAACCACTTGGGAAAATATTCAAAATCTTTGCGTCACTTCGCGTGCTTTGCGGTTACAAATTAAAACCTTCGAGGTTTCGAAAAAACTCAAAGGTTACACCAAAGAAAGGCGTCAGCTTTTTCCTCTGTGAACTTGAAAAAGATCAAGGGTGTCGACTAGTTTAAAAGTCCAAATCCAGGACTGATCCCTCAACCTTTTTTTCTCTGAGATCTCTGTGGTGAAAATCTTTGCGTCACTTCGCGTGCTTTGCGGTTAAAATAAAAACCTTCGAGGTTTCGAAAAAACTCAAAGGTTACACCAAAGAAAAGCGTCAGCTTTTCCTCTCCGTGGCCTTGAAAAACATCAAACGTGTCGACTAGTTTAAAAGTCCAATTCAAGGACTGATCCCTCAACCTCTTTTTCTCTGAGATCTCTATGGTGAAAATCTTTGCGGTAAAAAAATCTCCTTTGCAAAAGTCCTACTCCAGTTTTTCCAATCGCTCCAAAAGCGGCGGGTGCGAATAATTCACAAACACATACCAAGGATGAGGATTGATATTGCTTAGCGTTTTGATGGAAAGGGTTTTCAATGCTTCAGCTAGTGGCTTACCTGCGAAAGTCTCCTTGGCAAACTCATCGGCCTCGAATTCATTTTTCCTACTCAGCCAATTCATCCCAATTCCCAAGATCATCGAAACAGGAGAAAACAGCATCGTGAAACCAATGATATTCAATTCAGCAGACCAAGCCTGTCCACCTAAGGCCATACTCATCGTGGGAGAAAAAATAAACTGAGCTAATAAAAACAACATCAGTCCAACCTGAAGAATTGAAGTAATCATACCCCAGATAATATGTTTTTTCTTGTAGTGCCCTACTTCATGTGCCAGTACTGCCACCAATTCATCAGGGGGATGCTGCTCAAGTAGTGTGTCGTAAAGGACCACTTTTTTCCTTTTTCCAAAACCTGAAAAGAAAGCATTAGCCTTGGAGGATCGCTTACTTCCATCCATTACAAAAACATTATCCAAAGGAAAATCCACTGACCTCGCATAATGAAGGATTTTTGATTTCAGCTCTCCGTCTTCCAAAGGGGTAAGTTTATTGAAGAGAGGTAGGATCCATGCAGTATAAAACAAATTGACCAGCACCATAAATACAGCCGCAATCACCCAAAACTGCCACCAAAAGTGCTCGCCCATCTGATGAATCAACCACAGAAATACCATTAGCAAACCTCCACCCACCAGAATGGAAAGCACATAACCTTTGAGCTTGTCGGAGAAAAATGTGCCTACCGTTGTTTTGTTGAAACCAAATTTCTCCTCAATTACAAAGGTGGAATAATAATCAAATGGCAAACTAATAATATCCGACCCTACAAAGATCAATGCAAAAAATATAAGGGACTTAATGAGCGGAGCAAAGCCAAAATCCCCAACCCAGGTATCGATCACACCAAACCAACCCATGGCGATAAATAAAAATGTAAGGATAAATGAGAAAATCCCTGCTATCAATTTAAAGCGGAAGGTTTCTTTTTGATAAGCTTTAGATTCTTCCAGTTTGGATGGATTAAGATATTCTGAAAGGGTTTCGGGAATTTTTGGAATTGGATTTTTGATATTCAGGTAACCCAGGATTTTACTAACCAAAAATCCAAAAACCAATACTCCGATCAGGAGATATTTCACGCTATCAGGACTCATAGCGTAAGTTAGAATTTAGGACATGGGAGAATGGTGTCTCGACGGGAAGGCTTGCCTTGGTAGCTGTTTGGTAGAGTCCAGGATACACTTAATTCATGTGCGCCTCCTGATTGAATACCCAATTGAGAAACGGTGTAATCAAAGCTGTATCCAATGTTCAAGCCGCTTAATAAATTGACTCCGACCATCATCACGATCGCATCTCGATTACTTTGATTTTCTACAGGCTTGAATGGTAGACCTCGATACCAGAGTCCAAAAACAATTGGCTCAACATAGAAATAAGCTCCAAGGTCCAGTTGTTGAAATGGTCCCTGCTGTTTGTAATTAATCGTAGGAGTAATTGACCGCTGTCTTCTCAAGTGGGTAAAATCACTTCTCATCGAACCCTCTCCGAGATCAATCCGGTAACCTGCATGAAATGAAAGCTTCATCGGAAGGGGACTTACACCATCGATGAAGGATTGATTGGGTTCATTGACATGGTGAGCTGAAAATCCAGCCCACAGATTTTCTGTGAAAAATAATCCTCCAACTGAAAGTGATAACATTCCCACGGGATCTCCCAATCCGGGAATATCAATACCGGGACTTACTGGATCAAAGGGTCTAGCTGGATTTATTTGATTAGCAAATACCAGATTTTCGTAAAAGCCAATTTCTCTTCTAATGTAGCTAGCCTGAAAACCTGGGCGGAAATAAGAATTTTGACCCAATTTCAATTCATAAGAATACAGCGCGGAAATAGTGGTAGATCGGAGTTTCGCTGCACCCTCGGTATCCTGCATAATATGAAACCCTATTCCACTGTTATAATCAGGTAGATAGGTATCATAATATGCGGAGAAGGTAGTGAATTGTGCATCAATGGATGGCCACTGATTTCGGTAATTGAATCCTACCCTACCCGTAAGTTCTCCACCTGCCATTGCAGGATTCAGATACAGTGGGGCTGCGTAATACTGACTATATTGCGGGTCCTGTCCAAAAGCTGCCACGGCTAGGCCAAGCCAACTTGCTGTAAAAAAAACAATACTTCGCAGAGACCGTAACAAGGATTTGTTCGTTTATTTGAATATTCAGTTAGCTTCTAAACGATTCAACCCTTGGGTTGTTTTAGTAAGCAGTCCGAAAAATATGAAAAGCAGGCCTAATTCCATAAGGTTCATTTTAATTTTTACAAGCATCATTTCCCTGAGCATATTCGGAGTTAGTGTTAAAAGCTATTCCCAAGGATTTAATGATAATGAGTGGATCTTCGGATATTGCAGCGGAGGGACTCCAAACAGCTATTTATCTTTTGGAAAGGGTGGCACAGCCAATGTTCAAACTTTGCCTGGAACAGTTTTAATTGGAAAAAATAATAATGCAATTGCAATAGATCCGATCACAGGTCAGCCACTTTTTACTACAAACGGAGTTTTGGTTTACGATAATAGCTCCAATCCTATCCAAGGAAGTGCTCCAGGTCTCAATGGCGATATAGACGGAAGACAAAAAGTTGCCACGGGTTTTTTGGAATATGATCCGGATGGGAATAAGTTGTTTTACATTTTTTATATATCTCCCGGAGGACAGCTGCTTTATTCAGTAGTAGACATGAATGCAGCAGGACAAGCTACAGGAAATCAACGACCATTAGGCGAAGTCACAACAAAAGATCAGGTGATCGGGCCGGCCTCAGGGGCAATTTTAGTAGTAAAAACCTCTTCATCTTCTTCTTACCTCATCAGCTTTAATGGAGGAAACCTGGTCTCCAGAAGATTTGGAAATACTCAAGGAGATTTTACTCAAACAGATACAGAAGGGATCCCTTTTACTCCCAAAGCCATCATCTTTGATGAAGAAAACCGCAGGTTAATCGTCATTTCAGAAAATACTGGGGATGACATCTTGGTAATTCCTTTCGACACAAGTACGGGAAACTTTGGTAATCCAGAACCAATTTCAGGTTCGGGTGGAACTGATGAAATAGGCGGGGCGGATTTTTCGCCAGATGGGTCATTTATCTATTTTTCTAGGGGTAATCAGCTTTTCAGAGTTCCAAGTGCAGATCTCAGCGCAACTCCTGAAGAAATTCCTTTAACCGCAGGATTGAACCAAGTTTATGATATTAAGTCAGGGCCAGATGGTCAACTCTACTATATATACGAAGAAGTGCCGGGTGGTCCCCAACTGATTGGAAGAGTAACAAATCCCGATGAGCAAGATCTAGCTCTAGTCAATGTGGAAGAAGATCCATTTAACGGAACTGACCTCTGCGGAACGATTTTCCCAGTATTTGCTCCAAACGCAGATATTACTCCGGCAATAGATTTCACTTGGAGTCCTGATGCCCCCTGCGCCAATAACCCAGTGCAACTCACCAGTACTATCAAACCTGAAAATTATCAGCCGGTATCTTTCACTTGGGAGTTTAATCCCCCATTGACTGATTCGGATGGCAATCCTCTTCCCGCAGACTTTAATCAAGAGCATTTTTTGGTACCACAAGATGCTGCAGAGGGCACCAGTATTTCGGTTACCCTCACTGTAGAATTTGAAGATGGAAGTTCACTGAATGTCAATAAAACAATTCCCCTTACTGAGAATAACCTAGAGGCTAACTTCACCCCTTCGGACACAACCCTCTGTCTCAGCTGCATTGATTTGGAGCCGCTTCTCCAAGCACAAGCTGCCCAAGGTCAGCAAAATGGTGAGGCACCTCCTGGTGGTGGCGATAATTACGAATATTTCTGGTCAAATAAGCGCAATCGAGGATGGATTAGAAAAGAAGCAAATGAAGTCTGTCTTCCGGGTTTATATTGGGCTTTGGTCCGAGAGCTTGGCTCTGAATGCTATGCTTATGCTGAGATTAGAGTGAAAATCTGGGATTTACCTGATCAATCAAATAACATCTGGTATTTCGGCGATGGTGCGGGTTTGGATTTCAATCCTGATCCAAATGACCCCAATGCTCCTACTCCTAGACCGATAGCCCAACGACATCCTCAAAACATCCCTGCTGGAACCACGACTATCTCCGACCAAGCAGGTGAAGTGCTATTCTTCACGGATGGGAATTCTGTATGGGATCTCAATGGAAACCTGATGGAAAACGGGGATAATATCGGAGGGGATAATTCCTCCAGTCAATCTGTAATTGCGGTGGCGGTGCCGCAACAACAAACCTTATATTATCTTTTTACAACACAGGCCACAGCAAACGGAACAAACACAGTCAGCTACTCGCTCGTCGATATCAAAGCCGGAAATCAAACCGGAGTCGGAAATGTAACGACAAAAGGAAATTTTCTTTTTAGTCCTTCAACTGAGCATTCAGCGGCATTTTCAGGAGGTGACACCACTTGGGTGATGTTTCATGAATTGGGCAATAACACCTTCCGGGCTTATCCGGTATCCAGCCAAGGTATCGGTCGTCCTGTTCTGAGTTCGGTGGGAAGCAATCATGGGTTTAACTCAGGTGTCGGAGCGATGAAATTCAGCGATGATGGAACAAAGCTAGCTGTGACCATTTCAGAGGGAGGATGCAACAAACTGGAGATTTTTGAATTTAATCAACAAACAGGTGCGCTAACAGAATATGCCAGAATCGATCTAGGTTGCAATGGTGATGTCTATGGACTTGAATTCTCTCAGGATTCTGACCGAGTCTTAGTTTCGTATAGAAACGGTGGACCAGGAATAGAAGAATTCATTATTAAAGAGGTAGATCAAAATGACCCTGATGCTGCAACATGTCCAGCTTGCTTTGACACAGCGACTACTCGAGCTCAGCGTGAAGCTTGTATTCTTACTACAAGGAACCAGGTAAGTGGTACAAGCGGCTTAAATCTGGGAGCCCTTCAAATCGCATCCGATGGACAGATTTATGTGGCTGTGGTTGGAGACAATCGCATTGGCCAAATCCAAGTAGGATCTGGCTGCACAGGCACAAGCACCTTCAATCAAAATGCTGTTCAGCCAATGCCTGGAACCGCCAATTTGGGATTGCCTTCCTTTGTTCAAAATTCAGGAAGTTCCATTCCCGAACCAGCACTTTCACTCCCCTTACGACTTTGTTTAGATCCAGTGCTTGGTGCGAGTGGACTACTTGAAGGTGGCGGTGAACCGGATATTGACTCTTATTTCTGGACAATCACCCACGAAGATGGAACTGTAATTCTCAATAACTTCGGAGGTCCCGGTGAACCATTTCAGACTCTGGATCAAATCTTCACTGAACCGGGTATTTATACTGTCGACCTACGGGTGGATAGATGCGGGGATCCGGAATATTTCCGCGCATCAGGAGAGTTGGAGGTTGTAGCTCCACCCACTTTGACATTGGCATCGGATGTGACCCTCTGTGCAGGAAATCCGGTAACTCTTACAGCAATCGACGGATACGATCCGGCAGAAGGTCTCTATGATTTTCAGTGGACAAACGCAGCGGGGCAGATCATCGGCGACGAAAACTCCAACTCAATCATAGTGGATGAGGAGAGCATTTACACTGTTCAGGTAAGCTATAGACTTCCGGGAGGATTAAGTCCGGATGAGGCGGAATTTTTTGAAACATGCCCTTCTACAGCGGAAGTTTTTGCCGGTCCTGCTTTTGAATTTGACCTGACTCAGACAGCAACTGAAGTTTGCTTTGAAGAGACAACTGTAGTATTTGCACCCGACACTCCGATTTCAGGAGAATGGTTCTATGAATTAAATCAAAGTGGAAATCGGGTTGGATTGGGTGAGTTTTTCGAACTGGAGCTCTTTATCAATACTTTACCGGGTCCTGGACAATACGAGATATTCTTTGTAACGGAAGATCCGATTTTGCCAGGATGTACCATAGAAAAGAAATTGGATTTATCAGTAAATGAACTTCCACTTTTTGTAGCCTTACAAACAACTCCAGCTACAGATTGTGCCACTCCTGATGGATCTTTTGAAATCACGATGCAGGCAAATGCCTCGGTGGTGAGGATTCCGGATCTGAATCTTACTTTTTCTAATGTAAGTGCTGGAGATGCAATTCCAGTAAATGCTGTGCTACCCGGATTATACACGATTGAAGCTGAAAATAGTACTGGCTGTTTTTATTCTGCCTCGGTGACTATTGCGAACCTTAATCCTCCAGCGGCATTTGCATTTTCAGTCTCGACTACAGACGAGACTTGTAATCCTTCCGGAGTTGAGCCTGGATTGATCACCATATCTTTTGACAATGGAACAGCCCAAATCGGAGAATACCGCATTGTAAGGCAAGGTGATGGTCAAACATTCTCTGGACCTCTTCCAGGTCAAGCGAATTTTGATGTTCAGGTGCCTTATGGGGATTACTTAGTAGAAGTCCTTGATCCATCCGGTTGCTCGATACCTGATGACCAAGTATATTCTATCGCCCAAAAATTTGAGGTAGTATTCTCAGTTCCCACCAATGTGACCGCCTGTGAAAGTTTTATTTTCACTCCATCTGGTCCTGATCCTTTAACTTACACCGCGACTAACGCAACTGGAAATATCATTTCGGCTGATGCATCGGGAAATTTCACATTTACTCAGACGGGCCTTTACAGCATCCTTGGCGTAGATCCAAATGGTGGGGACTGTCCACGTGAGATCGAAATGAATGTCACGATCACTCAGCCTCTTGATTACGCTCTTTCCGGTCCTTTCGTGGACTGTCAGACTGGAGTTCGCTATGAGGCTATTTTGAATAATGCAGCTCCAGCAGATGTGATTTTCCTTTGGAAAGATGATTTGGGTGTCATAGTAGGAAGGCGTCAAACCTTCGTTCCAAGTCGTGATGGAAATTATACTTTGGAAGTGCAACCCTTGGCAGGTGGACTTTGTCCAACCAACCCAATACCTTTCACCGCAGAAATTCTGACAGAGGCAGTGACTGTGAGTCTGGATGTAGTGCCATTCTGCATTGAACAAACCAGTACAACTATTACCGTGGTGGCTGATTTATCTAAGGTTTCAGAAATTGAATGGTATAGGGTGGTGGGTGGCACTCGGACTCGAATTTTCGCTTTTGATGATTTGCCAATTATAGATGTTTCGCAAGAAGGAACATATGAAGCCTTACTCAGAAGTGCATTTGGTTGTGAACTTGGTAGAGCGAATGGTGTAGTTGCAAAATCAACTATTATCCCTCCGGTAGTGCCTTTGGACGAAATCACCATTTGTGCAATAGAAGGAGTTTCCACTAGTATTGATCCGGGAGTATATGATAATTACAGCTGGATTTTGAATGGTGAGGTGGTTTCGCAAAATGCAATATTTACCCCAAATCTTCCCGGCGACTACGAACTTCGAGTTTCTGATAATCTGGGCTGTGAATACATCGCTACCTTTAAGGTAAATGAAGACTGCAGGTTGCGAATTTCTTATCCGAATGGGGTAGTATTGGGTGATCCAAACCGAAACTTCATTCTATACGCCAATGAATTCATAGACGATATTGAAGTGTTTATTTTCAATCGTTGGGGTGAACTTATTTTCTATTGTGAGCATAAGAATATAGAGCCAAGACAGCCTTTCTGCCCTTGGGACGGAATTGTTAACGGAAATTACGTCCCGAATGGAACATATGCTGTAGTGGTGAAGTTTACCTCTCAAGCTCAAAATATTACCCAAAGCGAAACCAAAGCGATTACGATTATCCAATAGTTTAGTATGCTGATTCTGATTTCACCTGCCAAGACCCTGGATTACTCCATCCCAAATTTCAAAGATTACACACACCCTGAATTTGCCTCAGACATTAAGGCTCTAGTGAATGTTATGAAGAAAAAATCGGCTCTTGACATTTCGAAACTCATGGATGTGAGTGAAAATTTGGCTGCCTTGAACGAAGAGCGATATAAGACATTTCAGAAGGAATTCAATACTGATAATTCAAAACAAGCGTTGTTAGCTTTCAAAGGAGATGTGTATACCAAAATTGATGTAGATAATTATTCTCAGGTCGAGTTTGATTTTGCCCAAAACCACCTGAGGATTTTATCCGGACTCTATGGACTTCTTAAACCTCTCGATCTGATTCAACCCTACAGACTGGAAATGGGCACACGCTTAGTTACAAAAAAAGGAAAAAACCTATACGAGTTTTGGGGCACAAAAATAGCTAAAGCAATAAAAGAAGCTTCCAAAGGGGATACAATCATAAATCTTGCCTCTCAGGAATATTTCAAAGCAGTTGAATTAAATACGCTAAAAAGCTCGGTGATCAACATCCATTTCAAGGAATTCAAAAGTGGTAAATATCAAACTATTGGTCTTTTTGCAAAGCAAGCAAGAGGAATGATGACCGATTTTGCAATAAAAAATAAAATAATTGATCCAGATATTCTAAAAACCTTCAATCAAGAAAATTATGAATTTTCTACCGAGCTAAGTAATAATAAAAACTGGTTTTTTATTAGATAAACTACAATAAACAGGCTTTAAGTGTGGAAATGATTTTCAGCTAATTTTTTTGAGGAAGGTAAAAGGATTACCTTGGAGGAATAAAAATATTGCTGCCCTAGTCCCCTTAATAATTTTGAATTCAAAGCTATTAAAATCCTCACTTTTCACCGGATTATTAATTCTGGTGTTAGTTTTTGCTAAGGGAGCAATAGACTCTCTTAGTGGGAGATTTTTGGGTTCAGGTCTAGTCAATGTGAATGATCCGGATATCACAGGTCCTGACAGACTTTGCATTCAGTTTGGAAGCGTGATAGGAGAATTTTCAGGAGGGGGAAACGCCGTGACGGATGTTTATGATTGGAAAATTTTTGATGCAACGGGTAAAGAGTTTTTCAGCAAACAAGGAGGATTTCAAACTATCTCTGCAACTTTTAAAGATCCAG
Organism: Algoriphagus sp.; assembly: GCF_046296635.1. Taxonomy (GTDB): domain Bacteria; phylum Bacteroidota; class Bacteroidia; order Cytophagales; family Cyclobacteriaceae; genus Algoriphagus. Next base: position 149,021 of record NZ_JBKBKZ010000003.1, on the reverse strand, counting down.
GAGCTTATCGAATCGAATTAATAGTAAGCCGAGCCTCCATTCCATTTCCCAAAAAGACAAAAAACATAGTCGTACAGCCTGCTCCGAGTGTCAAACTGAATCCCAGCTATCAACTCTGCGGTAGTGATCCACTCGAACTCAATGCTATTGATCCACTGACTCCCACATTAGCACTTTTCAAATTTGAATGGAAAAATGGCGCAGGAGCGGTCATCGGAACTAGCAACAAACTTACCGTCACCACTCCAGGAACGTATACTGTTGACTTTTTTTCTCAATCAGTTGGAGGTTTGCAAGATTGTTATCGATCGCTTAGCACCACGATCATCGATTCATCCATTTTTGATATAATCGCTGAGGGCAATAGTATCTGCCCAAATGAATCTTTAAAGTTTTCTACCGAGCCAAACATCTATGGAAATTGGTATCTAAAGAAGATAGGAGAACCTTCTCTTAATTTTATTACTTCGAGTAGTTCGATCACAATTTCTCCAAATTATTTATCAAGTGGGACAGGTAATTATGAGGTCGTATTCGAACTGATTAATTCCGATGTGCCGGGTTGCGTCATTCAAAAGTCAGCACCTTTGGCTTACTTCCCATTGCCGGATTTTGAAATTCTTGATCCCATAGGTGCGAGCGATTGTAATGTGGCAAATGGATCAATTCGGGTCAGAGCACTCACTTCTATAGATTTTATTACAATAGAAGAGACCAAGTATACAACTCCATCACTATCACCCGGTCAAATATTTGAAATTCCTAATCTTGAATCGGGGGCTTACAGCCTATTGAGTTATTTAGGATCCTGCTCCAATGCTTACGCAGCCATAGTGCCAATAGAAACCACTCCCCAACAATTAGAATACGATCTCATTGATTTTCTAGGTGAATCATGTACAGATACAGGTAAGGAATTAGGAAGTTTTATTATTCAACTAGCAAATGGACCTACTGATGGGCATTATCGTGTCCTAAATGAAAAGGGAGGAGTAGCTAATTCTGGAAGTTTTTTGAATCAAAGTACTATACCTGTTCAGATTCAAGGTGGAACTTATGTGTTTGAATTGCTTAATCTCGATAGTTGTACTGTTCCTAAAAAAGAATTGATTCAAATCAAGGGGAAAAATCAAGTCCAGTTTTCAATTCCTAAGGAATTATTCATTTGCCAATCCTTTGAACTTGTACCGGAAACAAGTCAGGATCTGGAATTTACCCTCATTTCTCCAGATGGCACAAAAGAAACCAAACCAGCTGGAGAACCTTTACTTGTCCAACAAGCAGGACTTCATCAACTCGTTGGAAGTCCCGCCTCAGCAAGTGATTTATGTCCCACACTCACAGAATTCATGGTAACTTTGGTGGATCCGGTAGTTTTCGAACCGAAACTTGTTCAAGAAGATTGCTTTGGAAATAGAACGTATGAAGCTGAGATTTTTGGGCGAGACCCAAAAGATCTCAACTTCACTTGGTTTAATGAAAAGGATGAAATTGTCAGTGAGGGAATACAATTAGTCCCGATCTCAACTGGCCTGTTCAAACTTGACGTGCAGCCCAAAAATTCTGAAGCTTGCCCTATACCCCCAATCGAATTCCTCATAGAGGATCCGGTGCTTGAAGTGGAAGTAAGCCTCATGGCAACTAAACTCTGTGAGCTTCGACCATCTTCCACCATTACTTTAGAGACTACTTTTCAGGATCAGGTGACGAATATCGTCTGGAGAAGGTTTAGTGAGTCAGGAGAGATTATACTGCTTCCCCAATTTGATGATCAAACAGAAATCACGGTGGACCTGGAAGGTATTTACGAGGCCACCGTTTACAGTATAATTCCACAAATTGGTAAGGATTGTGAATTGGGCAGAAATTCGATTGAGGTGGATGTCACTCCTAACCGGGTAGCTTTTGATATCCCTGACCTACTTTCCGTTTGCGAAAGCTATAATTTCTCTCCTACGACTATTCAGAATCTGACTTTCATCGTCACTTATCCAAGTGGAGAGATAGTCACTAAAACTTCCGCACAGACTTTCCTTCTTAACCAAAGCGGAACTTATACATTTTTTGGTTTTAACCCGGATCCATTGTCTCCACTTTGTCCAGATGAGCAAGTGATAGAGGTTACAATCAATAAAAAAATCGAATTTGAACCTGTCCTTATAAGTGAATCCTGCGATGGGGTTAAAACCTATCAGGCGGTATTGACCGGTACAAACCCCTCGGATGCGGAATTCAGCTGGCTAAATGCCCAAGGCATTGAAGTTGGAAACGAAGAATACTTAATTCTTAATGACTTTGGAAGTTTTGCATTAGATGTGCAACCAAAAGGCAGTCTGCCCTGCGATCAAGACATAAAAGTTTTTGAGGTGCCTCAACCTATTTTAAATGTGAGTGTAACACTTATAAAAGAACCCTTTTGCCCCGACTCTCCTTCTGCTACACTTTCAGTGGAAACTGATTTCAGTGCCATTGATAAATTAGAGTGGTGGTTTACCAATATCTCCGGAGTTGAATCACAACTCACATCTGAATTGAATAAACGCGAAATCTTAGCCGTAAACGAAGGGACTTACGAAGCAAGAGCGATTAATCAATTTGGCTGTGTGATCGGATTCGACCTTGCTTTGATACTCCGTAGCACCGATTTGGTAAGACCCACAGTTGAGGAGATTTATCAGATTTGCCCGAGATATGAAATAGCTCCCCAAATTAATCCCGGTAGCTTTGCTAGCTATGCATGGTACTATGATGATAATTTGGTTTCTAGCTCACCCATCTATAAGCCTGTTCAAATTGGAGCCTATAAGCTGATCGTTATTAGTAGCGAAGGATGTGCTTATGAGACTTCATTCATCACTGAGGAAGAATGTGAACTAAAGGCAATGTTCCCGAATGCAATTCAGCCGGGAAATCCTGAAAAACCATTTTTGATTTACACCAACTACCTCATTGATGACCTTGAAATCTGGGTTTTCAGTAAATGGGGTGAAGTTATCTTTCATTGCAAAAATTCCGGGCTTTTGACCGAGGAGTCAACCTGCCTCTGGGATGGCTATTACAGAGGGGAAAAATTACCTCCTGGTTCCTATGCCTATCGGATGAACTTTATAAATAATGAAAAGAACATTACCAAAGAGCAAATGGGCTCTATCTTGGTGATCAACTAGTTTTGACGACCGCCAAAATTAAAGGGCCTAATTATAGGCTATCCTGCCATAAGCTAATTTAATAACTCAATTGGGCTGGATGCCTGCCTACCGGCAAAGGCAGGTCCAGTGACCGGAAACCGGTGGAGCCTAACATTAAGTGTTTTCGGGTTATATTAAGCCTATTCAAAGGATACTGGCAGTTTTCCTATATACATATAAAGTGTTTTATAAGTATACTAAATCCCTTATAGAAGGAGGATTCTAAGACCCAAAAATCTAAGCGGACAGCATAAAGCTGATTCAAAAGCATCATTTTTCGGATTAAAACTAGCTTCTTTTTGGCACCTTCAAAACAGGCACAATATCCTTTCAAGGAATTATTTCTACCACGGGAAAGCTAAATCCTTTTTTTTTTCTATTTTGAACCGTTTCAAGCACTAGTTTAATTCAACCCAAAAACCAAATCACGCTCTATGACTCAAACCATCAATCGCAGCGCCCTTTTCAATGCAAGTTGTCTGGCGCTAATCACCACCGCTTTCTCGTTCTCAATTCGAGCCGGTATTCTCCCTCAATTGGGTGATTCATTTGGCTTATCTGCTGAGCAATTAGGCTTCATCAACTCCATGTGGTTTCTCGGATTTCCGATTTCCATGATCCTTGGAGGTCTGTTTTACCATATTGTTGGTCCAGCCAATATTATGCGAATCGCCTTTGTCACCCATACTTTGGGTATCTTATTAACCATTTTTGCAGACGGATATACCACGCTATTGATTTCTACTTTGTTTATAGGATTTGGAAATGGATGTACAGAGGCTGCTTGTAATCCTATGATTGCAGATATGTACTCTGGCACTACGCTTAATAAAATGCTAAACCGATTCCACATGTGGTTTCCAGGAGGAATCGTGTTGGGTAGCTTGGTGTCCAAGTTTTTGACAGACGGTGGTTTTGCATGGCAGACTCAAGTTTGGGTGATGATGATTCCTACAGTTGCTTATGCAGTATTGTTCTTTGGTAAAGCATTTCCACAACCGAAAGTGGAAGGAGTAACTTCTGTCAGTTCCAACTTCAAAGCTATGCTTAGCCCAGTGTTCATATTCTTATTTATAGCTATGGCGTTCACTGCAATTTCCGAATTTGGCCCTCAGCAGTGGGTTGGTTTGATCATGGGTTCTAGTGGTGCTAGTCCAATGTTGATTTTGGCACTTACCACAGGAGTAATGGCTGTAGGCCGTTTCTTTGCAGGTCCGGTGGTAAAAGCCCTTGGCCAAACCGGTGTCTTGCTTGGCGGTTCAATTTTCACAGCAATTGGTATATTCATGTTTAGCACAGTCACGGGTCCAATGGCCTATGTTGCAGCTGTGATTTTTGCTATTGGGGTTTGTTATTTCTGGCCAGTAATGGTTGGTGCAGTTGCGCAGCGAGTTCCACTCTCCGGGGCATTGGGAATGTCCATCATCGGCGGGATTGGGATGTTTTCCACTGCGATCTTCCAGCCCATTATTGGAGGTTGGATCGATACTTCAAGAGCTACTTATGGCACTGCAGGACTTGCAGGTGATGCTTTGGAATTGGCAGCAGGTCAGGAGACACTGCAAAAAATGCTGCTCTTTCCTGGAATCCTGATTGTATTATTCATCATCTTCTTTATCTGGCAAAAAGGCTCCAAGCCAGTGGTTGCTACCGCACATTAATTCAATTCACAAAAGCAGCCTTTGGGCTGCTTTTTTTTGCTTCAATTATGAAAAAATCAATCATCTCCTTCTTTGCATTTCTTTTGGCTTTCAGTTCAAATGCTCAAAAAATCAATGGCCCAATTCAGGTTCACCCTGAAAATCGATATCTGATGACTTCTGAAGGTAAACCGTTTTTCTGGTTGGCTGATACAGCCTGGGAACTCTTTCATCGTCTCGATGAAAATGAGGCAACGCTATACCTTAATACCAGAAAAGAACAAGGATTTAATGTAATTCAGGCTGTGGTTTTAGCTGAATTGGATGGAATACATACTCCCAATGCGATTGGAGACCGCCCATTCCTGAATCTGGAAAACTGGGAATACAATGAGGCTTATTTCACCCATGTTGATCGAGTCTTGGACTTGGCTTTAGAACGTGACATTCACATTGCCCTACTCCCTACTTGGGGAGACAAGCTTTTCAAAAACTCATGGGGCACAGGTCCGGAAATATTTACTCCCCAAACTGCCTACCATTATGGGAAATGGATTGGACAACGGTATCGAGATCGAAAAAATCTAGTTTGGGTACTTGGAGGCGACAGAAATCCACGGGATAACTCCCAAGACATCGAAGTCTGGAATCAAATGGCAAAGGGAATCCTCGAAACCAAGAATCCTCAAAATCCTATTTTAATCACTTTTCACCCTCAGCCTGCCAATCCCGGAGGAAGCTCAAATTGGTTTCACCAAGCTGATTGGCTGGATTTCAACATGCATCAGACTGGCCATTGCCCCAATCAGCCTACCTATGAGAAAATTGCTCATGACCTGAGTCTTTCACCCCAGAAACCTACCATCGACGGGGAACCAATGTATGAGGAACATCCCAAATGTTTCAATGCAAAAGAGCTTGGATACAGTGAGGCGGCGGACATCCGAAGGATCATGTATTGGAATGTTTTTGCCGGAGCAGCAGGACAGACATACGGGTGTCACGCAGTTTGGCAGATGTTTGATTTGGATAAAGCGCCCATCAATGCACCTTTAAAACCCTGGCATAAATCAATGGATCTTGAAGCGGCTAATCAGGTTAAGCATCTGAAAAATCTTGTGCTCAGTCGCACTTATTTTGACAGGATTCCTGACCAAAGTTTGATTGTGGGAAACCAACAAGACGATGATTCCTTTGTATCAGCAACTCGTGATACAAAGGGAAGGTTTGCAATGTTCTATTTTCCTGACGGAAAAAAGGTCTCCATCGATTTGAAAAATCTTGTTGGCGAAGCATTCAAATTGACTTGGATGGATCCTAGAACCGGTGTTGAATTTCCAGGTATTGAAGGAACATCAGTTTCAAAAGGAGTTCCTTTGGAAGTGGCGCCTCCAAGTTTCGGGAGAGGAAATGACTGGGTTTTGATAATTGATTCTATGGATTAATTTCCACAGGAATAGCTCGAATATTCATCAGCTGGGATTGACCAAAGTTTGCCTTCATCATCACGATAAGTAATGGTCCCGGTAGCTTGTAGAATTTCGATATCCTCCTGAGTTGTAATAGTACCACCATTTGCTAATTGAATGGTGCAGGGTCCCTTCTCACGCTTGACATCGAACAAGTCTTCGCAGGAGGATATAAGAATAAAAATCAGAAGAAAATAAAATCGTCGCATAATCAAATTAACAGCCTAAAATTAGCCTAAAAAACCATTTGGAGCAATTGGGGAAATGGATTGGTTATATAGTAAATCAAAATGATTTGGGACTTTCAAAAGTTGGTTTGGTAATACAAATATTCAATCCTGCATACGGTACTGATTGCAGAATTTCCTCAATGTTAAAATATCAGGGGATTTTAGGGAAACTTTAGGTGCTTGGAAACTGGCTCGTCGATAAGGAAGTCCTTGGCCCGAGGATTAAAGCTTCGGGCTTTTTTGATGTGAGGAAATTATTTCGTTGACCCTTAACATCGTCCCAGGTGTGTGTATAACACCCCTCTTTATAAATATGATATTTTCAGACGCAATAGGGAAGCAAGCTTGGGAAATGATCGAAATGATGGATTTACCGTCTGGCAGTTACACATCTCACCACTGGTATGGAGGAACAAATCTATCCCCCACTCCTACTACAGGATCCGTCACAATCATCAAGAAAAGTGTAGACCAGAACTACATTCAAGGAACATTTGAAGGGGAGGTTTATAAAACTGGAACAAAACCCCTTCCAAGTACCCGATCAAAGGAAGCTTTGCTGGGAAATACTTGAAAAACTGAACAAAACGAGAACACTTATAAGTTGGACCTTCCTGTAGTAACGCTTGGAGGAAGAGTTGGAAATATGCTCCAGTCTTTGCCGGCTATAAAAAACGAAACCCGGAAGTGTGATTTCTCAGGGACGACCGGGAATAAGATGATACAAACTTACCATAAGTTCCCATAAGTTCCCAATTTTTTACTGATTTTTACACATACAGCTCAAACCACTTCAACTATTATCTCAATGAAGTTTTCAGAATTCGAGAGTATCATTGCTCCCACAAGAATGAATCGTTACCTCCTCGCTTGTGGTGGAGATAGCAAAAAAGCTATGACTCTTTATCGCAAAAACCTCAAACTTTCTCAGGAGATGTTTACCGTGATAAGCTGCTTTGAGGTTGCTCTTCGAAAAAGAAAAAATTGACCAACACTACACAAATAAATTTGGACCTGACTGGTTAAGAGACGCAGCCTCCCTAGGAGGCATGTTTGCTACTCAAAGTTGCAGGTCAACTGCTCAGGTGGTTTACGACGAGGTTTTAAAACTCAATGCTCATTATTCTCACCCGAAACTAGTCGCAGCACTTGGCTTTGGCTTTTGGAGATATCTATTCTCTGACCATCAATACCGAGCAGGAGGGCAAGATCTAATAAACATTTTCCCAAACAAGCTTCCGAGTACACCCTCCATTGCATACAACGCAAAATACATCTTCAATGAGCTGGCGAAAATAAACGAGATCAGGAATAGAATCGCTCATCACGAACCCATCTGTTTCGTCACAAGATCTCCAGTGAAGGATACAAACTATGCAAGACAACACTACCATCAAATAATTACGCTCTTTCAATGGATGGACATCGATGAGTCCGCTCTTCTGTATGGCTTGGATCACATCATAACTGTCTGCGGTGAAATTGACAGCCTTTAATCTAAGCTACTTTTTTCACCTCCTCCCCTTTACCTTTCCACCGAAAACCCTATTTTTAAGCATCCAAATATGTTGCCGGAGACCCGTTTAACCGGATCCTGTGTCACTGATTTTTCCAACCGACCAGACCACCAACGCCAAACAGGTTTTCAAAGAACCCAAAACATCTTATGTCTGAAGATCAAAAACGTCAACTGGAAAGTCAGCTCTGGGGAATCGCCAACTTGCTGAGAGGAAAAATCTCCGCTGACGATTACCGGGACTACATCCTGGGCTTCATCTTTTACAAATACCTGTCCGAACGACAGTACAACTACGCCAACACGCTACTCGAAGGGGAGGCCGTGGAGGATTATCAGGAACTGAAAGATCCTGAATTGCTAGACGCAATCAAGGAAGAATCCCTTCAAACGCTAGGATATTTCCTAAAACCAGATCAGCTCTTTTCGGCTATCGCTGCGAAAGGAAATTCCGACACCGAGTCTGAGAGCAACTACATTCTGGAGGACTTAAAGTCTATCCTCAACCACATCGAGCAAAGCACGATGGGTACGGATTCGGAGGAGGACTTCAACGACCTGTTTGATGATTTGGATCTGAACTCTACCAAAATCGGTAGAACCGTGGCTGCCAGAAATACGATCATCGTCCAAATCCTGAACTATCTCAACAAGATCGACTTTCGTCTGGAGGACATCGAGTCTGATGTACTTGGAGACGCTTACGAATACTTGATCGGTGAATTTGCAGCAGGTGCGGGAAAAACAGCGGGGGAATTTTACACTCCACAGCAGGTTTCGAAGATTCTGGCAAAAATCGTCACCACAGGCAAAGAAAAACTCAAATCGGTCTATGATCCGACCTGTGGATCAGGATCGCTTCTACTCCGGGTAGCCAAAGAAGCCAAGGTCAGTGAGTATTACGGGCAGGAAATGACCCGGACTACCTACAACCTGGCTCGGATGAACATGATTCTCCACGGGGTTCACTACCGGGAATTCAGCATCAAGCAAGAAGATACGCTGGAGCATCCGCAGCACTTGGACCAGCGATTCGAGGCAATCGTGGCTAATCCCCCATTTTCCGCACACTGGAAGGGTGATGCAAATCCAATCTATCAGAACGACCCCCGATTCAGTCAATACGGCAGGCTTGCACCCAAAACCAAGGCAGATTTTGCCTTTATGCAACACATGTTCTTCCAACTGGCCGACAACGGCATCATGGCAAGCGTCTTCCCACATGGGGTGCTTTTCAGAGGAGCAGCCGAGGGTATGATCCGGGAGTACTTGATTCGGGAGCTGAACGCACTCGATGCGGTGATCGGACTTCCGGCAAATATCTTCTATGGCACATCAATTCCCACTTGCATCGTAGTCTTGAAGAAATGCAGGGAGCAGGACGACAATGTGGTCTTTATCGATGCGAGTGCACACTTTGTAAAAGAGGGCAATCAGAACAAGCTTCGTGAATCAGACATCGAGCTGATCGTGGATACCTACCGCAAACGGGAGACTATCGAAAAGTACAGCTACGTGGCTACCCTTCAGGAAATCGCTGAAAACGACTACAACCTGAACATCCCACGCTATGTGGACACTTTTGAAGAGCAGGAAGAAGTCAACCTCGATCAGGTGGCCGAGGATCTGAGAGCCTTGGACTCAGAAATGAAGTCAAACGAAGTGTCGCTGATCGGCTTCTGCAAGCAGCTTGGAATCTCAACGCCTTTCTAATATGAGCGAAAATAAAAACGTACCGAAGTTGCGGTTTCCAGATTTTAGTGAAAGTTGGGTTGAAAAAACCCTTAGAGATCTACTTGAGTTCAAAAACGGGTACAATGCATCAAAGGAGAGCTATGGATCAGGTGAGAAATTCATAAACGTACTTGACATAATTCAAAATGTGACAATTACGCATGATAAAATCCTCGGCTCTGTTGAGCTTTCACTGTCAGAATTCGAAAAGTACAAGGTAGAATATGGAGACATTCTATTCCAGAGAAGTTCCGAAACTAGAGAAGAAGTCGGTCAGGCTAATGTCTATCTTGACAAGTCCAGACCTGCAACATTTGGCGGCTTCGTGATTCGAGGTAAAAAGGTTGGAGACTTCGAGCCACCATTTTTGAACTACCTCCTAAGAACCCCTCAGTCAAGGAACGAAATCACTTCAAAAAGTGGAGGCAGCACTAGGTACAACGTTGGCCAAGAAACACTCTCACAGGTTCCTGTCATTCTCCCCTCTCTCCCCGAGCAGCAAAAGATCTCTGAGTTTCTGACAGCCGTGGACCGGAGAATCGAGCTACTTCAGGCCAAAAAGGAAAAGCTGGAAGCGTACAAGAAGGGTGTGATGCAACAGATCTTTTCTCAGAAGCTCCGTTTCAAAGCCGATGACGGTTCCGACTTCCCGGATTGGGAGGAGAGGAAGTTGGGGGAAATATCTTCAAACATTGGATATGGGCTAAATTCTTCGGCAACAGATTACGATGGAAAGCACAAGTACATCCGAATTACTGACATAGATGAGAAAACAAATAAGTTTGTCCCATCTCCTCTCACGTCACCTGATCAAATCCCAAATCCGTCCTATCAAGTTTCAGAGGGGGATATTCTTTTTGCAAGAACGGGAGCAAGTGTCGGAAAGTCTTATATCTACCGGAAAGGGGATGGAGAATTGTATTTTGCAGGGTTCTTGATCCGGTTTTCGATTAGAAATGCAAACCCATATTTCGTTTTTCTGCAAACAAAACGTAGTGAATATCAAAAATGGGTTAAGATCATGTCCATGAGGTCAGGGCAACCCGGAATAAATGCGGAAGAGTACAAGTCTTTTGAATTCAAACTTCCCTCTCTTGCTGAGCAGCAGAAAATCGTCGAGTTTCTGACAAGCTTGGACCGAAGTATCGAGAACCTGAATCAACAGATCACCCACACGCAGACCTGGAAGAAAGGGCTGCTGCAAAAGATGTTTGTGTAAGGCATGAAGAGAAGGTACTACATTTTCTGCGACGAGTCTATTCAGTCGGGAGACACTACTCTAATTTCTACGGAGGGTGTATGGTCATCCTTATCGGCACTGGCTATTTATCCCGAAAAACCACGAGTACATAGCCAGCAGCAAAAAAGAAAAGCGCTCCAACTCATCCTAATTTCACTCCTACGTACAACGTAGGCCTTCGGATCAATCCAAGCGCTCACTGATACAAAACTGTAAATCTTGACTTAAAATTCAAACACCACTTAAACAAATCGAAATACCCTTATCACTTTCAGCATTTTATAAAGAACTATTGGGACAAACATATCCCGATCAATACGTTTTGTCTTGGGCAAAGTCTCCGTATTTTAGACTCAAAATTTAAGGTTGCTGAAATTGATGTTTGTATAAGAATGAACGCTCATTTTGGTATAAAAAAACTTAAATTCAAATATCCATTTTTTGCTTGAATGCCATGCGATACTTAAACAAATACCGGATCGAATCATACCGCAGGCCGAGCTGGGATTATTCAAATGATGGCCTCTATTTTATCACTTTAGTGACCCAAGGCCGAATTTGCAATTTGGGAAAAATTAATTCGGAAAATCAACCAATTCTATCAGATTTTGGAAAAATCGTTGAAACAGAATGGCTTCGATCCTTTGAAATCCGCCAGGAATTAATCTGCGATGAATACATCATCATGCCCAATCACCTTCACTCCATTATTATTCTCGATCAATCTGGATCGGGGAATCAATCAAAATTAAATGGGGAAATTGGATCAACGGAAATCGGATCAGTACAGACGCACGGCCTTGCGTCTCTGCTGCCATCGCCATCCCAATCCAAATCGCCACCCAAATCCGATTCGCCATCATCATCCGATCTGCAATCACAATCCCCACCAATACGATTACCCAAATCCATTTCATCATTTTTGGCGGGATTCAAATCTTCCGTAAACTCCAAAATCGATGATTTTATCGACCTACACAACCTAAAAACCCCCAAATACAATCGAAACAACCACTTTTTTCAACCCAATTACCACGATCATATCATACGAAATGAAGGGGAATATGCACGAATTAAAAATTACATCATCCAAAATCCAAAAAAATGGAATGATGATAAATTCAAAACCTAATCACAGGAATACCAACTTACACTTTTAGCTATAGTGTCTAAATCTCAGGAATTAACAGTACACGCTACCCGTAAGATCAGCGTCCCAGGGCGTGTCTTTTACTTTTAAAGGGAAGCAAACTTCAGGAGTTTAAACCTCCACAGTTTAAACGCTGTGTGTTTATTTGCCAAACTTTTAACCAACAGAGTTGCCTCTATTTGCTTCACATAAACTAAATCCACATCTTAGTATTCAACGAACCTGAGCTGCATCCCGTCAGATCTGCTCTGGGGTTTTTTTTATAAAATGCCGTGCGGCAAAACTCGATCAGGCTATGGACTTTGAAGTGTATTGTGATGAAAGTGGTCTGGAGGCATTAAACGACTCCAGACAACCACAGTTCTTCACTATCGGAGGTATTTGGATGCCCAAGGATTTTCGTCCTTATTTTAAAGACCGAATCAACCAGATCAAAAAATTTCATGGTGTAAATGGAGAAGTGAAGTGGAACAAAGTTTCACCTCGGTATTTGAAACTTTATCAAGATTTGATCGCGTACTTTTTTGAAACCCCTCAACTTAGATTCAGGGTCATCGTGGTGGATGCAAAGACAGTAAACGCAGACTACTTTCATGGAGACAGAGAGCTTGGATTCTACAAGTTCTACTACCAACTTCTTCACCACTGGATTTATGATTTCAACAACTACTTTATCTTCGTTGATCAAAAAGTTAACCGTGACAAAGGTAGGTTAAAAGACCTTCAGCAATGCTTGGACTTGTCAAATCTACTTACGGACATTCCTATTCTCCAAGCGTTACCTTCCTCAGATTCCCCCGGGATTCAACTTGCAGATGTTTTGACAGGCATGGTGCATGCGAAATTTAATAACTCTGTGAAGAGCTCTGCTAAAAAACAGCTTATACTCGAAACCGAAGAGACATTTTTGGGAAACCCCATACGGCACACCCCCAAAAGCGAAGAGAAGTTTAACGTGTTCAAGATCAATCTGCAGGGGGGCTGGTGATGGAGTACAAGAAAGTAAAGGCTCAACTGATATCTGTCGAAGAGTTTCGTGAAATCTGGAAAAATGAATACTGCTTGGGTCCAATACAAACCTTCGACAGTGTGATGGTTTCCTGCTATGAGGACATGTTTGACCATGTTTTCTTTGAAAGTAAGGATCGAATTAAGGGCGATAAGTCAATCTTGTCGCTAAACCGACTTGAAAAAATCCACTGGATCAAAGCAGCTCTTCAGGATCCAGATGCCATACTGAAATCGGGATGGGACAAATCCAACAAAAGCTATTTCGACAACCGAAGAATCAGTATTGTGAAGGGAAACTTTGTCGTGGTGATAAGGTTTACAGGGCTTTTGAAAGCCAAGCTGGTGACAGCTTATGAAAAAAGCGACATCAGTAACATCATGAGATCACCCGACTTCGACAAGAACAGCAAATACCTTAAAAAATAAAAAGACGTTGATTCGGGTTCAACGTCTAAGACCTTTGTAGATTCCAGACCAAGGGTAAAGAACACTGCAAGGATACAACCAAATTCCTGACCAAACAATTCCGCTCAAAAAAGAAATTGAGGAATCCACGTAAAAAAATGACTTCACAACCCGAACAGACACTTGAAAACAATTTAGTAGGCCAGCTCGAAAAGCTCGGGTTCAAAAGAGTTCTCATCAAAGGCGAGTCTGACCTACTTCAGAATCTCAAGTCTCAACTTGAAGTCCACAACAAAGTGACTTTGAGTCCAAACGACTTTACTCAGATCCTCAACTTTATCAACAAAGGCAACGTCTTCGAACGCGCCAAGATTCTGAGAGACCGAATTCCCTACACCAACGATCTGGGTGAGTTCAAGACCATCGAGCTGATCAATCAACTCCACTGGTGTCAGAACAAGTTTCAGGTCACACAGCAAGTGTCCATGGAGGGCAAGTACAAAAACCGCTACGATGTTACGCTCCTGATTAATGGTTTGCCTCTGGTCCAGATCGAACTCAAGCGAAGAGGACTAGAGCTGAAAGAAGCGTTTAAACAGACCGACCGCTACACGATTCACTCCTATGGCTCTGGCCAGGGGCTCTTTCAGTTCATCCAGATCTTTGTGATCAGCAACGGAGTAAACACCAAGTACTATGCTAACACATCTCTGAAAGACCGATCCTTCAAGCAAACGTTTTATTGGAGCGACACCAAAAACAAGCTGGTCACGCAGCTGTCAAACTTCACGGATATTTTTCTGGAGCCTTGCCACATCTCTAAGATGGTGACCAAGTACGTCGTGCTGAACGAATCACAAAAATCACTCATGGTGCTGCGCCCTTACCAGTTTTATGCGGTGGAGGCAATCATCGACCGAGTGAAGACCACTCCGAAATTCGGGTATATCTGGCACACAACAGGATCGGGCAAAACACTGACTTCATTCAAGACAGCTCAGATCCTGACAAATTTACCACAGGTTTACAAAGTCGTTTTTGTGGTAGATCGGAAGGACTTGGACTACCAAACTACCAAGGAATTCAACAGCTTCAGCAAAGGAAGCATTGACGGAACCAACAACACCCAGGCGCTAGTCAATCAATTGGCTGATGACACCAAGCTGATCGTCACCACCATTCAGAAACTGAACACGGCAATCAGCAAAGCCCGGCACATGACCAAGATGGAATCGCTGAAAGACAAACGGATCGTGTTCATCTTCGACGAGTGTCACAGAAGCCAGTTCGGAAAGACCCATGAGGAGATCAAAGGCTTCTTCCAAGGCTGTCAGATGTTCGGTTTTACAGGAACACCGATTTTCGAAGAGAACGCAGGCTCAAATTCTTATGGGAAGCGAACCACCACCATGCTTTTCGGTGACTGCCTCCACAAATATGTGATCACCGATGCGATTCGAGATGAGAATGTTTTGAAATTTTCGGTGGAGTATATCAGCACGTTCAAAAAGAAAGATCACATCATGGACATCAACGTGGAGGCCATAGACGAAGAAGAAGTCATGAGAGCCCCACAGCGATTGAACAACATCTCAGATTTTATCATCAACAATCATGGCAGGAAGTCTCACAACCGTGAGTTCACTTCAATCTTCTGCGTTTCAAGTGTTCCCACCCTGATTGACTACTACAATATCCTCCACAAGAAAAAACTGGCGGGAGAACACAACCTGACAGTAGCAACCATCTTCTCTTATGGCGCGAATGTGGACCTGATAGACAACGACGGCTTTGAGCAGGATTGGGAGGAGGGCGAATTCGGAATCGCAGCAGATAATCCGAGAGACGAATATAGAAACCCGAGCAAAAAGCATCCGAGGGAATTCCTGGACGAATTCATCGGTCACTACAACACCAAGTTTGCTACGAATTATTCTACCAAGGACAGCCAATCGTTCTACAACTACTACAACGACGTAGCCAATCGGGTCAAACACAGACAGGTTGACATCCTATTGGTCGTGAACATGTTTCTGACAGGCTTTGATTCCAAGCACTTGAACACGCTCTATGTGGACAAGAATCTGAAATATCACGGTTTGATTCAGGCCTTTTCCCGTACCAATCGAATTCTGAATGAGCTGAAATCACAAGGGAATATCGTGTGCTTTAGAAATCTGAAGCAAGCGACCGATGATGCGATCACACTTTTCTCCAACATCAACGCCAAGGATGAAATCATCATGCAGCCGTATGAAGACTACGTCCTGAAGTTCAACGAGGCATTCATCAAGCTCCTACAAATCGCTCCAACCGTAAACAGTGTGAACGACCTGCCAAGCGAGGTAGAGGAACTGGAATTTATCAAGGCTTTCCGTGAGCTGATGCGTATCAAAAACGTGCTTGGCACTTTTACCGAATTCACCTTTGAGGATGTGTCCATGCCTGAACAGTCTTTTGAGGACTACAAGAGCAAATACTTAGATCTTTACGACAAGGCGAAAGGTGACAACCAGAAAGAGAAAGTTTCGATCCTGGCAGATGTGGACTTTGAGCTGGAGCTGATCCACCGGGACGAGATCAATGTGAGCTACATCCTGAAGCTGTTGGCAAAACTGAAGGACGCACCGGAGGAAGAAAAAGAGAAGCAGCAGAAAGCCATCATTGACCTGATGGTTGGTGAGTCGCAGCTAAGAAGCAAACGTGAGTTGGTGGAGAAATTCATTCGTGAAAACCTGCCAAACATCGAAGACTCAGAACAGATTCAGGATGAGTTTGCAGAGTTCTGGACCAAAGAACGAATCGATGCAATCCGAAAGCTGAGCGAAGAAGAGGGCTTGGAGTCCGAGAGGCTGGAAGATGTCATCTCCCAATACATTTACACCGAGAAGGAACCACTCCGAGACGAGGTCGTTTCCATAATGAAAAACAAACCGGGTCTATCCAAACGAAGAACCACAGCCGAGCGAGTGATCGGAAAGATCATTGACTTCGTGGACACTTTTATCAGCGGGATTGCGGCGGCATAGTCCTAAAATTTGGTGGTTTTCACCATAAAAAAAGCCCAGCTAATAGTTAGCTGAGCTTTGTGACCTCGTCAGGATTCAAACCTGAAACCTCCTGAGCCGTAATCAGGTGCTCTATTCAATTGAGCTACGAAGCCATATTGGGTGTGCAAAGGTACCTTTATTTCTTTTTTTTCAAACCTCTTTCAATAAGAAAAAACAGTTTTTCTTACCGATACCTGACTAAACCTTAAGAATAATTAAGATAGCTAGGCAGGTAAATCCTTGGGGATTTTATATTTTTGCCCACATTCCTAATACTGATAAGAATCTTCTTTTGATGAAAAAATTATTTACTCTGTCGCTGGCACTTTTGTTTTTTCAATTTGCTCAAGCTCAGGAATCCGAGACTAAACCAAAATCTCCAATTGGTGGTCGACCAAATATCCCAAGTGATTTGAATATTGAGTTTGGCTTTAATCGATTGACCAACCGTCCCGCAGACATTGGTACTAATTTTATTGGTTCCCGAACTTTCAATGTCTCGTATCAGATTCCAATAAATCTATTTGGTGATAAGTCAGGATTTACTTTCAATCCGGGAATCGGCTTGGGATCTGACAAACTACAATTCACCAAAAAAGAGAATCTATTCATCAATCCTGTTTTAGGAGCCCAATCCTCCAAACTTGTAGATGTGACTGATGTCTATGGTAAAAATATTACCATCAATAAGAATAATTTCGCCGCAAATTATTTTGAGGTCCCCTTAGATATTCGATACCACATCAATAAAAACAACTACGGCAAAAGCTTCAGATTTAGTGTCGGGGGAAAAGTCGGTTTTCTTTATAATGCGCATTCTAAAGTCAGCTATGAATCCGAAGCTTTTGAAAAGCGCAAAGTGAAGGATGCACAAAATTATGGATTGGAAAAAATCAGGTATGCCGTTTCTGTGAAAGCCGGATCGCCAGGATTTTACGTTTGGGGTAATTTCTATCTCAACGATGTATGGCAAGCAGGAAGAGGGCCTTATGGCACCGAAGCGAGCCAAATCAATTTTGGACTTGCCGTCTCATTATTCTAATCATTATCTTCTTAAAACATCAACCCGGTCGATACCGGGTTTTTTTATGCCCAAATCCACATAAATCCAGCCCAACAAATTAAAAATCCAGCTCCCAGTCCGGCATATATTTCCATTGGTCTGTGAGCTTGAAGCAATAGTCGGGAAGAAGCAACAAAACCACAAAGTAGAAGCGCGCCCAAGAGAGGGTATAGCACTTCAAAATTGGGAAACTTACTTCCGAGCACTAAAACAACGGCAAGTAGTCCTCCCACTCCCGTCATGTGTGCTGACATTTTCCAAAAAAAACTAATCACTGTAAGCACTAGAACAGAGATACAAATGACTCCCATTGCTAGCCAAAGTATGGGATCGATATCTGTTTTTTGGTACAAAAACCAAGTAGTGAGCAGGAAATAAATTGAGGTAATGATAAAAGGCACTCGTCGATCACTTACTTCCGGCATATGGAGACTCTTTACAGTACCACTTAGTCTCAATCCTATGATGGTAATCATGGGAATCACCATGGTACACAAGACTATTAAAAAAAATATCCTTTCCTTAAACTCTTCTGGAATACTCGTCGCTTCGGGCACCCCGAAGAGTATCATTCCAAAAACTAAAGTAGGTATTAATAGTGGTTGGAAAACCACGGAAATCACTAAGGCAACCGATCTCACAATAGCTCTTTTCTTAGCCTTGCCACTGGAATTTGAAGCTGTTCACGATATTTAGCCACAGTTCTTCTTGCAATGTTGTAACCCAATTTATTTAGCATTTTCACAAGTTTGTCATCCGATAGCGGTCGTTTCTTATCCTCTCCGTCTACCATGGTCTGAAGGACTGATTTCACCTCTCGATTACTTACATCTTCTCCGCTGTCAGTTGCAATCCCCTCTGAGAAGAAGTATTTCAATGGATAAACACCAAACTCAGTTTGGATCGCCTTACTATTAGCAACACGGGAGACAGTGGAAATATCCATCCCGATTCGTTCAGCGATATCCTTTAATATCATTGGACGTAGATTTGTTTCGTCTCCGTCAATAAAAAATTCCTTTTGGTAAGTCAATATGGCCTCCATAGTGCGCAAAAGTGTATTTTGCCTTTGCTTAATCGCATCTATAAACCACTTGGCGGAATCTAATTTTTGCTTGACAAATGTCACAGTGTCTTTCAGTTTCTTATCCTTCTTATCACTCTTGTCATAGGCCTCAAACATTTCTGAATAAGATCTTGAAATGCGAAGCTCCGGTGCATTTCTTGAATTCAGACTGATTTCCATTTTTCCTCCCGTATTGCTCAGGATAAAATCCGGAATTATATATTGTGTGCGAACCAATCCATCGGAGGTGCCTCCTGGCTTAGGATTTAATCTTGTGATGAGATTAATAGAGTCCTTTATTTGTTCCTCATCGAGATCGAGCCGCTTTTGGATTTTGGAATAGTGCTTTTTGGTAAACTCCTCAAAACAATCCTGCAAGATCAACAGTGCCTGCATGACAATGGGATCATCCGGATGCTCTTTTCTCTCCAACTGAATAATTAAACATTCTTGTAGCGTTCTTGCAGCAATTCCCGCCGGATCGAAGTTTTGGATTTTCCTGAGGATCTCCTCCATCTCATCGATATCAGTCTCAATATTTTGGCTAAAAGCCAAGTCATTGATAATCGCCTCAAGATCCCGTCTGATATATCCGTCATTCTCAATACTTCCAATCAACTGCTGACCTATAATTTTTTGACGTTCATCAAGCTTAAGAAAATTAAGTTGGGTGATCAGCTGCTCATGAAGTGAAGCTTGGGATGAAATTGGGATTTCACGGTCATCTTCATCCGCATTATAATTGCCATCTCCCTGCATTTTGTATCCACTATACTCGTCATCGAGATAATCATCCAAATTTAATTCGTGATCATCCCTGCCTGTATCGTCATCATGAGAGTTTTCGAATTCATCTTCCTGAGTTTGTTCAGGCTCTTCATCCTTACCTTCTTCTAGTGCAGGATTGATTTCCAGCTCCTCTTCTATTCTCGTATCCAGTTCAGCAGTAGGGACTTGAAGCAGTTTTATAAACTGAATTTGCTGAGGAGAAAGCTTTTGAGAAAGTGACTGACTAAGATTAAGCTTTTGCATTTATATCTTTTAAAACCTGCGGGTTAGCGTATAAAAAAGCTTTTTCCTATGAAAATGCTTTGTGATCAAATTTAGGAAAAAGCACCAAATTTTTGATAAAAAGGTGATTTAATCGTTTTTTTGCATTCCACTAAAATAGGACCGGAAAACTATTTTTTCCGATAAAAAAATCTCCAATGGCATTCAACAAACGGGTCAAAATCAAGACCATCCTGGATCAAAATCCAATCGGGCAAGAAATCACGCTAATGGGTTGGGTTCGCACAAAAAGAAGCAATAAAAATGTTTCTTTCATTGCCCTCAATGATGGCTCTATTATCACCAATTATCAGGTAGTGGCTGACCCAAATGTGATTTCGGAAGAAATCCTGAAAAAATGCAGCACCGGAGCCTGTCTGAAAATTACAGGAACCGTGGTGGAATCTCAAGGAGCGGGTCAAACATCCGAACTTAATGCTAAAGTAATTGAAGTACTGGGCGAAGCTGATCCGGAGAAATATCCTTTGCAACCCAAAAAGCACTCACTCGAGTTTTTGAGGGAGATTGCACATTTGAGAATGCGTACCAACACCTTTGGGGCGGTATTCAGAGTGAGACATGCACTGGCATTTGCCGTGCATAAATACTTCAATGACAAAGGTTTTTTCTACATCCATACGCCAATCATTACGGCGTCGGATGCAGAAGGTGCTGGTGAGACTTTCAAGGTCACCACCTTTGACATTGGGAATCCTCCCAAGACTGCTGAAGGTGAAATCGACTTCAAAAAGGATTTCTTCGAGCGCGAAACCAATCTGACAGTTTCCGGTCAACTCGAAGGAGAATTAGCTGCAATGGCGCTTTCGGAGATTTATACCTTCGGTCCCACTTTCCGAGCAGAAAACTCCAATACCACTCGCCATTTGGCGGAGTTCTGGATGATCGAACCGGAAATGGCTTTTTATGATGCAGAAGACAATGCCGATTTGGCAGAGGATTTCCTGAAATACCTCATCAAATATGCATTAGAGAATTGTCAGGAAGATCTCAAGTTTTTGGAATCAAGGCTTCTGGAAGAAGAAAGCTCTAAACCTACCGATCAGCGAAGTGAATTGAACCTATTGGATAAACTCAAATTCGTGGTTGACAATGAATTTGTGAGAATCACCTACACTGAGGCAATCGATATCCTGAGAAATTCGAATCCGAACAAGAAAAAGAAATTTCAATACCTCATCGAGAGTTGGGGGGCTGACCTACAGTCCGAGCATGAGCGGTTCTTGGTAGAAAAGCACTTCAAAAAGCCAGTTATCCTAACGGACTATCCGAAGGAAATCAAGTCCTTCTACATGCGTCAAAACGAGGATGGTAAGACCGTCGCAGCCATGGATATTCTTTTCCCTGGCATAGGAGAGATCATCGGAGGATCTCAGCGAGAGGAACGACTGGATGTACTCACCGCCCGAATGGATGAGATGAACATTCCAAAAGAAGAAATGTGGTGGTTCCTAGACACTCGTAGATTTGGGTCTACGCCTCATGCTGGCTTTGGTCTTGGTTTTGAGCGGATGGTCCAATTCGTGACAGGTATGGGTAACATTCGAGATGTGATTGCCTTCCCAAGGACACCAGGGAACGCGGAATTCTAAAAATATCCTTACTGGGATCTTCTATTTATAAAAACACCCCCATAAAATTTATCGAATTTTGGGGGTGCTTTTTTTTGTAAATCGACTAATATTCCAGTGTTAAACCAAAACGATTATATAATTAATTCGTCTTGCCCACGCAAATGACCCCTTTCATCGGACATCGGTCATCGGACTTCCCAACCACATCAACTCACCACCTTCACCCTCCTTGCCAAAGGAATACAAAGAATACTGAAGAAGATAGCCAAATAGCCAACTATATGGAAGTTGGTCAGTTCCCCCGCCGCATTTTCCCCAATAATTAACCCTGCTGCCAATGAAGCCAATCCGGCTGCTAATTGCTGCACGGCAGAATTGAAACTCAGGAAACTCCCTCGATTTTCAGGTTTTGCAGTTCCTGTGATAATTGCCGCAGCTGGGACATAGCGTCCATTTGAAGTCACAAAAAACATCGTAGTGATCAACAACACATATGGAATTGGTGTCACTCCCAAATGCGTAATCACTCCAATCGGAATCAAATTGAGCAGCATGAAAATGGTGAAGATCTTCAATTTGCCATGTCTGTCTGACAATTTTCCAACCCAAGGAGAAGTGAAAATCGTGAATGCACCACCGGCGATGTAAACGTATGTCAACTCCATTTCGGTAAATCCCACATTGGCAACATTGTAAGGACTTAGGAAAGGAATGATCATAAATTGCCCAAACATCATCATTACAGAAAGCGAAATGGCACGCATTTGATTGACATTGCTGGTCACCCTAGAAATCACCTCCAATGGATGTGGGCGCTTGATTTCTTTGCCCAAATGATCACGAATCGGCGGAATGAATTTATAGATCATCCCAAAACTCAAGATGGCCAGTCCGGTTAAAATATAAAATGGAGTATGCCAAGTGGATAAACTAGCCAAAAACAAGCCGAGAGGAACTCCCATTACTGATGCAAAAGAAAAAGCTGCCATCACCAAACCCATTGCTCTACCTCTTCGCTCGTCAGGAATCACATCTCCAATTATCGCCAGAATCAAAGCCGAAGTCAGCCCCCCAAAAACGCCTGAAATAACGCGTGCGGCCAAAAGAATAGGATAACTTGGCGATAAAGCGCAGCCCAATGTGCCAATGGTAAATCCAACATATACCCACAACAAAATCTTTTTGCGATCAAAACGATCCAGGAAAAATGCCCCAAAGAAGCTGGAAATCCCAGCGCTGAAGGTGTAAGAAGACACCAACAAACTAAACTCGCTTGGCCCAATATCGAAGATTCTCATCAGCTGCGGCCCAAGCGGCATGAGAATCATGAAGTCTACAATGTGAATAAAATTGATTACTGCGAGCGTCCAAAGAATCGCTTTTTCCTTATGCATATCAAAAATGTATGGCTTGAAAACCGCCAAGTGAAAAATTAAGTTTGGCTGAAGGCATATTTTTTCAGGAAATATCTAAGTCAATAAAAGTCTGTGGAATTGCATCGATGATATCTGATGCAATGGTCCCACGCCATTTAGTCTTACTCGCAATTTCACCTGCCAATCCATGATGATACACACCGCAAACCATGGCGTTTTCAGGACTATAGCCCTGCCCTAGAAATGAAGTGATCATACCGGTCAAGACATCCCCAGAACCACCAGTAGCCATGTAATGTGTCCCTGAGGAGTTAAAGATTTGTCGTCCATCTGCAAGACAAATCACAGAATTGGCACCTTTGATCACTATGTTCAATTCCCGCTTTTTACAAAAATCAGCCGCTTTCACAAGCCGTTCTTTATGGTTTGAAGTATTTCCCAACAATCGGTCAAACTCCTTCAAATGAGGAGTCAAAATACTTCCTTTGGGAATCAGCGAAATCAAATCCGGATTTTGCCCCAGTATTGTTATCGCATCGGCATCCAAGACTAGCGGCTTTTGAAATTTTTGAAGGATAGGCTTGAGAAGCTCTACTTTTCCTTCAAGTCCCAGACCAGGACCAATTCCAAGCGCATCGAAACTGCTTAAATCCTCAGGAAGATCAAACAAGCACATTGCTTCCGGTACAGAAATTTGAATGATCTGTCGCTCTGACTTGGGCATCAAAGCTGAGACTAAGCCGGAACCCGTTCGAAGGGCAGCTTTGCAGGCTAAAATTGCTGCCCCCATTTTTCCTTCACTTCCAGAAATCAAAAGAACTTTCCCAAAATCTCCTTTATGGGAAAAGCGATGAAACTCCTTATGATGCCCAGGAATATCATGTTTTTGCAGAAAGAAAAAAGAACTGTCAAAGCAAAGGTATTCATCCTCCTTTATTCCAATATCGACTAATACTAAATCCCCTGTCATAGAGGCGTGCTCAGGAAAAAGCAAGGAAAGCTTAGGGAATGCAAAAGTCACTGTACAATCCGCCTCGACACAAATCCCTGTCAGAACATCGTCAGACGGCAAGCCACTGGGTATGTCAACCGAAATAACTTTCCCCTGAAAGGCGTTTATTTTTTGAATTATCTCAATTGCTTCGGGCCTCAAATCACCAAACAAACCAACACCCAAAAAAGCATCAATTAAAATACCCCGTATTTTTGGATTAAAATCTTTCCAGTCTTTAATCTCGATACCATCTGAGAGAAGTTTGAAATTCCATTCCGCATCCTCACTCAGCTTCGTTGAATCTGCAAAACATTTAAAAACCGAAACTTTATATCCGGATTTGTGAAGCAATCTGCCAATGGCGAAACCATCTCCACCGTTATTCCCTGCGCCACAAAAGATAAATACAGGCTCCTGTTTATCAAATTCAATCCCCTTCCACCAATTTACAAATCCCAAAGCCGCTCGTTCCATCAATTCAAGGCTGGAAATTCCGGCCTTTTGAATGTGAGCGGAGTCAAGCTGTTTTACTTGTTGGCCTGAGAGTATTTTCAGCATCGCTAAATCTTTTGTGGAGCAATCGAAGTTTTGGGAATAGTAACCAAAATCAGAAATCCTAAACCTATCAAAAAGAATATGCCCAGGGAAACTGCACTATTCCGCATGCTTCCCGTCAATTGTTCAATAGCTCCATACGTGAATGTGCCAATGACAATGGCAAGCTTTTCTGTGACATCATAAAAGCTAAAGAAGGAGGTATGTTTTGTTGTTTCTTCAGGGATCAATTTTGAAAATGTCGATCGAGAGAGGGATTGAATTCCACCCATGACCATCCCAACAACGAAGGCTAACGCATAAAATTCATAGACTGAATACACATAGTAGGCCGCACCGCATATACCAATCCAAATCAGGACCATGATCATCAAGCTGATTTTATTCCCATAGACTTTGGAAACAAAAGCAAAGAGATAACTCCCTCCAATCGCGACAAATTGAATAATGAGTACTGTGAGGATTAATTGATCACCGGGTAATCCAAGTTCTTTATCTCCAAAGGAGGCTGCCAAATACATCACTGTCTGAACACCCATGGAATAAAAAAAGAAGGCTGCAAGAAATCGCTTCATTACAGGGAATTGTTGAACCTGAGCAAACACTTTTTGAATTTCTTGATAACCCTTGAGTAGATATTCACTTTGGATTTTCTTTTTGTAAGGGTTTTTCGGAAGCACTCTAAATGGAATTTGAGAGAATCCAGCCCACCAGAGTCCCGTAATCAGGAAAGAAAACCGTGCTGCAAAACTGCCTTCAGGAACTCCAAAAAACTCAGGGAATTGGATCATCAAAAGATTAAACACCAGTAGAATAACACTACCAATGTAACCTAATGCAAAACCACGCGCGCTTAGAAAATCGTATTCATGTTCTTCAGCTATTTCTGGCAAGTAGGCATTGTAGAAGACAATACTTCCAGCATAGCCAATACTTGCTAACACACTGCATAAGATCCCAAACTCCAAATTATCCCCATCAAAAAAGAATAAACCGATACAGGAAATCGAACCTAAATAGGCAAAAAACTTCATAAAGAGAAGTTTCTTTCCAGAGGCATCAGCAATTCCTGATAGCAGAGGAGATAAAATAGCAATAATCAGATAAGAAAAGGAAATAGAATAAGAATATAAAACAGTATTTACAACCTCCAAACCGAAAAAATCAACCTTATCCGAACCGTCAAGCCCTTGGGTGACACTGTTATAATAGACAGGAAAAATGGTAGAGGTAATGACTAAACTATAGACTGAATTTGCCCAGTCGTACATGGCCCAAGCGCCTTGCACTTTATTTTTATTGGAGAGTAGAATTTTCATTATTTCTCAAATAAAAAAGCCATTCGCTAGGCGAATGGCTTTAACTATAAAGATTGAAATTTTAATTTGCCACTTTACCTGAAGATGCATAAAGCACCCGTCGCGCATCAGCATTTCTTAGTTCTGTCTGAACATCGGAGATCGGACCCATTTTAACGTCCCTGTCAATTTTCATTGAAATGGTTATAAAGCCTCGATCAGCTTCAGCAAGCATATCTCGCTCTTGGTTTACCCACTGAACAATTTCAGGAGGGGTAATCAGAACATCATTAGCTTGAATTCTAGGCTCAGAACCATATAGAGAGGTATTCTTTGGCTTACCAATGTATAGATAAGAAATCAAAGTTTTTTTCTGAAGCTTTTGAAGCTGCGTTGCCTGAGGTATTTTTTGCTCTACCAATAGATCTTGCTCTCTCAAAACGGTCGTAACCATGAAGAAGAACAAAAGCATGAAGATGATATCAGGAAGTGCTGAAGTCGGGATATTGGTAGAGGTCTTGGTCTTTTTCTTAAACTTTGCCATATCAATTTCCTCCTATTTTATCAGGTTCTGCAATAGAAATCGCCATTGGGATTCCTTCTTTTCCTCTATCTTGAAGTAGTTTCGATGCTTCGTTATCACCGGTTAGAGCTCTATACTCATCGGCACCTAATCCAACTCGCTCAGCATAAATCTCGAAGTATGCTTTTTTGGCTAAGTCAAAGACCTCCAAATAAAGCTCGTAACTCGTGCCACGGTTTGTTTTAATTGAAACTACCGCCTCTTTCGGGTGATCAGATGATTCTGGTCTTCTTTGAGCTTGTCCCTGTAAAGATCCCGGAAGCGAATTGAATAAAGCCGTTGCCTCTTCATCAGGGGCACCGAAATTCAGAATAAATTCTTTGATATCCTTATCCAGTCCTTCTGCTGTCCTTCTGTATTCTCCTTCTACCAAGAGATCATCATTTGCGTTGATCAGGATATTGAAGATGTTTCTTTCATTCTTCTTTATATCCGGTGGCGGAATATTTGGATCAAGCTTAGGGGGAAGAATATTCAAAATTCCCTTATCTGTCGCAATCGTGGTAGTCACGAGGAAGAAGATCAAAAGTAGGAAAGCGATATCAGCCATCGAACCTGTGCTCACTTCCGTGGTTACTCTGCTTTTCTTTCTTGCCATTTTGTTACCTGATAGCTTTGTTGAGTTCAGTAATCACAATGCCTACGAGGGCAACAATTACTAATATATATGTGGTGATCATCAAACCGCCCACCATTTGTGACATTGCAGGGGTCAAATTAAACGGATCACTTTCAAATTTTGGTAAAACTTCATTACCCGAAATACTGTAGGCAACAAAGAATAAAATCACGATTCCTACCACTCCAAGTCCAGTTTTTAATAAACTTTTGGGATCGTCAAGTGATTTAATTAGTGGAAGTAGAATTGCAACTACCGCTCCTATTCCCACTAGTGCGTAGCTCACATAGAGCATGATATCATAGGTATCCATAGTATCGATTCTTAGTTAATTGGATTTGATTTAGACTAAATTGATTTCTGGATTACTTACCAGTCAATTTGTGCTTTACCAACACGTCTACCAGAGAGATAGAAGCGTCTTCCATATCGTTAACCAAAGAGTCGATTTTTGATACTAGGTAGTTGTAGAACAATTGAAGGATAATCGCAACGATCAAACCAGCAACTGTGGTCAAGAGTGCGATTTTGATACCACCCGCAACCAATGAAGGAGAAATATCTCCTGCTGCTTCGATCGCATCAAATGCACCAATCATACCGATTACAGTACCCATGAAACCCAACATTGGAGCAAGGGAGATGAAAAGAGAGATCCAAACTAGACCTTTTTCCAATCGACCCATTTCAACCGAACCGTAAGCAATAATGGATTTTTCTACCATTTCAATACCTTCTGAATATCTCATCAAGCCTTGAGTAAAGATAGAAGCAACAGGTCCTTTAGTGTTTCTGGTTACGTCTTTTGCTGCTTCAATACCACCAGTAGAAAGTGCATCTTCAACCTTCAAGATCAGCTTCTTGGTGTTTGTTGTAGCTAAATTCAATGAAATAATTCTTTCCAGAGCAATAGCAAGTCCCAAGATCAAACAAATCAAAACCGGAGTCATGTAAAGCGGATCTCCTTCGATAAATTTTTCTTTGATTACCTGGTGAAAGCTCTGCTCCTCAGCGACGATTTCATCGTCAACAACTGTAGGTGTGGAAGCTGATGCAGCAGGTGCATCTTGTGCGTTAGCGAAAACAGGAACAAACATGATACCTGCAAGCATGAACAAAGCGATTAACTTTCTCATAATGTGTTTTTAAATTAGACTTTTAATAAAGGTTAAATGGTTTCCAGATTAAAATTGAATTTTAAAGTTATGATTTTTTAAATTCAAAAAACAATGGGCTCTTTTAACTTTCTTGAAAGAATCCCCTGTTTAAATCGAATTTAAGGCAATTTTTACATGAATGGAATAAAAAAACAAATTTTCAAATTCTTTCTAACCACTCATTGGATTACTTCAAATGGTCTTTTAAAGCTTTCGCCTTACCAAGACCTTAACAGATTTCAAGCTTATCCATTTTTTATCAAAATACCCAACTCTTTTTTTATTTTGATGAAAAAGAAATTTATTTCCCAATATCATTTGGTTGATTCGGATAAAAGTTTTGCCATTTAGGAACCCTTTTTAACTGAGTCTATAGGTTTTAATATAAAAATTGAAAGGCAATTTGAGTAAAAAAAAACCAGTCCATTATTGTGGACTGGTAACTTGCAGAGAGAGAGGGATTCGAACCCTCGATACCCTTGAGGGGTATACACACTTTCCAGGCGTGCTCCTTCAGCCACTCGGACACCTCTCTGTGTTGAATTTTTCGCTTGCTTGCGAATCGGAGTGCAAAGAAAATTATTATTCCTGCCGATTCCAAACCCATTTCCAAAATACCGGCTAAATCAAGCCGTAATTTCTCCGGCCAAAGACTGGGTCAACTTTTCACAAACTTCTTCCCTTGTGTAGTTTTGGCCTAATAAATACATCAGCTTGGTGACAGCCGCCTCTGTAGTCATATCTGCACCACTTACCACACCCACAGCTAATAATTCCTTACTCGTTTCGTACCTCCCATGAATGACTCGTCCCCCATTACATTGGGAGACGTTAAGAATGATCAAGCCTTTTTTTATTGCTCTGTCCAAAGACTTCATAAACCATGCTTCCGAAGGACTATTTCCTGATCCATAGGTTTCCAAAACCACTCCCCGAAGGCCCTCAATATTGAAACAAGCATCCATAATTAGATTAGTGATGCCAGGAAAAAGCTTCAAAATCATCACCCGATTATCCAGGTGATTCATTTTGACCAACTTTCGCTTAGATTCAAATGGTCTGATCGCATTCATATTGTAATCGATCACAATTCCCGCTTCTGCTAGTGAGGGATAATTTTCTGACTCGAACGCATCGAAATGAATACTTTGGACCTTTTTGGAACGATTGCCTCTCAGCAGCATGTGATTGAAAAAGATACACACCTCAGGCACGATTGGTCGGTCATTTATTTTTGCGGTAGCAATCTCCAAAGATGTCATTAAATTCTCCCTTGCATCCGAGCGCATGGCTGAAATAGGCAATTGAGCTCCTGTGAAAATTACCGGCTTGTTTAAACCATTGAGGAGATAACTCAGCATCGAAGCCGAATAAGCCATCGTGTCTGTCCCATGCAACACCACAAATCCATCATAGCTATCATAGTTTTCATAGATAATGTAGGACATATCTATCCAATGACGCATGGTGACATTCGAGGAATCTATGGGCTCGGGGAAAGAAATCACTGTGATAGCAATGTCCATATTGGAGAGGATTGGAATTTTTTCCAATATCTGACCAAAGTTGAATGGAACGAGAGCACCTGATTCATCATAGGCCATCCCCAATGTGCCTCCGGTATAAATTATCAAAACGGAAGAAGTTCTTGCCGTTTTTAGACCAGTGTTAAGACGAACAATTTTATAATTCATGGAGTAATTTCCTTAAATAAATTCATTGCGTTGGATTTGGTCAATGAAGCAACATCGGATGAAGATAACTGAAGCAAATCCCCTACCCGCTGTGCAATTGCCGGAAGATATGCCGGAGTATTTCTTCTACCTCTAAATGGCACAGGGGCCAAATAGGGCGCATCTGTTTCAAGAACTAAGTGATCCAACCCAATAAAAGGAATAACTTGATCAAGTCCGCCATTTTTATAAGTAGCTACTCCCCCAATACCGAGAAGAAATCCAAGTTTGATTATTTTCTTTGCCTGCTCCAAATTACCTGTGAAGCAGTGAAAAATTCCCGATAGTGATCCATCCTGAGCTTTTTCGATAATCTCTATGGTTTGATCGATCGAATCCCTACAATGTAAAACGATAGGTAGCTTCCGTTCTTTGGCCCAGTTAACTTGAATATTTAGGGCTTCTTTCTGCCTTTCAAATCCACTCTTATCCCAATAAAGGTCCGTGCCAATCTCTCCTACCGCAGCGAAGGATCGCTTATTTAACCAAGCCTCCATCACATAAAGTTGCTGCTCGAAATCCTCCTTGACATCGCAAGGATGAAGTCCCATCATGGGAATGCACAAATCTCCATACCTGGATTCACAATCCAGCATCCGGTCAATGGTCTCCACATCCACATTGGGCATATATATTCGCTCAATCCCAGCCGCTCTGATTTCATCGATGACCTCGTCCCGGTCCGAATCAAACTTGGTAGAATAAATATGTGCGTGAGTATCGATTAAGTTCATGGGTATTTTCGGGCTTTCCATTCTATTTGACCGGGCCAAAAGTAATAAAGAATAGTCAGGCTAAGGTTCCAAAATTGGTAAAATTCGAAAAGCAATAGTGGTAAAACACTAAGTTTCTGACCCACTTTTTTTGAGAAAAAGTAAAGGAAAAAACTCTGGAATAATACTTTTATTCCAAAAATAGCCAAGCCAAGCTCCACACTAAATGCAATTAAACCTAGAATCAACGGATAATATAAAATCTGTAGGCTGAGCAGGATTTTCCAAGGAATAGAAAGTGTCATCGCTCCAGCTACCCAGCGCTTACGCTGCTTTAGAAGTGCCTTCCAGTCCTTTTCAGCTTTGGTTTTGACTAGAAAGTTTTTACTTACTTGATGCTTGATTTTGAAACCTAGCCCACTAATCGCTTTGGAAATCTCTAGGTCTTCTGTCA
This sequence comes from Algoriphagus sp., assembly GCF_046296635.1. GTDB lineage: Bacteria > Bacteroidota > Bacteroidia > Cytophagales > Cyclobacteriaceae > Algoriphagus. The sequence continues at coordinate 118,135 of NZ_JBKBKZ010000003.1, read as the reverse complement.
ATGAAAATGGAATCTTTTCAAATCCTCCACATTCTAAATAAGCATTCCGACTGATCACCATATTATTTCCAAGTCCTGTAGTAGGGAGTTTTAAATCAGTAACAGCTTTGACAATGCCCAGTGTATTCCACCAGTCAATCTCCTGCATTTTCCCAAAAAGATTTTTGCTTTTCACCTGAGTGATACCCAACACCAGACCCGAATTTTCATCGAAGCAGTTGACTCCTTCCCGAATCCAGTATTGAGGAACTTCGCAATCTGCGTCAGTAAAAAAAAAGAATTCTCCCGCTGCCTCTTGGCCAAGTATCGCCAGTGCATTTGCTTTTCCATTCTTTTGAAACAGATTTTTTTGGTCCGATCTTATTGAAATAAACTTTCTGTTTACCCCCTTTTGTATCCAATCTTCTATGATTTGAGCAGTCTGATCTTCGCTTTGATCATCTGCTATCAAAAATTCAAGTTGATCTGCAGGATAGTCAAGTTTGTCAAAGCTCTTTAAAAGAAGTGGAAGGTCCATTTCTTCATTTCTGGCAGCAACCAAAACCGATACTTTTGGAATTTGGCCTTTATTTTTAAAATGGTTTTTCCAATTCAATTTCAATAAAAACAAAAGCAGCGTGTATTGAACAATAAGCAACCCGGAAATAAAAGCTAACCAAATCATCATTGCAATAGGCTGGTTTTAAATCCTTTTTCAATCAAAAAATCAAGATAAGTAGGAAGGATTTTACGAATAACATCCTTGGTTTTCAGTTGATCATGGAAAAGAATGATACTTCCGGCTCGAGTATGTTTTATACTTTTTGTTAAAACTCGGGACGATGAAATAAAATTATCATAATCACCGGACAGCACATTCCACATGATCAGTTTTTTGGTATTCATAACATTTTTTGCCTGAGAGCTCCTGATCAAACCATAGGGAGGACGAAAAAGCCCAGTTTGGATACCCAGTGTGGCATCCAATACTTCATCAAAGGCTTGGATATTTTGGAGGTAAACTGAATCATCTGTTTTCCAGCCATTCAAATGATTGAGGGTGTGGTTTCCAATAGCATGTCCGGATTCCAACACCTCCTTTCCAAGTATTGGGTTTTTTCGAAGATTATCCCCAACCATAAAAAAGGTAGCATTTTGATTTCTTTTGGCTAATTCATTCAACACAAAATCAGTCACACCAGGTACGGGTCCATCATCAAAGGTGAGATAGACTTGATCATCTGAGGCATCCCCACTCCAAATTCTTTTTGGAAAAAATAATTGAACGGGCCGGGGGACGGTATGCCAAACCATGGTTTAGCTAAATCTAAGGCTGAGTAAAGTCAGGTCGTCTCGTAAAGGAATCTTTTGGGTAAATGCCTGCATTTTATCAAAAAACTGCTCGTGAAAATCTTCAGGATTCATGCTCAAATGGGTATTCACAAATTCCTGAAAGCGTTCCTCTCCATATTCTTCTTCCTCAGGATTGATCGATTCTGTTAATCCATCGGTATAAAGGTGAATTGTGAAGTTTTCCAATCCTACTCGCTCTCCGATTTCCAAAAATGGAAGTTCATCAAAAGCTCCAAGAATTGTAGTTCCTGCTTCAAGAGCTTCACTTTTTTTCTCATCTTCCCAACAAAGTATCGGTGGATTATGACCTGCATTCACGTACCTCAAAATTTTTGTCTTGCGATTGTATTCACCGAGGAAAACTGTGATAAACCGCTCGCCTTTGGTATTCTCGATAAGCGTATAATTCAATTGATGAATTATGGTTCCAAAACCAGCATCACTACGAAGCAAGGTGCGAAGAGCGGCCTGAAAATTAGACATCAGCAGTGCAGCGGAGATTCCTTTCCCTGAAACATCCGCTATGCAGAAATAGCTGATATCATTTGATTTTTGAATCAAATCATAATAATCACCTCCAACCAAGCTATGAGGAAAGTAGGTGACTTTAGCCTTAAGTGTCTTAGTATTAGGAAGTGAGGCAGGAAAAAGCATCTGCTGAACTTGAGAAGCAATAGCAACTTCGCGATTGAGCACTTCCTGCTCGAGCTGTCTTCGAGCGAACCGCTTATTTTCCAATGCAACCACAAGAATATTTGCCAAAGCTTGGGTGAAATCCAGATCCAATTCTTCTTTTTGTGATTTCCTTTTTAGAAAAAGAATTGCCAATAGTTTATCCTTGTGATACACTGGCAAATAGGTCTCAAGTTCCTCAAAAGTGTATTCTTCGCTAAGTTGAATTTGAAGTTGCCCAGTATCTTTTTTGTCAATGATAGATGAGGATTCCAGTGTCATCGGTACTTTGCCCTTAACTCCGTGGGATATTTTTCGCTCAAATCCCTCTTTGCCTAACACATATAAAATAAGTGACTTAATGTGAAGGTGAACCAGGCAAGTAAATTTAAAAATAGTAACTAAGGTCGCTTCCGACTGATTCTCATTGATCGCTTGTGTGATCTCGAGAAGTGCCTTTAGTTCCAGTTCTTTTCGTTGGTATTTATATGTCTCGTCAATCAAAGATCAGAGTGTGTTATGGGCCATGAGACCCTTTTTTGTAGCTAGATAATAAAGGCTTTTGCCTTCGGTGATTAAATCCACGACATCAAATCGTTCGGTGTCAGGACTGGTTAAGCATTTGATCATTCCACATTGATAAAGGGAATTCAGCGTCGCTAGAAGCAGACCGTCCTCCCAACCTAAAGATTCCTTGATAAAGTCATAATTTTGTACAAAATACAGCTCGTCAAGCAAGTCAAATTCCTCGTCACTCATAATTTTTAATTCGAAAGCTAAATTAAGAATTCTTTAATTGGAACGGCCCTTCCAGGTAAATTTTCCCCGAACCGAAGCTATCCCTACAAAAATGACATAAAAGGGATGAATTATTCCGGTTTTTATAAAGTCTACAACAGAAACATCCACCTTTAATTCTTTCAAGACATTCCCCAGAGCTAAACGCTCAGAAAATATTTTTCCGCTCCAGACAGCGATAAAGCAAAAAACTCCCCAAATACCCTCTCCGAGTAAAATAAAGCTGCCAATCCAAATGAATTGAACTAAAAAGCTGAACACAGAGGCGAGCGCATGCCAAAAATCACGATGAAGTTTCCATTTGCCTGCCCATCTTGTTCTTTGATTAAGCAACTTTGCAACGGTTTCCAAAGGTTTGGTAAGCACCAAATTCTCAACGAAAGGTAAATATGCACAGCTCTCACCCCCAAAATGTAGAATTATCTTCTTCAGCAAAAATTCATCATCTCCAGACAAGTGCTGACTGTTTTGATCGTAACCTTTCACTGAAAGAAAAGCTGATTTTCGATAGGCAAGATTTGCACCACTACACATCAAGGGTCGCTTTTGGTAAAATGAAAAGTGTGTCAGAAGCAAAATGCTTGACCATTCAATCTGTTGATATCTTTGAAAAAAGTTACGCTGACCTACGCTGAGTACAGGCCCTGCAACGAGCTGAATTTTTGGATCAAGAAAAGGGGCAACCATTTTCCTTACCCAATCGGAAGGAAATCTACAATCTGCATCCGAACACAAGATCAGTTCTCCCCCTGATGCAGCAATCCCAAATTCTATGGCTTTCTTTTTTCCAATCATGGGACTTTGGAGAATTTTAATGTGATTTTTTGAATTGAATTTTGATTGCAAAAAGGGAAATGAACCATCCTCGCTTTTGTCATCTATGAGCAAAATTTCAAGTTCAGGATAGTCCAATTTTAGGAGTTCTTGGGATAGGATCTCAAGATTTTTCATTTCATTTCTGAAAGGAATCAAAACAGACACCCTTGGGAATTGAGCGGTAGCTTGGGCCTTAAGATTTGATTTAGGCCACTTTTTCTTCAGCCAAAAGAGCAAAACAAAATAGCACCCGGTCCACAGGAGGTAAAAACTGATCATCTTTTCGGCTAACTTGCGGCGGTGAGTAAAGAAGAGAAAAAAGAGCCAAAGGAAAAAATCATTTTAGGCATTGATCCGGGTACTAATGTGATGGGTTATGGCCTGATCATGACTGAAGGGAAAAAATACAAAATCCTTCAATATGGCGTCATCCATCTGAAAAAGTATGAGACTCATGAACTGAAGCTTAAAAAAATCTTTGAGCGAGTCACAGGAATAATTGATGAATTTTTGCCTGATACGATGGCTTTGGAAGCCCCCTTCTATGGAGCCAATGTACAATCCATGCTGAAACTCGGCCGTGCACAAGGTGTAGCGATGGCGGCAGCTTTGGCACGGGAAATCCCCATCACCGAATATTCTCCAAAAAAGGTCAAACAATCCGTCACAGGTAATGGTAATGCATCCAAGGAACAAGTAGCAGCGATGCTTCAAACCTTATTCAGCCTGACCGAATTACCAAAAATGCTGGATGCAACAGATGCTCTGGCGGTCGCACTTTGCCATCATTTTCACGAAGGTAGAGTACAGACGAGAGGGAGGAATGAAGGTTGGAAATCCTTCATCGAAGAAAACCCCAGTCGCATAAAAAAATAACTCCCAGCCAGAAAGGCTAGGAGTTAGAATTAGTGATTATTCTTGATGTAGGTACAGTAATTTGCCAGAATATCAAAACAAATACCAGAAATTGGCTTAAATACTAATATTCAGGCCCTCTTCGGTCTTCGGTCGCCTGTGCTGAGCGGAGTCGAAGCATCCAGTCCCTTATCTATGGAAAATTCACCTACTAGCAGAAAAGCGGATTTCCACAATATTCCTAATTTCCCCCAAAAGTGTACCCTAGGGAGACTTTGAAAACTTGGTTCTTGACATCAGAATTGTAATAATTTAGAGAAGCAAGACCAAAATCATAATTGGCTTGCAAGTTAAGACCCTGTAGAAGCTTTACTTGAGCGCCGATGACTCCTCCAAGGTCATAACCTTTTGTAGCTTCTGAGCTGTCAAACGTATCTTCGCCGATTTTGTAAACACTTGATAACAATAAGGAAGCTTGGGGACCAGCAAAAATATTTATAGCCGGAATCAAATTCACACGAAACAATACGGGGATGTCGATGTAACCCAATTGCTCATCGATTGATTTTCCACTTGAAGCTTCTGTCCCTTTGTATCCTTTTTGAGAATACTGAATTCCTGGTTCGACAGAGACAAGCCCTGCATCAAATGTGAAATAACCTCCAAGATGAAAGCCTGATTTCGCTTCAAAATTGGTGTTTGAAAAATTTGCGGAGCTAAATCCCGCCCTAATTCCAACTTGTGCCTGCGCTGTTGCAATAATGCCAAACAGAAAGAAAGACAACAAAACTTTTCTCATGATTCAAATATTTTTAATTTACAGTTTCCAAATGCAAGATTATCTATTCTTTCATAAACCTCAACTTTTTTAACCACCAAATGAGAAAGACCTTCGACATGTTTGATCAATTTCCAGAAATAAGTAATGCAGCAAAAAGTGCATTCGAAAAGGAATTAGATTACTTGGTACTTGAAAAAGGCGGAATACTGGAGCAGGAAGGAAAGGTTTGCAACCATCTGTACTTTATAATAGAAGGCTCTGCAAGGAGCTTCTACACTCGTGAAAATAAAGATATTACGGTTTCATTTTCTTTGGAAGGGGAGTTTTTGACTGCCATGCATTCTTTTGTTTCAAGAAAACCATCTTATGAAAATATTGAAGTGATGGAAAAGACGAAGGTAGCTCGAATCAAATACGAATCCCTGCTGAAGCTTTTTGAAAAACATCACGATCTGGAGCGAACCTACAGACTTATCCTCGAGCAGTATTATGTCACTTTGGAAGAACAGTTGATATTTACGAAATTCAAATCAGCCAGAGATCGCTATTTGGACTTAATGGAATACCGTCCAAAAATTATCCAAAGAGCATCTGTGGGACAGATCGCCTCTTATCTTGACATGAGTATTGAAACTCTCAGTCGAATCAGAGCGAAAATTTGATTTATTGACTTTTCTCAATAGAATGTTTTTCAATTATGGGTTAGATTTATAAGTAATTTTACTCTAAACCCAAACCACTATGAGGAATTTTCTGACTTACCTAGCCGGGTTGTCCATTCCCATTTTGATCTTTTCCTGTGGATCAAGCACCAACGAACAATCCTTTGACACCTCTAAATTAGTGCGTATTTCTCCAGCAGAGGTGGACAAAATCGTTGAAGCGTTCATCATGGCGGAGGATTCGAGCACCATTGAAATCCCTGCAGGCTTTTATGAATTGAAGACTCAATTAATCCTGGACAACAAATCAGCTGTCAGAATAAAAGGAGCCGGAATGGACCAAACGGTCATCTCCTTCCGCAATCTCAAATCCGGTGGAGAAGGAGTGAAAATCGTTGGAAATAATATCATCATCGAAGATCTCAGCATAGAAGATGCTCCGGGCGACGGTATCAAAGCCCAGCATACTGACGGAATCACCTTCAGAAGGATAAATGTCACATGGACGAATGGCGACAAATCAAAAAATGGAACATACGCCATTTACCCTGTCCAATGTAAGAATGTCGTAATTGACGAATGCATTGCTTCGCATTCCAAAGATGCAGGAATTTATGTGGGTCAGTCAGAAAATATCATTGTCAAAAACTCCCTTGCCTTTGGCAATGTAGCAGGCATCGAAATTGAAAATTGCGACAATGCAGAGGTATTTGGAAACATCGCCAGAAATAATTCAGGTGGAATCTTGGTTTTCAACCTACCAGGACTTCCAAAATCTGATGGCAAGGGCACTAAAATCTATGATAATGATGTCATTGACAACAATCACGAGAACTTTGCAACGCCTATCGGAGACGGTCCAAATGGCAATACCGTGACTATGATTCCTCCCGGATCGGGAATTGTCCTTCTTGCTGCAAAAGAAGTCGAGGTCTATGGAAACAGAATTCATCGAAATAAGACTACCGGAGTGGCAATAGCAAATTATCAGATCACGGGATTCCCTGCTGAGGCTCCGAATTGGTCTCCTTATTCCACAAATATTTATGTCCATGACAATCAATACGAAAGAAACTGGTATCAATTCCCTGATTTTTCCAGAGAACTTGGCAAGCTGATTTTAGTCTACAATGCACATGGATTTGGCAAAAGTCAGGATATCATCTACGATGGCATTTGGGATGAGAATCTTGGCACTTCCATAGATTCAAATCCAATGCGGATTTGCATTCAAGAGCCTGGAATGGAAAATCTAAGATTTACAAGATTTTTTCTTACTGATGGGGAGGAAAATATAGATTCATTCAAGGATTATCAACCCTTCCAAAATTGCAAGGTGGAAGTCAAAACAGACATTTCAAGTTTGGCAGGTCTTTAATTTTGAATGAATGAAAGCTAGAGCGGAAGAGTATCGAAGTTGGATATTGGGTATCAGCCTTTTTATGCTGATTGTCGTGTTTTTGATTTCTTGTCATAAATCCCAGGAGCAAATAGTTAAACAGGCGACTTTGCCAGAAGAAAAATTAGCCGATGAATTTGCAGACGGCAATTTCCCCTATCGAAGACTTTCGACCTATGGATTTTTTACTGGAGAAATAAAGGACTTACAACCCTCCTCCAGAGTTATTTTTTACAAGCCAGCTTCTTCTCTTTTCACTGATTATGCGCTTAAAAGTCGTTTTCTGCTTATTCCAGAAGGGGAAAAAGCACAAATAGAAGAAGATGATTTGAAATTACCCAAAGGCTCAGTATTGATAAAAAACTTCTATTATCCGTTTGATTACCGCAAACCCGAAGGAGATCGCAGAATAATTGAAACTCGTCTAATGATTCATGAAGAAAAAGGTTGGCAAGCCTATCCTTATGTCTGGAACGAAAGTCAAACAGACGCAGTCCTGAGGGTTGTCGGCGGTGAATTTGAAGTGCGATATATCGACACCAAGGGTAAAGATCAAGTGATAAATTACCTGATTCCTAATAAAAATCAATGCAAAAGCTGCCACAATAAAAATGAGGTCATGGCTCCGATCGGGATTCAAATCAAGCATCTTAATTACAACTTGGACCCTAGCGAAAACCATTCAAATCAATTGGATCATTTGGCTCAGTTAGGAAAACTGGAAGGATTCAATGGAGCAGATCAACATCCTAAAATGGTCAATTACGAGGACAAAAGTCAGGCGCTTGATGATAGGGCAATGGCCTACCTAGATATCAATTGCTCTCATTGCCATAGCGCAGATGGACCCGCTAGTACTTCCGGCCTTTTTCTCACCTATGATCAAAAAGATCCTATGAAACTGGGGATCAACAAAACGCCGGTAGCAGCAGGAAGTGGTGCGGGTAGTTACAAATTTGATATTGTTCCCGGCAAACCTGAGGAATCAATTTTAATTCATCGGATGAACTCTACTCAAGTTGGGGTCGCTATGCCCGAGTTGGGCCGTACCACGATTGACCATCAAGGTCTTGAACTAATAAAAGCGTGGATTTCGGAACTGCGTTAAAATAAGAAAGGGCTGCTTTCGCAGCCCCTTCAAACCAACGCTCTGATTAAAAAGTATAGCCTAAAGAGACTTTAAAGCCCCTATTATATACGTCTGCATTACTATTCTTGAATATGGGAGTAAAACCATAATCGTATGACCCTTGAATATTTATTCCTTTGGGAAGATTATAGCCTAATCCAAATACCAGTCCAGCATCGGTGTCTTTGATATTATTTGTGTTGATTGATACGGTGGACCCACCGAAATCACCTTCAAATTTTGAGTTGGTCAAGAATGATATCTGAGGTCCTCCAAAAACATTGAATCCTTCACCGAATTTCAATCTGAGCAAAAGAGGGACATCAACGTAATTCAGAACTGCTCTAGTATTGGCAGCATCATCATTTTGAGTTCCTTTGATAGAATAATATACTCCTGGTTCAATGCTGATTGGTCCTCCACCGAGGAGACTTGCGTAGATTCCGGCATGAAATCCAGCCCGATTGGTGTAATCATTTTCCGAAACATCCTTTCCTCCAAAATTGAAGAAATTAGCTCCACCTCTTATTCCAAAGCCAGATTGAGCATTCGCACTTATTCCTGTCAAAACAACCAAGGATAATATTAAAAGTGTCTTTTTCATAGGTCAATAAAATTTTGATTCAATACATCAAAGGCCCAAAACGATGCCAAAGACCGATTTTATTCGGAGCTACCCTCCTTATCACACAACAGATTTTTCGATATAATTGGAGTTCATCAGAGCAAGAGCACCCATATATTTCAGCTTAAAAGTCAGTGTTTCACCTACTTTGAGTCCTTTTTCATTAGGTCCTAAATTCAGGATTAACATATCCGAACTTGCTCCCAGAATTTCAATTTCGGGGTCAGAAGTGATCAAATATTTGGGATCCACATCAAGGAGTCCTATATCCAAAATTGCCCGAAATGAGGTCTTTCCGTAGAGTGATTCATCAATTTCGGCAAATTCCCCTTGAGGATTCATCCCCAAAACACCGATAGGAAGTAGGGGTTTTTCCTGAAGCTCGATGATCTCTGCCTCCAATTCAAATACATCACCGTACATTCCTTCAATGACTTTTTCCTCGACCAGATCAACCCCAAAAAACAAGGTCTCCCCTACTCGGAAGTGGTTGATTCCTTTGGGAAGTTGGTGGGCAAGCATCAAAGGAATAGTGACCGAAGTACCGGCAGATACCCATGGTATCTTTTTTCCAAATTTTAATTCGATAATTTGCTTGTACAGTGATAGCTGAATCAACTTATCGGTACTTGGCATCACGCCATTCAGACAATTCAAATTAGTCCCAAGACCGATCACTTCGATATTTGGGAGTTCAAAAACTCGCTCATAAAAGTCAACCAAATTTTCACCCAAAACCCCTTCCCGAAGGTCTCCTGTTTCCACCATGATGATGATTTTGTGAAGTTTTTCCTGCTTTACAGCCTCTTGACTGATCATCTTTATCGTTTCCAATTCACTGTTCAGGCTGACATCCGCAAACTCCACCATTTGTCCCACATTCTTTTTTGATACGGGTTTGATGTATACCGTCTGAACACTTCGATTCAATCGCTTGACCATTGCCAAATTAGAAATGCGGCTGTCGTGAATTTCTTCAATACCCAGATTAATCAACTCTTGAAGAAATAGTTTATTCCCGCAAAGTAGCTTGGAAACCACCCCCCAACTCACTTCCTTGACTTCAAACAGCTGCTTCAAAAAGAGAAAGTTAACCTTAAGCTTATCTAGATTTAATGTCAGGTTGGCCATCCTACTTTCGGTTAAGTCTCATTTCCAGATATTTATTGGTAAAGCCCAGTCGCTCGTAAAGTTTACGGGCAGGATTATCAGCCTCGACATGAAGGGCGACTGCTCCATTTGCCATTTTGATAGCCGTATCCATGATTTGCCCACCGATTCCTTTACCTCTTTGATTGGCATCGACTGCGATATAGACCAAAATATTTTCTGGGATATAGCCAGACATTCCGGTTTTATTCATAACCAATGCCCCGACAATCTTTCTATTTTCTCTCGCCAAAATCACAAAACCTCCTGCCTGCTTTCCTGCATCAAGTGCATAATCCAGACATTTCATAATATCCGACTTCGGGTCTCCGTATGCTCCCAGATGCTCAAAAAGAAAATCTGCGATCTCATTCTTCTGTAGAAATGTCGCATTATCTAGCGGTGTGAGTGTTTCAATAGAGTTCATATTTGAGGTGTTTTTATTGTTTTAATAAAGGTATTCACTAGCCAAAAGACGATCAGAGAAATCAAAATCCCGAAGAAATTGGGATCTAAGCCAAATGGCAAAGGGGTCTCTAAAATGGTAAGCAAGGCTGTCAATGTTCCACCGGAAATCATTGAGGATACAGCCGCTTTTGGATTTCTTTGGTTGAAGAAAAGCCCGGCAATCACCGGGACAAGTAATCCCGATACCATAAAAGCATAGGAATATAGCATCAAACTGAGCACTTCTGTCATTTGCCAAGCCAAAAAAACTGCCAAAACTCCAATTAGCAGGGTCAAAGCTTGACTGATTCTCACCTCCTGTCGATGAGTTTTATTCTTTAGAAATTTACCGATCAGGTCAGTAGAAAGATTACCCGAAGCAGCCATCAAACATGAATCCGCCGTGGAAAGCACGGCTGAAAAATAGGCAGACATCATCAGCCCCAAAATCCCCGCCGGCAATATCTGACTGAGCAATACTGGAAGCCCCATTTCCGGATCCATTGAAGCGGTAAACCCTTCCAGAACTCCCTGCTCTACAGCTACCCGAGAAAGCAAACCGAGTGAAACACCCAAAAAAGCCATAATTGGCCACTCAAAAAGTCCTGCGATAAACCATGCCTTCCTGGCTGATTTCACATCTCTAGCGGCAAATATCCGCTGATAGAGCGTCATTCCAACAAACCAAATCGGGATGATCGTGATCCCCCAATTGACCAAATCCTGCCATGTGAGATTGGTAAATGAAAAGAATTCCGGTGGTAATGTTTGCGTGATTCCTTCCCAGCCCCCTACAAAAGAATAGGCCATGGGAACACCAATCAACATCAAACCCATCATCAAAATGATCCACTGAATCGTGTCCGTATAAATCACCGCCTTGAGACCTCCCATAACGGTGTAAACAACAGCGATAACTCCCATAATCAGCAATGCAGTCTGCAAGTTAATTCCCTCAAAGGTTCCGGAGGCAAGTTTAGCGCCTGCTAGCAGCTGGGAAGAGGTGAAACCGAGGTAACCCAAAAAACAAATAACGGCAGCGACTTTAGCCGCGCTGGAGTCGAACAGATGGCCAATGATCTGCGGAAAAGTGAAAAAGCGGGAAAATGCAGCGTCAGATTTTACCCTTGGAATCAAAATCACGGCTGCAAGCCAAGCACCTATCAAACCGGTAAAAAGCATCCATGAACCTGCAATTCCCATTGCAAATCCCAATCCACCAAGTCCAATGGAAAAACCTCCACCTACATCGGTTGCTACTACAGATAAGCCAATGTGCCAGCTACCTATCGATCGGCCTCCAACATAGTAATCTTCCTGACTGGAGTTTTTTCGCATGAAATAATATCCCACTCCCAGCATGGCTAGCATGTAGGCGATGAAGATCCCCAGATCTATGAAATGCATTACTTTTTTGGATTTGCCTCAAATTGAATTTAAAATATAACCTTTCAAAGGTAAGAAAAATGAAGCTTATGCCCAATTTTATTGGGTTTTTAGATTAAAAAAGATATAATAATTCAATTTAGTCTTAGAATAATTAAAATAAAAAAGCCAGACTTTTGGTCTGGCTTTACACTGGATTATCTTAAAATTATACGTTATCGCTGCTTACTACAGCAGCAAAATACTCTCTATTCATTCTTGCAATATTAGAAATAGAAATACCCTTTGGACACTCAGCTTCGCAAGCACCTGTATTTGTACAAGCTCCAAATCCTTCAGCGTCCATCTGAGCAACCATCTTTTCAGCTCGGGTTTTGCGTTCTACCTGTCCTTGTGGAAGTAAGGCAAGCTGCGAAACTTTGGCCGAGGTAAATAGCATGGCTGAGGCATTTTTGCAAGCTGCTACACAGGCTCCACATGCAATACACTGGGCCGCATCCATTGCCAGATCCGCAATGGTTTTTGGGATTGGTATCTCATTGGCATCAGGTACTCCACCTGTTCCTACAGATATATATCCTCCAGCTTGAATGATTCTGTCAAATGCGGATCGATTGACCACTAAGTCTTTTACCACCGGAAAGGCCTTGGCTCTCCACGGCTCGATAGTGATCGTCTGTCCATCAGAGAAAGATCTCATATGAAGCTGACAAGTAGTAGTCTGCAGCGGTCCATGAGGTTTACCATTAATATATAAGGAACAAGTTCCGCAGATTCCTTCTCGACAGTCATGGTCAAAATGAACCGGATCTTCTCCCTTTTCAGTCAAATTTTCATTCAACACGTCCAACATTTCAAGAAAAGACATGTCTTTGGAAACATGATCTACCTTATAGGTAGCAAAGCCGCCTTTGTCAGTTGCGTTTTTCTGTCTCCAGATTTTTAAAGTCAATTGCATATAGCTATGAATTTTTGTCTTAAGATTATTTATAGGAACGTTGAGTGAGCTTCACGTTTTCGAATTCCAAAGGCTCCTTATAGAGTTCCTCTTCTTGATTTTCACCCGTATATTTCCATGCGGCTACGTAAGCGAAGTTTTCATCATCTCGAAGCGCTTCACCTTCCGGCGTTTGGAATTCTTCTCTAAAGTGTCCACCACACGATTCGTCTCGATTAAGCGCATCGTCAATCATTAGTTCACCCAATTCAATGAAATCAGCCACTCGATGTGCCTTTTCCAAGGATTGATTTAGCTCTTCATTTGTACCAAGAACTTTGACATCAGACCAGAAGTCTTTTTTCAATTGCTTGATTTCGGCTTTGGCCTCACTCAAACCTTCTGCAGTTCTTGCCATTCCACATTTATTCCACATAATCTTACCTAGCTTTTTGTGGAAGTAATCAACTGTCTTCGTGCCTTTAATCGACAATAATTGGTTAATTCTTGCCTGTACTTCGGCAGTTACTTTAGCAAATTCAGGATGATTGGTATCGACTGGCTTTGGAGGAGTTGAGGCCAAGTAATCACCAATAGTATATGGAATTACAAAATACCCATCAGCCAATCCCTGCATCAATGCTGAAGCACCAAGTCTATTTGCTCCGTGATCTGAGAAGTTGGCTTCTCCCAATGCATAAAGACCAGGGACAGTAGTCATCAAATTGTAGTCTACCCATAATCCACCCATTGTGTAGTGAACCGCAGGGTAAATCATCATCGGAACTTCATAAGGATTCTCCCCTGTGATTTGCATATACATATCGAACAGGTTGCCGTATTTTGATTCGATGGTGGCTTTTCCGTCTCGGTTGATTGCATCACGGAAATCAAGGAAAACTGCCTCACCTGTTTCATTTACTCCTTTTCCTGCATCGCAAACTTCTTTCGCATTTCGGGAAGCAACATCCCGAGGAACAAGGTTACCGAATGAAGGATATTTTCGCTCCAAGAAATAATCCCTGTCTTCCTCTTTGATCTCATTTACTTTGATTTGACCTTTTCTAAGTTTTTCTGCGGTTTCTACAGTAGCAGGAACCCATACTCGTCCATCATTTCTAAGGGACTCAGACATCAATGTCAATTTGGACTGATGATCTCCTGAGACCGGAATACAGGTCGGGTGAATTTGAGTAAAGCAAGGGTTCGCAAAGTAAGCACCACGCTTGTGAGCTCTCCAAGCTGCTGTTACATTGGAACCCATTGCATTTGTTGAAAGGAAAAAGACGTTACCATATCCACCTGTACAGAGCAATACTGCATGTGCAGAATGCGTCTCAACTGCTCCGGTGATCAAATTACGAGTCACTATTCCTCGGACATGGCCATCGACCATAACCATATCCATCATTTCGGATCGTGGATAAAGCTTAACTTTACCATTAGCAACCTGTCTGCTCAATGCAGAATATGCTCCAAGAAGCAATTGCTGCCCGGTTTGTCCTCGTGCATAAAAAGTTCTGGAAACCTGAGCTCCACCAAAAGATCGGTTGGAAAGTAATCCGCCATATTCACGTGCAAAAGGGACCCCTTGCGCTACGCATTGATCAATAATTTTTACGGATACTTCCGCAAGTCGGTAGACATTAGCCTCACGAGCTCGATAGTCACCACCTTTGACCGTATCATAGAAAAGTCTGAATACTGAGTCACCGTCGTTTTGGTAATTTTTAGCGGCGTTAATTCCACCCTGAGCTGCGATAGAGTGCGCTCTTCTAGGGCTATCATGAAAAGTAAACGCTTTGACAACGTATCCCAACTCCGCTAAGGAGGCAGCTGCCGAAGCTCCTGCCAATCCTGTACCCACTACAATAATTTCGTACTTTCTCTTATTCGCCGGGTTTACCAGCTTGCTTGTAAACTTGTGCTTAGTCCATTTTTCTGCTATTGGACCAGCAGGTATTTTGGAATCTAGTATCATCTATGTCAGATTTAATTAGCTGCTACATTCATTTTCAAATCCAATCAAAGCGACTGGATATACATCACTATCGGAATCAGTGCGAAAAGCACCGGAACAAGAATTGAAAAACCAATTCCAACTTTTTGAATTAATGGGGAATATTTCACGTGATTGAGACCAAGTGTTTGGAAAGCACTGGCAAACCCATGAGATAGGTGAAAGGCCAGAAAACCCATGCAAAGCACATAAAAGGCCACATACAACACATTGGAATAAGCCGCTGCGACTATCGCAAAGACATTTTTATAGGTAACTCCGGCAATGTCCACCATTGGCATTTCTCCGAATTTGATTTCGTAATAGAAACCCTTTAGGTGTACTAATAAGAATAGCAATATGATTGTGCCTAGAATTCCCATGTTTCTGGATGACCAGGTGCTATTTGTCGAAGCGGCACTCTCTACATATCCGATAGGTCTTGATTTCTTATTGAGCTGGGTGAGCAAAATAGAGTAAATGACATGAAGAATAATAAATGCAAAATTGCCAATTGATACTATCCTGATAAGTGGATTGGTTGCCATGCTTTCTGCATAAAGATTGAAGGATTTTCCATTATCCGGTAGCAATAGCTGAAGGTTCCCAGCAAGGTGAACCACCAAAAATAATATTAGAAACAATCCGGTCAGGGCCATTAGTAATTTTCTGCCTAGTGTGCTGCTCAAGGTTTTTGTAACCCAACTCATACAAATTTGTGATTAGTTTAGAACGAAAGTCTTTGATTATTTTATCCCCCAAATTTACATGGTATCAGGTAGCAAACAATGTAACCGATATCCATTCCCTTATTTTAAAAGGTTCTAAATAGTTTTTTTCAACTATCGATTCTCTTAAATCGATCATAAAACAGCCGGTTTATTTTAATTGTTTGAATTTTCGGGGAAATTCTGTTTACTTCCATTTATTTCGCAGAGGTTTAATCACCTAAAGAGATCTGAAAAGAATTAACATTTGTAATTCCTTTTACGTTTTGAAGTAAAGTATTACCAAAGTCAACCAAACATGAAGCTCAATTTCTCCCTTGGGATTTTTTTTATTTACCTGATCACAGGCGTTTCTACGGCTTTCGCTACCCACATCAGGGCTGGAGAAATCATTGCGGAACGGATCTCGGTTCAGACCCTCACCTATCAAATTACGGTTGTGGGATATACCGATACCCGCTCAAACGTAAAATTCGGACCTGGGAGGATAAATTTTGGAGATGGAAGGGAAGAGCAGCTTGATACACAGGCTAGCTTTGGCGTTGTCCTAAATCTTGGAGACCAAATTGAAAAAAACACCTTTGTCATAAGGCACACTTTTCAGGGGCCAGGGAAATACAAGATTCGTTTTCAGGAATTCAATCGAAATGACTTAACACTCAATATGGATAATTCAGTTGACACACCTTTCTATGTGGAAACTGAAATCAATATTGATCCATTTTTTGGAGTAAATAATTCTCCGGTATTGACCATACCACCTGTAGATAATGGTGCTGTAAACGTTCGATACATACACAATCCAGGAGCTTATGATCCAGATGGGGATAGCCTTTCTTACGCAATGGATATACCCAAGCAGCAATTTGAAAGACCCGTAAACAATTACAGAAGCCCAGCAAGTCCGGAGTTCAGCCGAAGTCAAGAAGATGGAACAACTCCTGCTTTCTTAAGAATTGATCCTGTTTTTGGGGATTTGATTTGGGATGCTCCCGGTACGGCAGGGCAATTCAATGTGGCTTTTCGAATTATTGAGTGGCGAAAAATCAATGGAGTATTTATTCAAATTGGGTATGTCGTTAGAGACATGCAGATTATTATCGAAAACTCGAATAATCGAAGGCCTGAACTCCTACTCCCACCAGACCTTTGCGTAGAAGCTGGTACACTCATACAGGAGATAATTCAAGGTTCTGATCCTGACGGGGATCCCGTTAAAATTGAAATTTTCGGAGAACCAATTGAAATCACCTCCTCTCCGGCAACCTACAGCCCTATAAGCCAATTCCAACCACAACCTGGTATCGTGAATTTTAACTGGCAAACTGTCTGCAACCACGTCAGAGCAAGAGAATATGAAGTTCGTATTAGGATCACAGATCAACCTCGTTCTGGACCCAAACTAGTCGACATCAAAACATGGAGGATAAAAATAGTCGGCCCACCTCCTGTTTGGGATGCCATTGAGCAATTGCCTGGGCGAAATGCACAATTGAACTGGGATCCATATGTCTGCGCAAACTCTGCCCAGGAAATGCAAATTTGGAGAAGAATTAATTCCGATCCATACATGCCTGATAGTTGTGAAACAGGAATTCGAGCAGGCTATGAACTGATCGGGACTACCAATATGCAGACTTTCACCTTCAATGATCTCAATGGTGGTGAAGGACTTGCGCCCGGAAACACCTATTGCTATCGTCTGGTAGCTGCATTTCCACAACCAAGAGCGGGAGAAAGTATCGTGTCTGAAGAGATTTGTATTACAATCGATGTGGACGTTCCTATCATCACTAATGTGAGTATTGAAGAAACAGCTACTACTACCGGGGAGATCTTTGTCAAGTGGACCCCTCCTTATGACATAGATAAAGTGCAGTTTCCTGGGCCTTATTCCTACGAACTTCTCCGCAGTGAAGGCTTCACCGGAAATGCCAACAGGATATCTCTCGGAATAAAAACGGATACTCTATTTACAGATACGGGTCTGAATACCGAAAACTTGGTTTACAATTATCGGGTTGTCCTACTCGACAATAATACCAAAATAGATACTTCCTCATCAGCCTCCACTGTGCGATTGGAACCAACGATCATCAACGAGGCGATTGAACTCAACTGGACATTTAATGTCCCATGGAACAATCAAATCGGCGAATTCCAACATGAGGTTTACAGAAATAGGACAGACGCTAACGCTGCCGATTCAGAAACTTTTGTAAAAATCGCCGATGTCGATGTAGTCCAAAATGGATTTAAATACCTGGACGATGGAAGTTTTAATGGAAAGCCATTAATTAAAGAGTTGGAGTATTGCTATTATGTTATTACTAAAGGCGCATACAATGTTAAAGGCTTAGTCTACCCACTGGAAAATAAATCACAAATCACCTGTGCGCTTCCGGATGACAATAGACTTCCATGTCCGCCAGTTTTGACTTTCGAAGGCCCGGAATGTTCCGCCTATGTTTCAGAGCAACCATGCAACAGCAACACCTTCCAACATCAGCTCAGCTGGGTACCAAATTTCACAGGCGATTGTGATGATGAGCTGAGTGGATACAAATTATATTTCACCCCTGATGGTGAAGAAAGTTTGTTCAACCTTGTCGGTCAATATTCAGCCATTAGCCTGGCAGCAACGATTTCCAATCTTCCGAATTACCGAGGTTGTTATTACATAACAGCCATTGACCGGTCAGGTAATGAAAGTCAACCGAGCAATATTGTCTGTGTGGACAATTGCCCTGTTTACAACCTGCCAAATGCATTCACTCCAAACGGAGACGGAAATAATGATACCTTCATCGCATTTGACAATCCATTCTCCATGTGTCCAAGATTTGTGACGAATGTGGAAATCTTCATTGTTAACCGTTGGGGAGTGGAAGTATTCCGCTACAACAGCCTGCAATCAAATGAAAATGATGTATTGATCCGTTGGGATGGTCGCGACAAAAATGGAAACGAACTTCCAGCCAGTACCTACTTCTATTCAGGGAAGGTCAATTTCGACGTGCTTGATCCAAGCCAAAGAACCCGAGATTTAAAAGGGACGATCCAAATCATCAGATGACCCCTATGAAATCTGTCATACTATTTGACGGAGTCTGTAACCTATGCAATGCTTCCATTGATTTTATCCTGAAAAGGGACAAGAAGAATCAGTTTCTGGTGGGAGCATTGCAAGAGGATGCAGGCAAAAACCTACTTTCTAAGTTTAAAGTTAATCCGGAATATCTAGACTCTTTGGTGCTGATTGAGGGTGATCAAATTTACTTTAGAAGTACAGCAGCCTTAAAAATCGCCAAAAAACTGCCCGGTCTTTGGCCACTTTTTCATGGATTTATGTTTTTACCTTCAGGAATCCGAGATGGGATTTACAATTGGATTGGAAGAAATCGTTATCGATGGTTTGGAAAAAAAAACACTTGCAGACTACCTACGCCAGAAGAAAAAGCAAAATTCATTTGAATGGCAAAGCATCACCAAAGCCGCTGATGCAATGAACATGACGCAGCCTGCAGTATCCATCCAGCTTAAAAACCTACAGGAACAATTCTCTGTACCTCTTTCAGAAATCATTGGAAAAAAAATTTATATCACAGAATTTGGTCAGGAACTCGTCGAAACGACAGATCGAATTTTTGCGGAAATGAATTCTATTGAAACTAAAATGCTAGAATTAAAAGGGCTTCTTGGCGGCAAAATCAGAATTTCATCAGTCTCCACAGGGAAATATATCATTCCTTACCTGATGTCAGGCTTTATGCAAATCCACCCGCATGTAGATATCAGTTTGGAAGTATCTAACAGGTATACTGTCCTTGCTCATTTTCAAGAAAATACAACGGATCTAGCTTTGATGTCCATATTGCCGGAAGATTTGGATCTAGAGTTTATCAGTATTGCTGAAAACAACTGGTATCTAGCTTGCGCCTACGATAAGATTGACCTTTATAAAGAGCAAATTGACATGGGTAACTGGAAAAAGGTGCCCATGATTTTGAGAGAAAAGGGCTCAGGTACTCGCACCACCATGGAGAAATTTTTCTCGGACAGGGAAATTCCCATAGAAAGCAAAATGGAATTGGCCTCGAATGAAGCAGTGAAGCAAGCCGTGATGGCAGGCTTGGGAGTTTCGGTTTTATCTAATTTTTCCATGACTCAAGAACTTATCGACAAGAGACTTGCGATTATTTCCTATCCGGGATTTCCGTTGAAAGCGGATTGGAAACTGGTATGGCTAAAGCAAAAAAAACATGCTCCAGCCGTGAAGGCCTTCATCCGATGGCTGGGGGAAAACAAAACCAAAATCTTTAAAGACCATTTTCCATCCATAGAAAGCCTTGGCATTTGATCAAGATGTCCCGAATCAAAAAGGATTATATTTGCAGCATCCAACCAAAAAATAATGACAGCATTTGTTTTTCCGGGCCAAGGAGCCCAATTCCCAGGAATGGGTAAATCACTTTATGAAGAAAATTCTGAAGCTAAAGCCCTTTTCGAAAAAGCCAATGAAATTTTAGGATTCAGAATTACTGACATCATGTTTGATGGAACTGACGAAGAGCTGAAGCAAACCAAAGTCACCCAACCTGCTATTTTCCTTCACTCGGTTATACTTGCCAAAACAACTCCGGATTTTGCTCCCGATATGGTAGCAGGGCATTCTTTGGGTGAATTTTCAGCCTTAGTTGCTAATGGAACACTTGCTTTTGAAGACGGCTTAAGACTCGTTTACCAGCGTGCGCTTGCCATGCAAGAAGCTTGCGAAATTAATCCTTCCACCATGGCAGCCATTCTGGGATTGCCTGACGAAAAAGTAGAAGAAATCTGCAGGGAAATCACCGAAGAAATCGTTGTTCCGGCTAATTACAACTGTCCAGGTCAATTGGTGATTTCAGGTTCCAACAAAGGAATCGAAATTGCCTGTGAAAAAATGAAAGAGGCTGGAGCAAAGCGTGCTTTACCTTTACCCGTAGGTGGTGCTTTCCACTCGCCCTTAATGGAGCCTGCACGTGAAAAACTGCAAAAGGCAATTGAAGAAACTCAATTCTCCTCCCCTATCTGTCCAGTTTATCAAAACGTCAGCACCACAGCGGTCTCTAATGTCGAGGTGATCAAACAAAACCTTATCATGCAACTCACAGCTCCAGTAAAATGGACGCAATCCGTTCAAAATATGGTCAAGGATGGCGCAACACAATTCGTAGAATGCGGCCCTGGAAAAGTCCTTCAGGGTTTGGTGAAAAAGATCCATCCAGCAGCTGAGGTTTCAAGTATTTAAGAAAGAAAAAATCCCGTTCACTGGAGCGGAATTTTTTCTTTCTTAAATAATATGTAGGGTATCCCCCTATCCACTAACAAATAAAATTCAAAATCTAAGTTGAGTCCAACTTCGCCTACGCGCCGCGGCGTGGTCTCCTGTCTTCAGTCTTCCATCTAAATAAAATAAACAATTCATTAAGTGGTAGAAAGCGTCTGTCCTTAGCTTAAAAAACCTACCTCACCCAAACCTCCACCTCACTCTGATCTTCACATTTGGCAAGCATTTCAAGGGAATTCTTTCCAGTAATCGGGTGAACTTTATCAGGAATAAGTTCAGCCATTGGAACAAGCACAAACTTTCGCTCATCGATAAATGGATGGGGAATTATCAGGAGCTCGGTATAGATCACACTTTCTCCAAAATATAAAATATCAATATCCATGGTCCGGTCGCCCCAGGGCTCTTCTCGAGTACGCCCAAGATCCAATTCAATTTCCCGAATTATTTCAAGCACATCTTCCGGTCCAGATTCCGTGGAGATTATTGCAATTTGATTCAAAAAGTCACCTTTAGCCACTCCACCCCAAGCAGAAGTTTCATAGATTTTGGAAACCTTAAGCAATTGGAAATGGTCATTTAAACCTTCAATCGCCCGAAAAAGTAACTTTTCTCTGTCACCTTTGTTTCCTCCTAGACTTAGTACAACCTCAGTTTGCATCGCTTGTCACTTTTCGATTGTAAAGGTCAGTTAAAAAGGTCAAATTTCGGAATCAAATTATAATCATATGAAATTTCTAGGCAATGTATTGGCCGTAATCGTAGGCCTCTTCATTTTTACCATCCTCAGTACGCTTGTATTCTTTGGAATCATCGGAATGATCGCTGCATCCTCCGACAAGGAAGTGAAGGTCAAAGAAAACACAGTACTTCATTTGAATCTCAACGGTAGATTTCTGGTAGAAAGAACCTCTGAAGATGATTTTAATTTTGGGTCATTTGCAAATCCTTTTGGTAGGGATATGAGTGCAGGACTTATCAATCTGAAAAAAGCAATCTCGGAAGCCAAAACCAATGATAACGTCAAGGGAATCTACTTGAATACGGGTTTAATTATGGCGGGTCAAGCAGGTTTACTCGAATTGAGGGAGGCACTGATCGACTTCAAAGAATCAGGCAAATTCATTGTCACCTATGATGAAGCTTACAGCGAAGGAGGTTATTATTTGGCTTCCGTGGCAGACGAAATCTACCTGAATCCTTTGGGCGCAATTGACTTCAATGGTTTTTCATCAGAATCAGTGTTTATCACGGGATTGTTTGATAAAGTCGGTATCAAGCCTGAGGTTTTCCGAGTAGGAGAATTCAAAAGCGCAGTTGAGCCATTTATTCTCACTAAAATGAGTGAGGAAAACAGGCTTCAAACCCAATACTTCCTAGATGACATCAATAATCTGGCAGTTGCTCAAATTGCAGATTCCCGCGGAATCCCTTTGGACAGTCTTAAAAGAATCAATTATGAAATGTTGGTTCGAAAAGCTCAGGATGCTGTAACTTATAAACTCGCCCATGCCCTAGTCTACGAAGACGAAGTACATGCCAAGCTTCGCGAAAAATTAGGCCTTGAGGAAGATGATGAAATCTCCACCATCAATGCGACAAATCTTGCTTCTGTGGCAAAATCCAAAAATGTCACCTCGAAAAACCGCATTGCGGTAATTATCGCTGAGGGAGAAATTGTAGGAGGAAGTGCTGATGGGGTTATCAGTTCAGAAAAATTTGCGAAAGAAATCCGTAAGGCCAGAAAGGACGAAAACATCAAAGCCATCGTCCTACGAGTGAATTCTCCCGGAGGTTCAATCGTAGCCTCAGATGTAATCTGGAGGGAAATGACCGAAGCGAAAAAAGCCAAGCCGCTTATCGTCTCTATGGGCGAGGTAGCAGCATCAGGCGGATATTACATCTCTGCTCCTGCTGATACCATCGTCGCTCAGCCAAATACCATCACTGGTTCTATCGGAATTTTTGGACTTTGGTTCAATGTCAAAGAATTATTGAATAACAAACTAGGCATCACTACAGATGTGGTTTCCACTGGACAACTCTCTGACTTTATGAATCCGACCAGAGATTTAACTCAAGTCGAAAGAACAATCATTCAGTCGAGTATCGAAGATGGTTATGAAACCTTCATTTCCCGTGTTGCAGAAGGCAGAGGAATGCATGTAGACTCTGTGAAAAAAGTAGCTTCCGGTCGTGTTTGGACAGGAACTCAAGCAAAAGAAAGAGGTTTGGTTGACGTACTGGGTGGACTTGACACAGCAATAGAAATTGCAGCAGGCAAAATCGATGCAGGCGATGACTACCGGGTGGTTTACTATCCTACTAAAAAGCCTTGGTTTGAGGAATTGATGAGCACATTTGGTGACAAGGTTGAGGCTAGAATTCTCCAGGCTCAACTGGGTGAAAATTATTACCTGATCGAAAAGGTTAAAAACCTACAAAACTATCACGGAATTCAGGTCAGAATGCCGCAGGATTTAGTGATTAAGTAATCTGATTATACGCAATACTGCCAGTAAGCAAATTTAATAACTCAATTGGGCCGGATGCCTGCCTACCGGCAAAGGCAGGTCGGGTGTCAGATGTCCGATGAATCATAACATTTGGTCTTTTCAGGTAATTTTAAGTCTGTTCAAATACTACTGGCAAAGTTCACTAAATGCAAAATAAGTATAATTCAAATTTGGATATCCGCATATTCTGGTAAAAAACGATTGATTAATTGAAAAATCCGGTCTAAAAATCGAACGCTCCAAGAAAAAAATCTTGGAGCGTTTTTTTATTGATACTGAAGCAAAATCTTCCAAGCCAAATCCACATTCCCAGCCTCCAATTCCTCCTTGGCACGCAGGTGAAGATGATCCAACCACGACTCCGGATCATTTTTAAATCGGATACGCATTTCCTGAATTTCTTCAGAATCCGAGAAACTCCTCACCTCTTCTTCGGACGGTAACTCCATCACATTCCCCAGCCTTCCGAGATTGTTCCCGGTCAAAATTGGACTCGTTCGAATCACTTCCGGTATTTGGTCAACTCCAATCCCTAGGTTTGAAAGTGGCTTCGGGATCTGAAAGAGTGATTCAGGTGTAATCCTCGAATACCAACTGCCACCCAATCTAGCCACAGGACTTAACTTGAATGGATCGATTGCGCCTTTTTCATCAAAAATCGACTCATTAATATGAATTGCAATGACCTCGCAGATCACTAAATTTCCGGCACCTCCGCCTGTGCCCAAAGCTTTCACCTCGTTGACTTTGCACTCCAGCGCCACTGCAGCTTCCTTCACCCGAGGCGGAGCCACCAAATCTGACTTTACTGCCGTCAATCCCGCTTTTTCAAATTCATTGATGCCTTTCGGGTATTCAGTACTGGCTAGCGACATCTGCTCCACTCGACCAAAACCGACGATGTGAATCACGACTTCCGGCACTTCGAGAACATTATCCAAGGTATGTTTGGTAGTATTGTCTCGCACTCGCCGAGAGGGAGAGAAAACCAAAATCGGCGGATTGGCACTGAACATGTTGAAAAAACTGAAAGGGCTTAGGTTCACATTTCCTGCCTTGTCTATCGTGCTTGCAAAAGCTATCGGTCGAGGTGTCACTGCACCTTGAAGCAAATTTTGAACTTCAGCAGTTTTAAGGTCTTTAGGATAAAAGGTCTTCATTTTATGTAATTGTTCTGTAATTGTCAGCTAGCCTGTCTCCAATATTAATATTCACTCCAATGTCTTACATTTTCTTTAAGCTCAATTTCATTTGAGTAAAATAGCATGCAACTTTAGAGAGTTAAGCCATTTTCCACGAAATAGTTCCTCATTCATGTACAAAAAGACAATTTCAACCCTGTTTTTAGCCTTTGTGATGATTATTGTATTAAATGAAAATCTCATGGCTCAAACCCACCAATTCGCAACATTCAATGTCCGCTATGACAATCCTAATGATGCAGGAAACCTCTGGAAAGACAGGCTTCCACAAGTGGTCAGCTTAATTCAGTTTCACAAAATCGGCCTATTCGGCACTCAAGAAGGACTTGCTCACCAAATCAAGCAAATGAGTGAAGGACTTGGCTATGAATACCTTGGTGTGGGCAGAGATGACGGAGCTGAAAAAGGCGAATACACCGCCATCCTATTTGATCCGAAACAGTTTAAACTTGAGGACTCAGGCACTTTTTGGCTTTCCCCAACTCCAGACACTCCAAGCAAAGGCTGGGATGCGGCATTAAACCGAATTTGCTCATGGGGAAGATTCAAGGATAACAAGGGTAAAAAATTCTATGTCTTCAATGTGCACTACGACCACATAGGACAGCAAGCACGGGAAGAAAGCAGCAAACTGGTAGTCGCCAAAGTCAACGAAATCAATACTAAAAACCTTCCGGTGATCCTGATGGGCGACTTCAATGTCACTCCGGAAAATCCAGCTTATTCCACCGTCACTGCTGATCCAAGCTGGAAAGATTCACGCTTGATTTCAAAAATTCCTGCTTACGGCCCAAATGGCACATTTAACGCCTTTAACTGGGACAGAATGCCTGATGGAATCATTGATCATATTTTTGTTCAGGGAAAAATACAGGTAATCCGACATGGAATTTTGACAGACAACTATGGTAAGAAATATCCATCGGATCACTTTCCTGTGATGGTGGAGATTAAGTTTTGAGTAGCCATTTTGAAACTTATTGACTAGTTTACCATATTTCCCTCTGCTCAAATTTGTCAATATCACGACCCATTGAAAGTAAAAATGATTACCTTGAAATAACCCTTGAAGAGCGTTGATATGATATTGGAAGAACAAATAATGGCAGAAAACAAAATTTCATTAACGGAATTTGAAGAGCTTTCATTGCCCCTTTTTAAATCAATTATATTCATGATTGATAAACCTTCGCACGAAAAAGATTTAATTAAAAAGCAACAAACATTAAATACATTGAAACAACTGATTGGCGATGTGACATCTATAGGCACGCTAAATTCCAAAGAGGACAAAATCAAAATGATTAACTTCTTGGAAAAAATAGATCTTCAAATTGAGCTAATTGACTTAAAATTAGGCAAATTAAAACCTTCAGATTTAAAGGCTGCTGGAATCCGTTTGGGAAGAAAAGCACAAAGTGGCTTCTAAACAACTGACTTGACGGCTTTCTTATAATCCGTTAGGAAATCGAATATTTCACTACTATCAAAAAAGGCCAGCTCGCAAGCTGGCCTTTCCTATTTTTTTAAACCTGCCAGGTTTCAAAAACCTGGCAGGTCTGAGTCAATAAATTACCCCGCCAAAGCAGCAACACCAGGAAGTACTTTGCCTTCCATGTGCTCTAGCAAGGCACCACCGCCTGTAGAAACGTATGAAACCTGATCCGTGTAGCCAAATTTGTTTACGGCTGCAGCCGAATCACCGCCACCGATCAGAGAGAAAGCCCCATTTCTGGTTGCTTCAGCCACGTACTCAGCGATTGCCTTGGTTCCTTTATCAAAGGATTCCATTTCAAAAACTCCCATTGGACCATTCCAAAGGATAGTTTTGGATTCCAAAATCACTTTACCGAAAAGCTCACGAGTTTTTGGCCCGATATCCAAACCCATCCAACCATCAGGAATCTCACCTTTATTAGCCATTCCTTGCTTTGCAGTATTGGAGAAATCATCAGCAATAACTGTATCCACAGGAAGCACGAGATTCACTCCTTTCGCCTTCGCCTTTTCCATCAATTCAAGTACAAAATCCATCTTATCTTCTTCCAAAAGAGAGTTTCCGATTGATCCTCCTTGGGCTTTGGAGAATGTATAAGACATACCACCACCGATGATGAGATTGTCCACTTTTCCCAAAAGTCGCTCAATAATCATAATCTTATCCGCGATTTTGGCTCCACCCATAATGGCTGTATAAGGTCGTTCTGGATTGCCCAACACCTTATCCGCATTGGTCAATTCGGATTCCATCAGGTATCCAGCTACTTTATCTTTGAAAAACTCAGCAATTACCGCTGTGGAAGCATGCGCTCGGTGAGCTGTACCAAAAGCATCATTCACATAGATGTCGCCAAGCTTTGCCAATTTCTTTGCAAAATCCATATCACCTTTCTCTTCTTCTTTGTAGAAGCGAAGATTTTCCAGCAAAAGAACTTCTCCTGCTTTCAGGCCAGCAGCCTTACTTTCAGCTTCCTCACCAATGCAATCTGATGCAAACTGAACCTTAGTACCTAAAGCTGCTTCAACAGCCGAGATAATGTGTTTTAATGAATATTTTTCCTCAGGACCTCCTTTTGGTCGACCTAAATGAGACATCAAAATGGCAGAACCGCCTTCCTTCAGGATTTTCTTGATGCTGGGAACCGCAGCTTGGATTCTGGTATCATCTGAAACAGAAAAATCCTCATTCAAAGGGACATTGAAATCCACTCGGATGAGCGCTTTTTTGCCTGCAAAACTCAGGCTATCGACATTTTTTACAGTTGAACTCATACAATTAGTTTAATGGGTTATTAAAGATTACTCTTAAAAAGAGTTTGAATTTAAGGCAAATTCGGGCAAAACTTGGCCATTCCTTGTGATCAATTTGCTAAATCTTTGATTTGAAATTTCGTAATCGATTGTGGGGATTGAAAAATCGCAAAATTGGAAAATTTAAAAATTGAGGAATTCGCCTCACTTTTTTAAAAGCAGTGTTTTCAATACCTAATTTTTGCTTTTTCATAAGAATCAGTAAAATTAAAAATAAGATCCTCAACGGAATCCGGGGCTATTTGCCTTTTCACCTCTTGAAAATAGACTTCGAGAAATTTCGATGAAAAACCCTCCAATTCATATAGACTCCACCAATACATACTCCAAAAAATAGGCTTTTGTCTTTCCATGGTATCTTGATTCACAAGTAGAGCATGTAGCGGATTTGGTCCATTGTTCTTTGTGAATTCTTCCCATGCTTCAGAAATTTCCCGCATATAAAGCGAATAGAGTACGCCATTAATGTTGCCAACTTCAATTTTCAACTCATGGATAAGAACATTTCTTAGAAAAATTGCAAACCCAGTTCGTATGTGAGTATTTTCGGGATGATCTTTTAATGTAAGTGAGCTTTCAAAAAACCAAAAATTTCTGCCCAATTCGTAAAAAAATATATGATCATGTTTATCGGAATTCAGAAATAATTGAACAACATTTTTAAATTTTTCCTCAGTAAATTCTATCCCTTTCATTCCAAGTTTACCACAGCCCGAACCACAGGTTGTGGGAACTACAGCTATCGGCAGTTTTTCTCCATAAACAGAATCCAAACCAGGGTGTTGACCACCTATCCGGGCAGCAACAAGATATGCGGTGTCATAAGTATGTAGCAACTTTTTCAGTTCGCTTCTATTGAATTTTTTAACTGGATAAAACAACCTAATTTTTTTACTTTCAACATATTCTAAATCCTGAATATTTCCATAGAAATCAGTATATTGAATTTCCTGCTGGCGGCAACCTGCGCCCAAGACCAAGATTAAAATCAGATAGTAGTACGGTTTGAAAAATGACATTTTTTAAAGCCTCATAAGCTATGAAGAACATTAAATTTAAGAACTTAAGCAAATGGTTGCTGAAATTTGGTCTGTCCTCAATTGCATTGTTTTTCGTTTTCAAAAAAGTTGAACTAAATCAAATTGTTGAAATCGCACTTTCAGCGAATCCATTTTATCTCTCATTGGCTTTACTCGCATTTAACAGTTCCAAAATCATTTCCGCTTTTCGATTAAACCAGTTTTACAAAGCCGTCGAGGTAAATTTAACAGAGAAATATAATCTCTCACTTTATTATCTCAGTATGTTTTACAACCTGTTCCTCCCAGGAAGTATCGGAGGTGATGCCTACAAGGTATACCTTTTAAAACAAGAGGGGAAAGGAAGTCTGAAGAAGTTATCTATGGCCACTCTTTTGGATCGAGTCAGTGGTCTCGCCTTGCTGGTATTTCTCAGTTTTTTCCTTGTCCTAGTTAACCAGGAACTACAGCAGTTTAACTATCTTATTCCTTTTGCAATAATTGGACTACTTTTAACATTGCCTTCTTATTACCTATTTACCCGACTTTTATTTAAATCATTTTATTCTAAATTCTGGAGTACAACCCATCTTTCTTTTTGGGTTCAACTTGGACAGTTACTATGTGCATACTTTATCTTACTAGCGATTGGGGTTGAATCTCATTATCTGGATTATCTTGTGCTTTTCATGGTTTCTTCTGTTGTCGCTGTTCTCCCTTTCTCGATCGGCGGAATTGGAGCAAGAGAATTGGTATTTTTATATGCTCATCAATATATAGCCATCGACGAAAGCCAAGCTATCTCATTTACCCTCCTTTTTTTCTCCACATTAGCAAGCTCATCCTTTCTGGGTTTAATCTTCATCGTATTTCCAGACAAAGAGAAAAAAAATCTTTTTATTCCTGAACTACTACCAAATGATGAACCCTTGGATTAAGGTTTTCTTTTTCGCTTATCTGATCTTAGGTCTTTTGATTGTACCTGATTATGGGATTACGATGGATGAACCCATTCAGCGGAAACACGGCATGGTTGCCTTCGAATATGTAAATGAGACCTTAAACTTATTCCCGTCCATACCAAAGGTGACTAATGAAAACTTAAGCACCTATGACCATCGAGACTATGGGATGTTTTTCCAATTGATGGCCTATAGTCTTGAACAAATTCTAGGTATTGATAACAGCCGAGATGTCTTCAGATTAAGGCACGTTATGGTCTTTAGCTTATTCTGGTTGGGTCTATTGTATTTTTATAAAGCACTTTCAATTAGGTTTAAGAATGACGGATTGGCATTTGTAGGAATTCTGATGGTCATTCTGAGCCCAAGGATATTTGGGGATTCATTTACCAATCCCAAAGATATTCCTCTACTAAGCTGGTTTATGATCAGCATTTATACTTCAATAAAATTTGCAAACAATCGAAATCCCAAAAGTACAATAGTCCATGCACTTATTTCCTCCCTGGCTATCGGAAGTAGGATTGTGGGTTTATTGATTCCTGTTGTTACAATAGTTTGGATTTTAGTGGAATTCCTATTTCAAAGGCAAGACAGAAAGTGGCAAGAGCCCATTCTAACAATATCAACCTTCATAATTTTGGTTATGATGTTTACTTTTTCCCTTTGGCCTGTCTTGTGGGAGAATCCTATTGATAGCTTCCTATACTCCTTCCAAAGCATGAAGAAATTCCGGTGGTCTGGAAGCATGTTGTATATGGGAGAAATGATTCATTCTTCTTCAATTCCCTGGCATTATATCCCTATTTGGATTTTAGTTTCTACGCCGATTTCAATAACCGTCTTTTTCCTTGCCGGCTTAAGCTCAACACTTAAAGAGTTAATACAAAAAAAGGCCGCTTTTTTTAATAACCAAGAAAACCGTACTGATCTGGCAAACTTTATGTTTTTCTTTGCCCCAATACTATCGGTCGTACTCTTTAATTCTGTGCTGTACAACGGTTGGCGACATTTGTACTTTATTTATCCTGCGATGGTATGGATAGGCATTATAGGGTTAAAAGGACTGTGGGCCTATCTTTTAAGTAGAACTGGGTTTAATTCGTTGAAATATTTATTTATTCTTTTGATATCAATTAATACTATTGAAATAGTTTTTTTTTAATCAAATATCATCCACATCAAAGTGTTTACTTCAATATACTGGCTGGAGATGTGGAAAAGAATTTCGAACGAGACTATTATGGAGTGTCATACAAAAAAGCGCTTACCCTTCTTTTAGAGCAGGAAAAAGAAGATACATTAAAAATTTACAGTGAGGATTTTATTGGAAAAATAAATATTATGAACTTTCGAAAGGAAGAAGCAGGGAGACTTAAATTTGTAGATAGAATAGAAGAGGCAGACTATATAATTTTATTGTTTTATCCAAGACAACTAAAAAAATTAGAAATCGCTCAAAGACCTGTCAATAGTAATGACAGCATAATTATAGATATTACAATAAAAAACTATTCATTAATTAAAATATTTAAATAAACAAATGAATAAAATTCATTATTTAAATAAAATATATGGATGTAATTGATTAATAAAGTGAAAAATTAAAAATTAAGATTAGTAAAAAAATTTATACAAATCCTTAAAAAAAACATCTACCATTCCGAAATTACCATAGTCCAATATTTGGTCGCCTTTAACAAAATAAACTTGATGATGTTTTCCCTCAAATGGAAATTGTTGTAATATAATATTAGTTTCGTAAAAAGTAAAAGTTGAATCAAAGTAAACTTCATAGGGAAAATTCACTTCCTTCATACCATTTATAGCTTCAATTTTATCTTGACCTGATAAATAGGTTATCACCCCAACTTTTGGAAAGTCTTGTTTAAATGAATTCCAATCAATAAATCGAGATGAAAAAGCAAAAAATCCTGAGTTTGAAAAATCATGAAAAATCACGATTTTATTTAAACATTCAAGGCAAGGAGGTATATTTCCATCTGCCTTGTTAATTAGTTCCGTTTGATTAAAAACAAATCTATCATTCTTAGATTTTTCGCAAGAACTAAATCCGAATCCGATTGGACCTATAAAAAACCAAACTACTAAATTTCTCATAAGAATTCAACTTCAATAATTACTGGATAATCAAATTCCTTGTCTGGAATTTTATTTGCTAAATCGATTGAAAAATAATTTTTATTCAATGATTTAATTGAAGACTGGTAGGTGTAAAAATATATTTTCTTATTTTCTACTCCAATTGGATTATGAAAAAAATTATTAATATTAATATCCGATGTGAAAATGTAATTATTCTTCTTATCGGAATCAATCAAAATCAATTTTCTCATACTTTCATATTCTCCTTGAATGTCAATATTAATTAGCATTAAACCTTTATCACTAAACACTCCCATCAAGCTGGCAAACTTTTTTTCGAGTAAATCAGGAAAACTTTCCATAATATCCCTTTCCCAAAAATTAGATGGGAGACTGAACTCTTCAAAATTAATATCTATAAACCCTTCTAGTTTCTCAACATATCTGTAAACTCTGTGATTAAAAATTTCGATAATAAAAAGATCGTCTCCAGATTCAAAAAAATTCCTCTCTGTCATAGGAAGCATTTTGTTTTTATATTTATTTTCAAGAAAACTATTAACTATCTCTCCATTATTATTCACATGCACCATTCTATGTTTGGTTAAAGGAAAATTGTAACTGCCATATAACAAAAAATCTCCACTAGATAATTTTGTAAATGAACTTGCAATATAATTAATATTAAATAAAACTTCGGGCTCATTTTCTTTTATTTTAATTAGAGTAGATTGATCTCCAATTGTCGATAATACCACCAAATGACCATTAGAATCTACATAAAAATCATTTAATGCCAATATTTGATTGGGACCTTCGCCAACAGTAGCTAAGGATCCTTTAAAACTACCATCTCTACCAAATTTATTTATAGCATCTCTTACTGATTCATCAAAAACATAAAAATTAGAATCATCAAATTTTATTCGAAGGTCCGTACTCATCAAATTGAATGATGTAGTTTCTAATGGGATAAAGTCTCGAATAATTAAATTTTCCATTTGAATTTCTTGCGGTTTACTCAAAGGTATCTCTGGCAACTTATCATCTGACTTCTCCGTAAGATTTGTACAGCCGAAGATAAGTATTGAAACTCCCATAAATACAACTGAAAGTCTAATAGTCATAATTGAAACTTTATTATTAATACACATTTTAAAAAAAAACGGCAATTTGCCACTATTCCTGCAAAGTTGAAATGCAGAAAACTTAATTCAATCAATGAGTCTTTTTCTAAAGTATTTTCGGCTGAATTTGTAGCAAACCTTATCATTAAAGTTCTATAGTTTCTTTAGTATCATTTCATTCTTTCGTGTGCTTTCTATGATATAGAAGCGATATGGTCTCATAGCAGAATGAAATTACCTTATTATTTAGTTGATAGTTCAGTAAAAGGTACATTCGCAAAATCTCCAAACTTTTTATAAATAGTAATGTCAGCAGTCTAATGGATAGCATCACTGTAGATAAGATCCCTTCATCTTAAAATAGTGTCAGAATATCTATAGTCAGAACCAATGTGTTGACCAAATAACTCCATTTAAAGCTGTCTTACATTTAGTAGTCGCACACTGCAATATAAAATCGGTTTCTGGTAGAATTCCACTATATTTATATAATAATAAAAAATGAACCGAAGGATTTCTCCTTTGGCTCATTTATTTTCTCTTAACAAAAAAGGCATCCGATCTCATAAGTTGAGCAATAATATCCTGTTTGCTGTTTGTCACAGTGATAAACTGTGAGATGATTGTTGCACCTAGTCATTCTTTGATAACATTTTTGACTTTCAGATCCCGCAATCGCATTTTCCAAAGCTACTTTTACTTCTACAAATTCAGATTCCCCAGAAGCATTAAAATCAATTCCCGCCCAAGCAAGGCAGACCAATACTGCAACAGAAGCGATTCCGCTTCTCATCCGAACATTCATCAGTTTTTTAAACATGGTTTTTGAAATTTATGGTTAACTAAAATAATATGTAATTCTGTTTCGGAAAAACTAACCATTTTTTCCCCTAAAAACGCTTGAAAAATGGTCTTTTAAGCTTTAAATCAAACACTCAATGAAGTAAAAAACTTATCCTGAAACATCAAAAAAAAATCAAAAAAAAAATTGAATTAATTATTTTTATCATATTAAGTATTCTAGGTAATGAATATTTTTCATGGTATGCTTTTAGAATTTATACCGCACTTCAGAATTCAAAAAATAGATGCCTTGCCTTCTATTTTGCCGATGCCCTTCTCAGCCGATCATTGATCGCCCTTCCAAGCCCTTCCTCAGGAAGTAACTCCGCCAATATTAAAGTTGAACTTCCTTCATCAAGCATTCGCATGGAGGAAAAAAGATTCTTTGCCGCTTCGTGAAGATTTCGCTCTGAACTTAGGGCAATCTGTTTGTCAGAAGTAATCTCAGGGAAAAACTAAGTCCTGGAAAATTTAAATTTTATCCAAATTTTCAATTACTATTACTTTCGATTTAACCAAGATGTATGGCTTTCTTTGTAGATGATAACTTTCCAAAAGTTGCTGGTTTGATTCGCTCAATTATATCTATTCAAAGTGGCTAGCATGTCCCGAACATCAAACTTGAAAAATTCATCCGAATGAGAATCAAAAGTATAGAGTTCCTGATTAATAAAGTCAAAGTCAAAATGAGTGAAATGGTTATGCATTTTTAGTTCCGCCAAAGGCTTTCCCTCCCAATCAAACAGAAAAATCGATGGAAGTCTTTTTCTCTTAACTTCATATTCCTTGAAGCTTTCATTGACATGTATTACTGCGAAAAAACTGTCGAAGGCTTTAATGTTCAAAAAAACAATTTTCCGGTTCCATTGCGGCCTTTCATTTTCAACCTCTGCTATGTCCGTTAATTTATCTCCAAAACAGATTGTTTTAGCTATTGAGCTATCAAGCGAATAGAGGTTGATGTAATTCAATCCAGTTGGCGCCTCCACAAATCTTTTATTAACATCGCTATATTTTGTATTGGTAGCCAAAATATTAAAATCTCCTCCTTCGCTTAGTGTGGCCTGATTGAGTTTCCCCAAAATTGGCAATTCAGTTTTTTCACCCGATACAATTAAATACCGATTTTGCTGTTTATCCCTATTTTCAATTTCCTTTATAAAAAACGTGCAGCTATCCACCATAATGAAATTGGATAAAAAAGGTGGCAAAGGAACTTCCATTAAGGTAAGGAGCATTTCACCCGTGGCGATAGTTTGCCCAATATCTAGTTTCTTAAGTTTTCCTTTTTGAAAATCATAAATATAGGCCACAAATTGATCTTTCTCCCTAACAATCTTGGTTTTATCTGCGGCACTTGGACCCTGCATAAATTCCAAGGGCCCCTCTCCTCTTTTAAGAAAAGACCCATGAGATTTTAGATCAGGTAGCGAAATGAATGACCAAATACCTTCAGGATTGCTGGTACTTAAAACCATTAGACTGTCATATATTACAAAATTCCGTATCCCGATAACATTGATATCTGGGATTATCCTGTCCTTGATTATAAATGTTGCAGGAAAATCATTCACGTATTCTACGTGATCAAAAGCCATGTAATTAGGCTTATCTGATGAAGTTTCTTTACAGCTGTATATAAAAGACAGAAAAATTATTAAGGTAAAAATGGTTAACTTAATAGAATGGTTTGAAGACATATCTTTCGGTTAGCTACTAAAATTTATGATCAACTAAATAATTTGACATCCTATTTCTGTAAAACCAATCAATTTTCATCCTTCTCCTAAAAACCGCTGGAAGAATGCTCTTACCTGCTTTCCGTCAAAGACTTACAATGAAGTTAAAAAAAATCCATGTGTCAAAACAAAATATAAAAAAACATTGAAATAATTATTCTCATCAGGATATGTATCCCAAATAATGTAAGTTTTCATGCGCTGATTTTAAAATTAAGGCCGATCTGCTTGATACAATAAAATAAAATGGCCATGCCAACTATTTCACAGCAGCCCTTCTCAATCGATCGTTTATCGCTCTTCCAAGTCCTTCCTCAGGCAGTAATTCCGCCAAAATTACGGATGCGCTTCCTTCATCTAATTTTCTCATTGCGGAAAAAAGGTTCTTTGCAGCTTCGTGTAGATTTCGCTTCGGGCTAAGCGCAATATGGTTGTTGAAAGAAACACCAGCGAAAAAATCCGAAAAACTTAGTACTGAAAAGTCTGTCTTTTTCTCAAGATTCTCTTTAATAAGTAATTTTAAATCTCCCAGAATGAATGGCTTCCTCGGTGCATAATGACTTTCCAAAAGTCCTGGTGCCTGAGGATTGCTACTGCTGTGATCTTTAATTTTGACAGGACCGACAAGTTTTTCGATTTCAGCAATCTCCAATCCGCCCAATCGATAAATCACGATTTCGTCTTCCTCCAAACCTACGATCGTGCTCTCCAAACCAACTTCACAAGCTCCACCGTCAAGGATATAGTGAATTTTTCCTCCCAACTGAGCATCCACATGTTCCGGTTTAGTCGGGCTGATATAGCCAAAAGGATTTGCACTTGGTGCAGCCAATGGGAAATCAAGTGATTCCAGCAAAGTCAAAGTCAATGGATGATTGGGCACTCGAACCGCAACCCGATCCAAGCCTGAAGTCACCAAATCGGGAACTATGGGTTTTCGCGGCAAAAGCAAAGTCAATGGACCTGGCCAAAAGCTTTCTGCCAGAATTCTGAGCCTTGTCGGAAAATAGGAAACAAAATCCTCCACTCGCTCAATCGAAGAAGTATGCAAAATCAAGGGATCAAAAGCAGGACGATTTTTCGTATCGAAAATCAATGCAACAGCTTCCGGATTCAGGGCATTGCCAGCTAAACCATAGACCGTTTCAGTGGGAATTGCCACTAAATCCCCGTTTACCAAAAGGAATTTTGCCTTCTCAATATCTTTTCCGATTTCCGCCATTTATTCACAAAAATCCGTG
This sequence comes from Algoriphagus sp., assembly GCF_046296635.1. Classification (GTDB taxonomy): domain Bacteria; phylum Bacteroidota; class Bacteroidia; order Cytophagales; family Cyclobacteriaceae; genus Algoriphagus. The sequence continues at coordinate 81,525 of NZ_JBKBKZ010000003.1, read as the reverse complement.
ATCCAAGTTTGGGCCTCTGCATATCCAAGGGAAAGCGCCATCTTCAAATCTGCACAGCCTTCATTTTTCTGACCCAAAGCACTCATGCGTGTGACGCCAAGCAGATAGTACGCTTCGCCATTTTTCGGATCGAGATTGACAGTATTAGTAAGAGATTCTAAACCATGGATCGGATCATTCATTCCCAATTCAGCCTTTGCTTTTCGGAATTGCGCTTCCGCTTGATTTGGATTGACTTGAAGCACAGATTGAAAGTCAATGAGCGCATCTTCATATTCCTCCATGTTCAAGAGTGCTGTTCCCCGATTGAAAAATATATCGGTTTGCGTTGGATCTAGGGCACTTGCAATATTAAAGTCGGCAAGAGCGGCTTTGTAATTTTCCTGCTCCATTTTGGCATTTCCACGGTTAAACCAAGCCTTGTAACTAGTTGAATCCGCCTGAATCGCCAAATCGAAAATAGGAATGGCTTCTTTGATTTTCCCTTGCTGAAAAAGTGCGACGCCTTTTGCGTTCAGTGCTTGGGCATTCGTTGGATTTTTTTCCAAAACCTTATCAAAATTATTAATTGCTTCAGACCAATCCTGAGCGTCCATTTTCTCTATTCCCGATTTTAGCAATTCTTCCTCACTTGGGCTACAAGCAAGAAGGTTCGCACAAAGCAAACCCATAATCCAAAGTCTCATCACAGCTTAAATTTTCGGCAAAGATAGGGAAATTGGGTTCAGGAGACCGATAACTTCCCACGGTATTCCTCCGGAACTGGGACAGGACGCATGGTCTTCATGTCCACCGAGACCATGATGCATTTGCATTTTGCAAATACTCGGGACTCCCCTTTGCTGTCAGTTCCGATGAGATATTGCTCAAGATCAAAGGATGAATTGCCTATTCTGGAGCATTTGACCAAAGCCTCCACGGTATCTTCTAAGTGTATGGGTCTAATATAATCAATCTCAATTCTGCCCACCACAGTACCGATTTCCATCACATTCCAATCGCAAACCTGATGAAGAAAAACTGCCCTTGCATGCTCAAAATAGCTGAAATAAATGCCATTATTCACATGCATGTATCCGTCAATATCCGAAAATCGGATTTGAATCGGGGTAGAAAAAGTAAATTGGGACCTGAGTTTTTCCGGGTCTAATGATTCCATTAAAGAAGAATTTCTGATTTACTGGTTTTTTCAAGCATTCGAAGGATGGAGGGATTGTAGCCAATCATATCTACCACCGAGTCAAATGTGATCCAGGCTAGCGAAATGCTTTCTTTACTAATGATTAGTTTTTCATTAATATCGGCTTCGAAAAGATAGCGAACATCATAATGAAAGTGCTCCTGAACGTGAGGCCTCTCCGGAATGATATGCTTATCCAAGTCAAAAATGGTTGAATCAACCAAATGTAATGAATTCAGTCCGCTTTCTTCTTGAGCTTCTTTGAGTGCTACTTCGATGAGATTTTCATTACCATCTGCATGCCCTCCAAGTTGCAGCCATCGACCAAGTTTGCGATGTAGAGTCAGAAGCGTATGCGTTCGCCTTTTGTTTACTATCCAGGCAGAAGCTGTAAAATGACCTTCCAAGCGTTCTCTTGTATAGGCATCTTCATCTTGAGTTAACTCAGAAAAATCCGCGATAAATTCAGATTCTTCTTCATACGGTGTGCGATAAATCTCTAGTTGATTTCTTAGGGTGATTCTGTCCATGTTAATGTTTTTCAAATAGCCCATCCATCAATTGGTCGAATGGTTTTGCGTCTTGGTAAAGACGATCGGAATATACCGTCGCCAGTAATTTGATATAGCTGGGTTCATTGTCAACATTTACTTTTTCCAAAGCAACGTTTCCATAAAGCTGAGAAATCAACTCTCCTTCGGTCGGTAGCTGAAGTGGGGGTTTGAAATAAAACTTCTCAGTCACCTTTACTTGATCGTTGATTTCTTCAAATTTTCGATCAAGTGAAACTTGCTCATAACCCAAAGCTAGAAGCCTTTGGCTAAAAGCCAAGAAAAGTCTGGAAAATGATTTTGAGTCCAGAGGTTTTCCATAACTCACTGCAAAGCCATTTGCATAGGGTGAATCGAAAATATGAACTTCCGGCCGATCATTGATACCTGTCCGCTTGAAGTGATAATTTTTGTAAACCAATGCGAATAAATTCTTCGATTCCTCAGATTCGATCCAGGAATCCAGGTCGGATTGATCTATTTCTTTGATTGAGAAATTTTCCTTCACCTTCATCGGAGTCTTCTCTGAAGGCTTAAATACTTTTTTGAAAAGGTCATCTAGGAAATTACTCATAGGGTTTTAAAGAAAGGATATCATCGGAAGATCGTTGAATATGACTTTGATCGACCAATTGACGAATCAGTTTGAGATTAGGCTCTGATGCAGGCTTTTGAATTTTCTCAAGCAAAGCCTGTTCGGATAACTCACCAAATTCCGCTAAAGTTTCAAGAATTTTAAGCTTCATCCGGTCTTCTTGAGTCTCCGGAGCTTTACTTTTCTTCATTTCAATGCATGTATCACAGATTCCACACACAGAATCTGTTTTTTCTCCAAAGTATTCCTGAATAAACTGCGTACGACATATACGTACCTGTTGGGCGTATCCGACCATACTCTTGGCCTTTTCCAAAGTCAATTCTTTCCTAGCCTTAATCCGTTGGTGATTGAAGGGAAGCTTTCCTGCATCATATCTTGGAGTGAGAAAAGTAAGTTGCGGCTTATCCTTTCGCTGATCGTAGTCCATCACCTCCAGCTTCTGAATTTCTTGAAGCAACCTGATCACATCATACTCCCGCATTTCCAAGGATTTGGCAAGCTTACTTTCTTGGATTTTTATGTATTCGGAGAAAAGATTTCCTCCATAAGTTCTGAGAAGCATCTTAATGACCGGATCGAGCTTGGCGTAAGCGATTTGGATTTCATACAATCGCTTGGGATCTACTCGAAAATGAACTCTCGAAGGCACATAAAAACTTTCATTGACCTCTACAAAGCCTTCCTCCGTCAATACTTTGATTGCATAAAAAGTGTCCAAAACGGCCAATTCATACGTCTGACAAAAATCAGAGAGGTCAAAATCAAAGCTGCTAAGCATGTTACTTCCGACCGCCAACTGAAAGTAATTGGCCAAACACTGATATACCCGTTTTAAAAATTCTATCGGCGGATAAACCAATACCGATCTGTTTATTATTTGTTCGAAATCCTGTTCATTTGCCAATAGGACAGCAAAAGCTTTCTTTCCGTCCCGACCTGCTCGCCCAGCTTCCTGATAGTAGTTTTCCAGATTCTCAGGCAAGTCGCTGTGAATTACGACTCTTACATCCGGCTTGTCTATGCCCATCCCAAAGGCATTGGTACTGACCATCACGCGAATCTTATTTGATTTCCAGGCTTCTTGACGGTCTGCACGATCCGTGTTGGACATTCCTGCATGATAGGCTCCGGCCGAGATTCCTAATTGTGTCAGCGCCTTTGCAATTTGATGGGTGCCTTGCCGATTTCTCACGTACCAAATTGCAGTTCCGGGAATTCGTTTTAGAATTTCAATTCCTTTTTCCAGCTTATTTTCCACCGTCCTCACACTATAGCTGAGATTTTTCCGGGAAAAACTTTGATGAAACTCCCGATGAGATTTCATTTCGAGCTTTTCTATAATATCAGTACAAACTTGAGGCGTGGCCGAAGCCGTCAAAGCAAGGACGTTGACTTTCGGGTGAAAAACTCGGATAGCCGCGATTTCAAGGTATGGAGGTCGGAAATCATATCCCCATTGCGAAATACAATGCGCTTCATCTACAGCGATCAGATTGATATTCATCTGCCTAAATCGCTCGATAAACAGTTCTTGCTTCAATCGCTCGGGTGATACATAGAGAAACTTGAAATCTCCATAGATGCAGTTATCCAGAGTGGTGTCTATTTCCCGATAACTCATACCGGAATAGATCGCTGAAGCCTTAATTCCTTTTGCTTTCAAGTTATCCACCTGATCTTTCATCAAGGCAATCAGTGGAGAAACGACCAGACAAATCCCCTCTTTGGCCAATCCGGGAATCTGATAACAAAGACTTTTTCCACCGCCTGTCGGCAAAAGTGCAAGCGTGTCCTTTCCCTCCATCACCGAATCGATGACTTGCTTTTGCACTGGACGAAAATCTTCCAGCCCAAAAACATTTCTTAAAATGAGATGGAGGTTGGGTGCCACTTACCAGCTGGGTTTGGTTTTAGCCAAAAAAGCAGAGATTCCTTTCACACAATCTCCATGTCCACGGGCTTTTGCATTAGCTTCAGCTGCTAAATCCAACGCTTGATGTCGCTCTGCTTTCCCCAAACTACGAAGGAGTCGCTTGGTTTCCTGCATGGAAAAAGTCGAATTATCAGAAACCAGCTTTTCAGCAAATTCAAGCGTTCGCTTTTCCAAAAATTCCAGTTCTACTACTTCAGTGATTAAACCCAATTCCGATGATTTCGAGGAAGAAATCAATTCCCCTGAAAGCAATAAAACCGAAGTTTTCGCTTGACCGATCTGCTCTGTAAGAAAGACAGAAACCAAGGCCGGTATGAATCCGATTTTCACTTCAGTATATCCAAAAAGTACCTCAAACGCGGCAAAAGCAAAGTCACAAACCGTCACCAAACCACATCCTCCGGCCAAGGCATGTCCCTGAACTTGGGCAATCACCACTTTTGGAAATTCATAAATTTGAGTAAAAAGGGTTTTCAACCGATTGCTGTCCTCGAGATTTTCTTCATAGGAAAAGTGCTGCATCTGCTGAATGTAATCCAAGTCTGCACCTGCGCAAAAGGCTTTCCCTTCCGCTTTCAACACCACCACTTTCACGGCAGGGTCGTGTTCAAAAGCAGTAAATGCATTTACTAATTCCTCGATCAATTCAGGACTTAAAGCATTGCGCTTTTCGGGTCGATTGAGTGTAATAAATCCAATTCGGTTTTCAATTTTTGTTTGAATGGGTTTCTGCATGTTTGATTTGGGCTTTGAAAGGATAAATTACAGGCATAAAACGCCCCGACCAAATTGCCATTCAGAAAACTACCCGAAAAGCGCCGATTGTTGTATTAAGTGAATCTGTAGAAATCAGTTCGTTTGGCTGAGAAGAGGAAATTTTCTCTATTCGTTTTGGCTTTTGATCACTCCAAAAAAAGGTTCTTGATTTAGGATTCAATGAAAAATTCCAAATTGGAAAAAATTGAAGTGAATCGTTTTTAGTAGCGAAGATCGTCTCAATGATGTGAGGACGGTGTACTGCAATACGATTTGGATCGACAGAAAAGCTGATTTGCTCCGTTGGAAAATCTTCATTCCAGGAATAAAATCTGTTTCCAATTTTGAAGTCAAGCAAAAATCCTTTTTCACCAGAAAAGACCAGCAATTCTTGCTCAGGAAGATTCAATTTTCTGAGAAAGCGATCTCCCGACCAGACCAAGAAGAGACAAGCCATCAAATACACCAACTTTTTCCGATTACCAAACTCCCAATTTGCCCAGCAAATCAAAATAACCCAAACTAGGAGCATTCCGGTAAGTGTAATCGTCAACCGCTCCAAATTTCCTCCCGGAAAAAGCTGGATGGTATGCGTTATCCAGTTTTGAAGCCAAATCATCCAGCTGACGATCCCACCCAATCCATCACTCAGCATCGGAATCCAACTGAAAATAAGGAATATAATCCCAACGGACATCACCAAAAAAGCTAGCGGAATGATGAACAAATTCGCAATTAAAAAATAGGTTGGGAAAATATGGAAATAGTAAACCGAAAGTGGAAAAGTAGCCAACTGAGCGGCGATACTCACAGTCGTTAGTTGCCAAGCATACTCTAAGACCCGATTTGGGGGAAGCCAAAAGCGAACGATTAACGGCTGAACCAATAATATTCCCGCAACGGCAGCATAAGACAATTGGAATCCAACTTCGAAAATCACTCCTGGATCCATTGTGATCATAATCATAGCCGAGAATGCCAAAATATTGAAAGAGGAGGGTTTCCGCTTTCGCATTTGACCTGCCGTGAAAAGGGAAAACATAGTCGCAGCCCGAACCACAGAAGGCGAAAATCCAGTCAGAATCGCATAAGTCCAAATCAACAAAATCACAACGAACAAATAAATGCTCTTTTGACCTGACTTTAGCTTAATTCCTTTCAGAGGAAAAAGCAAAATCGCATAAATGATCCCGACATGAAGTCCGGAAACAGCCAAAATATGCATGGTCCCGGTTTCTGCGTAAGCGTTTTTGATTTCCTTGTCGAGATTTTCCTTTTGCCCCAAAAGCAAAGCAGCAGCAATCTGCCGCGATTCTGGATTGGGAACTTTGTCTTCAATTATTCCTACCAATTTTTTCCTAAAATTTGCCAGACCATACTTGGAAGAATTGACTTCAGAGGAATCAATAATGGTAAACTTATCTCCAATAAACTGTCGGAAATGGATATCCTTTCTCGCCAAAAACCTGCTATAATCAAACTCATTCGGGAAAATTGGTGGCGGGATTTTCTCGGGTGATTTTTCCACCAGAATGTTTTGCCCGGGAAGAAGTGGTTTTTTGCTTTTGTGATAGATTAGGACTTTTCCCTTTGACTCTTTCCAGCCTAGGCTATCCGAAAAAGCGATGACCTCCAGTTGATTTTCGAAAGAATTGGGCTTTTCCACATCATGCTTGATGACTCGAGCCAAATAGGAAAGGGAAATTCCGAGCTCTTCATCCAGCAAATCTGCTTTTCTATTTTGCTGAATTTCTGAAAGTAAAAACCCAAGAATGAAAAGCATGAAATAACCCAGAAATGCTGGAATTATCGGATTTGATCTATCTCTTTGAATTATAAATCCCAAATAAATAATCCAAGATAGTCCCAGGGTGGAAGCCAAAATCAAGGTTGAAATTTCGATCTGGGAAAACAATACACCACCAATCAAAAATGGCAGATATCTCAAAAATGGAAAGTCAGAAAATTTCATGTGTTTATAATTTGATTTTCAAAGGCCACACCTGCCTGCCGGCAGGCAGGTGGAATCTCACATCGATTATAATCATTCCTCTGTATGTCGCTCAGAGTCATGCTCGATTTCATGTGTTTATAGTTTTTTTTCTGCGGCCATATGGAATGCCCCGGATAATCATTCCCCTGTGTGATCCCGTACATACGGGATCATGGGCATTTAATGTCTTTAAAAATTTAATCTTAAGTTAAAAAAAATGAGCAAAAAAAAGAGCCTCGAAAGGCTCTGATTTTTTGTTAACCGGCTTATTTAGAATCGATAACCAAGACTGAATCCTGCATTTAGCTCAATGCCAGTGAACTTACTGGATACCTGATCACTAAAATTTCGTGCTACACTGGCATAAGGGCCAAAAGCGAAATGCTCCGAAACCTCCCATTTGTAGCCAGCACCAGCGCCTAAAATAAATGCGGTCATATCTGTAGAACTAACCCCTCCCATAATAGGCTCTTCATAATCACCAAATCTGAATTTCAGTAGTGGGTAAACATGAAATCTTCCGTTGGGATTATTTCCAAAGTAGAAATTCATCGCTGCCTGAATCGAGTTAGTCTTAAATTTTTTTCCGTTAGTCTCCAAATTATAACCGAATCTGTCATTAAGGTGGAGTTGAACATCAAGGGAATGATTCTCGCTAAGAAAACGCTCATACCCAACCTCGAAAGAGCTCAGAAGGATTAGATTTAGAAAATTGAATTTCACTTCATTTTCAAAATTTCTTAGGTAAGGATTGGAATTACCAGCCGATGAAATTATTTGTTGAGAAAATCCGGAAATTGATATAATTCCTACAAATAAGAGTGTTAGGATATGTTTTTTCATAAAACTTATAAGTTGGTTTAATTTATTTAGACAATGATTAGGCCAATTCCATCTTGTAGTGCTGGATATTACATTCTTCGAACATATCTCCCACTTTCTCAAAACCGAATTTTGAATAAAGTGGTACTGCAGTAAGCTGAGAATGAAGATACCTGGTTTTGTCTTTAGTTTCCGGAGAAGAATTCAGGTCTTCTAAAACTGCAGCTACCAAAGCCTGTCCGACTCCTTTTCCACGAGCTTCTGCCAAAACGGCAAAACGCTCCAATTTCACGCCGTTTTTAGTAAATCTCCATCTCGCCGTTCCGACAGGTATCCCGTCTAATTTGGCCAGAAAATGGGTAGCCGATTCTTCAAATTCATCGTACTCCTCTGAGGCCGGCACTTTTTGTTCAATAACAAAAACTTGTCTACGGATTTGAAAGGCCTGCCGAAGCGAACTTTCATCCGTTATTTTTACGGCTATTGGCATCATGGCGTCTTTGTTCTTCCAATTCCTGATTGACCTCGTAGGCTTCAATGATTGCTTTCACGAGTTTATGTCGGATTACATCTTTTCCACTTAAACTTACAACACCGATACCTTTGACATCTTTCAGAATTCTAAGAGCTTCGGCTAAACCTGATTTTTGCCTCACTGGCAAATCAACTTGCGTTTGATCACCTGTGATGATCACTTTGGAATTAGGCCCCATTCGTGTCAAAAACATCTTGATCTGCTCACTCGTGGTATTCTGAGCTTCATCCAAAAGCACGAAAGCATCATGCAATGTCCGACCTCTCATGTAGGCCAAAGGGGCTATTTCGATTACTCGTGTTTCCTGATAATATTTCAGCTTTTCGGGTGGCACCATATCCTGAAGCGCATCATAGATCGGTCTCAAATATGGGTCAAGCTTTTCCTGAAGATCGCCGGGAAGAAATCCCAGATTTTCGCCTGCTTCTACAGCAGGACGAGTAATGATGATTCGCTTTACTTCACGATTTTTCAGTGCGCGCACGGCCAAAGCCACGGCTATGTAGGTTTTGCCCGTGCCTGCTGGACCAAGTGCAAAAACCAAGTCATTGGTCATCGCCGCATCGACCAGTTTTCGCTGGTTTGGAGATTTGGGTTTGATCACCAGTCCTTTATTTCCAAAAACAATTACCTGATCCCGATTGGCTTCCGCAAAAGGAACCCCTTCGATATCGAGGTAATCTTTGACATTTTCAGGAGAAAGATGACCAAATCGATCAAAGTGCTCTAAAAGGAGGTTGATCAGATCATTGATTCGCAATATCTCCGGTGCGCCACCTTGAATCCGGATTTCATTGCCTCGGGACACAATTTTGCTTTGAGGGAAAGCCTGAGCAATCTGTCGGATATTTTCGTTCCCTGTGCCCAAAAATTCAGCTAATGGGACATTTTCTAAAGTGATGACTTTTTCTACCAATCTTGTTTACTGATTTAGGTTTACCTTGAAGGCTAAAGAATAAAATTTCTATTTTTGTTCGCTCCCTCTCAAACAAAATTACACAATTTTAATAGACTTGCTTGTATGGCTTTGGTGACATTCCTCTCTGACTTTGGGGATAAAGACTACTACGTTCCGGCCGTGAAGGCCAAAATGCTTTCAATAAACCCACAGTTGAATATCATTGATATTTCCCATAGTATAGCCCCTTACGACATTGAACATGCCGCCTTTGTGCTACGCTCCACTTTTCGGGAATTCCCTAAAGGAACCGTCCATTTGGTAGGCATCAATACAACGGGGGCTATGACTCATGGATTTATCGGAGTCAAACTGGAGGAGCATATTTTCATAGGGCCAAATAATGGAATTCTTAGCCTTTTGGCCGATCAAGATCCGGGGATTTTGGTTCAGTTTGCTGATATACATCTGAAGGATTCGACTTTCCCCACAAGAGATATTTTAGCTCCTATTGCTGCGAAAGTGGCAAGCGGTGCAGCAATCCATGATTTCGGTGGACCCTTAACTAATTTTCGAAAGCTGATGTCCCGACAGGCAAAAGCGACCCGAGAACATATCCTTGGACATGTGATTCGAATTGATTGCTACGGGAATCTGCTGACCAATATCCGCAGAGATGTTTTTGAAAAGCTGAATCCGGGGAAATTCACGATACAATTTGGCCGTGAATCAGTTGATCGCTTGCAAAGTGGATACGATCAGGTGGAAGCTGGAGATCCTTATGCTTTTTTCAATAGCTTGGACTATTTGGAAATCGGGATCAATCACGGACATGGAGGAAATTTGCTTGGCTTAAAGCAAGACAGTGTGGTGTACATTCACTTTGGATCCTGATGCTGATACGAATTGTACGGATGACATTTAGACCGGAAGCGGTTCCTGCTTTTCTGGAAAACTTTGAAGCCAATAAGCATTCCATTCGAAATTTTCCGGGTTGCCAGCATCTGGAATTATGGCAGGATCATAATTCTGAAAATATTTTCCTGACACATAGCCATTGGGAAAGCGAAGAAGCGCTAAATCAGTACCGTGATTCTGAGCTGTTTAAATCAGTCTGGAGCTTTACCAAGGCGCTTTTCTCCGAAAAACCACAGGCATTCAGTTCAAAAAAATTACAGGAAGTCGGGAAATGAGTTTGTAGGAAATCATTTTTGTTTTCATATTTGCAGCCCGTTCAGCAAGGATCGGGAGTAATGTAATGCCCAGATGGCGTCCCGATTGCTATCGGGATGGTAGACCTGCCTTTGCCGGCAGGCAGGCGCGTTGGTCTCAAACACTAATGACTTGGATTTTGAAATATTGTAATGCCCAGATGGCGGAATTGGTAGACGCGTTGGTCTCAAACACCAATGAGGTTACACTCGTGCCGGTTCGACTCCGGCTCTGGGTACAAAGGCTCACAGAAATGTGGGCCTTTTTTTTATAGTTTTAATCATGAAAGAATTTTTCGTTTACGCCATAAAAAGTCTTCATAGAAATTACATTTATGTAGGTCTAACCGACAATCTTGAAAGGCGAATTCAAGAACATAATCATGGAAAAGGCAGATCTACAAAACCCTATGCTCCATTTCAATTAATTTATTTTGAAAAAGTTGGAAGTCGAGAAGATGCCAGGACAAGAGAAAAATATCTAAAAAGTGGGTCAGGAAAGGAGTTCTTGAAGAAAATCAAATAATCTAGGTGGCCAGTTAATTGCGTTTCAATAAGAATTTGGAATCCGTTTCATCTGACTGCAAGCAAATGCTATGTTTATTAAAACCTCCGATTGAAATATTGAAATGCCCAGATGGCGGAATTGGTAGACCTGCCTTTGCCGGCAGGCAGGCGCGTTGGTCTCAAACACCAATGAGGTTACACTCGTGCCGGTTCGACTCCGGCTCTGGGTACTTTGAAGCTCCTTCTCAAAAAGAAGGGGCTTTTTTTATTCCATTTTGTGCCGGAGGAGAAGTTTATCCCGATGAAGCGTAGCGGATATCGGGAACTCCGGCTCTGGGTACAAAGGCTCACAGAAATGTGGGCCTTTTTTTTATAGTTTTAATCATGAAAGAATTTTTCGTTTACGCCATAAAAAGTCTTCATAGAAATTACATTTATGTAGGTCTAACCGACAATCTTGAAAGGCGAATTCAAGAACATAATCATGGAAAAGGCAGATCTACAAAACCCTATGCTCCATTTCAATTAATTTATTTTGAAAAAGTTGGAAGTCGAGAAGATGCCAGGACAAGAGAAAAATATCTAAAAAGTGGGTCAGGAAAGGAGTTCTTGAAGAAAATCAAATAATCTAGGTGGCCAGTTAATTGCGTTTCAATAAGAATTTGGAATCCGTTTCATCTGACTGCAAGCAAATGCTATGTTTATTAAAACCTCCGATTGAAATATTGAAATGCCCAGATGGCGGAATTGGTAGACCTGCCTTTGCCGGCAGGCAGGCGCGTTGGTCTCAAACACCAATGAGGTTACACTCGTGCCGGTTCGACTCCGGCTCTGGGTACTTTGAAGCTCCTTCTCAAAAAGAAGGGGCTTTTTTATGATATGAGTCCTGATTTCTAACTTTTCCAAATTTTAAAACTTTGGAAATATTCAGACTTGATCTTTCCCTTTTTTATAGTTTGGTTTTGACGGCTCGTGAACCATTGATACTTCACTTTTCAAAATCACCTCTTCATCAGCCTGCATCACCCGGATTAACTCGATCCCAAGCACTTTTTCAAGTTTGCAAAGCGTTTCCAACTTGAAGTTCTCCTCCCCCTTGACATACTTGCTCACCTGCTGAGGTGAAACTCCCATTTCCTTAGCCAGCCTTGCTTTATTCCAACCTAATTCATCTAAGGCATCCAAAATTCGAAATGCAATGTCAGAAGATTTTCTAATCCAAAATTTATTGGCTTTCCTCCAAGCCACCTCCTCCATCCAGTTTTCAGTGGATTGAACACTGATGTCTTTGATTGATTTTTCCGTGTCAGTCATGGCTCTATCTTTCTAAATAAACTATCTTTCCTTCAATATCTTTTTGCCTCAAAAACTCAACAGCCGCCTCCAAACGAATAATTTCGAGCTTAGTATGCAGCCGATCCTTCATAAATCGAGTGAGCTTAATAGCCCCACCTGTAATCACAAATTCATCTCTAAATCGAACCGCATAGAGTCTTAAAAAGATACAGACAACTTTCATTTTATCAACCTACAGGTTTACTTCTAATGAATTTAAAAAAAGGATTCCCTCTGAATCACAGCCTACTTCTTCAGGATTTCTTTATGGTGAGGCAAGTCCAGCCTTGGTCGGGAAACACGAAAAAACGGCTGGTTAAAACTCCGAAAATCTACTTGAGAGATTCTGGATTGCTTCACAATTTGATGAATATCCACACATTTGATCATTTGCTAGGACACCCGGTGGTGGGAGCGAGTTGGGAAGGTTTTGTAGTTGAAAATATCTTAAACAGTCTTTCTTCTTCATGGACGGCAAGCTATTATAGATCCAGCAATCAGGCAGAAATTGATTTGGTATTAGAAAAGAACAATCAGGAAGTTTGGGCAATTGAGGTGAAAAGATCAATCGCTCCTTCGCTCTCTGCCGGATTTCACAGTGCCTGTGAGGATATTGGAGCAACGAAAAAAATTGTGGTTTACTCAGGAAAGGATCGTTTTCCGATGAAAGGGGAAGTTGAGGTGATAGGATTGGCGGAATTTCTGAAGATGGTAGCAAGTACAGAATAGCTGTCAAAAGATGCTTAATTAATGAGTCTTACTTTTCTTCCCAGTATTTCAGGCAGGGACAATATTCCTCAAGTTCACAACCTTCTGGATTACCTGTACAATAGTCAAAACCGACAAAACCATCCTCTACAATTAAAGTAGGTTCGTCTAGGGTAGCAATCATAAGTTTATATTTTCTGTCCAGAGGTAAATTTTTCGGGACATCCATACTGAGATTCCATGAAAACATCATTTGTTCGAAAAGTTTAACCAATGCTTTCAGCTCTTTCAAAGAATAGAAATCAACCGGAGGGAAATTTTCGGATTTTAGGCCACAATAGTTTCCAAAAGTGGGCTCTTTATCCTGATTTAGCCATCTTTCGATATCGGCGAAATGATCCTCCAATTCATCACCTGAGAATTCCTTCTTTTTGCCTTTGAAAAAATCCTTTGGCCTAAAGGCCTTTTGAATATCATCTAAAAGATGCTTGGTGTAGGGATGCATCGTTTTGAAGTTTTGGTGAAAAGATCAATTTAAAAAATAATAAATCATCACCGTCACCACACAGAGCACAATCGAAAGCGGCTTTGCATATATCCATTCCTGAAGATTGAGCGGGCCTTGGGGAATAGCAGCCACCGTTTTAGGAGGGAATTTTAGACTGACCAGATACATCACACCAAGATTGAGCAAAAACTCTATTCCCCAAATGTGAATGAAATGGATATCCACTTCCAGCAAAAATGTCGTCAGAATATAAAATGAAAAGCCTACTGCCAAGCCTGCTTTTGCTCCCGCCGCAGAGATTTTTGGTATAAAAAACCCTGCAATCAGAACTGAGGCTATCGGTATGAAAAATATCCCATTCAGTTGCTGCATCAGTTGATAGAGTCCATCAGGGGCATTGGCCACCATGGGTGCAATCAGAATCGAAACAATTGCAAGGATCAAAGAAGTGAGCTTACCGACTTTGACCAGTTTGGAATCTGAAGCACTCGGCTGAATGATTTTTTTAAAGATATCCAAACTAAAAATCGTCGCAGCTGAATTCAAGACTGAATTGAAAGTGCTCAATACTGCGCCTAAAACCACAGCCGCAAAAAATCCAATTAAACTTAATGGAAGTACTTTTTTGACCAAAACTGGATAAATCACATCTTGATCTCCAAAGTATTGCTCCCCATAATAATAAAAAGCGATAACTCCTGGTAGCACAATAATCAGTGGAATCAGAATCTTGAAAATTCCCGTGAAAAGCAATCCTTTCTGTGCTTCAGCCATATTTTTAGCTCCCAAAGCCCGCTGAATGATCGTCTGATTCATCCCCCAGAAGTACAGCTGATTGATCATCAAACCGGTGAAAAGTGTGCTGAATGGCAAAACAGAATCGGATGAACCGATCACATTAAATTTTTCTGGGACTGCTTCATAAACTTTGGCCATTCCCGCCACAACATTCCCTCCGCCAATATCCCAAAGTGCAAAAACCGGAACCATTAAACCGCCTATTACCAATCCGACTGCATTGATCGAGTCTGAATAAGCAACTGCTTTCAGTCCTCCCAAAATCGCATAAATTGAGCCGATCACTCCAATCGTGACTACTGAGATCCAGATTCCTTCGGACTTGCTAATTTGCAATACTTCAGAGACGTTGAAAATGCTTTCCAGATTTATCGCACCAGTATAAAGCACGATTGGCAAAAGGGTAAATACAAAGGATAGCATCAAAAGCAATGAAACAACGGTTTTGGTTGTATCATCGTAGCGGACGGCCAGATATTGAGGAATAGTCGCCAAACCCATTCTGAGATAAATCGGCAAAAAGTACAAGGCAGCGATCACCAAAGCGATAGCTGAAGTCACTTCCCAAGCAATGATGATCATGCCGTTTTTGTACGCAGATCCATTCATTCCTATGAGATGCTCTGTGGAAATGTTTGTCAAAATCATCGACCCTGCGATCACTCCACCTGTAAGACTTCTGCCTCCCAAAAAGTATCCATCCTTCGAGCGGAGATTCTCTTTTCTCAATTTGTACCAAGAAAAAAAAGCAACAAACAGCGTGAATCCTACAAAGGAAATGACAGTCAGCATGAAGGTTATTTTGGGTGATTGAACAAAAAAGAAGGGGACTGATACATCCCCTCTCAACCATTTTGATATTTAAAATTTTAGCGTGGTTGGAAGATATTTTGCCACCAAGTCCTCATAATAAGGTCTCAAAGCTTTAGAATCAGGTGGCACCGGCACTTTAGAATATAGATCATAAGGATTGAATTTATCCACCCATTTGAACATCTCCCGATCGTGATCATTGAGCAAATGATTGTAGGCATTTTCCCGATGCTGTGCATAAAATGAATGGTATCGAATCATGTAGAGTGCGGGTTCGGGCATGTAATCCTTGACCATCTGATACAGATATTCATCATGTCCCCAAGACATTTTCACCTGATTCAAACCGCAGTGTTGGGAATAGACTCCATATTTTGAATTGAATCGGTCGTCTTTTGAATCTGGATTTCGATCAAAATACTCCGGATAAACGATCCTGTCTGAATGCTGACAACCTACCGGAAATGTATCGCCCACCACAGCCCATTGAGGTTCGCCAAACAAACAAAGTACCTTGCCCAAATCATGAATAAACCCTGTCAACACAAACCAATCCGGATGACCATCAGCCCGGATGGCTTCGGAAGTCTGAAGTAAATGCTGTAACTGATCCAAATTAGTATCAGGATCAGAATCATCGATGAGCGTATTTAAGTAGTCCACCGCATCCCAAAAGGGCATTTCCTTTTTCTCAAACTTCAAAAATTCCCTTTCCTTTTCGACCACAAAATCATAAGTCTGATAGGTATGATTGAGCCTGTAAAATTCTCGGACCGTATCCACCCGCTCCGAATCGTGGTAATTTCGATAATCATCTTTCGCTTTGGCTTGCTTGTCCTTAGGTTCGGGATATCTAGTCAGGAGATCATCCTCCCAATCTTCGATGGATTGAAGTGGAGCTATTTCAGAGGCGGAGAGCTTGATTTTCATAGGATTACAATTTAAAAATGAAATATAGAGACAAAATCTAAAACTTCATCTCCTGATTAGCTGCGAATTAAAACTCTTGGAACAAAAACGTACAAAATATTGTACAATGGGAAATGAAATCCCATCTTTAACCATCAAGGAAATTGAGAGCATTTAGAAAATCAAGTCCTGTGCTGATAGTTTCTATTTGTAACATAAGGTTTTAGTATTTAAAGATGGATTTGTCCCAAAACTTAATTTTCTTAATTCCTTAATGTTTAAAGCCAGCCTTTTTTAAGTCAAAAAAATGGACTCCCTCAAGAGCCCATTTTAGATTTCATACTTAAGATTTCAGACTTCTCAAGTTCCCCTGAGGATCTCCATCGGTGGTTGATTGATGATTTTTCTGCCATTCAGCCATCCCAAAACAATCGTCAGTCCAGTGATCGCCAGATACAAAACCAAGCCTTCTTTCCAAGCGACACTGAAGTTCATTTGAAAGACAAACTTACCCAATAAGAATGTCGCCATAAATGAGAGTAAGATTCCTGAAAGCGAAGCTAAACTCCCAAGGAAGAAGTATTCCAGCGTATTGATTTTGGTTACAATGGCAGAACTCGCCCCCAAGGTTCGAAGCAAAATACTCTCCCGCATTCGCTGATATTTACTGATAATCAGCGAACTGATCAGCACCAAAATCCCAGTTGCTATGGAGAAAAAGGCCATAAACTGGATTACAAAACTGATTTTACCCAGAATCTCCTCCAAGGTTTCGACGATCGTCCCGAGATTGATAATAGAAATATTCGGGAAAGCCCTTACGATCTCTGACTGCACATCAGCTGCTTCCCGGTCGTTTTTGGTTTTGGTAATCAACACGTGGAATTTTGGAGCTTGCTCGAGAACTCCATTTGGAAACAAGACCAGAAAATTGGTCGAAACCTGATTGAACTTTACTTCCCGGAAACTTCCGATGTAAGTTTTAATTGGTCTTCCTTGAACATTAAACTCGACTTGATCACCAATTTTAAAGCCATTGCCTTCTCCAAATCCTTTTTCCATGGAAACAAAAATACTGTCTCCTCTAGCTCCCAAGGGAATTAATTCCCCTGCTTTGACAGTCTCTGAAGCTATCAAGGTATCTCGATAAGTAACTCGAAACTCTCTATTATATAACCACCTCGAGTACCTCTTTTCATCCTCCAGCTCTTCATTCGCCTTTTTATCTATTCCATTAATCGTGTTGAGTTGCATCGTCACAATCGCAACCTCCTGCATAATGGGGAGATTTCTTCCTGTTACTTTGCTTCTGACATCCTCAAGTTGAGCCGTCTGAATATCAAACATCAGCATATTCGGCTGATCCTCTTTATCTGCAAATTTGGCCTCTTTCAGTAGTTGATTTTGAAGAAAAAAGAGTGTGGCAATCATTGCTGTACCCAAACCAATTGTAGCAATCAGAGAAATCGTCTGATTATTTGGTCGATAAAGGTTTGCCAAGGATTGTCGAAGCGTGTATTCAAGCGAAATCGGTAAGAACTTTCGCACCGCCCACATGATAAATTGACCTACACCCCATAGTGCACCAAATGATACCAACACGAATCCAGTAAATCCAAAAGCAAGTTTCCAATCCTTCAATAGGAAAAAGCTAAAACCCCAGATAAACAACAAAATTCCTAAAATCACCAGCCAACGCAGCGGATCTTTCATTAAAGTTGAATCTGCAGTTTCAGGTCTTAGCGTAGCCATAGGCGACACATTTCTCACTTTCAATAAAGGCAGAAGCGCAAAAAGGATAGAAACAAATAGGCCGGTGACAATTCCAAAACCTACCGAAATCCAGGAAATTCCTACATTGACTTCAACAGGTAAAAAGTCGGAGAATACCGCAGGCAATACAAATTGGAGTAATGTCCCTAATGCCGATCCAATCACCGCCCCGACGAGGCCCATGAATACGATTTCAACCAAATAAATCAGCAAAACATCACGGGAGGAAACCCCAAGACATCTCAATACTGCAACTGATGCTAATTTTTCCTTGACAAAAACATTGACTGCAGAGGCGACACCAACGCAACCCAATAGCAAGGCGATAAATGCAACTAGACTTAGAAAGTTGGAAAGATTAGCGAAAGATCGCCCCGTAGATCGCTTACGGTCCTCCACAGTATCCGCATCCACGCGATCAAGTTCCCACTGATCTTTATAAGGCTTGATGAGTTCTTCTACATCTGTGCCTGCTGCAAATTGCAGGTAGCTGTTGTACTCAACTCGGCTTCCGTATTGCACTAAGCCAGTCTCTTCCAAAAATGCCATTGGAATGTACACCGCAGGCGCAACAGTAGCTGTGATTCCCGTTTGACCTGGGACTTTTTGAAGTTCACCGACAATTAAAAAAGTAACCGCTCCAACTTTGATTGAATCTCCCACTTCAGCATTAAACTGCGCCATCAGCGTCTTTTCAACCAAGGCTTTTTTACCCCCACTTCTAAATTCGGACTCCCCGTCCACTGGAATCGTTTCCAACTTTCCATAGAAAGGAAAATTACCTTCCAAGGCTCTGACCTGAGTCAATCGGCTGTCTCCCGAACTCGGAAAAGCAACCATCGAGGCAAAATTGATCTCGGAGGCCATTTCGATGGCAAGAGAATCTATCTTTTGGTCACCGATTGACTGGTTATTTTTCAAAACCAAATCAGCACCCAGAAGCTCCTGAGCCTGATTATCGATGTCTTTGGTGAGATTTTCACCAAAGCTGCTGATCGCCACCAAAGCAGCGATTCCAACTACAATGGAGGAAACAAATAGCAGTAGGCGAGAAAGGTTCTTCCGGAAATCCCGGAGCGCCATTATTAAAATCCATCTAAAATCAGGCATGAACGTCCTCCTGTATTTTACCGCCCTTGATATGAATGATGCGCTGAGTTTTGGCAGCTAATTCCAAATCGTGTGTGACGAGTACCAGCGTGGTTCCCTGTTCTTTATTCAGATCAAAAATGAGTTTTTCAATCATTTCTCCTGTCTCTGTGTCTAGATTACCAGTCGGCTCATCTGCGAATAGTATTTTTGGCTCATTGGCAAAAGCTCGAGCGATGGAAACTCTCTGCTGCTCTCCACCGGAAAGCTGAGTTGGATAGTGTGTCGCACGATCTCCCAAACCTACTTTATTGAGCAGTTCCTGTGCTTTTTGACGGGCATCCTTTCGCTTTTTTAACTCAAGAGGAACCATCACATTTTCCAAAGCTGTCAAAGTCGGAAGCAATTGGAAGTTTTGGAAAATGAACCCCACATCTTTATTTCTGACAGATGCACGCTGATCTTCATTCATGTTTTCTAAGGCTTGGCCATTGAGGACAACACTCCCGGTAGATCCAGAATCCAATCCTGCGCAAAGTCCGAGAAGTGTGGTTTTTCCGCTTCCTGAAGGGCCTACGATAGCGAGGGTCTCCCCTGCTTGAATGTCAAAATTCACTTCGTCCAAAACGGTCAGCTTTCGACTTCCGCTTTGATAAGTTTTACTTAGATTCTTAATTGATAAAATGCTCATGAAAAAGCGTTGAGTTAGTTTGAAAGGTCAAACGACTTGAATGGAACTTTTTTAACAATCAAGTTTTGACACAGGTTAGTAAGGTAAAGAAAAGAAAAAACGTTCGTCTATTTCTTAGACAGTCGACCAACGGGCAGAATTGCTCGACCAACGCAGAAAAAGCTATTTTTACGTCAGAGAGAAATGAAAGTGGTCCAAAGCCGAACCTTTTCCTCAGAAATCCATTATTACCAAAAAACATTAAAATGTCGCTCTTCAGATTTTCCTTTTTAATCATACTTAGCCTTTTCTCTATTTCAGCACTTATTTCCTGCGGTTCGTCCACAGATAAAAAGCAAGCAGAGATAGTGAAAACCAACCCCGCGTCAACAGAAACATCCCGAAAAACAATCCTGTTTTTTGGAAACAGCCTTACTGCAGGCTATGGAATTGATCAGGAAGATGCTTTTGCGGGTTTGACTCAAGACCGAATCGATAGCTTGGGATTAGATTATCGAGTAATAAATGGTGGACTAAGTGGAGAGACTACAGCGGGTGGATTGAGCCGTTTGGATTGGTTTCTCGAAGAGGAGCCAGAAATTTTTATTTTGGAGCTTGGAGGGAATGATGGTTTGAGAGGGATTTTACCCTCGGAAAGCAAAAAGAACCTAAGCGGAATCATCGATAAAGTCCGAGCTAAATATCCTGAGACCAAAATCATTCTTGCCGGAATGCAGATTCCGCCAAACATGGGACAAGAGTACACCGAGGTGTTTAAATCCATTTATCCTGAAGTAGCTGCGGAGAAAAACGTGACCTTAATTCCTTTCTTACTGGAAAATGTCGGAGGCATCCCCGAACTCAATCTTCCTGACGGAATTCACCCAACTGAGGAAGGTCATAAAATTGTCTTTGAGACGATTTGGCCTTTTATAGAATCGCTAATCAACTGATTTTCATATGACAACTATCTTGAAAAAAGGAATGACTAAGTCGGAGATGAATAAGGAAATCCAACAGATTATGCGCAAAAAAGTCAAGAGCATTGAACACCTTGCTGGTAAATTACAGGCAGATATAGATCCTCTAGAAGTGCAAAAACGCTTAAGGAATGAATGGGGAATTGATAATTCATTTTAGTACAATCATCAAAAAAATATGAATTATGACTGTTTGGAATGTTGCACCTAGGTTATTGATATAGTGAATTAAAATCCCCCTAACCCCCTTTTCAAGGGGGAATTCGCCTCAAACCATCCACAAACCTTCAACTTATATCTTTGCGTGCAAGATTGAAGATTCACATAATCACCCCTGAAGTTCTCTAAGAGATTTATACTGTCATTCTCTCTTCCTTTGCGCAGTCTTTGCGGTTAAAAAAGTTCTAATAGTTAGGTGAATGTCAAATAAGCATTCGCCCGTATTTGTAAATTCTCAAAAAACCAATTAAAGCTATTCCCTTCCAGAATTTTTTAAGCTATATTTTCGACTTCATTAAAAATTTTTGAGAATGAGTTTTCAAATCAAACAATCCGCTGAAGCCTACGACGTGATCATTGTGGGTTCCGGTGCAGGTGGAGGCATGGCTTCCAAAATCCTTTCCGAAGCTGGACTTTCAGTAGCAGTTGTAGAAGCTGGAGGAGATTTTGACCCAGCCAAAGAAGAGGACAGAACGCAACTCAGACCACCATGGGAATCTGTCAGGAGAGGTGCCGGAACCAAGATTCGTCCTTTTGGCGACTTCGATCAGGCTATCGGCGGTTGGGATATTGATGGTGAACCTTACACCCGAAAGAATGGAACTCAGTTTGACTGGTTCCGATCCAGAATGGTCGGCGGTCGTACCAACCACTGGGGAAGGATTTCACTCCGGTTTGGACCAAATGATTTCAAACGTGCCAGTATCGACGGCCTCGGTCACGATTGGCCAATCGGCTATGATGACGTGAAGCCTTACTATGATAAGGTGGATAAACTCATCGGGGTATTTGGCTCCAAAGAAGGCATCTACAATGAACCGGATGGATTTTTCCTACCTCCTCCGAAACCTAGACTTCACGAGCTTTTCATCAAAAAAGGAGCAGATAAAGCTGCAATTCCGATGATTCCATCACGATTGTCGATGCTGACCCGCCCAATCAATAATGAGCGAGGGGTTTGCTTCTTCTGTGCGCAGTGTAATCGGGCCTGTCAAGTTTATGCAGACTTTTCAGCAGGCACTTGCCTTGTTCATCCAGCCATGAAAAAAGGAAAAGTAGACCTCTACACCCACTCCATGGTACGAAAAGTGACTACCGATGACACAGGAAAGGCCACAGGCGTTTCTTTCGTCAGCAAAGTGGACATGAAAGAATACAAGTTGAAGTCCAGAGTAGTGGTACTGGGAGCATCCTCTTGTGAGACTACCCGTATCATGATGAACTCCAAATCCAAATCTCATCCGAACGGGATCGGGGCAGATTCAGGTGTCTTGGGTAGATACCTCCATGATTCTACCGGTGCCAGCCGATCCGGTATCATGCCCGATATGATCGATCGGGAACGATACAATGAGGATGGAGTTGGCGGAATGCACATGTACACGCCATGGTGGCTGGATAATAAGAAACTGGATTTTGCCCGAGGATATCACCTTGAATATTGGGGTGGAATGGGTCAGCCTTCCTACGGTGCAGGTGGGGGAATGGACGCCATGAGAAAATACATCAAAGATGAATTCGGAAATCCAAGTCCCAACGGAGGCTATGGCGAAGGGCTAAAAAAAGACATAAGAAAGATCTACGGATCCACATTTGGGATGTCAGGCAGAGGAGAAAGTGTGCCGATGTATGACAACTACTGCGAAATCGATCCTAATGTGGTTGACAAATTCGGGATTCCTGTACTCCGATTCCATTACAATTGGACCGATCAGGAAATCAAGCAGGCCAAACACATGCAGGACACCTTTGAGGAAATTTTGACCGGAGCAGGTGCGACACTTTTGGGAGAAAAACCAGGAGCTGACACTCTGTATGGGCTTGCGGCTCCTGGAAGAATTATCCATGAAGTAGGGACAGCAAGGATGGGTAATGACCCAAAATCTTCCGTCGTGAATTCCAATTGCCAAGTGCATGATTGCAAAAACCTCTTTTTGGTGGATGCTGCGCCTTTTGTATCTCAAGCAGATAAAAATCCAACTTGGACGATACTTGCACTCTCTTGGAGAACTTCTGATTACATCGTTGAGCAGTTGAAACAAAAAAACATCTAAGCCATGAACAGACGGGAAAATCTCAAACTCCTCTTTACAGGCTCACTAGGAGCTGGACTAATGATGACCGGCTGTGATCCGGTGGATAAAAGCGTTCAAGGAAAGGTTTTTGCCGGAGGAACTCCAGGTGGAAGAACCGAGGAAGAAAACCTTCGCGATGCCAAATTGATGGAAGGGACTTTTTTCACGGACGAGGAACGGAAAAAGTTGGACACTTTGGTCGACATCATCATGCCGGCAGATTCCGAATCTCCCTCGGCAACAGAACTGAAAGTACCTGACTTCATTGACTTTATGATGCGTGATCAGCCTAACTCTCAAACTCCAATGCGAGGTGGCTTGATGTGGCTGGACTTCGAAGCGGATGAAAAATTCGGAAAAGTATTCAATGAACTTTCCAAAGATCAGGTAATGGCTATCGTGGATGAAGTGGCTTGGCCAGAAAAGGCCAAACCCGAATATCTTGGCGGAGTTCGCTGGTTTAACATGCTCAGAAACCTCACCTGCTCTGGATATTTCTCTACCGAAGCCGGCTGGAAATACATGGGTTACAAAGGCAACCAAGCAAATGTATGGGACGGTGTCCCACAGAATGTTTTGGACAAACACGGACTATCTAATCCAGCGCAATACCAAAACCTCTACCTCAAACCTGAGGATCGAGGAACCGTAGCTGTTTGGGATGACGAAGGCAACTTAATCGGGTAATTCTAAATGTGGATGCCCGCAATTATACCAGTAGTAGGTTTTCATTTTGGATACACCTCGACTTCGCTCGGTGCCCGTTGGTCTCGTTAATAGGGGAATGGAGGGCAATGCGGCTGCGCCGCATTGCCCTCCATTCCATATCACAATCTAATATTCGGTGGCCGAGCGAAGTCGAGGTCATTTTATTAAAAAACGACAGTGATAAGAAGGCGCAAATAAATATTCCCAAAATTTGAATTTGAAAATCCACGGCTTTGAAACCGTGGATTTTTCCCAAAATAAAAAACAGACCCTGCTGTAGCTCAAGGCGCCAGACTTGCTGAGGTAGACCAATGGGAGCAAGCCATCGAAACCTGGCAGGCTGCCTTACCGGATGCGGATGAAGAAAGTGGCGGTATGCTGACTTACAATATTGCTGTGGGCTACGAAGTGCTGGGTTCGCTCGAGCTTGCCAAAGAATGGGCAGGAATGGCTTACACGGATTTTGGACTGAAAAAGGGACGCACCTATGTAAGAACTTTGAATGGTCTTCTTCAGCAGCAGGCAGTTTTACAGCAGCAAATGGAAAAAGATAATGAGAGGAAATAATTTTTAGTCGATTGCTTGAATCTAAATGCCTGATTTAGTTTCTTAAGGGAAAAAATTAGACAATGAATAAATTTATATTCGGTGCGGTAATATCAACCGCACTTTTTGTTTGGGGTTGCGGATCAAGCGAAGAAAAAACAGCGAGTTCTGAACCTGCGAGTAGCTGGGAATTTGAAAAGGTTGATTCACTACAGTTTGATATCATCGGACGACCCATTCTTGCTGATGCAGAGTTCGGAAAAATTCTCATCTATGATGAAACTGGAAGAGAGTTTATCCTTTTGGACCAGAAGAGTGGAGAATTGATCAACAGATTTAGCAAAAAGGGAGATAGCCCGGATAATTTTGGCAATCAAGTCACCTTACCGGGTTTTTTGGACGAGGAGAGAATTGCAATCGCTGGAGTACCAGGTATTTTTGTTTTTAATACCAACGGAGAATTAATTCGAAAACATACTCATCCTGAGCCTCAATCTGGAAGCGCATTTATTTCTCTACCGGGAAATTCCATACAATGGATTGACTTTCAGGCCAAACGACAAGTATTTTTCAAATCACTTCGAACACATGATTCTTTTCAGGGAGAGAAAGAATTTTACACCAGGTTTCGAGCCATCGAAATAACTGATCCTGAAACAGGAACTTCCAGAGAATTCATTTCATTTCGTCCTGAAAGTCGGTTTCTAAATGGATTGGGATGGGGCATGCCTGACTATGAACCCATTTTTACCACCGATTCTAAGGAGGTCTTTGTTGCTTTTGCGGGAGAACCGGCTATTCATAGTTATAAAATTTCTGGTGATTCATTAGTTTGGATGCAAAGTCAAAACTTGGAATTAAAGGACTTTGGTCAAATCGACGGAAAGCCACTAGAATCTTTTAGTAGCATTACTTTTTCCCTAAATATCTATCAGGCAGCAATTTGGAAAATATCATTATGGAAGGACAAAATTCTAGTTTATTACTATGCTGGTCTTTCTACCAAAGAACTAGAAGAAACACGAGTGCTCCATGAACAAGGTCGAAGAGAGGAGGGAATAGCTCTTCGTAAAAAACAAATGGAAGGAAAGTCTATGAAGCTTTTGATTTTAGAAAAATCAACCCTGTCTCCTATTAATCACATCACACTACCTGAGAATGTCAACACAATGGGTTTTGCCTTGGATGGAGATAATTTTTATTTCCAAAAAGAACCAAATCCTGACCTAGAGGAAGAATTTATTCGATTGTATCGCTATCAATTGATCGAAAAATGAGATCCCAAATCTTATCCCTCCTCGTTTCTTGCTTTCTACTTTTTTCCTGTAGCGAGAAAACCGGAACCGCCTACGAATCCTTAGAATGGGAATTGGAGATTGTGGATTCGATACAGATTCAAACTTTGGAAGGTTTGGAGTTGATGGGCATTCATCCTGAAAAGGATCTTTTTTTATTCAGCGTTTCTGCAAGCAATACTCCTATGCTATTGACTAACTCGAATGGAGAGATTTTACATCGATTTGACGTTCCAAAAGATGCTCCAACAGGTTTCGGGGGAATTACATCCGGTGGGATTTTCATGGGAGATACCATTGTGATTCAAGGGCCGAGAGGAGTCTATTTCTATGACCTAGAGTTCAATTTTTTAAAGGGGCTAAAGCGAACCTATCCACCAAAAGGAATGATTTACTCCGGATTTGACCATGTTAGGTTGGCCGATACTTATGCAGGACCAGCCTTAATTTCTTTTTCAGGAAGTCCTCAAACTGATTTTCCACCCAACCGAAAGGAATACTATGAGGGTTATAATGCCATGGACCTTATTCCTCTTTCCACCGAGGAATTCCTGCCTATTCTACCACTGCATCCTGAAAGCAGATTTGTAAAATCGGGTGAGGCCTTCAATTTCATTTCGATCACTTTTGCCCTCTCTGGAAGTCAGCTGACTTTTTCACACCAAAATGACACCCTACTTTACGATGTGGACCTTCTGGATCCTGAATTAACCCAAAAATCGGTTGGAATCCGTTTTGATAATTTTGTGATGAAAAAAGGGTTTCCATATGGAGGGCAAGATGATTACTCCTCACCTTCGGATTATGCAGGTCAAGTTTCAAATATTTATAAAGTGGGGGATGTCGATCTGATCAAGTACTATTCCGGAATTAAAAAGGAAAACCTGCCACCTACTACCCTTAGTCGTGAGGAATTTAGAAAAGAAACCAATCGAATGAATCCATCGAAATGGATTATTCGCAACTCAAAGAATCAATTTAGCCAACCTAAATCCTCTTCTCCAAAATATCGAATTTCTCGAGTGGACTCCCAAGGTCGAATCTGGGCCATGCAAGATGTTTATTCATTGGAAGAAGAGCCCGAAGTGGTGACTGTGTATCAAATCAAACTTGTCCAAAAATGAAAAACCAAACCGTATTAATCCTCGCTTTTTGCTTTCTAGGTTTCTCCTGTAATGAAAAATCCGACTCCACTGTCAATTCCAACGAATGGGAACTGGTGATAGAGGACTCGATTCAGGTGGATTATCTGGGCAGAATTTGGCATGCTAATTTTCGAAATGGTTACGGTTACTTAAGAGATGTTTCCACCAATTCTTTAATAAAATTTGATTCGACAGGAGCAATCATTGCTCAAAAAACTTATCCAAAAGATGGCCCTGGAGCTGTTGACTGGTTTTCAAGTACCGTTATTTCAGAACAGGACGAATTATACGCTTCTACTTACGGTAAAAAAATCCATCGTTTTGATAAGAACTTAAATTTGTTGGAAAGCTTAGAAATGCCCTTTATCTCAGAATCTCGGGGCGGAAGAAGAAACGCTAAAAACATCAATTTTTGGAATGATAATCTCTTACTCTGGTATCCGGGAAGGGATGGTATCAGTCCTTACATCAATTACTATTTTAGAGATTACTCAATTTTGGAGCTTTTTGATCCAAAGAATCAATCTTCCAAAGCAATGGTCAAAGTTCCTGAAACCTCAAAATTACACTCTGACCTATTTTTTGACATCCCCAGAGTCGAATTTTCAGTTTTCGGGGACACTTTATATTTTGCTTTGTCGAATGAAGAACTTATTCATATTCACTCCTTAGCAGATAGCGGAAAATGGATTAGAAGTATAAATTTTGAACCATCCCTATTTCACCTTATACCTGGTCAAAAAGAGCCTGTTGGATATGTATCGGGCAACACCATGTACGAGGCTCATATAGAAGGTATTTACGCTTCAAAAAATATATTAATCATAAATTATAGTAGTGGAATCGCTGAGGATAATTTCATTGCGCATAAACTGAATATGCCAGAAAATTATTTTCGTTACCCGGAATTCAATAAGTCTTTTTTAAGACTTTATAGTCCAGAAATGGGACTTTCTAATGAGATCCAAATTCCTTCTAAAATTGATTTTATCTTAAACATCGAATCAACAGATCAAGCATTCTATGCCCTTCGAAACGACGATTTTATCGGGGAAGAACAGGAGTATTTGACTTTTTATAAACTTAGACTAGTCTCCAAATAATCACCATTCAAAAAGACCTTTTCCCGTCCAAAAGCCATGCACCATGACTTTGAAGGCGATTGCTTATATTCCCTCCTGATCAAAGAAACCCATATGCAAAAATCTACCTATCTCATCCTGCTGGCAGCAGGAATGATGACTTTCGGTTCGCTACAAGCCCAAGACATCAAACCTACTACAGAAAAGGCCCTTCAAGAATCCGTAGACAAGCACAAAGCGATGCTTGCTTCCACTCCATTAAAAGATTTCAAAGCCCGAAATGTAGGCCCCACCAATACTTCAGGTCGAATTGTGGACATTGAAGTAGCCAATGATGGCATGACTTTCTATGTGGCCGCAGCTTCTGGAGGCATCTGGAAAACTGAGGACAAAGGACAGTCTTTTAATCCCATTTTTGACCATCAAGGTGCTTTGGGCATCGGTGCCATGGCACTTGCCCCATCTGACAATAACATCCTTTGGGTTGGAACCGGCGAAGACAACTCCAGTCGATCCACTTATGCTGGAAACGGAATTCATAAATCTACAGACGGAGGAAAAACCTGGGAACACATCGGGCTGATTCATTCCCAACACATCGGCCAAATCCTGATTCACCCGACCAATCCGGACATCGTTTGGGTTGGATCCATGGGTGGACTCTATTCCAAAAACAAAGAAAGAGGTCTCTACAAAACAACAGACGGAGGCAAAACTTGGAAAAAAACACTTTACGTCGACGACAATACCGGCATCATCGATATTCAGATTCATCCTACCAACCCAGATATATTACTTGCTGCGAGTTGGGAGCGATTCCGACAGGCGCACGACTTTGTTGGCAATGGCAAGGGTTCAGCAATTTGGAGATCTGAGGATGGAGGAAATACCTGGAAAAAAGCTGTAACAGGATTCCCTCAGAATGAATTTGTTGGCCGAATCGGTTTCGACTTCAGTCTTTCCAATCCAAATGTTGCCTATGCGCTTTTGGATAATCAGGGAAATTCCGAAAAACCGGTGGAAACCCCTCGCCCACGAGGCAATCAGCAGCAGGAAGAAAACCCACTGAAATTGGAAGATTTCAAGGACATGACTGTGGATCAAGCCTTGGCAATGGACGACAAAAAACTCGAGTCCTTGGCCCGCAGAAGTCAATTTTCCTCTAAATACACTCCAGCTGAAATCAAGCGCTTGCTGAAGACGGGCAAAATCACACCTACTCAAATCGCAAACTATAACGGTGGCGCAGTCGATGCCAACGCAGCCATGTTTGGCCAACCCATCATCGGGGCGGAAGTCTATCGCTCTGAAGATGCTGGAAAATCCTGGAAGAAAGTATCTGAATCAGACATTAGCCGTCTCTATAACACCTACGGGTACTATTTCGGTGAAGTCAGAGTGAGCACCTCAGATGAAAATGAAATTTTTGTTTTGGGAGTGCCTTTGCTTGTATCCAGAGATGGGGGCAAGAACTTCAGTCGCACAGACTCAATAGGAAGCCCACACTCCGATCATCAATCCATGTGGATTGACCCAACTAACAGCAAGCATATCTTACTCGGAAATGATGGCGGATTATATCGAAGCTACGGTGGAGGTTCACGTTGGGATCACATGAATACTCAGATGCCGATTTCCCAGTTCTACTCGGTGATGGTCGATCAAGCTACTCCTTACACAGTCTATGGTGGAATGCAGGACAATGGGGTGTGGTATGGAAAGTCTACAAACAAGCCCGAAGATCCGTGGGAGCCACTTTTCGGCGGAGACGGAATGGTCGTGGCGGTTGATACCCGAAATAATGACATTGTTTACACCGGTTCTCAGTTTGGAAACTACGCCAGAATCAACAAAAAGACTGGCGAGAGAAAGCGAATCACTCCGGGTCATGATATTGGAAATGCTCCAAATCGATGGAACTGGAGAACTCCTGCCGAACTCAGCTACCACAATCAGGACATTGTGTACATGGGTTCGCAGTATGTGTATCAGTCTTTTGACCAAGGAAATACTTGGACGACTATTTCTCCGGATTTGACTAAAAACAAGAAAAGCGGAAACGTTCCGTTTGCTACACTTTCTGTAGTGGAAGAATCTCCACTTGAGTTTGGGACCTTGTATGCGGGTTCGGATGATGGAAATGTATGGATCACTCGAAATAACGGAGGAAACTGGACCAGCTTGAACGCCGGACTTCCTCAGGACAGATGGGTGAGCAGTATTTCCCCTTCAAAATACAAGGAAGGAAGAGTCTACATCACGCTTAATGGGTACCGCTTTGATGAATTCAATACCTACGTCTACAAAAGCGAAGACTACGGAAAAACTTGGAAATCCATTAAGGCCAACCTTCCGGAAGAAGCCACCAACATCATCATCGAAGATCCAAAAATGCCGAATATCCTGTATTTAGGAACTGATCATGGCTTGTATGTGAGTATGGACGAGGGAAACAACTGGAACCTTTTCCAGGGAGAAATTCCGAATGTAGCGATTTACGACATGGTAATTCAGGAGCGTGAAAATCACCTGATCGTGGGTTCGCATGGTCGAAGTGTCTATATCGTCGATCTGAAGCAGATTCACGATTTGGCCCAGCCTGGCCCTATGGTGATGGAAAAGTAGGCCTGACGGTGAATTGTGAATAGTTCACCCACTTCATCATTCAAAATTCGATGTTCAACATTCGATATTAAAATTTAAAAAGCCCTCTGAAGAACATTCAGAGGGCTTTCTTTATGTTCTGGATTCTTAGAAAATTTTTAATCCAAGAGAGAGAACCCATTGATTAATTCGATTGTCGGTTTGGAAATTCTGGATATTTTTAGTCCACTTGCTCAGACCACCTTCGTATCTCCCATCTATAGAAAGATTTCCAAAATCTAATCCAAGTCCAGCCTGATATCCAAGTGTTGCATTTTCAAAATCGACATCTTTGACAGTAGTTCCTGCTTCTTTCAGCTTGGAATCGATGTTCAAGCTTGCAATTGGACCAGCTTGAACTCTAAATACTTTCAATAAGCGCATCCCAACCATAACAGGAATATCCAAACGATTAAACTGGGCGTTGATTTGGTCTTGACCACTTAGAAATTTACCGCTAGTCTGGGTAAACAATAATTCAGGCTGTACAAAAAAGCCTCCGCCTCCAATACGTCCAAATACACCAATATGGTAGCCTGTTTGAGCGCCTTGAGGTGTGAATTGTTTATTCTTGAAGTCTACTTCAGTACTGCTTAAACCTGCTTTGATACCAAAGCCACCGTTTTGGGAGTACCCACCAAAAGCGATCCCACAGAGGAAAATCGCAGAAAAGATGAATTTTTTCATGGTTAAAGGGATTAGGGTTTAGTTTTCTACTAAACGAGCAATTTGCAATTCCCTTGCCAATTATGATTCAATTAATATGATGTTTGGCTGTTGTTTGTGCTAAATCATATAGCTCATAAAAATCCAAAGGTTTAGGTACGAGACTTTCGAATTTATACTTTGATTTTTTTCGAAAATACTCCACATCTCCGGCGGTGATTCCAATAGTTGGGATTTTACTTGTTTGAGGACTTTCTCTGAGATGTTCCAAAAATTCCAATCCATCCATTACCGGCATAATAATATCAGTGAGAATAAGATGAAAATACGGGTCAATCTCCAAATGTTGAAGCGCTTCTTTCCCATTTTGAGCCACAATGACTTCATGATTAGATTTCTCAAAAATCTTTCTCAGAATCAGGAGATGTACAGAATCATCGTCTACAAGAAGAAACTTCATATTTTTAAATAATTACCTAATCGATTATGTTTTAATTTTCAAGGGCCACTCCCAGCTTCTGGCAGGTATCAAGGCCTTAGTTTTATTCGGGAGCATATCTTATGGGAAATAATGATGCCAACCTTTGATTTATGCGTCAAATTCAATTTCAAGTATATAAAAAGCATTTAACATAAAAAATATAAACAAAAAAACTACTAAAACAAAAAGGGGCAACTAGGCCCCTTTAAGATTTTGTCAAGAAATTTTTATGCTGCCTGAGGAGCACCAAACAAACCAATTGTATTTAGAATCAGTAGAATAATCACTATTGGACAAACCCACTTGATGAAAAACATCCAAGCAGTTCGGTATGGACCCTTAAAACCTGGTGAACCTATTGCCAATTCATCTGCGTAATCTCCGATTTTTTGACCCCAACCCGTATATAATGAAAGCATCAGACAAATCACAATTACGGCAAATGTGCCGAATATAAAGTCCATAATTCCAAAGAATCCGGTGAGCTTATTGCTCAAGAATGTGAAGCTTAGCTCTGCGAAAAAATTACCTTCAATCGAGGATAGTGCAGAAGGAACGGACAAAACCATTGCTGCAATCCCAACTGTCCAAGTTGCTTTTTTTCGATTCCACTTTCGGTCATCAATTAAGTAAGCTACAGGAACTTCCAGCATTGAAATCGTGGAAGTTAGTGCTGCTACCATCAATAGGATAAAGAACAATCCACCGATCAAATTACCACCTGGCATGGCATCGAATACTTTCGGAAGGACATCAAATACTAAAGCAGGTCCTGCCGCAGGATCTTTTCCGGGAAGCAAAGCAAATAGTGCAGGGAACACCATTAATCCACCCAAAAGTGCAACTGCTGTATCCATACCGGCAATCCAGCCTCCGGATTGAACGATATTCGCATCTTTTTGGAGATAGGATCCAAAGGTGATCATCAACCCCCAGCCTACAGACATAGAGAAAAACGCTTGTCCCAAAGCTTGCAATACAACTGTTGCATTGATCTTGGAAAAATCCGGATACAAATAGTACTCAATACCGGCCTGTGCTCCTTCCAGCGTGACAGATCTGCCTGCGATGAAGATGATAATGATAAATAGGATTGGCATTAAGAATTTTGCTGCCTTTTCAATCCCTCCGGATACTCCGCCTAATACAATCAGTATTGTAGCTAAGATGAAAATAAAGGTCAATGGAAGGACATACATCGGAGTCTCAACAAAATCCTCAAAGTCTACAGGGATATTGACGATCTCTGTAAAAATGTAGCCTACCGTCCAACCTGCGATGACGGAATAATAACTGAACACAAAAAAGCAAACAAGAACGCAAAGCACGCCCGCGGACTGCCATAGTTTGTTTCCCCCCGTATCACGAATGGCCCCGATGGGATTTTTTCCGGACCTTCTTCCAAGTGCAATTTCATTGAACAGCAAGGGCAAGCCGATCAATAAGACGCAGATAATGTAAACAAACACGAAAGCCCCACCACCGTTTTCACCGGTCAGGTAAGGAAATCTCCAAATATTACCCAGACCTACTGCAGACCCTGCTGCGGCCATTATAAAACCGAGACTGGAACCAAATTGTCCCCGCTCTTCCGTATTTGAAATTTTTGCCATAAATAAATATAAAGTTAATAATTGGGTGTCAACTGCTTTTTAAGAGCGGGCTAAGATAATTTGTTTTGACAAAATACCTATTCCCGTTCGGAAAGTTTTGGGCTCAAATCCCAGCAGTTTTCTTGCTTTATCGATAATAAAGCCTGTTTTCATAGGTCTCTTTGCAGGTTGAGTAAACTTGGTGGAGTCTGTTCTCTTGATTAAGTCCTTGTTAAGCCCAAAATAATCAGCAGTCATCATGGCCATTTCATAAGGAGTAAGCACGTCCGATCCGGATATATTGAATACTCCTGCGGCCTTTTGCTCAGCGATCAGGATGCAGCCAGCGGCCAGATCTTCTGCCAAGGTGGGTGTCCGCACCTGATCATCTACCACCTGAATTTCCTTTCCTGCCTCAAGCGAACTTTTAACCCAAAGAATAATATTCGATCTGCTTAGGTCATTGGCAATTCCATAGACTAAAACTGTTCGGGCAATTGCCCATGAAGTGTTTGAACTTTTGACCAGGTTCTCTCCAGTCAGCTTCGTCTCTCCATAAAAATTTACAGGAGCAGCCTCAGCTTCTTCATCATATGGACCATTTTCACCCGAAAAAATGAAATCGGTGGATACAAAAATGAAATGAGATTTTACTTTTTCAGCCGCTCGTACCAGGTATTCAGTTGCTTTTACATTAACAAGCACGCAATCTTCCTGATTCAATTCACATTGATCCACATTGGTCATCGCTGCTCCGTGAATAATTGTATCAGGAGCAAGTTGTGAAATCACATTCTCAACCTGATTTGGATCTGTGATATCAAGGTCTTGGTAAACAAAACCCACACTGTTAAGTCTACAAGGACCTTTTCCAGTAGCAATTACCTCAAACTTTCCTTCGACGACTAGCTGTTCTACCAATTTCTGTCCAAGCAAGCCATTGGCGCCTGTGATCAGGATTTTAGGCTTATTTGACTTCTGGGTAGCGGTATCCATATTGTTGGGTAATTTTCTTTTTGGAGATTCTTTCGACTTTTACTTGCATTAACACAGGAGAATTTGGCACCTCACGAGTGGTAGGTTCGGCGGCAATCTTCTCAACCACATCCAAACCTGCGATCACCTCACCAAATACCGTGTATTCTCGATCCAAATGTGGGGTACCTCCCATCTTAGCGTAGGCTTCGATTTGTTCTGGTGTATAATTTTTTGTCAAAGTCAAATTCAGAGATTTAGCGATTTCATCCCGCTTGGACAGTAATAAGGTCATCAGGCTGTCAAGCTTTTGCTCTGCGTAAAGCCTGTTGTATTCCTCTTTGAGCGGTCTTTGGCTTTCCAATTGAACATATTGAAGGACCGCTTTTTGCAAGGCTGGAAAATCAGTCGTCAATTCCAATTCCTCGTAAGTTCTTCCCTGCACGATGTAAAACTGTGAACCATTACTTGCCCGAGTGGGATTGATGTTATTGCCCTGACGTGCGGCGGCAATCATCCCTTTTCTGTGAAAACGATTTGGAAGAATCTCAGCAGGAATTGTAGGCCACTTCTCAGCAGGCAATTCCTCTTTGGTGAAAACATCTCCTCCCTGAACCATAAAATTCTGAATCACCCGATGAAATTGAGTGGAATCGAATCTTCCGGCTTTCGCAAGGGAAATGAAGTTATCCTTGTGTTTTGGGGTATCGTCAAAAAGAATTGCCTTGATCTCTCCATGCCTAGTTGAGATCGTGATGAGATAGTCTTTGTTTTGTCCGCAAGCCAGCGTGCTTACCAGCAAAAAACAGATAGAAAGACCCTGGATGAGTTTGTTCATTATGCTATTGCGATTTTTTTTTGATTTCTTCGAGAATATCTTTTCCGCCTGCGGCAAAAACCAACCTAGCCAATTCTTCACCCAAATTTTCAGCTTGGTTTTGATTTCCTTTTACTTCTAAGTAAATGCGGTTTTGGCCATCCAAACTGATGATTCCTCCCCGGAGTGTGAGTGATTCATTTTCCAAAGTGGCCAAAGCAAAAACAGGAATGCTACAACCTCCTTCTAAAACCCTAAGGTAGGCCCGCTCAGCTTTTAATCTAAATTCAGTTTCTTGGTGATTGCAAGCTTGTATGATTTGCTCTCGCAAAGTTGAATCAAGTGATTTAGCTGCTTCGATCGCCACAGAACCTTGCCCGACTGCAGGAGTAAATTCCTCCAAATCCAACTCCGCAGCAATCATTGAATCATATCCCATGCGGTGAACTCCGGCATAGGCGAGCAAAAGTGCATCACAGAGCCCATCTTCCATTTTTCTAATCCGAGTTTGGAGGTTTCCTCGGATATCGACAGTCTTCACGTGAGGGTAAAAATGCTTAAGTGTTGCCACTCTTCGAGTAGAGGAAGTGCCCAAAATAATGGGTTTTGCCGAGTCCCTAAGATCTATTTTCCCCTGCTTAGAAAGCAAAATATCATTCTCTTTTTCCCGCTCTGTAAAGGCGATAATTTCAAAATTATCTCCCAAAGTGGATTGCATATCCTTCGCAGAATGAACGGCAATATCAATTCTTCCGTCAACCAATTGATCTTCCAGCTCTTGAGTAAAAACTCCCTTACTGCCGATTTTGGAGATAGAAACATCTAACACTTGGTCGCCTTTCGTATCGATGATGATGATTTCAGATGCTATACCGGCACTGTTGAGTAAATCTTCCACATGATAGGCTTGCCAAAGTGCCAATTTGCTACCTCGTGTTCCGATTTTTACTTTTCTACTCATTGGGTTTGGTCTCTTTTGGGGTATTTCTTTTGAACCCCTTCCACTGCATACTTGATAATTTCTTCGGCGACATTGATGCCCGTTGCATGCTCGATACCTTCCAGACCCGGTGAACTGTTTACTTCCAAAATCAATGGGCCTCGGTCAGACTGAAGCATGTCCACTCCGGCTATATCAAGACCAAGTGCTTTGGCAGCATTGAGAGCGGCTTGCTTTTCCACGCGTGACAATTTTATCACTGAAGCTACACCGCCTCGGTGCAAATTAGATCGAAATTCACCTTCAGCGCCCTGACGCTTCATCGCTCCGACTACTTTTCCATTGACAATAAAAGCTCTGATGTCCGCTCCTTTTGCTTCTTTTATAAATTCCTGAACGATTATTCTTGCCTTCAATCCATGAAAAGCCTCCACAACCGACTGTGCAGCCTTCTTTGTTTCTGCCAAAACAACTCCCAAACCTTGGGTTCCTTCCAACAACTTGATTATCAATGGCGCTCCGCCGACCTGCTCGATCAGTTGCTTTTCACCGCCCTTGGAAAAGTTTGTAAATGCTGTTTTCGGCATTCCCAATCCTGCTTTGGACAGAATCTGAAGGCTTCTCAGCTTGTCCCTACTTCGCACTATCGCTTGGGAATTTACAGCTGAAAATGCGCCCATAAGTTCAAACTGACGAACCACCGCAGTACCATAAAAAGTCACTGAAGCCCCGATTCTTGGAATAATGGCATCAACCCCCTCGAGTTTTTGTCCCCGATAAATAATCGAAGGTCCCTCCTGCTCGATGATCAGATCGCAAAGACTATGATCCACAATGAGGGATTCATGTCCGGCTTTTTTGATCTCCTCCACCAGTCGACGGGTAGAATATAAATTTGAGTTCCTCGAAAGGACGGCGATTTTCATGTGTTTATAATTGATTTAATAATGCCACACCTGCCTGCCGGCAGGCAGGTGGAATCTTCGCATGAATGACAATCACTCCAAAATGTAACAATTTCGCTATGCTCGATTTCATTATTTCTTGCGATAAGCTTTGGACAAGTTTACTCTGTTGACATCCACCAGAAACTTGTCCTGAAGGATTTTTCTCCCAAGCAATATGGAGTTTTTCATGCTTGAACGATCCGATAGCGTGAATTCTGCGGCAAAGACCTCTCCAGCAATTTTTATGTTGGTTACGATCAAATACCGAATCTCAGCTTGGCCAAAGGAATTCTTCACTTTCGTTTGCTTGTAATTTTCAAAAGTTAAAGTCTTACCGGTGAAATCCTTGTGGGCGGGCATCAGAATCTCAAACTTTAACATCATTTTTCCATCTACCTCGACTTCTCTGATTTTTTCTGC
Organism: Algoriphagus sp.; assembly: GCF_046296635.1. Classification (GTDB taxonomy): domain Bacteria; phylum Bacteroidota; class Bacteroidia; order Cytophagales; family Cyclobacteriaceae; genus Algoriphagus. The sequence continues at coordinate 44,407 of NZ_JBKBKZ010000003.1, read as the reverse complement.
ATGAAGGCTGCTGGTAAATGCACCTGTATCTATTTTGGCCCAAACTGACTTTAACCCTAGATCCGGAAGTGTGATTTTTTCCTTCCGACCGATTAGTTTCTTTTCCATTTTACTGTTTTTTCTGGGCCATCATGACCAAAATATCCATCGAAAGATCGGTGAAAATCATCTTGGCATTTCCATTTCGCTCCAAATGATAATGTGCTTGATTAAAGGACTCATAGAGTTTTACCGCATGATCTTCGTTCAGGACGTTTTTACTGATCTTATCGATAAAAGTACGATCTTCATCTGTAGTCCGGAGCAGGGAGTCCAAATCAAAATTCTTAAGCAAAATCTCGCGCGTTACATTTAATCCTGTCAGCATGAGTGATTTTTGAGACTCTTTGGGCTCTTTATGAAACCAGTCCGCCAAATCAAAAATTTCCTTGAGATCTTTGGATACACAAAATCGAAACCAATTTCGGATCTGAGTTACCTGTACATCCTCGACCTGATCAATCATCCGGTAAGCTTCTCTCAGATTTCCATCCGCCAGCATGGCAATTTGATCCGCTGATTTGCTGTCACTCATCTCAGTGTCTATGAGATGGGCTTTGATTTCTTCATCGGTAAAAGCCCTCACCAAAATCTTTTGGGTTCTGGAAAGGATCGTAGTCAAAAGCTGATCTGCCTGTGAAGTCACTAACATGAAAATGGTTTTGGCAGGCGGCTCTTCAATTATTTTGAGCAAAGCATTGGCAGCTGAAGGGTGTAGAAATTCAGGAGCCCAAATCAGCATGATTTTATATCCTCCCTCAAAGGACATGAGCGAGAGCGCTTGAATCATCTTACGGGCAGAAGCCTTGGAGATGTTTAGCTGTTTCTTTTCGAATCCATTGAAGTAAATGAAATCATGGACATTACCATATGGATAATCTATTGCGAATTTCCTCCAATTTGTAAGGACATCAACCTTATCATCTTCTTCCTCTTCAACCTTGTCATCATCCTTTGATTTTGCAATGACCGGAAAAGCAAAATTCAAATCTGGCATTACCAGTCGACTCATACGCTGACAAGGGCTGCAGGCACCACAAGAATCTGTATCGGATGGATTCTCACAATATAAATAAGTGGCTAAAGCCAATGCTAGGGTTAAATTTGCAGAGCCCTCTGGCCCATGAAAAAGAAGGGCATGTGCCAAATGATTGAATTTGACAGCATTAATTAGCTTTTCTTTGGTTTCGGGTAATCCTGGTATTTCTGAAAATTGCATAGTTCGGCGATCAGGAATTTTTATCCCAAATTCTAAAGCTTTTGGTCAAATCAAAAACCCGTTCCATAATTTCTTGATCCTTTTTGGTCCATTCTTTTCCTCTTCGACCATAAACCGCCTTTACAGTCTCCTCAAACTTAGGCATGGAAAAAGTCGAAAAACCTGCTGCTCCACCCCAGGAAAAAGAGGGAATAAAATTTCTTGGAAATCCATCTCCAAAAACATTAGCTCCGACCCCCACCACAGTTCCTGTATTAAACATCGTATTGATCCCACACTTGGAGTGATCACCCATCATCAGTCCACAAAACTGTAATCCGGTGTTAGAGAAACCGCCTTTGAGGTAATCCCAAAGCTTCACTTGCGCATAGTTATTTTTCAAGTTGGAGGTATTGGTGTCTGCTCCCAAGTTACACCATTCGCCAATGACTGAATTCCCAAGAAATCCATCGTGACCTTTGTTGGAATACCCAAAAAATACGGCGTTTGAGATTTCTCCTCCGACTTTGGAAAAAGGTCCAACAGTGGTGTCACCTCGGAGCTTGGCGCCCATGTTAACGGTAGAACCTTCACAAAGCGCAAATGGCCCACGAATCAAAGCTCCTTCTTGAACTTCTGTATTTTTGCCAATATAGATTGGACCTGCTTCTGCATTCAATACAGCCGCTTTGATTTTCGCACCTTCTTCGATGAAAATATTTTGGGGTGAATAGACGATAGTATGCGGATCATTGACAGGCTGAGATTTTCGCCCTTTCGTCAAGAGGTAAAAGTCCTTCTTTATTTCTGCCGCATTGAACTGGAAGATATTCCAGCTTTTCTGAATTAATGTCGGCTCTGAATCGAGTTGAACGATCTCGCGATCTGCCGCAAAACTTAAATTTTTCTCAGTTTCACCGATAAAGGTCGCAATAAGGGTCTTCCCCCAATAAAGTGACTGTTTGGGTTTCAACTTTTTTAACTGGTCAAAGGAATCAGCTTCCGGAAGCCAAGCGCCATTGATGGCGAGCGCAGGTTCAGAATTTCTGGGAAATTTTTCTTGAAGGTATTCTTGAGTAAGGTGAAAAACCTCCTTTTCGGTGTAGATACCCCATTTTTCGGAGATCTTAAGAATCCCTACCCTAATATCTGCCACAGGCCGGGTAAAAGTAAAGGGCAGAAGTGATCCCCGGATTGCGGGGTCGTCAAACAATAAGATTTGGTTCATAAGGCAAAAATAAAAAAGTCTCCCGGAATCCATGCTCCGGGAGACTTTTTCGGCGATCGCCAGAGAAAATTACTTCTTTGCGTATCTTTTGTTGAATTTTTCAACTCTACCAGCTGTATCAAGAAGCATTTTCTTGCCAGTATAAAAAGGATGAGACTCAGAGCTTACTTCAATTTTGTAAACTGGATATGTTTTACCATCTGTCCATTCGGTAGTTTCGCTAGTCTCGATAGTTGACTTAGTCATAAACTTAAATTCGCTAGACGTGTCATAGAATACGACGTCTCTGTAATTTGGATGAATATCTTTTTTCATAGTGTTTGTTATTATGGCCTTATGGAATCTCGCTCGGAAAATGATCATTCCAATTAGGATGTTCATTTTGTGCTCGATTTCACGATATAGCTAGTTTTATATTGCTTTTTCGAAATGAGGCACAAAGATACCTTTTTAATAAATTTGACCAAATGTTTGGAAAGGAATATTTCTTGTTCCGTGGGATTTTCTGAACTCAATTAGTTATTGTTCTTCAGATCGCCCCGCTTAATGGAGCGAATAAATTGAGACCAGGCGAAAGGATCGAGGATACGAAGCGGTCTAGGGCCGTAGAGGTCTTGATTTTGAAGCATTTGGCCCTGCTGGAAGTAGCGGTAATTCTCTCCACCAGATGCTGGCATGGACTCCGCCCAACGAAGTAACATCTCTGGACTCATATTGGATCGACTGATAGACATCGGATCGACCACATTCATAGCAATGACTGCTTTTTTGAATTCTTCTTCGGTTGGATAAGGCATTACCTCGATTTCGGCCAAGGCTATCTCATCGATTTGCATGGTCAAGATCAAGCTAATCCGGTCATTTTCAACTTTCTCAGGAACTTTGAAAGTTTGTTTTTTCAAGCCAATAAAAGTGAAGACGACACTGTCTCCTTCCAATACCGGCATCGAAAAATAACCAAAACGACCACTGGCAGTTCCTCTTCCTTTTTTGGGTACATAAATATTCACACCTGGAACGGCATCGGTACTATCGGCATTTAGGATGATACCAGAAAGCTGAATTACTTTCCGCTCTCGTTGAACTTGAGCGAAAGTAAAGTTGGGAATGAGTAGAATTCCCAGAGCAAAAATCAGAACGAAAGGAAGAAGCTGAAATATTTTCACGAATATTGAATCTGTTGATAGCCCCATAAGGCTCTGCTATTTTAATCTAATTTCGGAGGAAATTTTATTTTCCGGCCGATTTATAAGTTAAAACTTACTAATGAGACTCAAAAATATCAGTTTAAACTATGGATTGCGAATTTTTAAGGCACTTTCCGAAGAACCTCGTGTAAGAATTATCCATTTATTGTTGCTGAATAAAGAATTGAGTATCTCAGATTTGGAGCATATTCTTGATTTCACACAGACAAAAACAAGCCGCCACCTTATATACTTAAAAAACGCAGGTTTGTTGGGAAGCAAAAGGGTGGATCAATGGATGTTCTATTACATTTTAGAAGAATACATTGAAATCATTCAGCAGATTTTCAAGTTTATCCAAAAGGATCCAAGTCTGATCAGAGATCAGGGAACATACGAAATCCTGAAATCAAACCGAGAACTGGCAATCAACAAAATCCAATACAATCAATATAGACGCTGAATTTCCATTGAAAACGTACCAACATTTATTTTTCGATCTTGACCACACCCTTTGGGACTACGATCGAAATGTCGCCGAATCCCTCTCCGAGTTATACCAAATTTATGGTTTGCAAGATTTAGGAATTCCTACTTTTGAAAAGTTCTTCGAAGCTTTCCATGCAATCAATTTTCAACTTTGGGATTGGTACAACGTGGGAAAAATGGATAAATATGAACTGAGGAAGGAGCGATTTCCCCGGATTTTCACTCATGCTGGAGGAAATGTAGAGGGTATTCCATTAGAATTTGAGGAGGATTTTATGCATCGTACTTCTTCAAAACCTCACGTTTTCCCCTATTCAAAAGAAATCCTGACTTACCTTAAGGAGAAATATCGGGTCCATGTCATCACTAATGGATTCAATGAATCGCAAGCAAAAAAGATGAGTTCTTCGGGTTTGGATGGATTCTTCGAGCTGATCGTAACTTCAGAAACTACAGGACACAAAAAGCCCGATCCGAGAATTTTCTATCATGCCATGGATCAATTGGCTACAAGCCCAGATCGTTGTTTGATGATTGGCGACAATCCCGATTCGGACATTTTAGGTGCACAAAATGCAGCTATTGACCAGGTTTTCTTCAACCCTGAAGGAAAAACAATAGAATTGAAGCCCACTTATACCATTACTCACCTTCGGGAGTTGGAAGACCTTTTATGAGTCAAACTCCTACCCTTTCCGAAGCGAACCTTTATCTTTGCAAACTCAGAAACTAATATAAACTCCAAATAATATGTTAAAAGGATTTTTCAATGTACCCACTCCTATCAACGAACCGGTAAAAGCCTATGCTCCTGGAAGTCCGGAACGAAAAGAACTGCAAATCGCACTAACGGAAGCCAGGTCCCAGCAAATCGATGTGCCTATGTACATCGGTAGCGAGGAAGTGCGAACAGGTAATACGCATCCTATGTCACCTCCCCACGACCACAAGCATATTTTGGGTCACTTTCATGAAGGCGATGCATCCCATGTGAATCAGGCGATCAATGCTGCTTTGGGTGCAAAGGAAGCTTGGGTAAATTTAGCTTGGGAACAACGCGCGGCTATTTTTCTAAAAGCCGCCGATCTTTTGGCTGGTCCTTACCGTGCAAAAATCAATGCAGCCACTATGCTCGGTCAGTCCAAAAATGCCATGCAGGCAGAAATCGATGCTGCTTGTGAGTTCATCGATTTCCTGCGATTCAATGTCAAATACATGTGCGAAATCTACGCACAACAGCCACCTGTCTCAGGAAATGGGGTTTGGAATCGTCTGGAGCAGCGACCTTTGGAGGGTTTTGTTTTTGCTTTGACGCCTTTCAACTTTACTGCTATCGCAGGAAATCTACCTACATCCGCCGCAATGATGGGAAATACGGTCGTTTGGAAACCAGCCTACACGCAAATCTATTCTGCAAATGTGTTGATGCAAGTGTTCAGAGAAGCCGGAGTTCCTGATGGTGTGATCAACTTGATCTTTGTCGATGGACCAACTGCAGGTGACATTATTTTCAAGCATCCTGACTTTGCCGGAATCCACTTTACTGGTTCCACTGGCGTTTTTCAGCACATCTGGAAGACCATCGGAGAAAATATCAAAACTTATAAATCCTATCCAAGAATCGTAGGAGAAACCGGCGGCAAAGACTTTGTTTTGGCACACAAATCAGCCAATGCAAAAGCTGTTGCTGTAGGACTGGTTCGTGGGGCTTTTGAATATCAAGGTCAAAAATGCTCTGCAGCCTCTCGTGCTTATATCCCTTCCAATCTTTGGGAAGATGTGAAAAAATACATGTTGGAAGATCTTGCTTCCATGAAAATGGGGGGTACTGAGGATTTCAGCAACTTTATCAATGCAGTGATCGATGAGAAGTCATTCGATAAAATCGCTAAATACATTGAAGATGCGAAGAAAGCACCTGGTGTTGAGATCATAGCTGGTGGAAGCTTTGATAAATCAAAAGGTTATTTTATCAAGCCGACAGTAATACTTACTCAAGACCCGATGTACACCACCATGTGCGAGGAAATTTTTGGCCCCGTGTTGACCATCTATGTATATCATGAAGAGCACTTTGAAACAGTCCTCGAGCTGGTAGATCAAACTTCTCCTTATGCCTTGACAGGTGCGATCTTCTCACAGGATCGCTATGCTGTTGAACTTGCTACGCAAAAACTCAGAAACGCTGCAGGCAACTTCTACATCAATGACAAGCCAACCGGTGCAGTGGTAGGTCAGCAGCCATTTGGTGGAGCAAGAGCTTCTGGCACCAACGACAAAGCCGGATCAATGATCAATTTGCTCAGATGGGTTTCTCCGAGAACGATCAAAGAAACCTTTGTTTCTCCGGAAGATTACCGATACCCATTCTTGGGAAATGATTAAAACACTCAAAGTAGGGAGGCTTCAATGACGATGGTCACATTGAGTGCCTACCTCTCGGAGTTCTTTAGCTATAAATGATGAAATTATTAATAAAGTAAATATTTTGTCAGTCCGAGCGGAGTCGAGGACCCTTCGACTTCGCTCAGGGTGACCCAAGATTTTAGATTTTTTAATAAAATGGATTCGATAAATTGCTTCAAATTAACTCAAGCAACTTATGAAACTCGGCGCATTTTCCATCAGTCTCTCAGTCAAAAATCTTCAGGTATCGAAAGAGTTCTATCAAAAACTGGGCTTCTCAGTATTTGCCGGAAGTGATGAGATGAATTACCTGATCATGAAAAATGAGGATACGCTGATCGGACTTTTTCATGAGATGTTTGAGAAAAATATTCTGACTTTCAATCCGGGTTGGGATCAAAATGCGAACGTGGTTGATTCTTTTGATGATGTACGCTCTATTCAAAATCAGTTGAAAGAAAGGGGGATCCTTTTAGCTCAAGAAGTGAATCCGGGAAGTTCGGGTCCTGGCAGTATTCTTTTTTTTGACCCGGATGGGAATACGATTTTGATCGATCAGCACGTCTAATTGAAATGAATCAACAAGTCCAAAATTCACTCTTAACCGGAAAACTGCGTTCTTCAATTTTTCCCAACACCATTATTTCTACTTCGTTGATAAGTTATAAATCGATAAACTAGATAAAAATGAAGAAATTCTATTTTCTTTTATTTTTTTTGGAACTTACCTCCTACCATTCTGGATTCTCACAAAACTTGATTGAGTCCTCAGATTCCATCTACAGCTTCCCGTTTTCCACCGAATCCAAACTTCTTGTTTTCAAAGGGAAAATGAATGGAGTAGACACTGAGTTTGTATTCGACACAGGAGCGAGTATGGGGCTAGCGAATTCCCTGAGTGAACCAAGCGGAAAATTAAAGATCAAAGGAAAGAAGATTAAAATGCGGGACTCGAATAATCAAGTTCAAAAAGTGAAAACAGGCGTCAGCGATAAAATCCAAATTGGAGGATTCACTTTTCCTAATGTTCGAAGCCTGGTCAATGACATGACTTATTTGTATTGCCTGGACTTTTATTTGTTGGGGGCGGATGTGATTCGACAGCTAAATTGGGAAATCGATTTTGAGAATAACATCATCCAGGTATCCAAAAAGCCTTTTCCAGTTTCAGATTCACTATTTCGACTCCCTGTTACCTATATCAACAACCGACCTTTTGTCAGCACTGGATTTGCTAATGAGAAATTTAACCGGGTATTGATCGATTTTGGATATACTAAAGTGATGGATTTCCCGCAAGACAATCCTGCTATTCAGTCCTTTCTCACTATGAAAGACAGTCTTGGCCTCAGCAATCCTAATATAAGCAGTTCGATGGGTGCCTTAGGTTTGAAAACCTATGAATCCAAGACAATTTTGGTTGACAGTTTACTGATTGGAGGTCGATATTTTTCCCGAATCCCTGTTGATTTTGAAGATTCCAAACGTTCAAAAATTGGCTTAAGCTTTTTTTCAAACCTCAGCAATCGAACAATCTTGAATAATTCCGAATCATCATTCTATCTAGATCTCAAGTCTGGCAACCCGAATTTCAAAGATCCAACCCATATCAATTTACAGTATAAAGAGGGAAAAATCGTGTTGGTTGGAAAGCCTTTGGGAATGGTGACAGAGGATAGTCAGATTGAAATCGGGGAATATATCGCAGCCGTGAACGGAAGAAAACCGGAAGATTTTGGTGACGAATGTGAATTTATGCAATTCTTCTTCGGAAAGAATTTTGATCAGATGGAACTTGAAAAACTAAACGGGGAAAAATTGATTTTTAAAAGAATACCACTCAAGTAAGTCCTAAAATCCAACCTTCTTAAAACCTTAAATGAAAGCCTTGGAAAAAAGTAACAAAACTCTTCTTTTCCATCACAAAAGATTCAAATTCAATTAATTTTTGCTTCACTTACCTTCAGATTCTTTTGCAGAACTTGAATAGGAAATGAACCGAAAGAAGATCCCTGCAAACCGTTATATTTTTCATTACTTGATCTTAGTAGTGATCAGCGGATTGGTCTTTTTATTTACTGAAAAAGGCATTTGGAGCTTTTACTCACCTCAAATATTCCTCTTTCAAGATTTTATGGATTTGCAATGGGTAAGAGTTTATCCACCTTTACTATGATTCACGAAACGGGACATTTTTAAGGTTATCCACACACCTTTTCACAGGTTGATCCATGTAAAGATGGAGATGGCTTTCCAGATACTGATTCATATGATAATGAAAAGAAAAAATTTTATCGATTCCTGAAAACCAATTGCGAGGAAAAATACTTTTATGTTTCCAACGTTATGGACTATAACCCATCGGTTTATAATAGTTTCACTTTGGATCAAGTCACCAAAATGAGAACTACGCTTGAAAAAGGATACTATTTGCCAGTCAATTCCAATCTTAACGAGCGAAGAAAACCTCAACCTTGGAAACGAGGCGTCTTTGATCCAACTGTCATACCGATTTATTAAAACGGTAAAACTCTTAATACAATAGCTTTAATGATGTCGGTTGAATTCTAATTCTTTAATCACTCGCGAAACTTTTGGTAAGACATTGACGTCCTGTATTTTTAATTGACTATATTCTAATTTTTAAAACCCAGAATAATGGCCTCACGCTCCTACTCCCTCCTTTTATTACTGCTAATTTTCTCAACACTTATCTCCTGCGAACCCAAAGAAGAAGTAACTCCAGCACCGGATCCTTTTCCTTCGCTGACCATTTTCAAGGATCGGTTTTTAGCAGAAGCCAAAGCCAGGGGATATAATCTCGATATGTCAGGTTTGGATATGCAGTATGTTGATGGCAAAATTACGCCCCCAGATGGAAGGGAATATTGCGGATATGGGTGGATCAATTTTCCTGTATCAGGAAGAAGACAAATATTCATCTCAAAAGACCCTTCTTGCGGATATGCTAATTATACCGATATAAGACGGGAGATTTTCGTCTTCCATGAAATTGGCCATGCTTTTCTCAATTTAAGGCACGACAATTCTTTCCTTTGTGACGGCAGACCTCTTTCCTTAATGCATGAAAACGTTCATATGTATGATTACTATGAGGATACTCCCGAAAACAAAAAATATTATCTGGATGAACTATTCGATAGACTTGCAGCTGAAGAAAAGTGTATTAAATACGCAAAAGATTATACAGTAAGTCCAGTCTTTTTCAGTCCTCAAGCGAGTGGTCAAAATTGGGTTTTTTCCAACTCACAGGGGAGTTTTACAGGTGAGAGAATTACAAATTCCACTCCAAATGCTTTGGTGATATCTTCAGTCCCCGGTAGAACATCAACATCAACGGGATATTGGTTTTCTCAAATCGAAAATGCAAATATCCCTAAAGACGCCAAAGTGACCCTTCGTACCAAAGTCACTTCAACCGGTTTGACTGGGCCTGGAGTAGCGATTGCCATACGAGTCTATGAGAATACCTTACTTGAAAGAGGATCCCAATTACTAGAAACAATGGTTCTCACAACAGAAAATAAGCCTGTATCCGGAGTTCTTGATGGACAAATCCTTGAATTATCCATTCCAAAATTTAATCGAAAAATGGTAATGTTGATTCCTTTTGCTGTTATGATGCCAGGCACTGAGGGAGTAGCAATATTTGAAGATTTCGAAATCATCGTCGAAAAGTAAATTTAACATCCATCATTGGGGAATTCGTGGAGAGCTTCTTAACTTGTTGAAATACAAATTGTAAAAATGATTTCAACCTAATTTTGACTTAAAATGAAATCAAGCATAACCCAAAGCGACATACAGAGGGAAAATTATTATCCATGCGAAGATTCCACCTGCCTGCCGGCAGGCAGGTGTGGCCTTTAAAAATCAAATTATAAACACATGAAATTGTTCATACTCCTTTTTTGCTTCGCTTTTGGCCTCTCGAATCTTACATTAGCACAGGACACAAACGTTTTCTTTTCTCCTCATTGGTTGAATAAAAAGCTGCCCGACCAACCCAAAATCGATTTTAGAAATCACCTTTTTCTAGACAAACTTGACACGCTTCAAAGTGATTCGATAGAAGTCCATTTTCCCATGGATTTCCTCCTTAATCGAGAATTAAATAGTTCGAATCTGCAACCTGGAAATTCTTCCCTACCCTTTTTCGAACTTCCCCCTTCAACTAGCCGAATGCCGATCATACCTTTTGACGAATCGGTGAATTACACGATTCTGCGGAAGGAGTTTAAATGATTTTTTCACTGCCCAGGCGAAGGGGACGCAGAGATTTTTAAAGAAGGGAATCAATAGAAAATTTTTCCCCTCTGTGACCTTGAAAAATCCAATTGAGCCAAAAAGTTAAATATTACATTTTGAAGCTTGATTTCTAAACTACTTTTTCTCTGAGAACTCTATGGTGAAATACCTTGATGTTCTTCGTGACTAATCCCAAATCAACGCATCTTAAAAAGTAGCCGATGAATAAATCTCATTTTCCTCAGCACTGCTGAATTGACCACAAAGGGATATGCATCAGGAATCCCCATGGAGCGATTAAGGCTGTTGATAGCAAATGAAATGGGAAACCAAGCTTTGAAAATCAGATTGAAATCGAGGGTCTCATAGGGATCAAATTCGATTTTTCCCTGAAGAGCAGGTTCATATAAAAGAGGATTCACTGAGAGTCCAAACGAAAAGGAGGTCTCAGCCATCGCCATGATATGCAGGTAATGCGCCCAAGTCTCCGCCCAATCCTCCCAAGGATGCGAACTGGCATATTGACTGATAAAGCTCCCTTTCCAATCCGACTGATATTTGGATTGATAATAGGTAAGCAAAGCTTGATTATAATCCTTTTGTTCATCTCCAAAAATCGCTCTGAATTCAGTTAGGCTTTCCGAATCTTTTGCGATCAGCATATCCCAAAAATAATGTCCCACCTCATGCCTAAAGTGACCAATCAAGGTTCGATACGGCTCCAGGAGTTCACTTTTCATTTTTTCCAAATGGACAGAATCTGCCTCCTCAAGCAAGATAGTAATCACCCCACTGGAATGACCCGTCATGCGGTTATGACTGGGACTACGGGAGAGAAAATCAAAAAATAGACCGTCCATTGTGTTTTTGAATTTACTCACATACGGTAGATTGAGGCGGTCTAATTGGTAGACCAAGCGATGTTTAGCCACTTCCAGCTTTTTCCATTTTTGGAAATTTTGGCGATCAGAGAGGTTTGGAATGGTTCGGTTAAGTTGACATGCAGCACAAAACCGCTCCCCCTTTTCAAATGGAATTAACCAATTGCAAACGTCATATTCACGATTTGCACAATAGCGAAACAACTTCTCATCCTTGGCTGAAGTCATGACCAAAACGGAAGGATCAAAGGACAGCATATTCCGTTCCTCAACTGAGAAACCGGTCAGATATCCGCACTTTTCACAGCGATTGTTTTCAAAAAATAGGGCATGATGACAATGATCGCATTCAAAAATTTTCATATGATTATAATTGCTTTTAAGCGGCCACACCTGCCTGCCGGCAGGCAGGTGGAATCTTCGCATGTACGATAATTATTCCATTGTTTGACGTTTTCGTCATGCCTGTCTGCCTCAGGCAGGCTTGATTTCATAGCAGTGATGCTTGATTCAGATTCAAAGGTAATTACTAAACATGCCAATAGACAGGTAAATATGATTTCATATTCCAAGTCAAGAAATTCATCGCATAGGCGCGGAAAAAGCAGAGATATTTTGAGTCCTTTTTTCCAGCGAACTTTTGGGCTAGAAATCTTTGCGCACCTTTGCGTTCTTCGTGGCTTAAAAACCAGATAGTGCCTGCCGGATCGGCAAAGGCAGGCCTTCAGCACTCAGTTTTGAATCATCTTTCCATAATCCCGGCGTTGCATACAGGGCTTTTACAGAACGTACCTTTGGTACTCTTTTAGAGGCCCCCACAAAAAAATACCCGTCTTTATCCTTTTTGAACTCCTGTGATAAAAAATCTTCGCGTTACTTTGCGCACTTTGCGGCTGAAAAAATTCACCGCAGAGGCGCCGTGAACGCAGAGATTAAAGGTTAATTCCTGAAACTCTTTTTCTCTGAGAACTCTGTGGTAGAAAATCTTTGCGCTTCTTTGCGTGCTTTGCGTTCTTTGCGGCAAAAAAAAGAAAACCTTCGAGGTCTGTAAAACCTCAAAGGTTAACCCAAGAAAAGCTTCAGCTTTTCCCCTCCGTGACCTTGAAAAAGAATAAAAGTGTCAAAAAGTTAAAAAGACCATTATAAAGGTTAATTCCTGAAACTCTTTTTCTCTGAGAACTCTGTGGTAGAAAATCTTCGCGCTTCTTTGCGTGCTTTGCGGCAAAAAACAAAAAAACCTTCGAGGTTTGTAAAACCTCAAAGGGTACCGAAAACTTCTGCCTACTGTGACTGCCTTCTGATCACTTATCCTTAGGTTTATCCCGCTGCATCTCAATCATATCCACAGGTGGTGGAGTATTGTCTCCCAGCAAATGCTGAACGAAATAATCACCCATTTTCCAGAAGAAGTATTCCGTCATATCACCGAATCCATGTCTTTGACCCGGTAGCATCACCAACTCAAATCGCTTTCCGGCTTTGATCAGCGCATTGGCCATGCGGATCGTGCCGGCAGGATGGACGTTGTTGTCCACATCACCGGTGCTTAGCATCAAATGGCCCTTTAAGTTTTTGGCCAAATCCGGGTTTTTCTCAATCTGATAGACAAAAGTCGTGTCTCCACTTGGAAGAATTCGCTCTTGTACACCATGATGCTTCTCTGACCACCAGCGATTGTAGATATTGTTTTCATGGTTACCTGCAGAGGAAACCGCTACTTTGAAGACTTCTGGATAGACAAGCATCGCAGCTGTGGACATAAATCCACCTCCGGAGTGTCCATGAATCCCAACCTTATTGCGATCGATAAACGGATGGCGATCCGCCAATTGGTCAACAGCTGCTTTCTTATCAGCCAAACCATAATCTCTCAAGGAGCCATAGCCAAAATTGTGATACCATTTGGATCGGGCAGGATGACCTCCACGGTTTCCCAAAGTCACCACTACGAACCCAAACTGGGCCAAACGATCTGTTCGATCCAAACCACGACCGAAAGCTTTGTTGACCGCTTCAGTCTGAGGACCTGGATACACGTATTGAATTAGTGGATATTTTCTTGTCGAGTCAAAGTCAAAGGGCTTGTACATTACCCCATACAAATCTGTGATTCCGTCGTCAGCCTTAAACTTGAATGGCTCCGGGAATTGATAGCCTGCGGCAAAAAGCTGGCTAAGATCTGCCGTTTCTAAGTCCATTATTTTTGCACCGGAGCGATCCATCAAAACGGAAACTGGAGCGGTATTTACTCTTGAGAAATTGCTGACAAAGAAGTTTGCATTGTCATTGATATTGATGTCGTGGTTGAAATCACCTTTATTCAACAAAGTGACTGCACCGCCATCCAGGCTCACGCTATATAAATGTTCGTAGTAAGGGTCCTCTCCTTTTTCACGACCATTTGCAGTGAAGAATAGTCTGCGAGTTTTCGCATCCACTCTAGCAGCACCTGCAGTGTGGTATGGGCCGGAAGTGAGTTGACGCTTGAGTGTACCATCTTTACCATAGAGGTAAAAGTGCCCCCAACCATCACGCTCTGACCACCAAATCAGATCATTTCCTGCGATTTCAACTTTTTCAAAGTCGATATAGGTATTGCTTCGCTCCTCGATAACTACAGTTTTTTGATTAGAAGTGATATTCCATCGGACTACATCAACCTTCTTAAGATCTCGGGAAGTGATTGCAAAGTAAAATTCATTCAAGTCTCCCAACCAAAGCGTAGGACGGAAGTCGTCATCTCGGGAGTTGGTTGGTGGTGTGGTTGACCAAAGCGAAACCGTCTGATCTTTGAAAGTTGCGATTGGAAGTTTCTTTAGCTCCTTAGAATCAAAGGAAAAATATAGAAGTTCACTCACTGGCTGCTCTTTTTCTCCTGGCATGGCATATTTGTAGGTTTCCAAAGTAGGCCGAGGATCGCGGGTATTATGAATCACCCAAAGATCTTTGACTTTGCGCTGATCTGTTCGAGTCAGGATAAACTGCTTGCTGTCCGTGCTCCAAAGGATTCCGGCCCGCTTGCGGTCTTTCTTTTTCTTTTCTACTTCTTCATTGTCATCTCCACGGTCGCCAAAGCCATATTCGTAGTCCTTTTCGCCATCTGTAGTTAATTGAGTCTCTACGATAGTCGAGTCTTTTTCATCTTTCACAGCTTTCAGGAAGTTTGCCTTATCCATCCAATACAGGTTGTACTCCTTTACAAAAACAACCTTGGAGGAATCAGGAGCTATGTTTGCCCAAGCCAAACGCTTTGGGTCCTTTTCGGTTTCAATCTCAGTCAGTTGCTGTGTAGTGATGTTATAAAGAAAAGTATGCACTTTCTTTTCCAGCGAGTCCTTAGAGCTTTTGTTTTTTGCTTTGATTTCTGTCCAGTCCTTTTTCAATACATCCTGAGTGCTTTTTACTTTGAATCGAATGGTGTTTTCATCGTCCATGAGCTTCAAATCATCCAATTTAAGGTGTTGACCATCGAAAGGATCTTTGACCGCTTTGGAAATCTCCGCAGCGAGTTTGTCTTTGTCAAAAAGCTGAGTTTTGGTTCCACGTGTAGGGTCTACCACGTACCAATTTTACCATCAGTGGTTTCATACTCATACCAAAAACGATCTGATTTCTTCATCCAGTGAGGGTCCACACTGGTGGAGAAAACCATTTTTTTCATTTTCTCGGGTGAAAATCGGGCAGCAAGTTCATAATTTCCTGGATAGCCAGTTTGTTGGGAGAGTGCTGGTAAACAGGTCAGCAACAACCCAAATAGTAGTAAAGATATTCTAATCATGAGGTTTATATTTCTAGCCTCGAAACTAAAAAGTCCAATCCAAGTTTTTTGACCGCTTGCGTAAAATTGTGGAAAAAGGCTTTATTGCTTTATCACTCCCAGAAAGAAAAAGAAAGATTTACAAATGCGGAATGACTGTGCTTTTTGAAACATTAAACTCAATCCTTACCCTTCATTAGAGTACTTTTTTTAACCGCAAAGAAAGAAAGAGAGAAAAGGATGTATCAACCCCTCTCCGAACTTCAAAGATTTGAGTGGAATCAATCCTTTCGAAGGGCGCAAAGTAAAAAAGCTAAAGCTTTTTTAAGCTCATCTAAGAATCATCTAAGTTCTAGATCTATATATTCATTAACCGGTAATTTCTTGCAAATTTTGAAAGGAAGAAATGAGATCCATGATTCTGCTTTTTCGTTAAATTGTATAAAAATCAAGGTTATGGAAAAGATAAGTATCGAAGTAAGAGCTGATTTAGCCAAAGCGTGGGAAGGTTCTTCTCCTGATTTTAAAAAACAAATCTCAGGAATAATAGAAGGTCAAATTAGGCAGGCGCTGAGTAAGGGAGACAAAGAAAAAGTGCTTGCATATTTAACAGACCTAAAAGAAAAAATGAATTCTCGAGGACTTACTCAAGATGCGTTAGATGACATTCTCCGGTGACAAACTTTTTATTTTTGATACTAATGTCTTGATTAGTGCTGCATTAATCAAGAACTCACCCACAGAAAAATCGCTTCAAAAGGCAATAGAATATGGTTTACTCGCTTTTTCAAAGCAAACTCTGAATGAGCTTATTGAAATTCTAAAAAGACCTAAATTTGAGAGATACCTAAGCAAAGTGGAGCGACAGGAATTTTTAAAAAAAATACTTTCAGTTTCACTAATTTTCAGTCCTTCTCGCAAATTTGAAATCTGTAGAGATCCACGAGATAATATTTTTCTGGATTTGATTTTTGAATCTCGCGCGGATTATTTGATCACCGGAGATCAGGATCTTTTGGTTTTAAACTCCTTTGAATCAGCAAAAATTATTCTCCCCTCTGATTTTTCAGGATTGCAACTTGGATGATCCAAACATCCCAACTTCCATACCTCCCTACTTCCTAGCCTCCAACCTCCATCCATGCCCCTTTTTCACGTTACCTTAACGTTCCGTTCATTTTTGCAGAATAATATTTGGAATTCATAGCAATTTGTTAATAACCTAAACATTATAGATTCATATCGCTGCGGTAGCTTTAAATCAAAACCCACAGTGTGAAGACTCACTACAAAACAATCGTCATTTCTGACGTTCACTTGGGCACCAAAGGCTCCAAAGCCAAGGAAATAGCCCGGTTTCTGAAACAATACCGCTGCGAAAATCTCATCCTCAACGGAGACATCATCGACGGCTGGCAACTCAAAAAATCAGGGAGTTGGAAACGAAAGCACACCCGCTTTTTCAACCGAATCCTCAAGATGATCGAAAATCATAATACGAATGTCTTCTACCTCAGAGGCAATCACGATGATTTTCTGGAGCAAATATTACCGCTTCAGATTGGCAAACTCCGAATCCAAACAGACATGATTTATGAGTCCTTTGGTAAAAAATATTTCATCACTCACGGGGATGTGTTTGACAGCATTACCACTAACCTGAGATGGATCGCTTATCTCGGGGATATGGGTTACACTTTTTTACTCTGGCTAAATCGTGTGGTGAATCACTATCGAAGAAAAAGAGGATTACGCTATTTTTCATTGTCTCAATATATCAAAGGAAAAGTAAAATCAGCCGTATCCTATATCGATCAATACGAAACGGAGCTTGCCAAAATGGCTAAAGCCAAAGGCTGTGATGGAATCATCTGTGGTCACATTCACCAAGCAGAATGTCGGCTAATCGATGGAATTGAATATATGAACTCCGGTGACTGGGTCGAGACGATGAGTGCACTGGCTGAAGATCATGAAGGAAACTGGCAGTTGATATACTACAATGAAATTGACTTCAAAGGGATCCAAATCGACAATCAAACCAGTTCAGGAAGTCCGGATCAGGAAGAGGAGCGTCCGGTGATTCCGCTTCGAAAGGTGTCATTTGACTTGCCAAAAGACGATATAAATCCACCTTTCATTCGCTTGTAAGATGAAGTTTCTTTTTATCGTTCAGGGAGAAGGTCGGGGACATATGACCCAAGCTATTGCCTTCGGCAAGCTACTGGAATCAAATGGTCACCATCTGATTGGAGTGATTTTAGGCAAAAGCAAACGAAGAGCTGTTCCTGAGTTTTTTGAGCGGGAGATTAAGGCACCGATCCACTTGGTTAAAAGTCCGAATTTTGAAACTGACAGAAATCAGAAGAAAGTCTCAATCCACAAAACAATCCTGAAAAACGTTCTGAAGCTGAACACCTACCAGAAAAGTCTAAAAACTATTGATGAAATTGTGAAAACCGAAAAACCGGATGTGATCCTAAATTTTTACGATTTGCTTGGTGGGATATATAATTTCATTTTTCGCCCAAAAGCCAAATTCTGGGTAATTGGTCATCAATATTTGATGGGACATCCGAGTTTCAAGTTTGCGCCAAACAAGCCTGTCGATAAATTTCTTTTCCAGCTTAACACTGCATTGACAAGTTTGGGGGCCGATGAAAGATTAGCACTAAGCTTTTTGCCCCAAGTCCGGTATGCCAATCAAAAAGTACGGGTAGTTCCTCCTTTACTTCGACCGGAGGTAAAAGTTTTAGAGCCAAAAACAGGTGATTTCTATTTGGCCTACATGGTCAACCCAGGCTATTCAGAGGAAGTCATTCACTTTGCTAAAGCTAATCAACACCTTAAAATCAAAGCCTATTGGGATAAAAAAGGAGCAGCTGAGACTGAATATCCCTTAGCAAATTTGAGCTTCCACCGCGTTCATGATAAAAAATTTCTACAGGACATGGCTAATTGCAAAGGGCTAGTTTGTACAGCAGGATTTGAATCTGTTTGCGAGGCAAATTATTTAGGCAAGCCGGTCATGATGATTCCGGTCGCGGGGCAGTATGAACAGGCCTGCAATGCCATGGATGCTGAGGCTTCAGGTGTGGGAATTGCTTCCGAGAATTTTGACTTTGCGAAGCTGGACCGATTGCAAAAAAAGGTCTTAACAGAATCTGACCAGTATATAAAATGGGCTGATTCTTGGCAATCGGTTTTTAGAGAAATACTTTCAGATGTAGTGGTTACAGAGAAAGAAAGTGAAACTCCTTTCCCTCAAGGATCTATGCCTGCGATGGGTTGATCTGTTTTAACAGCCTAATTCTTGGCGTTCTTCGGGAGTCAGGTCTTCCATTCTTTTGTAGATGATTTTGCCTTCTCTTTCGATTTTGGCATAGGGGAAATTGGCCCGCTTTACTTTTCTTTTTTCTTCCATAAAAAGATTTAGGTAATTAACCTGCAAAGAATTGAATAACTGCTGGAGCTCAGCAATTTCTTGTTCCGAAGGTTGGGAAAATAGTCTGTTCTTGTTAGTTCTGATTTCAAATTCCGCAAGTTGCTTTTGATAGCTGGAACTTGTTACCATGTAGTTTTTGACAGATGAAATTTGGGAAACTTTTGAAAACGGACTTTTCTCTTTCTCGCTGATTTTTTCATTCAATTCATAATTAGTTTCTCCTTCTTTTTCTATTCTGTCATGAAGTAAACGTGGATTTACAGGAGGTTCAACCTTTGGTTGGTCTTCAGTTCTCAGTGAATGGTACTTATCAATTAAATCATTAAACATTTCGAATAATCGTTCTTGATCAGTTTTTGATCTATCTATAAAAGAAGATCCGGATTTGAGCCGTTCCAGATATTGAACATAGTAGGCTTGATAGAGCGAAACTGGGTAGGAATTAAGAGTGTGCTGTTGATTTTTTGGATTTTCTGAATTGAAGGTCACAGAACCTCCCATTGGTTTCTTTCCGAAACTTGAATTTGCTCCATAGACATTCTCAAAACCTGAAAATGTATAAATACTAACTTGATTCTTTTGAGGAAAGCGCGCTGATCGCGCATTGGAATTGACGTAGCTGGAAGAATAATGAGCAATATCTGAGACTTGCAATTCTTCCAATTTTGAATTCGGAACCACTTTTCCATCAATCCAAATCGCAAACTCATCTCCATTTTTCCAGCTTTCAAAAAGGGCTGAACTTGGGATACTTTTTTTCATCTTTCCTGGAGGATTTGGTAAATCTTTGGCGTATTTCTCCGGCAATTGATCATAGCTGAGCTCTTCCTTTACTCCATCTGGATATTTAATGAAAAACTTGGTTTGGCTGTAATATTCGGCTTTGGTGAGCGTCTGGATTGGAGAGCCATAGATCAAACTATAAGCGTTTACTCCAAGTTCTTCTACTTTATTATCACCGTCAGGATCCATCCAAACCAATTTTTTAATATTATGACTACGAAAAACTGATTTAACTTCTTCTACATCGCCCATGGTTGACCCTGCTTGAATGACCAATTTAATTTGAGGATTAATGGAAGCTTTTTGATTTAATATTTCAGAAAGCTGATCCATCTTATAAATTTTTGTACTCCGAACATCATCAAGGAGGAACCTACCTCCTGAAACCAAATAAACAGTAAGATCATATACTTTTTCCGTCTTCTCTAAATCCAAAGGGAAAATATGAACCTCACTTAATTTCTCTTCGCCAAGGCTAGAAGGAACAACTTTCTCACTGAAAATATAAACCATCGCTCCCAGTACAGGGATCACACTTAAAATCAAAATCCACTTAGTCGAATTTGTTGTTTTTCGCTTCATCATTTCAAATCGTTTTTTAGTGAGAGAAAAATTCAAGCTGCTGGCCAATCCGTGACTTTTCTCCGGGATCATCATGGCTAGTAGGAAATTTTTGTATTGATCCAGTGGAGTAATTTGCAATGCCGCCTCATCGGCAATGAATTCGTGATTGAGTTTGATCGACTGCCGTGCAAGGTAGAGTCCGGGGTGAAACCAGAACACCACCAGCAAACTTTCAATCAGGAGATTATCCCAACTGTGTCTTCCATGGACGTGGGCCTGCTCGTGAGCAAAAATCGAATCTGTCAGTTGACCCTCATCGAGATAATCTTTCGAAACAAAAATATAGCTCAAGAAGGAAAAGGGAAGACTTTGCTCTTTTAACAAAACCAAGGTTTCGCCTCGGAATTGCACGTGGACATTTCGGTTTATTTTGTGCCTAAGCAAATTGATGTTGCGAAAAAATCGAATCAAAAAGACAAGCGTGATCAAACCATAAACTGTCCAAAAAATCAAAGTCCAATTCATCGTTTTTTCGGCTAAAACCACCTCTGAAACTGACTCAGAAGCCAAATCTGGAAAAGACTCAAAGTAAAAATCTTGGACTGGGATTATTTCTTGGCTAAATACCTGAGCCGATTCATCCCTTTTTTCTGCTACTTCAATTTCCACCAAGGGAATGAAAAAAGATCCAATTACAGCTGCCAAAAGGAAAAACCGATTGAACTTATAGATTGCTTCTCGCTGTAAAACCAAGCGATGAACCAAAAGCAAAATGAGCAGACAAGCAACGGATTTGAGGAGGTACAGGATCATATCTTTTTCTTTAATTGGTCATCGATAATTTCCTTCAGAGCTTCCAATTCTTCCTGAGTCAAATCCGCCTTTTTTGTGAAAAATGAGGCAAACTGCGCTGGAGAATCATTGAAAAAATTCTTTATCAAGCCCTGAATATGCTTGGCGAAATAGTTCTCTTTGGATACCAAAGGGAAATATTCCCTCGATTTTCCACTGGACTCATAGCCGACAAAATTCTTTTCCTGCATTCGGGTCAAAAGTGTGGAAACCGTAGTGGTTGCAGGTTTTGGATCGGGATAGCATTCCAACAAATCTTTCATAAAAGCCCGCTTAAGCCTCCACAAGTGATTCATTAGTTCTTCTTCGGTTGGTGTGAGTTTCATCAGTATCAAGTATTTTTCTTCTACAAATGTAGAACAGTATTTTACATCTACAAGTGTAGATCAAAATATTTTTCCAATTTTTTTTAGGGTAGAAAAAATTCCAGAAACTTTGAATGCGAGTTAGTTGCTAAAAACCCTAAGAGAAAAAACATTATCTGGAAACCGATTTCCAAATGCGATTGCTGTAAAAAGAGAGTTTACATTATCGATTTTTGCAAATATCCTCTCAATTCAACCGCAAAAAATTTAGAATACCGTTAGTAAACAGAAAGATTCATTTTTGACTTTAATACTCAGAAATTGATAATTTCGAATCTTGCTCAAAGGAGAAATAGTGCATGTCAGCTGAATATATAAGATTACAGGAAGATAAAGAATACAAAAAACATTGGAAGAAGTGGGGGCCTTACCTCACCGAAAGACAATGGGGGACTGTCCGTGAAGATTACAGTCCGGATGGCGCTGCTTGGGAAAATGTTACTCATGATGACGCCCGCAGCAAAGCATACCGCTGGGGTGAAGAAGGAATCGCCGGAATCTCAGATCACAAGCAAAAGCTTTGCTTAGCTTGGGGATTTTGGAACGGGAAAGATCCATTCATCAAGGAGCGCCTTTTTGGATTGACTGGAAATCAGGGGAACCATGGAGAAGACGTCAAAGAGATCTATTATTACTTGGATTCGACCCCTACGCACAGCTATATGAAGATGCTTTACAAGTATCCTCAGGCTGAATTCCCCTATCAAAAACTGATCGATGAGAACAGAAAAGCAGGAAAGCTACAGGATGAATTTGAACTGATCGACACCGGAGTTTTTGACGAAGATCGATACTTCGATATCTTCATTGAATATGCAAAGAACGATGTGGAAGACATCGTGGCCATAGTTACCGTACACAACCGAGGACCGGAAGCTGCCAAACTCACAGTCATGCCGACGATCTGGTTTAGGAAAACGTGGTTTACAGGCCATGAGCCCTTTATGCCAAAAATCTCCAAATTGGACGAACACTCCATCAAAGCATTTAATCCAAAATCAGGGAATTACATCTTTACCTTTTGCAGCAATACCGAACTGGCTTTTTGTAATAATGAAACCAATCGGGAGAAATTATACGGTATTCCAAATGATCAAAACTCCTCCAAAGACGGAATCAATAATTATATAGTATCTGGAGACCGAGCGGGTCTGAATCCAAATAATTCCGGAACAAAAGCCTCCGCAATTTTTGAATTGGATGTTCCCGTAGGGGGAAGCAGGTCGATTAAAATGCGAATGCAGCATCAGATCGAGGAAAAACCTCTGGACTCTTGCCTGGCAAGTGTTGACTTGCGCAAGAAAGAGGCCAATGAATTCTATGATGCGATCCAAGATCGGGTAACAGATTCTGACCTGAAGTCTATCCAAAGACAGGCTTTTGCGGGATTGATGTGGTCCAAGCAGTTTTACTACTATGATGTTAACCGTTGGCTGGAAGGGGATGAAGGCAGATACACCCCGCCCGAACAGCGAAAAAAGGGTAGGAATAACAATTGGCGGCACCTCCAAAACTATGACATTATCTCCATGCCGGATAAGTGGGAATATCCATGGTATGCAGCTTGGGATTTGGCTTTTCATTGTATTCCCATCGCACGTATCGATCCTGAATTTGCAAAAGATCAGCTCGTACTTCTGCTCAATGAATGGTATATGCATCCCAATGGGCAGATTCCTGCATACGAATGGAATTTCTCCGATGTAAACCCGCCCGTCCATGCCTATGCCGTACAGCGAGTTTATCAGATTGACAAGAAGCTGAACGGTGGTAAGGGTGATCAAGAATTCTTGGAACGTGCCATGCATAAACTGATGCTCAACTTCACTTGGTGGGTCAATCAGAAGGATAGTGATGGCAAAAATATCTTCGAAGGCGGATTCCTTGGATTGGATAATATTTCGCTTTTTGACCGAAGTCATGCCAGCTATTATCAAGGGAAATTGGAACAAGCCGATGGTACCTCTTGGATGGCTATGTTTTCGCTGAATCTCTTGCGGATTTCATTGGATCTCTGTGAATTCAACAGAGTCTACCAATTTACTGCAACAAAATTTCTGGAGCACTTTCTCTACATCGCCGGTGCGATGAATAATATTTCCCTCGAACATATCTCGCTTTGGGATGACGAAGACAGTTTCTTTTATGATGTCTTTCACCTCAAAGGAAAAGAACCTAAAAAGCTGAAAGTACGATCCATAGTAGGATTGATCCCTCTTTTTGCAGTCGAACCCATCCGCGAGGATTTATTTGATGACCTTCCTGAATTCAAAAAACGACTGGACTTTTTTTTAAGAGAAAAGCCCAAACTCGCCTCGCTTGTATCGAGCTGGATTCAACCTGGATATGACAAGCGAAGACTATTTTCGCTGCTTCGTGGTCACCGAATGAAAAGTGTCCTGCACAAAATGCTGGATTCAGATGAATTCCTGAGTGATTATGGCATCCGCTCGCTCTCCAAGTATTACGAAAAGCACCCATACGCCATGAAAATCAACGGCGATACGCTTTCCATCAAATACACTCCGGGAGAATCCGATACACGGATGTTTGGCGGCAATTCCAACTGGAGAGGACCGATCTGGTTCCCAATAAATTACCTGATTATTGAGTCATTGAAAAAGTTTGACTTCTACTATGGTGGCGACTTTTCTATCGAATACCCAACAGGTTCGGGAAACTTCCTAACGATGGATATTATTGCTAAAGAGCTGTCTTTTAGATGCATGAAAATATTCATGAAGGATAAAAATGGCCACAGGCCTGTCTATGGAAAGAATAAAAAATTTCAAGAAGATCCTCATTTCAAGGATTACATCTTGTTTTATGAGTATTTTCATGGTGATTCCGGCAAAGGATTGGGAGCATCCCATCAGACCGGATGGACCGGATTGGTGGCGGAGATGATTCATAAATATTACAAAATCCAAGAGGTGAACCACGATGTCACTACTCCCCTATTTAGAAGCTAATCGTATCGAGGCAGGTTGCGATGAAGTGGGAAGAGGTTGCTTGGCAGGGCCGGTTGTGGCTGCGGCAGTGATTCTTCCTACCTCCTATTCCAATCCATGGATCAATGATTCAAAAAAACTCAGTAAAGCAAACCGACAAAGCTTAATCGAAGAAATCAAAAAAGAATCACTCGCCTGGGCTATTGGGGAAGCGAGTGTGGAAGAGATCGATCAGCTTAACATTTTGAACGCCTCATTTTTGGCGATGAAAAGAGCAATTCTTCAACTCAAGGTGGAGCCAGAACATTTGCTGATTGATGGTAATCGCTGGAAATCGGACTTGAACTTGCCTTTTACTTGCGTGATTAAAGGAGATGGTAAGATCGCAAGTATCGCCACAGCGTCCATTCTGGCCAAAGTGTATCGTGATGAACTAATGGAAAGACTGGCAATGGAACATCCCCATTTTGCATGGGAGCGGAATGTCGGGTATCCGACCTCAGCTCATCGAGAAGGAATCGAAAAATTTGGAAGTACGATCTGGCACCGAAAGACCTTTCAGCTGTTGCCGAGACAGTTGGAGTTGGATTTAAAACAGATTTAAAGCTCCCAAGGATTTAATATTTCTAAAGAATCGATCTTCTCGAAGTCTTTAATATTCCTAGTTATTAGAGTCAAATTATTAACTAGAAGTAGCGCCAATTATTGCGTCAGGCAATTTGACTTTTGAAGCTCTTCGAATTTTTATGGTTTGATTTTTAGCAAATGCTGATTTTCCATTTCCTCTAGCAAACCGACTGCCTTTTGATCAAGAATTTGTATGATTAAAGTTTTCATGTGGTTATAATTTGATTTTTAAAGGACACACCTGCCTGCCGGCAGGCAGGTGGAATCTTCGCATGAATTATAACCATACCTCTGTGCGTCGCTTTGAGTCATGCTCGATTTCATATGAATTAAATCATCTACTTAAAATTCAAATTTTTTCCCCTCAATTCCTATCACCTACTGAAAGCAAAAAGAATAAAAAAGCCACAAAGGAGTCCCTGGCGGCTTTTGGTCTATTTTAAGGGTATTTAATTTTTTGAATGATTAGTAAGCAGATAGAAATCTTTTTCAAAATTCAACTAACTGAAAACTGACCACTGACCACTGACCACTGCCTACTTTTTCTTGATTCGTTCAAAGATCAATTGACCCGTGGCAGAGCTTTTACTAATAGGCTGAAGAACCATTCTTTCTTCAGAAAATTCAACAATTTGAGCTAAACGATCTCCTTTTTCGTCATGGATTAAGAGTATGTTTCCTGGCATCAGCTCAATTTTCGCTTCTTTTTGCACAACCGTCTGATTTTCAAAATCAGTAAATTTCAGTAAATCACCTTCTTCAAACTTGTACACCGTATTTTCCAATCGGTAATTGATTCTTGCATCCATGCCGGCCTTTTCCAAAGCATTTGCATTTTGGTATTGAGGGGATTTTACGATTTTCTCCATACCACTGAAGTGCACGAGTTGCCAACTTCCAATCAGTTGGCTGTATTCAATCTGACTGAAGTAAAGTGCCAGCGTCAAAATTAAAGAGGAAAAGATTGATAGATTCATGAGCATATTAGTTGCAATTATTTTGCCAGAAAACGAGAAATGATTTGATAGAATTCTGCTTTCATGAATTCTATCAAATCACTTTCAGCACTACCTCAAATCTAGGACAATCTTCTGGAGTTCAGCTTGAAATATAGCAGGGGTCCATACTTTGTAAATATGGTGCTTGGTCAAGGCCTCAGCAAGTCGGGGCATGGTCTTTATCTCAAAACATTAGGCTCAATCTAGCTTTGGATACAGATCGACCAGATAATGGTTACAAAACCAAGTCTTATTTTTTTCCTTAAACTCAATCTCTCTCAAATAAACTTTCCCATCCATCACACCGAAAGGCTGTTCTGTAGAGGACGCCAAGTAATAGAAATTCTTCAACTCCCTATCCAAAGAGTAAACCCGATACTCTTTTCCCGTATCCAAAATTGGAAATACCCTGTCTAACTTCCAGTCGTAAAAGGCAAACCAAGCTTGGTTCTTCTTTTCTAATTCTGGAAAGGTATAGCCTTGAATTGCCCCTGTGGCTTTGGAAAATTTCAAGAACCGATTTTTTAGAGGCAGATTGAAAATAAATCCGTCCCGAGTCTGGATGATATTGTGTCTATAAATTGAAGCAGTACTATAAGCCTCTGGAGTACCCTTTAATTTCCAATACCAATTTTTGGATGCTTCGGAATGTTGTGAATCTAAATAGATCACGTGTTTTTTGTTCTCCCAATCATAGACCCAAAAATCTGCAGAGCTGAGGTACTTATTAGATTCAACTCGATAACCTATCGTATATTTTTCTAACTGAACTAAGCTATACCCCTTCAAATACTTGTCCTCAATAGCAGGTTTTCTTTTCTCCAATTGTTTAATATTCACGTCAAGTTTATCTTGATTTATTTCTAGGATTGTTGTGCCATGACTATGTATTACTAAAAATTCATTCTCACTAGCCTGAACCAATCCATCAATGGAGTTAAATCTGCCGGATTGCTTATCATATCCTTCCAAAAACATCTCATTAAAGCTCAGACTATCTACAATCAATTTGTTCCGGTTGAGTAAAACCAAATCCTTTGGAATTTTTTCATTATATCTCAATCCAATTGCTGATTGATCTCCAATCCAAAGCATTTTGGTGATCACTTCATTTATATTTCCATAGTATAGATTTTCTAGGGTAGGCTTGACCTCTTTGCTCAGGGAATCCGAGTTTGCCATTGCAAAAATTCCCAGAAATTGGGTAGCAAAAATGTAAAGTAAAGTCCTTGGGAACCTCATCATTTGTCTAACTGGTAATATAAACTGAGAATAAACTGATCATCACTTTCTCTTGTAGCAAGCTTGGATAAAAACCCATTTTGATACGGTACCTGATAGGAATACGCATCTCCTTCAAAAATTTCGTTGGTCTTCCGAACCTCCAATAAATTGACATCACGATCAAAAATCAGAACAAAAGCTTGCTTCGATTTGCATTCCCCTTTTTTTCCTATCTCGCATTTCCAATACACCCTTATGAATCGTTCTACATCTTTTACATAGAAAAATTCACCGAAGTAGGAATTGCCTTTATTGAAATTCATAATTCCATCGCTGTCGTAATCATTAATGTCATACCGTAGAGGCTCGCCTAATTCAAATTCAGAAATGCTACCACATTTTTGCTGCAAGAATTTCCCATCTAATGAATAAACATATAGATTGGGATTCATGGAGAATGACAGAATAATCTGATTTTCGACCCGCTCAATGATTGGGTGACTTAAATAAAAAGGCAGGAGAAAATTTTCATCTGAAACGTATAGCCCCTCATATTTGCCAAAAACCTTAGAAAAATCACGAGTTTCGAGACTGAATTCACCAATGGCGGGAAAGTTTTTCTTTTCCTTGGCAAAGTACCATTGATCCAATTGCCTCAAAGGAACCAAGAAACTGTTCCGCTCCGGGATATATTGAAAATCAATCCCAAATCCTCCATAAAGGCCGAAATTGGCAAATCCTTCCTTTGGCATTTCCCAAAGGTTTTCTTTATAGAGATTATACGTGTCTAAAACCTCGCCAAGGCTATTGATCAGTCGAATCATAGGAAAATGGAAGTCACTCACCAGGATGCTGTCCTTTGATATCACTTGAATCCCGGATGGGAAATCAAAGAAATTGGGATCTAATGGTACTCCACCAATAAATTGCCGATTTTTCAGGTCCAGAATTTTGATTTCATGCTTTGGCTTATCCGCCAGGAGATAAATCAGCGTATCCTGAAAAATGAAACTGCTGCGAATCGTACCTCCAAAATCTTGTTGTGCAATAATTTCAAGATTTTCTGCCTTGGGAAAGAATTGGTTGGATTTTTCACTCTTACAAAATTCCTCCTGATGCTGAGAGGAGGAGGTACATCCCCAGAAACCTTGAAGGATCAGATAAAGATAAAAAACAGGGGCTTTTTGGAGATTCATGACTTTAAAACAAATGATTATAAAAACAAAAGAAAGGAGTGGCCTATGGTTAACCTAAACCACTCCTTTGATTTTTAACTGTCGGTCTCTCGCTCCTGACCTACTATACACTTGTTTAGCCACCAGTGTGTAGCACAAACCTCACCACCTCCACCCATAGGAACCCAATGACCTTGATTCCCGAATGGACCTGCTTCAACTTTTTGGCTCCCACCGATATTGAATGAGAGACCCATGGCGAATACAAACGCCACTAAAAGAAATTTTTTCATAAAAGAATAATTAATGGTTAATAATAAGTTATCGTTTGAAAACTAAAAAAAAAATGGAAATTCGCAAACCTAATATTAGATTTAAATATTAAGTTGTTGATTTTCAGGATGATTATTTTAAAAATTAGTTTCAGATAAAAAGAGTTTTTTAAGGAATCTATAGCGTTCAAAAAAATGGGTTGAGTGGTAAATTAAAACTTTCCACTTTTGGTCGTTTTTCCTTAAAAAAAAGTCTTCCTCTCATAACCGAAAGGAAGACTTTTCATTTTGAATTTTAACGACTTATCACATCTCCTTCATCTCACTCACCACTTTTGTGATTGTCTGCTTCGCATCGCCGAAGAGCATCAGACAGTTGGAATAGCCAAAAAGCTCATTTTCCACTCCTGCATAGCCTTTGCCCATGCTTCGCTTGCTGACAATGACAGTTTTTGCTTTATCCGCATTTAGGATCGGCATGCCGTAAATCGGGCTTTGAGGATTGGTTCGGGCAGCTGGATTGACCACATCATTTGCACCGACGATCAGGACAAGATCTGTATTTGGAAACTCATCGTTTATGGCCTCCATTTCAATGAGTTTATCATAGCTGATATTCGCCTCGGCAAGGAGCACATTCATGTGACCTGGCATTCGACCGGCAACTGGATGAATCGCAAATTTGAAGTCGATATTGCGCTTTTCGCATTGCTCCATCAATTCACGGATCACGTGTTGCGCTTGGGCCACCGCCATTCCATATCCCGGAACGACGATCACAGAAGAGACGGAATCGAACAGCATAGCGGTTTCCTCCACCCCGATCTCTTTGATCACAATACTTGGTCCGTCGGCTGTACCCGTAGCCACGGTTTGACCAAACCCTCCCAAAAGGACATTGGTGAGTGATCGGTTCATGGCTTTACACATAATCTGTGTCAAAATCAGGCCGGAAGCTCCGACAAGCGAACCTGCAACTATCAGCACATTATTATTCAGGATAAATCCTGTGGCGCAAGCAGCCATCCCGGAGTAGGAGTTCAGTAAGGAAATTACCACCGGCATATCTGCTCCACCGATTGGAATTACGATCAAAATCCCGACAAGAAGCGCCATCACGACGAGAATCGTGATGTACATGGGATCATTCTGGTACATGAAAGTGAAAACTGAAATCACCAAAAATGAAATCAAAAGACCCAAATTCAGCAAGTGTTGTCCTTTGAAAGTAATCGGTTGACCGGAAACTTTTCCGTTCAACTTCAGCCATGCCACAATCGAACCGGTAAACGTAACCCCTCCAATCAAAACGCTTGCAATGATACTGACGGAGTTGACAGGGTCAATTTCCACGGAAAGTACTTCCGTTTTGAGGAAATGATCTGAAAGGGCAACACTCAAAGATGCCAATCCACCAAACCCATTAAAAAGGGCAACCATCTCCGGGATTTGGGTCATTTCGACTTTTTTGGCGTAATAGAGGCCTATTCCACCACCCAAAAGCATACAAGCAAAAATCTCAACAAAAGATAGAATATCCAATGTGACCAAGGTAGCTACAATGGCGACCAGCATCCCGACGGCTGACAGCATATTTCCCTTTCTGGCATCCTTGGTTTTTCCAAGAAGCTTGATCCCCATGATGAACAGAATGGATGCAAGCAGGTAGGCAAGTTGTGTGGCTATTGTCATTTCTTCTTGAACATTTTAAGCATCCGATCTGTCACTGCATATCCTCCGACCACATTGATGGTAGCAAGGACTAGTGCCAACATGCCCAGATATTTACTTAGCGTGGTAAAACCGAGTTCGCTTGTTGCGATCAAGGCTCCCACGATGGTGATGCCCGAGATTGCATTGGAACCTGACATCAGTGGTGTGTGCAGGGTCGGTGGTACTTTGGTGATCAGTTCGAATCCTAGGTAACTCGCCAGGACTAAAACGTAAATGAGTATTATTAAGGACTCAAGTGTCATATCAAGAGTTTTTAGCTTGTGAATTCAAAATGCTTTTGGTGAACTCGTGCACGAGTTGACCTTCATGCGTAATCATCACACCTTTTGTAATTTCCTCTTCGAGATTTGGATTTAAACCAACAGAATTGAAAAGATGAAGGAATAAGGTGCTGATATTTGTAGCGTAAAGCTGACTGGCGTTCACAGGTAACAGTGATGGCAAGTTTGATTCACCAACGATCGTAACTCCATGCTTTACCACTGTTTTGTTCTTTTCAGAAATAGCACAATTCCCACCCGATTCCACGGCCATATCCACGATCACTGAGCCAGTTTTCATACTTTTGACCATTTCTTCAGAAACAAGAATTGGAGATTTCCTTCCCATCACCAGGGCAGTAGTGATCACCAAATCGGCATCTTTGATTTTGTCTTTGATTAGTTGCTGTTGCTTTTCAAGGAATTCAGCGGAAACCTCTTTGGCGTATCCACCTTCCATTTTTACATCCTCGACACCTTCCACCGTCAAAAATCTCCCCCCAAGCGACTCTACCTGCTCCTTGGTCTCAGGTCTTACATCAGACACTTCGACGATAGCTCCGAGCCGTTTAGCTGTGGCAACTGCCTGCAATCCTGCGACGCCAGCCCCAAAGATCAATACCTTAGAAGGAGTAATTGTGCCTGAGGCTGTCATCAACAATGGAAAAATCTTTCCTAGGTAATTAGCTCCCAAAATCACCGACTTATACCCAGCGAGATTAGCTTGTGAGGATAGCGCATCCATTTTTTGAGCCCGTGAAATTCGAGGTACGGCATCCATGGAGAAAGATGAAATGGATTTTTTATTCAAAGCCTCGATTACATCAGGATGCTGATAGGCATACATGTAAGAAATGCAGGCCGAACCTTGCTTCAT
Source organism: Algoriphagus sp. (assembly GCF_046296635.1). GTDB lineage: Bacteria > Bacteroidota > Bacteroidia > Cytophagales > Cyclobacteriaceae > Algoriphagus. Next base: position 12,826 of record NZ_JBKBKZ010000003.1, on the reverse strand, counting down.
TTGTACAATTTCCTCCAGAGTGGGAATATTTACTTTGAGAATCACATCTGAAGAAAAAACTTCTGGAAGTCCTGAAACCTCCGCTCCGGCATTTTTATAATCCTGATCTGAGAAATAAGACCCTTCTCCAGCCCCGGATTCGATGATTACATCAAATTCTTTCTTCTTGAGAAGTTTGATGACATCAGGACTGAGCGCAACTCTTTTCTCAAATTCCTTCGTTTCTTTTATTACTCCAATCTTCATTTTTAGAGATTTAAACAGGGTATGGGAAAATAATTTACTCCAAATTATTCTCGAAAGTAAATTCCTAACAACTTTTTACCCATCCTGTCTTTTGAAAATTAAAGTTTTTTTTACGCAATCGATATTTGATTACGGTATTTTAAAAAAATTGTGCTGTAAACCAAATATTATTCTCCACGATGCAATTATAGTGTGAGTTTAATTTTGATATACCTCAGTATTTCAAAATTTTCATCAAATAATCTCCAACCATTAATCCCAATTATCTTATCCTTTTCAAAAACAAGTACCTACAGAATGCAATAATTCTTATTTTGTCTTACTATTAAACCAGAATTAACAACAACCCATGGAAAAATCTGATCACTCCTCTTCTGGACAAACCCGAAGAGACTTTATCAAAAACGCAGCAATTGCCTCCTCATTTTTCATTGTGCCTCGGCACGTATTGGGAGGTGTTGGATTCACTGCACCTTCTGACCAACTCAACTTAGCTGCAATCGGGGCTGGAGGAAAAGGCCGAAGTGATATTTTGAACGCTTCAGTAAATGGCAGAGAGCGCGTAGTCGCACTTTGCGATGTGGACTTTTCCGGTACTGCAAAAGAATCCGTAGGTAAATTCCCCAATGCCAAACTGTATGCAGACTACCGCAAAATGCTTGAGGAACAAAAAGACATCGACGCGGTAACGATTTCCACGCCGGACCACGTTCACGGTCCAGCGGCCAAATTCTGTATGGAGCGCGGCAAGCATGTCTATGTTCAGAAGCCATTGACACACAATATTCGCGAAGCTCGATTGCTAACCCAAATGGCGAGAGATCAGAAAGTCGTCACTCAGATGGGTAACCAAGGAGCTTCCAATCCACTACTCGACATGGTCAAAGGTTGGATCGACTCAGGAAAAATCGGAAATGTCTCCAAAGTTCAAGTTTGGACCAATCGCCCGGTTTGGCCTCAAGGTGGTCCACTTCCAGCTCCAGATCCAAACCAAAAACCGGCGGATCTCGATTGGGATCTTTGGCTAGGTCCGGCAAGCTTCAAACCTTATACTCCAGGAATGCATCCATTCAGCTGGAGAGGGTGGTGGGATTATGGAACAGGAGCTTTGGGTGACGTCGGATGTCACTTGATGGATATTCCATTCCGTACGCTTGGCCTTCATTATCCAAAAGATGCCGAGTGTTCTGTAGGTTCAGTTTATTCCGGCATGTGGACAGCAGATTACAACCCTGAGGGTTGCCCTGCATCCTCATTCATCACTTTACATTATGCGCCTACGGCCAAAAATCCAGTTCCGCTGGAAATGACTTGGAGTGATGGAGGTTTGCGACCTTCTCATCCGGATATTATTCCTGCTGATCACGATATCGGAGGTGCTAATTCAGCAAATGGTGTTTTGCTTATCGGAGAAAAAGGAATCATATCACACAATATCAATGACAGCTCACCCTTGATGCCGAAACTGTATCTGAATGACGGAACACAAGACTTTGGCCCAGATCGAATCGAAGGCACGGAACCTGAATATGGCCATCAGCGCAAGTGGGTAGATGCCTGCAAAGCGGGTTTTGGTTCCACCGAACACAAAGGCTTGACTTCATCCTTTGACTATGCTGGCCCAATGACAGAAACTGTTTTGATGGGAAATCTAGCTATTCGAAGCTATATGCTTAGAAGAGAAAACAGCCGAGGTCAGCAAGAATTCTACGGCAGAAAGAAACTGCTTTGGGATGGTGAAAATATGCGAATCACCAATCTGGAGGAAGCTAATCAGTTTGTCGGAAGGACTTATAGAGCTGGTTTCGAAGTTTAATTCAGTATGCAGTCGCAGTGATCAGTTGGCAGGCATGTAAGGCTGACACTTCGACTTCGCTCAGTGTGACACGAAACGAAGCCTGTATTGAGTAATTAAAAATGAAAAGAAGACCGTGGGTGGAATGACTCACGGTTTTTTTCGTCCAAAACTTCCAATTTTCCCAACATATTCAGTTCAGAATTATCAATCTTGGGAAAAGAAAACCAATCAACCTATGAAAGCCCTTATTTTCGAATCTTTCCATCAAAAACCATCCATTCAGACTGTACCCGATCCAACTCCACCTTTAGATGGTGTGGTTATCGAGGTCAAAGCCACTGGCCTTTGCCGAAGTGATTGGCATGGCTGGATGGGGCATGATTCGGATATCCGGCTACCACACGTTCCCGGTCATGAATTTGCCGGAGTGATCCGGGAAGTCGGAAAAGGAGTAAGCAATTGGAAAGTCGGTGATCGAGTGACTGTCCCGTTTGTCTGCGCCTGTGGGATTTGTCCTACTTGCCATTCCGGTAATCAGCAGATCTGCGATGACCAATTTCAGCCCGGATTTACACATTGGGGTTCTTTTGCGCAGTATGTAGCTATTCATCGGGCTGAAACCAATCTGATCAAACTTCCTGAGGAAATGACTTTCGAAAAAGCAGCTAGCCTAGGTTGTCGGTTTGCTACTTCATTCCGAGCGATCGTCGCTCAGGGTAAAGTCAGCGGAGGTCAATGGGTTGCTGTTCACGGTTGTGGTGGCGTGGGGCTTTCTGCGATTATGATTGCAGCAGCCTTGGGTGCTACCGTGATTGCGGTGGATATTTCAGAGGAAAAACTCGCTTTGGCCAAATCTGCAGGAGCTCTTGTTGGAATCAATGGAAAAAAATCACCTGATGTCTCGGCAGAAATAATGGACATCACAAAGGGCGGAGTTCATGTTTCTGTAGATGCTTTGGGGAGCAAAGTGACCTGCTTCAATTCGATCGCAAGTCTTAGAAAAAGGGGCAAACATATCCAAGTCGGCTTGATGGCAGGTTCGGATTCAAATCCTGAGATTCCCATGTATTTGGTCATAGCCAAAGAGCTCGAAATTTTTGGAAGTCATGGTATGCAAGCACATGCCTATCCGGAGATGTTGCAAATGATTTTGACAGGAAAAATCGCCCCCGAAAAACTCATTGGCAGAAGAATCAGTTTGGAACAAGCAGTGGAATCACTGATAGCGATGGACACCTTTCAGGAAAATGGAATGGTAATGATTGATCGGTTTTAACTTGGTTTTTTTTCAAAGAATTAAAAAAAATGAAATCAAAAATTAGATGGCTTATTCAGTCTGTTTCAGGTTTATTACTTACTGGAACAGGACTTTGCATGACAATAGATGCAGCTTTTGCTCGATCCGCTGAAGAAGAGTGGTTTTGGTATGGAACGGGTTCTCTGATCCTATTTCAGGCGGGTTTGTGTTTATTAATTGATGCACTTCGGTTCCGGCTAAAGCGAGAAAATATTTAAGGGAATCTTAATCTTTTGCGAATAGAATATTCCGTGTTTTTACAGAAATTAGAATTTGGATTTTAATAAATCCGGATTAAACCAAATAAAAATATTTCTGTCAAAACCCCGTAAACCTTCGCAACTATGATTAAGAAAATCACCCTTGGACTTATTGCACTTTTCGTCCTCATCCAGTTTATTCCTGCTGAAAAAAACGAAAGCAATGACACTGAATTTGACATCACCAAAAGCTACAATGTACCTGGTCATGTAGCCATGATTCTCAAAGGTGCCTGTAACGACTGTCACACAAATCTGACTCGTTACCCTTGGTATTCTAATATTCAACCAGTCAAATACATGCTTGCAGATCATGTAAATGAAGGCAAACGAAAATTGAATTTATCCGCTTTCACCAAACTTCCGCTTGCTGTTCAGAATCATAAATTGGAGGAAATCATCGAAATGGTGGAGGAAAAGGAAATGCCCTTGGCTTCTTACACCTACCTCGGACTTCATCCCGAAGCAAAACTCTCTGATGAAGAACGAAAAATCCTAGTGGACTGGGCCAAAGACCAAATGGCTATGCTCGCAGCAACTTATCCTCCCGATAGTTTGGTAATGAAACGGCGAACCCCGCCCGCACAATAAAATAACCGGCCTCAAATTCTAAATTTGGGGCATTTTTTTTATCCTCTTCAAAAAGGATATACATCATAGCAATTAATAATATATGGATATACTCATTTCTGCCACTGAACAAATTATCTCTTGAAATTCGGCTGGAAGACGGGAGACCGAAAAGAGCCTAAACTTTAATTTTGCGCCTATTTTTTCCTTTGGTTTTTTCTACTGGCAAAGAAGCGGATACTCATATAAAGATATTATTTCGAAATGGTTTTTTACTCGGCCAAAAATTTCGCAAAAACAAAAGCGAAGATCTTATTTTTTTAGCGGGGATTGAAATTTGAAACCGTAGCCTTAAATTTTCAGTACACAACATCCATACTTAACCCGAGATAGTCCCTAAATGATCAACGAACCTAATCCGCCGAAAAAAAGACGATCTAAGCTGGGACTTATCCTGATTTCGGTGATCATTTTAATTTTAGGCGCGGCATTTATTTTTTATCTCAACATCAACAAAATGCTCGCTGCGGCACTGCACAATGTTTTTGAGTCTAGCCAAGTAGCCGACGTATATGAAATGAGTTTTAGAAACTTGCGGGCAAACCCCATTGATGGAGATATCAGCGTGCTGGATGTAACTTTCCAACTCAGAGATAAGCCCCGAAAGTCCTATCCCTATATCAATAGCAGCATCACGCTGAAAACTGACAAATTGATTCTGGAAAATGTCGACATCTTCTTACTGCTTAGATCCAACATACTTAAACTGGAAAAAGTAGCCATCATCCGACCTGATTTGGAACTCAACGTCAATGGATACAATCCCATCTTTTTCCCTTTTATGGATTACCCTGACTCTGCTTCGGTTGGAGAAAACAAACTGCCTGATTCGTATTTTCTGGAAGCTTTTGAGCTTAGAGACGCTGCTTTTCGATTAATTAACCCACTGAGAAAACGAGAATTTTCCATCGAAAATTTTAGTGTCTCAGTTAAAGATGTCCTCCTTGATAAGAATGATCTTGAAGACTTGTTTTTTCTCAAGGAGATGGAAATTTCTCTTAAAACATTCACTGGAGAGATGGAAGAAGATCCCTTACAGCACTTGGGCTTTACGGATTTCAAAATCAAATTCGACTCAGTTATCGCTAAAAAAAATCTGGATACGCTCATTTTCCAGTTTCGGGATTTCAGTTCCGAAGTAAACAACTTGGACATTCAGACACGTGACAGCCTTTTCCATATTACTATGGGCTCTTTTGATCTTTCTTACCTGGATCAAGCAATTCTACTGGAGCAATTGAGTTTCAAACCTAATGTCAGCAATGCTATAATTCAAAAGAACTACAAATTTCAGCATACTCAATTCTCCGGTACTGTCGGCAAAATCGCCATTGAAGGAGTCAACTTCGATTCCCTGATTCATTCAAGTAAACTTTTCGTCGAAAATGTAGTCTTGGACAGCATATCAGCATTGATCTACAAGGACAATACCAAGGCTAGGGACCTAAATCATTTCCCGGAATACCTTGGTCAGACCATCATGGGAATTACAAATCCAGTGAGGATAAAAACGCTATCAGCAACCAATGTCAATCTGATCAATGAGGAACGGAAACCAGACGGATCTATGGCAAGAGTAAAAGTCAACCGTGGCACCTTGGAAGCATCTAATATCACAAATCTAGCGCCTAGCGAAACACTTATCCTTAAAAGCGAGGCGTATTTGGAAGATAGAGTCCCCTTTCGACTAGACTTGGAATTCAGCTATTCTCAATATCAGTTCACTTTTTCAGGCCTTATGAAAAAGTTTGAGTTGGCACAAATCAATCAGATCATGGAGGCCTACACCCCTGCTAATTTTACAGCCGGAATTGCCGACGAAATCAAATTCTCAGGAGTAGCCAAACGGACAAGCTCCACAGGGAACCTATCATTTCTATACCACGACTTAAAAGTTAATTTGGAGCTGGAAGATAAAGCTAAATGGAAAAGTGATATCCTTACTTTCGGGGCAAATACGGCCTTGAACACCAATAATCCAGCCTCACCAAACATGCCGCCCAGAGAAGTAAAATTTAAAGCGGATCGGGATATGAACAGAGGATTTATAAACTTGATCATCAAGTCAATTCTTGATGGTATGCGAGAGACGATGTTCCTTTCAAAGGAAAATAGAAGGGATTTCAACCAGACAAAACGGGAAGCTAGAAAAGAAGCGAGAAAAACTAATTAAAATCTTTTCTTATTTTCCCCAATGGAAAAATTTACCGATTCGGAAGTACGGTGGGGAATTCTTGGCGTAGGTAATGTCTGCGAAGTCAAGTCTGCCCCCGCAATGAATCTCATCCCAAACAGCAAACTGGTTGCGGTGATGCGCCGGGACGAAGCCAAAGTAAGGGATTATGCAGCTCGGCATAGGGTTCCCAAGTGGTACACCTCCGCCGAGGCCCTGATCCATGACCCCGAGGTCAATGCCATCTATATCGCCACACCTCCCAATGCCCATCTCGAACTCACTCGTCTGGCAGCAGCAGCCGGCAAACCCGTCTATGTGGAAAAGCCCATGGCCCGCAATCACGCAGAATGCCTGGAAATGATCGATGTATGTGAAAGCGCCGGCGTACCGCTTTTTGTTGCTTACTACCGAAGGGCGCTCCCCCATTTCCTGCGGATCAAAGAACTTCTTGAAGATGGCGCTATCGGTGAAATCCGTACTGTACATATCAATCTCAAACAACAAGTCGAGGCCGACCTGATCACGAAACTGGAAGACAACTGGCGTGTCAATCCAGAAATCGCAGGCGGAGGATATTTCTTCGATCTTGCCTCACACCAACTGGATCTATTGGATTTCTTTTTTGGGAAAATCACCCAAGCAAGTGGTTTCTCGGCAAACCAAGCCAAAGCCTACGAAGCCGAAGACATCGTGACTGGAAGTTTTGCCTTCGAAAGCGGTGTACTTGGAACAGGAAACTGGTGTTTTACCACCTCACAATCGGCACGAAAAGATGAAATCATCATTGATGGCAACAAAGGTCAAATCCGATTCCCCACCTTCGGAAAAGGTGAATTCCATCTGATTTTGGATGGCGAAAAAGAAGCGCAGTATTTCAATCTCCCTCTTCCCCAACATATTCAGCAGCCGCTGATTCATAGTATCGTAGATGAATTACTAGGAAAAGGCACCTGTCCAAGCTCAGGAATCTCCGGTGCCAGAGCGAATTGGGTTATGGGGGAATTGGTGAGGAATGAAATACAATAAAAGGAATATTTATGGCGGTAATCGAACCAAATTAGACCAATTACCGCCAAAAAATGGCGGGAATAAATAAGTAAGCAAGCCTAAAGAACGACAGTACTCCGAAAAAATAGACATCTGAAAATCGAACTTTGACATCTTGACAAAAACTTTCGGACTGACTTTGGCGACACACAATCCGACCCCAATGTTTTAATCCCGATAGAGCTATCGGGACCCACCGCACATCCTCCTGAGGCGGATAATTTTAGCCAGCCACACATTGGCATCCCGATTCATATTGGGACAAAACCTCACAATCCGACCCACAACCTCCCGCCAAATGCGGGACAAAAGAGCCAATTTCCCAACGCTCGACAGGAATGTTGAAAATAATTTGAAATAAGTGAAGACAAACCAAAAATCTTTTTTAATTTTGACACATTATGTCAATAGAGGTTATGTCAACAGAAACAATAGGCGAAAAGTTAAGACACATACGAGAAGAAAAGGAACTTCCATTGCGGAAAGTTGCTGCTTTGCTCGACATTGATGTAGCTATTTTAAGCAAAATGGAGCGTGGAGAGCGGAAAATCACAAAAGAAGTAGTTTTAAAACTTGCCGACATATACGATTACAGCACAGACGAACTTTTGGTTTTGTTTTTAAGCGACAAGATTTTGCATGAAATTCAAGACGAAGATTTAGGAATAGAAGCACTGAAAGCAGCAGAAAAAAGAGCGAAATATCTAAAGGCGAATAAGAATGAAAAATAAGGCTTTTAACGACTTACCTATTCTTCCTCCAAAAAAATCTCTGGTGGAAACAATTGCTATTCTAAAGCAAGAAAGTAAATCTGCTGTTGCTTTAGCAGAATTAAAAGGACTTACAAACACTTTGCCCAATCCAAACATTCTCATCAATGCTGTGATTTTAAAAGAAGCGCAAGCGAGTTCTGAAATTGAGAATGTGATTACAACTCAAGATAAACTTTATCAAGCTTTATATTCGAAATCGGCCAAACCTGATGTAGCAACTAAAGAGGTTTTACGATACAGAGAAGCTCTTCTTATGGGTACACGCTTAATCAAAGAGAAGGGGTTTCTTAATACGAACGGAATAATTTCCATTCAAAAAGAATTGGAAGAAAACAATGCCGGACTTAGAAGACTTCCAGGAACAGCATTGGTTAATGATTTGACTAATGAAGTGATTTATACGCCTCCTGATAATTTTGATACAATTAGTAATCTGATGAAAAATTTAGAGGAGTATCTGAATGATGGAGAAGATGATGTATCTCCGTTAATCAAGTTAGCCATCCAGCATTATCAATTTGAAAGTATTCATCCTTTTTATGATGGAAACGGTAGGACTGGAAGGATTATCAATGTTTTGTATTTGATCTTGAAAGGTTTATTGAACGAACCTGTTTTGTACTTGAGTTCATATATCATTCAAAACAAAGGAGATTACTACCGACTATTACAAGAAGTACGTACTGAAAATAATTGGGAAGATTGGATTTTGTATATGCTGAAAGGCATAGAACAAACAGCTTTAAGCACAATTGAACAAATTAACAAAATCAACCATTTGTTCAGTGAGACTCAAAAATTGGTACAGGAAAAATTACCTAGAATATATTCAAAAGATTTGATAGAACAGCTTTACATCCATCCTTACAGCAAGATTGAGTTTTTAGTAAATAATTTGGGAATTGAAAGGAAAGCAGCATCAAGATATTTAAATGGTCTTGAGGAAATAGGAATTTTGAAATCACAACAAAAAGGCAGAGAGGTTATTTATATCAATACCAAACTTTATAATTTACTGAAAAAAGGATGAAAGACAACGTGTACCAAATTGTCCCACGTAAATAAAACGCGTACCAAATACCGTATTTATGGTACACGAAAATTAGATATGAGACTTTTTGGTACATAAATAAAATGTAGTGCAAAAACATCAAGATAACATAAACACATTCCGCTCCCTCTTCAAAGGACGTGAAGATGTATTTGCTGTTCGTTGGGAGAAAGGGAACAAATCGGGCTATATGCCAGCTGTTTTTTATGACCCTTATCGTCTTCGGGCACATAAAATGAATGGAGGGACATTTCAGAATTTTACCGAAAAGTCTTATCTGAAAATTTCAGATGAACAAATCCAAAAGCACTTGGATGGGTTTCATCAGATTGGAGTTTATCCATTACTACAAGATAATACAACTTGGTTTTTAGCAGCCGATTTCGATAAAGACAATTGGCATAAGGAAGCCGTTACTTTTCTTAATGCTTGTAAAGAAAAAGAAATTCCAGCCTACTTGGAGCGTTTTCGTTCAGGAAATGGTGGACACGTTTGGATATTTTTTGATAAACCATATCCTGCAATAAGAAGCCGAAAAATATTCGTATCTATTTTAGAACAGTCGGGTGTATTTTCAATGTTTGACAAAAGTTCAAGTTTTGACAGACTGTTTCCAAATCAGGATTTCCTTTCAGGAAAAGGCTTTGGAAACTTGATTGCTTTACCACTTTTTAAACCAACTTTTGAAAAAGGAAATAGCTGCTTTGTCAATCCCGAATCATTTGTACCTATCGCTGACCAATGGAACTTTCTTAAAATCATTCAAAAAGTTACCACAGACCATTTAGACGAACTGTATAATGGATTAAAGTCAGGAGTAGAATTTAACCCTCCGATAGCAACAGACGACAAACTGAATATTTCTTTAAATAATAATATCAGGATAAGTAGAAGCGGTTTGACTCCTGCACTTATCAACTTCCTGAAAGAAGAATTGAATTTTGCCAATTCCGAGTTTTTCATTAAAAAGAAATCAGGAAGAAATACTTATGAAACAGCCCGATATTTTAAATTGGTTGAGGAAACCGAAAGTGAGATTTTCATTCCAAGAGGTTTTATCGGAAAGCTTTTGCGATTTTGTAAAGAATCACAAATCGAATTTGGGTTTGTTGATGCAAGAAAATTGAATCCATCAATTTCTTATGTGTTCAATGCTTCTTTACGAAATCATCAGCTAGGAGTAATAGAAGCAGCTTCCAAAAAGGATTACGGAGTAATTGTAGCTCCACCAGGTTCAGGAAAAACCCTTATTGGTTTAAAAATTATTGCCGATAAAAGACAACCTGCACTTATTATTGTTCACCGAAAACAATTATTGGAGCAATGGACAGAACGCATTGAAGCATTTTTGGGTATTCCGAAAAGAGATATTGGCGTTATTGGTCAAGGGAAGTTAAAAATCGGAAAGCAAATTACTGTGGCAACTATTCAAAGTTTACCAAAACAAATAGAATCTGTACAAAATCAATTCGGAACCATTATTGTGGACGAGTGCCATCACGTTCCTGCTGAAACTTTCAGGAATACGATTGCAAAATTACACACCTATTTTCTTTATGGGTTAACTGCCACACCTTTCAGAAAGTATAATGATGGAAGAATGATTTTTACCCATTTGGGAGAAATCATTGCCAATATTCAAACCACAGAAATTGAAAATTACAAACAGGCAAAAATCATTATCCGAAACACGGAATTAAATGTTCCTTTCAACTCCAAAACAGATAATTTTGAATCTTTATCAAAAATATTGGTTCACGATACAGCCCGAAATAAACTGATATTGGAAGATGTAAAAAATGAACTGAATCAAGGAAAAAAGGCGGTTATCATTACCGAGCGTAAAGAACATATTGACACGCTGTATTTGTTTCTTAAACAATCTTATGAAGTAATTGCTCTAAGCGGAGAAGATTCAGAAACTTCCAAAAAAGCTAAATGGAAAATATTACAAGAAGGTAATTTTCAGGTTTTAATTACCGCAGGGCAATATTTTGGAGAAGGAACAGATTTACAAAACATAAACTGTTTATTTTTGGTCTATCCATTTTCTTTTGAGGGCAAACTAATTCAATATATCGGCAGAGTGCAACGCTCGGAAATAAACCCTACTATTTACGACTACAGAGACTATAAAATTGATTATCTCAATAAGCTTTTCCTGAAACGCAATACTTATTATCGAAAAATTGACAAGCAAGTAACTTTATTTGATGAGCCAAAGGATGAAATCAAAACTTCAAATCACATTTTAACTATAGAAAAGAAAATCAAAGTTTCAATTGAGGAATTGGAGTTTCATTATGGAAGTGTAGGGTTAAAATATCCTGTAAATGAGATGAATACAACTCTTGAATTCCAAGTTGAAAACATTGAAATAAGACCAGAATTTGAGGTATTAAAACCCTACTTCATCAAAACATTAAAATCAAAGAATATTACTGTAGAAATATTTGCCGAGTTTGAAAACGGAAAATTGGTTTCTCAATTAGCACTATCAACTGACATTGACCATATAAATAAAGAAGCAGTTGAGGGTGTGAAATTTCAATTTTTAAATAAAGGATTGCTCAAGCAATTCACTCCACGAAAGCAAAATATCGTTACATCTGACGAATTACAAGAGCAGGGAAAAATTTATTCAAATGCAGAAGAGTTGTTGAATGAAATTCTCAAAAACAAGCAATACAAACATTCACAACACATTCAATATTTAGCAGACAAACACGAAAATCAGGTAATGAAAATTCGTTTTGTACTTAATCCATTTTCATTCGTATTTCTGCTTGCAGGAGAGCAAAGTTATTTTATTGTTTTGGAAACCTTGGACACAGAAGAAGCAACATATATTTGGCATACACCAAAAAACAAAGCATCTCTAATTGAAGAAGTAAAACAAATTGACAGCCAACTAAACATTATTAGAGAAAAAGGAAGACAGACATTTTTAGAAAATAGTCCTGACAATTTTACAAGGATTATACACGACTATTCGGACAACAAAAAAGGTTTTATTATATGGAAATCAGCAATAGAAGAATTAATCTAACCCATCTCACAGGTGTAAGCACATCCCGAAGAAAAATCGGGAAGAGCTTCCACCATTGCCACCCAAAGGAAAAATTATTTTTTAAAATCTCTTCCCTCTAAAATTTTTAAAACAGCCGACACACACGCCAAACAGACAGAAAAATAGAAACAGTAAAATGACTGAAAAAGCACAGAAATACAACGACTTAACAATGACGGTGGACAGAAGGCCAGCTTACAACAGCACCTATAAGAAATTGGCGGTTCAGTGGTTAAATGAAGCTTTGTGCTTCGTATCAAGTTCAGTGGTGGCAGACAGTTTTGTGCTTCGAAATCGCCAACTTCTTATAGCTGCAAACCGTCAGACTGTCTAAAAACCCCTTTAATATTTTTATAAATAGACCTACTATTCCTATGGGATATATCAGGTATTTTTTTTATCTTTTTGTATGAAATTTATCCAAGGAACAGACCGAACCCAGCTCGCACTTTTCCCCACCTGCCTGGATGATTCCCTT
>NZ_JBKBKZ010000002.1:0-259910 GCF_046296635.1 Algoriphagus sp. | reverse complement strand
ATCTTGTCATAGAGCACATAAAACCTGTACTCACTCTCAAGTTTGGCCTTTTGGTATAGTTTCCCCTGTAGAGCCAAAACCCTTTCTGAATCGGGTATCTCACTCCGCCGACGTTTGATCAGCTCGTACTGTCCCGATCCTCCGATATTATCCTGATGGTTCATCAATTGTATCCGATTTTGACTCCTGAAAACTTTATCCTTAGCAATGCCCCTTCGCTCACTGTGCTTTTACCTTTCCACAGCTCGATCACTACTATGGGCATCTCCGACTCCCTCGGACGGAAGTTGACACCTTCCCCGTTAGGGTATCCCACGTTCATGTGTAACCTTGTCTGACACGCAACATCATATTACTCCGGGTATCCATCAATATGCATTTTACCGTTGCTTCTATTGATGTTTCAGGCTTCACCAAATCCGAGAGGATGGCCAATACCAAAGCGTAACGAAGCTTGACTGATGCAGCTTACCAAACCGAAATTCCTGAGCTTCACAGAGTTTGTTTCCGCCCAAAGTGTCAGGAATACTTCAGCCCGAACGGCAAATTTGGCTGGAAAGAACTTTCATCTTCCTAGGTTTTTAAGTTAATTTATAACACACACGCCTCGTGGCGCACCGGATTTTCACAGATTGTTCTCCTTTTATCTGTGTTCACCTTCCCGCAGCAGACCTAATTTATCTTGGAAAGATGTTTTTTTTCCCGCAGATTCCCGCAGAAAAAGTCGCTGATTTGCGCAGATTTTTATTTGTCCTGCTTTTCAGAAAGCAGGACAATTTTCATAAAAAGTTCTCCAACGTTCCTGACAGCCTTCAGACGGTTTTTTTTAATGAATAGGCCAAGTCTATTCCAGAATGAAATCTGCGCCGATCAGCGAAATTAATCCGCAAAAATCAGCGGGAAATAGTTGAGAACTATCAGAATTGGCATTTTTTGGGAAAAATATAACTAAAGCCTAAACCCACTCCGAATTATATCCAAAGCCACAATCGCATCCTTCTCTTTTGAATAATCGAAAACTCTGAATTTTTTACCTCCAGAAACTAGTACACATTTATAAACTGTAGTATTACAAGAGATTGTGGGGCTGATTCCATTGGGGAAATTGGACTCAGTGTAGGTGTAGTGGATCAATTCTGCATTTTCAATTTTTGGTAGATTTTGCCACTCCCCAAACTTTATCCACAGAAAGCTTTGGTATTCTTTGAATTTGTTCGCTTCAAAATCTATTAGAGTTCCTTCTGATATGGAAATCATTAAGCAGCCAATTACCACCGCCCCTCCACCTACCAAAAGGACCTTATTAAGGTCAGTTTCCACTTCAAACAGGAATGCAACTGCCAATACAATCAGTCCCATTAGAATTACAATCTTTCCTATGGTTTTTATTCCGTTTCTCTGGATTGAATAATGGAAGTGTTCCAAGGTTCGTAGGTTTGTTGTTCGCTCAATAAGGACAGCAATCGGTCATTCACTTCAAATTTAAAGCTCCCGCAGATTACCGCAGAAAAAGTCGCTGATTCACGCAGATCTGTTTAACTCAACTTAGAGAATCTGTAGGATCAGAGTAAGAAATCAACCAAAATCTTGTAAAAAAGAGTTACCAGTTAATTCCCAAGCCCAGCTCAATAGTAATACTTGTACCTCTGCATTACATTTTTTCAAGTTCGTATTCAATCATTGTTTCCATTCCAAGAGAAGGTTCTGGCATATCGGAACTTATAATGATTCCCTTCGGATCAATTAAAAAATATTTTGGGATTGCTTTGACCAAATATTTATCTCCAAAAATATCATTTATCCCACTTGGGATATTTACCTCAATTCCAAAATTCTGAGGATTAGTTCGAGACACGAAATTTTTCCATCGATCAAGTTCAGAATCTACTGAAACCATTAAAACTGCAATTCGGGGATCATTTTGGTACTTAGCAGCAATATCTAAAATATTTGGGCGGTGTTTTACGCAGGGTCCACACCAAGTTGCCCAAGCATCAATAAGGATAACTTTACCTTTGAGGTCGGATAGATCAAAATCAGAATTGTCCGACTTTTTAGCTTTAAAATTAAACGCTTCAACACCAGCCATGGAGGAGAAAAAGGAATCTGATGCTCTATTAATCAAGAATGAATAAGGATTGGATTTCTCTCCTTCCAGTGCCGCAGTAATTTTGTCCGATGTAAACAATTGCTCATGAGGTCTCCAATAGGATGGATGTTCTATCACTGATTTTATATAGTACGCCTTCAAGAAATTTTTTAAATCAAGGTTTTCGGTCTTTTTTTCGATTTCCCTAAGAAAAGTTTGGATATTTTGAATGGAATCCTGTTCTCTCAACAACTCAATTTCATATTTGAATAGGATCATATCCGGTAAAGATTTCGCTTCTGATTCGGAAGAATTAATCTTTTTGATAAAATCGAAATAAGGGTCTTGTGCCTCATACTCTTTCACAATTCTCCCATAATACATCAAGAAATTGTAGGCCCTCGCTTGGTTTTGATATTTGAGTAGTGCTTTCTCTGAATCACTGATTCTTGGTTCAAGTTGCTTTATGACCTTGTCTCTAGCCTCGATTAAGCTATCAAACTTTTCTTTTACCGATTCGGGATCGCCAACCCTAAAAATTAATCCTGCGTAGTGGGAAAACATTTCATTTGTCGAATGCCAAATAACATTTACCATTGAATCTGCTGGTGATTCTTCTGTCACAAAAAAGTCCCCACTAGCTATCAGGATTTTGGATACTCCCGGTCCAAGGATAGTTAAGTAAGACTTATCACTTCCTTTCACCTGAATGCTTGCAAGTAGTTGTCCTTCAATAGGGAAGGAAAAACTTTTCTCAGAGGAATTTATTGGTACTTTTCCTAAAACTTTTCCAGTTATCAATTCTTGAAAAAATAAAGAATCGTATTCTGTATTTATTTCTGGAACTGTGATATCAAAAACTTGAGAGGGTTGAGAACATGAGGTAATGAAGATTCCCACAAAAAGTACTAAAACAAATGTTCTCATGAAAAATTGGGGTTAGATGTAAGCTATCTATCTCTAAAATAAAAACTAAATCCTAAATCACAAAAACCCAATCTAAAAGTTTAAGTTTTTTAGGGTTTTTCGCAGCCCTGAAGCCATCAGGCAAGTTTCTCAGATCTTCCAAAATCACCGCAGATCAGCGGGAAACTCAGAATGAAATACCCTGTTATTTCCTTTTGTTTGAGGGTAAAAATCGCTCAGTCACAATCCGCACCCCTGCACTAAACCAAAATGGCAAAGGACTTTCTCCTCCCATTCCTTCTCCAATGGTCATGTCAATCTGAAGCAGATCGCTGAAAAAGTATCGATAGCCTACCTGATAGGAGATTCCTGCTCCCGGCACGTAAGGATCTCCGGAGAATATCTCTCCCACTAAATGCATTCCCTTATGCACTCTAACTTGTGAACCAAAACCCCAGGTTCCCAAAAGGTCACCGGAACCGTCAATATGTAAATAATTTGCTCCTAAATTTCCATGAATTAATACGTCCTCGTTTTCTCCAAAGCATTGGCTAACAGTTAAAAATCCAAAAGTTCCGTATCCTTCCGGTTTGAATGCACCTTTTCCTCCCGGGAAAAAACTTCCCAAAACTGCACCAAATCCCGGTCCTTTACCGGACTCATATTCTCTGAAAAGAACTTTCCCTTGGACAAGCGGCAGAGCATAGGAAAAGTTGGTTCCTCCTTGTTCACTTTTTTCATAGCCCAACACACCGCCAATGGACAATTCCAGCCATTTATTTGGCCCATACGCGGCCATCAGCCATTGCTGACCTTCATGCTTATCAATCCTCATCCAAGCTTCCATTTGAGCAAGTCGGTTGCCCACAACTCTTGAATCATCAGTAATAAATGGTCGTACATCCTCTTTGGAATTTTCTCCTTGTGGGCTGTCGGGCTTAAGGTCGGCAATCTTCTCCTGAGAGATACTTGTATTCGATCCGATTTGGAAGTTTGGTGATTTCAAACTACTTGATCCGACCAAGGAAGAGTCCTGAGCTTGTAATCCAAAAGAAATAAATAATATGCCAGCAACAACGGGGAATTTTAGAAGTCTTTTCACGTGAAAAAGGGGATTCGAGTGAATTTGGTCTAACAAGTAGACCAGGTCAATTAAAGGTTTCTTAGGGCAAAGTTAAGAAATTATGGTCAACCGCTTTGTTAATCACAGTTAACAAAGAAAAATATGGAGGGGCTTTTTCATATAAAATGGTTTCCCACAGATTTCCACAGAAAAGATCACGGATTTTTAGTTGTCCTGCTTTTCCGAAAGCTGGACTCCGTTCTCTAAAATGAATTCCTTCAGACCTGAAGCCGTCAGGCAAGTTCCCGCAGATCTTCCAAAATCAGCGCATATCTACGAAAGTAATCAGTGCATATCAGCGGGAAAGAAATCAACGATCACGAGCTCAATCTGAAATTCAATATTTCGATCTACCAAAGTCCGATCTGCCCAAGAGCCTTCGTAGGCTATATTCCAATCAAACCGATCGATAAGAAATCGAGTGGAAATAGAATTTCCTTTTTGAATGGCGGAAAAAGTAATGTTTTTGGTAATTCCCCGGATAGTCAGATTTCCTGAAATCTCCAGATTTTCAGTGGAATGTCTGATTATTTCAGTGATTTCAAAGGTTGATATTGGAAAGTTATCCACATGAAAGAAGTCCGCATGCAATAAATGATCGGTCAAGTTTTTGATCGGAATCGGATCAGTTATAGGGATGTCGGAGATGGAAATAGACTTCATGTCGATTTCAAATTTGCCCCCAGATAATCCATTTTTATCCTTCAACATAATTCCTTGAATGATTCTTACTTCTCCTTCATGACTTCCGGCTCCCCGCATTTTGGTTCCTTTCCAGAAAAGTTTGGATCGCTCCAAGTCAAGTTTTAACGAGTCTACTTCCTGTTTGGCAATTTGAGTTTCGGTTTGCTGCTTTTTGATGTGAACTGTTTGGACTTCAGAATTTGACTTTTCCACACAGCTTGATGCCATTAGAAGTAGGACTAAAAATTTAAACTTATTCATAGTCCGGAATATTGAGACCCAAAATGATATCTCTACGGATTATGAGTATCCCGTTTTCCAGTTTTGGATTGCCTATCCCGGACCCTCCCCTGTTTGTAAGCCTTCTTCGACGCTCTTGATTCAAAATTGGATCATTTTCAAACAAATAATCATCCAGATAATATTCGTTTTTGTCGGGCTCTTTTACTGTAAGATGAATATGTTCCGGTTCGGCGAGATCTGGATAGGCCGCTGGGCGGAATGTGTAAAAAGTATAGCGCCCACTTTGATCCGTTTTGATCCAACCTCGGAGATATCCATGTCGTCTTGCCCAGCCGGTTTCATCTCCTTTTTTGGGATAAACCCCTGTTCTGTCGGTATGGTAGACATAGAGGATTACGTCCTTAGCAGGGGTTTTTCCGTCCCGCTGAAAAACCGTTCCGGTGAGTTTGAGCTTAGGTTCAGAGATTTCAAAACCCGGAAGTGTATCAAGGGGTGTCAAGGATTTATTCCCAAACTCAAAGATAGCTTCGCAGCCTTCACAGCCTCCACCGACTAATTTTCGGGATTGTGCGGAGCAGTTGAAATTCAGGAATAGACAGAAGAGGATCAGGCATCTTTTCAGGATTCGGTTCATCGCTTTCTTTTTTCCAACAAATTGAAAGAAAGAATTGGGGCCCTACAAATTAGATGTTTTGACCTGTGGATATTCTCTATTAACCTGAGTGAGCGTGATCAAATTTGCTGCGAAAGTCTTGGACGTAATTTCTGCTCAAACGAAGTTCCTGCCCATTCGAAAGAAAAAGGTCGTAATCTCCATTCCCTCTGGAACTGATCGAATCCACTTTGCTGACATTTACTAAAGTGGTTTTATGAATTCTTACAAAAACTGAGGGGTCCAGTTTTTCCAAAAATGATTTAAGTGATCCCTGTTGCAGGTACTTTCTTTCCTCAGTAATGAACTCGACATACGGGGTGGCAGAAGTAATGTACAGAATGGATTCTATGGAAACTTTCTCCGTTTTTTTGCCGGTCTGTAGGAGTAAAAAATCAGGATACTCTCTGGATTCTTGAAGTTTAGTATCCGTTGGTCTTTCCAGAGGAATCAAGGAAACCGCCGTGTAGATCAGTAGGTATTTGTATAAATCATTGGATACCGAGTAAACCAGATTTCCCCAAAACCCGAACGTATGATTATAAAACAAACTTGAGACCGAGTACACCAGAAAGGCAAAAAGAAGCAGGTGGAGAATCGTAGCCACGAGCACAAAAAGAGATCTGATAGCCCATTTGGAATTAATCCTGAGAATGATCTTTGCCTTTCTGAAGGTATATCGCAACAGAAATGTGACAGGAAGAATCAACGCCCAAAAGAGGTTAAACAGGAGCGACTCTGAAAAATAAAATGAGTAGGATTGATATCTGGATTGGAGGTAGTCCTGAAAGATGGTGACACCTAAAATTATCACCAAGAGGATGAGAAAGCCCTTGGCCCGTTTTAGTTTCGACATTCGCCGCAGGTAGATGGCTCGTTGTGAATCCATCTCAAAATTTACTCAAATCTCGGATGAAGTTATGGGTATAAAAGCAAAAATGGCCTTCTCACATTTGGAAAGGCCATTTTTAGGTCATAAAGTTGGTTTGAAATTAATTGGGAAACAGTGACTTATCCAATCCCGGTACAATTCGCAGTGCATTTTTGTAATACACTTTTTTCAGCACCTCGTCAGGCAAACCCAATCCGTACATTTTCCAGTAAGCGTGATATTTTTTGTAGTAAGGAAAATACTCATCTTCAGTCTCAAGAACACGGAAGTAGGTGTAAAACTCCTCCTTGTTATAGGCGTCTTTTCCAAAAAGGATTCTGTCCTGATACTTGATGAAAAACTCCTTACCTCGCCGAGGTTGGCGTCCGAGTTCGGCAATGACTGCGCCGATTTCATAGTTCACATTGGGGTATTTGTCCAAATGAGCTCCCGCCGCATCTAGGTCATTAGCCATCCAGCCCATGTGGGCATTGATAAAAGTGGTCTTCGGGTGCTTTGCAAATACATTGTGCTGCTCTTTTATGATTTGTTCAAACGGTGCAGGGTTAGTGTCGGACCTTTTGCGGTTTGGGTTGAGTTTCAACTCCAGCCAGCGCTCATTAGTTGAATCCATAGGCTGCCAAAACTGAGCAGGGTCAGCTGAGTGGATAAGAACCGGAATGCCAAGCTCACCAGCTTTTGCCCAAACAGCATCGAGATCGGGATGATCCACCGGAATGCGATTGCCTTTATTGTCTTTTGTATTAAGCCCTAAACCTTTGAAAATTTTTAGTCCCACGGCTCCCGCTTTCACGTCTTCCTCCAGTTCTTTTACAGCCAGTGCTGTCCAACTGCCATCACCAAAGCCATTAAAGTTCAAATTGGTGAACACCATAAATCGGCCGGGCGCATGCGTTTTAAACTCATTCATCATGCCTCGGATATATTCCTGCTGAGCATTGCTGTTACCTTGGCCAAAGCCCCGGCCACTCAGGTTGATCATGATACCCATGTTGAGTTCATCCATTTCTCCTTTGAGCTGATCGATCTTGGCTTTGGTGATTCCCCCCTGATGACTGTGAATGTCGATGAAAGGAAATTTCGCCTTTGTTTTGGGATTTTCGGGAACCTTGAGCGTGGAGGGGGGATTGTAATTTTCGAAGCTCATTTCCTGAGCATTTGAAATGCCTGCAGAAAAGGATATTGCAACTATTAGCGGTAAGAATTTCTTCATGATCGGTTTAACTGAAAGCAAAGGGAATAGGATTGATAAATTCTTTGAGTGGAAAAAAAGAAATCCCGATGGAATCACCGGGATTTTAATGAATTATCGTGCAGTGGCTCCGTCGATTACCTGTCCGAAGAAAATGGAGTTCATAAATAGCTTATTGGTGCCAAACCAGAATGCGCGGAAGTTAGGATTGTCGGCAAAACCGACGATTCTTCCTCTTCCTACTCCTGAGATACGGATGACACTTCCGTTTTGAATTCCCGGAAGATTACTTGGATGCAGATATCCTGAGGCTAGTGGATCAGCCGTGTAAACTAGCGGATTGGCATACGGATTTGGAGAAACTTCCATGAAGAAATTGTCATTTCGGAAGGTATAAATCTCCTTTTGAGAATAACCATATCCTATTGGATGGGTCACATCCAAATTTGCTTTGAAGATGGCCCCGAAAGTTCCCTTTGCACCAGTGGCATTTTCAAAGTTCGCGTAGCTTTTTTGAACGCCTTTTTCAGCATTCTCCACAGTTCTGAATGTGAAATTTCCGATTTCATTATTCGCTAGAAAACGAAGCGCCCCGCCTTTTGCAACCAGCGTTCCTCCCTTGGAGGTCCATTCTTTCAGTTTTTCCGCACCCATTTTCCCTAGAGAATTATAGTTGCCATCAGCCATCAAAATCACATTATAGCGATCGAGATTGACACTGTTTACAGATCCTACTGGAAGTAGCGTCACGGGCATTTGCATCCGCTGATCCAGTAAATGCCAGATTTCTCCTGCCTCTCCACTATCTACTCCACCATCCACGAGAAGTGCGATTTGAGGAGTTTTCAATGGCGCCATAAATGTCGATCCCATATTTGCCCCGCCAGTATATCCTGTACTAATCGCATGGATATCTACATGAGCACTTTTTGCCACTTCCTGAAGCTTCGCAAAAAATGCCTGATTGTCCAATCCGGTTTCCCCTTTGTCAATCAAAAGTGTTCCACGGCCGAATTTTTTTCCTTCGGGAGTGGTAAATTCTGCATTGGAAACCCTCACCAAAAATCCTGCTTTCAGCAATTGATAAGCCGCCTTTGGGGCATAATAGTCTGTCCATTCTAGGGCATATTGATAGGCTCCTGCCTCACCAACGACCGTACCAGGTGCCAGCTCAAAATCATCTTTATTTATTTGCTTGACGCTGGCAAGATTTAAGATTCTACTATTGAGCGCCATGAAATCCAAGTGGAAAGCCATCGGATAAGTCCAAGCGGAGATATCATAAAACAAGCTGTCCTGAAAGGTGGTGCGTGTCTCAAACATCGCTTTGATCAGACGATATTGAGGCTGATCCGCAGGTACGATGTAGGAAGTTTCTTTTTTGAATTCCTGACCGTTGAGCGTGATATTTTCATTCAATGCAAATACTTTAATATCATGCTGCAAGATCAAATCTGCCAAGTGGAAACTTCTTGCGTCGTCATCTTTTGCACCAAAAATGTAAGCCTTATTGGTATCGGTATCTGTTTCTGTTTTTATCCCTTTGTAAAAATCCTTCATCCATTGATTCAACTCAACCCGCATTTCTTTGGCTGCTTGGAAAGAAGATAGGTTTGCGGTAAACTGATTTCTGATCGTAAATGGAAAGCTTAACATGCCATTGGCACTTTCCTGAAGGTGACCTCTTGAGCTTGCCTGTTCGAATAGAATCCCAATCGAACCTTGCACATCCGGATAGGTTGAGCCTTTTCCGTAGTAGAAATCATCGTAATTCTCTTGGTTGTAATAAAGAGAACCAATTTGATCCAAGGCTTTGGCGTGATAGGTTCCAATTTTTTCAGTCAATTCAAAGTTTTTAGCCGGAGTTAAAGGGTGCATTCTTGCAGGTACGCCCGGCTGAAAAAAGAAGGTACTGTTAGTGCCCATCTCATGGAAATCCAAGTGGATATTGGGCAACCAACTTTGGAAGACCCGCACTCGATTTCTGGATTCAGGATGCTGAACAGGCAGCCAATCACGGTTTAGGTCAAACCAGTAATGGTTTGTCCGGCCTCTTGGCCAAGCTTCGTTGTACTCACGACCCGCAGGATCACCATTCATGTTAAATGCTTTGTGGGAATTAACCCAGGAAGCAAAACGATTTAGGCCATCGGGATTGATTGCTGGATCTAATAGAAGAATTATATTATCGAGATCTGCTGAGATTTCATTTGCAGCGGCGAAGTGGTAAGCTGCCAAAAGGGAAGCATTGGCCCCGCTAGGCTCATTTCCATGGACAGAATAGCCCATATACATGACCACGGGCATTTTATCAATGGCTAAAGAAGCTCCCGGATCACGAAGTTTTATTCGCTCCGCCTTGATTTGATCGAGTTTAGTCAAGTTGGCCGGAGAAGTGATCGTCAGAAGTGTCTGAGGCCTTTTTTCATAGGACCGTCCTGTTTCCTCAAAGATCACCCGATTTGATGCTTCAGCAACTGCCTTCATGTACATCACGAGCTGATCGTGTGTCACATGCCATTCACCTACTTCATAACCTAAAACTTGCTTTGGAGTCGGAATAGCTGGATTATAAGTATAGCCACTGGGCAAATAGTAGCTTAAATCTTGGGCGAAACTGAGGGTGGAAAATAGAGCTAAAAGCACTGCAAACGTGTACTTTTTCATAGGGTGGATTTTTAAACTTTGGACTAAATTCTTACTAAGTTTTATCAAAAAAAGCTATTTTGGATCGGTGGTAAAAATAATTGAATAAACGACATGGAATTGATTACGCCGGGTTACGGATTGCTCTTTTGGCAATTATCAGGCCTTTTTTACTTGGGATTCTGGGTTTATGCGCTTTTTGATTGCCTGAGAAATGATTTTAGGGGTCCAAATCAAAAATTGATCTGGGTAATTTTGATCGTTTTCACTCCGGTGATAGGCATTTTTCTATACCTGAGCA
Organism: Algoriphagus sp.; assembly: GCF_046296635.1. Taxonomy (GTDB): domain Bacteria; phylum Bacteroidota; class Bacteroidia; order Cytophagales; family Cyclobacteriaceae; genus Algoriphagus. Next base: position 249,182 of record NZ_JBKBKZ010000002.1, on the reverse strand, counting down.
TGAGTCGAAGTACAAAGGAAAAAAAACGATTCAGCCCTGATTTTAACAGAAATCTTCAAAAATAACTTTCAAAAAATGACACTATTATTTATTCAAAATATGGGTGGAGCAAGCATCATTTTATTCATGCTCATCTCCATTGCCTACTTCATCCTTTGGGTTTATTGTTTAATAGACGTAATCCGCTCCAATTTCAAAGACCAAAACATGAAATTGATCTGGATTGTGGTGCTCTTGTTTGCCCATGTGATTGGGCCGATTGCATATTTGATTATGGGCCAAGGAACAAAAACAAGCTAAACCATGTGGAAATTTCTAGGGATTATCATCTACGCTTATACCATCTATGATGTGGTGACAAGCCGTTTTGCTAATCCAAATGATCGTCTGATCTGGATTTTGATTGTACTTCTGCTTCCATTGCTGGGGACAGTGCTTTGGTTTGTGATCGGAAGGAATAAGAGGATATAGTCTGAATCTATTTCTATTAAATTTTTAAGACAGATTATTATAAATTTGGATATAGAGTTTAGATCAAAATGCGAAAAACCCGTAACTCTCAAATAAAAGAAATATGATAACTATTCTAAAAAAAGGCTCCGATACCAAAGAAGTTGAAAAGTCGCTTTCAAGAGTAAAAAACAAGAAAAGCTTTGATTCTCAAAAATATTGCGGAGTCCTAAAAATAAAAAAAGACCCAATTGTAGTTCAAAAGAGTATGCGAAATGAATGGGAATAATTTTATGTCAGCGGATAAACAACTAAAAAAGTTTGGCGAAATAAATATCATATTTTATGATAAATAGGGTCAACTGCGAAATATATCTTTCAGCGCCGCAGATAATTCATAAAACTCAAACTGGAACCCGGCTTTCTGGATTTTTTGGCAGGAAACTCGATTTCCTCCCAGAACCATAGCTGCCATTTCTCCCAACACCATTTTTAAGACAAAACCCGGAACTCCAATCCCCAAATAAGTTTTTCCTTTTGCAGATGCAGCTTCTTGGGTGAGTTGTTGATTCGTTGCTGGATTAGGCCCGACTGCGTTGTAAACTCCCTGAAGGGTGGTCTTTTCCAAAGCGTAGACAAACATTCTTGCCAGATCCTCGATATGAATCCAACTCATCCACTGATCGCCTGATCCCAGAGGTGCCGCAACCGGTGGCTTTAACATCTCGCCCAAAGCCCCACCTTCAGCATCTAAGACAATTCCGATTCGCAGTAGAACTGTCCGAATGTCTAATTTCTCAATGGTTTTCACTTCATTCTCCCAGGCTTTTACCACTTCGGCAAGAAAATCTGAACCGGCAGCACTCGTTTCATCCACTAGTTTAGTTCCTGTATTAAACCCATAATAACCTACCGCCGAAGCTGAAATAAAGGTGTTTGGTCGATTTTCAGCTTTTTCTATTGCAGAAAAAAGTAATTGAGTACTTTGAGTTCTGGATTCGAGTATCAATTTTTTCCGCTCGGGAGTCCAGCGTTTTTCCGCTACTCCTGCTCCGGCCAAATGGATAATGGCATCAGCCCATTCCACAGCTTTAGGATCAATTTCCTGTTTTTGGATATCCCAAATAAAAGATTCTCGTCCGGGTTGCGCAGATCTACTTAGCCAAGCAACTTGGTAGTCTTTTTTTTCCAGGAGTTCCGTAATTCTCTGACCTACTAGTCCTGATCCGCCGGTGATTAATATATTTTGCATGAATGACAATTTCTAAAGTAACCTTAAAACTCGGCTTTGGTTGAATGTACGATTTCGAGACATTCGTCCGAGCAATTGGTTTGGGTTTATTTCTCTGAATTTTACGGTTTTTATATTTTCAACCTTATTTTGCGAAAAATTCTAATTCGTGACAGGAAGACAACTTACGCAATATTTCCTCCTTTGGCTTGCTTTGGCAGCAATGGTTGGGGTCCTATCCGGTTCAGCTTCAGCGATTTTTCTAATTTTTTTGGATTGGGCGACTATTTTTCGAGAAACAAATATTTGGATTATCGCCTTGCTACCATTTGCAGGCTTTGGGATTGGCTATGTGTATCACCATTATGGGGCCAATTCTGTCAAAGGAAACAATATTCTGCTCGAGGAGCTTTATCAGAGTAGAAACCCCATTCCATTGAGGATGACTCCATTGGTTCTCTTTGGTACAATTTTCACCCATCTTTTTGGAGGATCGGCCGGTAGAGAAGGCACGGCAATTCAAATGGGAGGCTCCTTGGCAGATCAGCTGACCAAATTGTTTTCGCTAAATCAGGAAAACAGAAGGCTGATCATCATATGTGGAGTGGCAGGAGGATTTGCTTCTGTTTTTGGGACTCCACTGGCAGGGGCAATCTTTTCTTTAGAGTGGATGATGAATTGGAAGATTCGTTGGAAATCTCTCTTTCCTGCCTTTTTTGCGGCATTTGTTGCCCATTGGATCTGTGAAATAGCTTGGGGAGTGGGTCACACTGCCTATTCAATCCCGGAGATTCCTGTTCATTCCCTGATCAACCTAGCATGGGTGATTCCTGCGGGAATTGCTTTTGGACTCGCAGGGAGGCTTTTTGCTGAGACTGGAAATGGTGTCTCGGCGATTTTCAATAAGATTGCCTATCCCCCACTTCGTCCCCTTATTGGAGGTCTATTGGTAGCTATGATTGTTTACTTTTCGGGTTCTACAACTTACATAGGACTTGGTGTTCCCAGAATTGTGGAGGCCTTTGAAGTTCCTTTGCCTTGGTATGATTGGTTGGCAAAAATTGGTTTGACGAATTTGACTTTGGGCTCTGGATTCAAGGGGGGAGAGGTAACCCCTCTCTTTTTCACCGGAGCGACACTAGGAAATGCGCTTTCGGCTTGGATTCCTTTGCCATTGGCACTTTTGGCAGGGATGGGTTTTATTGGTGTTTTCTCAGGGGCCACAAATACACCGCTGGCTTGTACAGTGATGGGGATGGAGCTTTTTGGCTATGAAACCGGGATATATCTGGTATTTGCTTGCCTTGTGGCATATATTTTCAGCGGAAGAGGAAGTATCTATTCCGCTCAGAAGATCGGCTGGAAGCGGATCCTTCCATAACATTCTCTTTATCTATGTCAGAATTAAAATTTTCCATTCAGCCTTACAAAGTTGTATTTCGAGAGCAAATTCTCGAGGTGTGGGAAACATCTGTTTTGGCCACTCATCATTTTTTGAAGGCCAAGGACTTTGAAATTATCAAAGAAATAGTTTCAAGTATTGATTTTGAAGAATTTTCGGTGTTTTGCCTGGTTGGTGGAAGGGATCAGGTATTAGGGTTTATGGGGCTGCTGGAAAGGAAACTTGAAATGCTATTTCTGGATCCAAGATGGATTGGAAAAGGATTGGGTAGGGTTTTGCTGGATTATGCGATTGATTCGTGTGGGTGTATTGAGGTGGATGTCAATGAACAAAATGTGCCTGCACGGATCTTTTATGAAAAAGCAGGGTTTGAAGTCATTGATCGCTCTGAAAAAGATAGTGCCGGAATGGACTATCCAATCTTGCACATGAGGCTCAAACCAAATCCTTAATCGCGTACTTTTTCTCCACACTTTTTGCAAAAATTGTCTCCTCGTTCTAAGTGGTCAAATCCGCAAAATGTGCAAGTTTTTTCTTTCTCATAATTTTGGGGCATTCTTCTCTTCGCCATTTCTGAACTTACTATTCCGGTTGGCACGGCGATGATCGCATAGCCCATCAGCATAATCAATGAAGCCAGAAGCTGACCCACAGGAGTTTGTGGAGTGATATCCCCAAACCCTACAGTAGTGAGGGTTACAATGGCCCAATACATCCCGGCTGGAATACTGGTAAAGCCATTTACAGGTCCTTCCACCACAAACATCAGCGTACCCATAATCAGCACGATAGTAAGAACCGAAAACAGGAAAATTTGAATTTTGGCCGCACTGGCTTTTAGGGATTCGCGAAGAAAATCCGCTTCAGACAGATATCTTCCGAGTTTCAAAATTCGGATTACTCGAAGCAATCTTAGCGCTCGGATTACAGAAAGAAGCTGAGTATTTAAGATAAAAAAACTAAGATAAACGGGCAGAATAGCCATTAAATCAACGATTCCATAAAAACTCGTGACATACTTAAGCGTTTTGCTTGTCAGCCAAATTCGGAGGATGTATTCTAAAGTGAAAAGGAAAGTGAAACCTAATTCCAGCGCATAAAAAATCTTTCCGTATTTCAAATGAAGCTCCCCGACTGAATCCAGAACAGCAATTATTATGGAACTGAAAATCAATACCAGCAAGATTACGTCAAATGTTTTTGAAGCTTTGTCGTTGGACTCAAAAACAATGTGAGCGAGTTTTCTTTTGGTTAAAATCATGGAGGAATTTAGAAAAATAACTTTAATCCAAATAATAGACCCGTTTCACCCGAGTGCTGATATTAGTCAGTAATTCATAGGGAATAGTACCAATTCGGTCAGCAAGTTCTTTCAAAGAAATTTGTTCGCCATAAATCACAGCTTCGTCACCGGCTTTTGCATCGATATCGCTGACATCCACCATTGTCATGTCCATGCAGACATTTCCTATCACTGGAGCTTTTTTGCCGTGAATCAGTACATACCCTTTTCCCTGCGAAAATCTTCGATCGTAACCGTCAGCATAGCCGATAGCAAGAGTGGCGATTTTCCCTCCATGAAGGAGTGTTCCTTTTCTTGAATATCCCACCGTGGCTCCAGAGGGTAAGTTTTTTACTTGTGATATGGTGGTTTTCAAGGTGCTGACAGACTTCAAGTTAGCATCAAACTTACCCGTTACCTCTATACCATAGAGCCCAATACCTAATCTCACCATATCCATCTGAAAATCAGGATAGCGTACAATCCCTGCAGAGTTTAGCGCATGAACAAGCGGTTTGTAATTTAAAATTGCTTCTATCTCACTTCTCATTTCGGTGAATGCCTGAAGCTGACCGAGTGAAAATATTTCATGCTCTTCTTCGTCTGCCCCGACCAGATGAGTGTAGAGACTGGCGATTATTAATTCGGGAAAATCTTTGATCAGACTTTTCAATTCCTCCAAATGCTTTTTTTCAAACCCGAGTCGATGCATTCCGGTATCCAAGTCCAAATGAATGGAGACTTGGATTTGATGGTTTCTGGCATAATTCGCCAGCTTTCGGAAAAATTCAGTACTAAATACCACCGGTTGAAGATCATACTCCTGTAGTAAATCAAAGGATTCTTCCACAGGATTTAATACCATGATAGGAAGTCGGATTCCCTGTTTTCTAAGTGTAACACCCTCATCTGAGAATGCGACTGCCAAATAATCCGCACCCATCGTCTGTAAATGATTAGCGATCTCTGCAGCACCACCTCCATAAGCGAATGCTTTTACCATCACCATCATTTTGGTTTCAGGTTTTACCAATTGCTTATAGAAATTGAAATTATGAGTTAATGAGTTAAGGTTGATTTCCAGCGTGGTGCCATGAATGCGTTGCTGAAGTTTGTTGACCACACGCTCAAAAGCAAACGGTCGGGCTCCTGTAATGAGAATGAGGTCATTTTGGAAAGTGTCACTGTCCAGGGATTGCAGCAATTCTTCTGTAGAGGCGAAATTTGAGAATTCATCAGGGAAAAAGTCTTTCAATCTGTTTACCTCAGTTCCAATTCCAATGATTGTGTTCAAACCATAAGATTTGATCAGCTCGGCAACTTCAGCATAGACTTTTTCAGGTACACCTTGCTGCAAAAGGTCGGATAAAATCAGGATTTTTCTTCGTTTCGGGCGCTGCTGACTCATAAACTCCAGTGCCACCTTCAATCCAGCGATGTCATTATTATACGTGTCATCGATCAGCAATGAATCATTTAGGCCGGGCTTCAGCGTGAGGCGCATGTCCACGGGCTTCAAATGATTTAATCCTTCCTGAATCGAGGGAATCTCCTGTCCCAAAGTCAATGCTGCGATGATGACGTGGGTGATATTTTCAATCGAGGCCGAATCGGTAAATGGAACCTGAAAAGTGAAGGTGTTGAGATCTCTTTTTATCAAGATAATTTTGGTATGGGAATCCTGTTTTTTGGCAGAGATCATGAAATCAGCTCCTGTATTTGATGACCAGGAAATAAGTCGATCTGAGGAGAAAGTTTCTTCAATTTCCTTCCGAACGAGCGGTTGATCCTTACAATAAATCAGAAGTTTGGTTTCGGAAAAAAGCTGAAGTTTCTCACGGATTTTTTCTTCAATACTCAAAAATCCCTCCTCATGAGCTGTGCCTATATTGGTGAAAATGCCCACATCAGGTCTGATCATAGGAGCAAGTTGAGCCATTTCTCTCTTTTTAGAAACCCCTGCTTCAAGAATTGCTACCTGATGGTAAGGTTGAATTCCGAAAACAGAAAGTGGGACGCCCACTTGTGAATTATAGCTTTTTGGGCTTTTGGCCACAGTGAAGCTTTCACTTAAAACCTGTCCCAGCCATTCCTTGACAATAGTTTTCCCATTGCTTCCTGTGATTCCCAACACAGGTTTTGAAAATTGACCTCGTTGATATGCAGCGATTTTCTGTAGTGCCGCGCGGGTATCAGCCACCCGAACAAAATTGGCTTTTTCACTTAATTCTGAATTGATTGGCCAGTCTTCATGAACGAGAAAAACTCGAATTCCTTCAAAAATGAGGGTCGGAATAAAATCAGCCCCATCGGCTTTGGCACCGCGTAAGGCTACAAAAAGGCACTGCTCGGGGTGAATGATTTGTCTGGAGTCAATGCTGATTTGAGTAATCAACCCTGAAAATTCTTTACCCAGACCTTTTCCCCCGGTTATTTCTTCAAGTTGGGCTATGGATAGAGAATTGAGCATTTATTCCTCCTCTAGTTTTTGTTTCTTTTTGAAAAAAACCTGCTTGATCCATCGAGGAAGAAATATTGCTCCCAAAATCAAATAAGGATAATAGGAGAAAAGCCTCCAAACAATACTGGTCACAAAGGTATAGCTTCCCAGAAATTGAGTGAAAAACTGAGCGTAGAAAAACTCCGCTGTTCCGCTGCTTCCCGGTGTGGGAGAGATCATCATCACAATCCACATGATCACCTGACGGGCAAAAACGATCACCTGTTGATCAAGAGATAGCGGCACAAAAGCAGAAATCAATGCATTGAGCATGAGGTATCTTGAAGTCCATATGAAGATGGTCGCTCCGATAATAGGGAGCCAGTATCGCATATTTTTTCCTCTAAGTTCTCGTGAAGCCTCGATAATCTGATTGCCGTATTCCTGTGCGGCATGTTTCCATTTCCGAAGGAATTTGAAACTGAAAATTTTGATCAACACCCATTTGAAAACTCTTGGTCTGTAAAATAGAGCGGCTGCCATCACCAAACTGTAGGTGGCATAGAGGCTATAGCTGATCCAGAAAATTGCCTGTAGGCTATTTTCCATTTGGGTTTCAAGTAGTTTGCTATCGGGAAAAATATTTCCTTTAGCCATAAATAGAATAATTGGAGCACCAATAACAAAAAACAGGTTATCCAAAATCGCCGTCACCATTACAAAAGCAATGGCTTTTCCCATTTTTATGCCTTCCTTATTCAGAATAAAAATGGCTACTGCAGTTCCTCCCACTACTGATGGAGTCACCGCTGATGCAAATTCCCAGAGAATGATCACATAGAGTGCTCTAGTCCAAGTGAGGTGGCGATCTGTAATTTCCCGGATCCGGTAGACATAGCCAAAATCTCTGAAGAAGAGAACCAGAACAGCAAATAGCAACCAGGGAATGGATGCATCAAAAACGCCTTTCAGTGAATCTGAAGTTATCGAAGGATCGAGATAAAACATCGCAAAGACGATTCCCAGTCCGATGATGACAGGCACCCAAACTTTATTTGGATTTAAGGTTTGAAAAATCTTTTTGTTGTCCACCTTCATAATCAACCTACAGCGACGGGCTCAGTCTTTTCTACCCAAAAGTTATTGTACCCTTCGCCGATGATGATCGTGACGAGGGAAAGTTGAAGAAGCTCAAGAATTGCTAGAAAGGTATAAATCACGAAGATTTTTTCTGGGTTATATTGAATGAATTCCTCAAAAGGCACTTGTTTTTTGAAGCTGATTTTTTCGAGAACAAAGTCTTTTTGTTGTTCGATGGTGTAAGGGTACTGAATCACAGTGTGTTTGGTTTCATCCACTCGTGAGGCCAGTCGAGCCATGCATTTTTGGAATACTTTGAGCAATTTATAAAGGTCCACGTGCTGCATTTCAGCTTCAACGTCCTCGTTTTTGCTTAGTTCCAAAAGTTCTTTCGCAAGGTTGCCTCTTTTTTCCTTCGAAAGCCGATTAGCCTCCAATTGAGCCAGGTCTTCAATGACAGACTTGAACTTTTTGTATTCTAATAAGTTTCTGATCAACTCTTCTCTTGGATCAATTTCCTCGCCTTTTTCATTTAGTTCCGGTCTTGGTAGGAGCATTCTGGATTTGATCTTCATCAGCGTGGCTGCAAAAAGAATAAAATCACTTGCCACCTCAATCTCCATTTTCTCCAATTGATGAACATAGTCCAAGAAGTCATTGGTAATCTTGGAGATAGGAATGTCATAAATATCGAGTTCATCCCGCTCGATGAAGAACAGCATAAGATCGAAGGGACCCTCAAAGAGCGGTAATTTGATCTCGAAACTCACCGGATTTTAATTTTAATAGTTAATTTTGCAATCTATTAGCCAAAGATATCCATTTACGCTAAATTAATCGGAGGCAAAAGGAATATAGCATAGCGGTGTTTTCTCACTAGCTCGTATTTTGTAAACAAACATATCCGCTTCCTGTTAATTCTATTCGATATCAAGACCCTAAAAATGCAAATCACTCCAGGAGAACTACTCGCTCAAATCAATACTCCAGAAGACCTGAAGAAATTTCCCAAAGAAAAACTAGTACAAATCTGCGATGAACTTCGACAGTTTATAGTGGATAATGTATCCGTTTATGGAGGTCACTTTGGGGCTAGTTTAGGAGTTGTAGAGTTGACTGTTGCCTTGCATTATGTACTCAATACTCCTGAAGATCAATTGGTTTGGGATGTGGGACACCAAGCTTATGGACATAAAATTCTGACTGGCAGAAAAGACAAATTTCACACTAATCGTGTCTACGGCGGGATTTCAGGCTTTCCCAAGCGAAAAGAAAGTGAGTATGATACTTTCGGGGTAGGTCACTCCAGTACTTCCATTTCGGCTGCTTTGGGCATGGCCGTAGCCTCTAAATATAAAAATTCCAATATCCAGCATGTTGCAGTGATCGGGGATGGATCAATGACGGGCGGAATGGCTTTCGAAGCCATGAACCATGCAGGGGTTAGCGACACGAATTTGTTGATCATTCTTAATGACAACTGCATGTCCATCGACCCTAATGTCGGGGCATTAAAAGATTACCTAACAGACATCACCACCTCTCACACCTATAACAAGGCGAAGGACGAAGTGTGGAAAATTCTGGGCAAACTCAGCAAGTTTGGTAGCAGTGCCCAAGAAGTAATTTCCAAAGTAGAAGGAGCTATCAAATCGGCAGTTCTTAAACAAAGCAATCTTTTTGAATCACTCAATCTTCGCTATTTCGGCCCTGTTGATGGGCATGATGTGAATCATCTGGTCGAGATTCTGAATGACATGAAGGATATTCCAGGACCAAAAATCCTTCATTGCATCACTGTAAAGGGTAAAGGATATGCTCCTGCAGAAAATGGAAACAAAACTACTTGGCACGCTCCCGGAACCTTTGATAAAGTGACAGGGGAAATCTTCAAAAAAGTACCCACCGCTCCGCAAGCGCCAAAATATCAGGATGTATTTGGTCATACCTTAGTTGAATTGGCAGAAATGAACCCCAAAATAATGGGAGTCACTCCAGCAATGCCATCAGGTTCTTCGCTTAATATTATGATGAGTGCAATGCCTGATCGTGCCTTTGATGTTGGAATTGCCGAGCAGCACGCCGTTACCTTTTCAGCAGGACTTGCCACACAGGGCTTGGTTCCTTTCTGTAATATTTATTCCACCTTTATGCAGCGTGCCTATGATCAGGTCGTACATGATGTGTGTCTTCAAAATCTTCCCGTAGTACTTTGTTTGGACCGTGCTGGATTTGCTGGTGCAGATGGACCTACTCACCATGGTGCTTACGATATTGCCTTTTTCCGCTGCGTACCAAACCTAGTCGTCTCTTCTCCTATGAATGAGGAAGAACTTCGAAACTTGATGTACTCTGCATCACTCCATGAAGGACCATATTCGATCAGATATCCAAGAGGGAATGGTGTCATGCCAGAGTGGAGAACGCCACTTCGTCAGATTCCTGTGGGACAGGGGCGAATTGTGAAAGAAGGGGCAGAAATAGCAATCCTGTCTATTGGGCATATTGGAAATTATGCAGTTGAAGCTTGCAATACATTAATAAAGGAAGGACTGAATCCTGCGCATTACGATATGCGATTTGTAAAGCCACTAGATGGAGAACTGCTCCATGAGATTTTTGGGAAATTCAACAAAGTAGTCACAATCGAAGACGGCTGCCTGATGGGTGGTTTTGGTTCTGCTGTTCTTGAATGGATGGTTGATAATGGCTATTCTGCTCAAGTCAAGCGACTGGGAATTCCAGATGATGTGATCGAGCATGGAGAGCAAATTGAACTGCACCATGAGTGTGGATTTGATCCTGCTGGAATCGCTGAAGCCGTAAGAGCTCTTTCAGAGGTCGTTAGAGTTTCATAAATTTTCACCTGCTTATGATTCATTTTTTCGAAAAAGGAAAAGGTCAGCCTTTAATCCTGATTCATGGTTATTGTGAAACGGGAAACATGTGGAATTTTTTTTCAGAGGACCTTTCCAAGGAATTTCGGGTGATTTGTCCTGATTTGCCGGGTATCGGAGCTTCAATTATTTCAGGAGATCAGATTTCTCTAGAGGAAGTTGCGGTGATTTTGGAAGAGTGGATGGAGTCAAATCAAATTGAAAATCCAATCGTAATTGGACACTCACTTGGAGGATATGTTACCCTAGCGTTGTTGGAACTGATGGGGAAGCGCATCAAAGCAATTGGACTCTTTCACTCCACGGCATTTGCTGATGATGCTGAAAAAAAGGGAATGAGAAATCGAACCATCACTTTCCTTCGAAAATATGGCGTTGACAAGTTTGTAACTTCATTCGTCCCACCACTTTTCCCGGAAAACAGAAGAGAAGAATTTGCAAAAGAAATCGAATCGGCGATCAAAGATGGGAGGCGGTCTACCTTAAATGGATTGATCGCTTATGCCGGTGCGATGCGAGATCGACCAGACCGTTTGGAGGTTCTGAACCACTTTTCGGGGCCCAAATTACTGATCGCTGGAACCGAGGATGGGGCCGTGAAAATCGAGGCCAGCAGAGCCCAAAAAGATGCTTTTTCTCAATATTTCGAGCTTGACGGTGTCGGTCACATGGGAATGATTGAGCAAAAAGCAGAAACGCTAAGGATAATTAGGGAGTTTTGTCTAAACTCGATAGAATGAGGTTTGAAATTTTCTCGATGAAGTTTTTTACAGGTTCTAAATATGGAGAAACTGTATTTTCATCAAAGTCAAATAAATCGTCATAATCACCTTTTTGACGCCATGTGAAAAGTTGGGAGAATAATTTTCCATCGGAGAGTTCCAGCCTTCCTGTTTTGATAAATCTTTCTGAGAAAAATATTTTGACTCCATTATGGGAATAAGCAGTTTGATTTTCCAATAAGACTAAGGCTGAAACTGCATAAAAAGCTGCGTAATAAAGTCTATTCATTGCCGAATTCCATTTATTACTTCTTGCCAAAAGGAGCGCATCTTCATAGGTTTCAAATGCTCTTTCAAGCCGATATTTCACAAGCTCCTTTTTTGATTTACTCATTTTAACCGAATGGCATCTTTCTTAATTTCTTGATATAGCGAAGTCAACGGTCGAGTTTTATTCCATACTTTTTTAGAATAAATCAAAGGTGATATCGAAATCCCCGTTTGTAGTTCTAATTCATAAAATTCATCCATTATGAATTTTTCTTTCGCCAGATCTATGATGTCTTCCTCCAGAAGCAACAAAACATCCCAATCAGAATCGTATTTCTCAGTTTTCCTGGCTCTTGAGCCAAAAAGGAAAAGCTCAGAATCTGGAAATTTTTCTGAGGCAAAAGATGTGATTTTCTCTAAAATAGCCGATTGAATCATATTTAAAGATAGTGAATTTTTAATTAATTGATTTAAAGGAGTTTCCCCAATATACCCATTAATTCTTCCAGATATTTCTGGTCTGTTTCATCAAAATCAGCCAATTGGTCGCTATCCACATCGAGAACCATCGCGACTTCTTTTCCTTTGAAAACGGGAACTACGATTTCGGATCGGGAAGCTGAACTGCAGGCAATGTGGCCCGGAAATGCATCCACATCAGGAACAAGTTGGGTTTTTGCTTCCTTCCATGCCGTACCGCACACACCTTTTCCAAAATTGATGCGTGTACAAGCAATAGGTCCTTGAAATGGCCCGAGCACCAATTGCTCATTTTTCACCAAATAAAAACCAACCCAGAAAAATCCAAAACCTTCTTTCAAAGCCGCTGCAATATTTGCCAAGTTGGCGTAGAGGTCCTCTTCACCTGTAATCAGAGCTTCGACCTGAGGGATTAACGCTTCATATTTTTCAGCCTTAGCGGCAGTTTCTGGAATAAATAAACTTTCAGACATGGTGGTAAATAGTCAAATTATCGTCTCCGATTTGAAGTGATTCACTTGGATTTTGGTTCAATTGTGGAGCGGGAATTCCTGTTTCGAATTTAGCTTTTCCGGTAAAGACACGCGCTTCATCCCAAAGCCCACTTTCGATAAATCCGGACAAAACCTTGCTTCCTCCTTCCACGATTAGACTTTGAATTTGGCGTTTTTGAAGCTCGTTTAAAATATCGGAAATGGAAATATTGTCCCCTAGATTAACGAAATCAAGGTTTTCCTTCATTTCTGACTTCTTGGAATTAATGCAAATGGTTGAAATTGACTGATCGAAAAGATGTAGATTTTCGGGTAATTCCAACTTGGAATCAATGACAATCCGAATAGGATTTTTTCCCACCCAGTTTCTGACATTTAAGCTTGGATTATCATAAAGTGCCGTGTTTTTTCCAACCAATATTGCATCTTCTTCCGCCCGCCACTTATGAACCAATTGTCGGCTTTGAATGCCGCTAATCCACTTCGATGAAAAGTCCTCCCGAGCAACAAATCCATCGGATGTCTGCGCCCATTTCAGAATGACATAAGGACGCTGCTTTTCGATTTGGGTGAAAAAACGTCTATTCTGCCAAAGGGCTTCTTGTTTCAAAACCCCAGTTTCAACCTCAATACCGGCGTTTTTTAGGATTTCGATTCCTTTTCCTCCGACCGACGGGTTGGAATCCACTGCAGCAATTATTACTTTTTTTACTTCTTTATCCACCAAGAGATCAGCACAGGGTGGTGTCTTGCCCCAATGAGCACAGGGCTCCAATGTCACATAGACTGTGGCGTCTTTTAGTAATTCCTGATTTTCTACCGAATTAACAGCAAGGACTTCTGCATGAGGTCCTCCAAATAGCTGGTGAAAACCTTCACCAATGATCACCTCTCCCTGAACAATGACGCAACCTACCATCGGGTTTGGGCTTACATTTCCCCTGCCCAACTCAGCAAGTTCCAAAGCTCTTCTCATGTAGTGTTGATCCTTCTCGCTCATTTTCTTGTCAAGGTAATTCGTTCCAGAGGAGTCTTTTTCCCGGGTTCAATATTTACATCGAAAAGTGTAGCGGAGTTGTATCGTTCATCTTTGGGATCAATGAATATATTGTATGTGCCAGGCTCCAATCGGAACAAAAAATTGCCACTGGAATTGGTATGCGTGCTAATTGAATCCTTAGCTGATATTGCGTAGATCACAGGACGAATTTCTGCAGGACTGGTTGAACCTGTCAATTCACCTTTTCCTATGCCTGAAAATGCCTGAATAGTGGGATTAAAATTCAGAGTTAAAGGACTCGGATTTATAACTTGAATTGACTTTGCCAGATCAAAATCCAGGACAAGATCATAAGCAAAACCTCCTTCGAGTTGGATGGAAAGTGGTTGATAATAATCGTTTATTCCCTGTGGCAAGGTCAGCGGAAATCGATTATCCTTTTGGTAAAGTGAATTTTCTGTTCCCAGTCTTAAGGAAATCCCTGTGAGTACACCAAGTTGCATCTCACTTCGTCCCAAAAGAAGAGATCTACCACCAACAAGAAGAGAAATATCTATTGTTTTATCCCCTGGCTCATAGGGTAAAAAAATGCGCGTGATTTCTGCTTCTCTCCCATTTGCAACGAATTCCAATTCTACCCCCTGAATTTCCACAATAACAGAATCCCATTGAGCAGGAGCATCTATCAACAGTATATTCACCAGGGCTTTTGGGCTATTGTCAAAGTCCCTGCAGGACCAAGCAATTATTGGAAAAATAAAAAACAGCAGTAGTTTGAATCTATTCACAGGGCAAATTTAATCCAAAACTCATCAATTCAAGAATAATACCTCAGAAGTGCTGGGAAAGAAAAAAGCCGGAAATTTTTCCAGCTTTTAAAAATTATTTGAGCATTAACGTGACTGGAGGGACTGTGGTTACTTTGTCATTTTCGACTACTATCCCCGTTACTGTGGTCGGATTGTAGAGTGCATTAGGAGTAATGGTGTTGGTGTAAGTTCTTGGATTGATTCCCTGTGTCAAGACATCAATTTTATTTATTTACCAAATTAATCTCTGGAGCTGATTAATTTTGGGGATGATGAAATGGGAAAATTTGCTGGCTAGCGGACGATTTGGAGAAGGTCCAAAAACTCCTGCCCTGGAATCCAGTCGCACAGAATTTGAAATAGACTACGACAGAATCATTTTTTCAGCCCCTTTTCGGAACCTGCAGGACAAAACTCAAGTTTTTCCGCTTCCTGATCAGGCCTTTGTTCACACGCGTTTGACACATAGTTTGGAAGTCTCAAGTGTAGGAAGATCCTTGGGAAAGTCGGCTGGGGAGTTTCTCCTCGAAAAATATCCTGCCGTACAGAAACTGGGGATTTCATCCTCAGCGATTGGCTCAATTGTAGCAGCTGCAGCATTGACCCATGATATCGGAAATCCTCCCTTTGGCCATGCAGGGGAAGAGGCGATTTCTGACTTTTTCAGGCTTCATCCTTATGGTAAAGTTTGGGAAAAGCATGTAAGAGTGGATCAATGGGCAGATTTGGTGAATTTTGAAGGTAATGCACAAGGATTCAGAATGCTGGTATCCAAGCAATTTGGGTTAAATCTGACTTATGCCACACTCGCTGCTTTTACCAAATATCCCAGACCGAGCTTAATTCCTCAGCGGGATATCGCAAGAAAAAGTCAAAGGAAATTTGGGTTTTTCATTAATCAACTGCTGGATTTTGAGCAAATGACCGATGCTTTGGGGATCGAGAAAATCAGCGCAGAATCTTGGGTGAGGCATCCTTTGGCGTTTTTGGTGGAGGCTGCCGATGACATCTGTTATAGTATTATTGATCTGGAAGATGGCTGTACGATGGGATTGGTTAGTTTCGATGAAACAGTCGATCTTTTAAAACCCATTCTGGGTGATCGATTTGATAAAGAAAAGCTCAAGGATCGAACCCAAGCCCAAAGTCTCGGAATATTAAGAGCAATGGCCATTGGACAGTTGATTCGCGAAACCGTTGAGGTTTTTTGTAATTATGAAGAGGGGATGCGGAAAGGAAATTTTGATAAAGCACTGACAGATATTATCCCATCTGCAAAAGCGCTTTCATCCATCTCCTCGATTTCTATAAAAAGTATTTATCGATCAAAAGTCGTCTTGGAAAAGGAAGCTGCGGGCTTTCAGGTTTTGGAAGGCCTGCTAGCCGTATTTTCTCAAGCCTTACACCATCAGTTTTACAGCCCGGAACTCTTTTCCGGTCAAGACAAAAGTATTTTGAGGTTATTGCCGGAAGATTTTCCACTGAAAGGCTGGGGAGCTGAAGTCAATCCTTATCCCATGCTTAGAAGTTTGGTGGATTTTATTTCAGGAATGACGGATAAATATGCCCTTAATCTCTACAGAAGAGTGAAAGGAATCTCTTTCCCAGGTATTTGAATTAAAATTTGGCATAAAAAAACCGGCGAAAGCCATTCCTCCGGTCAATTTTTGGTATCAATTATTGAGATGCGGTAGTTAATTCACAATATCCTTATCGTTCCAATCGATCACCTCATTTTCAAGATAATGGGGGTAGATTTTTCGATGTTGTTTCTTGACTTCCGCCAATAGTGCAGCACGAAATTCCTCTACATTCTCTGCCGAACTCGCTGCCATAAACACAGGCTTGATTCCGTTTTTCTTTTCATAAGCATCAGTTAAAGCCTTGAAATCCACATATCGTGTTTCCTGAAGTTCATGCTCGCTTATATGTAAAGATTCCTCCTCCGAAGGCATCTGAAGGACTAAGTCAATTTTGTTGAAAACCAACAAAACCGGTTTATCTCCAGCTTTCAGTTCATTCAGGGTTTGGGTCACTACAGCAATTTGATCTTCAAAAGCATGGTGTGATATATCCACGACATGGACTAATAAATCAGCTTCCCTGATTTCGTCCAAGGTAGATTTGAATGACTCAATCAGGTGAGTGGGTAGTTTCCGGATAAATCCTACCGTATCGGAAAGCAAAAAAGGGATAGTGTCCAAAACCACCTTTCGAACTGTCGAATCGACGGTTGCAAAAAGTTTGTTTTCCGCTAGAATATCCGTCTTGGTGATCAGATTCATCAGCGTACTTTTCCCCACGTTAGTGTACCCAACAAGTGCGACACGGACAACGCCTTTTCTGCCTTTTCGCTGAGTGATACCCTGTTTTTCTATTTCGAGAAGTTTTTCCTTGAGTAGGGTAATTCTTGCTCGAATATCCCGCTTATCCGTTTCAATTTCTTTTTCCCCGGCACCACCCCGAGTTCCGGTGCCACCACGCTGACGTTCCAAGTGAGTCCACATGTTAGTCAATCTAGGAAGCAAATATTGGAATCTTGCTAATTCTACCTGTGTTTTAGCTTGTGCTGTCTGCGCTCTCTGAAGGAAAATATCCAAGATCAGAAGTGATCTGTCGTAAATTTTTACTTTGATCTCATTCTCTAGATTTCGCATTTGTGAAGGACTGAGATCATCATCAAAAATGACCATATCTACCTCAAAATGCTCGACATAAGCTCTGATTTCTTCTAACTTCCCGGATCCAACATAGGTCTTGATCTCGGGTTTTTCCATCCGCTGTGTGAATCTGTAAACCGTTTTGGCTCCAAGGGTCTCTGTCAGAAAAGCCAATTCATCCAAGTGTTCTTCTACTTCTTGGTCACTTTGTTGCTGGCGGATCAGCGTGACCAAAATCGCAGTTTCTACTTTGGGTGCAGTTTCGTGAAGTTTTTGTAGTTTCCTGGAAAATTTATTCATAATGTGATTCTATTCGATTAAACAAAGGCCTCTCACGTGCAATTAGTTCCGCAAGGAATTTACTGTGAAGTCGATTACAAATAGGTCAGAGCTGATTTGAGGCTAAAATCATTCAAATTTGATTATAATTCTCTAAAGTAGATTAGGATAGTCAAAGGGGGAGTAGTTATTTTACTGCCACAAGCATCAGAATTTATTTTCAAATGGCAGAGTTGCGCAGCACTCCGATTCCAGGACTCATAGAAATATTTCCTAAAATTTTTAACGATAGCAGAGGCTATTTCTTCGAATCATTTCGGCAGGATTGGTTGGTTAAAGAAGGAGTAAAGGTGGATTGGGTTCAGGATAATCAGTCCTTTTCCCAAAAAGGAACTGTACGTGGACTTCATTTTCAGCATGCCCCATTTGCTCAGGCAAAGCTTGTGAGAGCTATCACAGGAAAGGTTCTGGATGTCGCAGTTGATTTGAGAAAGGGGTCAAAGACTTTTGGAGTACATTTTTCCACTGTATTAGATAGTGAGCAGAATAATCTGCTCTACATTCCGGCTGGTTTTGCCCATGGTTTTTCGGTAATAGAGGATGCTATTTTTGCGTATAAATGCTCCAATTATTATCACAAACCTTCTGAAGGTGGAATCCTTTGGAATGATCCGGCGTTAGAGATCGATTGGCTTATCGATCAGCCTATTATTTCTGACAAAGACAAACACTGGATGACCTTGGACGAATTTGTAATTCAAAGTAATGGAGGTTTATAATGGTATGGTTTAATGTTTTTAAGAGGAAACTAGAAGAAGAAGTTTCTCTTGACTTGTCCTGGTTACAAGTTGACATGCATTCTCATTTAATTCCCGGAATCGATGATGGGTCGAAATCCATGGAAGAATCGATTGCTTTAGTAAAAAGATTGATGGGGTATGGATTGAAAAAAATCATTACCACACCGCATATCATGTCAGAGTACTACCGCAATACTCCGGAAATCATCCATATGGGACTTGAAGATCTTCGAAATGCTATAAAGAAGGAAGGGATCGAAATCGAAATAGATGCCGCCGCTGAGTATTATTTGGATGAGATATTTCTTGAAAAAGTGAAAGCCGGGGAGAAACTGCTCACCTTTGGTGATAATTATATTTTGGTCGAAACGGGATTTATCAATAAACCCCAAATGCTTCTGGACATCATTTTTCATCTTGAAATGGCTGGTTACAAGCCGATTCTAGCACATCCGGAGCGTTATCAATACTTAATAAGTGATAAAAAGCTTCAAGAAGAACTGTTCGAAAGGAACCTTCTTTTCCAGGTGAATTTACTTTCGTTTACAGGCTTCTATTCCAAGCAGGTGAAAGAATTTGGAGAAATGCTCGTGGACAAAGGATTAGTGGCGCTTCTAGGGACAGATTGTCACAATGAACGCTACCTTGATATGCTCGAAACATTGCCAAAACACCAAAAGATTTTTGAGAAAATCCAGCATCTTGAGTTAATTAACAAGACGCTTTAGGGCCTGTATATGAACATTTTAATCACGGGAATTACAGGGCTTTTTGGAAGTCATCTCGCCCGAGAGTTCAGCCAAGTAGGACAAATCCATGGGCTCAGGCGGAAAAACTCCGAGCCAAGTCTAGTGGATGGACTAGATATCCATTGGCATGAAGGGGAACTATCCGATATGGAATCCCTGCTTGAATCCCTACAAGAGATTGATCTGGTGGTACATGCTGCCGGACTTGTTTCATTTTCAGCTAAGGATAAAGGAAAACTTTACGAAGTAAATACTGTGGGTACTGCAAATCTCGTCAATGCGATGCTTGCAAGTGGGGTCAATAAATTGGTACATGTAAGTTCGGTTTCAGCAATTGGCCGAAGTCCGGAGTTAAACCAAATTGATGAGGAATTTAAGTGGACTGAATCTCCACTCAATACAGAATATGCAGTTTCCAAATATTGGGCTGAGCTCGAAGCATGGAGGGGAGAACAGGAAGGCTTACAATTGATCGTGGTCAATCCTTCCATATTATTAGGGAAGGCAAACTATGGGAAAAGTAGTACAGCCATATATTCATATGTTCTGGAAGGAAACAAATTTTTCCCAAAGGGAGATCTGAATTACATCGATGTGCGGGATGCGGCCAAGATCACTCGGGCATTAGTAAACAGACAAGCTTGGGGCGAACGATTCATTTTAAATAAGGAGAGTATTTCTTACCGGGAGTTTTTTTCTGAAATCGCATCTGTGTTTGGAAAAAAAGCTCCAAGCATGGCATTGCCGAATTGGTTGATATCTGTCGCATCCTTTTCCACAGCAATTCTTCGCGTAGTTGGACTAAGCAAAAGCCCACTTAATAAACAAACGGTGAGATTAACTCAGCAAAAAATCCGCTTTGAAAATTCAAAAATTCAAACCCTGCTTGCTTATAATTATTTTCCACTTAGGGAGAGTTTGGAATGGGCGAAGGAGGCCTGAAATAAACTTATTTTTCGGCCTCATCGTTTAGCCAATGATTGTCTTCCTGAATCAACAGCCCAATCATTTCAAAAAAAAATTTGGCTTAAAGGAAAAATTAAACAACCTATATTTTGAGATACCTCAATAATTGGTATCTTAAATAAACCATAACATCACCGAATGACCGGAGATCACGACCACGACTGGGAAGAAGACAAAAAACTCGTTGAGCGTTTTGAAAACTCCCTGAAATCCAACCTGGACCTCTATTTTGAAGAAGAAGAACTGGAAGATATCATTCGGTTTTACTTCGACCAGCAGAAATTCCTCAAAGCTTTAAGAGCCTCTGAATACTCATTGGAAAAGTTTCCTTTTTCGGTGGAAATCCGTCTGCTTAAAGCGCAATGCTTAATCTTCAATGATGAACTCGAAGAGGGATTGGGTATTTTGGAAAACCTCAATAATCTTTCTCCTAACAATGAGGACATTGTGTTGGCCTTGGCCAATGCGCAGATTCTGGCGGGGAATCATCAGGAAGGAATTGAACTTTTAGAGAATTATCTGCCCATGGCAGAGGATAAAGCGGAAGTTTTTTATTCTCTCGGAAATCTCTATCGAGCCAAAGGCGACAACGCAAAAGCAAGTGAATATTTCAAAGAGGCAGTTAAGAACCGAATCAACCATGAGGACGCTTTGTTCCAGTTGGCGATGATCACCGAAGAGGAAGGTTCATTTGACGAAATCCTCCAATTCTATCAGGAATTCATTGATCAGGATCCCTATTCTGCAGGTGCTTGGTATAATCTGGGTGTCGTTTACAATCGGCTGGGCAGATTTGAAGATGCTATTTCGGCGTATGAGTATGCTTTGATAATTGACGATGCCTTCGCCTCTGCGTATTTCAACTTAGGAAACTCCTTGATGAATACCCATCAATACGAGGCAGCCCTGGAGGCCTATCAGAATACCATCAACTGTGAAGGAGTCAATGCGGAAAATTGCTGCTACATGGGTGCTGCCTACGAAAAGTTGGGAAACATCGATGAAGCATTCAAATATTTCAAGAAGTCAGCAAAACTGGATGAGGAATATGACGATGCCTGGTTTGGACTTGGCATGTGCATGCTTAAAAAGGAGAAATTTTTCGAAGCAATCCATTATTTCAAAAAGGCCCTCAATCTTAATAAAGAAAACGCAAACTTTTGGGTGGGTCTAGCCGATGCCGAATTTAATCTTGGAAACATGCAGGCTAGCTCCGAAGCTTATGAGGAGGCCATTAATCTAGAACCGGGAATCATGGAGACCTATGTCAATCTCTCGGTGATTTATTTTGAGCAAAACAGATTCGAAGAAGCCGTAGATGTAGTCAGAGAGGGCATCGAAGAAGCCCCCGAAGAGCCCGAACTCTATTACCGAATGGTAGTTTACCTGGTAAAGATGGGCAAATACAAAGATGCGTTCTCTTATTTAGAAAATGCGTTAACTTTGGACTTTGATAAGCATACGATCTTGTATGAATTGATGCCTGAACTCAAAGAACAAAAGGCCATCTACAAGATCATCGCTCAATTTCGGGATGACCATTCCCTGCTCTAAACTTTAAAACCTGGCAAATGAAATCAAGCATGACCCAAAGCGATACACAGAGGGATTATTATAAACTTTGCGAGATTCCACCTGCCTGCCGGCAGGCAGGCGTGGCCATTAAAAATCAAATTGTAAACACATGAACTATGTGCTAAAGAATATTCCAGTACGGACTGATAAGCCGCGTACCACGGGATTCACTATGGCTATGGACAAAGGTCTTAGCCTTCGGGAAACCGAAGATTTTGTTGACAGTTGCTCTAATTTTGTTGATATAGTCAAATTGGGCTGGGCAACATCCTACGTTACTAAGCAACTGAACGAGAAGCTTGCTGTATACAAAGCCGCTGGAATTCCGGTATATCTCGGAGGGACACTTTTTGAAGCCTTCATCGTGCGAGGTCAATTCGAGGATTATCAGCGTGTACTTGATAAGTACAATTTGGAATTTGCAGAAGTTTCGGATGGTTCGATTTCATTGAATCATGATAAAAAATGTGAGTACATCACCACGCTTGCGAAGCAAGTCACCGTACTTTCAGAAGTTGGTTCAAAAGATGCCGCGAAAATCATTCCTCCATACAAGTGGATCGAGCAAATGCAAACTGAATTACAGGCAGGAGCATGGAAAGTAATCGGAGAAGCCCGCGAGGGAGGAAATGTCGGTCTATTCCGAGACTCTGGCGAAGTTCGTCAAGGACTTGTGGAAGAAATTTTAACTCAAGTTCCTGAAGAAAAAATAATCTGGGAAGCCCCTCAAAAATCCCAGCAAGTTTGGTTTATCAAGCTTTTGGGAGCTAATGTTAATCTCGGAAATATAAGTCCTTCGGAAATCATTCCTTTAGAGACTATCCGATTAGGGTTAAGGGGTGACACGTTTGACCATTTCTTGGGAGAAATTAAACTTTAATAAAATCTAAGCCAAAAAGGCTGATCGATTCGTTGGTCAGCCTTTATTTTTGTTTATGAACTCAATAAAAAAGTATGCCCTTACCTACTTCAAGGGAATGGCTATGGGTGCAGCTGACATTGTTCCTGGGGTCTCCGGGGGTTCGATTGCTTTGATTGCGGGAATTTATCAAGAATTGCTTGATAGTATTAATTCGTTTTCCTTAGAGAACTTCAAGCTTCTTACAAAAGGAGAATTCAAACGATTCTATGAGGCGGTTAATGGGTCTTTTTTATTGAGTCTTCTGCTTGGGATTCTTACCAGTATTTTTGTGCTTTCGAGCTTGATTACCTATTTGATGAGTAATCATCCGATACCGCTTTGGTCCTTTTTCACCGGGTTAATTTTAGTTAGTGCTTTTATGATTTTGAAAGAAATCAAGCGATGGCATTTGGGTGTGGTTCTGGCAGTTTTGATAGGAATAGTTCTTGCCATCTGGATTACCAGTTTGCCTCCTTCTACTACTCCTGATGCCTTGTGGTTTACTTTTATTGCAGGTTCGATCGCTATCTGTGCGATGATCTTGCCTGGAATCAGTGGAAGTTTTATACTCCTGATTCTTGGCCAATATGAGGGGATTCTCCAAGCAGTAACCGAGCGGAATATTTTAAAAATCTTTGTTTTTGCATTAGGCTGTATCGTCGGGCTTTTGTCATTTAGCCGAGTAATTTCATGGTTATTGAAAAAATATCATTCAGCGACAATTGGCCTTCTTTCAGGTTTTATGCTGGGTTCGGTCAATGAGCTTTGGCCTTGGAAAATTGTCACAGCTTGGCGAACCTCTTCCAGCGGTGAGCAAAAACCATTTTTGACCGAAAATATCCTTCCTGGCAGTTATTTGGAACAAGTAGGCGAGCAACCACAAATTTTAGCAGCGGTTTTGGCTTTTGTTTTTGGAATTGGTTTGGTACTTTTCATTGAATGGTTAGCTTCAAAACTGTTGAAATCATGAGAAAATTTGGACTGATCGGATACCCACTTTCCCACTCTTTTTCCAAGAAATATTTCTCAGAGAAGTTTGAAAAAGAAGGAATCCAAAATTGTCAATTTGACCTATACGAGATACCTGATATTTCCGATTTCGAAAAAGTATTGGAAGAAAATCGAGAGCTGGAAGGCATGTCCGTGACCATTCCTTATAAGCAGGACGTGATTCCTTTTTTAAATGAATTGGATCCTGCTTGCGAGATTATCGGTGCAGTTAATTGTATTCAAATCCGAAATGGATATCGAAAAGGCTTCAATACCGATTACATCGGGTTTAAGGAATCGTTGAAAAGTTGGCTAGGGACTGATATTCCTAAAGCCTTGGTTCTGGGTACAGGAGGAGCTTCCAAAGCGGTGAGAATTGCATTAAAAGACTTGGGGGTTGATTTTTTATCGGTTTCACGAAGACCAAGAGAAAATCAAATCACTTATTCTGACCTGAAAACCAACCCAGCCTTTCTTCAAAAATTTCCATTGATTATCAATACAACTCCACTTGGGACTTTCCCAAAAACGGATGAAATGCCTGATATTCCTGTTGAAATGCTAAACAAGTCTAACCGAGTTTATGATTTAGTCTATAATCCCTCGGAAACCACGCTTATGAAAGCTTGTCTTGACCGAGGAGGAAAAGTCAAAAACGGGATGGACATGCTTGTACTTCAGGCAGAAGCGGCATGGACAATTTGGAATTCATAAACTATCCCTATGAACAAGGCAATCTTACTTATTCAATGTCCCGATCAGAAGGGAATCGTATCTGAAGTCTCCAGGTTTCTGTATTCCTACAATGGGAATATCCTTGAAGTGGATCAGCATGTGGACGAGGAAATGGGCCTTTTCTTCATGCGTGCGGCTTGGGAATTGGATTCTTTTTTATTGAAAAAGGAAGAAATAATAGCCAAATTCAAGGATGAGGTCGGGCAGAAATTCGGGATGGAGTTTAAGCTTTATTTCAACTTTCCCAAGCCAAGGATGGCGATTTTTGTCAGCAAACTTTCGCATTGTTTGTTTGATATTTTGGGAAGGCATCATGCCGGGCAGCTTGAGGTGGATATTCCGTTGGTGATTTCCAATCATTCGGATTTGAAAAGTATTGTGGAGGCTTTTGGAATTCCTTTTTTCCATATCCCAGTTAATTCTTCCAATAAGGCATCTGCTGAATCCGAGCAATTAAAACTATTAAAAGAGCATCAGGTGGATTTTGTCGTCTTGGCGCGCTACATGCAGATTATTTTAGGAGATTTCATTAAGAATTTCCCTAATCGAATCATAAACATTCACCATTCATTTTTGCCTGCATTCGTGGGCGCGAGACCCTATCATGCAGCCTATGAACGTGGAGTGAAAATCATCGGAGCCACCGCTCATTATGTGACCGAGGAGCTCGATGCAGGGCCAATCATCGAACAGGAAGTAGCACGGGTGAGGCATCATAATACGATTCCCGAATTGGTGCAAATTGGTCAGGATGTGGAAAAAGTCACGCTATCCAAGGCCATCAAGTATCATGTAGATCGAAAGGTAATGGCTTTCAGAAACAAGACCATTATTTTCTATTAATCCACAATTTTTCGGGGAATTTGGGCAGGTAGACGTGTCAGCATCTCATAATTGATTAAGTCTGAAGTTTCTGCAAATGAAGCTACTGTAATTTCATTTTTGCCCTGATTTCCAATCAAAACTACCTCATCTCCAGCTCTAATCTCGGCCAATTGGCTGACATCGACTGCTACTGCATTCATATTTACAGTGCCAATGACTGGGCAATATTCCCCTGCGATAAGGACTCTTCCATTATTACTCAGATTGCGACCATACCCATGGGAGTAACCTACTGGAATAATTGCCAAAGTCATGTCCTCACTTGCTTGGAAACTTTTCCCATAACCTACAAACTCTCCAGATTTTACCTGTTTGAGACTCATGATCTGGGTTTTCCAAGTCAGTAGTCGCTTTAGAGGATTTCGGTTTTCTGGCGGAAGTTGGCTTTTGATCAATTCAAAAGTTTCCCGTGTCGGCCAAAACCCATATCCGGAAATTCCGATTCGCACTAAATCCAGGTGAGTCTCCGGAAAGAGTAGGGTTGCTGCCGAGCAAGCGGTATGCAGTCGCTCAAATTCAATTTTATTTTCAGCGAAGAAGATTCGAAATTTTTCGAAAAGATCGATCTGTTCTTGAATTCGGGGATGATTTTGAGCGCTTTCTGCACCTGCGAAATGTGTACAAAGTCCTTTTAATTCCAAATTTGACTCATTGTTCTGGAGGAGTTTCAGAAGCTTTTCCCGGTCTTCCCATTCAAATCCTGTTCTTCGAAAACCTGTTTCGACTTCCACATGAATCTTGGCTTTTTTCTCCAAGGATTTTGCAGCCTCTATTGCCTTTTCCAATCGCTCGTAATCAAAGACAAAAAACTGAATACCCAACTGAATCAAATCTGGAATTTCCTCCAAATGGAGCATTCCCATGATCATAATTTCATTGGACTGAGTACTGCTTGCCAAGACTTCCCGAGCTTCATCCGAGCTAAAGGTGCTAAAATGCTGGACCCCTGCCTGCTCTGCAATTGGCACAAGTTGAGCGATACCATGACCGTAAGCGTTTCCTTTTACAACCGCTGAAATCAAGGGTTTGGAGCCAATTCGAGAGCGAATAAATGCGATATTTTGACTATAAGCGCTGGCACTGATTTCCAGGCTGGAAGTATGATGCATTGATTTTTGAAGTGTTTTGCGGCAAAATTTAAACCCTTAAGGATTCTTATCCCAATTCTTGATTAGTTTTAACATTGTTAGATCAATCAAAATTGATATGTCTGAAAACCCACAAAAGTCTCGCTGCCCTTGGTGCCTTGGATTTCCCGAATACATCTCCTATCACGATACCGAATGGGGAGTGCCTGTCTATGATGACCGAATTCATTTTGAGTTTTTAGTACTTGAAAGTGCACAGGCGGGCTTGAGTTGGGCTACGATTTTGAAGAAAAGGGAAGGATACCGCAAGGCATTTGCAGACTTTGATTATCGGTTGGTGGCAGATTTTCCGGAGAGTTATGTTCAGGAATTGCTGCAGGACTCTGGGATTATTCGAAACGTTTTGAAAATCCGAGCAGCGATCTCCAATGCAAGGCGATTTATGGAAGTACAGCAAGAGTTTGGAAGTTTTTCAAATTACATCTGGGGGTTTGTAGGTGGAAAACCTATTCAAAATTCCCTCAGAACCATGGGTGAAGCATTGGCCACCACTCCTGAATCTGACCGACTTGCCAAAGATCTAAAAAAGCGTGGCTTCAAATTCCTGGGTAGCACCACGATTTATGCGCACATGCAAGCAACAGGCTTGGTCAACGACCATTTGGTCAGTTGCTTTCGATATCAAGAGCTCAGAAATTATAAGCTTGGGTTCTTCGGTTAAAAAATATGTATGGCCGACAAGCCGAATGAATAATTTCACTTTACTGTCAGATTGATTTCATCAAAATATGCCTTGACCAAAGTCTGCGTTGGCACATTTAGAGTTACCTGGATGCTTTCGGCATCTTTCGGAAAATCTTCCAAAGTAGCTTTTAAAAGAACCCAGTCAACATCCCCTTGAAAATCAAACACAGCAGAAGCGACGGATTCCGTTTTAATCGTGGGGAATACTTTCAAGGCAATAAAAATTCTTCCTCCCGCCGTAAGATCCTGGATATTTTCTCCCTTTACAAATGCCACTAGCCTAGTGTGCTTCCTGGCGCTGGCATCGGCCCAGAATAAGTTTGGCTCCAGAAGGATGCGTTTGCGAATGTACTTCCTAGATTTTCAATATATAGTGACCGATTTCCGCTAATGAATTCCTCGCTGCTGACCCCGTGTTGAATCCCATTAAGATTTGAGGGTGTCCAGGGAACAACCGAGTCAGGATACAGGGATAAATTGGGATTTAACATGAGCTGACTTCCTTGTGGAAGAAAATCCTCCTCGTTGCATGACAGCAGCAGCAAGAAGAGGAGTAAATGAAATAACGATTTCCTAAACATATTCCTTAGCTAAGTTGGTCAATTTCAACAAAATATAATTTAATAGTTTTTTGTTAAGGAAAACGCTTACTGAATTGAAAAAGTATTCCAACTTGAAATTGAATTTCAAGACTGGCAAAGCCGCATTGAAAAGAGTGTGACTTAGTTAAGAAAAACGCTAGTCTCGATCATTTATTTAAAATGGGCCAAATTTTTTTCCCCCTTTACAGGCTAATCTGGTCTGATCAATGACCATATAGTCGATTGTCATAAGTTTTTGAAGTTGTCTAAGTAATTGGGAGTGTTAATTTTAAAATCTTACCAATAAACCCTAAAAAATACCATTCGTATAAAATTAGCAAAGAGAAATATTTCCTTATTTTTCTTCTCCAAGTTATTGAGTTATATTCAAGTAAAATCATTATTTAACTTAAAAAGTAAACTGTTATGAAAAAGATTATTGTTTGTTTAATCGTTTTCGTTTTTTCAGTTACTGGATTTAATTCATTTGCGAATTGTCCACCTGTTATGGCGGGAGAAACTGGTACAGCTGGTCAGTGCAGAAGTGTCACGATTTTGGATGTAACCCAAACATGGTGTGATACTGGAGCAGAGGGGCCTGGAGATTGTATGGTCTAAATTGGTATTAAGGAGGAAAATTATTCCTCCTTTTTTTTTAATAAAGGGAAAAAAATGGCAAAAAATTTTTGGATATCATTATTGCTCGCTCTTGGATTATTTGGTTGTTCAACTTCCCAAAATAATTCAAAAGAATTAAAATTACCGGAACTAGTGGTTTTCGAACTTGACTCTTTAACTTCAAATAGCGGGAATCACTATGAACTCTATTCTGAAAACGATAAAGAAGTACTTTATGTCCTCACACCGTTCAACAATAGATTCGTTTATTTTGACTTCAAAACAAAATCAAAAATTGGAGAGTTTCAAGTTGAGGATGATTTTGAAAATTTAAAGATTGGATTAGCTCCACCTTCAGGATTTTATATCCATAGTTTAGATTCAATTTTTTTGTATGACTATAGGAAGCATGTTCTGTACTTATGGAATCAAAACGGGAAGGCCTCAAAAGTATTTGAGTTTATGAGAAATTTTCCCAATGATAGAAGCTATTGGTCGGGGATTTATGCTGAATCGAAACCCTATTTCTTAGATAAAGACTTAATTTCACTTGGTGGATCAGTGGAATCACAAAAAATAATTGATAATCAAAATGTTGATGTAGTTCTAAATCTCAAATCTTTTGAAGTGTATAGAGAAACCTATCTTCCTACTAGTTACTTAAAAGATCATTATTATTCCTCTGTTCGATTAAGACCTTCTAGAGCGGTAAATAAAATAAAAAATGTAGTCTATTACAGTTATTACAATTCTGACTCCATATATGTCAGAGATCTTTCGAAGGGAAACTGGACTTCATTTCATAGTAAAGTAGATGGAATGAAACCATTTAAAGATATTAGTGATTTAACCGAATTTCACGAGGCAGAAAGCGGAGGGGTTAATCAGTTAATTTATAATGCTACACAAGGTGGGCATTTTTCTGTCTTCTATGATGAAAAAAACAATAAAATCGTCAGAGTCAGTTTTCTAGGGATTCAAGACTTTGATATTTTAAGGCACCAAGAAAATCCTTACAAGTTTAATTTTGTGTTGTCGTTTTATGATCCGAATTCATTCGAAAATTTGGGATCGTATCAAATTGATCAATTTGATTATCGATTTATGTTTTTCACTAAGAATTTCTTTTATGTTATAAATCCTGAAAAAAATACTTTAGAAGATGAATTGGTAGTTTCAAAATATGAATATCCGAGATTTTAGGACTAACTTTTCAAGGCAAGCCTATTTGTTAAGGTGATTAGAAAAATGTTAAAATTAATATAGATGAGTTTTCGTAATCTTGTCGATGACTCATTTCTCTATGTATCATATAGCGGATGGTAGTTTCCATCGGAGGAACTAAACTTTTTCATCTTGCATTTATTCGCTTGGTAGGATGTAAAAAAGAAACGGATGATCTTATGTCCACCATATCCAAGAAAAGTTTAGATATTAAGTCAAATACAGGTTTAGACTTAATGAACCTTTTTGGGTACAGTTAAAAGCAAAAATCCTTTAAATATTACTCTCAAGGGATAGGATTAGACAACGGCGATAAATAACAGCCAAACCAAGAAAAGGATTGGAAGTAGAATCGGAATGGTGAATCGAATCAAGTAGCCAAAGAAAGAAGGCATTTTAATTCCGCTCTGCTCAGCGATAGACTTTACCATGAAGTTAGGGCCATTGCCGATATAGGTCATCGCTCCAAAGAATACCGAGGCGATCGCAATAGCCAAAAGTTGAAACGTGGTATCAGAATCATTCATGGTATTAGCTGCAAATTCCCTTACCTCAGCAATACTGTTAATATTCGCCCCTTCGGAAGCCATTGCCGCTGCCAGGAAATTCAGGTAGGTAGGAGCATTATCGAGTACGGCAGAAAGCACCCCTGTTCCCCAATACAATGTGTTTGGAGTGATCATGGCCGCACCTTCGGGGGATTTGGCAAAGTTGCCAACCAGTTCCAAAGCCGGCATCATCGTACCGAAAATTCCAACGAAAATAAAAGCTACTTCCCGGATGGGTTCAAAGTTGAATTCGTTTCCTTTTAGGGCCTTTTGGTCACCGAACTTATAGGAGAAATAGGCCACTGAAAGCATGATAATTTCTCTCAGATAGGAAAATTTCTGACCGTCATAAACAATCGCAGGAACGCCTTCGATTACATTTGGGTCTAGGAATACTGCACAGATTATAATGAAGAGCCAACCGAAATTTTTGACTCCGATCATGGAGAACTTGTTGGTGTAGGTTATTACTTCGGTGTATTCGTCTTCTGGAAGTTTTCCAAACTTGCGGTCAACAAAATAAAAGATTACAGAAAGGCAAGCCAGTGCAAAAGCCCATGCTGGCCAGTTGTGTTCGATGGTCCAGAAGAAAGGAACCCCTTTCAAGAATCCCAAAAACAAAGGAGGATCTCCAATCGGAGTCAAGGAACCACCGACATTACTCACCATCAGGATGAAAAACACGATGTGATAAGCTTGGATATTTCCTTTGTTCAATCGGATAAATGGCCGGATCAAAAGCATGGAAGCCCCAGTGGTGCCAATAAGATTGGATACGACAGCTCCGATCAAAAGCAGCGAAACATTCGCCATTGGAGTCGCTTTTTTGTCAATCTCAATTAAAATGCCTCCTGATGCAACGTAGAGCGAAGCCAAGAGGGCTATGAACTGAATATATTCCGCTAAAGCGTGAACGGGGCTATGGACATTTCCAATTACAAAGAGGTAATACAAGACGACAATCAAAGCAAAGCCAACCGCAATTTTAGGGTAATTGTGATGCCAGAAATGCTCATAAAAAAGTGGTCCCGTGGCAATCATTAACAACAAAGTAATAAAGGGAATCACCAACCATGCAGGGGCGGAATGAGTATCATGTTCCCCGGCTTCTGCATGAATTTCGACTGTTGAGGCTTCCAATTGTGTAAAATCTGCATCAGCATGGGCAAGTAATTCCACCGAATTCTCAGCGGAATAGCCAAAAACAGGTGTTGTCTCAACGAGGCCAAAAAATAATATTCCGAAAAGTATGGATAAACTTACAAGATATTTCTTCATTTGGTCGTTTAGGTATGCAGGGTATTACTTTCGGGAAATTTAAGCAAATTTTTTAGGGTGCATTCAGTATTAAACTGATTACTAAACTACAGATTTTGAGGTAAACTGTCCAACTAGGAAAAGAACCAAATCCAGAATTCATGAAAATTAATTCCGAACTCGGTTCTTTTAATATCCTTTTACACGAGTTGTGTCAAAGCTATTTCAAAGGAAGTTTGGGCTAGTTTTGTTTTTGAAGGATTCTTGGCAAAGGTCTTTTTCATTGCAAGTTTTATAGTTTTTGAAACGTCGGAGAAAATTGCCTGATCCGTCACTTCCGCATCATCGCTCATCAGATAAGCAAACACTCTTGCCATTCCACAGTTGGCAATGAAGTCTGGAATTACAGCTACTTTTTCATCTGCCGAAACGCCAATCGGACCAAAGAAAATTTCTGAATCAGCAAAAGGGACATTGGCCCCGCATGAAATTACTTCCAATCCTGCATTTACCATCCGCGACACAAGGTCCTGAGTCACTAATCGAGATGCGGCAGCCGGGATGAAAATCTCGCTTTTTAGATCCCATATTCTGGCATTGACTTCTTCGAAGGAAAGCAAATTCTCAGCGATAAGTTTGTTTCCTGTCCTTTTTACAAAGAGCTCCCGAATCTCGTCCAAATCAAAACCCTCTTCCTTAATTAAACCACCTTCCTTATCTATAATGCCGACTATTTTTACTCCTTCGACAGCCAGAAAGCAGGCTGCCGCAGCTCCTACATTTCCCCAGCCCTGAATTATCGCACGCTTTTCACGGATATCTCCTCCCCAGATGGAATAATAATGACAGGCGGCTTCTGCTACACCGTAGCCAGTGATCATATCTGCTACTGTGTATTTTTTCGATCCGTTTGGAGTAAAGTTTGGATCTTCCAGAACTTTGGAGACTCCCTGTCTCAACTGACCGATTTTTCGGATTTTCTGTGGTTCGTTGGCGTGAAAGTGTCCATTGACAATACCTTCCTGTGGATGCCAAAGTCCATACGATTCTGTCACGGGAATTACTTCATGGATTTCATCGACATTTAAGTCCCCTCCAGTTCCATAGTAATTTTTCAAGAGGGGCATTACTGCTTTGTACCAACGTTCCAAAACTCCAGCTTTCCTCGGGTCGGATGGATCGAAGTTGATACCGGATTTTGCACCTCCGATCGCCGGCCCCGATACAGTAAATTTCACTTCCATAGTTTTGGCCAGTGATTCCACTTCTCTTTTATCCAGACCTTTTCGCATGCGCGTTCCTCCACCGGCGGCACCACCTCTAAGGGAATTGATGACTACCCATCCTTCCGCCTCGGTTTCGGAATCACTCCATTCAAAAACGATTTCTGGTTTTTTATTTTCAAATTTTTCCAGCAGTTCCTGCATTGTTTTTTGGGTTTTATATTCGCTGCCAAAAATAGGAAAAATATGATGGGGTCCTCAACAACCTTTCGAAGACAAGTTACCCATAGAGGGTTCCACCGCAGTTGTCTCGGGATGCTCCTGTTACTGAGGCTAAACAATTATTTTCACCACGAAGCCGCAACGCGCCCAAAAAAGCAAAAATCAAAGCTTC
The DNA here is from genome assembly GCF_046296635.1 of Algoriphagus sp. GTDB lineage: Bacteria > Bacteroidota > Bacteroidia > Cytophagales > Cyclobacteriaceae > Algoriphagus. Next base: position 216,408 of record NZ_JBKBKZ010000002.1, on the reverse strand, counting down.
TTTAAATTCAATTAATTCGGCATTTGCGGCTACTTGTATCCAGCTTTTTTTCAGATAATGATCCAATCGCTCGATAAAATAGGTGTTGTATGCACCTCCTCCGGTGATTAGAACGGCCGGGGTTTCTTTTTGAGAAAAAGTTTTGATTACCGAAGTGATTTGAAATGCAAAATGCTCTACCAATGTGCTCAGGGTGTCCGCAGAACTGAGGCCTGACTTTTTGAGCAAAGGGAAAAAATCCTTTTCCATATCTTCCCTGCCCAATGATTTTGCGGAAACTTTGGAATAAAACGGCAGCTTATTCAATGCTTCAAATAATGTCAGGTTGACTTCGCCTGATCGTGCTTTTTCTCCCCCGGAGTCGTAAGGTTTTCCAAGTTTATTTGCCTCTGCGTTTAATAATAGGTTGAAAGGGCTGCAATCAAAGGCTATTCTGACTCCGCCCTTTTCCATTGAAATATTGGAGATCCCTCCTAAATTGATGCAGAAATCAGCCGTTGGGAAAAGCAATTGATCTCCAATCGGAACCAATGGTGCTCCTTGACCGCCAAATTGGACATCAAGCATCCGAAAGTCGTTGATCACTTTTTTGCCGGAGGCCTGATGAAGTGCCCATCCATTGCCAATTTGAAGACTGAGGCCGCTTGCCGGTTGATGAAAGACGGTGTGTCCATGTGAGGCGACCGCGTCCGGTTTAAGCTGAAACTCTTTGCAAAAATCACTGACCTGAATTCCCATCCATTTACCAAAATCCACATCCAACTGAGCTAATTCAAAGGAGCTGAGTAAGTGGGCTTCTTGAAGTTTTCTTCCTAAGTCCACTGGGAATGACACCGTTTTGGCCCGAGCTATTTGGAAACTCCAAACTTCATTCAGCTCAAAGTGAATATAGGCCATATCCAGTCCATCTCCGGAAGTCCCGGACATCAAACCGATCAAACTGTATTTCTGTGGGTGCATGGGTTAAAGATTGTTAAGTCAGGAAGCAGATCAAAGATAAATTTAAGCAAGTAAAAGTCTCCTTTTTAATAATGTCTAATTTGCAAGGGAATGAATTTGGTCATAGACATTGGCAATACTCGAATCAAATCAGCGCTTTTTGAAGTTGATGATTTGATTGAAGAACATTTTTTCGAGGAATTCGATACAGCGTTGACTTTCTGGGAAACTTTGGATTTCGAGGCGTGTCTGATCAGTTCGGTTAGATATTCTGAAGAAGAAATTGCCAAAAAACTTTTTTTCCCCTTCCAATATCTAAATCACAGCACGATTTTACCAATTCTTAATCACTATGGAACACCCAAAACACTGGGTTTGGATCGGATTGCTGCGGCAGTTGGTGCCTGGCAATTGGCAGGAAGGAATCCCGTCTTAGCTATTGACTTAGGCAGTTGTATCACTTTTGAATTTGTAGATGAATCAGCCACCTATAGAGGAGGTGCCATCAGCCCAGGGTTGCAAATGCGTGCCAAGGCTATGAATTCCTTCACGGCTAGGTTACCTCTGGTAGAACTGGATCAAAAGCCTGAAAATCCAACTGGTGATTCCACCATTACCTGCATGCAAGCGGGAATTTGGTTTGGAGTAGAGTATGAGTTGAAAGGTCAAATAGAGACCTATCGTCTTAAAATTCCTGAAATTAAGGTATATATCTGTGGAGGTGATTCGCTTTCTTTTGAATCATTGGTAAAAGACCACATATTTGTAGTCCCAAATTTAGTCCTCCATGGATTGAATTGTATTCTAAACCACAATGTCGAGTAAAAACTGGTTGAAGTCGCTGGGTGCGCTATGCACCCTTTTATTATTGTCAGAGGTAAATGCACAAAATAGTGTTTCCACTTACAGTGCCCTAGGAATCGGAGAATTCAATAACTCCGGACTTACTCAAAATCAAGGCATGGGAGGTATGGGGATAAGCTATGGTACGGGTTGGCAAGTAAACAATGTAAATCCGGCCCTCACCACCCGCAATACCATTTTTAATTTCCAAGCCGCGCTGAACTATAAACGGATCAACGTAAACAATGGAAGCGATGCTTCCAATGTTGATGGAGGAGGACTTTCTTACCTGGCACTTTCATTTCCTGTCAAAACAGGAAAGTTTACCGCAGGCATGGGTTTGGGTCAAATTACCAGTGTGAATTATCGCCTTCAAGTAGAAAGCGAAGTGGACAATTCGGACCTCAAAGCAAATAATTTTCTTCGGGGAGACGGGGGAATTTCTGAGACCTACCTCAATTTTGGATACCTGCTGGCAAAAAACCTAAGCATTGGATTTCATGGTTCCTACCTTTTTGGTTCTACAATCCGATCCAATCAATTGCTGATTACAGATGACAAGGGAGTGGAAGTAGGTAGTCCATCAGAATATTATGAAAGATTGACCGTGTCTGATGTGGGTTTCAAGTTGGGGGCTCACTATTTGGTGAAGACTTCGGAGAAAACAAATCTTCAGTTTGGCACCATTTATCAGAAATTTGGCAACGTTAATGGAACTGGATTTGCAAAACTTGCAGGGATTGGCCAAGCTAGCAAGGTCGATACAGATGGAGACCTAATTGCCAACAATTTGCCGGGAAGCGTTTACATTCCAAATCGAATCGGTGGGGGGGTGACTTTTGAGAAAGTGAATAAATATGCGTTCAGTATCGAGGGTCAATTCCAGGATTTTTCAGAATATCGAAATTTCTTTGGCGATCCACTTGACCTTCAGGCAGCCAAAAAATTGTCAATTGGATTTCTGATAATACCGAATTATTTATCATTCGACAATATCCTCAACCGCGGGACTTATCGAATTGGATTGGAGTGGATGCAGACCCCTTATTTTCTTAATCAGACCAATATCAATGACATAGGATTAAATCTGGGAACATCACTTTATCTAAATCAGTTATCAATGATGAATATTGCATTGAAAGTTGGTCAAAGAGGAACCTTGGATCAAGGCTTAATTAGAGAAAATTACGTAAATTTCACATTGGGTTTTTCACTTAATGATAACAGCTGGTTCTATAAGAGAGTATTCGAATAACATATTTTAAGAAAACAAAAGAAAACAAGGCCCAATACTTGTAATATCAGTACTAACAAAGGAATCAAACCAAAGAAACCGAATAAAACCTTACTAAATATGAAAATCAAATCAACACTTATGGTTATGGGGGCCATGTTGCTCTCAGGGTTGGTTCAAGCACAAGACGGCTGGACTTGGCCTGCCGATGCTGTACAAGAAGCGAAAGCTCGCGAGCTAAATGCAGCCTACACAGACTACATGAAGTCGGATCAGTTTGTAGAAGCTACCAAGCCTTTACATTGGCTACTTGTAAATACTCCTGAATTAAATGAATCCATTTATATCAATGGAGTCAAGATATATGAAGGTGCCCAAAAGGCCACTACTGATGCAGCTAAGAAATTGATCTATCAGGACAGCGTGATGGCGATTTATGACAAACGCGGACAGATCTACAAAAATCAAGAGAAGTGGATGGAAAATAAAGCTTATTACGGCTATCAATTCTTCAAAGGAGATAAGACCAGAATCCCTGGTGTTATCAAAGATTTTGAAAAAGCGATTGAGCTTAATGGCAATATCAATCCTCAATTAGTAGGTGCTTACTTTGATCTGATTTATAGAGACAACGCCTTCAACAAGACTTACACTGGTGAGCAAGTATTGGCAAAATATGAAATGGCTAATGGATTGCTGAATAAATCAGAAGAGGAAGGCAAAGATGTAACAAGTTCAAGAAGTCTACTTGAGCAGGTTTTGGTAAATATGGAATTGATCGATTGTGCATTCATCGAAAACACCATGGGTCCTAAGCTTGCAGCTGATCCTACTAACGAGGAATTGGCGAATCAAATCTTCAAGTATTCAGTACAGTACAAGTGTTATTCTTCCAATTCCTTTATGGCAGCATTGGAATTCATTGACTCAAAGAATCCAACCTTTGCTACCTCTCAGGTTAGAGCGATGAAATACATGTCAACAAGAGATTTTGATAAAGCTCAGCCTGTATTGGAAAAAGCCTTGACTTTGGCAGAAAACAACAAGCAAAAAGGTGAGGTACAAATGGAATTGGCAAAAATCCACGCTCAGTCCGGAAGAAAATCTCAGGCAAGAGCTGCAGCAAGAGAAGCTGCTACCCTTAACCCAGAACTGACTGCTTCTGCTTTCTCATTGATCGGAGACTTATATATGTCATCCAGCAATGATTGCAGAGGAGGAGAAAGTAGAGCAAAAGATCAGTCAATCTTCATTGCAGCATACGCCGCATACCAAAGAGCCGGTGATTCAAAAGGTATGGGAGAAGCAAGATCAAGATTTCCATCCAAGGAAGAATTGTTCACAGAAGGTCTTCAGCCAGGTGCTTCAATGAGCACTGGATGCTGGATTGGTGAGACAGTAACCCTTGCTACAAGAGATTAACTATTATATATAATGTAGAAAGGCAGTCCAATGGGCTGCCTTTTTTCGTTTGCGTGAATTAGTACTATTCAATTATATTTGAGCCGTGTTTAAGCTTCGTGTCCTTGTACTTCAGGTCCTGGTTGGATCAGTTATTTTTTCCTGCAGAGAAAGTATAGATCCTGATGCCTTGAAAGTCTATGATGGACCCATCAACTCAGCGACTAACATTTTTATGGTCCAAAGTGATTCAGCAATCATCCGTTCAGAGATCACAGCATCCAAGCAACTCGAGTTTCTCAATGGGAATATTGAATTTCCGGAAGGAATTGAAATTAAGTTTTACACAAAAGATGGTGAATTGGAGACGACGATGCGTGCGGATCGTGGATATTTCATGAAGAATGAAAATCTCTATCGCGGAGATGGGAACGTACAAATCCAGAATTTTCTCAAAGACCAAAAGCTTCAATCAGAAGAAATTTTTTGGGATCAGCCCGGAAAGAAAATTTATACAGACAAGTTTGTGACGATTCAGGATAAGCAGACATTATTCAATGGGACAGGAATGGAAGCTGATGACAGCTTTTCTAATTACACCCTGAAAGAGGTGCGAGACAGTCGGACTCTTTTACCTGGAGAAGGAATATGAAGCTAGCTGATGTCTTGATCCTTTCATTGGCTTTGGCCCTGAGTATCATTGGAGTTCATCAGAGTATGACCGTGGGAATAGGGGGTTCTTACTTCATTTTTATGTTTGCCGCAGGCTTGCTATTTTGGTTTCAACTTCGTCGAAATAAGACGCTGTCCGCTGAAAATGAAGAACATATCAAACCAAAACAAAAGAAGAAACGCCCATGATCCCGTCCGTACGGGAACACACGGGGAAATGGTTATTCAGGGCATTCCACCTGCCTGCCGGCAAGCAGGTATGACCGCTAAAAAACAATTATAATCATATGAAACGCTCATAATGGATACCACCTATTTGATTTATGTTCTCATTACGCTGCTTTTCTCCGCATTCTTTTCAGGGATTGAGATTGCTTATATCTCCTCCAATAAACTTCAAATAGAACTTCAAAGTAAGCAAGGATTATTGAGCGGTCGGATTCTCAGTCAATTCGTCCAAAAGCCAGGACAGTTTATCGGGACTACTTTGATCGGGAATACGATCATGTTGGTGCTTTATGGTATTTTTATGGCCTTTCTTCTGGAGCAACCGCTAAAAAATCTACTTCCGGAATCCTTAAATAATGATGTGGTTGTTTTACTCTCCCAGACTGTTATTTCCACCATTGTGGTGTTGATTACCGGAGAATTTCTTCCCAAAAGCTTTTTTATGCTGAACCCCAACAGCATGCTTTCGCTATTTGCTTTGCCCTTCTTTGGAATTTATTATTTAATGTATCCCATCGTATGGTTGATCGTGGGACTTTCCAGAGTTTTTATTACCAAGGTTCTTAGGCTGGAATACAATGAAGAAAAGCCGGTGTTTAAAGTTACTGATCTGAACGCTTTTATTAAGGAACATTTTCGTCAGGCAAACTCCAACCACAAAAAGATGGAGATCGATTCCAAGATCTTTGACAATGCGATTGAATTTAAAACTGTGCGAGTGAGAGAATGCATGGTTCCTCGTACCGACATCGTCTCCGTAGAAGTGGATGATTCTATAAAAGAATTGAAAAAAGTATTTGAGGAAAGTGGACATTCCAAGGTGATTGTCTATCGGGAGACTATTGATGAAGTGATCGGGTATTGTCATCAACTGGAGCTTTTCAGAAAGCCGAAAACCATTGAAGAAATTTTGACTCCTATCATTATCGCACCTGAGTCAGCCTTGGCAAATGAACTTCTCATACAGTTTATTCAGGAAAGGAAAAGTTTGGCTTTAGTCGTCGATGAGTTTGGAGGAACGAGTGGAATCGTATCGATGGAAGATATTATTGAAGAAATTTTTGGAGAAATCGACGATGAATATGACAACCACGATTTGATCGAACAGAAAGTAGGCGAAGGTGAATATTTGTTAAGCGCTCGACATGAAATCGATTATTTAAATGATAAATTCGGTTGGAATTTGCCGTATGGAGACTTTGAGACCCTATCTGGACTGATCTTATCGCTGACAGAAAATCTTCCAAACAAAGGAGAACATGTCACTTTTGAGCGTTACACTTTCACAATTATGACCAAGTTGGCCCACCGAATTGAGACAGTGCGACTGAAAATCAACGAATCAGACTGAGACCAAGCCTGACTTTGTTCTGGGGTAAATTTTGAATTTCGCCCCTAATGCTATTATTTTGCGACACTTCTAAAAAGCGTAGTATTTAAAATGGCGTTAATTAAACAAATAAGACAGCGGACAGGTCTTGCAATCGGTGTGATTGCAGGCGGGTTAATTCTATTCCTTCTCGGGGGCGATCTCTTGAGTCCTAATAGCAGTCTTCTCAATTCCAATAAAAATATCGTTGGGGAAATCGCAGGGGATGAAATCACGCTTGAAGAGTATTCTCTAAAAGTAGAGGAATTCAAAGCAATGTTTCAACAGCGATCCGGACGTGTAGCATCGGAGCCTGAAATGGTTTCTGTGAGAGAGCAAGCGTGGCAAGCAATGATTGTCGAGCGAGTATTCGACGAGGAGTACCAAAAGCTTGGTCTCACGGTGTCAAGTGCTGAACTTGTAGACATGGTTCAGGGCAAAAATATCGTGCCTGAGCTTAGAGCTCAACTGATAAATCCACAGACTGGTCAGTTTGACAAGAACCAACTCATATCCTTTCTCCAAACATTAGAGACCGCCGATCCTGCACAGCAAGCTGGTTGGGCTCAGCAAGAGCAATTATTTGCACAGGCTAGACAGCGGGTCAAATACGATAACTTATTGGCTACCTCGGAGTACTTCACCACTGCAGAAGCCAAGCTTGAGCATAAGTCCGCTAATACGATAGCAGATGCTTCTATTCTCTACATTCCTTATTATGTAATTCCTGATGGGGATGTAAAAATCGAAGAAAAGGATCTGACTTCCTACCTGAGCAAGCATCAGGATAAATTTCAAATCGGTAATACAGCCAACTTGGAATATGTTTCTTTCAGCATTTTGCCAAGTGGTCAGGATTCTTCTGAAGTAATTTCGAGCATCAATGCATTAACTGAAGAATTGAGAAATACGACTGAAGATTCCGCTTTCGTCAGCAGAAACTCAGAAATCCAAAATCCATTCATTACCTACAGACCGGGTGATGCGTTGCCTGCAATTCTTTCTTCTAATGTCTCTGAGCTCCAAGTAGGACAAACCTACGGTCCTTATGTCACAGCCAACTCTACATATGTGACCTATAAAGTCACTGATCAGTATAATGGAACCCCTCGAATGAGAGCTTCGCATATCCTGTTTAGTACAGATGGTAGAGATGAAGCCGGTAAGGCCGCAGTGAAAGCACAAGCCGAGGTTGTACTAGCTGACATCAAAGCCAATGGAAACTTTGCGGTAGCGGCCAGTCAATACGGACAGGATGGTACCGCACAAAATGGCGGTGATTTAGGTTGGTTTGCGAAAGATGATTTCGTTGAGCCTTTTGCTACCGCAACTTATGCAGCTAAATCTGCTGGTCTTTTGCCAAACTTAGTTGAGACTGAGTATGGCTACCATATCATTGAAGTCACCGAGCTTCCGAATTCAAAATACACCAAACTTGCAACCCTTGAGGTGGAGTTGGTAGCATCTGATGGCACTAGAAATGAGGCATTCAGAAATGCTGATTCTTTCGCTGCAGAAAGTGGCAACAGAAATGAATTCACTAAAAATGCGACCGAAAAAGGATACAGAATTCTTCAGGCAAATAATGTAGATGCTACCTCAAGAAATCTTAATAACCTTCAAAACGCCCGTGAAGTGATCATTTGGGCATTTGGAGAAGGTTCCCAAGGTAAAGTTTCAAAGGTTTTTGAACTCGACAATTCTTATGTAGTTGCAACTATTGTAACCAGAAAAGAAAAAGGAAAAGCAAAACTTGAGGATGTAAGAGAGCAAGTGGAGCAGCAGGTTCGTAATGAGAAGAAAGCAGCAATGATTACTGAAAAGCTTGCTGGAAAGACAACTTTAGAAGAAATGAAAGCGGTTTTTGCCGATGCATCCATCAATGAAGTTCCTGACCTGCGATTGAGCGCTTCAGTGATACCGGGTATTGGATTTGCACCAAGAGCTGTAGGGTCTATTTTTGGCCTTACTGCTTCAGGACAAATCACCAAGCCGGTGCGTGAAGATATCGGGGTATTAGTAGGAAGGGTCAATAACTTGACACCTGCTTCTGAAATTGGGGATTATACCTCTTATCAAGCACAAATGAGTCAATCAGGTTCTCAGCGAATGACCTATCAAATCATGATGGCGTTGCAGGACTTGGCAGATGTGAAGGATTACAGATACAAGTATTATTAAGAAATAATCTGATTATACGCTGTTCTGACAGTAGGCAAGTTTTCCACAGGTTGGAGCTGGATGCTTCGGCTACGCTCAGCACAAGTGACCGGAGACCGAAGACCACGCCACGGCGCGCAGGCGAAGAGGGCTTGAAAATAAGAATTTGAGCCAATTCCCATAAATCGTTTTGATCTACTATCAAAGTAGCGTAAATAAATTAAAAATATTCAACCAAAAGGAACCCATGTCGAAAGGCATGGGTTTTTTTATGTGATTCCATTACTTAATATAAAGAAGTAAGTTTGATTATGAATAGTAAGTTTGATAGCGCATCGTTCAAAGAAAAACTTGAGTCCTCAGGAGAATTTCCGATGTTGTATATGTTCAAATTCATTGTACCAATGGGAAAGGAATTTGAGGTTGGCGCATTATTTCCAAAAAATGAAATGTCACTTAAGGCTAGTTCAGGAGGAAAATATGTGAGTGCCACGATTCAAGCTATGATGGACAGTGCAGATCAGATAATAGGCATTTATGAGCGCGCTTCAGCAATTGAAGGAGTAATTTCACTTTAATCAATAGAAAATATGTGGGTTGAGAAAAATAATAAACTGACCAAAACTTTTAAATTTTCTGACTTTCAGGAGGCCTTTGCTTTTATGACTCGGGTCGCCTTTTTAGCTGAAAAACACAATCATCACCCCAATTGGTCCAATGTGTATAATACGGTAGAGATCGAGCTCACTACACACGATGAAGGAAATACTGTGACCGAAAAAGATCGTAAATTGGCCAAAGCAATCAATAAAATTCAAGAATGAATGAAACCCCTATCAGTCTTTATTTGGTGCCAACCCCGATTGGGAATCTGAAAGATATCACACTTAGAGCCATAGAAATACTAAAGGCAGTGGATGTGATCTTGGCTGAGGACACCCGAACCAGTGGAATTTTGCTCAAACACCTTGAAATATCCAAGCCTTTGCAGAGCTATCATATTTTCAATGAGCATAAGGCCGCAGAGAAACTGGTCGAACGCATGAAAAGAGGAGAAATCTTCGCCTTGGTGAGTGATGCGGGTACTCCCGCTATCTCTGACCCTGGATTTTTGCTTGTACGGGAAGTTCTTGCTGCCGGACTTGAAGTGCAATGTCTGCCTGGTCCTACCGCCTTTGTTCCGGCATTAGTCAATAGCGGTCTTCCAAATGACCGTTTCGTGTTTGAAGGGTTTTTACCACATAAAAAGGGTCGAAAAACACGAATCGAATCCTTAGTGGAGGAAACTCGGACAATCATCCTCTATGAATCCACCCATCGGCTAATGAAGACTTTGGAGCAACTTTCGGAAGCTTTTGGACCTTCCCGGCATGCTTGCGTTTCCAGAGAACTTACCAAACTCCATGAAGAAAATGTGCGTGGAACCCTAGCCGAACTGATTGAGTATTATCAAACTCATCCTCAAAAAGGGGAAATTGTACTTGTTGTCGCTGGAAAGAGTGAAAAACGGGAAGCAAAGGAATAATCGATTTTTATGAAATTTATTAACCAAGTTTTGTTTTCAATTAATTAATTAATCAAAAATTCTATTTTTGAGATAGAATCACTTTCTAACCCACTACCCATTCTCATGATTACCCAAGAAAAGCTCACTTTGTTACTGGAACAAACTCAAGAAATTGCCAAAGAGGTCGGTTCGTTTATAAGAAAGGAAAGACAGCATTTTGATGTGAAGAAGGTGGAGCATAAGGGCTTTAATGACCTCGTGTCTTATGTGGATAAAGAAGCAGAGCGTCAGATTGTGGACCGACTTAGCATCATTTTTCCAGAGGCTGGCTTCATCACAGAGGAAGGAACAAACTCCACTCAAGGGGAAATTTATAATTGGGTAATCGACCCGCTTGATGGGACAACCAACTTTATCCATAATATCCCGGTATTTTCCGTAAGTATCGCTCTGATGGAAAGAGATGATCTTATTTTAGGTGTGGTGTATGAGGTCAATCGTCATGAATGCTTTTATGCCATGAAAGGTGGAGGTGCCTTTTGCAACGATACCCGTATTAAAGTCAGTGAGGCCCCATCCCTTGCGGCATCATTGATTGCTACAGGCTTTCCATATTATAATTTCGAATTGATCGACAAATACCTGGCAACAATGAAATCTTTAATGCAAAAAACCCATGGCTTGCGGAGATTCGGTTCCGCAGCTGTAGATCTTTGCTATGTAGCCTCAGGTCGGACAGAGGGGTTTTTTGAATACAATCTCAATTCCTATGATGTAGCAGCAGGAGCATTGATTGTGAAAGAAGCCGGTGGATCTGTGACTGATTTTGATGGAGGGAATGATTTTGTTTTCGGGAGAAAAATCGTGGCTAGCAACGGAAAAATCCATCAGGATTTTATGGAGGTCTTGGCTGAATCTTGGGCCTAGTCATGAGTTTCTCTTAAAGGGCGAAGTTTGATTAGAAGTTATTTTTCCGCTCAAAAATGGTTTTCCATTTAAGGCTTGGATCAGTGTGAAAAGAGCAAGAGCTCCGTATAGTAAACCTACCCAGAGCGTTAATTTTGTATTTCTTAGAAGAAAAAAGGAAAGAACTGGTAAAACTTGTAAAGCATGCATTCCAATAAAGTGAGCGACTCGTAAATCTCCCACAATCTTACTCCAGCCTAAAATGAACAGATTGGAATTGTCATTATCCAGACCTACAGAGTGACTCATTATTCCTCCCATGAGAAAACCTTCAAAAGAAAAAGCCACGAAAAGCAAAATCCCTATTCGTATTGCCCAGAGGTAGTGATTTGGAAGTGCTGGGAAATCATTTATGAAGAATAATAGGCCGACATAAGCCGTATATAATGTGACCACTGTGGCGGCCAGTGCCATCAATGAAAACATCATCGAAAAAAATGGATGACTGACATTAAAATGCGAAGGCTTGCCCTGTGCAGCCATCGTGGCAATGTAGGTGATTTCAAAGCCCAATAAGAGCACTACAGTCCAATTGTAGACACTTATATTAAAAGATGGCAAATAATGGCAATACCAAGCCATCGCCCAAGCAAAAGTGAAAGTAGAAATTGCGAATTTGAAGGGTTTATACCATGCATTGACTTGATACACCTGCGTTGAGGAGACTTTTGTCATGAAAAGAAAAACCATGGCGGCTATTAAGCAAAGCAGACCGAAATAAAACAGGGTCTCATTTCTGGATTTTACTTGTAAGGCAAACTCTAGCATGGGTTTAAATCTTAATGCTCGCAAGATTTTTTTTGATCTTCATCATGAGAAAATCAGGAGTAACCCTAGGCAGATTGGAGATAAACCAATTGTTGAACCCAACGATTTTCTTCCCTTTTCCCTTCAAAAGTAGCTTGACTCCTGCGGCGGCCACATCTTTGGCGGGGACGGGTTTGTTTGCGCTCATAGCATTGGTTTTCCGCATTTCCGGGGTGTGGAAAGGTGTTTCTACAGTTCCAGGGCAGAGGGCGGACACTACGACACCAGTTCCATCCAGTTCGGCTGCAATGGTTTCTGAAAATGCCAAAACAAAAGTTTTGGTGGCTGAATACACCGAGTAGTATGGGAAAGGAATAAAGGACAATAGCGAAGCAACATTCATGATTCTGCCTGACTCTCGCTTAGCCATATCCTGTGCAAATAGCTTAGTTAAAATAACGAGACTACTAACGTTAAGATTAATCATACCCAGTTCTAGATCCATGGAGGTTTCGAGGAAATTTCCATATCCGCCGAACCCCGCATTATTGACCAAATGAGAAACGCTCAGATTTTTAGCTTTTACCTGATTAAATAGCTCGAGGGCATTGTGTGGATTAGACAAATCATAAAGCATGATTCGGATGTCAATTGGATACTTTTCCGTCAATGCCTTTCTCATGCTCTCCAACTTATCCTCACTTCGAGCGACGAGGATTAAGTTGAACTTCTGTGCAGCCAGAAGTTGGGTCATTTCAAAGCCAATCCCCGAAGAGGCGCCAGTTATAAGAATGTATTCATTCATGATTATTTTTGATTTAGTTGATTTTTGACCAAGTTTCTGATTTCCCAAACATGGATATTCCTACAAAACCTCTTACTTCTAGCGTTTTTGGTGACTTTAGCGTGAGTTTACAGGAGTAAGTTTTTCCATCTTTTGGATTGTAGATTGTTCCATCTTTCCAGCTATTGCTTCCTTCGAAAATGAAATTGTTAAGTATGACCAGCCCGACCAGATCTCTTTTTCTTAAACTTAGATCAGGGTTTTTTACGTCTTTGGTTTCACCTCCGGTTCCCCAGATTATTTTACCAAAGTATTGTCCAGCTTCTTTATAGATCTGGAATTTGGCATCTTTTTCAGCATTGATCCATTCACCCAGAATGGCGTCACCTTCTTTTGTCTGATTGATTTGAGCTAGAACATTACCAGCTAAAAATAGAAGGATCAATAGGATAGATAATTTTGACTTTCTCATGTTTAATTAGTTTAAAATTTGTGTCTGTTGATTCTTTTATAAGTTGAATTTAGAATAGGATAGATTGAATTAAGTTCTAAATATGAACAATGTTCATTAATGCAATAAATTTTTTTACCTCCGATCTAGGATCATTACAAACTCCTCATATGCCTTCATTAGGATGGTATTCGGATCTTCAAAATTTACCCCTTTGACTCGCTGACTGTTGTGAAGGGAGGCCATTCCATGCACGGTGCTCCATATAGCAAAGGATAACGGTTCGAGTTTATGTCCTGAGAAATGACCGCCTTCCATACATTGGTATACAGTAGCCCTCAAGACTTCAAATGTGCCTTTACCCTCATTCCATTCTTCCTTGTGCATGGATTCCAAAAAGTCCATAGGGCCTCTCAATGAAAACATAAGGTCATACATATCAGGGTTATCTAGGGCAAATTGAAGGTATACCCTGCCCAAAGCTTTGAGCCTCTCCATTGGATCTCCGACACTAAATAGAACTTTCATTTCGCCTCCTAATTGCTTGAAGCCCTGAGAATGAAGGTCGTGAAGAATGTCATTCTTGTCTTTGTAATAGACATAGACAGTACCTACACTGTACTCGATTGCATTGGCTATATTTCGAATGGTGGTCTGATCGATTCCTTTTTCCACAAAAAGCCTTTTGGCTGCCTGTAAGATCAGGGATTTGAGTTCTTCTTTTTCTTTTGCCTTTCGTTCAGATATTCCCATTTGAAATCTTTATTGGTTCAAATAAAATGAACAGCGTTCATTAAAACAAATTTTGTTAGGATTATTTTAAAAATCGAGAGTAACAAAGTGTGTTATTCCTCCTTACTTTCACCCCAAAAGAAAATACCAAATCAAAAGGCTAACTGCCGAAATCGGCATCCCAAGACCTGAAAGCAATGTCGCTAGTTTAGGCTGAAGTCCGAATTGTATGGAGACAATCGAGCCCGTAATCATCGGTGCCATGCCACTTTCAAGCACGGTTACTTTCAAATCCAGCGAATCTACAGGAAGAAGATTTCTATAAATAAGCCATATGACCGCCGGTGCCAATATCAGGCGATAGCCCAATCCATACCAGAAAAAGCGTGAGGCCAATGAGCTTCGATCTAAAGAAAATTTTAACCCTATCGCCAAAAGAGCCATGGGTGGCATTGTTTTACCAATCAGTTGGAGAAGTGGAATGAGAAATTCTGGAGTTTTGAGGTCAAACATGCTCATTAACAATGTCCCGACAAGAAAGCCAAAAGGAGGAAATTTGAGAATTTTCAATGGAACCTTAGCCAAGCTTTCACTATGGTTGCCATAGATCGAGCCCACCAAAATCGAAAGTGAGGATACAATCAAAAAAGATCCTCCCTGATCAATAAGCAGTGCTGTGGGTAATCCTTCTTTTCCATATAATCCTTCGATCACAGGAAAGCCAAGAAATGAAGTATTTGCCAAACCAGCCACGATGATCAGACAACCAGTCGTATTTTTGCCCCAGTTGAATTTTCTTCCAAGAATTCCAAAAAGTAACCAAGAAAGTAAAAAGGTTAACCAAGCAGCGGAAACAGGTATTAATAATTCCCAGGAAAGCTTGATCTCAGGGATATAAAGAAGGGCTAAAGCAGGCAACACAATGTTGATCAAATAAGCCTGAACCCAGCTTGAAGCTATGTTTGTGGGGAAATTTGGAAATTTTCTAAGGAAAATGCCTAAGAACAGACATGCTAACGCGATAATCAATCCTGCCATTACCGAATATGTTGAAACTTATTTTTATTTAACATAGAAATAATTTGGAATTCTTGTATAGCCCTGAATATCAGCATACTTTTAGACATTCTAATTTCATAGCTATGACGAAACTTATACCAATTTTTATTGAGGGGAAAAAATGGATTCAGCTTTCACAGCTTTCTTCAGACCAAGTCCAATCTTTAAAATCTATACTTCCTGTCGATTGCCTTAAAAAAGTCATTTTTCAAGGAATGGAATTAAACGACTGCCTTGATTTTGATATGTATGAATATTGGTTTAAAAGTGATCAGATTTCAGGACAAAGACATGCCCTGTTGGATTTTTAACCCAAGCCGAAACTTTTCCGTTTTTCATCAAAATATTTTATAAGTTCGGGATAGAACTCGCTTTCTGCTTCCGGTATCCCATCCAATACCAAGGGAATATTTCCCTCAGCCGCATCTTGATTGACTTGCATGCCTTCGATCAAGTAGATCATATCTTCAAAAGAAAGCGGCTCCCAAGTGCTACTTGGATACACCGAGTATTCATTTCCGTAAAAATCGATTACCTCAAACGTGATTTTGCCTTCCAATAGGTGAGCATAAATACTGATTTGCTCACCCCAAGTGCTTTCCGGATAGTGGAGCCGCACTAGGGTTACAGCGTTGGATTCTGAGGTGAAGTAGCTTTCAGGCTGAAATTTGAAATCAAACATGCAATAAAAATACGAAGTACAATTTAGCTGAGCTTATCGAAAATGAGATTCTGGCGAGCTTTTGAAATTATTGCAAAAATTTTATTTCTCTTTGGTGCAGAATCTTTATAAACGCAAACGTTAATTTGCTGACAATCAGCTCTATTTAGGTTTGTAATATCCTTTCTTTTTAACTTTATCACCTAGCAGATTTTCAACTGCTTTTCCACATTGGATTATAGGGACTTTCGGGCTATTTTTGGGCTCGTTTTCAAACAGCCGGAAGATCACCGGTGTTCATACTTTGCTTACAAATTCCTGATTATGAAAAGAGATTCGCTTGTTTTTGACCTCATTGCCAGAGAAGAAGACAGACAAAAAAGAGGCATCGAACTGATCGCTTCAGAAAACTTCACGAGTAAACAAGTGATGGAAGCTGCAGGCAGCGTCTTGACGAATAAATATGCAGAAGGTCTACCAGGTAAGCGGTACTATGGAGGCTGCGAAGTAGTAGATGAAATAGAGCAGATCGCCATCGATCGAGCCAAACTTTTATTTGGTGCGACATGGGCTAATGTTCAGCCCCATTCAGGTGCGCAGGCAAATGCAGCTGTATTTTTAGCTTGTTTGAAAGCAGGGGATTCGATTTTAGGATTTGACCTTTCCCATGGGGGGCACTTGACTCATGGATCTCCGGTAAACTTTTCAGGTAAATTGTATCAGGCCAATTTCTACGGAGTCGAGGAAGAAACCGGAATGATCGATTACGATAAAGTCGAGGAAAAGGCTATCGAAGTAAAACCAAAAATGATCATCTGTGGAGCTTCCGCTTATTCCAGAGATTGGGATTATGAGCGACTTCGGGAAATCGCCGATGAAGTAGGAGCACTTTTGTTGGCTGATATTTCACACCCATCTGGACTCATAGCAAGAGGACTGTTGAAAGACCCATTGGAGCATTGTCATATTGTGACGACTACCACTCACAAGACCCTCAGAGGTCCAAGAGGTGGTTTGATCCTGATGAGGGAAGATTTTGATAATCCTTGGGGATTGACCACTCCAAAAGGAGAGATCAAAAAAATGTCTGCACTTTTGGATATGGGTGTATTTCCGGGTACCCAAGGAGGTCCATTGGAGCATATCATCGCGGCGAAAGCCATTGCTTTCGAGGAAGCGCTTTCTGACGAATACATGCACTATGTAGTTCAGGTAAAAAAGAATGCATCCATCATGGCAGAAGAGTTCGTAAGTCTCGGTTACCAGATTATTTCTGGTGGCACTGACAATCACATGATGCTCATCGACCTGAGGAATAAAGAACTTACTGGAAAGCTTGCCGAGGAAACCCTTGGCAAAGTGGACATCACCATTAATAAAAACATGGTTCCTTTCGATACCAAGTCACCTTTTGTGACTTCGGGTATGCGTGTAGGAACTGCCGCAGTGACTACACGAGGATTAAGAGAAGACGATATGCGAAAAATCGTCCAATTGATTGATCGTGCATTGCAAAGCCATTCAGACGCAACTGCACTTGCTGATATCAAGGAAGAAGTCAATTCGTGGATGGTTCAATTTCCCTTATACTAATTACTGAATTACCAAAGTGGCCCTAGATCAAGTTCAAGAAGAGGAAGAAGGAATGTCGTTTTTGGATCATTTGGAAGCCTTGCGCTTTCACTTGCTTCGATCTGTTGCGGTTATTCTGATCTTTTCAGTTATTGCCTTTTTGGCAAAGAGTGTCGTTTTTGGGATGCTCATACTTGGGCCTTCCAAAGTAGATTTCTTTACTTACCGTGTGCTTTGTGATTTAGCTAATTGGCTGGATGTACCTGCTCTCTGCATTGATGAACTCCCTTTCACGATTCAAAGCCGTCAAATGACAGGGCAGTTTTCCATGCACATGACATCTAGCTTTATAGTAGGATTCATTGCAGCTTTTCCCTATGTATTTTGGGAGTTTTGGCGATTTATCAGTCCGGGTCTTTATGATAAAGAAAAAAATGCAGCTAGAGGTGCGGTCTTCTTCGTAAGTTTTCTCTTTTTGCTGGGTGCGGCTTTCGGCTATTACGTATTGGCACCGCTTTCTATTAATTTTTTGTCAAACTATCAATTGGATCCTACCATTCTTAATGAATTTGACATCACCTCCTACGTGAGCACATTGGTGATGTTGGTTCTCGCTTCGGCGATTATGTTCCAATTGCCAGTAGTGGTTTATTTCTTGTCCATGTCAGGTCTGGTCACTTCAAAAATGTTGAAAGCTTATCGAAAGCACTCCATTGTGGTGATTTTGGTTCTGTCAGCTATCATTACTCCACCGGATGTGATTTCGCAATTGCTCATATCAATGCCAATCATGGTCTTGTATGAAGTGGGGATCTCGATAGCAAAAAGACTTGAGAAAAAGCGAGCCATAGCTGAAGCTGAATACCTAAAAAATCATCCAACTGAAGAAGAATAGATCATGGCTAAAAAAATTGCAATCGGAGGTGACCACGCAGGATTTGAATACAAGGGAAAATTGATTCAAAAACTTACCTCTCTTGGATTTGAAGTGAAAGACTTTGGGCCTTTTTCTGACTCCTCAGTGGATTATCCTGACTACGTGCACCCCTTGTGTTTGGCAATCGAAGAAGGTGAATTTGAACTGGGAATCGTAATCTGTGGAAGTGGAAATGGAGTAGCAATTACTGCAAATAAACATCAGGGAATCCGAGCAGCACTTTGTTGGAATGAGGACCTCGCTGCCCTCTCCCGTCAGCACAATAATGCTAATGTGATTGCTTTACCTGCACGATTTATTTCGTACGAG
This sequence comes from Algoriphagus sp., assembly GCF_046296635.1. Lineage (GTDB taxonomy): Bacteria > Bacteroidota > Bacteroidia > Cytophagales > Cyclobacteriaceae > Algoriphagus. Next base: position 197,837 of record NZ_JBKBKZ010000002.1, on the reverse strand, counting down.
CATGCTGAACGCCTAACTGAGATCTTTCTTAACACGGCTTTTGAAGGTGGAAGACACCAAAATCGAGTAGATAAAATAGCTTGTCGCTAAAATCTGTTTACCACATAAAAAAGGCCTCGGAACAATTTTCCGAGGCCTTTTTGGTAATAGTAAGATTTCTATTTACAGAATGATTTCTCTGCGGGATACTTGATCAGCTAGAATGATGGCGTTGTACAGATTTGCAATTTTTCCTGACTTGGAAATTTCAGCAAATGATTTTTCGGAACCTTCAGGCCCACCGATCATCACTTTGATTTGAGGTTCAATTCCTGAATTCATGATGATGTATTTAACCTGAACTGCTGTAAGCTCAGGATAGTAAGAACGGATCATTGCTGCCATTCCTGCTACAGCCGGTGCTGCCATAGAAGTGCCTCCTTGAAAATCATATTCGTTATTTGGCATGGATGAATAAATCCCGTCACCGGGCGCAAAAATATCCACATTCAGCTTTCCATAATTTGAAAATGACGCCACCATCTCAGGGCCAAAGCTGGAGGAAAGTGCGCCTACTGTGATGACATTATCCGAAATTTCAGGAGAGTTTCGGAGCTTGTGATCATTTGGAAAATTGGGGTTTTCGGGATCATCCAAATCTGCTCCGTCATTTCCTGCAGCATGAACAAATAAAACATCCTTGGATGCCGCATAAATTAAGGCTTCATACACCCATTCTGCATTTGGGGAAAACCCTTTGCCAAAACTGGCATTGATGACTTTAGCTCCGTTGTCCACTGCATATCGGATAGCCAAAGCCACATCTTTATCATATTCATCTCCATCAGGTACGGCACGAAGGCTCATGATTTTGACGTTTTTGGCTACGCCATCCACTCCTTTTCGATTGCCTCTTGTAGCCGCAATTATGCCTGCTACATGAGTTCCATGACTTTCCTTGGAATCACGAATATTTGGATTCCCATTTCCGTATTTTCGGTCATTGAAGTCATAGGGATTATCACCCACTGGCTTTCGTCCATCAAAATCGACATTCAGATGATAATCTACTTGTCCTTGGTAGTAGTTGATCCCCTGATTGAGATCGGCAAGTGCAGTAGGAATATCCTGACCCATTCCCATCACCTGAATCAAAACTCCTACGAGTTGCTCTTCCTGAGGTGTTTTTGGAGAATATTTTTCTAAATCTTCAATGGAATAATACTCTTTTCCTAACTCCTTTTGGATGTTTTGATGAGCCATGCTTACAAACTGCTCTATTTGCTGCAGTTGAGGCAGTCCCTCTTTAGCTTCCGGAAGTTTGGAGTCTAATGCTGCTTTAGCTGCCGCCTGATAAGTTTCAGTTCCGATTTTAAGCCGGATGATTCGGGCGATTTCCATCTGTTCATGATAGGATTCACCTAAGAAATTAAACCCATGAATATCATCGATATAGCCGTTGCCGTCGTTGTCAATTCCGTCCCCCGGCTTTTCTCCTGGATTTACCCATAGGACATCCTTGATATCTTCATGATTGAGATCTATTCCTGAGTCGATTACTCCTACGACGACTGTTTGACCTTTTCTCTTTTTCAAAAGCTCATTATAAGCCCGATCCACACTCATGCCTGGAATGGTGTCCCTTATCAAATCCAAATGGCCCCAACGCTTGGTGTCGGAAACAGACAGTTCGGAGATTCTGGGTGAAATATTAGTGTAGGAAATCGGGGGAGCGGTAATTACAGCTGAGGTGCTGCAACCCATTACTAGCAGTCCAATACTTAAGCTGGCTAGTGATTTAAACAAGGGTTTATTCATTTGATAAAGGTAATTTGGTACAGAAGAAGAATAAAGGATGTAATGTTAAAATTGGTAAAGCCAGTATCGTGCTATGATAGGATGGGGTTTAGAAATAGTGCCAAAACTTTTATTTCAACCGAAAAATTCCTGGCTGAGTTTCAGTATATAGATTTTTGAGCGCGGGGAGTTCCTCCAGAAGATTTTTGAATATCCCAGCAGGGTCTACTACTACCTGAGGTTTCTGAATGGTAAGATTTTGGAAAATTTTAGCTTTTTGTTCCAGTGATTTTTCAGAATCCACGTAGGCCTTGGTCAGATTGAAGTTCAAAAATGGGCCACCAAGCGAATTATCAAGAAAAGGACTGGAATCTGAGGATAGGACCATGATTTTTTCGCCTGATTGACCTATATATTCCTTTGATCTTTCTACAAAATAAGTTGAAGAGGTAGTCAATAGCACTTGATTATACCACCATCCCAATGCTGGAAGTCCGAAAAGGAGAATCAAAAATGCTAATTTTCCAATCAAGCCTCTGCCGATATTTAGAAAAAACTGGGTAATCAAATAAGTCAATCCCGGGATGAAAATTAAAAGATGGTAGGTTGCTTGTCTTTTATTCAGAAATAAGCCACCCAGAGAAATTATCAACCACAGGATCATTATTTGACGCTGCTTTTGCTGATTAATCGTAGCTCCTCTTAGGACTGCGCTATAGAAATACCCAACTAAAGCAATCAAAACAGGAAAGGCTCCCAAAATTGCCCAAGTTATTAGTGATTGATAATTATATTTTTCGTAAGTGAAAATTAGGGGAAAGATTTGCAAGGTTTCCTTGAGCCCATCATTCCAAAAGAAAAACACCAAAATCAAAAGTAGAGGCAAGAAAAATCCAATCAGGGATAAAAATAGCTGACGAAAGGAAAAGCCGCTGATCGCAATTCCTGTAAATATCATAAAGGGGAGGAAAATCCCAAAATTCAAATGAAACCCCGTCGCTATTCCACCATAAATTCCAATCAATAAGGTGGATTCGCTCGTCTCTTTCTGAAGAACGGTCTGAGAAAATAGCTGTCCGATTGCTAGAACAAGAAATGTACTTCCCAACAAAGCCGGTGACAGTCCAATCATATCAAATGAAAGATGGAAGAGGGCAGTCATAATGATTGCTGGCAAGTAGGTATTTTCTTCAAAAACCCTATAGCGAATCAAAACTGAATTCCAATAAATCACTTGTACAAGGACCAATAATCTTCCGATGAGTTCATAAGCCCACTCACTTCTTCCAAAAACGAAGTAGACAATAGCAAAAAATCCGGCGGAAAGGGGCCCTGTATCATCAATGATATCTTGATAGATAAAATAGCCATCACTCAATCGTTCACCCAAAACCATCCAGAGAAGCCTTGGTTGAGTAATTGGAAATGAAAAAAATCCAAGCATCAGGATTGCAAGCAAAATCAGGTAGATAGCTACTCCAATTAGTCTAAATGGGTCGTTTACTTTGAAAAAACTTAACAAGGTTTTGGTGTAGAGTTGTTAGGATTGGGTCGAAATTAAAGCTTGCCCAAGTATTTCGCTAAATTTGTTCCACAAATACTTCACATGGAAAGCAAAAGACAACAAAAATACTCGAAGCTCATACAAAAAGAGCTTGGTGATATATTTCAGAAGGAAGCAAAACACCTTATTGGAAAAGCCATGGTCACCATTACCCGTGTCATGGTCAGTCCCGATCTGGGTTTTGCAAAGGTTTATGTAAGTTTTCTCTTAGCCGACCCAAAGGCCGCCTACGAACTGATCAATGATCACAAGAAAGAAATCCGTCATCATCTTTCCAAAAGAATCGGGAAGTCCGTTCGGGTCATTCCTGAAATCGCATTTTTTCCGGACGATTCGGCTACCTATGCCCAGTACATGGATAAGGTAATATCTGATCTAAATATTCCTCCAGCACCTCCGGAGGAAGAGAATGAAGAAGACGAAGATTAATCGTAATTGCCTTGAATTTCAGTTCATTTATAGCCGGACGCTATTTTCGAAGTAAGAAGAAGCGAAATTTCATCACAGTCTTGTCAATCATTTCTATGGTAGGCGTAGCCGTAGGTACGATTGCATTGGTCGTGGTGATGTCGGTCTTTAATGGATTGGAGGATTTGATCCGTGGATTGTTTGCGAGTTTTGATGCAGAACTGAAGATAGAACCCAGCTCTGGAAAAAGTTTTCTCGCACCTAAAGAGTGGCTCAGTGAAATCGAAAAGATCGAAGGTGTTTCAACCTTGACCGAAGTGATCGAGGATAATGCGCTATTCGAGCATGACGGCAATCAGATTGTTGCCAAAATTAAGGGAGTGTCAGCTAATTTTTTGGATCAGGGAAGATTCTCGAAAGGATATTATTGGGGAGATACCTCATTGGGAACGGATATTAGACCTGGAGCAATATTGGGCCGAGGTGTCGGGTTTTTCCTTTCTGTAAATTTAGAGGAGGTCAATTCGATAGTAAAAGTCTTCTATCCGAAAGCACCCAGATCTGCGGCCAGTATTGATCCAAGCCAGCTATATGCATCGGCACTGCTAGAGCCCCGTGGATTCTTCAGCATTGATCAGCAGTTTGATGACGGATACGTGATTGCCCCCTTACATTTTACCCGTGACCTGCTGAATTATGGCGAAAAACGGACTTCCCTTGAAATTAAGGTTAAGGATGGATACAAAGTAAATGATGTTCAAAAGTCCTTAAAAAGCTTCCTGGGTCCTGAGTTTTTGGTCAAAAATGCAGACGAGCAGCATGCAGGAATAATCCGGACTGTCAAGCTCGAAAAGCTTTTCGTATTTCTCACGCTGACTTTTATTTTAGCTATTGCCTCCTTCAATATTTTCTTTTCGCTCAGCATGCTAGCGATCGAGAAGAAAAAAGATATTGCCGTCCTGAAAGCAATGGGTGCAAGAGACCGATTGATTCGTGAAATCTTCCTCAAGCAAGGAGCGTTGATTGCATTTAGCGGAGCTGTAATCGGCCTTGTTTTGGGTTATCTGCTTGTAGTAGCCCAAGATACTTTTGGATTGGTTTCCTTAGGGATTTCTTCAGCGGTGATTGATGCATATCCGGTACGAATGGTTTGGACTGACCTCATTTGGATCAGTGCTGCTGTCATTTCCATTACGCTATTGGCTTCTTGGAGACCGGCGATTATTGCTTCCCAAGTGGATACTGTCCGTGAATTGTAACTATTTGCAGACCTTTTCCCGAGCTTTTCCGGCTTCATCCATTCCGAGATTTTTTGCTTCGAGAAGGTCCGGGCAAGCATCAGACAGCTTTCCCATCCGCTGATAGGTAATCCCTCTGTGATAAAATCCGGAGGCAAATTCAGGGTCAAGAGAAATTACAATTGTAAAATCAGCCACTGCTGCCTCGAGATTTTCGCTGACATAGCGCGATTGCCCTCTTGCAAGATAGTAATCAGGGTTTTCAGGTTCGATGGCTATCGCATCAGAAAAATCAGCTTCAGCTTTTCCCCAGTTTTTCTGACGATAGTAAATTTTTCCTCTATAAAAATAGGATTCCGAGTCCTCAGGGTCCATCGAAATAGCAATCGAAAAGTCTTCAATTGCTCCACTTATGTCTTGGTGATTCATTCGATAAAAGCCACGCTGCTTGTAAGTCTGTGAATTGCCTTCCGAATCTGCGATTACCTGATTGAGTTGTTCTTGGAAAATAGCATCTCCACCAGTTTTTACCAAAGCCAAGCCTTGTTTAGCTGGCAGATGATCAGGATCAAGTTGCAGCGCAATCTCAAAGGACTCAATTGCGGGCACATTATCACCTAATCGGGCTAATGCACGTCCTTTTTCGGCATGGAAATCTGCCATGCTTGGATTGAGAAGGATCGCTTCGTCCAAATAGAGTAATGCAAAATCATATTCTTCCAACTCGATACTGCAGAGGCCAAGGTGGTAATATGCATCTTCCTCACTAGCTGTCTGCGCCGTAGTGACACTGGAGACGGCATTGTCACCCGGAGCTATTTTGAAAAGAATTCTAGTGGTTTCTCCAGGAGGGGTTTTGAGAAAACTTTCAAAATCCGACATCGCTTCCTCGTATTGTTGCAATTGATATCGAACCCTTCCTCTTTCAAATAACGCCTCTGCATAACCTGGATTTAAGGTCAGCAAACTGCTAAAATCACTCAAAGCCCGATCAAAATTCCTTTGATTTTGAAAGGCTTGACCTCTTAGCCATAGGGCTTCCTGATCAGTCGGATGGGTTTGAATCCATTGGTCAAAAAAGGATTGAGCTTCCGTCCATCTTTGATTTTCAAAAGCTAGCATACCCAATTCAAATGCTTGATTCGAATTTGAAACCTGAAAGGACCAAACGGAATTGGAAATCAAAAACAACAAAATAAAGGATTGGATAAACTTCATAATTTAAGTGAATTCGTATTCATTTCGGTGTTTGAAAAAATCTAAAATTAACAGGTTGCCAATAAGTTGTTAAACTTTAGCTCAAGAATATTGCGCTTTTTTGATCTAAGGCATATTTCTTGTTAAATTCTAAAAAATTTTATTCATCCTTAATTTCCCCCTTAAGATGATCAAATCTCTAATCCTGAATTTACTTTTCGTTTTTTCCGGAATTTCTATCGCTTTTGCCCAAGATTCCACCGCCACTCAAAACTCCCTCCGCTCGGGGAATATCATTAGCCAATTTGATTACATCTATCGGGTTTCAAATAATGTTCAGGAATATGAGGTGGTTAAAAAATCCCACCTTGAACAGCTCAAAGCCAATGTCTTGGATTCTATTCGAACAAGAACCAAAGAGGTTTCAGAATTAAAAATTCAATTGTCGTCCCTGAATGACACTGTAATAACCTCGAAAAACCAGCTTTCTGCTGAAATTGCCGAGAAAAATCAAGCGATTGCAGATCGTGACAATTTCAGTTTCCTAGGGATAGGAATTCAAAAGTCAGCATACTCCACCATGATGTGGGTTTTGGTTACGGTTTTGGCCGTGGCTTTAGCGTTTTTTGCTGTCCAATATTTCCGAAGCTCAAGTAAAATCTCAAAGGCAGAAAAAGATCTGATGGATGTTCAGGAAGAGTTTGAGCAGCATCGGAAAAACACCTTGGAGCGTGAGCGAAAATTAAAGCGAGAGCTGATAGATGCGCAGATGGGAAAAAATTAACATGCGGAGGCTGTCTCAGAAGGCTTGATTATGTCAGCCTGAGCGGAGTCGAAGGCCATTTGCAACGAATAGAGTGGCATTTCGACTTCGCTCAATGTGACAAACATCAGTTATGAGACAGCCTCTTTTTTGTTTACTAGCCTATCTTGTACTCATGTCAAAAGAAATCTACCCCAAATACGACATAGTAGTCATCGGCCTCGGTGCTGTGGGGAGTGCTACGCTTTTCAAATTGAGTAAAAGTGGAAAAAGAGTCCTTGGAATTGATCGGTTTGAGCCACCACATACCATGGGATCCAGTCATGGAGAAAGCCGGATTACTCGCTTGGCAGTCGGTGAAGGAGAGGATTATGTGGCTTTAGCTAAACGATCGCATCAAATTTGGAAGGAAATCGAAGCAGAAACTGGCGTTCAAATCATGACCACTACTTCCGGGGTTTTGTTGGACTCCGGAATGCAGCCTTGGGGTAAGCATGGTTCGGAGGGGTTTTGGCAGCGGACTGTTTCTTTTGCAAAAAGTCAAGAAGTCAAACATGAAATCCTGGATTCTAATTCTTTCAGAGCTCGATTTCCAGCGTTCAATCTTGAACCGACGGGACACGCTTATTTGGAGTTTGATGCTGGATATCTTCGTCCTGAGCTCGCAATCCAAACGCAACTTGAATTGGCTGGAAAAAATGGAGCGGAGCTCTGGTTTAACTCACCAGTGGAGGAGCTCTCAAAATCCGGAAAAGATGTTTTGATACGCAACGAAAAGGGGGAAATACTGGCCAAAAAGGTGTTGATTAGCGCTGGAGGTTGGATCAAGGATTTTTTACCTGATTCGGAAAAGCCAAGGTTTCAAATCTGTCGACAAGTTCTTCACTGGCTGGAAATTGAAAATGGAGCCATTGATTGGACAAAATATCCTGTTTGGATGTGGGGATTTGGTGCAAATCCTGAGGATTTCATATATGGCTTTCCTTCCTTAGATGGTAAAACTGTCAAAATTGGCTCGGAGTCTTTTATTGACGATGAGCATCCCGATTTTTTAAACCGAATCGTAAGTGCAGAAGAGCAGGACTTGTTTTGGAAAGAAAAAGTGAATGGAAAAATTTTGGGACTGAAGCCAAATGTTGTCCAATCTGTAGTTTGTTTCTACACTGTGACCAAAGATGCCCGTTTTGTCATTGAACCTTTGGATGGGATGCCAAATGTCATGATCGTGTCAGCCTGCTCGGGTCACGGATTTAAGCACTCCGCTGCTTTGGGTGAGCAACTCGCAAAAATGTTAACTGAAGAATAGCCTCAGGAGGCATGCTTTTTTTCTGTCATTTCTCTGGCTAAAACGCTACTTTTGCGACTGAAAACCACATATTAGAATGGCCAAAAAACGAGGAACTGCGCTGGAGCCCGAGGAGAAACGAAAATTAAATAAGCAGAATCTAAGTAAACTGGGAGGTATTTTTCGGTTTTTAATGCCTTATAAACTGGCATTTATTTCGGGATTAATCTTTCTGCTTTTTTCATCATTGACTTTATTGACATTTCCCTTTGTAGCAGGCAAGCTGATCGACACCGCGCAAGGATCGACTTGGATCGTCAATGATGTCAACTCCATTGCTTTGATCTTGATAGGGATTTTGGCTGTGCAGAGCATTTTCTCTTTTTTTAGAGTTTGGCTTTTTGCCCTAGTTTCCGAACGGTCCATGCGGGATATCCGACTGCAACTTTACAGTAGGTTAGTGCGGCTTCCGATGACTTTCTTTGACAAAAGACGCACGGGAGAGCTGATCAGTAGAATCACAGCCGATGTCAGTCAATTACAGGATACTTTTTCAACAACCTTGGCTGAGCTGTTCCGTCAGGTCATTACATTGGTAGCCGGTATTGGGTTTTTGTTTTTCAATACTCCCAAACTGACCGTTTTTATGCTGGGGACTTTCCCTGTTTTGATTTTGATAGCGATGGTTTTTGGTCGCTTCATCAGAAAATTATCCAAGAAAACTCAGGACGAACTAGCTGCTGCCAATGTCATCGTGGAGGAAACTTTGCAGTCCATTAGCACCGTGAAGTCTTTTGTGGGTGAAGCCTACGAGTCCGCCCGCTATGGAAAAGGACTCAATTCAGTAGTCGGCGTTGCCTTGACTACAGCAAAATATCGTGGTGCCTTTATCTCATTTATTATTTTCGCCCTTTTTGGCGGGATCGTGGCCGTGATGTGGTACGGTGCCAGCTTAGTTGCAGAAGGCCAAATGAGTGTGGGCGAGTTGGTTTCATTTGTTCTTTACACCACTTTCATTGGTGGGTCGATTGCTGGTTTAGGAGATATTTACAGTCAGCTTCAAAAAGCCATCGGTAGCTCGGAGCGGGTTTTGGAGATCATGGATGAAGAACCTGAATCTGAATCAGGGGCCAGTTCAGACAAATTTGAAGGAAAAATTGAATTTTCGAATGTTGGGTTTCAATACCCTACACGTCCCGAAGTCCAGGTGTTGAAAAACGTTTCGTTTGAGATTCAATCCGGTGAAAAAGTAGCTTTGGCGGGGCATTCTGGGGCGGGTAAGTCCACGATTATCCAGCTGCTTTTACGCTTTTATGAAACCGATAAGGGGGTAATTCGAATCGATGGTAGGGACGTGAGAGATTGGGACCTCAAGGTATTGAGAAGTAAAATCGGCACAGTTCCTCAGGAAGTCTTGCTTTTTGGAGGATCCATTAGTGAAAATATTGCTTATGCGAAACCTGGTGCTACCGAGGACGAAATTATCGAAGCAGCCAAAAAAGCCAATGCCTGGCAGTTTATATCTCAATTCCCGGAAGGACTCGAAACGCTCGTGGGTGAGCGAGGTGTCAAGCTTTCTGGAGGTCAGCGACAGCGAGTGGCCATTGCACGGGCAATTCTAAAGGATCCCGCTATTTTGATTTTGGACGAAGCCACTTCCTCGCTCGATGCTGAATCTGAATCCTTGGTGCAGCAAGCTCTCGACGAATTGATGAAAGGCCGAACCACGCTAATCATAGCGCATCGTCTGGCCACGATAAGAAAGGTGGATCGTATCTATGCGCTAAGTGAAGGCAAAATCGTGGAGCAAGGCAGCCACAAAGATTTGCTTGCCGATGAAGAAGGATTCTATGCCAACTTGGTCCGTCTCCAGTTTGCGGATTAGCGGAAATTGTGTGCAGTCAGAGATTTAGTCAATCCCAGGATTGTCTCCTTCAATAACTTTGAGGCTGGGAAAAGCCTTTTCATTTCCGCTGCATTTAGTAATCTGATTTCGTTCAGGTATTGCTGTGCATCCTGAGGTTTCCATCGTTTGAATCTGCTCAATTTCGTCTTAGTCAATAGCATGAAGAGCAGACTTTTGGGAAGGTATTGAGCAAAGGGAAGGGCGTAATGTGCTTCCACAGGAAAATATTTATTTGGAGTCTGAATGAAATATTTTCTTCCTACACGCTGGATTTCATTTGCCATTTTTCGCTGATTTCCAAAGGTATATAAGTGCTCAATGACTGAATTTGAAAATACTAAGTCGAATTGTTTATCCGTGAATTCCGTCATGTCCGTCGCATCACCAATTACTGAATTGATATGAGGGTGAGTTGTTTTTTCAAGCCGAAGATTCAAAAGCGTGATTCGTACTCCCGGAATATTAGGGATTTGGCTTTTTTTCCAGAAATAATCCGTTCCACCCACATCCAAAATTAAAATTGGCTTTTCGGGATTGAAGTTTCTGAAAAAGAGTTTTTCAAATTTTCGAAGCCGGTTGGCCCGAAATTTGGCACCAAGGGATTTTGGGTGATCTGATGATGCAAACAGATCGTTAATAAAAGTCATAGAAAGGTAAACGTCATTTAGGAAACACAAATAAATTCAAAAGTAATCAGCTGACAGAATTTCTTTCTTAAATTTAAGGCGAGAAATTTTAAGCTTAACCCTAATTCTTGTCTGGTTTTTGCTTTTGCCAGACAAATCTAGTTTGTTATAATTTTTATGAAGAGAAGATTCGATACCTATTTTCCATGGCTATTTACTGCCATTGACTTTTTGGCTTCCTTATTTTCCTTGCTGATAGCTAATATTTTACTTCAATTGTCAGGCGTATTTGGGGGAGCAGGATTTGCAGCTTTTCTTCCGCTTTCGATGCTTTGGTTGCTTATTTCATCGCTTCGAAAAGATTATAAGATCGGACGTACAGACGAATATGATCATACCCTGAGAAATCTTCTCGCTACTCTTTTGTGGTTTTTGGCCGTCACTTCCATTCTTTGGACTCCTCTGCAGAATGGAAATTTCAGATGGATTCAAATTACCGGCTTGGGAATTACGATGGTATTTTTGATGGGAAGTTTCCGTGTGCTGGTTCACATGTTTTTAAGACAATATCGGGCCAAAGGGAATAATTACAGCAATGCAGTAATAGTGGGTAAAGGGGGTACAAGCCCTAGACTTGCAGATGTTTTTAGAATCAGGAAAGATTTTGGAATAAATTTTCTGGGATATTTTGACGATCAGGCTGATTGCAGTCAGACGCGAGGAGGGATTAATGAGTTTTTTGGCCAAGCTCCCAATTTAGATTTGGATCTGATTTACATTCATGAGCAATTGGATCCTGTGCTTGTAAAGCGCGTGATTAATTTTGCGGATGAGAACTACATCAAGGTGAAGATGATTCCCGGGGGAAGCTTACAATTGGAAAAAAACCTATCCTTCTCCAAATACGGAGATTTCTTCGTGATCAATGTCAATGACATTCCTCTCGATAATCCAATAAACAATCTCGCGAAACGCGCCTTTGATATTATTTTCGCCAGTCTTGTCACCCTATTCATTCTTTCTTGGTTGATCCCTTTGGTTGGGATTTTGATCAAGTTGGAATCTAGAGGTCCTGTCTTTTTTATCCAAAAGCGAAATGGAGTAAATAATAAGGTGTTTAATTGCCTGAAGTTCCGATCGATGACTCCCAACGATTATGCGGATTCAAAGCAAGCCACCAAAAATGATCCTCGAGTTACAAGAATAGGATCATTCCTCCGAAACTCATCTTTGGATGAAATGCCTCAATTTCTCAATGTCCTGACAGGAGACATGTCAATCGTGGGCCCTCGCCCTCATACGATTCCCATGAATGAGACTTTCAAAATGCAGATTGAAAGATATAATTCCAGACATAAAATCCGGCCAGGAATTACCGGACTTGCGCAGGTAAAAGGATACCGGGGTGAAATCGAAAATACACATCAAATCAGATCTCGAGTGAGGTTAGATTATTTTTATATCAACAATTGGTCGTTTTTTCTCGACATGGGCATCATGGTGAAGACGATTCATGAATTACTTTTCAACAGGGAAAATGCCTATTAGTCACTCCACAAAATGTAAGTTTTGTGGTAGCTCAGATCAAAATTTTTTCAAAGCTAAAGAGCGTATGTTGGGTTTGGGAGGAGAATTTACCTACTCAGAATGCCTGTCCTGTGGTTCTTTACAACTTGTGACTGTTCCTGATGATTTGTCCAGTTACTACCCTGCCGGTTACTATTCCTTTTTGGAATTGAACAAATCTAATTTTCTAACTAGAGCGCTTAAAGGTCTTCGGATTCGTGCATATCTTAAGTTGGGATTGACATTTCAGGCTCCGATGTACGGTTATTGGCTTAGAAAACTCCAACCTGGTTTTTCGGCTCGAATAGCTGATGTCGGTTGCGGAAATGGACAACTGCTCTATGAACTTTATGCCAGCGGATATTCCGATCTGCAGGGTTTCGATCCCTTTATTGAAAAAGATATTCAGATTGCTCCTGGAGTGAAATTATGGAAAGGGAGGATTGAAGATTCGGCAGATACCTTCGATATTATCATGATGCATCACGCATTTGAGCATATGGATGACCCCCATGCTGTTTTAAAAGTTTGTTTTGAAAAACTTAATCCCGGTGGAAAATTGCTTATTCGATGTCCTGTAGCAGATGCTGAGGTTTGGAAAGAAAGCAGAGAGCTTTGGGTACAACTTGATGCACCGCGACATTTAATAATCCCAACGGTGAAGGGGCTCAAAATGAAAGCTGAGCAGGTAGGATTTTTACTGGATGAAATTGAGTTTGACTCTTCTGACTTTCAATTCTGGGCCACAGAGCTGTATCGAAGAGGAAAGATTTTGGACGAAGAGAAAGGAAGTGCTTTTCTGACGATAAAAGAAAGACAATCCCTAAAAGAAAAAGCCCTCCAGTACAATCAGGAGGGCAAAGGAGATCAAGCCTGTTTTTATTTCAGAAAACCGGTTAAATCTTAAGTAGCGCATCAAAGAACCCCATGGTTTCCCCTTTTTTCTTGAAAATCAGCATCGGAAGATATTTATTGGCATGAATTAACTTTTCAGCTGTACTTCCAAGCAATATTGCCGCAGAAGTAGTTCTGCCTCTCGAACCCAGCAAAATCAAATCAGCATCGACCTTTTTGGCGAATTCTAAAATCAGATTTCCCGGATTTTTGCCTTCATTGAGTAGTGTTTCACATTCCAAATCCGGGTAATTATGCTTGCTGACAAATTTCTTGAAATCTGCTTTGGCATTTTCTTTCATAATCTCGGAAAACTCCTCGAAGGACTTACCGGTTTTTGAATAGCCATTGGGCACCTCATATAAGTGAAGGGGGACAAGTTCAGCGCCGAGTGTATCCGCAACTTGTTCGGCAAATTCATAGATGATGTGATTATGTGCGGAGAAATCAGTTGCTATCAATATTTTCTTGGGGAATTTGATAGGTCGTTTTTCCTGAACCAAGAGGATCGAGCAAGGCGCTTTTTTAGCAACTCCATCGGCCAAGACTCCATGTCCGGGCATGGTGTCTTTTCTGCCCATGATGACAAGATCCACATTTTTGATTTTTGCCCATCGTAAAAATGTATCCAAAGGATGGCTTCCTTCATCGACTAGGACTTCTGATTCTAATTCCTCAGGAAAATTGTACTCCTTTAGTTTATTATTAATAATCAATTCGATGGATTCATCCGTTGGGGTGATTAGGTTGGGGAATTTCTCGAGGATATCATTGGGGATTTCCAAGTTTTTGGCCACATGCACGAAATAGCATTTTTCGATTCCTAAAAATTTTGCAAAAACTGCCGTTTTTTTGATCAGAATGTCATCCATCTCGGTGAGATCAAGACCAATCATGGCTCTGGAAAAGAATTTCATAGGATTATAAATTTGATTTTAAAGGTCATTTCTGCCTGGGCTCGATTCACATGTCTAATTATTATGCCAATGTGTGGCTTACTCGTCATGTATGACTGCTTCAGGATGGCTCGTTTTGATAATGTTTGGTTTATTTAGGCTTAAGTTAAAATATTGAATCAGAAAATCGAACAGATTTTTTTAAATGATGATATGTGATGGTTTTCAAGGTTAATTTGCAAAGATGAAAATCATGAGAAAATACTTTTTGGCATTAGTACCACCGGCTGATATTTTGGAAAAAGCACATAATATCAAGTTACTGATTCGTGATGAGTTTGGGATCAAATATGCATTAAAATCCCCACCTCACATTACGCTAAAGATGCCTTTCAGCTATAATGAGGCTAAGGAAATGATTCTTGAGAAAAAGCTTAGTGATTTTTTGAAAGGGCAAGATCGATTTTTAGTCAAGATTCAGGGAGTGGGGACATTTGGAAATCGGGTAATTTTTTTGAAGATCGAAAAAACGCCTGAATTAGAACTGCTTCAATCTTCATTGAAGACATTTTGTAAAAAAGAACTGAACCTGATCGATGAGTTAAGTGACAGAAATTATCACCCACATCTTACAGTGGCATTTAAAGATCTAAAGCCAAATCAGTTTGCTGAAGTTTACGATTTGGTTAAAGAAAATAGTTTCTTCGCAGAGTTCTTTGTTGATGATTTAGTAGTGCTAAAGCGTATGGATCAAAAATGGACGCTAGATAAAAGAATAGCCTTTGGAAAGCGTTAACAGGCGAAGAATTCAATTTTTTGCTTGATTTACATGAAAAAGTTGAAAATTTTTTACAAAAAAACAACTTGCAGAAAATTTTGATAATTTTTCAAAATGGTTAGGAAGATTTTGAATTCAATCAACTAGCATAGAACTTATTCAGAATTTAATTATGAGTTTAATAAAAATACAAAATATTATCTAAATATTAATTAATTGTTATCTTTAAAAGATTGATTTTTTTAATTGTACAATACCAATATGCAAAATTTTAATAAAGGGTTTTATAATAACATAAAATTTTATACCCTATTAATATAAATAAATGTTACTTTATTCGGATTTATGAAGTAAATCCATTTTTGATTCGAATTTATTTTTATTTATTGCCGATTTGCAAAATATAATACTGTTTATTCAATCCATTAGGTGCTTTTTAAGATTTGTTTACATGGCACCCAAGGCCTCATATTAGCTCTCTGAATGTTAAATCAACTAAATCAATTACCTATGAAGAAAGTTTTATTAGGTTTTGCCCTGAGTTTTCTGACTATCGTGTCGGTACTTGCGCAATCCAAAACGATCACTGGTAGGGTGACTTCGGCCGAAGAGCCTGAAGGTATACCAGGAGCCAGCGTGGTGGTCAAAGGCACCACTCAAGGAACCATTACCGACTTGGATGGATCATATTCGATCTCTGTCCCACAAAACGCAAATACTTTGGTATTTAGCTTTGTTGGTTACCTGACTAAGGAAATGCCAATTGGCTCAAACTCTGTAATCAATGTAAGCATGGCTACAGATGTTAAAGTTTTGAATGAAGTGGTAGTAACGGGTTACGGTACTCAGGAAAGAAGAGATATCACAGGATCTGTGGCCTCTATCAGTAATGAGTCAATAGAGAATCTTGTAGCACCTTCTTTCGATACGCAACTAGCAGGTAGAGCAGCGGGTGTATCTGTCACTGTACCAAGTGGTATCTTGGGTGCTAGACCAATCATCCGAATCAGAGGTGTAAACTCCCTTTCGGGTGGAGCAGATCCATTGATCGTAATAGATGGTGTACCAGTAGTAGATTCTGACCGATCAGGCGCAGTAGCTTCTAACCCACTGGCAAACATCAACCCAGCTGATATCCAGTCTTACGAAGTATTGAAGGATGGATCAGCTACGGCTATCTACGGTTCCAGAGCGGCAAACGGTGTAATCCTGATTACTACTAAAAGAGGTCAAACTGGAAAAGCTCAAGTAAACTATAGCGTCAGTGCAGGTATTAATGAGGCTGTAGCACAGTTTGACCTGTTGACTGGTGATGAATGGGTACCAATTGCAAACGAAAAAAGAGCAAACGTAAATGCTTCTGCTCTTGCAAACCCAGGAGTTAACACGGATTGGCAAAATGCTGTACTAAGAAGAGGAACAACTCAACAGCATAACCTTTCAATCAGTGGTGGATCTGAGGCTACTAAATACTTCTTCTCTTTGGGCTTCACTGACCAGGAGTCTGTGGTTAAAACCAATGATTTGAAGCGATATGCTTTCAGAGCAAACATTGATCATGCAATCTCCAAGAAAGTGAGGATCGGTACGAGCATGTCTTATGCTTACACTGAAATCACAGGTTTAAATAATGGAGCAAACTCTTTATCCGGAGCCATTTATAATGCAACCCGTTCATTGCCAAACGTTCCGATTTTTGATCCTGCAAATACGGCATTCCAAGGGTACAATATCACAGCAAATGGCGCAACTACTGGCTTTGGTGCTAACCTTGCCGGTCCTGACAACAATATCCCGAACATCGCTTACATTTTAGAAAACAACTTCTACAGAGGCAGAAACCACAGATTGTTGGGCAATGCTTTCGCAGAGGTGGATATCGTGACTGGATTGACTGCAAGAACTCAGATCGGTATCGATTTGACAATGGCAGATGATTTCACTACGCTAAATCCGAGACATGGTGATGGAAGAAGTGCAAATGGTTCAGTAACCATGGCTTTCAACCCGGCTTTGAGATGGAACTGGCAGAACACCTTGAACTATCAGACTGTATTGGCTGATGATCATAATATCAATGTAACTGCCGGTGTAGAATACCAGTATACCAATTTCTACAACTTCTCAGCCTCAGGTACAGATTTTTCTGATGAGTTCTTCAGATTGAGAAACTTGATCTCTAACTCTTATAACAATCAGTTCTCTGGTGGTGGATTCCAAGAGCAGGGTTTTGATTCTTATTTTGCAAGATTCAACTACAGCTACAAAGGGAAATACCTATTGTCATTCGCAGTAAGAAATGACGGTATTTCACAATTGGCTAAGGAAAACAGAAGAGGTACTTTCCCAGGTGGATCTATCGGATGGAGAGTATCTGACGAAGGATTCTTTAACTCAGAATTGATTTCTGACTTTAAAGTAAGAGCATCCTATGCTGAAGTTGGAAACGTAAGCTTACCAGGCGGTTCATTCCCTTATGCAGGTGGTTTCGGTCCAGTACAAGCAGCTGCAGGTGCAGGAATCGGTTATTCCAATGTGGCTAACGTAGCCTTGCAGTGGGAAACTTCCAAGAAATTCAACGTTGGTTTGGATATGACGATCGGTAAAGTGACGATCTCTGCTGATTACTTCAAAAACAACGTAGATGGAATCGTATTGAATGCGCCAACCGCTCCTTCATTAGGTATACCAGGGAACAACATCAGCCAGAACGTGGGTGCGATGTATAACGAAGGTGTTGAATTTCGTGCTGTTTCAAATGTCATCAACCGAGGCAGATTCTCTTGGAATACCGACTTCAATTTTACTTTTATCAAAAACGAAGTAACCAACCTGGTTCAGCCGTTGACGGGTACTTACAACAGAACCGAAGTAGGTGGTCCAATCGCTCAACTTTACGGATTTAAGTGGGCTGGTGTAAACCCAGCAAATGGGAATGCGATGTATTTCTCAGGCGAGAACATCGTTCAACTAGTTGGTGCTGCCACTTGGAGAGCCTTTGATCCGGCTAATCCAGCCGTAACGACTACTCCTGGTACTGCTCCTACTCAATTCTTCTTAGGAAATACACTGCCTAAGTATCAGGGTGGTTGGTCAAACAACTTCACTTTCGGAAATTTTGATGCAGAAATTTTCATCAGATATTCTGGTGGAAACTACATCATGAACGAATCTTTAAGAGGTCTAATGGGTCTAGGTTTCTCCAACAACCACAGAGAAATCTTGGGTAGATGGACTGAAAGCGGTCAGGTGACTAATGTTCCAAGACTTTATGCTGGACGTGACGCCAATACTTGGCAGACTTCTGCTGCTAACGACCGATTCATAGAAAAGGGTGATTTCGTAAGAGTTCAAAACATGACTGTGGGATACAGAATACCAGCAGCTACCTTGAACAGTGCCTTCAGTGGTGCAATCAGATCAGCCAGATTCTTCGCACAGGTTCAGAATCCATTGATATTTACTAAGTATTCCGGAATTGATCCTGAATCTAATCAGTTTAGTGGTCAGTTGAGCTTTGGTATTGACTGGAACGTAGCTCCAATCATCAGAACTTGGTCTGTGGGTCTTAATGTTGGATTCTAATCAAACCACCTAAAATCGAACAAAAAATGAAATCAATACTAAAAAATAAAATAAAGACAGCGTTTGTCGCTTTGGCGATGGTAGGAATCACTTCCTCCTGCGAAGTGACTGACCTGCAGCCTGCTAACATTATCCCTGATGCAGAGGCATTTGCCGATGGTAACAGAGTGAATGCAGCAGTGTTGGGTATCTATGAATCTGCGCAACGTGGATTCTATCTTGGAGCAGTTCAGCGTGGATATCCATTCGGAGCAGCATCTACTCAGCAAGGTGATATGAGAGGTGAAGACATGTACAACGATCAGTTGTTCTATGAAATCACCTATATCAATGGTCAGAACCCTCAGACAGCAAATAATAACGGACAGTGGATCTCTCTTTACAGAATGATCAACCGTGCTAATATTGTGATCGAGAATCTTCCAATTGCACAGACTAGCGGCGCGATAACTACTGAGGTGATGAATCAATTTATGGGAGAGGCGCTTTATCTTAGAGCCCTTGCACATCATGAATTGGTGCTTTATTTCTCAAGACCATATTCTGATGATCCATCGGCGATGGGGATTCCTTACCGTACATTTGCTATCAATGACGTGTCTAAAGTTGGACCGGGTGAAGCAGTGGGAAGAGGAACAGTACAGCAGGTTTATACACAACTTTTGGCAGACTTAGATGAGGCTGAAGGTTTGTTAAACTCAAGTACCAATCCATTCAGAGCACAAAAAGGAGCTGCCATAGGTTTGAAAGCAAGAGTTAAATTGCACATGAAAGATTGGGCAGGTGTATTAACCGAATATAATAAGTTGGTAGGAAAATACTCCGTAACTGCCAATCCATTGGCCCCATTCAGAAGTGGTGGAATTACAAGTGACAACATTTTCTCTTTTGAGAACACTCAGAACTCCAATCCGGGAGTAAACGGAGCATTGGCCAACATGTATGGCAATCCAAATCTAGGTGCTAGAGGTCTTGTAAAAATCAGTCCATTGATTTGGAGAGCATCTTTCTGGCATCCGGAAGATACAAGAAGAAGCATCAGAGGTACAGCAGATGGATTGGTGAGTCAAGGACCACTTGGAATGTTTACTAACAAATACATCGATAATACTACGTTCTCTGACAAGTCTATTATCATGAGATTCTCTGAGGTTGTCCTTGCAGCAGCTGAGGCGAATGCAAGATTGGGCAACACAGCTGCTTCAATTACTTTGTTGAACTCTGTAAGAAGCAGAGCATTGCCAGCCACAGTTCCAGCATACACTGCAGCTAGCTTTGCAAATACAGATGCCTTGATCGACGCGATCATCAATGAGACCAGAATCGAATTCCTTGCAGAAGGTAGAAGATTCCCTAACATTCACAGATTGTCAGGAGAGGGTAGAATGGCAGGAATTCCTCCAAAAGCTACTTCCAGATCTATCACCGGAATTGCCTTCTACACAGGAACTGGGACGATTCCAACGGATCACTCGCTTCCATATGCCAGCAATCTATTTATCTGGCCTATCCCATTGGTGGAAATTCAAACCAACGTATCTGCACCATTGACGCAGAACCCAGGATATTAATATTCTAATAAGGTTTTAAGTTAAAAGTCCGATTCATTAGAGTCGGACTTTTTTTGGTTTTTGACTTGGGGCATTACCGGTTTTTAAGGGAAGATTTTTTAACCACAGAGTGCACTGAGAAATTAGGTGAAATCCATCATGGGCGTGTTTTGTACCACCAGCCTCACATTTTTTACAATCCTTTCTGAGTGCACGGAGAAAGCTAAAGCTTTGTTTTTTTGCCACGAAGGACGCGAAGGCATGGAAAGGAATTTTACCAGAGGCGTTAAGTAACTCCTGGTTTTTTTTACAACATAGAAACATAGGGCCATATAGCTTTCCATTCCTCAAAGGTTCAAGGTCAAAAGGATATACGCTCCGCTTTATATTGCCAGCGCAAGGGAATGTAAATGGTTAAGGTCTGTGGGGACACAGACCTTGGACCCGGCGGTGTATTATTTAATGCGAAGGAAAAGAATAGAATTACTATAGGTACACTTGGGCTTCTGCAATTTTTTCAGGTATTTAAAAATCAAATCCCTGTAAGCAAGACACATCCAACCTGAATGCATATGATTCGACAGGCCTTATCCAAAGAAATTACTTCTACAGATTTCCGATTGCGTGGAAAAGAACCGGGTCGATTAGAGAATTTCAGCGATGCGATTTTTGCATTGGCAATCACACTGCTCCTGATTTCCACCTCACCACCAAGCAGCTTCGAACAGGTGAAGCGTTTTGGCTATGAGTTATTCCCTTTCTTGGCTTGTATTACTTTGATCACACTTATCTGGCATGAGCATTTCCAGTTTTTTTGCGGTATGGAATACGAAATAGCCGCATGATAGTACTCAATACTTCTCCTTCAATTAATTTCTGAACTTGAACAGTTCTTGTACCAGTAAATCCGGTACCACTAAAAGTTGCAGTTTATCCCCATAAAGCGGAAGAAAAAAAGAGGAAAAAATTTTTAAAAATAAATTCAAACTCATGTAATTAATCGCCAGTTAATTAAGGTATCATTGACCAAATGGAAGAAAAAGCCCTCATCATCGGTTCCGGAATAGCAGGTATAGCAGCGTCAATCCGCTTGGCATGTAAAGGTTATCAAGTCGAAGTTTTCGAGGCTAATTCCTATCCAGGCGGTAAACTTTCCGAGTTGGTGATCAATGGATATCGCTTTGATGCCGGACCATCATTGTTCACTTTGCCGGAGCAAGTGGAGGAGCTTTTCAAACTAGCTGGTCAAAATCCTGATGATCACTTCGAGTATCTAAAGTTGGATGTTGCCTGTCATTATTTCTGGGAAGATGGAAAGAAGCTCAAAGCCTGGTCTGATATCAATCGATTTTCGGATGAGGTGGAGACTAAGTTGGGCGAACCTGCTGGACATATTCGTGAATCACTTATGCGATCCGCATTTATCTATGATCACTTGGCGCCGCTCTTTATGCACCGATCATTGCACAAGTTTGGAACTTGGACTAATCCCCAAGCGCTCAAATCCTATCTGAAAATGGGGAAGCTAGGAATCTTTTCCACGATGAATAAATCCAACGAGCGGCAGTTTAATAATCCCAAATTGGTGCAGCTTTTCAATCGATATGCAACATATAACGGCTCCAATCCCTATGAAACTCCAGCTACGCTAAATATCATTCCTCACCTCGAGTTCAATATCGGTGCATTTTTTCCAAAAAAAGGAATGCATGACATCACCATGAGTTTGTACAAACTGGCAAATTCCCTTGGAGTGAAATACCACTTCAATTCCCCGGTGGAAGAGATTGTGGTTGAAAACGGAAGAGCAGTGGGTGTGATTGTCCAAGGTCAAAAAGTCCGCGCTGACTTTGTAGTTAATAATATGGATATGGTCAATGCCTATAAGACCATATTGAAAAAGCAAAAGCAGCCCAAGCTTTTATTAAATCAACCAAAGTCGAGTTCTGCACTGATTTTTTATTGGGGAATTACCCAGAATTTTCCTGAGCTTGATCTACATAATATCCTTTTCAGCGAGGACTATAAAACCGAGTTTGATCACATCTTCAAAAAAGGAACGATCTATTCAGACCCGACTGTATACATTAATATCACTTCAGTCTATAAATCAGACGATGCCCCTGCTGACTGCATGAATTGGTTTACGATGATCAATGTGCCAAACAATCAGGGTCAAGACTGGGACAGCATGATCGCTGAGGCAAGAAAAAACATCATCTTGAAAATCAACCGAATTCTAAAAACCGATTTGGAACCCTTGATCGAAGTAGAAGAAATCCTTGATCCAAGGACCATCGAATCCAAAACATCTTCAGCCCAAGGTGCCCTCTATGGCAATAGCTCCAATAATAAGTTTGCAGCATTTCTCCGCCACGCCAATTTTTCTTCCGATATCAAAAACCTGTATTTCTGCGGTGGATCGGTTCACCCTGGAGGAGGAATTCCGCTGTCGTTATTGTCCGCAAAGATTATGACGGAATTAGTGGTCAGTAATCAGTGATCAGTTTTCAGAATGGAAAAGTAGTGGTGAATTTGTGAATGGTAAGTGGTTAAAGGTGAGTGGTCAGTAGGCAGTCGCAGTTGACAGTTTTGGAATGTTGGAGGTTTAACAAATACTGGGTGTTTAGTTCTTACATGGTTAATTGAACAGTTTCTTCACAACTAACGAAACTGCTCAAAAGGACCTTCTAACTTCCTAGCTTCCCTCCTCGGTCAACCGACACCGGACATATTCAGAAGCAAGAAACAAGACACAGGATTGGAGACTATTGCCCAAAGTTTAGCAGCCTACAACCATGACAACCCGACAACAACGACAACTATTACAACCAGTTAAGAAACAAGACACAGGATTGGAGACTATTGCCCAAAGTTTAGTCGCCTCCAACCATGACAACCCGACAACAACGACAACTATTACAACCAGTTAAGAAACAAGACACAGGATTGGAGACTATTGCCCAAAGTTTAGCAGCCTACAACCATGACAACCCGACAACCATTACAACCAATCAAGAGACGCAAGAAACAAGAATCAAGCCGGGCAGGCTATCGACCCCACTGCAACTGCGACTGAAAACTGATCACTGCGACTTCAAACTGACCACTGATCACTGCAAACTGGAAACCGCTTCCTGCGCCAAATCCTGCTCAAATCCTCGACTCATTAGATATTGAACTACCTTGTATCGTTTTTTGAAAGCATCTTTTTCAATAGTCTTTTCCCACTTTTTTTCTGCCTGAGTCAAAAGGGCATCGTAATATTCCTCGGGATCAATTTCCGAAAGTCCATACTGAATACAGCGAGGACTGATTTCCCGCATTTTCAGTTCTCGGGTGATTTTAGCTTTGCCCCAATGCTTGATTCGGAATTTGCCTCGGGCAAAAGCTCTGGCATATCGCTCTTCATTTAAAAAATCCGAAGAAATCATTTCGGCAATAAGTTCCTCGGCAGCATCCCCTTTTATTCCTTTTTCGTTAAGTTTGCGGCGCACTTCCCACTGACTGCGCTCCTGATAAGCGCAGTAAGTTTCAAGTTTTCCCTTAGCCTCATCGAGTGACCAATACTTTTTTGGAGCTTGATTTGGGTAATTTTCTCCCCAACCGGACATTTTTGTTAATTTTAGACCAAATTACCCCACCGTATTCTTTTTTTCAAACCACTTAAAATTTTAAACCTATTATGCGAAAGAAAATCGTTGCCGGCAACTGGAAGATGAACATGACCTTAGATGAAGGTCAAAAGCTCACCTCCGAAATTGTAAACATGTTCAAAGATGAAGCAGTGACAGATGTCATTGCTGTCCTGAACCCTCCTTTTCCACATATTTTTCCCGTCAAAAAATTAATCGGAGACACGCCGGGGATTGCTTTAGGTTCTCAAAATTGTTCCAATAAGGAATCAGGAGCGTTTACAGGTGAAGTTTCAGCTAAAATCCTGGCTTCCTTCGGCGTAGAATACGTGATTTTGGGCCATTCAGAGCGCAGAGAGTATTTCAAAGAGGATAATGAGTTGCTTGCCGCAAAGGTAAAACAGGCATTAGCAAATGGATTGACACCGATTTTTTGCTGTGGTGAATCCCTTGAAATACGGATGGCAGAAACTCACGAATCCAATGTGAAATTTCAATTGACTGCAAGTCTGTTTGACCTAAGTCCTGAGGAGATGGCAAAAGTGGTCATCGCCTACGAACCAATCTGGGCTATCGGAACAGGCAAAACTGCTACCGCTGATCAGGCACAGGAAATGCATGCTGCGCTGAGAAGACACATTTCTTCCAAATATGGAAGAGACTTGGCCGACAGTATCTCCATTCTTTATGGAGGAAGCGCAAATCCTGGCAATGCCAAAGAACTATTCTCCAAAGCAGATGTGGATGGAGGATTGATCGGCGGGGCTTCCCTCAAGTCCAGAGATTTCTTGGACATCATCAAATCATTCTAATCAATACATGGATTACCTGGAGTTTAAGATTAAGTGCCTGGAAGAATTTCAGGAAATCCTTATTGCTGAATTGGCTGAAATAGGCTTTGATTCTTTTCTCGAAAATGAGGATGGAATAGACGCCTATATTCTTGAATCGGAGTTTGATCGGGAAAAATTCAACGGTGTAATCTCCGAGTATCAAGAAGCTGGTCAAATCTCTCTGACCGAGGGTCTCATGCCCAAAGTCAACTGGAACGAAGAATGGGAGAAAAACTATGATCCAATAGAAGTAGAAGATTTAGTCTACGTAAGGGCATCATTTCATGAATCCAAACCTGGTTTCAAGCATGAGATCGTGATCAATCCCAAAATGTCATTTGGTACGGGACATCATGCCACGACTTATCAGATGCTTCGGCATCAGGGAGAATTGGATCACAATGGAAAAAGAGTCTTGGATGTAGGTTCAGGTACAGGAATTCTTGCCATTATGGCTCAACTACTTGGTGCGAGGCAAGTGGAAGCTTTTGACATAGACGATTGGTGTGTGGACAATGGAAATGAAAACTTTGACTTGAATGGGCTCAGTACTCGAATGGGCTTGGGTACGATTCGTGAAGTAAATCCAATCGGGCCTTTTGATATTATCCTTGCCAACATAAATAAAAATGTCCTCTTGGACGAGCTTGAAATTTATTCAGGGCTTTTGGTTCCGGAAAGATTTCTTCTTTTGAGTGGTTTTTACACCGAAGATGTTGAGGACCTGATCGAAGTTGCCTCGCCGCTAGGCTTGAATCTTCAGAAAAAATCGTCCAAGGACAACTGGGCAGCTTTGATTTTGCAAAAACAATAAGATTCAGGAAGGTTAAAAAGTGGTAATCTTTTGGATGAAAAAATTGAATCAGGCCGTAAAGGTTGCAACTTGGGGTATTCCTAGTTTTCATGAAAAATGAGCGAACTCATCATTTATGCGATAGTCTTTGTACTACTGATAGGCCATTGCTTATTAGCCGGTAAAATGTATCGCACTATACATAAGGATACAAGTTTGAGCTTCAAAGCCAAAAATGACTGGAAATTAAAATCTTTAGTTTTCCCGGGCTTTTTCTGGTTTCAATATCAAAAGCAAAAACAGGCCTAAGCGATTAATGAAGAAACTTTTTGTCTTAATCGTTCGCAAAAACCAGAATATCCCAACCCCCTGCTTTGCGAATTTTCATCCCATTTACTTTTGTAATTTTGAATCATGGAGTACGTCTGGAAACAAAAGCCCAAAGCCTCACAAGCAGCTATCGAAAGACTCGGTAAGGAGATCAATGTGAATCCTACCTTGGCGAATATGCTGATCAATCGGGGCGTGGAAAGTTTTGATCAAGCCAAAGATTACTTCCGGCCAAATCTCAGTCAGCTGCACGATCCTTTTCTGATGCAGGACATGGATGCTGCCGTCCGTCGCATTCAGAAGGCTGTTTTAAATCAGGAAAAAATCCTCGTTTACGGGGATTATGATGTAGATGGAACGACTGCAGTTGCTTTGATGTACGGTTTTTTGAAAACCTTCTACCCTAACGTGGAATTTTACATCCCGGATCGATACAAGGAAGGATATGGAATCTCCGAGCGTGGCGTAAGAGTAGCTTCAGAAAACGGATTTTCGCTTATTATCGCACTTGATTGCGGAATCAAAGCCATCGATAAAGTTCAGTTAGCCTCAGAACTTGGAGTAGATTTCATCATCTGTGATCACCATACTCCGGGAGATGAATTACCGTCGGCTGTAGCTGTCTTGGACGCAAAGCGAAAAGACTGCAAATATCCTTACAAGGAATTGAGCGGTTGCGGAGTAGGATTCAAGCTCATCCAAGCCTACGCCAAATTCACTGGGATTGATGAATCCAATCTTTACAGTTACCTCGATCTTTTGGTAGTCAGCATTGCAGCTGACATTGTGCCAATTTCCGGAGAAAATCGAATTTTGGCCTATTATGGGTTGGATCGAATCAACAATATTCCGCGTCCGGGATTAAAAGCTTTAATTCTCCAGGCCAACGTTGAAAAGGAAATCCAGATCTCGGATATCGTATTCAAGATTGGGCCCCGAATCAATGCTTCAGGAAGATTGGAGCACGCCAAAGCATCAGTTGAACTTTTGATAGCTCAAAACCTCGATGATGCCATCGAGCGAGCCAAGCTTGTCGATGAAGTCAATTCCACCCGTCGAAACTTTGATGAAAATATTACCAAGGAAGCATTTGAAATGTTAGCTATCCGTGAAGAAGGTGCGAGTTGGAATTCCACAGTACTTTTCAAGCAAGATTGGCATAAGGGCGTCATCGGAATCGTGGCAAGCCGATGTATTGAGAAATATTATCGGCCGACTATCATTCTGACCGAATCAAATAATAAAGCAACCGGAAGCGCACGCTCTGTGGTGGATTTTGATATTTATGAAGCAATTGAGGAATGCGCAGATCTTTTGGATCAGTTTGGAGGCCATAAATATGCAGCGGGATTGACACTTTCCGTGGAAAATGTTCCGGCTTTTCAGGAAAAATTTGAGTTGGTTGTTCGTAGCAGAATTGAGGAAATTCACCTGAAACCTGTCATCGAAGTCGACGATAGTTTGCTTTTGGACCAGATTAATTACAAGTTTTATAATATTCTGAAGCAGATGGCACCATTTGGACCGGGAAATACAGAACCGGTTTTTCGGATATCCAATGTTTACGCAGAGGATGTCACCGTGTTGAAAGACAAGCATTTGCGATTCAAAATCGTCCAAGACGGGCAAGTGACTACCCCGGTTTGTCTTGGATTTGGAATGGCAGATCGGGCAAAAGATCCTGATTTGACCACCGTCAACATGCTAAGGGGCAAAATGCGTTTTGACCTGGTGGTCGAAATGCGAGAGAATTTTTTCCGGGATAAAAGTAGCTTGCAACTCTACGTGAAAGACATCAAATTTGACTGATATGATGCTACGAGCCGAACACCTCGTCAAAATTTATAAAGGCCGCCGAGTGGTCAATGATATCTCCGTGCAAGTAGAGCAGGGAGAAATTGTCGGACTTTTAGGGCCAAATGGTGCAGGAAAGACCACATCCTTCTATATGATTGTAGGACTGATTCAGCCAAATGAAGGAAAGATTTTTCTGGAAAATAAAGAAATTACCAGCCTTCCGATGTACAAGCGAGCAAAGCTGGGAATCGGTTATCTGGCTCAGGAGGCCTCTGTTTTCCGGAAGCTCTCTGTGGAAGAAAATATAATGGCAGTTCTGGAAATGACCAAAATGCCAAAAGCTGCGCAAAAAGAAAAGGTGGAAAGCTTATTGGAAGAGTTCAGCCTAACACATGTGAGGAAAAACTTGGGGATGGTCCTATCAGGGGGTGAAAGAAGACGAACGGAGATCGCAAGAGCTTTGGCTGTGGATCCAAAATTTGTTTTGCTCGATGAGCCTTTTGCCGGGGTGGATCCAATTGCTGTGGAAGAAATCCAAACCATCGTGGCCAAACTAAAAACCAAGAACATCGGAATCTTGATCACCGATCACAATGTCAACGAAACACTTTCAATCACGGATCGAGCGTATCTGATGTTTGAAGGTCGACTTCTGAAGGCAGGTACTGCCGAAGAATTGGCGGCTGACGAGCAAGTTCGAAAAGTTTATCTTGGAAGTAACTTTGAGCTGAAACGCAAAATTTTTAAGTAATGGAAGTGATCAACAGCTTCATGACTTGGATTTTTAAAAATCGGATGGGTCAGATCGAAAATTTTAAGACGAACCCCATCCAAGTTCAGGAAGCAACTTTTAGTGAGTTGATCGAAGCTGGATTACGAACGGAATTTGGGAAAAAATATGGCTTTGACCAGATCAAATCTTACTCTGATTTTGCTTCCAAAGTTCCCGTTTTTGATTACGAATCCTTCAAGCCTTACATCGAAAAAACGATGCAAGGCAAGCAAAATGTCATTTGGAATACCGATATCGAATGGTTTGCCAAGTCTTCAGGGACCACCGGAAGCCGTAGTAAATATATCCCTGTCTCTGAAGAAAGTCTGGAAGAATGCCACTATAAAGGTGGAAAAGACATGGTTTCCCTCTATGTTTTCAATTACCCGGAGTCTAAGCTTTTTACAGGGAAAAGTCTCACAATCGGAGGGACATTGGAGAAAAATCCATTGAATCCGCAAGGAACAGCCAAAGCCGGGGATGTGTCTGCAGTGATCATGCAAAATTTGCCGATGTGGGCTCAATTTGCCAGAACACCATCCTTGGAGACTGCCCTGATGGGTGAGTGGGAAGCCAAAATCGAAAAGATGGCTCGTGAAACGATGAATGA
The DNA here is from genome assembly GCF_046296635.1 of Algoriphagus sp. Lineage (GTDB taxonomy): Bacteria > Bacteroidota > Bacteroidia > Cytophagales > Cyclobacteriaceae > Algoriphagus. Next base: position 169,035 of record NZ_JBKBKZ010000002.1, on the reverse strand, counting down.
GAATGTCACTTGTATCGCCGGCGTGCCTACTTGGACGATCGTTTTGCTGCGAAGGATTCTTGAGCTAAAACAAGCCAAAAATATTCTCGAAGTGTGGCCCAACCTGGAAATATTCTTCCATGGTGCTGTAGCTTTTGGACCCTATAGAAGTCTATTTAAGGAATTGATCCCATCTGCCAAAATGCGGTATATGGAGACTTACAATGCTTCTGAGGGATTTTTTGGGATTCAGGATCAACCGGATTCAGACGAGCTTTTGCTTTTGCTCGATTACGGAATTTTCTATGAGTTCATCTCTATGGAAGACTATGAAAAAGAAAATCCCCAGGTCATTTCATTAAAGGATGTGGAAGTAGGAAAAAACTACGCCATGGTCATTTCTACAAACGGAGGCCTTTGGAGATATAAAATCGGTGACACGATCAAATTCACTTCCACTTTGCCTTACCGTTTCCGGATTTCGGGTCGAACCAAGCACTTTATCAATGCTTTTGGGGAAGAAGTAATCGTAGAAAATGCTGAAGCGGCCATAGAGTTTGCGGCTGAGAAAACCCATTCAACGATCGCTAATTTCACTGCTGCCCCGATTTATTTTGAAGGAAACGGCTCAAATGGAGCACATGAGTGGATTGTAGAATTTAGGACTCCTCCAGCTGATTTGCATGAATTTACAGTCCTTCTAGATGAAAAACTCCGGCAGGTCAATTCAGACTATGATGCCAAGCGTTATAAGGATATAGCTTTGAAGCTTCCCATACTACACCAGGCCCCCGAAGGACTTTTTGAGTCTTGGCTGAGCAAAAAAGGAAAACTCGGTGGGCAACACAAAGTGCCTCGGCTTTCCAATACCAGGGAGCTATTGGAAGAGATTTTGGGGATGATGGGGTGATTTTTTTAATACAGAAAGCCAAATAACCACAGCGGGATTTTGTTTCCTGAACCGATTTTGATCTGATCAATCCCTAAATACGCATTGGGGATTCCTTGAATTTGTTGTGCGGTTTTATTTGGTCCACCAATCTCAAATACATACTGATCATCTACCATAAAGTCTCCGAATTTTGGCAGGGTCACTTGATGAGAAATCTGGACTTGATTCATAAAAAATGTCTCTCGTAGGTTTCCCACATTCGGTTCCGATGAACTCAGTGCAAAAGCAAGGTTTGGATTTTGTAGGTAGATTTTTTCCGGTTTTTGAAGAAAAGAAATTCCATGGACTGATTGGTACAGTAGGTTGAGAATTTGTGCTTGCTGAAGCATATCCAGAATTTTCAATACTGTATTTCTTGAAGTCTCCAGCTTCTCAGCGAGTTTGCTAACGTTTGGAGTGAATGGGACAGATTCACTGATGATGTATAGAAGCTTTTTCATACTCCTGACTGTTTTGTAGGAGATCTCTTCAAAAGGGCCGATGTCCATCTCCAAAACCAAGTGAGTTGTTTCCAGTAATCGGGAATAATACAATTCGTTTCCCGTGCGGGAAAAAGGGTAGTATCCGTACTTCATATACTGCTCGAAAAGCTGAAGAATATCAAATCTATCAGTAAGCTTTTCGCTCTCTTGATGATGATTTTCTAATATCTTCGACAAAGAAATTTGAGAGAGGTTTTCATTTTTTTCGATGTTGATATATTCTCGAAAAGAAAGCCCTGCCAAGTGATATACTGCTGCTCTTCGAGACAAGTCTGCAGTTCCTTTTTTCAATTCCAAGATCGAAGAACCTGAGACTACAAAAAATGCATCATCATGATTGTCGAATATCGACTTGAGGTCTGTGGACCAATGGGCATATCGATGGGCTTCATCCAAATAAAAATGTCTATATCCAAGTTTGTAAAGCTCTTCTATGAGTAGAATCAGGCGGTTTTCTTCAAAATAAAAATCATCCAAACTCAAGTAGACTTTTTTTTCGATCACCGTTTTCATTTTTTGTAAAATCAGAGTTGTCTTGCCTACACCTCTGTGCCCCAAAATCATTATAAGACGCTGATTCCAATCGATTTTCTCCATCAGGTACCGAACTGATTCTGGCAAGCTGGTTTGTAGTTTCCGTTCTGAAATTGTTAAAAGCCGATTCATGAAATTGTTTTTTTGAAACAACAAATGTAATAATTGTTATTCATAAACAACAGAAATATAAAATGTTGTTTACAAACAACAATATATTTCAGATTCAAAATCAATCTTTGACACACTCGGGTTAAATTTCTGCCTTTTACAAAAGAGCCTAGGAATAGATCCAATCTGGGTTTAAATTGAATTATGAGTAGAAATCACCTCTTTTTGATATACTTCCTTTTACTTATCTCCATTGGTTTGGGGACTTGGGCTGTACTGAAAACTCCTAAGCCTCAGGTTGACAATTCAAACCTAATTGAAGAGCGATCTTATCCAGTTCAGGCTTTTACAATTACGCGCGACTCGATTCGACTATTTGACATTCCTAAGAACCTTGATTTTGCAGGGGAAAAAGTCCCCTTGGAAAAGGAAGATATTTTCGAGCGCTTGGAACGTGAGCTTTACGTCAATGCGTATTGGGAGTCCAATATGATTTTGTTGCTCAAAAGATCTGCAAAATACTTACCCGAAATCGAACGAATGCTCAAGGAAAATGGAATTCCGGATGATTTCAAATACGTTGCCATCGCTGAGAGCGCCTTGATGAATGTGGGTTCTCCTGCGGGTGCAAGGGGTTTTTGGCAGATAATGGAAGATACCGGTAAAGAATATGGACTGGAGATCACCAAAGATGTCGATGAGCGCTACCATTTCGAAAAGTCCACTTTGGCAGCCACGAAGTACCTGAAAAAAGCTCATGCTAAATTCGGAGATTGGACTGCCGTGGCGGCAAGTTATAACATGGGTCAATCCGGATTTAGTCGAAGACAAGAAGAGCAGCTTCATAATAATTATTACGAGTTATACCTCAACGACGAGACGAGTCGCTACCTCTTTCGAATCCTCGCCTTCAAAGTGATTTTTGAGAATCCGGGAGCTTTTGGGTATCATTTCAGGGAAAGTGATTATTACAAAAATCCAACATTTCGAACTGTTCGTGTGGATGAAGACATCAAAGATCTTCCCAGGTGGGCCAAAGAAAATGGAAGCTCATACAAAGACGTGAAACTTTACAACCCTTGGCTAAGGGACCGCAATCTCAATGTGAAAAAAGGTAAATCCTATGAGATAATTCTTCCCGAATAAGGATTGTCGTAATTGAATGTGATTATACGCTTTTCTGCCAGTAAGCACATTTAATAACTCATTTGGGCCAGATGTCGGGTACCTGCCTGCCGGCAAAGGCAGGTCCGATGTCCGATGAAGCCTAACATTTGGTGTTTTCAGGTAATTTTAAGTCTATTCAAATACTACTGGCAAAATCCGTATATACATATAATTCAAAACCACCAACAAAAGATCAAAATGAAGAGAAGGAATTTTATGCAAATCTCTGCTTTGGGAGCAGGAACAGCGCTTTTTGCAGGAACTTCAGCATTTGCAGCAACTAAATCAAAAACGTTAGAATCCCCATCTGATCGCTTGACTTCCCGAATGGGCGATGTTGTGCCAATTTCACTAGAAGAGCGAAAAGCCAGAATAGCAAAAGCGCAGCGTTTGATGGAGGAAAAAGGATTTCGTGCGATAATCTTAGACTCTGGTACTTCCATGAATTACTTCACAGGAATGACTTGGGGACAAAGTGAACGCCCAATGGTGGTTGTGATTCCAGCCAAAGGAGACGTAAGCTATATCTGTCCCAGATTTGAGCAGGACAGATTGGAGGAGCGGATCACAATTGGAACCAAAGTCTACCCTTGGGAAGAGGATGAAAGTCCATACGAACAAATCAAAAAGGCAGTCTTGGACTCAGGAGCCACTTCCGGCAAAATCGGAATTGAGGAACGGGTTCGCTTTTTTATTGCAGACGGTTTACGACAGGTCGCTACTAATTTTGAATTAGTGAGTGGGGATCCGATAGTTATTCCTTGCCGAATCATTAAATCACCAGCAGAAATTGCATTGATGCAGCAAGCAACAAACATTACTATTGAGGCGATGACTTTGGGTTTTGCCGCACTCAAAGAAGGAGTAAGTCCTTCAGCATTTTCTTCGGCAGTAGCGCAGGCTCATCAAAAAATGGGAGGCAGACATGCCTTTGCTTTGGCAAATTTTGCGGAGGCATCAGCGTATCCTCATGGCACCTCCAAACCTCAGATTTTGAAAAAAGGCGATGTCGTATTGGTTGACTGTGGATGTACGATCGAAGGATACAATTCCGATATCAGCCGTACGATCGTCTTTGGAGCTGAACCTACTCCAAGGCAACTCGACATCTGGAACCTCGAAAAAGAAGCTCAAGCTGCGGGATTTAAAGCCGCTCAAATCGGCGCAACACTCGGAGATGTCGATGCCGCTTCGCGAAAAGTAATTACTGACGCAGGTTTTGGGCCGGACTACAAATTACCGGGATTGCCTCACCGTACAGGACATGGTATCGGTATGGATGGACACGAATGGGGAAATGCCGTCCGGGGGAATAAGCAGATCTTGGAACCTGGAATGTGTTTCAGTATCGAACCCAACATTTCCATCGTCGGAGAATTTGGAGTAAGACATGAAGATTGTGTCTACATGACAGCAACTGGACCGGTTTGGTTTTCCAAGCCAAGCCCTTCGATTTCGCAGCCTTTCGAATTATAAATTTGCGAGAACCAAGTCCGCCTATTTCAGGTTACAATCTGTGGGCTGAGCATCACTCTTCCCCTCAAAAAATTGTACCTTCGCCGATTAATAATTCCGCACTTTCATGAGTCAATCCCCTGCTTCACAGGAAGAATATATTGAAATTTTTGGTGCCCGAGAGCATAACCTCAAAAACATAGATGTAAAGATCCCTCGCAATAAATTGGTGGTCGTAACGGGTCTAAGTGGAAGTGGAAAAAGTTCCTTGGCTTTTGACACGATCTATGCAGAGGGACAGCGTCGCTACATGGAGAGTTTTTCGGCTTACGCCAGATCTTTTTTGGGTGGAATGGAGCGTCCTGATGTGGACAAGATCAACGGACTTTCTCCGGTGATTGCCATAGAGCAAAAGACTACTTCCAAAAACCCCCGATCTACCGTTGGCACCGTAACTGAAATCTATGATTTCATGCGATTACTTTATGCCAGAGCTGGTGAAGCTTATTCTTACCTAACAGGAAAGCGGATGATCCGTCAGACTGAAGATCAGATCATTGATCAATTATTTTCAAATTTTTCGGAGAAAAAACTCTATGTACTTGCGCCAGTGGTCAAGGGTAGGAAAGGACATTACCGCGAACTTTTTGAGCAAATACGGAAAATGGGTTTTTCCAAAGTCCGAGTAGATGGTGTGGTGATGGATATCGTGCCCAAAATGCAGGTGGATCGTTACAAAATCCATGACATTGAAATCGTCATTGATCGCATCGTGGCTGATGAATCCGACCGATTCCGCATCACACAATCCCTTAAATCAGGTCTTCAGCATGGTAAAGGCGTGATCATGATCCGACAGGAGAATGGAGAAGTTCATCATTTCTCCAAGTATCTGATGGATCCGGAGACAGGCCTATCCTACGATGAACCTGCACCGAATGCATTTTCATTCAACTCTCCTTATGGCGCTTGTCCTACCTGCAATGGTTTAGGAATTATTGAGGAAATCACCCGGGAAAGCATTATACCAGACACTTCACTAAGTATCACCAGAGGTGGTATAGCTCCTTTAGGAGAATATCGAGATATCTGGATTTTCAAGAAAATCGAGGCCATACTCAAGCATTACAAATGCAGCATGAGCACGCCAATCAAGGATCTTCCTGATCACGTGGTGGAGGTTTTACTTTTTGGTGACAAAGTCGAAGTCGCAGTCGATTCGGTGAAATATCCAGGTACGAAGTGGAATACCACATTCGAAGGTATTGTGAACTTTCTCCAGAAATATCAGGAAGGAAGTTCGGACAAAATCCAGGATTGGGTTTCAGAATTTACCGTGACTAAGACTTGTCCTGACTGTGAAGGCTATCGACTAAAAAAAGAAGCACTGTACTATAGAATCGATGGAAAGCACATCGGTGAATTGGCAATGATGGATATCCAAGGCCTTGCCGAATGGTTTGAAGGATTGGAAAGCCGAATTACCGAAAAGCAAAATATCATCGGTGCCGAAGTACTGAAGGAGATTCGAAAGCGGATAGGCTTTTTGCTAGATATCGGATTGAGTTACCTATCCCTCAATCGTCCTTTGAGGACGCTATCCGGAGGTGAAGCCCAGCGGATTCGACTGGCCACTCAGATCGGAACACAGTTGGTTGGAGTGCTTTATATTTTGGATGAACCAAGCATTGGACTGCATCAGCGGGACAATGAAAAACTGATAAAAGCACTTCAGAGTCTTCGGGATTTGGGTAATTCTGTCTTGGTTGTCGAGCATGACAAAGACATGATGCTGGCTTCCGACTTTGTCCTGGACATGGGTCCTGGGGCTGGTCGGCATGGAGGTCATGTAGTAGCTGCTGGTCACCCAAAAGATATCTTCACTAACGGCTCTGTGACTTCTCAATATCTAAGCGGAAAAATTGGCTTGCCGATTCCAAAACAGCGTAGAAAAGGAAATGGCACAAGTTTAATTCTAAAAGGGGCTACCGGAAATAATCTGAAAAATATCACGTTGGTGCTTCCTTTGGGTACCTTGATCCTGATCACCGGCGTGTCCGGAAGTGGTAAAAGCACACTGATACATGAAACCCTCTATCCGATTTTGAATCGGGAGTTTTATAACTCCAAAAAAGATCCGATGCCTTTCAAAAGCATCGAAGGGCTCAAAGAATTGGATAAAGTGATCGAAGTAGACCAATCTCCAATCGGTCGGACGCCAAGATCCAACCCGGCGACGTATACTGGAGTTTTCTCGGACATTAGGGCATTATTTACTGATTTGCCGGAGTCAAAAATCAGAGGCTACAAACCCGGTCGTTTTTCCTTCAATGTTAAAGGAGGAAGATGTGAGGATTGCGAAGGGGCGGGAATGAAACTGATCGAGATGGACTTTCTTCCTGACGTTCATATTCCATGCGAAACCTGCAAAGGCAAGCGATACAATCGAGAAACTTTGGAAGTCCGATTTAAAGGAAAGTCGATCTCTGATGTTCTGGATATGACCGTGGAGCAGGCGGTTGATTTTTTCGAATTTCAACCAAAAATTCTGCGAAGAATTAAAACGCTTAGTGAAGTTGGTCTAGGCTATATCACCTTGGGACAGCATGCCACGACACTTTCTGGGGGTGAAGCTCAGCGGGTGAAGTTGGCAACTGAACTTTCCAAAAAAGATACAGGTAAGACCTTTTATATTCTGGATGAACCAACCACCGGATTGCATTTTCAGGACATTGATTTGTTGATGGGGGTGTTACAAAAACTCGTGGATAAGGGAAATACCGTTTTGATTATCGAACATAACCTTGATGTGATCAAAGTGGCAGATCGGGTGATTGACTTGGGAATGGAAGGTGGAAATAAAGGAGGTACAATCGTAGTCCAAGGAACACCTGAAGAAGTGGCTGCACATCCCAAAAGTCACACGGGTAGATTTTTGAAAGCTGAACTAAAACGCTGAAATTGACACCAAAATCAGGTGTCTTGTCCTTCTATCAAATTAAGAGCTTGCAATCCTCCTCCATTTCTAACTTTGAGCCTAGTATGAACAGGGTTAGGCTTTATTGGATATTGCAGCTACTAGGTTGGGGAGCCTTTGCCTTAGTGAATATCATTTTTGCCACCCTTTCAGAGGGAATTACGCCCAAGCAAAGTTGGGCTTTCGTGGCTTGGGCCATGTGTTTTTTGCTTTCTACTCATGGATTTAGACATATAGTCAAAACCTACGGTTGGTTTAAGATGGGTATCTTAAGGCTCCTGTTGCAGACTATACTTGCCCTGCTTGGTCTTTCGATTTTAAATTTTATAGCTCAGATCCTGATCAACCTGGCTTTTGGCACACTGAACCCCGACCAGGATTTCAGATCGGTAATCATAGCGGTCACGCTATTTGTAAATTTCTTGTATTACGCATTTTGGTTTTTGCTTTACTTTTTATTCCATTTCCTTGATAATTATAACAGCAGCCTGAAATACGAAGCAAAAATCAATGAAATTAGACTTAACCACCTGAAAAGCCAGCTTAACCCTCATTTCATCTTCAATGCCTTGAATTCTGTTCGCGCTTTGGTGGATGAAGACCCTGAAAAAGCCAAATCCGCTATTACCAGGGTTTCAAACATGCTACGGTTTTCCCTGATGATGGACAAAAAGCAGGTAATTGACTTTGCAGATGAATTGTCTACAGTTAAGGATTATCTTGCGCTTGAATCCATCCGTTTTGAAGAGCGCTTAGAAGTGGTCTATCAAATAGAGGACGAAGCCTACAGCTATAAAATTCCACCCATGATGCTGCAGACTATCGTGGAAAACGGGATCAAACATGGGATCTCCAACTTGGTAAAGGGAGGTCTGATAGAGATTAAATGCAGAGAAGGCTTACAGGAAGAGCTTTATATTCAAGTGAAAAATAGTGGATATCTCAATCCAAATACATCCAGATCCAAAAAGGATGCAGGAGGACATGGGATAGAAAATACCCGGCAACGATTGAAATTATTATATGGTAATCAGGCCAGTTTCCGGATTTTCAATTCAGGAAGTCAATTCGTGATCACCGAAATTAAAATACCAAAACAAAGAGTTACTTTAGAATAACAAACTCAATAACTATGAGAGCCATTGTAATCGATGACGAGAGACTTGCTCGTAAAGAACTGATCACCCTGCTCAATCAGCTGGAGACGGTAGAAGTGGTAGGTGAAGCTGTGAATGTAGATGATGCCAAAGAGAAAATAGAGCAACTCCAACCCGATGTGATTTTTCTGGATATTCAAATGCCAGAGAAAACTGGTTTTGATCTACTCGAAGAACTGGATTATGTACCTCATGTCATCTTCACCACTGCATACGATGAATATGCACTAAAGGCATTCCAAGTGAATGCGCTCGATTACCTACTCAAGCCAATCGAACCAAAACGACTCGAAGATGCAATCAATAAATTATTGGGTAAAATCGAAGGGGGAGCTAAGCGTGATGAGGAAGGTTCTTTTGTAAACCAGAAAAAATTGACGCTGGAAGATCAGGTTTTTGTCAAAGACGGGGATCGATGCTGGTTTGTGAGATTATCCAATGTAAGACTATTCGAATCAGATGGCAATTACATCAAAGTATACTTTGACAACTTCAAGCCGATGATTCATAAATCGCTGAATGCTTTGGATGAGCGCTTGGATGAAAAGTCGTTTTTTCGAGCCAGCCGAAAGCACATTATTAATCTTGGATGGGTAGAAGCGATAGAACCTTGGTTCAACGGTGGCCTAGTAGTCACACTCAAAGGTGGAGACAGAATAGAGGTAAGCCGAAGACAAGCAGCTCGGTTCAAGGAGATGATGAGCTTATAATGTTTTCGTATGCATAAAAAAGCATTTGATTTTCCGAAGAAAATTTTGACATTAGGGTTATAATTCTCCCCTTGATATAGTTTCACCCATTATTGTTGCCATAACTCATTACACTTGACCAGCTTATGAAAGAAGAACGCATCCTAATAGTTGAAGACGACTTAAGTATCGCAGAAAATATTCAGGAAATACTTGAGCTCCTAGGCTATATCAACATTGACATTGCCAATTCTGCGAATCAGTGTATTAAGATAATTAAGAAATACCGGCCGGATTTGATATTTATGGATATCAAATTGAAAGGCGATAAGGATGGTATTGAACTTGGAGAAATCATCAAGCAAATGGTAGATGCTCCCTTAGTGTTTGTGACTTCCTATAGTGACCCGACCATTATTGAGCGGGCGAAGCGAATCGCACCTGCCGGGTTTATCGTGAAGCCATTTAATACAAACGATATTCATGCGATTGTCGAAATCGTACTTTACAACAAACGGACAAAACCCGCACCTGAAGCTGCGGTCGTTAAAAATGCAAACGAAAGTCCGTATTTAGTAAACGATGCAGTCTTTATTAAAGCGGACAATGCCTTCGAGCGCGTTCAATATGATGACATTTTTTATATTGAAGCCAATGGAAACATGGTGACGATTTTCACCAAAAACAGAGACTACAGCATTCGAAAGTCGATGAAGGAAATCGAAGATATCCTTCCTTCTAATCTGTTTTTAAGAGTTCAAAAGTCCTACATCGTTCACCTCGGACAGATCGAAAGCTTTAACACCAAAGAAATCACCCTGCTTCAGGGAGGAATCATTCAGGTTGGAAGGCAGTATTACAATAGCTTTTTGGCGAAATTGAATACGATTACTGAAAGTTGAGTTAAGGGAGATAGGCTAAAGCGAGATATAATAGAGATATGCCTTTGGCGAAATACTGAAATGAGATACGCTGAAAGCGAAATACAATTGAAATAAGTCCCACTCCGTAGGATGAAATAGCGGATCAAGAAGATGTAGTCAGAAACTTAATCCGTGTGAATCAGCGAATTTATCAGCGGTGATCAGCGGGAAATTTTAAGTTATTAGAAATAAAAAAGAGGCGGACATGATCCGCCTCTTTAGATTAACCAAACAATCAACCAAATTAACCCTTACGGATAATTGTCTTTAACCCGAAATATGCATTAGGTTTCCTATTCCGAGCTAAAAATGCTTTAAAATCAATCGCTACGCTGCATTTAACTCATTCACCGTAGCGGTGCTATGCCTCATTCGTTAAATCCTTGATTTTCTTGCATTTTTAGCTCTCACTACGGATCCTAATGCATAATTCCGGGTTTAACAAGTCTCAGAACTCTGGGACTTTTCTGTTTTGTAGATGTTTACCTGAAGTGCTTCAGGACCTGTTGTAGTTGCAAATCCGATCTGTGGAGTTGGTTTAGTAGTTTCAAATCGGGCAGTTTGCTGTGCAAGGCTAGTTTCAGTTTTCGCTTTGATAACAATGGTAATTGCCATTGCAAGTCCCAGTGCCGCACAGACGTTTTTTTGAGAAAAGATTGCAGTAGTCATGGCAGTAATAATATGTTGGTTTGTTTTCGTATACCACATTATGCCAAAAGGCGACCAAACTTTAAAAAGGCCTAAAAAAAGCTTCAAAGGCACTTTTGTAGAAAAATGATGTTCGGTTTCGTACGGTTATCCCCCAGTGGCGGACAAAATACTGAATGAAATATGGTTTTTGGTCAGCTGACAAGCCAAAAAGTGCAAAGCGTAAAGCTTATGACAAGCTAGAAATTTCCAAGGAGGGGAATTACTGATTTTTTGAAATCCTGTAGATCTTGGGTGATGATCTCCCAAAGCAAAATGTTGTCTATGCCGAAATATTCGTGAACGAAAACATGTCTCATTCCAATAATTTCATCCCACTGAACAGCCGGACTTTGTTGTTTGATTTCCTTGGAAAGGTGATTGCAAGCTTCACCGATAATTTCCAATTGTTTTATAGAAGCGAACCTCATCATTGAGTTTTGAAGAAAGTCTTCTAGTTGAATTCCGAGTGTGTAGGATTCGATTTCTCCAATCGCATTTAAAATATGTCGAAGCCGCTGTTCATCTCCAAGCTTATTTTTCATAAAGGAGCTTTCTATCGCGAACTACCTGAGGCTTGATGAGTGGAGAGAGTGCTCCATTGGAAACTAGATCCACTTTGTGATCCAAAATCCCTTCGAGCTCGTTTTGCATCCGGAAAAATTTTAAGCCGATTTTTTGAGAATAATCTAATTCGACTAAGATGTCAATATCGCTATCAGCAGAAGCTTGTTCTCGGCTGAAAGAGCCAAATAAATAAGCTTTCAAGACAGGTTTGTCTTTGAAATATTGCTTGATTTGCTTGATTTGATGACTATCTAACTTCATATGGTTATAATTTGATTTTTAAAGGCCATACCTGCCTGCCGGCAGGCAGGTGGAATCTCGCATGCATTAATCATCCCTCTGTGTGTCGCTTTGGGTCATGCCTGTCTGCCTCAGGCAGGCTCGATTTCATAATGGTCAAATATAATCAAATCAGAACATAATGCTTAGCGCGCAGATACGGATCTAATTTTTCAAAAGTCCAGGATCGCTTGTAGTTTTTGATGAAGTTCAAGTGATTTTGATGGCGAGAGCCTTCCTAACTTTTCAATGAATCGCTGATTGTCCAAAGCTCTGATTTGATCCACTAAAATCTCAGATTCTTGATCCAAACCAGTAGTTGAGGTATCGACCCGAACACGTAGAATGTTTTCCTCGGAAGAAAGTTGGGAGGTGATTGGACAAATCAAGGTTGATGGATGAGTTACCTGGTTTAGCAAGTTTGTCTGAATGACTACAGCGGGACGAATCTTGCCCGACTCCGTTCCTCGTGATGGATTTAGGTTAACCAGCCAAATGTCATATTGCACCTTCATCTATCAGCCGATCAAATTCACTATTGACTTCTATTGAGGATTCTCGCACCAGTAAAGATGCCTTGCTGAAAGCATTGGCCAGCTTTTTCCGCTTTTGGTAGCGGTTATAAAAATCTAAGGCATCGTTGATATATCGATTTCTTGGAATTTGCTTTTCCCGAAGAATTTCTTCGGTTTCTTCCAAGATAGTTTCCTTTAGTTTAAGCGAGAGTGTCTTCATAATTTCTTGAGTAGTACCTAAAGTATATACTAATTATGGAGTATTCAAATTTTATCTGTCTTTTTTCGGGATTTCGAGCTTGCTAAAATCCTCGAAGGCATAAAAAAAAGCACAAGCCCAAAGACCTGTGCCGATATTGTGATCTAATCAATTTCAAACTTTACAACAACTCATTCGCCAGGTTAGCCAGCTCAGATCGCTCGCCTTTCTCCAGCTTGATATGTGCATAGAGCGGATGGTCTTTTACCCGATCGATCAGGTAGGATAATCCATTGGACTGCGAATCCAAATAAGGTGTATCGATCTGAAAGACGTCACCCGTGAAGATGATCTTGGTGTTACGTTTTCTTGATTTTCCGCTAGCATTTTTTCTAAAGCTGAGCTCTTATGGAATTCTATTCAAAAGATATCATCAGGGAGTATAGAAAAACAGTTGTTTTTGTGACATTTTAGACATTCAAAAGTAAAAACCAAAGAAATAATCGTAAACTTAATTTGAAATTTAGTTTCTATTTATTTAGTTAACATCGATTTATCATGCTAGGCACTCAGATAAGGATCTAATTTTGATAGCTCCAGCCTATGGTTTCAATTCTTGGGATGCTTTTTTACCCGGAATTGGATTTTTGCAGCTACTGAATGATGTTGGGATCACCAACTTTTTTTAAAAACTTGACTAATAATGAAATGAATCTATTAAGAAAAAAAGTCACCTTAAAGTACTTTTTACCTCTTTGCCTAATCCTTGTCCTTGGATGCTCAGAGGATGAAAAGCCCAATTGTCCTATTGATAAGACCAATGGTGACCCCAAAAGTGTACTTGGAACCTGGCAATTGGTAAGTAGAAGATTTCTGGTTTTGGAGACAGGAAAAGAAACTACTCAAGACTTTTCATGTGATAACATTGCTTATACCTTTCTAGAAAATGGAAATTTTGTAGTAAAAGGTTTCAATCCCGAGATGCCAATGTTTTCAAATTTAACATATGATTTTAATTATGGGGAAAAATTAGCTGATTTTGGTAACTCCACTTTGCGATTAAGCAACTTCGATCATCCATGCTTAGTGGAAAAGGATAAAATGGTATTAAATAGTACGTATGTGGATGGGGAAATACTTATTTTTTATAGAGTGGCTGAAGTTTTAGATTAACAATTTTTAAAATCACGAAAATGAACACGAAATATAGTATTACTTTCTTGATAGCGTTATATGCTTTCAATACTTTTTCTCAGGAAAATCTTATATTGAATAAGGTTAACGAGCAAAAAATACTTGGGACTGAATTTGTTGATGTAAATAATATATTTAGATCAACAGATCCAGACTATAAATTATTGCGTAATGCAAATGATGAGAGTAATATCTCATTTTACACTTATGATAAGTCTTTATTTTCAAGGTTAGGTGAAGCTATTTCGATAAACATTCCTTCCAATAAAGGCGATATATCACTTGAACTTTTCCATGTTCCTAGTGCATTTTATAATTACAATATCGTTACTAGTGATGGAAAGAAAATTGGTGCTAATCAGAATATAAAGCATTATAGAGGGGTTGTAAAAGATAAGGAATTAAGTTTGGCTGCATTTACCTTTTCTGAAGATGAAGTAATTGGTCTAGTGGCAACTGAAGAAGGAAATTTTAATTTTGCTTCTATTTCCAATGAGGAGAAGTTTGTGTTTTTTAATGAAAATGATATTGCTGTCATGGATTTTTCAAATCCCATGCAGTTTGAAAATGATGTGGCAGATAGTCAAATCAAAAGTTATGATCCTAAAGTACTTTCACAAGAAAGTAAATTAGCTATAAACTCATCTGATAAATGTGTAAGGTTCTATTTTGAAACTGAGTTTGATATTTTTCAAAATAAAGGCAGTGTACAGAATCTTGAGCTTTTTGTCACCTCCTTATATAACCAAGTGGCGATCTTGTATCAGAATGAAAATATCGGTACTTATATTTCCCAGATTTTTGTGTGGAATACTACTGACCCTTATACTGAAACCAATACGCTTGACCTCCTTAATTAATTTAAGGATACAAGAACAAGTTTTGAAGGTGACCTTGGTCAATTATTAACTTTTCGAAATGTTAATGGGGGCATAGCCGCTGGAAGAGATGGCTTGTGTAATGTGTCAGTAAGGAAAAAACTTTCTGTGGCTCAGATTACCCCTACTTTCAATAATATTCCAGTCTATAGCAGACCTGTGAAGGTAATGACCCACGAGTTTGGGCATTTATTAGGCTCACAGCATACACATGCTTGTATTTGGAACGGAAATAATACTGCAATTGATGGATGTGTAAATACGACCTGCTGGAATCCAGGGCATCCATCAGGAGGTGGTACAATTATGAGCTACTGTAATCAAATCCCGGGTGTGGGAGTAAATTTTACGAAGGGATTTGGTACTCAGCCTGGAAATGTGATTCGGAATTCGGTGGCGAATGCAAGTTGCTTATGTAATTGCTTAGATAGTTCTATTTCTGGAACAAGTTATCTATGCTCGACAAGTAGCTACACACTGAATAGCCCGCCTTCTGGAAGTTCTATCTCTTGGACTGCAAGTCCGACAAATCTTTTTTCGGGTACTACATCCGGTACAGGTACGTCAGTGACACTTACTCCTTATCATCCAAATACAAGAGGCCAAGCAAAATTGACTTTTACAATTACTCGATCATGTGGAGTAGTTCAATTTAGTAAAATGATATGGGTTCAGGCTCCTGCGCCCCCAGGCCCAATTACCGGAAATACATCACCTGGACCGGGTAGTCTAACGCCATATTATATCAATAATCTACCATCTGGAGCGACATCCATGACTTGGAGTCTTCCCTACTGTGTAGGATGTTCTCAGCCTTGGTCATTCTATTCCGGTCAAAATGATATTTTGATAACCGCCAATGTTGGAGATTCGCAGGGATATGTTCAAGCGATGGGAGTAAATCCTTGTGGGACAGGCGGAGCTTCGCTTTTGTATGTAACACCATCAGGTTCCTGTGATCCATGCCCAAGAATGTATCCTAATCCAGTATCTAATGAATTGACCCTAGAATGGATGGACGCTGAAGGGTTTGTATTGTCTGAAGTTATTGATCCTTATCAAGTAAGTCTCTATAATGCTGTTGGAGGCATAATCTTAACCGAAACGACCAAAAATCCTTCCATTAAAATAGATCTTAGCCAACTCAAAAACGGATTCTACTACCTACACATCGAAAACAAAGATGGACTGATCCGTAAGCAAATCAGGGTAGAGCGGTAACCGTTGAAAGTGACAAAAACAAAAAAGCTGTGAAATATCTCACAGCTTTTTTATTGGCAAATTTTACCTAAATCTTACAACAACTCATTCGCCAGGTTAGCCAGCTCAGATCGCTCGCCTTTCTCCAGCTTGATATGTGCATAGAGCGGATGGTCTTTCACTCGGTCGATCAGGTAGGACAAACCATTTGACTGCGAATCTAAATATGGGGTATCGATCTGGAAGACATCTCCGGTGAAGATGATCTTCGTATTTTCTCCAGCTCTTGAGATAATCGTTTTAATCTCATGCGGAGTTAGGTTTTGCGCTTCATCCACGATAAAGAAGATATTGGAAAGCGAACGTCCACGGATGTAAGCCAAAGGCTGAATTACCAACTTTTCCTGATTGACCAATTCAGTGATTTTCTGGAATTCTTTGTCAGTCTCTTTGTATTGGTTTTGGATAAACTTCAAGTTGTCCCATAGCGGTTCCATGTAGGGGTTTAGCTTGGACTTGATATCACCCGGTAGGTAACCGATGTCTTTATTTGAAAGTGGGACAATTGGCCGGGCTAGGAAGATTTGCTTGTATTCCCGTCGCTGTTCCAAAGCACCTGCAAGGGCAAGAAGGGTTTTTCCCGTTCCAGCCACACCCTGAATCGAAACCAGCTTGATGTCAGGATTCATGATCGCATGCAGGGCAAAAGTCTGCTCGGCGTTCTTCGGCTTGATATTGTAAGCCAATCGCTTGTCTACTCGCTCAAGTACATTCTCATCCGAATTGAAGAATGCCAAAACTGAGTTTTTATCGCTTTTGAGGATATAATATGCGTTTGACTTTCGCTTCCGAGTGCCTAGTATCGTTTTCGCCTCAATGAATCCTTGTTCATACAATTTATTGATTGCATCCGGATCGACATTCTCCATCACATACTTCCCGGTGTTCTCGAGCTCGGTGATGTTTTTGATTTTACCCGTTTCGTAGTCTTCAGCTTGGATATTGAGCGATTTTGCCTTCAGTCGGAGGTTGATGTCTTTGGAGACAAGAATTACCTTTCGGGTTTTTTCTTTTTCCTGAAGATGAAGTGCGACATTTAGAATTTTGTGGTCGTTTTTGTCCTCTCCAAAAATCACATTGGCATTTTTCTCATTCTCAGGATGATACATCATCACCTTAAAGTCCCCTCTGGTCTTCCCATTTAAAGGAGCCCATTCATCGATCCGCTGATCTTTGGACAGTTTGTCCAGCAGTCGGATAAATTCCCGGGCTTCAAAGTTTTTGGTGTCGTTCCCTTTTTTGAACTGATCGAGTTCCTCCAGCACGGTGATAGGAATCACCACATTATGCTCAGCAAAATTCATGATGGAGTTGTGTGCGTATAGGATCACGGATGTGTCCAGCACAAAGATTTTCCGATCTTTATCGGACTTGGCTCTAGGCATGCGCAGGAAAATTGTAGTGGTACTCTTTAGAATTAAATTAGAAAAATATCCACATCAAAAGCTAAGAACTTGCGATAAAAAATGGTTAAGAATTGTCAAGTCTGGGTAGAGAGTTGAAAATCAAAATGATAAAGATTAGTGGGATTTAATTTTCCACTAACCCAGAATCATTTCGGCCTCGACTTCGCTCGGCCACCGGATTTGATAATTTAAACGAGGGGTAGAAAGAAAGGCGGCCAGCCGCCTTTCCTTCTACCCCCTAAATTACAAGAAAACTGGTCACCGAGCGAAGTCGAGGTGTAACCAAAATGAAATTCAACAACCGCTGATAGTGCGTACAATGCAAATTAAACAATCATTTAATCCCTAATCTTCTAATTTTCCAATCTTAAAATCTTTCAATCTAATAGCGTCCGAATGTCATCATTGTCCAAGCTTTTCATGAAGCTTTCCTCATTGCTGATCAGTTCACCTGCGAGTGCGAGCTTTCTATCCTGGAGGGCCATGATCTTTTCCTCGACAGATCCTCGGGTGATGAATTTGTAGATGATAACCTTGTTTTCCTGTCCAATCCGGTGAGCACGGTCGATTGCCTGTGCTTCCACAGCAGGATTCCACCAAGGATCCAGTAAAAAGACATATTCAGCTTTGGTCAGGTTAAGTCCGACTCCACCAGCTTTTAGCGATATCAAAAACACTTTGATGTCGGGATTTTCCTGGAAATTCTCGACTTGTTTTTGGCGGTCTTTTGTAGATCCATCGAGGTAGGCATAACGAATGCCTTGTTCGTCCAGATATTTCCTTACGATGGTCAGGTGCCTCACAAACTGACTAAAAACAAGCACTTTGTGATCCTCAGAAATTGTTTCCTTCAGCATGTAAGTGATGTCTTCCAATTTGCCAGATTCTCCTTCATAGTTTTCACGAACCAGTTTTGGGTGGTTAGCGATTTGTCGCAATTGAGTTAAGCCACGAAGCAAAGTAAACTGCTGCGAGCCGCGACCCATACCATCCAATTCCCCAATAATTTTTTCTCGATAGTAGGTTTTAACCTCTTCATAGACTTTCTCTTGCTCGGCAGTCATATCCGAATACTTCACGTTGGTGAGCTTTTCCGGTAGGTCTTTAGCCACTTGAGATTTCAGTCTCCGAAGGATAAATGGTTTGATCATGGCATTCAGCCTGACCGCCTTCGCCTTATCGTTTTGTTTTTCAATCGGAATCAGATATTGCTTTTTGAATAAATTCTGATTGCCAAGGAGTCCGGGATTTACAAAGTTCATTTGAGACCACAGATCCATTGTGCCATTTTCGACTGGCGTACCAGTCAGGATCAACCTGCGTTTGCTTTTCAGCTTATTTACCGCTACTGCAATGTTTGACGTTGGATTTTTGATGGCTTGTGATTCATCCAAAATTACATAGTTGAAGTAGAAATCTTTCAGGATATCTATATCAAGTCGTACAAGTCCATAAGAAGTCAAGACGATATCGTAACCTCGAAACTTCCAGGGATCTTTTATTCTTGAGGTTCCTGAATAGACTAGAATTTTCAGTTCAGGTGTGAATTTTTTGGCTTCCAATTCCCAGTTGTATATCAGGGAGGTAGGCATCACTAATAGCGAAGCAAACCCAGGATTTTCCTCTCGCTCATGTGCCAAAAGCGCCAGGGTCTGTACCGTTTTTCCGAGTCCCATGTCATCGGCAAGGCAACCACCAAACTGGTAATCATTGAGGAATCGAAGCCAATTGTAACCTGAATGTTGATAAGGTCTCAAAGTTCCCTCAAAACTTTCAGGTAACTGGTAATCATCAATTGCATCAAAATTTCTCAGACGCTCTAGCTTCAAGCTGAGATTCAACCTGATTAATTCGCCATTTTGAAGTTCTCGGGCAAATGCTAAGTGATGCTTTCGAAGGACGAGTTCCTCTGAAGAGCGCTCTTCGATAAAATTGAAAAGTTCGGAATAGTTGACAAACCAAGAGGCGGGGATTACTGCTACCTCACCATTTGGAAGCTCAAATTCGGATTTCCCCTGAATGATCAGTTTCCGGATTTTTGCAAATGGCACCAGATAAATTCCGAATTTGATCAATGCTTTGACATCAAACCAGTCAATGTTCTCATTGACTTCTATGGTGATTTGAGCTTTGCCAACATGGAATGTTTTACCGTTTAGATTACTTCGCTGTATGACTTTGATTTTGTGTTCTTCGAGATAGTCTTCATTGGTTCCTAGCCATTCAAAGGCTTGAGTTTTTGGCAAGGCAAACTTCCCGTTAGTAAAGACCATTTTTACCTTCTTCAGAATGGTCTCAAATTTCTTCTCTACCTGAGGTGTACGGACCGTTTTCCAAAAAGTAAACTCTCCATCCTTTTCCTCAAATCGACAGGAATTTCCGTTATTTTCACCGTCTTTGGATAAAATACCAAAGTCATATTCACCGTATTTAAAGCGTAATTCAAAGACAATAATATCTTCATTTAAGTGCTCTAGTTCTTCTCCAAAAAGATTTTCCTTGGCACCTCCGGGTAGTTCACTGAAGGCGAGTAAACCTTGTGGAGTGCCCTGTTCGGTATTAATTTGAAATCCGGTGCCTATTACTTCAAACTGAGTAATCAGGTTCGTGACAAATTTCCGATAGTATTCGAGTTCAAATCGCCGCTCGATCATGATGCGGCTTTTATTCAGAAATGCCTGAAGCTTTTTGCCATCGATTCCCTTTTCGAAGTGATAAAGTTGCTGTTCAACAATCAGCCAAGCCGGATCTTTACAAATCAGATAGCCGTTTTTATGTTGCCACTCGAGCTTTTTTCCCCTGAACTTCACTACAGGATAATATTGAGTATTATACTCACCCTTATCAAAGTGAAAAATAACTGTAGCTCGTTCTGCATTGACCGTAATTTCCTTCCAGATAGGATTGTTATCAGATCCCATTTCAAAAAGCCTCTTGCCGATGAGTAAGGGAAGAATTTTGGCTCTCTTGATTTCCAGATTTTTGGCGAGAAGTTCCTGTATTGAGGGGTCAGCTGTTTTTGGATCGTAAATCTTGGCTAAAAAATCCTTAGGCTTCAGATTGTTTTTTTTCATGTAGGGTTTGACCACTACCTCTGGCTGCATGGAATCCATTAACTTGATCAGCTCATAATCTGACTCATCCATACCAGAATCAAACTCAGCTGCATTTGCAGAACTGATATTTTGATTAGCTAAAGAAAGTCTTCCTTTATCATCCAATTGGACTGCAAATGATTCAAAAAGTAACCCCAGAAATTCATGACTGAAAATAGAATATACTATTTGGAATGGTTGATCAGAATTAACTATCATCGTCTGTTATATATACGCTATATAGCTATAGAGAAATATTCTGATAACTATATTTAATTATTTTAAGATTGGGTATTGTACATGCAAAATGGAAATTACTGAAAAAGTGCTTCCATTTTGAAAAAACTCCATAATATTTGAAAAATAAACGCAAAAAGCCCGAAAATTTGAATTTTCGGGCCAGGAATCAGTTTTTTATTGAAAATCAGGAAAGTGATTCGGTCTCTTCAGTGATGGGTTCTTCCTTTTTGTCGGGGAAAAATCTGTTTTGATAAATTAAAATTATAGCTACTCCGATGAATATAGATGCATCTGCGATATTGAATATTGGCCATAATGCCGTATAACTTCCGCCCCAAAGCGGGACCCATTCTGGAATATATCCTTCCCAAATATCAAAATAAAACATATCGACCACTTGCCCATGAAACCAAGGCGTCGGAGCATTGTACGGAGCATTATTTAGCCATACTCCGTAAAAAACAGAATCTACTAAATTACCGATCGCTCCACCCAGAATCATAGCAATGCAGAGTATATAAACTGGATGATTTTTCTTTTCAATGATATAATATAAATAGTAGCCTATGCCGACCATGGCTACCAAACGAAATGAAGTCAGAATCATTTTACCGTATTCCGAGCCGAGTTCCATCCCGAAGGCCATGCCTGGATTGGTGGTGTAATGCAGCTTAAACCAGTCGCCAAAAATCGGAATCTGACCCGGAGTACCAAAATCCATCTCAAAATGAACTAGCATTTTGACAATCTGATCGATGGCGATCACCAGAAATGCGATCCCGAAATATTTTACGTAGTTGTTCATCTGTGATACAGGCTTAAGCCTTTTCTACTTTTACAGCCAATTCAAAGTCATCCATATCCAACACTGTTCCATCGGTTACATGGCCTAGATTTAAGGTTACAGCCTGAGTTTCGGATTGAATATATTCTCCGAAAGAAGAAACTGAAGCTTTCACCAAGTCCTTCTCCTCGGACACAATAATCCTGATTTTATCCTGCACTTCCAATCCCATTTCCTTGCGGAGATTTTGGATGCGATTGACTAAATCACGGGCCACGCCTTCTTGCTTCAATTCATCGGTCAATGTCACATCCAGTGCAACAGTAACACCTTGATCAGAAGCTACAGACCAGCCCGGAATATCCTGTGAGGTAATCAATACCTCCTCCAAAGAAAGCTCGATAGGTTCTCCTTCGACTTGAACACCGATTTTACCTTCTCGCTCGATTTGTCCGATTTCCTCCTGTCCCCAAGCATTAATAGCAGCAACAACAAATCGCATTTTTGGACCCAGTTTCTTACCTAAAAGCGGTAAGTTAGGTTTCACGTTTTTCACTAAAATACCGGAAGCGTCATCCAAATACTCGATAGCCTTGATATTGACTTCTGATTTGATCAACTCCTGCACATGCTCGATTTGAGCTTGAGTTTTCTTTGACAAAACCGGAATCAGGATTCGCTGAAGTGGCTGACGAACTTTCATCTTTTCTTTTTTGCGCAACGAGTGAACCAATGAAGAAATGGTCTGTGCCAAATCCATACTTTCCTCCAGGTCGGTATTGATCAGGGAATGATCCACCGAAACCCAATCTGTCAAGTGTACAGACTCAAGTCCGTTTTCACTGGTTTCGTGGAGGTTTTTGTACATCCAATCCGCATAGAATGGAGCAAATGAAGACATCAATTGCGTCAGACTGAGTAAGTTTTCATACAACGTCTCATAAGCTGCCTGCTTGTCCGCATTCATATCCCCTCTCCAGAATCGTTTTCTCGCCAGTCGCACATACCAATTGGAAAGCTGATCTACGGTGAAATTCATGATCGCGCGAGTCGCCTTAGTCGAATCATAATTGTCCATCGCATCCTCCACCTCTTTGATGAGGGATTGAAGCTTGGAGATGATCCACTGATCGAGTTCCGCTCGATCGGTGACCGGGACAGACTTGGACTTGTCATAGACGAAAGCATCCAAGTTGGCGTAGAGTGCAAAGAAATTATAGGTATTCTGTAGTGTGCCAAAGAATCGACGCTGCACTTCAGCCACGCCATCTAAGTTGAACTTCAGGTTATCCCATGGATTGGCGTTGCTGATCAGGTACCAGCGTAAGGCATCCGGTCCATATTCCTTCAAGGTCTTGAATGGATCAACTGCATTGCCCAAACGCTTGGACATTTTGTTGCCGTTTTTGTCCAGGACAAGTCCGTTTGCAATCACATTTTTGAATGCTACGCTGTCAAATAGCATCACAGCAAGCGCATGAAGCGTAAAGAACCAACCCCGTGTCTGATCCACGCCTTCGGCGATGTAATCTGCAGGATAGTTGGCGTTGAAGATTTCCTCATTTTCGAAAGGATAGTGCCACTGCGCATACGGCATCGCACCTGAATCGAACCAAACATCGATTAGGTCCGTCTCTCGGAACATCTTTTCACCCTTGTCCGAGATCAAGATTACATCATCCACAAAAGGTCTGTGGAGATCGAGTTCCTTTCCTTCGTAAGGAGATTTTGCCATGAAACCGGCAGCTACCGACTTCTCGATTTCAGCATTCAATTCTGCAATTGAGCCGATGCATTTCTCTTCCGTTCCGTCACTTGTTCTCCAGATCGGTAGCGGCGTTCCCCAAAAACGGGATCGGCTGAGGTTCCAGTCCACTAGATTTTCCAACCAGTTGCCAAATCGACCCGTTCCGGTCGCTTCAGGCTTCCAGTTGATCGTCTTGTTGAGCTCGACCATCCGTTCCTTGTAGGCTGTGGTTTTGATAAACCAGCTTTCCAGCGGATAGTAGAGGATCGGCATATCAGTTCTCCAGCAATGCGGATAAGTGTGTTCGTATTTTTCGACCTTGAAGGCCTTGTTTTCATTTTTCAGAATGATGGAAATGATGACGTCAGTGTTTTTGTAGTCAGGGACTGTTTCATCATCCTTCGGGTAATTTTTCACAAAGAAATCATCCACTCCATATTCTTTGTGGGCGGTGATTCCATGTTCTTTCATCTTCTCAGAAAGGTATTCTCCGACTACAGGAAGAAATTTACCTTGTCTGTCCACAACAGGAATCTCATTTCCGAGTTCGTCCTTCACGAATACCCCCGGCACATTATTCTGCACCAAAGTCCGAAAGTCATCGGCACCAAAAGCCTTGGCCAAGTGCACGATTCCAGTACCATCTTCGGTGGTTACATAGTCACCGGAAATGACGGTAAAAGCAGGATGAGGTAATGCCAATTCCGCTATCGGGAACAGTTGCTCATATTCCCAACCCAGCATAGTTTTGCCTTTGAACTCCTCGATGACTTCGTAAGGGATCAATTTATCGCCCGGTTGATAGTCTTCCAGCTTCAGTTCAGCGGCCTTTGGATTGAAGTATGCACTCATTCTGGCTTTCGCCAAAATCACATTCCCAGCCTCGTAAGTGTAGGGATTGAAAGTTTTCACTTTTACATAATCCAGATTTTCTCCAATAGCCAAAGCTGAGTTGGAGGGCAATGTCCAAGGCGTCGTAGTCCAAGCAAGGATGAAGGTATTCTCTTCCCTTTTCAGGTTAAACTGAGCCGTGATTGAGGTGTCTTTGACATCCTTGTAGGTACCCGGTTGGTTAAGTTCGTGCGAACTCAATCCCGTTCCCGCTGCGGGGGAGAAAGGCTGGATGGTGTAGCCTTTGTAGAGCAGGCCTTTATCATAAAGCTTGCGAAGCAGTGCCCACAAACTCTCGATGTAATTGGAATCAAACGTGATGTACGGATCGTCCAGATCCACCCAATAGCCGATTTTCTCAGTCAGATCGTCCCACTCATGCTTGAATCGCATCACCGTCTCCCGGCACTTTTTATTGTACTCCTCGACAGAGATTTTCTTGCCGATATCTTCTTTGGTGATGCCCAATTCCTTTTCCACTTGAAGCTCCACAGGCAATCCATGCGTATCCCATCCGCCTTTTCGCTTTACCTGAAAACCTCTCAGCGTCTTGTAGCGGCAGAAAATATCCTTCAGCGCACGTGCCATCACGTGGTGAATTCCCGGCGTACCATTTGCCGAAGGCGGCCCTTCAAAAAAAGTAAAAGTCTCCGCACCCTCTCTGTTGGCGATCGACTTCTCAAAGATCTGATTCTCTTTCCAATACTGAAGGACATCTTCCCCGATCTGTGGGTAGTTGACCTGCTTAAATTCCTGGTACGTTTTCAATTTCGTGGGTATGATAAACTTGAAGAAAAGGTGCTTTTGGGCGTGCCCCCGGCAGAAAAAGCCGGGGTCGGGCTATCCGCTGTATCCCGTCTCCCCGATTGTCATCGGGGAGACGGGATGCCGCTTCTATCCCTCACGCGGGGCATCCCGCTCAAAACAAGGCACAAAGATAGAAGAATTGGGCTTTTCAGGGAAAGAAAATGCGAATAGCGTCAAAAAGGCAGTTTCAGTTTTCAGTAGGGAAGGCGCTAAGGGTTTTGTAAGTGGTAAAAAGTAAGTAGTAAGTTCTGTTAATTCACAAATCTCCACTGACTACTTACAAATTACTAAAGAAGGAAATGGGAGGATTTACCTATAGAGGAAAAGGAGGATTGGATTTCCGGAAAGTTCAACCCCATTCGGGGTTGTCATGTAAATATTTAATTCTTCGTTTCCCTAGGTTGCACCTAGGGCTATTGAGAAGTTCGATCTTTTCAGGATCGTTTTTCTTCATCATTAATCAATCCTTTCGGTAAATAATAAAAATCTGAACCCGACAGGGGTCAAACTTCTGAATACTTGTGCGCTACGCCACAGGCGCACAGGCATGGCGTAACCGCGGGTGAAAACCGTGGAACAGGAATGTGTAAAATATTCCCAACGACCCCAGAGGGTGTCGAAAAAAACCTCGATTCCTTATCGGTCATGCCCGCCTACCGTCAGGCAGGTTCGTGGCAAAAAAATGCTTTAGCTTTTGTCCCTAATAATCAAACTTTATCCCTTTCAAATCCGCAGGAATCTGCTTTTTTCGCTTCAACTCTCTTTGAAACAAGTATTCTCCCAACTCAGTGAAAAAGGGAAGGCCGATCTCTTCTGTTTCGTAGGTATCATCATTCAAAGTCTGATTTTCATTAGTGTAGATTACTGCTGTCACAAAGAATTCGACACCATTCTCAAAATCAACAAAATAGCTGCCGTCAATCAAGTGACCATAAGCCCAACCTGTCTTATTAAAGATTCGAAACTGGGAAGGAATTGGATTTTTATCCAGTCCAAATTTGTAAAACTTGGAGTAGCTATCGGTGTACTCCGACTGTGGATAACTAGGAAAATCACTTTCCCCCGGAAACATACTCATGTACTTTAGTACAAGGTTCCGATGTTCCTCATTGATTTCAAATCGCTCGATTCCAAGGAATGCTTGAGGAAAAACGATACGTTTCAGCACCCCGTCAAAATCTGAAATCGAAAACTTATTCTTGAAGGTAAAGTTCAAAGGCTCATTGATCAAAGAATCTCCTGAGAAATATGCCTTACCTATTATCGGTTTATCGGCGTTTGAATACACAGTTTCAGTACTTCTCGCTGGAATTTCTAGAATCACATTTCCGGACTTATCCACAAATCGAATGGGATTGAATTGCCGATTTTCTTCAGGACTCATGGGCATACTGAGTCTGTGATTGATCACTGTGTGAGTCAGTCCTTTTTCCTTCAGTTTCTGATTGATGAAATCCTGACCTAGCAATTCATAAAGTCGATTGAATGCATCATTGTCAGAAACCAACAGAATTTTCTTGATGTAATAAGCAATGCTCGGCATGCCTGATTCAGCCGTGCTATCCACCAAAGCCGCAAATTGAGATGGCCTAACAGAATCGGTCAACATGATGGTCTCAGCAGTCAAGCCTTTTATATTTTGTTCCTCCAGCCATTCCAAAGCCAATAATGCAATCGGCAACTTCACTGTAGATGCCGGATAAAAATAGCGCTCATCATCCAAATTAAACTGGAAAGTTGTCATCAAGGGATTAACATGTTCATTCCGGTCGATTTGCGTGTAGAGGATCTGAACTTGGTATTTGGAGGAATCTTCCAAGACCTTTTTCAAGGTTGGGTAATTCTCCAAATCAGATTGAAATGGCGCATTCTGCTTTTCGGAACATGAAAAAACAGATAGAGTCGCTAAAATAAATAGGAAGAGGTATCTAGTCATTTTGCTAGGTTTTGAATAATTCCATTGAGATACATCAAATCATCCAGTTCATGAAACCCGGAAATTACTATCCGATTCACGCTCGGACTATTGGCAGTCGGATATGAAAATGAGGAAGTAATAATTCCAGCTTTTTCAAATTCTCTGACCCAGGCATCTTCCGTATAAGCAAACGCCGGAAACAGTTTGCTCCCCTTGATTTGTGTGATGTTGGCCGTTTCTTGAGCAAAGATCCCGCAGGCATCTTCAAGCCAGCCTTTTTTCTCCAAATATCGATCTTCCATTTCCAAAAAAGTCCTCAAATGAGCTGGAGAACCCGGAGATGCTCCTCCAAATAAGGGCGTAGCTTTAATTTTTTGGATTTGCAGAGCAGAGCCCAAAATAATACCTGCCGGTAAACCCAAACCCTTGCCCAAGGAACCTGTAATCACTAAGTCAATCCGAGGGTCTGCCCATTGGTCATAAGTACCATAGATGCTAGACCCTAGCGTACCAAAGGCATGACTATCATCAATGAGTTGACAAACCTGATGCTTATTTGCGATTTCTCTAACCCAACTATAGTCGTGAATCTCGCAAAGTATAGGATTTAGGGCATTTCCTATGATGAGAATTTTCCTTGGTGAAAGCTTCTCAGAATTAGCTAAACAGTCATTTTTCCATTGTAAAAAATCTAATTGAGCAGAAGGCATATGGCCATCTGGTACGATAGCGGAATGCGAATCAGGGGCTATCCAAATTTCATCTGCCTCTCCAGTTAACGATTTGGATGCTGCGATTCCTGCCAAATATCCAGAACTTAGCACGGCTGCACCTCCAGCATTGACCGAAATGGAAAAGGATTCCTCAAACTCTTCAAATACTCGAAGCCGAATGTTGTTGTTTCTACTTTGTCCATGGTTAGCTCCATATTCGAAAAGGTTATTGGCCAGAATATCCAAAAAATCCATGTCTTGGGCCATCCCTAGATAGGAGGTTCCGCTGAAATAGAAATATTCTTTTCCGTCAATCTCGATCATCCGACCGATTCCGGTATCTAGGTAATGATTTCTCAATTCAGTCTTTATTTAGCAAAAATCTGTGTTGGATCTTGGAATGACTTGAACTCCAATGCATTTCCGCAAGGATCCAGGAAAAACATCGTCGCCTGCTCTCCAACTTCGCCTTTGAATCGAATATATGGCTCGATTACGAACTCCATTCCGTGGGATTTTAGCTTATCCGCAAGTTCGTGCCATTCTTCCCAACCTAGAATTGCGCCGAAATGACGAACGGGAACATTCTTTCCGTCAACTTCATTTGTCTTTGCATTGGCGAGTTCTTCAGGTTTGATGTGAGCGGATAGCTGATGTCCGAAGAAGTTGAAATCGATCCACTTATCAGTACTGCGCCCGATATCACACCCCAGTAAATCTCCATAGAAAGCGCGGGTTTCGGCAATGTCCCGAATAGGGAAAGCTAGGTGGAAGGGTTTAAATTCGCTCATAATGCTTAGTTTAGCAGATAATTTTTAGTCTAAATTAAAGTTTTTTCCAGCACTAAAGATATGTCAAAAAAGAAAACAGTTTCATTGGTTTTGAGCAGCGGCGGTGCGAGAGGATTGGCGCATGTCGGTGTGATTGAGGAGTTGGAAAGTCGTGGCTACGAGATTGCCGAGATTGCAGGTTGCTCAGCCGGAGCCTTGGTAGGCGGTATGTATGCGGCAGGAAAAATGCCCGAATTCAAAGATTGGATTTGCAATCTTGATCGGGTAGATGTCTTTTCTTTGATGGACTTCACTTTTTCCAGTCGGGGCTTTATAAAAGGAGAAAAAGTCTACAATGCATTAAAAAAAGTGGTCAAAGACTGTCAAATTGAAGATTTGTCGATTCCATTTTCCTGCAATGCGGTGGATTACAAGACGGGGAGGGAAGTGATTTTTCGTGAGGGGAGTCTTTATGGTGCAATTCGGGCTTCAGGTAGTATTCCCTCTGTTTTTCAGCCTGCACGGCATCACCGACATGAATTTATTGATGGTGGAGTGGTGAATCCCGTTCCTATTTCTCTGATTTCTACCCATGAAAATCGAATGTTGGTAGTCGTGGAAGTCAATGGGCCAGATATTCATTATGTCGAAGCTCCAAAAAAAGATGAAAAAGGAAACCGTTATTTGTCAATGCCAGGTTGGCTGAAAGATTATCGGGATAAGATGCGACACTATTTCCCTGAAGAAATTAAAGTGGAAAAACCAACTTCACTCAGTTCCATCAACCTTCTGACCAGATCATTTGACTTACTTCAAGATCGCTTTTGTGAATTGTTGATCGAAAAATATCCTGTTGATGTGACGATTCGCGTTTCACGAAAACAAGCTGGAACACTGGAGTTTCATCGAGCACCGGAGATGATAGAAATCGGACGACAAAAAGCTAAAGAAGCACTGGACAAATTGGAAAATGGAAATAACTGAACTAAATCGACTTTTAGGCAATGTGGATATCTACTTGCTGGATCAAATTCTGAAAGGGAGATTTACCAAAGAAATGAAAATCCTGGACGCAGGCTGTGGAGAAGGACGCAATACCGTGTATTTTATCCAAAAAGGCTATCAGATCTATGGAATCGATCCAAATGAAGTTGCAGTCCAATATTGTCGATTTCTTTCCAAAAGCTTAAATCCTGAATTTGATGCACATCGATTTCAAGTTGGGAGACTGGAAAAAATTCCATTTCACATAGAAGCTTTTGATGTGGTGATCTGTTCGGCAGTTTTACACTTCGCTGAAAATGTGGATAACTTCTGGCAAATGATCACGGAAATCAATCGCGTTCTTAAACCCGGCGGGATTTTTTGGTTTCGAATGACGACAGGTTTTGGAGGCATATTAGAAGAAAGTGAAGACTTTAGAAACGGTAAATTCTTCCTTCCTGACGGATCAGAGCGATTTTTGCTTACTCAGGCACATGTGGATAAGTTGGAGAAAATGGGTTTCCGACATTTAGAAAACCCAAAATCTGTCTTGGTACATGGACAGCGGGCGATGGGGGTGTTTGTGATGGAGAAAGAGTGAGGAGAGACTTTAGATTTAAGACGCAAGACAGGACAATGTTCAATTATCAAATTCAAAGTTCAATTTTCAAGGTTACATACCTCCTACTTGAAAATTGGTAATTGAACATTGGTAATTGAGCATTTTGAAGGGTCTTGTTTCTTCCAAGCCATTTCACCCTATACTCCAATTCAATATCTTCCACATCTCAATCCCCTTTCTAACCCATGGATCTTCAATACGGACTTGAACTTACCGGAACATTTGTATTTGCGATTTCGGGGGCATTGGCTATCCGAGAGAAAGAGCACGACCTATTCGGTGCTGGATTTACAGGATTTATCACTGCAATCGGCGGAGGAACGCTTCGTGATATTTTATTGGACAGTCATCCTTTGGTTTGGATTGGAAATGTGCAGGTGCTTTATGCGATCTTGGCAGGAATTCTAACTGCCTTTTTATTTCCGGCTATTCTCAGCAAACTCCGTAAAACATTTTTTCTCTTTGACACCTTAGGGATTGGATTTTTCACCGTTTTGGGTGTGGAAAAAGCCCTGAGTTTGGGCGTAAGGCCTGAAATAGCGGCGATCATGGGAATGTTTTCAGCGGTAATGGGAGGAGTAATCCGAGATACCCTCACCAATGAAATTCCGATTCTATTCCGAAAAGAAGTGTATGCCTCAGCCTGTTTGGTCGGTGCGATTCTCTATTTGATTCTATATAATTATGGAGTGGAACGAAACTACAATATGCTTATTTCCATGTCGCTGATCATCAGTATTCGCATGATTGCCATGAAATATAAGCTTAGCTTGCCACGCTTGGGATAAGAATTTGCCTCAACTTTCCAAAAAACAAAGATTATTTCTACTTTCCTTAAAGTTTCCGCTGTAGAATATTTGGGCAACCTAGGATTTTGATTAAATTTTCAGGAAATATGAAGATTGCAATACATGTACTTTTTAAATAAAATGCGGGAATGATATCATCCAGGCAGAAAATCGATTGGAAAGCAGTCTTCGATCCCGCATCTCTTTTTTATATCATAATCGGTGTACTCTGCGCAGCTGTTGCACTTGAAGCTTTTATGCTTCCAAATAAATTTTTGGATGGGGGCGTTACTGGCATTGCAATTATCGTCAATCTTAGATTCGGTGTGAATTTAAACCTACTCTTGGTTTTGATCAACATCCCTTTTCTTTGGATTGGCTGGAAAAAAATAGGTAAAACCTTTGCTGTTCAATCTACATTCTCAGTTCTTCTTCTGACTGTGGTGTTGGAATTTATGGAAATCACCCCTTTCACAGAGGATAAAGTGCTGATAGCAGTATTTGGTGGGGTTTTAATGGGCACCGGGATTGGGCTTATTATTCGTGGTGGAGGTTTGATTGATGGTTTTGAGGTTATCACGGAATATGTTCAGAAAAATTCGGCTTTTTCAGGCAGTGAAATCACAGTTTTCCTAAATTCTATTATCATGTTAGCCGCTGCAGTTTATTTTGGCACTGATGCTGCTCTATATTCCATACTGACCTACTTCACAGCAATCAAGATGACTGATTACGTGGTGGAGGGATTTGAAGAGTACACTGCTTTGACCATTATATCAAGAGAGGATGACAAAGTAAAAGAGCTTATTGTAAAGGAATTTGGAAAGGCAATATCAGTTTATAAAGGTGAAAGAGGTTATCTTCCAGAAACATTTCATATCAAACATCCCTGTGATATTATCATGACAGTGGTGACTAGGCTGGAAGTTCACCGAATGAAAGAGGCAATTCAACAAATAGACCCGAAAGCATTCTTTTATGTACAGACGATCAAGGAAGTAAAAGGAGGAGTGATCAAAAGGGTCGGTAAAAAACACAGCTGATGGTATTTGAGGAAATTCAACATACGGTCTATCAGGAAATTCTGGCAAAATTGCCTAAGCACCTGACGTATCACAATCTGGAGCATACGGCTTACGTAATAGAGAAAGCTATTTTTCTGGCAAAAGAACTGAAAGTCTCGGCCAATGACCTTCATTTGTTGAAGTTGGCTGCGCTTTTTCACGATACAGGCTTTATCGACAATCCAAAAGACCACGAGGAAAAGGGTTGCAAAATCGCAAGAGGCTATCTGGAAGAAGCTTATACGAACGAAGAACTTCAAAAAATCTACGGGATGATCATGGCCACCAAAATCCCGCAAAGCCCAACCTCACTTTTGGAAAACATCCTCGCAGATGCCGATTTGGAATACTTGGGTACCGATCTTTTTGAGAAAATCGGCAAAACCCTTTTTGAAGAGTTGAAGCACTTCAATCCGGATTTTACAGAGCAGGCTTGGGACGAATTGCAGTTGGTTTTTATGCAAAAGCACCATTTTCACACTGAGTACTGCCAAAAGCACCGCGAGCCAAAAAAACAAGAAAATCTGCTGACTGTAAAGAAAAGGCTGGGATTGGTTTAATACTTTATTTGAGGTTTAAGCCTAACGAAATACACTTCATCATCCTGATTAAGGAAAGTGTAAATCATTCCATCACGGACAAAAACTTTTGAGGGCAATTTAAATTTCTCATCCAGAAGAATTTCGCCCAGTTGTTCGAAATCAGTAGAAAATGCAGTAAGCACAGCTTTTGGAGACTCCATGGTAAATCTCCAGTAAACCTGATTTTTTTCGTCAAAATGAAAATTCCCATATCGGACTTCATTCAGCTTTTCTTTGAAAATTTCCTGAAATTTTTCTTCCGAGTCCACAGTTTCAGGAAATAAAGCCTGTGAAACCTGGCTAGTAAACTGGCTTCCATATGTTTTGGAACTGATCGAGTCAGTCTTCAAATCCAGAAAGTAAACCTTATTTTCTGCTCCGATTGAGAATACCACTGATTCACCCGTTACCAATAGATTGTTCGGTGGGAAGGTTGCATTAACAGGATGTTCTCCATTGTATAGGAATGTTGTCTGATATTTTTTCCAAGTTTTAAGCGATTCCAATGGAAAAATCTGCGCTTTTTGAGCTTCAAAATCAATTACAATCAATCCCTCTTTCGGATCAGTCATATTTTGACCTCCATAGAATGCCGCTAAAACTTTCCCATCATCGGACAAGGCTTGATCAAGCCAAACTCTGAGACCTTCAGGGAGAGATTTCAGAATAAATTCTTCCTTATCAAGTATATAAGAGCTGATTTTTTTTAGATCATTATCAAAAGTAGAAACTTGGTATCCATCACGGAAAATGAAATTTCCCTTAGGAGTGGGGTGAACTTTTGAAATATATTCTGTCCCCAAACCATTGGGTCCTTCCAAATCCATGGGAACAATCTTTTCTAGGTTAAGGGTTTCCAGATTCAAAATTTCCAAAGCGATCGGCTTAGTACGTTTGAAATTGTATAAGTATTTACCATCAGGAGATTCCCCAGAAGAAGATAGACTCCAATTGACATAAATCAGCTCATCACCGGCATCAACTTTTACTGTATCCATTTCTACGGAAATGTCAAGGAACTGAGGCTTATCAGATTTTTTTTCAGTCGAGCAACTTGCCAAGCCGGCGAGTATCAAAAGGGAGAAAAGATATTTCATGGGTTATTGAATTTTGGTTTAAGTCGTGATTTGTCAGGTTGACAAGCAGTGAAACCTAGAAAAATCAAAGTGAAAATCAAGTGTGTTTGTCTCATATATCTAAAATTTAAATTCGACCACCGCAAAGCCAGGATCTTCTTCTAAAATTGTGAAACTGTATAATTTCCCGTCTTTGAAAAATGGATTCATCGGAATCTTATCTACTTCTTTGATATGCTGCTCCCCGGTCAGCTTAAAGTCTAAATCATAACTCAATAGCCAAGTGTCAAAACCCAAAGATCTTCCTTGGTCGTCGTATCGGGCATTTTGGGAGGCTAGTCGAAAATAAAGCTGTCTAGATGAATCAAAAAACAAATCACGATAGTTGACCATTTTTCCTAATTGCCGAGAAACCTCCCAACGTTCCTCCTGTGTTGTTACTAGATTTCGAATGGCTCCGGATTTCTGTTTTAGAAGGATTCGGGGAGTAGTTTCTATCAGCGCTAGAGAATCTGTCTTCCAATCAAAAAGGTAAAATTCAGCCGTAGAAGTACTTCCAATTGCCAATTGATCATTGATCAAGAAAGATGAAATATTATCTCCGGCAGTGATACTCATATCCTTTTCTTCCTGCCTGACTTGGTAATCCTTTGTAATATCCAATGCGGGAAGTTTATACAGTTTTCCAGTTTGACTGGGCAAATCAACCACAACAAGCCGCAAAAACCACTCTCCATGTTTAAAAGGAATAGCCATCAACTTCGTGCGATCGGGACTTATCCAGATTTGAGGGAAATAACTGATTCCTTCCAACTCCTCCAAACCGGGAATTTCGGCCAATTGATTCGGGATAGATTCTACTTTTTTCCCATTCAGTTCATAGATTCCACCCATCCTTTGGGACAACATAAAAAACTGGTTGTCCGGCAATAGCTGAAATCCTTGAACATATTGAGGAGCCCGATCTGGACCATCTTTGGCCAAAGGATGGCGGGTCAATAGCCGCATTTCATCCAGATCGATCTCATGGATTTCCTGGTTTTCGGAATATTCATAATAGATCCGCTTACCATCGGGGCTGATTTGGCCTTTTTGATAGGCTCCAGCGATGAAAAGTTCCTCGCCGACGTCCACTCGAAGCGTGTCGATGGTGACAGTTAGATTCTCCAACAAATTGGAATTTGGAGAATCAGTTTTCTTTTCTTGGGAACAAGCTGAAATTAGCAAGCCCATACCAAGAATTAGTAAAAGGTGTTTTTTCATTGCAGTTGGTTTATTTTTTCGGTTACCTTATCAATGAAGGGGTGATATTTCATGGGCACATTACTTTTCTTTTGGTCTAACAACCAGAATTTTCTAATTCCATCAAAGTTATACTCAATGTAAAGGCCGCCCCAGTCACCTGCATCCGGCTGTCCAATTACAGTACTTGTTTCATTAAGCAAGTCCAATGGAAAATCATTAGTCAAGTCTTTCGTGTCATTAAACTTTTGGCTCGATAGTTTTCCCCATTTTCCAACATAAAAACCGGTAGAACTTGGATACCTGTCATTGCTATCTTCGAAAAGTTTGTCGTCCTCCAACCTGAAAATTTCGATGCATTTTTCCCCCAAACATTCTCCATAAAAGTGTCCAAAAATGATGTAACCCGATTTTGAAGGTTTTAAATCCTCGTTACAACCAGAAGTCAAGAGAAAAAAGCTTAGACAAGTCGTGATTAATATGGTTCGTATCATCATTAATAATTTTTCAGTCTCCATATGCGGCCACTAAAACTTAAAATCCATCACAGCGAAGCCCAGCTCATCCTCCACATTGACATAGGACCACAGCTTGCCGTCTTTGAAGAACCCGCTTTCTGGTATTTCGGTGACTCCCTGCAGCTTGGTTTCACCCTTAAGCTCCAGATCTTTGTCGTAAGCGAACATAAAGAACTCATACCTTTTAGGAGAGTCACGTGATGCTCGCGGAAGTCCGATTCGCGCAAAACGGTAATAACGCTGAAATATCTCATCCCAATAAAACTCTCCATATTCAATCTGGGTGTAGAGTTTTTCAATTTCGGCTTGGAATTCTCCTTCGCTCGAGACTTGATTTTTGATCTCGATATCTTTCTCTAAAGGCGCTAACTCATGAGGAAATACTTTATAGTAAAGACTATCAAGTTCAGGATCATAGACATAAACTGAATTGCCAAAAGTGGAAGAAAGTATGACTAAATCGTTTGGTTTTTGAAGCCTAAGTTGTTCTCCTTGTGAACTCCCTCCCCCTCCTGAATTATATTCGACACTGAAATTGAATGGTTTTTGGAATTCCGGGATTCCAAAAATCTCACCTGTCTGACCGATAGAATTCATGACAGCAAAATAAATTTCCTTAGTTCTAAAATTACGAGGAAGCGAATAGAGTTTTTCCGCTTTCTTATCCACTACCAAATCCGAGTTGATAGAATATGGCTCTAGATTCGTGTTCTGTAGCAGTTTTTCGCCATTCGGTTTAATACTTCTTAATTTTTTTCCTGACTCAGAGAAAAGGGCAGCATTTCCAAGTAAATCCGTCACCAAAAACTCACCGGAAGAAAGTATTCTGAACGTATAAACAAACCTAGTTACACCATCCGGGCCTTCTAGTTCGAAGGGATATCTATTGACTAGTTTCAAAGAATTCAGGTCAATTTCTTGGAGAATCAGCTTCTCTCTATCAAAAATGTAAAGCAACTTCCCATCTTCAGACACAGAACTGTAGACTTTTTTTACATACTCAACCAAGTTTCTGGTATCAATAATTGTTTCTCCTGAATCGATTATCACCGTGTCAACAGAAAGGGTCATTTTTTCCAGCACATTGGACGGTTCCTCTTCTTGAGAGATTTCTCTAGTGTCAGAATTGCTGGCGCATGCTGAAAAAAAGGCTAAGGCTAATATGAGAGGTAGTTTATTCATCAGTCTAAAATTTAAATTCCATTACAGCAAAACCTAATTCATCCTCCACATTGACATAGGACCAAAGCTGGCCATCTTTGAAGAAACTAGACCAAAGTGAACCCTTTACATCCTCCAATTTGGTTTCTCCCAGCACCTTGAAATTCTGATCATATACAAATAGATAATATTCTACCGAAGGAGGGCCAGGTTTGTCTCCCATGAAAGTTTTGGTTCCCAACCGAAAGTACAGCTGCCGACTATCGTCCCAAAGGAGCTCCATATAGTTGATATGCTCCAATATTTTTTTCTGATTTTCAAACATTTGTTCCGGTCCTGCTGGATTTTGAATGATCTCTATATCCATTGAGTTGGGGAAATTTTGGTGTTGGATATCAATAAATTCAAGCTTTTCTGTTTGGATATTCAATCTGTAAATCCCGCTCATGGCAGCATTGGATAGTATTACTTCTCCTGGAAGTAAGGTGATGTCACTTCCCACACTGTAAAAAGATGTTGCCATTCTTCCTCCTATTTCAAAAGTTTGTGTTCTGCTATAATCATTCACGACTTTCATTTTGGGGACGGGCAGGGAAGTGGCGGATTGAGTTTCTGGATTGAGAATCAACAGCATATACTCTCCAGCATCTGCGAAACTGGGATGGGAATAAATTTTTTTAGTACCAAAATCAAAGACAGATTTATCAAAAATGGCGTGCCTGTTTCTTGCCAAAATGGAATCTATTCCCGAGGGGACAAACATCAGATTTTGAAGTTTTTGGCCGTTTGGATCGAATATCACAACAGCCGAATTGCTTTTTAAATAAAGTTCGCCATTGGGACCAATTTCTAGATCAGAAACATAGCTACCTACCCCATCAGGCCCTTCCTCTTCGAATATTGACTTTTTTAGAACTTTCAGTTGATCCAAGTCCACTTGAACAAGCCTTTTTGGAGACTTTTCAAAAAACCAAAGTTGGCTTTTATCCTCATTTAGACTGAAGGGAAAAATTCCACCAGCAAGGTTCAGAAAATCCTCGCCCGCATCCACCATAATCGTATCCACGCTAAAAGTTAGATTTTCAAGGATATTTCTTGATTCCGCGTTTTCAGAAGTCTCTTTTCCACAGGAAAATAATGTTGAAAGGAAAAGGAGGAAGTAAAGTGTTTTCATAATGGGTCAAAACTTAAAATCCATTACAGCAAAACCCAATTCATCCTCCACATTGACATAAGACCAAAGCTTGCCGTCTTTGAAAAATCGAAGTCCAAAAATGTCAAGTGGTACCTCTTCCTCGTGGATTTGATTTAGTTCCTCATCAAAAACTGTCAATACTGACTTGTACACCACTGAGTCTGCGATAGTCCTCGATACATCTCGGGAAAACCTAAAGAACTTCCTGCTTTTATTATCGAAATGAAATTCCTTAAACTCTACTTCCCGATTCGCCTGATCAAACATCTCCCGCATTTCCAGATTAGAATTTGCAGTTGTCCTTTCAGGAAGGGTTTTCATATCCCGGGTAAGCTTGGATGTGTAGGTAATATGCCGAACCGAATCCGTCTCCAAATCAATCACATAGACTTCATTGAAATTCCCCGAGGAAAGCAGAAGTCGATTACCTACTTGTGTCTTATTTACAGGCTCAATCGTCTTCATGCGCATCTCGCCGTTTTCTAAAAGCGTCCGCACATAGGGCTGTAATGATTCCCAGATTTTGACAGGAATCTTGCGAAGGCTTAGGTCTTTGAGCGAAATCACAGCAAGTCCGCTTCTTGCCTGCTCTTCATCTTCTTTACCATAAGCCACATAAGCGGTCTGACCGTCTTCTGAGATGGAAAAACCAAAATCTAAAGTCTCGCCTGGTTCAAGTAATTCAAATTTTTGCCTTCGTAGTGCGTACAAAGTCATATTCTCCAGCTTGGGATCAAGCTGATGAATACCTGAAAAACCAAGGAAGAAAAAATCACCGTTTTTAGTGATTTTAACATTAGAAGAATTTCCAATTCCAAGCGGGCCTTCTTTGTCCAGTTTGATTTTTTCCTTAAGCCGGAGCTGATTCAGATCGATGACCTCCAGCTGTACCTCTTTGAAATTATAACTGTACAGATGGCTTCCGTCAGGAGAGAGCGAAGAGAAATTCAGAGCTTGGAGAAAAATAAAATCCTCTCCGGCATCGATCATCACCGTGTCGATGGTGTAAGAGAAATTTTCCAGGAATCCCATATTAGTTTCGCTTTCGGAAGAATTATCTCCGCAGGAAAAAATCAAAGGCAGGAAAAGTAATGCTACTAGTCTTCTCATCATTTTAAAATTTAAAGTCAAAAACAGCAAAGCCCAACTCATCATCCACATTGACGTAGTTCCAAAGTTTACCGGCTTTGAAAAATGCCGAATAGGGAATATCCTTAATCCCTTCGAGCTTTGCCTCCCCGATCAACTTAAGCTCCTGATCGAAAACGAAGATGAAAAACTCTCCTTTTCTTGTTTGACCTTCCTCCACCTGAGGTCCCCATATTCTCCCAAAGCGAAAAAACCGCTTATTCTCCCGATCGTGAAGGAGATTTCCAAAATAGATCTGCATCTGAGCTTTCTCCTGCTCGGATTTAAATGCTTGTTCTGAGGTAACTTTTTGAATGATCGGCTTATCTTTCTCGTTCGCGGTCAAAGTAAAATTATAGTCTATCAGGTACAGGGAATCCTGCTCGATATTATAATTATAGATCTTATTGTTGGCCGAATTAGTAATCAAAACTTGGTCTTCAATCAAGTTGACAGTAATTGACTCTCCATAATATTGAATCATATTATCTGTTCGAAATGAGAGATTGTATTTCAAAGCAGTCTCCATTGCCGGGATTTTGCGGAGCTTCCCAGATTTATTTTCCACATCAATGATTGCCAAATCAATGGTTTCTCCTAAGAAATCACCTGGTAGGGAAAACATATACTTTCCATTTTTGGTCAGCTTCAGCCCAGAGGTGAGCAAGTTACTTTCCACCTTCTCAAGCCCCGCCAATTCCTCAGGTTTCACATTGAGGTCCTTTACCTTCTCACCCTGCAAATTGAAGAGCCCATTGGAATTATATCCTCCCATGTACAAATCTCCATTGTCCATGAATTGCATGCTAAAAACATACTGACCAATGCCGTTGGGACCTTCTTTTTCCA
Source organism: Algoriphagus sp. (assembly GCF_046296635.1). Classification (GTDB taxonomy): domain Bacteria; phylum Bacteroidota; class Bacteroidia; order Cytophagales; family Cyclobacteriaceae; genus Algoriphagus. The sequence goes on along the minus strand of NZ_JBKBKZ010000002.1, from coordinate 129,451 downwards.
TGGGAAATTGCTTTTCCAATATCATATTGTCCAGATTGACCTGATTGATTTTGGTGTTCGCAACATCCAGTTGATAGATATATTTTCTGTCTTGGCTTAAAGCCGCAGTGCCCAGCCCTCGGGAGAGATTGATGATTTCTTCACCCGGATTGACCACGACTGTGTCCACAGTGTAGCTGAAATTCTCCAGAACTGTTCCTTTTTTTTCTACATTTTCGCCTTCTCCCCCACAGGAAAAAAGCACCAAAATCATCAGATAAACTGGTTTTAACTTCATGTTGTAGTTGATTAAAATTTAAAGTCTATCACCGCGAAGCCCAATTCATCCTCCACATTCACATAGGACCAGAGTTTGCCGTTTTTGAAGAATGGATAAGCAGGGACACTCGTTAGTTCTTTCAGTTGGGTTTCACCGATCAGTTTGAAATCTTGGTCGTATGCAAAAAGAAAAACATCAGCCTTTCGAGGAGTTTTGTCGTCTACTTTTGGATAGAAAATCTTCGCAAATCGGAAATATCGCTTACTGCCATCGTCCCAAATGAACTTCTCGAAGCTGATTTGCGAACTCAACTTGCCCATTTCATCCTCGAATTCCTTTTGTGAAGTCACTTCATTTCGAACCGTTCCTTCCTTTTTTTTCAGAACTAGTTTGTGGTCGAATGTTAATAACCTGAGCGAATCGGCGGTATAATCATAAAGGTAAGCATCACTTCCGGCGGTGGTTTGAATGATTAATTTACCATTCAGCTCCTGAAGGGAAATCTCCTCCGTGTAAACATTTATCGTTTCATCCGAACGCAGCACAATCCGAAATTCAGATGTGATATCCATGGCTGGAATATCGATGACTTTCCCTTTTTTGCTTGCAAAATCCACAACAACCAAATCTCGGGTACCTTCAAAGAAATTTCCGGGAAGGGAGAAAAGGAATTTTTCATCGCCTGAAATTCTGATCCCATTCCAAATACTGTTCTCATCGGAAGCATTCATTCCTTCTACATCAGCACCAGATACCTTGATGTCTTCCACTTTTTCACCTTGGAAGGAATAAATCCCGGTATTCTGAAAGCCGGCAAAAAGAAACCTTTCATTAGGTAATAGCTGGATGTTGGAAAGATATTGACCAATTCCATTTGGACCTTCTTTTTCAAATGGTAGTTTTCGCAAGAGCTTCAATTCCTCCAAATCGACTACCGATACACTTTTGTCTTTGTCATCCAAAAGATACAGTGTCCGCTTATCAGGTGAAAGATCTGAAAGCCGAAGCCCCGAAGCCAAATTAATGAGTTCTTCACCCGGATCGACCATGACCGTGTCAATAGTAAAACTGATGTCTTCTAAGACATTTGAAGAAGCGGATTTTTCAGAATTAGTTGTCCCACAGGAAAAAGTGATCAATGCGACAGCAAAAAAAGCAAGTCTCCTCATAGTAAATAATTTTACTACTAAACTAGCTTAGGAAAACTAAAATCAAAGAATAACCAACATTATTTTTGGAATATTAACTTCTTACTGCCTTTAGAATCAGCTCAAAAACTTCTGTAGCTTGGATGTTTCCACCAGAATTTATAGCTGCATCGGAGACAAAAAGTGGCTTGTCCAAGTCGGATTCAGGAATTCTCCCATGTGCGCCCTTCACCAATGTCGCATCCAAAGGAATCACATCCATCAGATAGCGGAAACCCAGCTTTTTCTTCAGCACTTTTGAGCCAACTGTCACCAAAGGAAACTTGATCTTTGGATCCAAAATGAGTTCCACAGGATCATAGCCGGGTTTGCGATGAATATCCACACATCGCGCATAGTCAGGTGCCTTTGCATTGTCCAACCAGAAGTAATAAGTAAACCAAGAATCCGCATCGGCAATCACAACCAAATCTCCTGATCGTTCGTGGTCGATGTGGTAGGCTTTTTTACCTGCTTCATCCAAGACTTTTTCCACGCCGGGCGTCTTTTCGAGAAGGGTTTTTACTTCCGCAAGTTTGGATTTGTCATTCACATGGATGTGTGCAACCTGATGATCAGCGACCGAAAAAACCGCTGAAGTTCCTGCGTCAAGCGTCTCTTTACCCAATTCATCTTTCACCTGAACCCAGCCCTTTTCTCTGAAAATCCGATTCAAGTGAACAGGCTTGTTAACCGTGGTGATGGCATATTCTGAAAGTAATAAAACCTGAGTTCCCTGCTTCTCAAAATAGGTGATCAGGTCTTTCGCCAAGTCATCCACTTCCTGTAGATCCTTACCGATTTTGTCAAAGTCAATCCCATACTTCTGAAGTCCATAATCCAGGTGCGGGATATAAATAAGATTCAGGGTTGGGTTATGCCATTGATCAACTTTCATGGCTGCCTCAGCGATCCAGCGACTAGATTCGATAGACGTTTTTGGTCCCCAAAAGGAAAATAAGGGGAATTGTCCGAGTTCCTTTTGTAGTCGCTCCCGAAGTTCCATAGGTTGGGAATGACAATCCGGCATTTTGCGTCCATCCTGAAGGTAAAGCGGACGAGGTGTAACCGCATAATCCACGCTCGAGTACATATTGTACCACCAAAACATATTGGCTACGGTAAAATCCGGATTTTCCTTTTTGAGCACTTCCCATACTTTCTCCGCCTGCACCAATTTATTGGATTGTCTCCAAAACTTGATCTCGCATTCGTCCTGGAAATACCATCCGTTACCTACAATTCCGTTTTCCGAAGGCCATTTTCCTGTCAAATACACCGACTGAGCCGAGCAAGTCACCGCAGGAAGCACTGGCTCGACAACCGCTCTTTGCTTGGTGTCAATCCAGCTCTTCAAAAAAGGCGTATGCTCTCCGATGACTCGTGGAGAAAGGGCAACTATATCAAGGACGACGGTCTTCATCATAATTTTTTCTAAAATCATTAAGCGGCACCCAACTACGCTTTGGTTTAGGCCTTCATTTACGAATTCAGATTTACGATTTACGGCCTCAAATTGAACTTCAATCCTTGTTCTCAAATAGGTTGAAAATCTGAGAAAAAGCCTGAAACTACTCTGAGACTCGTAAATCGTAAATCAACAATCGTAAATCACAAACCTTCAGACTACTCCATCTCCCCAATCACCCAGCCCAATTCCCGAGCAATAGACTCTCCCAAACTCAGGCGTGTATCTTCCGGTAAAACTTCCCAGGTATAGGTCTCAACTTCCAGATGTTGGGTGATTTCTGGATTGGATAAAATTTCTTTGAGTACAATTGAAATTGTCTCTTGTGTGGAAGAAAATGATCCGTAATTCTCCATGAAAACAGGCACATGGAAGTGTATTCGCCATTCTTTCTCTTTGGTATCCGCTAAGGTTGCCAATGCCTGAGGAAGGTCTGAATAGGATTTTAGCATTCCATCTTCCTGCTTTGCCACCACTTGATGCAGGTAGGTGGACTCTACAAATGACTGTAATTTTTTACCCAAGCTAAACTTCCCGTTGGGAGTTTCAGGAATCGAAACTTTTAGCGCTGCGGAAATCTGAATTTTGCCAATTTGGATTCCTGCATCTTCAAACTTCGCAAAAGTATCAGCCGGCTCTTCATAGACGATTGCAAAATGACAGACATCATAGCAAACCTGAATATGGGTTTTTATCAACTTTTCAGCCTCTTCTTCGGATATATCAAATTTCTCAGCAAGCCATGGTTTACCTTTTGGAAGCAACCAATCAGTAAAAAGTCTAACCATATCATCGGAATTCTCCAAAACTCCATCCGGTTCAGGCTCAATATCGAGGTGCATCAATTTCCCTGTGATTCGGTGAATCAGCACCAATTGCTCCACTACTTCCAGCAAATGCTGAGTTGCGGTTTCCATACCTTTATTCAATGCCTCAGCAGACTTAAACCAATGCCGATACGAAATCGGTGAGGTTGAGATTCCGCCTACCATTCCCTGAGGCAAAAGTTGGGACAAAATCTTGAAAGATCGAATGGTATAATCCCGGCGTTCTATGGTAGTCCAATCTGGCGAATGCACCTTTTCTTTTACGATATGGCGATGAAAATCACCATAAGGAAAGCAATTTAGGGTAAATACATACGCATTGAACTTGCGCATCCAGGCCTGGAATTCGTTTAGCTTTTCAGGTTTTTCCAGTTCAATGGATGCTTCATTGGAAAGTCTCAACCCAATCCCAAATGGGCCCTCGGCTTTCAGTCGCTGTCGGACCTCAGGGATATAGATTTTGAGGTTTTGAAAAGTGGCTTCCCAGCTTTCACCGGGATGAATATTGCTGCAATAGCTCAGATGAAATCCCTTGATGTCCATATTTGTAATTTAAAAAGTCAGGAAGTAATCAGACTGGATTTTTCCTGAAATGATTGAAGCAAATCTACTGATTGGCGGATTAATTTCTCATCCATTTCGTGAACTTCGATTCCTTTTCCGAGTTTTTCCAAAAGCGTAATCGTCAACTGACCACCCAAATGCTCCTGGAATTCTTTCAGCCCCTTGATCAGATTATCGCCTTGCAGTTCAGGAGCATAAAGCTCAAAACCCAAGGTCTTCATCAAATTGATGATCCGATTCAAATCATCTTGTGAAATTTTCCCTTTCAAAAAGGAATAGGTAGAATCCAATGCAATCCCGATCGCAACAGCCTCGCCGTGTCTAATTCGGAAATCAGACAATTTTTCCAATTTATGCGCCGCCCAATGCCCGAAATCCAAGGGTCGGGATGAACCAAACTCAAAGGGATCTTTCCCGGAAATATGATCCATGTGCATTTTGGCACTTCGGATAATATGTTCCTTCATAGGCGCCATATTTCGATTTGCAAGCGCTTCACCCTTCGCCTCTAGCCACTCGAAGAAGCTTAAATCCTTGATCAGCGCCACTTTTATAGCTTCGGAAATTCCTGCTCTCCAATCACGATCATCAAGCGTTTTCAGGAAATTAAAATCGTTCAAGACAGCATTTGGAGGTGTAAATGTGCCGAGATAATTCTTTTTGCCGAAGGCATTGATACTGTTTTTCACCCCAACGGCAGAGTCATTTTGCGAAAGCACAGTCGTCGGAATGCGAATCAGACGAATGCCCCGGTGGGAAATTGCAGCCGCGAAACCCACCATATCCAATACAGCACCACCACCGATCACCGCAATGTAGGAATGGCGATCAATTCCATATAAATGTGTGGCTTCAACGATTTGCTGATAAAATGACTCGTCATTTTTACAAGCTTCACCACCAAGGACTATGATGGGTTCGGCGGCCAAAGTAAATACGACTTGGAAGGATTCGGAGTAAGCTTTTATCTGTTGGACTAATTGCGGGTGAGTATCCGCAACTCCGCTATCGATTACAAAAAGTACTTTTGGAATACGCTCTCCCCGAAGCACATCAGCCAAAATGGTGTTTTTGGGATCAAAAAGATCCTCCGTAAAACACACCGGATATCGGAAAGGAACTGAAAAGGTCTGTTCGAGAATGGTATTCATCAGAATGGCAATAGGTTATTGGGCAATTACCGCCTTGAAGACAATTTTAGCGGCGATTTAGTTTAATTTTTACTCAGGTTACGGCAAATTTTTTGGCTAACCAAAGGGAAATAGAAAGAAGGAGCAAAACGATGATTCCAATGGGCCAACCTGAGAAAGCTGTCGCTATTGAAGCATTGACGATGATTAGGGAAATTACAGCAGCTTTGACCGATTTTCCGATGAATTTGGGTTCTTGAGTTCGGATGGCTTTGGCCAAAGGCGGAAAGATCATGTAGCCGAGCAAAGCTAAAAAAGGTATAATCTGCAAGTAGCCCGGACTCTGCAGATAGGCCAAGGCAAATATTGCAAAGAAGATTGAAGCATACATTATACCTCCACCAAAGAGGGCTTTACGATTTTTCCCATGCACTTCCCCTCTACTGATCATGGTAATGGCTGCCACGTAAATCAGAGGAATTAAAGCTATCGGCCAGATTTTCTCCAATACTTCAGGTGCAACACTGATGCCCAAAAGCAAATTGCCTGATCGGCAAAGACCCATATTGATTGGTCCAATAATCCGCTGATGCTTTCCCCAATAATCATAAAGCACCGCCAAAACAGCAACTGCTGCAGCAATTATCGCAGCCGTCCAATTGACCTGAGCTGCTGCAAGCACTCCAAAAACGAGAAGAGCAAAAGACATGATAATTGCTTTGGATTTAGATGCTCGACCACTTGGAATGGGCCTTTCGGGCCGCTCTATGGCATCTAATTCCGCATCTGCAATATCATTGAAGGCAACTCCTCCAGCATACAATCCTATTGTACTCAATGAAAGCCAAAGCAGATTTTGCCAAAACTGTTGGTCACCATAAATCCAATTGGTAGCCATATAATCCCATGCACCGGCAATAGCAAAACCCGCCCAGATATCTGCAATCGCCGTGATTACATTGGCCGGGCGAGTAAGTTGGAGGTATGGGAAAATTCCGTGTTTGGCCATAGATTAATTTTCAACTCGGTCGGCAGGACCTTCTACTCGCGGAACTTGACCGCCACGTAGGACAGAGTTTCCACCCAGTTTCTTGGTTTGGTCAATGGAAGGAGCTTTGAGCCAATCGTTTTCATCCATTTGTCCGCTCAGGCCGAAAACAGTCAAAGCATTTTGATAAGTTGTAAGTCGCACGTGCTCCTCAGGAATTCCCATTTTACGCATCAGGTTGGCAGTTTTTGGCACAGCCAAAGGATCAGAAATCCCCCAGTCAGCCGCAGAATTCACGATTATGCGCTCGGGTCCGTATTGCTTGACGATTTCCACCATTCGCTCCGAACCCATTTTGGTATGTGGATAAATGGTAAAAGCTGCCCAAAATCCCCGATCCAAAACTTCTTTCACTGTCTCTTCATTGTTGTGATCGACGACCACCCAACCGGGATCCATTTGATGCTCTTCGGCTACGTCCATGGATCTAGTAGTTCCTTTTTTCTTGTCCCGGTGAGGAGTGTGGATAAGTACCGGGAGATTGACATCTTTTGCCAGTTCGAGCTGCAGGCGATAAAACTTGTCTTCGGCCTCAGTTTGATCGTCATAGCCGATTTCGCCGATGGCTACTACGCCTTCTTTCCCCGCAAAAAGCGGCAAAAGCTCCATCACTTGCTCGGCCAAAGCCACATTATTGGCTTCCTTGGAATTTAAGCCCATCGTGCAGTAGTGCACAATCCCAAATTGACTGGCTCGGAATCTCTCCCAACCTACCAAAGTGCTAAAGTAATCTTTGAAAGAACCCACTTCAGTTCGAGGTTGACCCAACCAAAAGGCAGGCTCGATAGTCGCAACAATTCCGGCTTTTCGCATGGCTTCATAGTCGTCTGTCGTGCGTGAAACCAAGTGAATATGAGGATCTATGTACATTTCCATTTTTTCAGGTTTTAATAATTCAAACTTAAATTTTTATGTGTATCGGTAATCATGCACACACCGAATTAGAAACTGGCTTTGATGATTAATTTGGGCAACTCCCCCTTTTTTAAAGGGGGTAAGGGGGATTTATATCTAATAATATGGTTTCTACAGCTTACGTTCAACATTCCGAATAGTCATTTTAAAATTAGGACTTTAAGGAATTCAAACTCTTTTTTCCTGAAAGTCCCTGCCGATTTTATCCCAGATGATTTCTCCATATTCGATGGCCATGACCTCTTCGTTGTGCCCTTGCAGCAACTGTTTCGCCACCTCAGACTTACAACCGAACAAAGCCAAAAGTCCTGCTTCTACTTCCAATTGGTTATTTGAGGCAAGTACTCTTTTCAAATCTGAGATGAACTTTTCATTGATAAATGGCACCACGAGCCGCCACAATTCAGGCATCACTTCCCTTCCTGCCGCCCATCGCTCATGTGCAAAATCCGATGCAATATCTGCCAAGGCTGGATTTCTTCGCTCATCCAATTTTTGAATTCGATAGAGCGGTCGCTGCATAAAGATGGATTTCAAAACCAATTGATTCCAATTGGCTTCGGGGAAGTATTTAGCAGGAAAAGGATTATTCAGCGCGATGGCATCAAAGATCAGCGTCATATTTGTCCGGCATCCATCAATCGCCCGAGGAAGCAATTCTTCCTGAAAAGGCATTAATGGCAAAGCGGCATAAAGCGCCTGTTGCTCATACATATCCCCAGTTTCAAAAAGTTGATTGATGGCAATAAACCACTTTTTCTTTTCCTGAGGAAAGTGAAGTAAAAGGTAGGTTCGGGCCGTTTGAAGCAAATCCCAATGACCTGGTTCAAATCCTGGAACTAGCTTTTTTGCTTTATCTTTCTCTTCCGTACTAAGTCCAAGATTATCCTTTTTGAAAAAGCGAGAAGCTTGGGAGAAAGCAAGGAAGAATGTAGAATTAGTGCTGGAACTTTCAATTTGTTCGGCCTTTTGGCGAAGCCAAAAGCATGATTTTTCTTCCGCACGGTTTTCAATGATTTTCCAGAGAAAACTCTTCATTTCAATATCAGAGGCCATCAGTCAGATTTTTGGTTTACTTCAAGCGTAAATAAACTTTATCTCGGATAAAAAACCATCCCGCATAACAGAAACGGGAGAAGAAATACTTCAATCCTGATGAAAATCATAATTATTGGAAGGTCAGAAGATGAATGTATTTATAGAACTTCATTCTTAACTTAAGAAAATGGAGCAACTCTGAAAACAAAAAGCCATGCGAATAACGATTGGAATCTCAGAAGAATTGCTCAAAGAAGTAATGATGCTTACAGGAGCAACTACTAAAAGTCAAGCAATCAGGTTAGTTCTTGAGGAAAAAATAGCTCAAACAAAGCGGAAAAGAATTCTTACTATGAAAGGATCTATTGACTTGGATCTTGACATAGATGTACTTCGAAATCGAAAATAAATGATAAAATCTGCCAAGTTCATTGATAAGGCTTTTTAAAATTTGAGTTGATTACATACATAGAAAAATGAGATGTGCCTTGAAAATCAACTAAACCACATCCTTCTCCTTACTGAGATGCGACCGAATAGCTTCTGAAACCAGATTGTTCAAAGAACTCTTTTCTTCCATGGCCTTTAAAGCAGCCCTTTGATGCAATTCTGCAGGAATTCTAACATTAAAACTCCCTTTAAAGGATTTTTCCGGGGCTTTTCCTTGCTCTTTGCAAATTGCCAAATATTCATCAATGGAAGTCTTGAAATCCTCCTCAAGAAGTTTTCCAGTCACTCCTTCGTAAGATATCAATCCTTGGATTCCCAAAATTTTACCGAAAAGCAAATCATCCTCAGGGCTATATTCTATGCTACCAGTAAAACCTCTGTATTCTAAATATTTCATATGATTATAATTTGATTTTTAAAGGCCATATGGAATCTTCGCATGAATTATAATCATCCCTCTGTGTGTCGCCGACAGGGTCATGCTTGATTTCATGTCTTTATAATTTTTCTGTGGGGCCCCACTTGCCTGCCGGCAGGCAGGTGGAATCTCGCATGGTCAATAACCATTGTTCTCTGTGTCACTTTCAGTCATGCCTGTCTGCCAAAGGCAGGCTCAATTTCATAATTTCAATAACTCTTTAATTTGCTTCATTTGATACTTTTTTAGAATTCCGCTAGGGTGGGGCTTGTGAAGCATGATTGGAATACCTTCAGTATTTTCAAATCGTACTCTTGATCCGGAGGTTTTTCCTTTCTTGACCTCATAAAATCCAAACTGTGATAATAGCTTTACCATCTCATCATAATGGAAGTCAGAAGGGAGTTCCAGAAATCTTTCTAACAGTTTTTCCTTTTTGGACACAACTCTAAGTAACTGAATATAGTTGCAAATTCAAATTATATCCAAAAAAATTTTAATTGATTTAACCAAAATCCACCAACGGTTCCTTTTTATTTTTTTCAAAACCTATTTTTAAACCCTAAACTAAATTCCAATGAATAAAATCTATCGCTACGGCCTCGGATTATTGCTTTTGGTGTCTGTCAAAGTACAGGCTCAAAACCAAGTAATCGATGCCATCATTAAAGAAGCCACTGAAAACTCCAAACTGGAAGTTTTGGCCCATGAAATCATGGATGGTGTAGGACCAAGATTGGTCGGTTCTCCCCAAATGCAAAAAGCACACGACCTCGCTGTCTCTACTTATCAATCTTGGGGAATCCCCGCGAGAAATGAAAAATGGGGCGAATGGAGAGGTTGGGAAAGAGGAATCACGCACATCGACATGATCGCACCATGGACTAGATCGCTGGCGGGAACTCAATTGGCTTGGAGTCCTTCTTCCCCACAAGGTGGAGCCAAAGGTGAAGTGGTTATCCTTCCGGACTTTGCTGATTCCGTGGCTTTCCAAAAATGGCTTCCTTCAGTAAAGGGTAAATACGTCATGATCTCTGTACCTCAGATCACCGGTCGACCCGACTACAACTGGGATGAGCATGGCACGCCTGAATCAATAGAAAGAATTAGGGCAGAACGTACTAAAATAAACGAGTCATGGAATAAGCGACTTGCCGCCACAGGAAAGAACAGAGCCCAGTTGCCAATTGCTCTTGAAAATGCAGGAGCTTTAGGCATCATCACCTCCTATTGGTCGAATGCGTTTGGAGCAAACAAAATTTTCTCTGCCTCCACGAAGAAAGTTCCTACTGTTGACATATCACTGGAGGATTACGGCCTGCTTTACAGATTGGCTGAAAGTGGTAAAAAACCACAAATCAATCTAAATGCTCAGTCTAAAGAAACAGGAGTTCAGCCTACTTACAACACCATCGCAGAAATCAAAGGAACCGAAAAGCCTGACGAATATGTAATGCTATCGGCTCACTTTGACTCTTGGGATGGAGGAACGGGCGCTACCGACAACGGTACCGGTACGATCTTAATGATGGAGGTAATGCGAATTCTAAAGGCTGTATATCCAAATCCAAAGCGAACTATTTTGGTTGGACATTGGGGTTCTGAAGAGCAGGGACTTAATGGATCAAGAGGTTTTGTAGAAGATCATCCTGAAATGATTGATAAAATCCAAGCCTTATTCAATCAGGACAATGGCACAGGTCGAATTGTCAATATCTCAGGTCAAGGATATGTTCACAGTTATGATTACCTCGGTCGATGGTTGAGTAAAGTGCCGAGAGACATTACTCGTGAACTGAAAACCGAATTCCCGGGAAACCCTGGTGCAGGTGGAACTGACCACGTTTCTTTTGTTGCAGCTGGGGTTCCGGCTTTCAATTTGGGCGCTTTGCCTTGGAATTACTTCAATTACACTTGGCACACCAACTTGGACACCTATGATAAAATCGTCTTCGAAGATGTGAGGAACAATGCGATCCTAACTGCGATTTTGGTCTATATGGCCTGTGAGGAGTCTGAAATGGTTTCGAGAGAGCAGCGTATTCCGGTCAATCAGAGAGGTGAACCTACTGAGTGGCCTGGCAAAAGATCTCCAACCAGAAAAGGAGGAATGAATTAATCCAGAATTGAAAAAGGTAATTGAAGAGGCTGTCTCGTAAGTACCTAATGTCACATTGAGCGGAGTCGAAATGTAGTCCAGTTCCCTAGAAATGGCCTTCGACTCCGCTCAGGCTGACACTGAAACTTTTTCTGGTACAGCCTCTTTTTTATTTACTGGAAGTTTTCCACACATTCAGCGTGTTTTTCTCTCCTTCAATTAAAATTTTGAAAAACTTCTTTTTAGAAATCCATCTTGGGATTTCAAACCGATCAGAAACAGACTCTACTTCCTCCAAAAGCATATACATGTCATTTCCCCCTTTGGAAAAATTGTCCGTTGGGCTCCAGGAAATTTTGACCTTACCCGACTTATCCACAGAGTTCCAGGTCAAAATTCGTCCTCTTCCTTTTCGAATTATATCAGCATCAATAATTGAAATTGGTCCGATTAAAGAAACTCCATCTAATTCATTTTCCCTTTCTTCGGTCACCACTAAATTATAAAACCGAAGAAACGAAGGCACCATATCCACCATTGCCGCATGCCCGGAATGAAAACGATCATTCAAGTTTTGGGCATTGCTAATCATCCAAATCTCCCGCTCGGCATCGCTTTGTCCTCCATGATCTTTGCCTTCTGGTTCTTTTCTACCATGGTCCGTGGTGATCCAAATCAGCCAATCTTCTCCGAATTCTTTCTGACGGTATTGCACAGTTTCCCAAATTTTCCCAACCTGAGCATCAGCAAGACGGATAGCTTCATCCATTTCGGGGCTTTTGCCAAACCTATGTCCCATATCATCGGTAAACTGTAAATAGACCCATGACAAATCTGGGCCATCCGAAAGCAGGTAGTTGGCCGCTTCATCAGCCACTTTTTCATCAATGTCTCGGATATAATAATGCTCTTCATCATGTGGATAAGTCAGGGTATCCAGTTCCAAACCGTCATAAGAGCGGTCAAGCTTGAGGGAGTTTGTCTCAGGCAAGTTCTCTCCAAGCAGCTTGGTTCGGTTGTCCTGCCAAGTGGAAAAAATCGCTGTCTTGGCATCAGGTCTAGCCTCTTTCAAAAAGCGAAAAATCGTCCAAAAGTTGTAATTCGGATCTTCAATTCCATTACCCCATACATTATGTTTATTGGCCCAAGTGCCAGTTAGAAGAGAGTTGTAGCCTACAGCCGAGATCGTGGGAGTTTGGGAATAGCCATCCTTTTTACCTCCGGTAAAAGCTCTGGCATAACCTCCAATCTCGGCAATTTCGTCAAGATTAGGCGTGTCGACTCGCTCCAGTTCCGAAGCAGGAATCCCATCCAAAATGATGAAAACGATTTTTTTCTGCTGGGGAAAAGCTAAAATGGGACTGAGAATAATAAGAAAAACGATACAAACTCGAAGAATCATTTGCTTTACTGTAAGTCTATTTTCAAAATTTCAACTCTCTAAATTTCTTGTCTCTCACAGATTTCTCAGATGGCCACAGAAATTAATTTTATCCGTGCAAATCCGTGCCATCTGTGAACTCTTTATCACGAAGCTATTTATTCATTAAAAATACACCTAGCCCACTGCATAACTTGTTTCTCTAAGATTTCTCATTTGGCCACAGAAATTAATTTCATCCGTGCAAATCCGTACAATCTGTGAGCCCTTTATCACGAAGCTATTTATTCATTAAAAATACACCTAACCCACTCCATAACTTGTTTCTCTAAGATTTCTCATTTGGCCACAGAAATTAATTTTATCCGTGCAAATCCGTGCCATCTGTGAGCCCTTTAAGTTTAAAGAGCTAAAATCTAGGATTTTTTTGGCTAGAATTTTAAAACTGAATTGAAAATAGGACATCAAATATCTCAAACCGATTCAAAAGGCTTGGAGGGTTGATGAAGGTTAAGTAAATTCCAAAAAACCACAACTCAATGAAAAAGGCACTCTTTACCACTTACCTCATACTACTTACATTTTTCGCCTATTCACAAAGCATCGCCGACTACCTTTCGACTCCTTTTCCAACTTCAATGACGGCATCTCCCGATGGAACTGCCATCGCATGGGTTTTCAATGATCAAGGCGAGCGAAATGTTTTTTATGCAAAAGCTCCGGATTATGCCGCCAAAAAGCTGACCGATTACAAAGGTGATATCGGAGTGGATCTTGGACCATTGGTCTTTTCTCCCGATGGCAAAACATTGCTTTTCGTTCGCGGCAATGGTCGAAATTCAAATGGCCAACCTGCAAATCCAGCCCAACTTCAGGAAAATACGGATAAGAAGATTTACAGCTTAGATCTGGAAAGTGAAAAATCCCGTTGGTTTTCTCCCGGTACCTCACCTATTTTCAGTCCAGATGGCCAAAATGTTGCCTACCAGACTGGCGGAGCGGTTTATTTGAAAGCCGCATCAGATACCACGGACTCGGTAAAGCAACTTTTTACGGCACGAGGAAATGCAGCCATGCTTTCATTTTCTCCTGACGGAAAGTATTTGGCATTTATGTCCAGCCGCTCGGATCATTCATTTGTTGGTTTGTGGGATTTGGAGAAAAAGGAATTGAAGTATCCAGAAGCCAGTCTTGACTTCGATGCCTATCCCGCTTGGAGTCCTGACGGGAAAAAACTAGCATATCTGCGAATTCCGAACATCCTTAATCTGCTTCCATTTACCTCAATCAAATCAGCAAACCCGTGGAGTATTCGGGTTTTGGATATCGAAACAATGAAAGCTGAGGAAGTATGGAAAGCTGATCAAGGCAATGGATCAGTCATGGTAGACGATTTGCCGGCAGTCAGCGAACGACTTTGGTGGACACCTTCGGGTTCCTTGGTTTTCCCTTGGGAAAAAAACAATTGGATGCAATTGTATAGCGTCAATCCAAAAACCAAGGAGGTAAAGCACCTTACTCCAGGAGAAGGACAAGTGGAGTGGGTTCAGACTTCCTTCACCAAAAATGAACTTTTGGTAACCCATAACATCGGAAATATCGATCGACGGCAGGTGTCGAGACTGGACTTATCCACCTTTGAATTGGAACTACTTTCTGATCCACAGACCATCAACTGGGCACCTGTTCGGATAGAAAATGGTTTGGCTTGGCTCTCATCAAATTGGGATAGGCCTGGTTGGCCAATGGTCCAAACCTATGGACAAACTAAGATCCTTGCAGCCGAACTATTCCCTAGAAACTTTCCGAAAAAGCTATCCAAACCCGAGTCCATTACCTTGAAAGCTAAAGACGGTTTTGAAAGCTATGGACAGCTTCTTCTTCCTGCGAATTATGATCCAAAGAAGAAATATCCTGCTGTCATTTTTCTACATGGAGGCAGTAGAAGACAAATGCTTTTGGGCTTCAATTATGGTATGTATTACAGTCATACATATGCTGCACAGCAATATTTCGCTTCTCAGGGATACATTGCATTAATATTGAATTACCGAAGTGGGATAGGATATGGCATGGACTTCCGAGAGGAAGATAACTATGGAGCCGGTGGAGCAAGTGAAGTTCAGGATGTGATGGCCGCAGCGGATTATCTGGCGGCTAGAACAGATGTGGATAAGTCAAAAATTTCACCTTGGGGAGGAAGCTATGGTGGATTCTTGACCGCACATGCGCTTTCTCAAGCGCCTGAAAAATTCAACGTTGGCGTCGATATTCATGGAGTACACAACTGGAACAATGACATTCCCGTCTTTGCATCATGGTATGCTCCCGAAAAATTTCCCGAAATGGCAGAACTCGCTTTTAAGTCTTCACCAATGAACTTTGTCAAAAACTGGAAGGATCCTGTGCTCCTGATTCATGGTGACGATGACCGAAATGTGCTTTTCTCCGAAAGTGTGGAATTGGCGGAAGTCTTAAGAAAACAAGGGGTTCATGTGGAGCAATTGGTCTTTCCTGACGAGGTTCATTCCTTCCTTTTGCATCAAAATTGGGTGAATGCTTTCGATGCAACTTTTAAATTCATTAACAAATATTCTTTGGCAAAATGAGAAACTTATCCACATTATTCACGCTGCTATTTATGTGGATAAGTCCGCTTTTTGCGCAGCAAAAAATTCTCGAATCGGCAATTCTTCAGGCAGAAAGCAATGGTTATTCAGGAGTCGTATTGGTGGCAGAGGACGGTAAAGTGCTTCTTGAAAAAGCGATTGGTTTTCGATCCTTCGAAAATAGAATTCTTCTTCACTCTTCTGATGTTTTTGAATTGGCTTCTCTATCAAAGCAATTTACCGCTATGATCGTGATGATTTGTAAAGAAAAGAAGATGCTTTCTTTCGATGATCGAGTTGATAAATATCTGGATATTCCTTACAAAGGAATCACCATTCGACAGTTGCTAAATCATACCAGCGGCTTGCCCGACTACCAGGCTATCATGGATTCGCACTGGGACAAAAACAAAGTTGCAGGAAACCCTGACATCTTAGAATATTTAAACCGCTATTCTCCCCCCATGATTTTTGAACCCGGAGAAAATTACGAATACAGCAATACAGGATATGTTTTGCTGGCAAGTATCGCTGAGAAGGTAAGTGGAAAGGACTTTGTGGAATTGGCTGAAGAATGGATTTTCAAGCCAATGGGAATGAAAGACACCCGTATTCGAACTTTGGAGGAAAAAGCAGCCGTCAAAAACCTTGCCGCAGGCCATCTCAAAGACAGTCTGGGAAACTACGTCAATGCAAATAAATTCCACTCATCTGACTACACCGTTTGGCTAGGCAATCGCAAAGGCCCAGGTCGTGTCAGTAGCACTGCCCAAGATTTACTGAAATGGGATCAGACACTTTATACCCAAAAACTCGTCAAAAAGGAAACACTGGAGGAAGCGTTTACACCTGCAAAACTAAATGACGGAACCCGAAGCTATTACGGTTTTGGTTGGGAAGTAGAACCCAAAAGTCCATTTGGGAAAATGGTCATGCACACTGGAGACAATCCCGGCTACAAGACCATTATTGTGCGATTTATAGAAGAAAACAAAACAATTATTGTGTTGAACAACAACTATCATCCGGATCAAATGCGCTTAGTGGAGGCGGCGGCGCTTTCGTTCAAAAAATGGTGAGGAGTTATAGACCTGCTAGGTTTTGAAAACCTGGCAGGTCTGTCAAATCAACTCTTCTAAAGCCCCAATCGCAGTGTTTAGTCTCTTTTCACGATCTCCTGAAACGATCAAAAAGGGGAAACCACTTTCCTGAGCCAATTGAAGATACTTTTTGAAGAAATACTGCCGCATTTCAAGTTCAGGATACTCACGTAACGGATCCGGGGTCCAAGGCAAATCTGTATCAGTAAGCAAAATCAGATCGTAGGTTCTACGTTCAATTTCCTCCAAAACCCAAGTATTAGTTTTCTCAAATCGGTGTTCCGACCAAATGTGGATAACTCGCAGATCGGTGTCACAAAAGAGCAATTTCTTGGCTCTTCCAGCCATTTTATCTTCTAAAGCAACCTGTCCTTTTCCGATCTCAACCAGATCTTCAAACTGATAAGGTCGATTGATCTGTTCCAAATATTCACGCGCATACTCCGGCACCCATGGTTCGCCGAAATGCTTAGCCAAGTCCTCCGCCAAAGTGCTTTTCCCTGTGGATTCGGGTCCTAGGATTAAGATTCGCTTAGGCTTTTGCATAGGTTTTTGCAGATTTGATCCAGGCGAAAAGTCCCATAGTTGCCAATACTGTGAAAAACAAGAATTGGAAGGAAGTCAAAATCAATCCTTTGTAAAAATACAAGGGAACTGAAACCAAGTCGGTGATAATCCAAAAAATCCAGTTTTCTACCTTTTTCTTTGCCATCAACCACATCCCCACAAATGCCGAAGCTGTGGTAAATGAATCCCAAAAAGGCACATCGCTGTCAGTGAAACTGGTAAGCACAAAGACCAAAATAGGATAGGCAACCACAAAAAGTCCTATCGAAATCAACCAACCTTTTCCATTCAACCAAGTCACTGGCAAGACTTTTTGATTTTCCTTAGGATGCGTCCACACATACCAACCGAAAATCGACATGCTGAAATAGTAAGCGTTGATGCCCATATCGGCGTAAAGCTTATACTCAAAGCAAATCCAAACATAAATGAGCGTGGAAACAATCCCTGTCGGATACACCCAAATATTCTCCCGCATTGAATAAAAAACAGAAGCAATCCCAAAAAACACCGCCACAGCCTCGAGCCATGTCATGTTTTTCAGGCCTTCGGCAAAGCCATCGAGGAGAAAAGTAATATCCATGCTGCGAAGAAAAAGAAAAATGTTGTCATGGTTGTCGAGTTGTAATTGTTTTTAGGGTTGTCAAGAAATAATTGTTGTCGACATCGAAAATTTATTGATCTTCGATTTAAACTCAGTAGAAATTGATCTTTTTGTAACAAGGAGAAGTGATTATCCATAACAACAGCTTTAGCTGACAACCACGACAACAAATACAACCCTTTATTACAACTTTTCTCTGACTTGCAGGGTTTGATTGCTAAATTGCCAGCTATGACTTTAAGCACTTTACCCGCTAAAATTGACTTCGATTCCCTCGATCCTAAGGAATTCATTATCATCAAAAACGCTCGAGTCAACAATCTCAAAAGCCTAAGCGTCGCGCTTCCAAGAAATAAATTTATTGTGATCACTGGCCTTTCAGGCTCAGGTAAGTCTTCCTTGGCATTTGATACACTTTTTGCCGAAGGTCAGCGGATGTACGTGGAGAGCTTGAGTTCCTATGCCCGCCAATTCTTGGGCAGAATGGAAAAACCCGATGTGGAATACATCAAAGGCGTAGCTCCAGCCATCGCAATTCAGCAAAAAGTCAGCACCAAAAATCCACGATCTACAGTTGGCACGACGACTGAGATTTACGATTACCTCAAACTGCTTTACTCCAGAGTTGGAAAGACATACTCTCCGGTCTCGGGCAAAGAGGTCAAACATAACACGGTCACTGACATTGTAGATTATGTTCTTTCTTTCGAGGAAGGGGCCAAAGTGATGATTTCCTGTCCTTTGCAAATCGAACGAGGAAGAAAAATCGAGCAGGAATTGGAGCTTTTGCTGCAAAAAGGCTATACAAGAATTCTGATTGATGGAGAAGTATTTTTTGTCGAGGAGCTGCTAGAAGCAAAAAAGGTAAAGAAAGGCAAATACGAAATTCTCATCGACCGCGCCACTGTCCAAAAGGAAGACGAGGACAACCAATTCCGAATCGCCGATTCTGTACAAACCGCACTTTTCGAAGGACACGGAGACTGTAAAATCACCGTTCCGGATGTCGCAACCAAGTCATTCTCTGATCGATTCGAACTCGATGGCATGAGCTTCGAGCTTCCTTCAGTCAACTTTTTCTCCTTCAATAATCCCTATGGAGCTTGCAAGCGATGCGAAGGTTTCGGTAATGTCTTGGGCATCGACCGAGACTTGGTCATTCCGGATAAAGAGATGTCGGTTTATGAAGGTGCCATCGCTCCTTGGCGTGGAGAATCCAGCAGACAGTGGTTGGAACCATTGCTGAAAAAAGGCATTGAATTCGACTTTCCGATTCATCGTTCTTTCGGTGAACTGACCGAGAAAGAGCAGGAATTGATCTGGACTGGGAATAAGTACTTCCAAGGTCTGAATGTTTTTTTCGAAGATCTGGAAACGAAAACCTACAAAATCCAATATCGTGTGATGCTTTCCCGATTTAGAGGAAGGACAACCTGTCCGGACTGTCGAGGGACAAAGCTTCGCAAAGATGCTTCTTATGTAAAAGTTGAAGGAAAATCCATCACTGACATCGTCTTAATGCCGATTGAAGATGCTTTGGTTTTCTTTCAAAAGCTGGAGTTACCAGCTCATGAAGCAAAAATTGCCAATCGTCTTCTCAAAGAAATTGTCAGCCGATTGGAATTCATGGATCAGGTTGGCTTGGGATACTTGACGCTCAATCGATTGACCTCCTCACTTTCGGGAGGAGAATTTCAGCGGATAAAGTTGGCAACTTCCTTAGGTTCGGCGCTTGTCGGCTCCATGTATATTCTAGACGAACCCAGCATCGGATTGCACCCGAGAGATACGGATCGACTGATCGAAGTGCTTAAAGAATTGAGAGATCTTGGAAATACCGTGATTGTGGTGGAGCATGAGGATAAGGTGATGAAAGCTTCGGATCAAATCATTGACATCGGTCCTGATGCTGGAGTGAAGGGTGGAGAATTGCTTTTCCAGGGAAAAATCGAGGATTTGATCAGCTCTGGAACAACCTATACTGCAAAATACTTGCGAGGCGAGGAGAAGATTTTCAACAAAACTGGCAATCGCAAATGGAAGGACTCTATTACCGTAAAAGGTGCAAGAGAAAATAACCTGAAGAATCTGACCGTCCAATTTCCGCTCAATACGCTCACTTGTGTGACTGGAGTTTCAGGTTCGGGAAAGTCTACATTGATCAAAAAGGTGCTCTATCCTGCCTTGGGAAAAATGCTGGGAACCGTGATTGACGAAAGCGGGAAATACGATAAAATCGAAGGTGATTTCAAGCAAATTACCCAAGTGGAATTTGTGGATCAGGATCCAATCGGCAAGTCTTCTCGCTCTAACCCTGTGACTTATGTGAAGGCATATGATGCAATCCGAAATCTGTTTTCTGAACAGCCACTTTCCAAGCAGCGAGGTTACAAACCTGCGTTTTTCTCTTTCAATGTGGATGGAGGGCGCTGCGAAGCCTGCTCCGGAGAAGGTACGATCACGGTGGAAATGCAGTTTATGGCGGACATCCACCTAACCTGCGAATCCTGCAAAGGCAAGCGCTTCAAAAATGAAATTCTCGAAGTCAAGTACAAAGACAAGGACATTTCCGAAGTTCTCGGCATGACCATCGATGAGGCTTTAGAGTTTTTCAAAGGCAAAACTCAGATCATCAATAAGCTTCAGCCACTTCAGGAAGTTGGGTTAGGATATATTGGTATGGGTCAAAGCTCAAATACGCTATCAGGAGGAGAAGCTCAACGGGTGAAATTGGCCTCATTCCTTGGAAAAGGTGGAACCAAAACCGGTGATCATATCCTGTTCATTTTCGATGAACCTACCACTGGTCTGCACTTCCATGACATTAGTAAGTTGCTTTACAGCATCAATGCTCTCATCGATCAGGGTCACTCGGTCATCATCATTGAGCACAATACCGAAGTCGTCAAATCCGCTGATTGGGTGATTGACTTAGGGCCAGAAGGAGGAAATAAAGGAGGTCATTTGACCTTTGCCGGGACTCCTGAGGACTTGGCAAAAGAGGAGGAGAACTTTACAGGGAAATATTTGAGGGAGAATTTTTAGATTTTATGATCTCATTATCATAACCTAAAATAGTTTTTTTTATTAAAAGACTTGACAACTACGGTTTTTTTTTCTTAGCTTTTAAATAAAAAACATGAAAAAGTTTATGCTCCCTTTTCTGATGACATTAAGCCTGACACTTGGGTTAGCCAATTCAACTTCCTCTTCAGCAGGAGATTTTGTCTGGGGCTATCAATTAGTGTTTCAACCCTGTTCATCCTGGTTGGCAATTTATCAAACAATTTGCCTGCCATCATCCGGTGGATTTTGCCAAATTTCAGCTCAGAACCCTTGTCCCGGTCCTCCCTATCTTGCAGGACCATAAAATATCATGGCGAACAAAGAGACTTTCCCAAAATGGAGTGATTATTTAGCAATAATATGCTTAATTTCATTGGGCTCATGTTCTAATGCGAAGGAAATCTCCTCAGAAAAAGAATTGTTTGAGGAAAAGATCTCTCAGATTATAGATTTAACTGATGTCAAAAGCGGATATTTTTCTGACCTATTTGACAGTGTCAGATATGTACTTTTGCAAGAGGACAAGGAAATTCCTTTAGTCCATCAATTCAAAACTATATTTCAAGATGATTTTATTTACGTGAGTGATATTCACTTAAATAATTTACACAAATATGATTTAAATGGAAATTTAATTACAATTCTAAAATCAAATGGTCAAGGTCCAAAGGAATTTAGTCAAATTGAAGATTTTCAAATTGTGGGAGACACAATTATTATTTATGATGGCAATTTGGGGAAACTAATATATTTTAATCAAAATTTAGAATTCATAAAAGAGATTAAACATAATTTCAGCTCAACAAACTTTTACAGAGGAAAGAATTTTAACTTGTTCTCATTAAACAATGTTACAAATAGTCAAGAAGTCAAATTTGTAAAAATTTATGATAATAAGAATCCTCCACAATATTTTACCGCAACGAATCAAAATGCCTTGGGTAGGGTAAGATTATTACATGGGTTTGTAAAAAACTCAAACTCTACCGAAGTTTCAATAACCTTACCTTTTTCCCACAATATTGCATTGTTTAAAGAAGATGGAAACTTAAAAGTCATTAAAGAATTTACATTCAATATTGATGAAGTAGAAGAAATTCGCGGGCAAATCAAGATTATAAACGCTTTCATTCCCTTTGGTGAATTTTATTTTATAACAGTTTTTTTTGGAAAAAATGGATTCCAAATTCTTTTGGATCAAAACTCTGAAACAAAATACATAGGAAAAAATCTAATAAATGATTTAGATGGTTTGAATTATTATTTCTTGCCAATTTCTTTTTACAAAGACTTCCTAATTCTTTACTTTCCTTCAATAGACATCTATAATTTATATAAGAGTTCCGAAGAAAAAATTAAAGAAAATCATCCATACAGTAATTTGCATAATTTCGTTAATGAAAATGAAAAAGAACTGATTGGAGATCGCCATGTTCTGGTGTTTCTTAAATTAAAAGACCAATTACCAAATTAATTCTGAACGAGCTTCTCATCACCTTCAAACGAAAACAAATGAAGAATAAATTCGGTCTTTTAGATTCAGACATGAATTCGATTGTTGAGGAGCTCAGAAAACACGAAAGCGTGGAACAGGCAACTCTTTTTGGAAGTCGGGCCAAGGGTAATTTCATGCCCGGTAGCGATGTTGATTTGGCAATAAATGGCAAAAAATTAGAGTTTGAAACGATAAGCAAAATCAGCTATTCCCTAAACGAGGAAACCAACATGCCTTATAAGTTTGACATTGTAAATTATCAAAGCATTCAGGAACCTGAATTGGTGCTTTATATTGACCGAGTTGGTATCGAAGTCTTCAATCGGAAGAAAGAAGTTGAATTGATCGAAAGCTCAAAATGAATTTAGATTACAAGGAAAATTAAATAGTTTTCTCCAAGTAAAAACCCTCCAAGGGGTTGCGAACCCTTGGAGGGTTGTCTATATTCGCAAGCACATATTGGGATCTTAGCTCATCCGCGATAGCTATCGGAAGGTTTAGTGTGAGATTTGTAAAATGGGATCTTAGCTCAGTTGGTTTAGAGCGCTGCTTTGACAGAGCAGAGGTCATGGGTTCGAATCCCTTAGGTCCCACTGGTTTAGCCACGAAGGCACAAAGTCACTAAGATTTTGTGCCTTTTTTTTTCTAGAAACTTAGGGGCTTGAGCTCCTCGAGGTTTGTAACCTCGAGAACTTATCAATTGGATTTGCAATCCAAAACTACTTATCAGATTAAAAATCCGGGAGTAGGACCTCGAAAATACAAATTGCGAGGTGCGATAGGCAGGGGTACAAAGTCTCTAAGGAATTTGTACCCTTTCTTTCCAAAAACTTAGCGTCTTCGCGACCCTGCCTATCGAAGGTAGGTTCGTGGCCTAAACCCCTCTCAAAAACTCCGTCACCCCCATTGCCTTCACTTTTTCCGAAAGTGGATAGCCTCCTTCAATCCTGCAAATGATCACGCCCTTTTCAGCTCCAGTATCTCCCATGCTGATTTGCATGCCTTTGCTGAGTTTGGGAGAAAGGGTGTTCTTGATTTCAATGGCGGTTTTGACCACACCATTTTTCACCAAAAGCAGATCACATTCCGCACCCTGATGAGTTCGGTAGAAATAATATTCATACTCCTCCCGAAGCGTGGCAATGATTTGCTCAATAACAAATCCCTCCCAACTCGGCCCAATCATTAACAGATTTGAAAGCGCATCCATGCTGTCAATTCCAGTCAGGGCATGAAGCAAACCTGTGTCCCGTATAAAGACTTTTGGCGATTTGACCAGTCGCTTTTTAATGTTTTGGTGAAAAGGTGCCAAGACCCGAACCATAAATGACCCTTCCAGAAACTCCAGGTATCGGTTGACCGTCGGGCGGGTAATTCCAAGTGCTTTGGCAAAGCTTTGTGCATTCCAGATTCCTCCCTGCGCATTTGCCAACATCATCCAAAAGCGCTCCACCAGCCGAGGATCGGTGCTGAGTCCTATTTGTGCAAGATCCCTTTCTAAATAGGTCTTGATGAAGTTTTGTCTCCAAAGCTGAGATTCCCGATCCGTTTTAGCGAGAAAAGACAAGGGAAAACCGCCTCGAATCCAGAGTTTTTGGAGTTCGTCCGAATCAATTTCCCCCAAGTAAAATGGCGTCAATTCCAAATAACCAATTCGTCCAGCAAGGGAATCAGCGCTTTTGCGAATCAGATCAGGAGAAGCCGAACCCAAAAGAATAAACCTTCCCGGTTCACGCTGCTCGTCAATCAAACTTCGAAGCTCAGCAAAAAGCTCTGGCATGAGTTGGATCTCATCCAGAATCACAGTCTTATCAGCATGTGCTTTCAGGAAAAGCTCAGGATCGACCAACTTAGCCCGATCAGAGGCTTTTTCCAAATCGAGATATAAGCTGTCTTTAGCGAGTTTCAGGTTTTTGACCAAGGTTGTCTTTCCCACTTGCCGTGGACCCAATAGCCCGACAGCAGGAAAAATCGAGAGATATTCCTGCAAAAGGGGAAGGATGTTTCGGTCTTTTACCATGAAAATCGAAAGTAAGATTTACGTATTTCATGGTAAAAGTAAAGAATTCAATGAGAAATTCAAATCATTTACCATGAAAATCGAAAGTAAGATTTACGTTTTTCATGGTGAATATTTATGTAAAAACTTGTTTCCCGCTGATTTACGGAGATTTTTATCCGCTGATGCACGCTGATTTACAGAAGGTCTGCGCAAATCAGCGACTTTTTCTGCGTAGATCTGCGGGAAAAATATCTGAGACACATGAATTGAATTTGTCGATGCATCGGTCATCGGACACCTGACACCGGTTACCTAATCACCACCACCCCTTTACCCAACATTTTCCGATCTAGAATTGCTCGCAATGCCTCCGGTGCTTCTTCCAGACTATAAGTTCGTCCAATATGCTGTTTGATTTTTCCCTCCTGAATCCAAGCCACTAGTTGGCGGATATTCTGAAAACTAGCCTTGGCCTCCACTTTTGAAAATTGTCCCCAAAACACGCCCATAATGGAGCAGCCTTTGAGCAAAGGAAGATTCATAGGAATTTGAGGAATTTCCCCATCAGCAAAACCAACAATCAAATAGCGGCCTTTCCACGCCATTCCTCTGAGTGCGGACTCGGTAAATCTTCCCCCCACAGGATCATAAACCACATCAACTCCATTTCCATCTGTCAGTTCTTTGATTTGCTTTTTCAAATCTTCTGATTCATAGTTGATCGTCAAATCGGCTCCTTTTTCTCGACAGAGCGCTAGTTTTTCATTAGAAGAAGCCGCTGCAATGACTTTCGCTCCCATCAATTTTCCGAGTTCGACTGCTGCCAAACCTACTCCTCCAGCAGCTCCTAAAACCAATAAAGTTTCTCCGGGCTGAAGATTTGACCGATCTTTAAGTGCATAGTAGGAAGTGCCATAGGTGTAAAGCGTAGTAGCCGCAACTTCTGCCGAAAGTCCCGGAGGCAAGGGGAAAACCCGGTCAAAATCCACGGCAACTTTTTCCGCAAATCCACCCCAGCCGCAAAGTGCCAAAACTTCCTGCCCAACCTGAAATCCCTGAACCTTATCGCCCATCGCAAGGATTTTTCCAGCCACTTCTCCGCCAGGCGCAAATGGAAGTTCGGGCTTGAACTGATACTTGTTTTGAATAATCAGAACATCCGGAAAATTAACTCCACAGGCCTCCACGGCAATCAGAACTTGATTCGGGCCAGAAGTAGGATCAGCTATTTCCTGAACACTCATGGTTTCAGGAAGGCCAAATTGGGTACAGAGAAGTGCTTTCATAGTTCAAGATCTTAAGTTTTGCCACAAAGTCACGAAGACACAAAGTTTTTTTAAATTAATGATTTAAATGTAAAAAGTCGCAAAATTATGAATCACGGAAAACCTACAGATTTTGAAGAGGAAATTGGGACAGCGGTAGTTCATGCAGCTTTTACCATTCACAAGGAACTTGGCCCTGGCCTTTTGGAAAGGATTTATGAGGTTTGCATGGAACATGAACTTAAAAAAGCAGGATTTGAAGTAAAAAGGCAAATCAATATTCCAATTTGCTATGACGGATTATGGTTTGATGAAGGATTACGGCTGGATTTGCTGATCGAAGATCGAGTGATTGTGGAGCTCAAAGCTGTCGATTTGGTTAATCCTGTTTGGGAAGCACAGATAATCAGTCACCTAAAACTCTCAAAATTAAGCTTGGGCTATCTGATTAATTTTAATGTGCCTTTAATCAAAAAAGGAATTCGGAGGTTTGTCAATACCTGATCTTCTTTTGCCTTTTTGCCTTCGTGGCAATAAAATTTTTTTTGTGTCTTTTGGCCTTTGTGGCAAAAAAAGAAAATTCCTAGGCAATTCCTCCTGAAAGGAATAATTTTGAGGCCTTTAGAAACTAAACTTACCCAAATATGTCCGTAGCTGCTTTTATAGAAAAAAACAAAGACCGATTCCTTAACGAATTGCTGGATCTACTCCGAATTCCATCCGTGAGCGCCGATCCAAAATTCAAAAACGACGTCTTTGCGGCAGCTCAGTTTGTCAAAGAATCCTTGGAAAAAGCCGGAGCTGACGTTGCTGAAATCTGCCAAACCGCAGGCTATCCGATAGTCTACGGAGAAAAAATCATCGATCCAGCTTTGCCCACAGTCCTTATTTATGGACACTATGATGTACAACCAGCAGATCCCTATGAACTTTGGGATTCACCTCCTTTCGAACCTGTAATCAAAAAAACAGCGATTCATCCAGAAGGAGCCATTTTTGCACGTGGATCAGCAGATGACAAAGGACAATTTTACATGCATGTGAAGGCTTTTGAAGCGATGATGGCTTCCGGTGATTTGCCTTGTAATGTCAAATTTATGATTGAGGGCGAGGAGGAAGTTGGCTCGGATAATCTGGACAAATTCGTCCTCGAAAATAAAGAAAAGCTGAAAGCTGATGTGATTTTGATTTCGGATACACACATGATCAGCATGAAAGACCCTTCCATCACCGTTGGTTTGCGTGGCATGTCCTACATGGAAGTGGAAGTAACTGGATCCAATCGAGATCTTCACTCAGGAACTTACGGTGGTGCTGTTGCTAATCCAATTAACGTGCTGTGCAAAATGATCTCCTCGATGAAGGATGAAAACGAGCACATCACGATCCCTGGGTTTTATGAAAAAGTACAGGAACTGACAGATGCCCAGCGAAGCCGACTGAATGAGGCTCCTTTTGATTTGGAAGAATACAAAGAAAAGCTTGCCATCGATGACGTCCATGGCGAAAAAGGCTTTACCACGATCGAGCGAGTTGGGATTCGCCCAACCTTGGACGTGAATGGAATTTGGGGAGGCTACACTGGAGAAGGTGCTAAAACAGTTTTGCCATCTAAGGCTTTTGCAAAAATCTCCATGAGACTCGTTCCCGACCAAGATTGGCATGAAATCGCAACTCTTTTTGAATATCATTTCAAATCCATTGCTCCAAAATCGGTAAAAATAAAAGTGAAAACCCATCACGGCGGTGCTCCTGCGGTAGTGTCTGACAGTTCGATCGGATATCAGGCAGCAGAGGCAGCTATGGAAGAGACTTTTGGTAAAAGACCGATTCCGACACGAGAAGGAGGTTCGATTCCCATTGTTGCTTTGTTCCAAAAGGAATTAGGATCAGACCCGATTTTATTTGGTTTTGGCTTGGACACAGATGCTTTGCATTCTCCGAATGAACACTATGGTGTGAAAAACTACTTTATCGGTATAGAAACTATCGCAGCTTTCTTCCGTCATTTCAGAGCTATGAGCGGAAAGTGATTAATTTGCATATTGACCAGCTAAATGACACTAAATTCGAACCACAAGACCTAAATCCTTGTTCGCCCGAGTAAATCCAATCCCTAGATGACTTTCAACTCCATAAAAATCGGTAAGCTCCTCTTTCCGGTTTTTCTTTTGATTTCCTCTTTTGCCCATGCTCAGATGGTAAAGCCACCGAAGTGGACTTTTTCATTGGAGCCTCAAGAGCTGCAAGTGGGAGAAAAGGCCATCTTAGTCATGGAGACAGAGATACCTTTTGGTTGGTATGTGTATTCCAATGACTTTGATAAGGATTTGGGTCCTCTTTTGACCGAATTTATTCCTGCCAAATCCGGGGATTATTCAGTTGCATCGAAACTCAAGGCCATCAATCCCAAGAAGAAGTTTGACGAAGTCTGGGAAGGGGATGTAACCTATTTTTTAGGAAAAGGGCGATTTGAACAACCAATTACGATCAATGCAACTACTGGAGTGATCAAAGGATCACTTGAATATCAAATGTGTTCCGATATAGACGGAAAATGCATCAATTACGAAGAGGATATCGAGGTAAGGTTTACGGCAAAGGAAAGTGGTCGACCAATTGCAAGTGATTCTCCTGCTTCTCCCGAAGCAGGAGTTAAAACTGTCTCAAAAGGAAGCTTAGAAGAAGACCCTGAAAAACTTTTAGAATCGAATGCTGAAGAATCACCATTTGAATTAGTAGAAAGTCCTACACCAGTAGCTATCGGGGCAGAACAACTAACTGCGGCACCACCAGACTTCACTTCCGAAGGAGAAAAAGAATCGCTTTGGGGATTCATGGTTTTAGCTTTTTTGGCGGGATTGGCAGCTTTGATTACTCCTTGTGTGTTTCCAATGATTCCGATGACGGTGAGCTTTTTCACCGGAAGATCAAAATCCCGAGCAAAGGGAATCCGTCAGGCATTTATTTACGGCATTTCCATCATTGCAATTTATACCGTGGCAGGCACTGCCGTTGCGGCAATTCAAGGACCTGAATTTGCCAATTGGCTAGCTACTCATTGGATTCCTAATGTCTTTTTCTTCCTGGTTTTTATCTTTTTTGCTCTAGCCTTTTTGGGCATGTTCGAACTGACTTTGCCTTCAAGCTTTGTCAATAAAATCGATGCAAAAGCCGAGAAAGGGGGTCTTGGCGGTATTTTCTTCATGGCTTTTACATTGGTCTTAGTTTCATTTTCCTGCACCGGACCGATAGTGGGTTCCATTCTGATTTCCTCTGCTGGGGGTGAATTAATCAAACCCGTATTGGGCATGTTTGCATTTGGGTTGGCTTTTGCCATTCCTTTTACCTTGTTTGCAATTTTTCCGGGTTGGATGCAGCGCTTACCAAAATCAGGCGGATGGTTGAATACAGTCAAAGTCGTGTTGGGCTTTTTGGAACTGGCTTTGGCTTTCAAATTCCTCTCCATTGCAGATTTGGTTTATCACTGGGGGATTTTGGATCGGGATATTTTCCTTGCAATTTGGATCGTGATTTTCTCTGGATTGGGTTTCTATCTGTTGGGAAAAATCAAATTGCCCCACGACTCCAAACTGGAATACATCAGCGTCCCTCGATTACTTTTAGCCTTGTTGACCTTCACTTTTGTGGTCCATATGATTCCCGGACTATGGGGCGCACCACTCAAATTACTGAGCGGCTATTTACCTCCGATCACCACTCAACAGTTCAAATTGACGGGTGGAGTGGGGTCTGAGGAAAGTGTTTCATCCAGTGGCAAAGTCGTCAAATACGGCGACCTGCTAAAAATTCCTCATGGAATTCCTGGGTACTTTGACTATGAACAAGGCTTAGCAGCCGCAAAACGGGAAGGCAAACCCCTATTGATTGACTTTACCGGACATGGCTGCGTCAACTGTCGGAAGATGGAAGAGAATGTCTGGGTTGATCCCCAAGTTCTAAAGCGACTTAAGGAGGACTTTGTAATGGTGGCATTGTACATTGATGAGCGGCTATATTTGCCCGAAAGTGAATGGTACACTTCTTCCTATGACAATAAGGTGAAAAAGACCTTGGGCAAGCAAAATGCGGATTTGCAAATCACCCGATTTAATAATAATGCTCAACCTTATTATGTTATTTTGGATCACCAAGAGCAATTACTTGCTAAACCAAGAGGATACAATACCGATATTGCGTCTTTTGTGGAATTTTTGGATGGGGCGAAGAGAATTTTCAATGAGCAAACTCAATAATCAATTATCAAACTCAACGATCAATTTTCAATGTTTCCTTGAAAGTTGAGAATTGGTCATTGAAAATTGATTATTGAAAAAGCCTCGAATCAAAAGGAAACTCTTTCTGACCGACAATTGAAATAGAGGCAAAATCCAGATGATGTGGATTGATCAGAAAATTAAAGTCACCCGGTACAACTGCCGAAGGAACTTTAAGGACACAGCTTTTTCGCTCTGCAACAAAGTCATCTCCGATCTTTTGCGTGTCAAGCAAATGGGGGAAGCTGTTCCACCCCTGAGGTAAATCATCAGTTTTCAAGGACGAGATGGAAATAGAATTCGGGATCTCGATTTCGACCATCACATAGTCTTTGGGTAAAATGGATAAGGACAGGTGCACCGCAACTTCAGCCATTGCCAAGGCGCGACTGTCCGCACAGTAGATGAGTTCGGTGCCTTTGGAATTCCAACGGTTACCGGAGAGGGCGGCGCCTTTGCCCGATAGTTCTATTCCGTATTTTTTTCGGATGAGACGAAAAACCCGCATCAGACAAATATCCCTTGATCTATGCGATGAAGCTCATTAAGCACTAATTCTTTACCATAGGAATCCCTCAGCAACTCAATCGGTCGTCTATTGCCTAGGGCATGACTTGTAGCATTAAGCCAAGCGGCAAAATCCTCCTGTGAATCAAAAACTTCCAAACCTACAGCCGTCACTTCTACAAGCTCAATGATTTTCTCGGAATGAATCGATCTGAAAACATAGTCCGATTCTTTTTTGTATCGCTGTAGAGACTTCAAAGAAATATCCAAAAAGTCTGACCATTCCTGATCAGAAAAAGGCGCCATATCCTTGATTGACATAAATAGAGATGTAGGGATCCCCTGACGAATCACATCTACGACCAGGATCCGATTTGCGAAAAATCTGCTCAAAGGGACTCCTTTTAAAGTAGGATACTTTGAATACCGAGGTAGTCCCGTCACATAAACAGCCATTTCTTCGGCCACCATGTTTATTTTTTGATTATCTGAATCGCTCATGATCTAGAAATTTGTCCTTTAATTTACGACATTTTTCTAAATGTATGTCATTTTCTTCTTTTTCTTTCAAAATCATTGTCAAATGAACCAGTCATATGACTGCTTTAATCCGTTCGATGTATAACAACAAATATTATTTTGTGACTAAACATATATTTGGACAAGCAAATAAGCAATTTTTCATTGCGGATAATTGGCCTTAATTTTGTCTTGTTCTCAAAAACTAACGATGGATAAATTCTCATACATTGCGAATGCTCATGTGACCTACATCGATGAGTTATACGCTTCTTATAAAAGTGACTCTGCCTCAATAGACCCAAGCTGGAAAGAGTTTTTTGATGGTTTTGATTTTGCCTTGGCAAATTACGGTCAGGATGAAAACGGATCTGAAGCTGAAAAACCGGGAACCCAAGCGACACCAAAAAACGGTGCTTTGGCCACTCCCGGTACCATCATGGACATGGAGCAGCTTCCAAAGGAAATCAAAGTTCGAGCACTAATCCATGCGCATCGTTCAAGAGCACACCTCCGATCCAAGACCAATCCTGTAAGAGAAAGACGTGACCGCAAGGCGTTGATCGACCCCAAAGATTTTGGGCTAGGACAGGATGATATGAATACTGAGTTTCAAGCTGGAAGTGAAATTGGCATAGGAACCGCCAAACTATCCGTTATCCTCGAATCTCTAAAAACCATCTATGAAGGCCCAATGGGCTTTGAATATTTGTATATCCGTGATCCGGAGATGCTGGATTGGTTTAAAACCAAGGTGGAAAAAGAAGCATTAGCCTTTAATCCTTCAGAAGAAGATAAAAAGCGAATTCTTTTTAAACTCAATCAGGCTGTCGTATTTGAAAACTTTTTACATACCAAATACCTCGGGCAAAAGCGTTTTTCACTAGAAGGTGGAGAAAGTACAATTCCCTTCCTAGATGCTGTCATCAATACTGCTTCTATTCATGGTGTTGAAGAAGTCATGATCGGAATGGCTCACCGGGGTCGACTAAATGTCCTTGCTAATATCATGGGTAAGACCTATGAACAGATTTTTTCCGAATTTGAAGGAACTGCCAAGCCTGACTTAACGATGGGTGATGGCGATGTGAAATATCACATGGGCTATTCTTCGGACATTGTCACTCCTAGCAAAAACAAAATACACCTCAAACTGGCTCCAAACCCTTCCCACTTGGAAGCTGTCAATCCGGTAGTTGAAGGGTTCATCCGTGCCAAAATCGATCACTCACATAATCATGATGCGACCAAAGCTCTTCCTATCCTCATCCATGGAGATGCCGCAGTAGCTGGACAGGGAATTGTCTATGAAGTGACTCAAATGGCTGGTTTGAAAGGATACAACTCAGGAGGTACGATCCACTTTGTGATCAATAATCAAGTAGGTTTTACGACCGACTTCGATGATGCACGAACTTCTATTTATTGCACTGATGTTGCCAAAATCATCGATGCACCGGTCATTCACGTCAATGGTGACAATGCCGAAGCAGTGGTATTTGCAGCAAGACTTGCGGCTGAGTTCCGTCAGAAGTTCAGCAAAGACATTTTTGTGGACATGGTTTGCTACCGTCGGCACGGACACAATGAGTCGGACGAACCAAAATTTACGCAGCCCGAGCTTTACAATATCATCTCTAAGCATCCAAATCCGAGAGAAATCTATGTTAAGAGATTGACAGAAAAGGGAGATTTCGAGGCGAAGATTGCGGCACAGATGGATGAGGAATTCCGTCAATTGCTTCAAGATCGCCTGAACATGGTGAAGGAAAAACCGCTTCCTTATCAAGCTACTAAGTTTGAGCGAGAGTGGGCTAACCTCAGAAGATCCAATCCAGAAGATTTTGAATCTTCACCTGAAACTGGCGTTTCAATTGAATCCATTGAGAAAGTTGCCGAAGCTTTGACTTTTATTCCCAAAGGATTTAAGCCCATCAAACAAATTGAGGCGCAAATGAAGCAGCGAAGAGATATGTTTTTTGAATCAAAAGAATTGAACTGGGCTTCTGCTGAATTGCTGGCTTATGGTTCTTTGCTTTTGGAAGGAAAAACTGTCCGACTCACTGGCCAAGACGTACAGCGTGGCACTTTCTCACACCGTCATGCAGTGCTGCACGATGCGAATACCAATCAGCCTTTCAATTCACTTTTGGAATTGAAAGACAGAAAAGGTCAATTCCATATTTATAATTCTTTGCTTTCGGAATATGCTGTTTTGGGCTTTGAGTATGGATATGCCATGGCAAATCCTCACGCATTGACAATCTGGGAAGGTCAGTTCGGAGATTTCGCAAACGGTGCCCAAACCATGATTGATCAGTTCATTTCCTCAGGAGAATCCAAATGGCAAAAAATGAACGGTTTGGTAATGCTTCTTCCACATGGCTACGAAGGCCAAGGTCCAGAGCACTCCAATGCCCGCCCAGAGCGATTCCTCCAACTTTCCGCAGAATACAACATGGTCGTGGCCAATATCACTGAGCCATCCAACTTCTTTCATTTGCTAAGAAGACAACTTACTTGGGATTTTAGAAAACCATGTATCGTCATGTCTCCAAAGTCACTACTCAGACATCCAAAAGTCATTTCTCCAATTTCTGAATTTACTTCAGGCAAATTCAGAGAAGTCCTTCCTGACACAATGGTGAAAGCAAAGGACGTGAAGCGAGTGGTACTATGTTCTGGAAAAGTGTTTTACGATCTGGAAGAAGCTCGGGAAAAAGAAAAAGTGAAAAATGTGGCTATCATTCGAATTGAGCAACTGCACCCACTACCTAAAAATCAAATCCTTGAGATTCTTAAATCCTACAAAGGTGCAGAGGTCGTGTGGGTACAAGAAGAACCCGAAAACATGGGCTATTGGAATTACCTCTTGAGATTACTTCACAAAGAAATCCCAATGAGCTTGATCGCTCGTAAACCAAGCGCTTCTCCAGCTACCGGATATAACAAAGTCCACGTAGAAGAGCAGAAAAACATTGTTTCTCAGGCGCTAAAACTTTAATCTTGATTACCACCCTGATTCATCTTGGGGTGGTTTTTTCCAAAAATTCATACTAACCCTCCTTCCAAAATAACCAGAAGGGAAAAATATAGAACCATGAGCAAAGAAATGAAAGTACCCACAGTGGGAGAATCGATCTCTGAAGTCACCGTTGGGCAATGGTTTAAAAAAGACGGCGACCAAGTACAATTGGATGAAATCCTCTGCGAATTAGAGTCCGACAAGGCAACTTTTGAATTCCCGGCTGAAGCAGCGGGGATATTAAGAATCAAAGCTCAAGAGGGCGATACTGTCGAAATTGGAGGTTTGATTTGTGTGATCGAAGATTCTGAAGGTTCGAAAAAGTCTGACGGTTCGGAGAAATCTGAACCAGCTGAAACTTCCGCAGCAAAAGAAGCCTCAGCTGAAGCCCCTGCAAAGAAGTCCTCTGGCTCTGGAGAAATCAAAGAAATGATCGTACCCACTGTCGGTGAATCCATCACTGAGGTCACATTGGCCAATTGGATCAAAAAGGACGGCGACTTTGTGACTTTGGATGAAATCATCGCTGAGGTAGATTCTGACAAAGCAACTTTTGAACTTCCGGCTGAAGCCAAGGGTATTCTAAGACATGTTGCGAAAGAAGGCGATGTCCTGGAAATCGGTGGATTGATCTGCAAAATTGAAGTAACGGACGAAGCTCCGACAAAAGAATCAGCTCCGGCTCCCTCTTCTTCTGCTCCTGAAAAAACAACTTCTTCAAACGAGAACTATGCAACAGGCCATGCCTCTCCTGCGGCTTCTAAAATTTTGGCAGAAAAAGGAATAGCCACTTCGGCAGTTTCAGGTTCTGGAAAGGATGGAAGAATTACCAAAGAAGATGCAATGGGTGCCCAGAAACCTGCGGCTAAACCAGAAACTACCTCTTCTAAACCAGCAGAATCAGCTCCTGAAGAACCAGTAAAGCCTGGAGAGAGAAATACCAGAAGAGAGAAAATGTCATCTCTGCGTAGGACAATTTCCCGTCGATTGGTCTCCGTGAAAAATGAAACAGCCATGCTCACCACATTCAATGAGGTGAATATGAAGCCGATCATGGACTTGAGATCTAAGTTCAAGGAGCAATTCAAAGAAAAGCACGGTGTAGGTTTGGGCTTTATGTCATTCTTCACCAAGGCAGTTTGTGTCGCTTTGAAAGAATGGCCTTCAGTAAATGCTCAAATCGATGGGAATGAAATGATTTTTAATGATTTCTGTGACATTTCCATTGCCGTATCTGCTCCAAAGGGCTTGGTAGTACCCGTCATCAGAAACGCAGAATCCTTGAGCTTTGACCAAATCGAAAAGGAAATCCTCCGATTAGCCGGAAAGGCAAGAGACAACAAATTGTCGATCGAAGAGATGACTGGAGGAACGTTTACGCTCACCAACGGTGGCGTATTCGGATCCATGATGTCTACTCCGATTATCAATGCTCCGCAGTCTGCAATCCTTGGAATGCACAACATCGTGGAGCGACCAATCGCTGAAAACGGTCAAGTCGTGATCCGCCCAATGATGTATCTCGCACTTTCATACGATCACAGAATAATCGACGGAAGAGAATCGGTAAGCTTTTTGGTACGTGTAAAGCAATTGCTGGAAGATCCGACAAGACTGCTATTTGGAGTCTAAGGATTTACGAATTATGAATTCAGATTTACGAAGGGCTGAGGTACTTCAGTCCTTTATTTAACTAGTTAGACCAAGTCTTGAATCTTGTGTCTTGAATCTAAAATCTAAAGAAATGTACGACGTCATAGTAATCGGTTCGGGTCCAGGTGGATATGTAGCAGCTATCAGAGCAGCACAGCTTGGCATGAAAACCGCAATTATTGAAAAATATCCAACTTTGGGAGGCACTTGCCTGAATGTAGGCTGCATTCCTTCCAAAGCACTTTTAGATTCCTCGGAGCACTATCACAATGCTGCTCATACGTTCAAAACTCACGGGATCAACCTCAAAGATTTGAAAGTCGATTTGTCTCAAATGATCGCACGAAAGGACGATGTGGTGAAGCAAAACGTCGATGGGATTCAGTTTTTGATGAAGAAAAACAAAATCGATGTGCACCAAGGAGTAGGGTCTTTTGTAGATGCCAATACCGTGAAAGTGACCAAAGAAGACGGTTCCTCCACTGATATTCAGGGCAAAAACATCATTATCGCCACGGGTTCAAAGCCCTCTTTACTTCCATTTATCAAACTGGATAAAAAGCGCGTGATCACTTCCACTGAAGCACTGAATTTGAAAGAAATTCCGAAACACCTCGTCGTAATTGGTGGCGGTGTAATTGGAATGGAACTCGGTTCTGTATATGGTCGAATGGGAGCCAAAGTATCCGTGATTGAATACATGGATTCCTTGATTCCTTCGATGGACAAAACCATGGGTAAGGAACTTCAGAAGTCATTGAAGAAACTTGGCTTTGAGTTTTACCTTAAGCACAAAGTTACTGGTGTAGAGAATCTGGGTAAAGAAGTCGTCGTTAAAGCCGAAAATGGCAAAGGCGAAACGATAGAGGTCAAAGGTGATTACGTCCTGGTTTCTATCGGACGTAAGCCTTACACCGATGGACTAAATGCTGAAGCTGCGGGAGTAAAAATCACCGACAGAGGTCAGGTGGAAGTAAACGAACATTTGCAAACCTCTGTGAAGCATATTTACGCAATTGGTGATGTGATAAAGGGAGCGATGCTTGCGCACAAGGCAGAAGAAGAAGGCGTTTTCGTTGCTGAAACAATCGCAGGACAAAAGCCACATATCAATTACCTTCTTATCCCTGGAGTGGTTTACACATGGCCGGAAGTAGCAGCAGTTGGTTATACCGAGGAGGAACTAAAGGAGCAAGGCAGAAAATACAAGACCGGAAAGTTTCCATTTTTGGCATCGGGCAGAGCGAGAGCTTCCATGGATACCGATGGATTGGTGAAAGTCTTGGCCGATGCTGAAACGGATGAAATCCTTGGAGTACACATGATCGGCCCAAGAACTGCTGACATGATTGCAGAAGCAGTCGTGGCGATGGAATTCCGCGCTTCGGCTGAAGATATAGCTAGAATGTCTCATGCACATCCGACCTATACTGAGGCCTTTAAAGAAGCCTGTATGGCCGCTACAGATAATCGAGCCTTGCATATTTAAGGTTTAGAACACTGAATTTTACTGAAGAGGCTGTCTCAATAGTACTTGTTTGTCACATTGAGCGAAGTCGAAATGCGTTGAATTCGCTACAAATGGCCTTTGTACTGCCCAACTCTCGTTGGTCAGGTGCTCAGGCTGACACCATCGGTCCTTTTGAGACAGCCTCTTTTTCTTTTTGTCCAAAAATGGCTTAATTCCGTCATGAAGTTCAAAATCGCCATTTTGGGTGCAGGAAACATAGCTTGGCATTTAGCACCAGCATTGGAAGATGCGGGGCACGAAATCACTGAAGTGTATGCCAGAGATCTTGCAAAAGCCAAGCAAATCACTGAGCGGGTATATTCCGCTGAACCCAAGGGCGATCTAGATTTTTCTGAAAGCAAAGCCCAGATTTTTATTCTTGCGGTGAAAGATTCCGCAATTCCTGAAGTTTCGGATGAGGTGATTTTGCCAGAGGGAAGTATTTTGGTCCATACTTCAGGCACGGTGCCATTAGACATCTTGGGCTACAGTTCAGCAAGCTACACCGGGATTTTTTATCCACTTCAGTCCTTTACCAAAGGCAGAAAGGTTGAGTTGGATGAGGTGCCTTTTTTGCTGGAATCAGAAGATGAAGAGACACTTCAAAAGCTAAAAAAACTAGCGAAAAGCCTGTCTCCATTAACTTATGTGGTTCGATCCAAGGACCGGAAAGGAGTACATGTTGCAGCAGTTTTTGCCAGCAACTTCACCAATCACATGATCAGAATTGCAGAAGAAATAATGAGAAAGCAAGGGGCTGATTTTGAAATGCTAAAGCCCTTGATCATTGAAACTATCTCCAAAAGCTTACAACTAGGAGCCAAAAATGCGCAAACAGGACCCGCGATTCGCGAAGACTATGAAACCCTGGAAGACCATCATCAGTTCCTCAGCTACAATGATAGCATAGCTGAAATTTATCGATTGGTCTCTCAGGATATTATTGATGCTTCCTAATGGTAAAACAAACAAAACCCAAATTGAACGATTTACAGATTCTTTAATTTTTTGAAGAGGAGAGTTTAAACTTTCTAATAAGAAAGATTTATTAATAGATTTTTTATTGACTTTTAATTTCCAATTATTTTACTTTCAATCACTTACGATTTGTTGAGTAGACTCTTCTTTTTGAAATTCATTTTTCCTAACACTATAAACAATTTTAATTATGAGTTATGTAAATCGAACCCTTAGGTCCCTTCCGTTTGGAAGAATTATTGGTGGACCCATGATTGCAGCCATTCAAGCTCAGGCATTAGCTGCAAAGTCAACGGTAAACTTCATCAAAGAAGTTGGTTTTAGAGGTGCTGCAGATGATCAAGATGGCAATGCAGACGAAAATATGGGGGAAGTCCGAAATGTGACTTTTAGATACAGGAGAAAATCCGCAGTAGGTAGTGTCTCAGCAAATGACGCTGGAGAGGAAGAAGTTAGCTTGACAGTTCCAATATTGACTATCGTCCCGATTCCATACATCAGGATCGAGGAGATGACCATTCAATTCACAGCAAATATTACTGAACAACAAGAATACAAAAGTGCCAGTGCAAGCAGTGGAAGTGTGGCTACAGATACCACAATGAATTTCAAAGCTGGAGGATTTTTATCTCCAGTGAAATTCAATTTGAATGCAAAGGTTTCTACTAAAAATAATTGGAGCAATAGTAACAGTAATAAGGTAAATACTTCGACTCAATACACCATTGATATTCAAGTCAAAGCCGTGCAAGATGAAATGCCAGCTGGCTTAGCAAGAGTTCTAGACATAATGGAACAAGCTATTTTGGAAAAACCTACCGCTCCAGGAGGAGGATCTTAATTTTTACTTATTTCTTTTTTTAATCAACAAGCTATGAGCCAGTTGAACCAGATCATTGCATCTATACTGAGTGACATTAATGAGGCTAAATCAAAAGCTGACTTCGCTTCAAGGGATCTCGCTCAGGCCTATGCTTCAGATGAAATACTCAAGTACTTTCCAGTACCAAAAATTGGGATATCTAATTTGGAGGTAGAAATAAAGTATGCCGTGGAATCCGTCGAAGAAAAACCTATAGAATCTAGCCAGTCTCAGCAGAGACTGGCAGATTTTATTAAGAATTTTTCTGAAAATACGGCTAGGGAAATCCGGACCTCTATAGCGAAAGAGGCTCTCAGTAATGTTTTGTATAAAAGTCTAGGCTCTGAATATCCGTCAAAGAGTTGGGAAGAAAATCTCTCTAAAAATCTTCAGGAAAGCTTTACAAAGTCTTTATCGGGAGGGTCAGACTTGAATCGAAATCTGGCAAGTGCTAATGATCAGATAAAAAAGAATATT
Source organism: Algoriphagus sp. (assembly GCF_046296635.1). Taxonomy (GTDB): domain Bacteria; phylum Bacteroidota; class Bacteroidia; order Cytophagales; family Cyclobacteriaceae; genus Algoriphagus. The sequence continues at coordinate 90,152 of NZ_JBKBKZ010000002.1, read as the reverse complement.
GGTGAATTTTTCCCAGTAGCATTTAAATCTGAATCGCTTGCCACTATTCCAATATCTACCGGAGAATATCAAGTAGTAGGGCTAACCAAATCAGGTACTTTTGATTTTGTAGTAAAAGATGTTTTTGCAGATGAAAAAATCGCTATGAATGTAGCCAAATCCTTGAGTACCGCAATTTCATCCAATAAGCTGGAAATCATTGAAGCCAAAAGGGATCTGGGTACCAAGATGGACATTGCAAAAGTAAAGGCTGGAAATCAAGAAATAATTCTTGAAACGGAAAGTAAAACCGTTGGGACTATTCAACCCAAGGCTTTCTTTGAAAATACTGTAAAAGAGAAAAGAGCGGTTTTAAACACTCCCATTCGAACGCTCCCTTCATGGGTTTTGGGAAATCCTGCTCCAGTAGGTACAAGGCCAAATGCACCTGTGGAGAAACCTGAGACGCTAAAGGAAGATGTGACTTTGAAATCTATTTCAGAATCCATTCTGCAAAAAAATTTACCAGACTTGAGGAGTGGTCTAGACAAAATCATCAATGAGACTAAAACAACGACATTGAAATTATCTGTGGAATCTGATAAATTAAAGCAGGTTAAGCCTGAAAATGTATCTACTATCAAGTTTACCCTCGTTGGGAATGACTTCACTATGATTCAAGATGAAGGACAGAAATCAATTCTTTAACCTTATATATTATGATCACTCCTAAATTTATTTCTGATCTTTTGGGTGCACCGATGGCTGCAATTGTCCAAGCTGAAGCCATTGCTGCAAGGGCCACCGCAGATTTTATTAAAGAAGTTGGGTTTACAAAAAGTACTGACTCTGTCGATTCGGATTTTGGAGCCATCAAAAACATCTCTTTTTCCTACAACAGGTTAAATACGGATGGTACATCTCAAATGGCATCCATCACAGTACCACTATTGACTATAGTTCCAATACCTACATTAAGGGTAGCCCAAGCCGTTATCGAGTTGGATTTAGCACTTACTCAACCTGAGGAAAATACTCCCGGCGGAGGAGACTCAAAATCCATAAAAAATTTCGGTGTTGAAAAACCATTAAGATTAAAAGCACTGATTGCAAGAAAACCTTCTGTTTCCGCACCTGCTACCGGCAATTCCATCACAGGAAATATGAATGTGAAAATAACGATGGAGCAAGCCGAACCGACAATTGGAATGGTTCAGCTGATTAATATTTTGGACAATGCAAAAAATGAATAATGGGTCTACTAAAGAAAATTCAAAATTGGAGGAATAGTCTTTTTGATGTTCATGACAAATCTTCCACCCTTCCGGAAAAGGAAGTAACTCCCACCGTCGAGATCGCCAAAACCCCGGGGATCAATTGCCCTGAGTGCAGGGTAAGAATGGTAGTAAGTATTCATAACTTGGTCAACTTAGAACCCATAAATTGCCCTAATTGCGGACTGGAACTTACGATTGATTTGGAAAAGTCCCAATCCGCTTTGGAATCTTTAAGGAAGCTTCAAAATGGTTTGGATCAAGCGGCCAAACTGAAGCAACAGTCACTCCTTTGATTAATGGTTCCAAGATCCGAATTTTCCAGCCTCATAGTCTTGATAAGCCTCTTGAATTTGCTTTTGAGTATTCATCACGAATGGCCCTTGTGCGACCATCGGCTCATTAAATGGCAAAGCGTGGCCTAAAATCAGAATAGAATCCTCTATTGCCTCCACTTCAATTTTTTGCCCTGAATTTTCGAATTCCACTAAGTTTCTAAACATCACTGCAGTTCCATTTACATTAAGTTCTCCACGGACGATGTAAAAAAAGATGTTTTCCTGCGGGGAGATTTCCTTTTCAAATTTCCCACCATTTTCAATGTAAATTGTACTCATGGTAATGGGAAAAGTGCCTTCAAATGCGCCATTTACACCATTCCATTTGCCAAAAAGTTGTTGAACTTTTACCTTTCCTCCGTCCAAATCCAAGGTTGGAATTTCTTCTTGCTGCAAGCCAATATAATTTGGGGCAATCATTTTTTTTGCCGCAGGTAGATTGAGCCAAAGTTGCAATATCTCCAGATCCCCACCTTTTCGCTTGAAGTCGCTGCTAGACACTTCGGCATGAATCAATCCACTTCCTGCAGTCATATATTGAACTCCCCCCGGCCCGATAATAGACTCATGACCTGAGGAATCCTTGTGCATGATATCTCCTTCTAAAATGAACGTGACTGTCTCCATTCCTCGATGAGGATGTGGACCAAAAGGCAAACCCTGATTTCGCTCAGGGTAAGTCTGGAAACCGTGATGATTTAAGAAAATGAAGGGATCAATCTGCTGAAGACTGCGAGTTGGCATAGGACTATAGGTAACCAAGTCAGCGATAGGTTGGTATTCAGCTTTATGTATTTTTTTGATTGCTCTCATATCTCATTATTTTGTGTATATACAATAAATACCATCTGAAGCGAAGAAGTTTACTTTAGCATCAATTTTCAACAGCCTGTTTTAGCTTTTTGTCTAGTTCCAAAATCGTATTCATGAGAACGTTTGCACCATTTGCAATGTCTTCTTTTGTCGAAAACTCTGCGGGAGCGTGACTAATTCCATCCTTACTTGGGATAAAAATCATTCCCATCGGTGCGATTCGAGCCATTTCCTGTGCATCGTGACCAGCTCCACTTGGAAGGCTTTTGGTGGAAAAGCCCAACTTTTCCGCCTGAGATTTAATGATCTCACGAATCAACGGATCCGCCAATGCTGGCTTACTGGCCACTTCAATGTGCTTAATATCTAAACCGATTTCACTTTCAGAGGCCAGTGATTTTGCTCTCTTTTCAATCTTCGAATAGATCTCCCAGATTTTTTCGGAAGAAAGATCTCTTATCTCAAGCGTGACTTTAACTTCACCGGGAATCACATTTCCTGCACCTGGAAAAGCTTGGAATTTTCCCACAGTACCCACATGACACCCCTCGAAGCTGTCAACGATTTCATTCACTGCCAACACAAATTTCGCAGCAGGAAGCATCGGATCCTTTCGCATATTCATAGGAGTAGTGCCGGCATGGTTTGCTTTTCCAAGAAAAGAAAATTCCCACCACTCAATGGCAACGATGCCCTCCACTACTCCGATATCCAACTTTTCACTATACAGATTTCCTCCTTGCTCGATATGCAATTCTAAAAATGCCGCCAAATCACCCGAATTTCTCCTTAGTTCAACAATTCGATTAGGATCGCCTCCCAATGCTTTGATCCCTTCATATTGTGTCAATCCACTCGAACTCACAACCTGCAATGCTTCATTGCTGAGCGATCCAACAATTGCCCGACTTCCAACAACTCCCCCCTCTTCATTTGTGAAAATGATGACTTCCAAAGGATGATCTGTCTGAACTCCATTTTCAAGAAAAGTCTTTGCCACTTCGATGGAACTCATCGAACCCACTGGTCCATCGTAGTCTCCACCGTTTGGCACTTCATCAATATGTGAACCAAAAGCAATTGGTTTTAGATTAGGGTTCTTACCTGCTTTCCTTCCAATAATATTTCCTTCAAAGTCAACAGAAACCTGAAGACCTGCGTCCTCCATCATCGCTTGCACATATACCCGAGCTTCGATATCATGCTTAGTATAGGCTTGTCGATCTGATCCTCCTGCAGCATTTTTTCCAAATGTTGAGAGTTTCACAAGGCTTTCATGAAGTCGATCAGAATTGATTGATAGATTTTGTGCAATTGAATCAATTACAAAACAAAACAAAAAGAATACGACGGAAATTAAGTGTTTTTTCATAAATCAAAGGTTCAGTATGAACAAGTTAACACAAAAAAAGTCCCGCTTTTCAGCAGGACTTTAAATTGATTTTATTGACTTATTATTTAAGCCAAGCAAGTTTGACTTCATCAGGAGCTTTCATTCGGTCAGCTACTCTCATATAGCGTTCTGATAATTTGGCCAAGTAGTCCTGCGCTTTTGCAGCGGCAGCGTCCAAGCCTGTCAGCGCCTCTATTTTCCATAAGTTGACCAAGTGGTCGATAATTCTTGCATAGTCCCAACTGGTATAGATTCCCACTTTCTGCGTAATTTCAGAAAATTGAGTAAAAAGGGAAGGATTAGAACCTCCTTCTCCCATCATTACTGCCGGCATGACAATCTGTTTTCTCATCAATTTTTCAAATGCGATGATCGCTCCATTTGGATCAATCTCGAAGATTCTTGACATAAAAGACTTATAAGCCTTTTCATGTCTTGCCTCATCACCAGCAATTTGCTTACAGATTCTCCCAAGAATAGTATCACCTGCTATATCAGCAAGTTTACCCGTATTCACATGGGATATTTTAGTAGCTCTTTCCTGAAAGGACGTGTAAACAATCGCCTGATAAGGATCTCCGCCTGAGTTAGGATCAAATCCATTGGTCAAGAGTCGGTGAATAGTCCGTTCAACAGCTTTCATATCGACTCTTCCAGTCATATAAAGGTACTTGTTAAGCAGATCACCGTGTCTATTCTCTTCTGCGGTCCATGACTTAGACCATCTCACCCATCCGCCAGGAGAAAGAAGATTCCGTTCTGGATTTATCCCTTCTAACATATTGAAATAGGTCTGATAGCTTGGGAGTGCTTCCTCAGTGATCATATTTCCGATCAATGATGTTAAAACCGTATCAGGAATTCCTTCGGCTCTTTTTTGAAGAAACTTGATTTCTTCATGGATGTTTGGGTCTCCAAAATCCGGAAGAAAGTCTGAGGGTTGCCAACATTTATCTGGATCTACCAGAATATTATCAACAGCATCAGCTACTAAGTCATCTAATTGTGTAATGACCTCTATATTCTTTTCTAATTCGTAATTGATTTCGCCTGTATTCATTAGGTTACTTGATTTTACACAAGGTTTAGATTGTGTAGGGTTGACTTGTTCGGTTCGGAAAGTTACTCACTTTTCGTTGGATTGCTTATAGAATGACTCTAATTGGTATGCCAGATTCCATGAGTGGAAATTACTTGATTTAGCGAAATCCTTTCATTCTATAAACGAGAAATAAACATAAAAAGGTCAATTGTCAGGAACCGTATCCTTCAAATTTGTTAAATTAATAATCCAATTTGTAGGCGGCTACTTTGTTTTTGAAGAAAGTAGGCACATAGATTATCTGATCTTTTATATTATAACAAATGTCGGCGGTATTGGATTCAGCGTCTTTAGTGTCTAGCATTTTTGTTTCGCCATCTTCTGATATAAACCAGATTTCACCTTGCCACCTTGATGCTACAAAATTACCATCTTCCAAGACAACTAAACCATCACCGCCCGTTACATTTGTGTTTAACATCATTGATGTTCCGTCCGAGTGCCACATTTTCAGTCCAGAACCATCAAGACCATAAATCGTTCCGTTTTTTGAAACTGCAATTCCATTAATTGTTTCATTTCCTTCGTAGATGGTGGAGATTTTTCCATCTGCGTATGTGTGTACCTTGCCAGTATTCATGTCTGTAAAGTAGACGATTCCATTGTGTGCGGCAACGTCATTCAGAAATTCTGCTCCTTCTACCTTCCAAGAATTTGAAACCTTCTCTTTTGCGATGTCAATTTCTACAAGTTCGTCAATGTCGGTTACATACAATTTTCCATTGGAAATTGCCATTCCTTTAGGGCTATTCAAGCCTCCAACCCATACTGGGTTTACAATTTTTCCATCTTTATCGATAATCGCAATTGATCCTTTCTTATCCTTAGCCTGAGGATCCAATCCGCCAATGGTAGATACATAGATTGTTCCAGTAGCATCATCATACAGTACGGACTCATTGGTAGGAAGAGAATCCTCGGTTTCCCAAAGTAAAGTAAGTGATGGCGATTTCGTCTCAACTACTGTTTCCTCCACGACTTCTTCTGTCTTTTGAGGTGCGCATTGCGCAAAAAGAATAGATACTGAAAGTGCTGCTAAACCTAATTTGATTGTGTTTTTCATAATTATATTTATTTGGTAATTGTCCAGTTTGATTGATTAAAGCTTTTTGGGGCCGTTTTTCGAAGCCTCTCTTCAATTTCACTTAAATACATCGTATTATATCTAAGTCTTGTGATGTAATTGGGTAAATCCGGGTCGCCATTCCAGCAGTGTTCTGCCCGATCTCCATAAGCTACTTTTCCATCAAAGTTAGGATTCTGGGTTTGGTTGAGAAAGTCTTCGGTAAAGTAAACCGCATTGTTGAGGTAATAGTTATCCATGTCTCCACAATATATATGTACTTTTCCTACCAGTTTTGGCCCCAAAGTTTCCCAATCCCGCTCCATTATATGACGAAGGTCGAAGTTTTCCTTCCAATATTCAGCAACTTCTTTATCAATTTCTCCCGAATATTTGTTCCAGATCGGTTTGGGATATCCATCCGCCCCAACAGGGGAATAAACGGCCTGCCAGATATCAAATTGATCTCCCGACCTCGACTTTTCCCCACCGATGGCAAGTTCTCGATGGTTCATATCTTTGACCATTGCATCGACATGACCTAAATAATTTCGGTGACCCGGTCTGAGCGTTTTCCGGAATTCACCCATTTTATAGTACGCATTTTCATCATTATAGATGTCTACAGTAGTGTAAGCTCTGAAATCAATGGGATCAGGGCAGGCTGCAAAGCAACCATTATATTCATCAGGATAGAATACTTGGACTGCTAATGCCTCCCAACCTCCAGTCGAACCACCGTATAAAAACCTCGACCATCCTTCCCCTATTCCACGAAATTCTTTCTCGATATGAGGAATAAGTTCATAAGTAATTGCATCACCATACGGCCCCAGGTTTTCTGAATTGACAGCGTAGCTGTCGTCATAGTATGGATTAGCATGCTGAATTTCAATGATAATAAAGCGCTTGAAGTCGGGGGAAATCCACTTTTGATAGAAATCATAAGCTTCTTGTTGTTGCATTTTGGCGTAGCCATAGATTCCAAATCGTGCGCTGAAATCGTCTTCCCCTAATTCCGGATCGGGGGGAATCGTCCGAAATCCTCCAAAATCAGATGTAAAATGACCATGATAAATCATCAATGGATAATACTGATTCGGATTTTCTTCAAATCCTTCAGGCAAAAGTACATGTGCCCCCAAGTACAAATCTCTACCCCAGAATTCAGAGAGTTTCTCAGACTTGAATTTAATGTGCTTGATATATTTGGAATCTTCGGGTTCGGCTATTTCAGGAATTCTTTGATCAATTTTCAGATTCAACCCTTTCCCTTTTTCCCAATTAATTTTTTGGGGAGTTGAGTAAATATTTTTTGGGGCTCGAGCCCATTGTCTTCCTTCACCTTGATCCATTGGGAGATTTACAGTATGGCCATCTGCACGATTGAATGTCTCATACTTTTGAATAAATGCCTGCACAGTATATTCCCCGGAGGAAAGATCTTCCATTCTTTCAATCGGATACCCAAAGCTATTTGAGTCAAAAACCAAAGCTTGTCCTTTTTCATAATTCTCGAAGTCCATCCCAAAAACTTGGTTGGTACCTACATTATCATTAATGCCGAATCTTGGTTCGGAATCATGATTTTTTGAAAAAATCAGGAGCAACCTTCCGTCTTTAAGTTCGGATTCTAATTCGGAGGAGATACTGACTTCGATGTTTCCTGAGTTGGAGCTGGAGCAATTCCAAAAAAGAAACCCCAGTAGGAAAAGAGAAAAGATATTTTTCATGGTTAAGGTGGTTAGGAAAAGCTAATTTATTCAATTTCGGATTAATCTTCTGAAGTCTCGAGCTTTCCAGCCCATCACTTTACTTTTGTTTTGTCAGAGAAGCCGTTTATGGATTATTTTTCAGGAGAAACTGAAAAGGACTTACATTCGATTTGCAAAACTCCAACCCAATGAAAAAGCTATTTTTCCTTTCCTTGTTTGTAGGTGCAATCTCTTGCAGCCCTAAAGAAGAAACTGTCGACTATACCAAAATGAGCGATGAAGAGCGCCTAAAGGCCGCCACAGAAATTGCCCAATCCACCATTATGGTTGACGGTCATGTTGATTTACCTTACCGGATGAAAGTTGGTGGATTCACGCTTCAACGGGAAATTTTGGACGTCTCTGTCCGAACTCCAGATGGAAACTTTGACTATCCTCGTGCCAAAGAAGGCGGGTTGGATGCTCCATTTATGTCCATTTATATCCCAGCTGTTAATCAAAAAACTCCCGGTGCATCAAAGGCATTGGCAGATTCTTTAATCCTGATGACTGAGCGACTAGCTTCTACGTATCCGGATAAATTTGCCATGGCTTACAGTCCTACTGACATTGAAGCAAATTTTGAAAAAGGATTGATTTCACTGCCTATGGGAATGGAAAATGGAGCGGGTATTGAGGATGATTTGGCTAATGTGGAATATTTTCACAAGCGTGGAATTCGATACATTACCCTGACTCACGGCACAGATAACCTAATCGGAGATGCGAGCTATGATACAACTGCCACCTATGGAGGATTAAGTGAATTTGGAGAAAAAGTGGTGGCAGAAATGAATCGAGTAGGAATCATGGTGGATTTGAGCCACGTGTCTGATAATACTTTTAAGGATGCCTTGGCAATTACCAAAGTGCCTGTGATTGCTTCTCATTCCTCTGTTCGGAAGTTTACTCCTGGTTTTGAGCGAAATATGAGTGATGAATTGATTCAAGCGATGGCCAAAAATGGCGGTGTGATGATGATCAATTTTGGAGGTAGTTTCATCGACTCTGCTTATGCAGCAGGTGGGGCGAAAGTACGTGAACACATTGTCAACTGGCTAGCGGAAAACAATCTTAACAGACGTGATTCTGCTGCTCAGGCATACATCAATGAATACGCTGCTGCAAATAACCCTTTTCCAACTGTGCAAAAAGTAGCTGATCACATCGATCACGTGAAAAACCTGGTCGGAATCGATTATGTAGGTTTGGGCTCCGACTTTGACGGCGTAGGCGACTCACTTCCTACAGGTCTGAAGGATGTTTCGATGTTTCCCAATCTGATTGCCGAGCTTTTGAAAAGAGGATATTCGAAAGAGGACATTGAAAAAATTTGCTACAAAAACGTCTTCCGTGTGTGGAAAGCAGTGGAAGATTTTGCGTTAGCAAAGAGATAAAATTTAAAAAAAATACTATTCGGAAGAACCCTGATTTGAAATAGTCAGGGTTCTTATTTTTTTTCCTAAACAATTCCAGACTCATTTTCTTTTAACAACATGTGGAAGCTCGCTCTTTTCCTATTTCTTACAGTTTACGCTAATCCGAAAGTGATGAAGGATCCCCTGGTTTTTGATTTTGGTGAGGGAAAAGATGCCGGCAGATGGACTATTGTCAACGATGGCGTCATGGGTGGACTTTCTCAATCTCAGGTTCAATTGGATGCGAATACGCTACTCTTTAGCGGAATTGTTTCTTTGCAAAACAATGGAGGCTTCGTATCCCTTCGCAGTGCCTTGGGTAAATATGACTTGTCTTCTTATGAATATTGCGAGATCCGGTTCAAATCTAATAATGATCGGAAATTTGAGATTTTGATCGAAAAAGAAACGCCCTTTTACCTGCCAAAATACCGAGCGAAATTTGGAGGCAATAGCGATGAATGGGAAACAATACGCATTCCCCTACGGGACTTTGAACTCAGCCGGATGGGTTCGACGATGCAGGAGGGGATTGACGCAAAGAGCTTGGAATGCATACAGCGGATTGGATTTATTTTAGCAGATAAGCAAAAGGGAAGTTTCAGGATCTGGATCGATTACCTGAAGTTTTATTGAAAACAGGATGCCCCCAACCTGTGCGAGGCCAAATGAATCATCGTCATTTTTATCCCGTCTCTTAATTTTTAAATCAAACTCCGCTCTGGCGAAAACGCGCGTCATTCATTGTTTGGAGCCTAAGATTATCCGCTGAAATTTCCCATTTTTAGTTCTTCGAAATCAGATCAATCCAAGCAAAAAGTCAATGAAAAACTCTGTCCAACCAATTGAATTCCGCCGCCAGATAGGGATTGTTGAGCGTTTAAAATTAAACCAACTACCTGGATGGGTTCATGGAGTTGGAATGGGAGGAACAGGCATAGTTTTTATTTTTTCACTAATCCTATTCTTTATTTTCAAAGACGATCCAATATGGGCTGATTGGGTTCCCGCAGATGAATTTACATCTCCTGAATATGAGGAGCGTATCTATCCGGATAGCATCTTTCGCACTCGGATGAATACCTGGTCTAACTTGGTCTACATCTGTTTTGGCTTTTATGCCATTGCGTTGGCCATATACGATTGGAAAAGAAAACTTCCACTAGAGCGTGGCTACCTCTCCAATGCTCCGGCAATCGGGTTTTTATTTGGATTAGCAGGGATTTATTTAGGATTGGGAAGCGGATTTTTTCATGCCTCCCTTACCCGATATGGACAACAATGTGACGTGAGCGCTATGTACGCCATGATGATCTGCATGGCCGCAATTGCAATAGGAAGCTGGCTCCCTCGGATTCAACTCCCCCGAAATTCAAAAATCTATCCAAGTTGGCCAGTGATTGCTGTTTTGGTGGTTTATAGCTCAGTTTACTTCTCCTATTATAAATGGGAGTACTCCTTTTCAGTCATTTCCAATTACCTGATGGGGACCCTTTTTCTCTTTGCCGGAGTCAGTTTGATCCAGCCCGGGAAATACCTTCAGTTCAGATGGTTTATTGCTGGGGTAGTGTCCATTTTGCTGGGTTCGAAAGTTCGTGATCTTGATATTGCAAGTCGATTTACCGGACCGGATTCTCTTTTTCAGGGCCATGCTGTATGGCATTTGTTATCCTGTTTGCTCTTCGTGTTTTTGTATTTGTATTTCCGTTCCGAGGAGCGGGCAACAGAAAATGCAACTCAGAGGGAAAATAGCTAAAGTCAATTATACTTTCTGTCAAATTTCCTTTGTGAACCATAATTTCACTGCCATTTTTTCCATTTTTTATCCACAAACCCACTGATTTACAGCCATTCTGTCTGAATAATTGCCTTGGCGAAGGATTTGATCCATGGAGCAAGACAAGCATCCACTAACTAACCAACTATGGATTTTAAGCAATTCACAATCAAATCACAGGAGGCGATCCAGAAAGCTGCCGAGCTGGCCACTGGTTCCGGCACTCCGTCAATAGAAACAGCCCATCTGCTGAAAGGTATTTTTCTGGAGGATGAAAACGTCACGGATTTTCTTCTCAAAAAGCTGGGCACAAACAAGCAACTGATTGACCAAAAGCTTGATCAGGAACTGGCAAAACTCCCTAAAGTCAGTGGAGGAAATCAACAGCCTTACTTGTCAAATGCAGCAAATCAGGTACTGACCAAAGCGAAGGATTACCTCAAAACTTTTGGGGACGAATACGTTGCCATTGAGCATTTGCTTTTGGCAATATTAGCAGGGAGCGATTCCGTTTCCCAACTTCTCAAAAATCAAGGTTTGGCTGAAAAGCCGCTAATCGAAGCAATCAAGGAACTTAGAAAAGGAAATAAAGTGACCGATCCAAACGCAGAAAGCAAATACAGGGCTTTGGAGAAATACTCCAAAAACCTGAACGATCTAGCCAAAAAAGGAAAAATTGACCCTGTCATTGGCCGAGATGAAGAAATAAGGCGAGTACTGCAAATCCTTGCAAGACGGACCAAAAACAACCCAATCTTACTTGGCGAACCGGGTGTAGGAAAGACGGCAATTGTCGAGGGACTCGCACAGCGAATCGTCTCCGGTGACGTGCCTGAAAACCTTAAATCCAAATTGCTTATTTCTTTGGACATGGGCTTGCTTGTAGCCGGTGCCAAGTACAAAGGTGAGTTTGAAGAGCGACTCAAGGCCGTGATCAAAGAAGTGACTGATGCAGAAGGGGAGATTATCCTCTTCATTGATGAGATTCACACGCTGATCGGTGCCGGTGGTGGAGGAGAAGGCGCAATGGACGCTGCGAATTTGCTCAAACCTGCTTTGGCGCGTGGTGAACTCCATGCAATCGGAGCAACTACGCTGAAGGAATACCAGAAATATATCGAGAAAGACAAAGCGCTGGAGAGAAGGTTTCAGGCGGTGATAGTAGACGAGCCGGATGCGGCTGATGCGATTTCTATACTTCGTGGGATCAAAGACAAATACGAATTGCACCACGGCGTTCGAATCAAAGATGATGCGGTGATTGCCGCAGTTGAGCTTTCGCAGCGATACATTTCTGATCGATTCCTACCAGATAAGGCAATTGATTTGATGGATGAGGCCGCGGCAAAACTGAGAATGGAAATTGATTCTTTGCCTCAGGAACTAGATGAGCTGAACCGAAGGATCATGCAACTCGAAATTGAAAGAGAAGCAATCCGAAGGGAAAATAACCGGGACAAAGAAACTGTCCTAAGCAAGGAAATCGCTGAACTCTCCGAAAAACGTCAAAGCGTTAAAGCCAAATGGGAAAGCGAAAAAGCGGTCATTATGGGCATTCGCAGAGAGAAAGAGGTGATTGATAAGTTGAAGCTGGAAGCTGAACAAGCAGAGCGTGCTGGAGATTTTGGCAAAGTTGCTGAGATCCGATACGGCAAAATCGTGGATGCTGAAAAGATGCTCGATTCCTTTAAAAGCCAATTGGCAGAAATGCAGGCAGGTTCACCGCTTCTGAAAGAAGAAGTAGATCAGGAGGACATCGCTTCTGTAGTTTCGAAATGGACCGGAATTCCTGTCATTAAGATGATTCAATCCGAGCGGGAGAAACTCCTGCATTTGGAAGAAGAATTAGGAAAGCGAGTTGCAGGTCAGCGGGAAGCGATTGTCGCCTTATCCGATGCTGTGCGACGAAGCCGAGCTGGACTTCAGGATCCGAAACGTCCGATTGGCAGCTTTATCTTCATGGGTACCACCGGTGTTGGTAAGACGGAGCTGGCGAAAGCTTTGGCCGAATATCTCTTCAATGACGATAATGCCATGGTTCGGATCGACATGTCCGAATACCAGGAACGCCACGCCGTCAGCAGACTCGTAGGAGCACCTCCGGGCTATGTTGGATATGATGAGGGTGGACAGTTGACAGAAGCCGTACGAAGAAAGCCTTATTCTGTGATTCTTTTGGATGAGATTGAAAAAGCACACCCTGACGTATTCAACATCTTACTTCAGGTATTGGATGACGGAAGACTGACTGACAATAAAGGTCGATTGGCCAACTTCAAGAATACGATCATCATTCTGACGACGAATATCGGTTCGCACCTGATTCAGGAGCGATTTGCCGAAATGGAAGAATGGAACAAAGAGGAAATCTTGGAAAAGACCAAAGTCGAGGTGTACGAGATGCTGAAAAAAGCAGTGAGGCCTGAATTCTTAAATCGAATCGATGAAACGATTATGTTCGAGCCATTAAGCAAAGACATTATTCGAAAGATTGTAGACATACAATGGAGAGAAATTCAGAAGCGATTGTCTGAGGCAAATATCGAAATCGACGCCACAACAGAGGTTTTGGATTACCTAGGCGAAGTTGGTTTTGATCCAAACTTCGGGGCAAGACCGCTTAAGCGAACCATGCAGCGATTAGTCTTAAATGAACTTTCGAAGCAGATTCTATCAGGCTATATCAAAAATGATTCTGCTGTCTTGGTTGACTTGGATGCAGAGAATCAGGTTTATTTCAAGAATGTAGATCTGGTGAATGTATAATAGTGAGAGATAAACGCGAAATATGCTTCGCGAGATAAACTTCGCTGCGCTCAGTGAGATAGGCTACGCGAGATATACTTCGCTGCGCTTCGTGAGATAAATCCGCTTCGCGGATGAAATAAACTTCGCGAGATAGGTTAGAACCCTTAAGGTCTTTGGTGATCTTGAGGGTTTTATGTTTTGGGAAAGAGTTTTTTACACGGAGTTTTTTTGGTTTACCAAGGGCTGTGTCCTCACAGCCCTTTCAATAAAACAAGTTTTTTGGAATTGAGATCTGTGAAAATCTGTGTAGTTGATCCTTGGGAATCTGTGGGAGAAAACTAAAACATGAAAAATCAACAGGGCTGATCCAACTCACCCTCCAATCCAATCCAAATAATTCCCCGAGTGGATCACTTCAAAACTGGCATCCGGGTAAGCCTTGGCCCAAGCGCCAGGAGGTTTTGGAGTTTTGTTGAGCGTGTATTTGAACTCAAAGCTTCGCAAGTTGCTACCTTCTTCTTCTACCCAATCCAATTCCTGTTGATCATAAGTTCTCCAGAAATAGTTGTTGCAGTGGACTTGGGTATAACTCTGGAATTTTAGTCTTTCCGATGCCAAGTAGTTTTCCCAAAGTTCGCCGACATCAGTTCTCAGATTTAAGCGGTTGAAATTCTGAATTAAAGAATTTCTCACCCCATTGTCATAGAAATACCAACGACTGTTTTTGACGATTTCTTTCCTCAGGTTTCTGCTGAATCCACTGATCCGATACACTACAAATACCTTGGAAAGCATATCAAGATAGCGCTCCACGGTATTTTTTGACATGCCCAATTGCCTGCCTAATTCTTCCAGGGAAACTTCCTTCCCTATTTGAAAAGCAATCAATCGAAGCAAGGAATAAAGCTTGTCTGAGTTTTTGATTCCGTCCACCATTAGGATATCCTTTAACAAGTAATCGTTCATGATTTGGTAGAGGTAGTCCTCTTTTTCCTTCCAATCCGGATATTGACTTAATTCTGGATAGCCTCCGAAAATGAGTCGCTCTTCCCGTTTTTCCAGGGTAGTTTTATAGTCTTCTACTTTGGCGAACTCCATCTGAGCAAGTGGAAATAGGAACAGTGTATTCTTCCTTCCGACCAAGGGCTCGCCAACTTGCTGATGAAGGTCAAAAGCTGAAGACCCTGAGGCGATCACATGAATTCCATCGATAGAATCCACGATCAGCTTCAGAATCCTTCCAATATCCGGAATATGTTGAGCCTCATCGATTACCAAGAGTTTTTTACCGGACAAAAGCCTAGAATAATTAGCAACGGATCTTTCCTGAACTAATGCCGCATCGAGCACATCCTCTCCATTAAGGACGAGCGTATCTTCCGTTTTCCATTGAGAAATGTAATTTCGGATAAAAGCAGTCTTCCCCACTCTTCTGGGTCCAATTAGCATCAAAACCTTGTTTGGTCTGAGCTTCTTTTCGAAAACTGCTTGAATACTTCGTGGATAAATAGACATAAAATTGAATTAAACTACTGAAAATCAAGTCAAATTTCATTAAACGAAACGATAAAAGCAAGAGTAACTGACGCAATTAACGTTAATTCAGTCAATCAACTGACGCAATTAATATTAATTCCGTCAATTACTTGACTCAATTGATGTAAATTGCGTCAATTAGAAAGAGTCAAAAGTATAATTACCCCGTCAAATTAGACTTCATGTTAAAGTTGATATGGAACTTCCTCGAACCAACTCACCTGTTTATTGTTCCTTTTACATGCTCGAGCACTTCTTCACTTGCCCTCATTGCTTTCAGGAAATTTCCATGCTTTTAGACCCCTCAGTTTCCAATCAGGAATACATAGAGGATTGCGAAGTGTGCTGCAATCCCATCCAAATAAACGTCGAGATAGAGGAGGGCGAATTGGTATATTTCGAAGCAAATTCCATCGAACAGTAATGCTTTTTTCCGAAAACGAATCTCCTTTAGAAATCTGGAAATCCATAAGTCATGAACTCCACCGTGGAGCCTTGGATTCCAAGCATCCCTTTCGCTATATCAACCTGGGAACAATCGGAAAAACTGGTCCTGAAATACGGACAGTGGTAATCAGATCAATCAATACGAATTTAGAATTCTATATTTTCACTGATTTCCGCTCCGAAAAAGTTGCAGAACTCAGTGCCAATTCATCGGCTACTCTTCATTTTTACCATCCGGGAAAAAGAGTGCAAATCCGAATAAAAGCTACTTCAGAAATTCACTACCGAGATGACGTGAGCACCGCTAATTGGTTAAAAGTTCAGGGAGATGCACAAAAAGCGTATACCTCAAATTTGCCACCGAGTACGCCAATTTCAGATCCAAATCAAGGATTTGAATGGCCAGAAAATGGCGATGATAGTTTCTTTGCTGTATTGAAATTCATCCCAGAATCTATAGAAGCGCTACAGCTGAATGGGTTAAAACATTTGCGAATTCTATTTACGAAAAGTGAGAATTGGGAAGGTCAGTGGCTGGTGCCATAGCAAAGAGCTGGAAGACCGGAGACCGAAAGCCTGCCCCGATTTCATCTGCTATAATTTGTTTTTTAGCGGTCAGACCTGCAGGCAGGTGGCATGCCTCAGATAATCAGCCTAATGTGTGAGAAGCCTTTCTCAGGGACATTTCAGATATTTTTCTTCTAGGTTTTTTCTTAATTCTTCATTAAGATTAAAATCTACTGGTATTTCAATTTTTCCAGCGATACGACTTATTCGTTCAGAAATAGGCTTTTCATTCACCCTTGAATAGGTTTCCGCTTTTTCGATCCCAGCTTTATCCAACGAAAGTGTCAATTTCTTTTTCATCCCATTGAAGATAATAAAGAAACACTTATAAAATTGATTCAATTTAAAATGGACTTTTGATTTGCTTCGGTCTACTGTCCCCGCATCCTTCTTGGCTCTTGGTTCTTGCCTCTTTTTCTAAAACCTTATGTCTTACGTCTCAAATCTTACTTTATACATTCCACCAATAAGTAAACTTCAGCACAATAGACCGGTTTTTCACATTGACGGGCGCCGGCAGATAGTTGTCAGTATAGACAATAAACAAATCCGAAGCTGGTTTAAATCTCCACTGCAAGCGGGTGTTCAAGTTGATATTTTCGATCTGTTCATTGTATTGCATGAATGCCGTGAAAAACAAGGTGTTTGTCATCGTAACATCAACCCTTGGACCTACTAGCCAAAAATCTGTAGTGCCCCAAGGTTCGGGAAGATGAATCTGATTGAAGTTGGTGCTCAAAGCCAAACTCACATACGGCTGAAAACGATAGCCCAAATCTGCTGTGAAATTATACCGATTACCTCCTGCATAATATCCGCCCAATCGAGTCGAGAAGGCATAGGTAAATACACTTTGAGGCTTTGAGGAATACTCCATTCCCATTGCATTCCAGCGATGTTCTGTTCCGGACTCCAGGGTCATACCCGAGAAATTGGTCGGGTCAAAAGGCCTCTGAAGCTTTACATAATCATATGCAACCCAAGCCAATAGATTACTTTGACTTCGAAATCTAACACTGTAGGCGCCATAGCTGGTATTGTCTGTTTGCTCTCCATTCATGTTGAAAAACAAGGAAGAAAAGAAATCCGGTCCGTGACTTAGAATTTTTTGACTTTTTGGAAACCAGCGGTATCCGACCATTGGATTGATCCGATAGAATCCATTTCGGGGCACGAAGCCTACTTCTGCCGTATAGTTTTCCGACACATATTCATGCTGCCAATTCCAAGTCAGATTTCCGCTGGAGTATCGGAGGTTGGCGGCATGGACAATTCCATTTCCGACATTATCGGGACCAAAGGATTGCAGCACCATTGCTTTACCTGTCCAAAGATTGTTGGCGGATGCCAGATTATACTCCAAGCCGGCATTTCGGTTGAATTGGGAATAAATCGGAGATTCAGAATCTGAATTTGGGTTGTAGTTGAGCGACTGCTTGTTGACAAAAATCGCCCCGATATTTGATCTTGCACCGACTTGTCGTTGTAAGGCCATCACGGTGAAATTTTGTGACGGAAGCTCTGTCTCTGATACTTCTCCGGTTTGCATATTCATCGCACCGACTCGCCAATCTTTATTAATTTTTCCACTCAGTCGGGCCCCAAATTGGATGGGTGCATCTAGCCCAATTCTTCTGGAGAAAAATGGCCGAATGGTATTGTAACCAAAACCTGCAAACAAATCCCCATTTTCCAGAAAAAACTGTCTTCTCTCCGGAAAAAAAAGCTCAAAGCGATCGAGATTCGTGACTTGCCGATCTACCTCCACTTGGGAGAAATCCGGATTAACAGTAAGATCCAGATTGAGAGAGGAAGTCAAAGAAATTTTTGCATCTACTCCCACGTCTCTTCGGTATTTACTGGACCCCTCGCCTTGAAAATCTTTGCTCACACCCCCCAAGGCATAAGGAATAATGGAAATATTGGAGCCTGCATCGGGAGGAGGGTTGTCCCATACCAAAGTGCCTGTATAGGCCAGAGATGCAGAAGGAAACTGTCGTGGCACAGGCGCCCACCCTGACTTTTCGGTGGTTTTCAAATCAAGTCGGCTGAAATTGATCCCCCATTCGGTGATTCCTTTTTTATAGCGGATAGATTTGAATGGAATTGCGGCCTCAAAAATCCATTTATCCTTATAGTTTTTGACTTTTGACACCCACTTATTGTCCCAGCTGAGATCAATGCTGCCTCCACTGTGCATTTGACCATCCCATTGAGCCCCAGCAGCATTAGCTCCAAACGAAAAGCCATTGGTCATGTCATCAAACGGATCCATGAAGAGAAGGAAGTTGTCATTTTTCCCAAAACTGAAATCCCTCCTCAGCGACTCCACCATATAAGGCCCCTCCATCGCATGGTGATTGACGACGATCAGGTACAAATTATTTTCGTCATAACTCATCCGCACGTCTGTTTTCACCCGTGCAAAGCTGGTATCCATGGGGGTGATCATAAAAAAGTCAGTTGCTACTGCTGCATCTTCCCAAGCTTTTTCATCCAAAACTCCGTCAATGATGATCTCGGAACTTGCTTTTTGGATTGCAAGTCGATAGTTCGAATTGATTTTTTGGGAGAAAACAATGGATGTCAAGCCGAAACCTAACAGGACAAAGAGAACAAGGAAACGCATAGCTGCTGATGGGTAAAGGCAAAGAAAGTACAGGTCAATGCACTTCCACTGCCTCAAATTTGGGTTTTATTGCTTGATTCGGTATCCGAAAGTAAGATTGGTTTGTCTTCGGATCATTTGAGCCTCTCTTTCTGTGAAGAAGTTGAAGCCCTCTATGATTTCCCGATTGATTCTGGTATTAAATACATCTGTCACATTCAATACCAAAGTTCCCCGACCTTGTAAAATTCGTTTGCTGGCGGAGAGATCCATGAAGAAAATCCCCTTTCTTGTTCCTTGCGCAGTTTTTTGGCGTGCTTCATAGTTTGCTCTAGCTTGGATGTCCCATCCTTCACCAAAAGTAAATCGAGAAGTCTGCCGAAACAGCCAAGAATAGGTTTTAATCAGATCAGTCCTGCCAATATTGCTTGCATCAATTCTTGCGTGAAAAAAGTTGGCATTGAAGTCCAGTTTCCACCAGTCTTTCACGCGATAATCTCCGCTAAATTCTACCCCATAAGACTTTTCCCCGGTTAGATTTATCGGAGCAGTGACAGAGAATCCATTGTCCTGAACCTGCCGGATACGTTGGATTTTATCCACCGTATTTCTAAAATAAACCGTTGAAAAGATGGTCGCTTTTTCAAAATACTTGATGTGCCCCAATTCAAAAGCATCAGTGAACTCAGGGTCCAAGTCAGGATTTCCGCTGAAGAAATTTCGCTGATCTGAAAAGGTGACATAAGGACTCAAGTCGTTGTAAACTGGCCTTCTTACTCGCTTACTATAACTCAATTGAAAGGCATTTTCAGCCGTGACATTGTAGGTCAAATGAGCAGAAGGAAATAGATTGGTGCAAGACCGGGGATTATTTTCATTGGTTTCTACCAAGATCGTTTCTACATCAGTGTATTCTGCCCGTAGTCCTCCTTGATAACTCCATTTCCCTGTTTCGTTTCCAACAATTCCATAGGCCGCCAGGATATTTTCATTATACAAGAAGATATTGTCCAAGCCCGGTAGCGTGACAAAATCTCCGGATTCATTTTGCTCCTGAACCAGATAATCGTTTTCCATTTCCCGAAAACTGGTTCGAAGGCCCGATTCTACTTTTCCTTTGGCAGCAAAGGGCTTTACATAATCCACCTGAAGCAAATATTGATTTTCATATTCATCATTGAGGGAGGTCTGAATCAATTTACCTTCTGGGATCATCACACCTTGGGGAGAAAACCCATTTTCAGTAAACAGCTGATCCGACCGTTCCCAATAATTGAGGTAGGTAAAGGACGCAATAAATTCATGTCCTTTTTCCGCAAAAGTTCTTTTATAGTTTACAATTGCTTCTTTGTTGGGTTCTGCTTCCGTTTCATCTTGTCTTCGGAGTGAATAGCCCAGATAATTGTCAAAACTGTTCAAATAATCTTCATATCGAATGTCAGTGATCCGGCGGACATCACTTCTTCTCCAAAGGTAAGATAGGGTCAGGATGCTGTTTTCGTTAAAATAATAATCCAAACCCCCTCTCAGGTTATTATTCAGCCCGGTGATTGTAGTGGAATTATTTTGGCTCAAAATGGAAGTCGTACCATCTTCATTGTAGACTTCCTGATAGAGTTCGCTAATTCCCGGAGTACTTCGATAGGATAGTCCATAATTGATAAACCAGTTGATTCGATTGTGGCGGTAATTCAGATTTGTGGTAAATCCCGTATTTACGGGATATCCCGCTATCAATTCAAAAGAACCGTTAAATCCCTGTTTGCTGTCCTTTTTCAGAATAATATTGATGACACCGGCCATTCCTTCGGCTTCATATCGTGCCGATGGATTGGTGATGACTTCCACTCGCTCTACCATGTTGGCAGGCAATTGGCGAAGTCCGCTACTGCCTTTGAAGCTTACCAGTCCAGAAGGCTTCCCGTCTATTAGGATCCTGACATTGGCTGATCCACGCAGCCGGACATTTCCATCGGGGTCTACAGCCACCGAGGGCAAATTCATCAAAATATCTGAGGCATTTCCTCCGGCATTTGCGAGGTCTTTTCCAACATTGAAAACTCGCTTGTCGAGGGATAATTCCATGATGGTTTTTTCGCCCTGCACTACAATTTCGCTTAGGTCTGCGGCTGACGTTGAAAGACGGATTTCACCAAGATCCAGATTTTGATTCTCTCTTGTTAATGAAAAAAAATTGGTCTTATGAGCTTCATATCCCATGAATTCAATCAATGCGTAAAATTTGCCGAAAGGAACATCAATTGAGAATTTTCCGTTTTCTTCGGAGATCCCACCACCTACTAAGCTGTCTTTTTCAGTATAAATTCCAATCGTAGAAAATGGAAGCTGATCCGCACTCGAGGAGTCCAGGATGGATCCTCGGATCTTTCCCCTATTCTGTTGTGCGAATAATCCTTCAGTAAAAACTAAAATAAGAAAGCACGGAAGAATCAGTAGGTATTTCGTCAAAACAGGGTTCATAGGTTTGGCTTTCAGAGCTAATCCAAAAATTAATTGAAATTAACTGGTCAAAATTAGAACCAAACCAAGATTGGTTTATCCTGATTTTTACAGATGGCAAAAAAAGGGGTTCCGTTCTAGAAACTCCAAAATTCTTCACCCTGAACCACTCACAACTCCAGCATGACCAAGTAGGTAGTGTAAGAGGCAAAAACCATCAAGAGCAAAGCTGCCTGCCACTTATCCAGTTGGTGTTTCTTTCCAATAAACATTGACAGGAATAAAAATACGGTACCTGCCGAAAGCAAATAGATATCGGTATTAAAGGAAGGATTAAAGTCGAGTGGTCTCACTAGTGAACTCACTCCCAATACCAACAAGAGGTTGAAAATATTTGATCCGACAATATTCCCAATGGCGATGTCTGCGTTCTTTTTAATTGCAGCTACTACTGAGGTTGCCAACTCTGGCA
Source organism: Algoriphagus sp. (assembly GCF_046296635.1). Lineage (GTDB taxonomy): Bacteria > Bacteroidota > Bacteroidia > Cytophagales > Cyclobacteriaceae > Algoriphagus. The sequence continues at coordinate 68,403 of NZ_JBKBKZ010000002.1, read as the reverse complement.
AGGAAGTCCCCGCAGCTATAATGGTAAGCCCAATGATTTTTTCACTCACTCCAAGCGTTTGGGCAATAGAAACCGCATTGTCCACAACCAATTTTCCGCCACCTACCAATCCCCCAAGCCCGATAAGAATTAAGAACCATATTTTAAGCGTAGAGTAATCTTTGTTTACGGCACCTTCTACTACCGGGTCTGCTTTAAGTTGGGTTGCCACATAGTAAAGAAAAGCTGCAAATAAGACTAAAAGGATAAAACCGTCATATCGGGATAAGTTTCCAGACTCGGTCATGAAGTAATTATTGGCCAAAAAGAATAGAACAATGGCTGCTAGAAGCGAGAAAGGAATTTCCTTCCAAACCGTACTTGATTGTACAGCAAGAGGGGTGATCAAACCTGCAATTCCAAGGATAGCAAACAAGTTGAAATTGTTAGAACCTATCACGTTACCAAAGACGATTTCGGGGTAGTTACCAGATGCTGCAACCGCATTTACCACCAATTCTGGAGCTGATGTACCAAAGGCTACAATTGTTAATCCGATGGCAAGGTCAGAAATGTTATTTTTTTTGGCTAAAACAGAAGCTCCATCTACCAGCCAGTCTGCTCCTTTAACCAAAAGAACCAGACCAACAACCAATAATACAATTTGTAAAATCATAGGTTTGAGTGAGTAAAATCCGACAAAGAATGGATCTTTCAATTGATCCAGACCTCAAAGCTAACATTAAAATATGATCGAATTTTTGAACTTAGGATCAATCTTTTTGTGCCTTTGATGATGGAAAAAGTTTCCTCAATGTGAGTGAAAATAAAAAATCCAGGCTGATAGACCTGGATTCTTTATAGGAACACTTAAGTTTCCGATAAGTTAAATTGAAATCGCCATTTGCTCAATCTCTCTCGCAGCTTCTACCTTTCCTAAATCTTTTGATTTAAAGCCAAATTGGGCCAAAACTTCTTTTGCTTCAGCTTTTGCAGCAGCCTCATTTCCGCAAATATTCATCACTTGTTGTTTTGATTTAGCAGAATTGACCATTGCCTTGCTGTCAAAATAGTTGAAGGCTTTAACAAAATGCGCTTCGGGCACTAATTCTTGAAGTTTTTCCATTAATGATTCTTCCGCACTGGTAAAAAATTTACGAGCTCCGTCTTTGGACTTCTCGTCAGAAAGAGGATTAGTCACATCCAAGACAAGTTTGTCACTGATTCCGACCTTGACCTGCTCTACGATTATATGAGCTGCAGTTCCTTTAACAGCAAGAACGATTAGATCCCCAAAGTCAGCCGCTTTTTCAAAGCTTCCCACTTTTCCATTAGTGCCAGATTGCCAGTCTTGAAGTTTCTTAGGATTTCCGGTGCCAAGCATAACCTCATAGCCACGCTTTTCAAATGCATCGGCTAGAGTTCTTCCAACCACTCCTGAGCCTAAAACGCCTACTTTTTTCATTTATAATTTTTTAAAATAAAGGGATATTGCCTATCGAAAAGTTCATAGGCTTAATGATGACAGATTTACCTGAAAATCAGTTCCATTTTAAATTATTTTAGTTCTAATATAATTCTCTAACCAAATGCATTTCTTAACTGAGATGAAACTAGGTAAGGAAGCAAAAAGCCGAAACAAGCCATGTGACTTAACTGACAGCGTATTTCCACTTTCAAAAATGGCAACAAACAAAATTTTGAAAGAAGACAACGGGTCAGATTTTTTCAAATTAAATTCTATCTTTTAAAATCAATAAACCCCCGAATTATGAAGACTTATCTTTTGGTGTTAACTATCCTTTTGATTTTTTCCTGCAAAAACAGATCTACTGAAACCAAAACCCTAGAATACCCCGATCGTCCAAATATCGTCTGGATTGTTTGCGAAGACTTGTCGCCGGAGCATTTGGAGACCTATGGTGGAACTGGTGGGAAAACCCCATTTTTGAATGCACTCGCCGCTGAGTCCGTCCAATACAATCAGGTCTTTGCCACCGCTGGAGTTTGCTCTCCAAGTCGCGCAGCCCTAATCACCGGTGCCTATCAAACTTCCATCGGCGCCATGCATATGCGAACTCTCGCGCCATCCGCAGCCGCAGGCGATGCTTACCCTCCTGGGTTCAAGGGGTATTCAACAGTTCTTCCCGAGGGAATGAAAACCTATCCCGAACTCCTCCGAATGGCGGGTTATTACACCACCAACAATTCCAAGGAGGATTACCAATTCCGAAGCCCGGTCACCATGTGGGATGAGAGCAGCAACAAGGCCCACTATCGAAACCGACCCGATCCCGATCAACCTTTTTTCGCAATTTTCAATTTCACTATAAGCCACGAATCTCAAGTTTGGGTGCGTGCCAATGAAGAGCTTTTGGTTGACCCTAAAGACGTAAAAGTTCCCCCAGTTTATCCAGACGACTCAATTTCCCGACATGTTTTGGCTCGATTTATCACAAATGCGATACGAATGGACATGCAGGTGGGAGAAGTGATCGCTCAACTCAAAGAAGATGGATTGTACGAGAATACGATCATTTTCTTCTATTCCGATCATGGTGATGGGATGCCTTACTACAAAAGAGAGCTTTATGATCGAGGTCTGCGAGCGCCCTTATTGATTAAAGCTCCTTTCCTCATGGGCGGAAGTTACTCAGAGGAATTGATCAGTTTCGTGGATTTTGCTCCGACTTTGCTTTCTCTTGCTGGGGTTCCAATTCCGGAAAGTATGCAAGGGCAGGCTTTTCTCGGTACACAAAAAGCTGAAGCTCCTAGAAAGTACAGCTTTGCAGCACGTGATCGAGTGGATTCAGAATACGATCGTGTTCGCGCTGTTACCGATGGCAGATTCAAATACATCCGCAACTATATGCCTGATAAGCCGAACTATCAAAATGTCCAGTATCGACTTCAAAATCCACTGATGGTGCATCTTTTGGAACTAAATGAGAAAGGGCTTCTTACTGAAAATCAGGCACGCTGGTTTGCTCCCACCAAACCGGGTGAAGAACTCTACGACACTCAATCCGATCCTTGGGAATTCAACAATTTAGTTGAGATTCCTGAGTATGCTGATAAACTCAAGGAGCTTCGCAAAGCACATGAAGATTGGATAGCTAAATATGGAGACTTGGGCGCCTTGAACGAAATGGAAATGGTCAGAAACTGGTGGGGAGGGAAAGATGAGCCCCCGATTACTGAGCCAGCCCAAGTCAAGTTTGAAAATGGAAAAGTGAGTCTGAGTTCGGCTACATCAAGTGCTTCCATCGGATATCGAAAATCAAAAAATGACAGCTGGAGAGTCTATGCAGCTCCATTTGATGGGAATCCAGGAGATTCACTTTATGTGAATGCTCATCGGATCGGCTTTGAGCCGAGTGAAAAAGCGGTAATAATCCAATGATAAAAATCCGATCCCATCTCATTCGTTAATTGGTGATGAGGCGGTGATGAATTATTTGAAACCGAAGTAAACACTTTCATTAGTGATTGATCAAAAAAATATTCTATTTACCTAATAGCGTTGGAATCAATTGATTAATCTCCTATTTTCACATGTCGTATTTTTAGTTAATTGTTTTCTATGGAAAATCGCCGATTAAAAAGTAGATTATTTGCTCTTGGAGCAGTCCTTTCAGCTTTGAGTAGCTGCGGTTCTGAAAAAGTAGAATCCGATAAACCAGTTGAGCTGGTTTTCGAGATAAGTGACTCCCTTCAAATCGATTTTTTGGGAGAAATGAGATTACAGGATTATGATCATGCCAGCGACCAATATCTCTTAGTCAGTGATCAATCTCAAAAATACCTTGAGGTGGACGGACAAGGTAAAATCGTACAGGATGTCACCCTGAGTACAGACGGGATTGATGCCGTTTCTACTGCATTGGGATATGCTTATGTCGAGGGGAAAGTTGTCGTCCTTACCCCTGATAAAGGATATATGAAATTTGAATCGGGAAAGAAGGTAGATGAGGTTAAGATTCCCTATTCTTTTTCAGCTTTTATGTTTTATCCCAAGCTTGACTTTTTTGAAATGGATAACAAAGTCATGTACCCGTATTTATGGCCAGATAGCAAAGTGATCGATTTTGAGAGCGGAGATTTCTATCAAAGCATGTATCAAGAACCTATCATGCAGGTGCTGGATATGACCACCAAAGATACGCTAGGCACAATGTACCTACCCGAAACCTCACCGCTGAAAGACGGAAAAGTCCATGGATTTCCAATTCCGATAGTCGCCCAAAAAGGCAATGAATGGCTACTCGGTATGTGGTTAGAACCGAGATTTTATGTTTACGCTCAAGAAGGAGATAAAATCACCTACCAAAAAACTATTGAGTTGGAAGTGCCAAACTGGGTAGGATATAAGGCAGTGGAGTCGTCAGCTGCAGGAACCTTTTTTGACGAAGTTCAAAAAATTTATGCTGCAACTTTAGAAGAACTTTTGGCGATGGACGAATATGTCTTAGCCATTTATAGAAAAGGAATTCCTGAGGAAAAGCTAGCAAGAATTGATCGTCGAACACCTGAAGGAAGAATAGAAATTCATAGAATGAATCCTTATTATGTCGCTGTCTTTGATAAAAACTACAAGTTGATTCAGGCAGATTTAACCTTACCCTCCGGAGTTAATGGCCCAACAGTAGTGAACAAAAACGGAGAATTGGTGACCTCCAAAAATCCAAGTTTATCTCCAGTCGAAGAGGATGGCATTATCCTCTACAAAATGAAATTAGTAGAAAAAGATTAGTTTGTCTCTTTGAAAACTAGTGCTCAAAGTGATTTTTCCCAATGCAAGTTTATAATTCAATTAGAAAACTAAATTATCATTTCGAGTCTGGAAAACAAGGAATCCCTTTTTGCGAAGCAGAACCAAACGGAGGGAAAATCCGGTATTCTAAGATTCGTTGAGAAACATCTGCATCTTTCATCTGGTAAGTTGGGGTGTAACGAACCTCATCCCAAAACGTCGAGCGTGGATCATCAGCTCGCAAATCACCAGTTACAGTCATCCATTGGAGCAAATCAGATTTCATCTTTGTCTTAATGGAAGAAAGTTTGGAGTCTGTAGCTAGGTTATTCAGCTGATAAGGATCTTTTATCACATCATACAGTTCTTCTTCTGGCCTTTGACCAAAGCTCAATTGGAAGAGATCCGGCTTGCCATCTGTAGCTTTTCCTGCCAGTTCCATGATCAAAAACTTGGTGATCGAATGGTCCACATCGCCAAATTGCCCTACCGACTGATGCACAGTAGGGTCCCCGGCAGGATGGCGCTCAGGCATGGGATTCCAGATATACAAATAATTCTGATCGCGAATTCCCCGCATAGGATAGCTCAAATCACCTTTCCTCACATTGGCGTGGCGCTCCCGCTCAAGAAATACCTGCGCTCTATCCTGCTTTTCACCTGATAAAAGTCCCCACAGAGATTGACCTGACATGCTATTTTGACTCAAACCTGCCGCTTCTACAAAACTTGGAGCCAAGTCCACTAAATTCACAAAAGCATCGATCACAGTCCCTGGCTTAACTTTTTCAGGCCATCGAATCGCAAGAGGCATTCGGGTTCCATAGTCGTAAAGATTTGCTTTTGCCCGAGGAAATGGCATCCCGTTATCACTAGTCATCACGATTATGGTGTTGTCCAATTCACCAATTTCTTTCAGCAGCGCGATGAGTTGACCACTCTCCCGATCAAAGCGTTCCACCTCAAAATAGTAATCCAAAATATCATTTCGCACGCAGTCATTGTCGGGGAAAAAGCCCGGGACAATTACATCCTGAAGCTTCATCCCGGATTGAATGCCAGTATTGGCCACATATTCCCGATGTGGATCCGAACTCCCAAACCAAAAAGTAAAGGGCTGATTTTCTGGTCTGTTTTTTATAAATGCTGCAAAGTCTTCATAGGATTTTCCTGCAGGATTGTCTGTGAATCCGGTGACTTTGTGATCTCCCGGTCCCCATCCCTTTCGAGTCGAACCTACGAAATAGCCATTTGATTCTAATATCTGAACGTAAGTGGGATTGGCATTCGGGAATTCGGACCAAAGGTTACCTCCATCACCATTTTGATGTGGATATCGACCCAATAAAATCGAAGCCCGAGATGGTGAGCAGGATGGCGAGGCGGTGAATGCATGTGTGTAAAGTGCGCCTTCCTTTGCCAACCAATCAAAAGTCGGTGTGCGAACCACCGGATCTCCATAAACTCCGGCATGTGGATAAGACCAGTCATCAGCAATGAGAAAGAGGATATTTGGCGGCTTACTCTCGATAGGCTTTTGAGCAGAGAAGAGGAAAATAAGCAAGGCATAACTGATCAAATTCATATGCTGTCATTTTGTGAAGTTGACATAAGTTACTTGAAAATGAGAGGTTGACAAAGGTAAATCCAACTTCAAAACTCTTGTTTTTTGAGGCTAATACCTTTTTAGACCTCAAAATTGAGGTCAGAAAACAACACTCACATTAAATTTTTGATTTTTTAAGGTTAAATGCTGAATCAAGCCTTGCATTTAAGGTCAGATTCTCTACCTTACATTAAAATAAAGGAATTTTAATGTCAGATCAGCTTTATCGAATTAATCCAGACCGGACCCTTCCTTGGAATAACCTTCCGAAACTTCCAATTAACGCTTCGTTTTACAGGGATTTGGACGTGTTTGAAAGTTTGGGAAAAGCAAAGGCCGCACTTGGGAAACTTCAAGGTCGCAGCATCGCTATTCCGAACCAAGGAATTCTGGTCAATACGATCAGTTTACAAGAGGCAAAAGCATCGAGCGAAATTGAGCACATTTTCACCACGGATGATGAATTGTACAAGGCATTCAGTGATGAGGCTTCCCAAATCCAAGGGCCCGCAAAAGAGGTCTTACGCTATCGGGAATCTATCTGGTCCGGACAGGAATACCTTGACCAACGACAGAGCTTCGATCTGGAATACTTCGAATTGATCTACCGCACGACCACGCAATATACTGATGGCCTGCGGAAGCCATTTGCACAAACTTACATCCGACAGGGAGGATCCGGACCGAATGCCGGCAAACCCATTTATACACCTCCTCGGGGAGAAGGTATTTTAGAAGATTTGATGGAGAATCTGGTCGAGTTTGTCAATCAAACACAGAATTCTGAACTCGACCCTTTGATCAAAGTGGCGATTGCACATTTGCAATTTGAGGCTATCCACCCTTTCCGTGATGGAAATGGCCGAACAGGTAGGATTTTCAACATTCATTACCTAGTTCAAAGTGGATTGCTCGATTTGCCAATTCTCTATCTGAGTAAATACATTTTGCGGGAAAAAGATCAGTACTACGCCAACCTCGCCGGGGTGACGCAACGGGCAGCTTGGAAGGAATGGTTTCTATTCTTATTTCGTGGAATTGAAGAAACTTCTCTGGACACTTTCCAGAAAATTACGGATATCCTTAACGCCAAGGAAGCCATTCTTAAGGTGTTGGAAAAGGAAACAAGCATCGCCCGACCTGAATCGATTTTGGAGGCAATTTTCACCCAACCCTTTACTAGGGTCAAGCATTTGGTTGACAAAAAACTCTATGCAGAAAACACCGCCCGCCAATACTTAAACCAACTAGTGGAACTCGGAGTCTGCGAAAAGCGGGAAATCAGTGGAGGACATTATTATTTGAATTTGGAGTTATATCGGATTTTGGGGAGTTAGCCGAGTTGAAATACTTCTTGCAAAGACGGTAAGGCGCAAAGAGTGGAATCTGATTCCTTTGAATTCCTGCTTTTAGAAACTGACTTGACAGCAAAACTTTGCGTCTTTCGCGGCTTAGCCAGAAAAAAATGATCCGATCGTTCAATCTCCAGATTTTAATCTGATAAGCGAAAGGTTTTGATTTTAGATCCATTGATAGGTTCTCGAGCTTCCAAACCTCGAATAGCGGTTGAACTTAGCCAAGTTGAAATACTTCTCGCAAAGACGGTAAGGCGCAAAGAGTGGAATCTGATTACTTTGAATTCCTGCTTTTAGAAAATGACTTGACAGCAAAACTTTGCGTCTTTCGCGGCTAAGCGAGAGAAAAATAATCCGATCGTTCAATCTCCAGATTTTAATCTAATAAGCGAAAGGTTTTGATTTTAGATCCATTGATAGGTTCTCGAGCTACCAAACCTCGAATAGCGGTTGAACTTAGCCAAGTTGAAGTACTTCTCGCAAAGACGGTAAGGCGCAAAGAGTGGAATCTGATTCCTTTGTATTCCTGCTTTTAGAAATTGACTTGCCAGCAAAAATTTGCGTCTTTCGCGTCTTAGCGAGAAAAAAATAATCCGCTCGTTCAATCTCCAGATTTTAATCTGATAAGCGAAAGTTTTTGATTGCAAATCCCTTAATATGTTCTCGAGGCCCCTTAATCTACTCTTTTCTGGTAAAAAATAATTTAGTCAAATAATTATCCCAGATTCTAAAAAAAATAATTCTTAAAATAATTTCATGAATTAGTTGCATAATAATAATAATAACAATATAATTGTTACAACTGATGAGGTAGTCAGTCGCCGGGGATCTCAGCTTGTATAACATTAAATAATTTTACAATGAAAAAAATGCTTTTTGGGTTTTTGGGATTGGTTTTTATATCTCTGACCTCCTTTCCAACTTCAAATGCCTTGGCGGCTAACCCGTACAAAATCGTCTGGCAACACTGTGGTCCAGGCAGTGAAGTCACCATGGTTATCCGATGTAGACTAGTCGGCGGAGATGAGTGTTTTGCCAACTGGCAAGGCCATTGTGATGAAGGGCCAGGAATGGGAGGATAAAAATTTGTGTTTGCACCTTGGTAGAAAAAAACTAGCAAGGTGCTTTTTTAATTTTTGAATTATGTCTCGAACTGTACTAGCTATTATTTTATTATTATTTATTTCCTGCAAAAAAACCCCTGAGCAATTTTCATTTGAACCTAAAATTGCTGAAAAGCCGCTATTGGTCTCTGATATAGGTCAAAGTTTGGAAATTCTTGAAATTCAAACTAAATACCCAATCTCAGGTACGCCCACTATACTTAAGTCTGATCGATATTTCTATTTGTTTGAAGAAGGAATTGTTACTTCACTTCATCAAGTAGATATTGATGGAAAAGTCAGAAAAAGCATTGATTTCGGCCATGATGACAAGCTAAACGCAGATGGAATCACTCAAGTAATCTTAAGGAAAAATGGTGTAGGAGTAGTGACGATGGGTGAAAAGGTAATTTGGTTTGATGAGAATTTGGAAGAACAGGATACTGAAAAATTGCCATTTAAGGCAAATTTTCATTTCCCTATAACTGACGAAAAAATCATTTCCTTCAACAATCGTATTGATGATCAAGAAGATTATGACATCTTGATCCAGCAAAATGGAGAAATTGAGAGAGTACTTCCCATCCGAAAGGATGAATATAATTTTGTTTACAAATCCTATTCATCCTTTACTGAATGGAATGATAAAGTGCTTTTTTCTCAGACATTTAATGACACAATTTACGTTTTGGATCAGGAGGGATTTCGTCCGCTTTTCCACGTAGACTTCGGTTCCAATGCTGTAGCTGATCGACTTACTCAAATCCAACATCCTTTGGATATGCTGGCTTTTTTTAACGAAAGAAAATACCATTACCTGCCAGGTGAAGTCTATGGACTCGATGCCAATCGAATCCTATTCCAAATCAATGAAAAAGGGAAACGAAAAGTCGGTTTACTAGATTTTCAATCCAATGAATTGACTGTTTATCCGGGCATCGTTGACAACTCTATTTCCAACATGATTCTTTATTTTCCTCAAATTGCGTTGGATGGGGAATTATATTTTGGGATTTCTGGTGAACAGATTTTGGAGAACTATGATCGAATTCCTGACTCTTTCAAACATCGGCTTTCTACAAATTATGCGGAGTCCTATTTTATTTATCGACTTAAAATAAAACCAAGGTAATCACGACCTACAACGGAATATTTTTCTGATGAAATGATAGGGAAAATAAATCCATTGATAGGTTCTCGAGCTTCCAAACCTCGAATAGCGGTTGAACTTAGCCGAGTTGAAATACTTCTTGCAAAGACGGTAAGGCGCAAAGAGTGGAATCTGATTACTTTGAATTCCTGCTTTTAGAAAATGACTTGACAGCAAAACTTTGCGTCTTTCGCGGCTTAGCGAGAGAAAAAAATCCGATAGTTCAAGCTCCAGATTTTAATTTGATAAGCAAAAGGTTTTGATTACAAATCCTTGGATAATTTCTCAAGGTTGCAAACCTCAAGCAGCACACAAACCTACTGAATCAAAAGCCCTTCAAGTGTTTCTTCCCCACCTACCAAAACATTCAAATCTATTTTCTCCCCTATTCCAGGCAAACTCCCATTTTCTGAAAATTGCCAGATGATCCAGTCCTCCGTTTCCGGTTCTACGATCTGATTGTAATTGGCAACCCAAATCGGGTATTCATCAAATCCATGGTCATGAAGTACTTCCCAAAAAAACCGGTCTCCGGTGTAGATCATCGGCTTGACACCATAGTGTTCTTCGACGATTTTCAGCCAATTTTTCAATCCTTCCCTTAGCTTGTCTTTTGACTGAATCGTGCTGTGTTTTTCGATATCCAGTACAGGAATCATGTCACCGGATTTTAGCTTAGCAGTTTTAATAAAATTCTGAGCTTGCTGTGTGCTATTTTCATTAGGACGGTAATAGTGGTAAGCTCCTCTCTTGACAGGCAGCGGGCGAAACCCCTCCCAATTTCGAATAAATCGAGCGTCCACTCCATCTTTTCCCATGGTAGCCCGCACGACAACAAACTCGATTTGCTTATTCTGAATTTGGAGTTGAAGCCCCGCGAAGTCAATTCTTCCCTGATATTGAGAAACATCGATTCCCAAAATTCCCTCAGGATTATTTGAGAAAACATGCTCAAATTTCAAAGCCTCAGTAAATGGAGGAGCTTTTCGGGTAAAGTCGCCCATCTTACGCTCAATTTGGTTTCGGAATTTGAAGACTAAATACCCTGATCCCAAGGCCACCACAAAAATCAAAAAAGCAATCCAAATCCAGCCATTGGATTTTTTCTTTCGAGGCATGTTCTATTCTAAAATATTGGTTTTCCAAGCTTACCTAATTTGGAGTTTCACGTGGTTACGATCAGATTTTTGATATATGAATTGAGGATTACAAATCCATAGATAAAATCTCGAAGTCCCAAACCTCGAGAAGCAAGGCCTTCTTCCAAACTTCCTAGCTTCCCAACATCCAAACTTCCTAATCCCCAATCTCAAACACCGCCGACTCCAACGGACCAAAGTCCAAATCGAGCTCAGCACCGGACTCAGTCACTCGCAGCTTGGTTTTCTTTTTCCCAAACATCACTTCTTGAATTTCTCGCTCACCAACTTCCAGATCCCAAGCTTGAAGAAGTTCCGGAGAAAGTTTCAAGACTGTTTTTACCGATTGATTCTGGTCAAAATTAGTCACCACGATCAGTTTTTGGCTTTCATCCCAGCGCGCATAAGCAAAGGCTTTATCTGTGAAAGCGGGATTTTGATCACGATTGAAGGTGTGAAGCTCAAGGTATTCGCCCATCAGTGCTGAACTGTTTCTGGTAAAGTTCAGTACTTCGGAATAGTAGTTTCGCAGCGCTTTTTCATTGTCAGATAGCTGGCCTCCGTCAAATTTGCCTCCATTCATCCACTTCTGATGCTGAGGTACGCCGATGTAATCGAAGATCGAAGTCCGGCTTGGTTGCCCAAAGCCTGCCTTTTCCGCTCCAGGTTCGCCAACTTCCTGTCCAAAGTAAATCATAGTAGGCGCAGTAGAAACCGTGGCCGAAACGACCATCGCGGGCATTGCTTTCCATGGATCTCCGGCAAATTCCGGGCTCACGATTCGTTGCTCGTCGTGATTTTCCAAGAAGTGAAGCATGTGGTGCTCAATATCTTTCAGTCCTTCCAAGATCGAAACCAGATTATCCGTTAATCCATGGCCCTGAATGATATGCTTCAGTGTGTCGTAGAGCTCCACTTTGTCGTAGAGGTAATCCATTTTTCCTCTGTGGATATAATCCCGATACAGTGTGGGATTGTAGACTTCGGCTAATAGGAACGCCTCCGGATTGGTCATTTTGATATGAGAATTCAAATAAGACCAGAATTCCACCGGTACCATTTCTGCCATATCAAATCGGAATCCATCGACACCTTTCCCAAGCCAAAATTGGGTGATGTCCTTGAATTTTTTCCAGGAATCCGGCACTTCTTTTCCTTGCCAAAAGTCAAAATGTGCTTTCCAATCGAGGGAATCTGCACCTGCTGGTAATTCATCAAAATCTTTTACCCCATCAGGACTCACTCCGTAGTTGATTTTGACGGTTTCGTACCAATCATAAAAATCCGGTTGGGCTAGTCGAGAACCGTTTCCAGTCCATTTTGCAGGATTTTCCTCAAATTTTCCGTCGGCAAGTAGATGCTTTTCTCCTCCTAGAGGGAGGTAACCATTTTTTGCAGCAGGTACTTTAAATGCTTTTCCAGGTATGTAATAAAAGTTGTTATTCTTGGCATACTCGACGGTTTTATCATCATTTGATCCAAAGTCTGATACACCTTCAGGATTATTTTTTCCTTCATAAAAGCGCGAAACATGATTTGGCACAATGTCTATGATCACCTTCATGTCGTGCTTGTGAGTTCTGTCAATCAACGCTTCAAACTCTTCCATTCGCTTGGTCACATCCACTGCCAAGTCAGGATTGACTTGGTAGTAATCTCGAACAGCATATGGCGAACCCGCACGGCCTTTGATTACATCCGGATCATCTGAACTCACGCCGATTTCCGGAAAATCACCGATAACCCCATGATGTGGCACGCCAGTGTACCAAATGTGTGAGACACCCAACTTTTTGATTTCTTCCAAAGCTGAATCCGTGAAGTCGTTGAATTTCCCCACCCCGTTTTCTTCCTTGGTTCCCCAAGGCTTATTGGTTGTATTCGTATTGCCAAAAAGTCGGGTAAAAACCTGGTAAACGACTATTTTCTTTGGATTATCCATTTGTAATGTTGATACCTTAGGTTCATTTGTTTTACTACAGCTTATCAATCCAAGAAGCAAAAAAACTGTAAGCGTTTTAATTTTGAACATATTCATATGATTATAATTTTTTTTCTGCGGCCATACCTGCCTGCCGGCAGGCAGGTGGAATCTTCGCATGCATTCCCCGATAATTATCGGGGCATCCCTCTGTGTGTCGGATACGACATGCCTGTCTGCCACAGGCAGGCTCGATTTCATTTTCCAAATCTTAAGCGTGTATAGAGGAATGGAGTGAACTTGACTTTTTTAAGTTATCTGCGAATCTCTTCATTTTACTACCAATCGACAAATGAGATTCCCAAACCAATTGTCGTTTGTCTATGGTTGTAATCAATCATGGTCTCTCCGTACCCATCAAAAATCTGCAAATGCCCTCTCAGATTTGCTTTGATTGGGAAAACATAGTTCAGTTGAGCGCTACCTCGATTATTTTTCGCAGTGAGTGAGTTAGTGGCAATCAAATAAATGCTGTGATTTTTGAACGTATAAATCAAATTTGCTTCCCCCCTTCCAATAAAATCAGTGATCAATGGGTTTTCGTCATCCTCATCTGGGAGTCTAATCCATGGCCTGAATACCAATATCCAATTTCCGCGCTCTAATCCAGTATGAAAAATCACCCGATTCCAACTCCTTGACCTAGGAAGATCTCTACCGTTTGATTGGTGATTGAATGAGACTCCCAGAGTTCTTGCCTGAAATCCCAGAATATTGGCCTTAATTCCAAAATTAAGCATCATTTCCGGCTCATAATTTAATTCACGGAAAGGTCTGGAAACATTGACATTGTAGATTTGCCAGTGCGCTTTTTGAGTATAAGCAAGCCACAAGTCTCCATGTCCCCAAAATATGGACTGTAGAACTTTTGTTTTAAAACTTAATTGGAATTTGGCTTCATAATTATTGTATTCTGTTGGAGTAGGAACACTGTAATCAGGATTTTCGCTTTGAGGCTGATTATTGGGATTGCTCGACCATCGACCCGCGGTGATGTAAAATGGCTTATATGACGTAAGCCTGAAAGTTCCCTTTTTAAACTCCGGTTCCAACTCCCATCGCTCAGCCAATGATTTTGTGATTATTTTTTCTTGAGGCTGAATAAGATCCTGCGCATTAGAGGATATGCAAATCCATACTAAACAAAATAAAAATAAATTCTGCTTCATATCATTTTCAAATTAGGCTGTCGGAACCAGTCTTAGGTTCCTAAGCTTTTTAGTTGAATCTATCTTGTCAATCTGTAAAGAAAAATCGTATTCCTTTTGATCAAATCCGCAAACTGCTTCATGTTGATCGTTTCTCCTGGAGCATGTGCTCCGGTTCCTGAAGCACCTAAACCATCTAAACAGTCCATGAATTCGGCAACAAATGAAATATCTCCAGCACCCCGGCTTCCGGGATCTCCAGGCTTTACTGGCCCATATCCCATGTCTTGACTTACCTTATTTAGGAATTCAGCCAAGGCGTAGTTGCCTTCCGTCGGCTCCATAGAAGGGATGTAATCTTTGAAAGTGATTTCGGCATCAGTCTGGTGAAGGTTTTTGGAGACAATTTCTCGCATTTTGGCACGCGCTGCTTCTTTTTGGGATTCTCCCAAAAATCGTAAATCCCCTGTTACGATGGCTTCTCTGGCTACGATATTGGTTTTGCCCAAAGCGAATCCTTTTCCTGTAATTTCATCCAAACTCACGTCCGACCCACCGATAAATTGACCCGGATTGAATGTCAAATACTTTTCTCCAGCCAAAGTTTCCCGGAATTCATTGAGAATTCGGGCAGCTTCATAGATAGCACCATAACCCGCACTTTGACCAAAAACCCCACTGGAATGCGACTGTCTTCCGCTTGTCTTGAGCGTCCAGCTTCCGGCTCCTCGTCGAGCAACAGTCACTGTGCTGAAGCCTTGTGCCGTTTCATAACCCAGAGCGATATCGTGCTGCTTTGCTCGCTCGATAAAATCTTTTCTGGACAATTCCGGATTCCCAGAACTCTCCTCATCCCCATTAAAATAGGCTGTAATTGTGCGGTCCTTTAGGAGTCCAAGTTCATGTAGGGCTTTCAGACTAGCGAACACCAACACATCGCCTCCTTTCATGTCATTTGCTCCTTGGCCGGTGGCGGTGCTGTCATTTAGATAGGTGAAAGGAGAAAAGGGCATGTCCTTTTCGAATACCGTATCTAAGTGTCCGATGAGAAACAGTTTTTTACCTTTTGTGCCCTTTCTTGTGGCAACGAAATGACCAGCGCGGTTGACTTCGCTTGGAAGTTCGATCCATTCAGTTTGGAAGCCAATTTTTTTAAATTCTCGTTCGAAAACTCTTCCGACTTCTCTTACACCTTCTTTATTCAGCGAACCCGAATTGATATTAATGACCTCTTCCAGCAGTGCTAGCGTTTCCTTGTAGTTTTTATCGATCAGTTCGATGAGTTTTTGCTCGTCTTTATTGAGTTTTTGCTGCGCAAAAGTCAAGAATGGACCAAAAGCCAAAATCAGGAAAAAGGTGAGTTTCTTCATGGGAGGAAATTAGGTGAAAAAGCGGGAGTGGGCAAATATATAAGAATGGGAATGTTCAATTGAGACCTTCCTGATTTCTAAACTTTATCATATCCGGAATCACATAAATCAGAGGAATTCCGAAGAGCAAACCTAAAGATACCACTTTGAAATATTTTGGAAGTTGAGATTGAACACCCAAACCGATTTGCGCCGATTGATAGGTCAGAAAAGCAAAAATGCAGACCATAACCACATTTAGTATCCGCAGCATTCGGGCATATTTCCGCTGGTAGCGTTCTGCGGTTTCAGGATTTGGTTTAAAAGGCAGATTGATTACACTGGGAACATTGCTAATTAATCCAATAACCATATAAAGTATTAAGCCCATAATTGGCAAGACCCAGATTATTCCTTTTGCACTATAAGCATCCGGCACACCATCCGAACCATAATGACGAGGTAATGAATCGGGCAAAGACTGATAATTTAAAGCCAGAAGAGGGAAGGTGGTAAGAATTACAAAAATTCCTGTGATTTCAATAATGATATCTAATGGGTGTTTTTTCAATTTTGAAAAGGGCATGAATTTCAAATTTAACAATTGGAATTATAACTGATTTAAAATCTTACTCAACTGAATTTTACAGTTCGTGCCTTCAGCACTCGGGTGAAAATCTCAATGGAAAGACCCAGAATTGCATTCTGGGCTATTACGGAGCGTGCCGTTGGCACTTTTACTAATTCAATCTTGTAAATAAGCAATTATCCAAGGATTTTAAAGCGCTGAAAGCGCAGCCTGTAACAGCCCCAAATGCAATTTGGGGTCAATCATGTCACCACATTACCATAGCCCTGAAGGGGCGATCTTTAGTTAATATTTTTAAAAGAATATTGGTATTGTTTTTTGACAAATAATGCCCTCAGCACTTCCGAAAATATTCATTTCATTTCAAACCCAGAATTGCATTCTGGCCTGCCTGTAGGCAGGGCTATCACGGAACGTGCCGTTGGCACTTTTACAAATTCAATCTTGCAAATAAGCAATTATCCAAGCTTTTTACAGCGCTGAAAGCGCGTCCTGTAACAGCCCCAAATATAATTTGGGGTCGATCATGAAATGTCAATACCAGAGCCCTGAAAGGGCGATTTGTAATTTTGCCAAAATTAATCCCATACATATTGTTCATCATACTCCACCTTATATTCTTTTAAAAACCGCCTATACTCGGTTTGAAAATCTTCTTTTATGTGATGTTCAGGTTGGTTCTGAATGTATTTTCTTACCGTTTCAACTTTGGATTGGCTAACAGAAAATGCACCATATCCCTTTTGCCAGGCAAAATTTCGAACTCCCATTTCTTTAATTTTTGCCGAACTTGGGATCTTGACATTTTTCACTAAATCTGCTATTGTCTGGGTTCTAGGTAAGGTACAAAGCCAATGAATGTGGTCTGGCATCATAAAAATCTCTTCAGTAAAACTTCCAAGATTTGCCCCTACCTCAACAAAATATGCCTGAGCATTAGGTCGGATTTCCTCTGAAACATGTGCAACCCGGTTTTTGGTAGAAAATATGATGTGAAGGTAAACTTTGGCTAGAGATTGAGGCATGGCTTAAAAATCTATGGTTTAAAAATAAATACAGATCGTGCCGTTGGCACCCTGAAAATAACAATTTCATCCGAAACCCAGAATTGCATTCTGGGCTATTACGGAGCGTGCCGTTGGCACTTTTCCCGATACTATAAATTATATAAAAATTGATCGAAATTGAAATAGCGCTGAAAGCGTGTCCTGTATCAGCCCCAAATGCAATTTGGGGTCAATCGCGAAATGTCAATATCAGAGCCCTGAAGGGGCGGTCTATTTTGTTGGTATATTAAAATGGATATTCCAATATTTTTTCCTCATATCGAGCCTTCAGCACTTGCGAAAATATTCATTTCATTTAAAACCCAGAATTGCATTCTGGCCTGGATAAAAGGCGGTAGACAGGGGTTTTACAGAACGTGCCTTTGGCACTATTTCAAATACTAACAATTTATACAAATATGATCGAACTTGAAATAGCGCTGAAGGCGCGCCCTGTAACAGCCCCAAATCCAATTTGGGGTACAAAAACGATTTAAATGATAGTGAGCTCTGAAGCGAAAGTCCCGTTGAGCGAAAGCGGTTTCGGGAGGGCGACCTGTAATGTTTGCCTCATTTAATCCCAAACATATTGTTCATCATACTCCACCTTATTTTCCTTTAAATACAAAGCTCGGGATAAAAAAAAAGAGCGACAATTGCGCTCTTTTTAACTCAAATCATTTCTAATCAATCAACGCGAAACGAAATATTACAAATAACCCCGTAGGAACTTACTTTACCGTCCTTCACGTGCGCTTTGATATCTTTTACATAAACCGAATCAATATTTCGAACAGTCTTGGAAACCTCAGCTACTCCTGTTTGAATGGCATCCTCAATACTAATCTCAGAAGTTGCGATCACCTCAATTACTTTTACAATAGACATAATTATTTGGATTTTATGGTTAAAAGCGCCCTCTTTCATTCAAAGTGATGGAAATCAAAAATAAGATCTTAATCACAAAAAAATCCGGGTGCTCTTTTTCAATTTACCTCTTTAAATCCGCATATCTTAAAATGTGACGATTTATCTACTGGAATAAAAAAACTACCCTTCAATAATCCGATTCTTCACAGCCTTTTGTACTGCCTCCAACTTGCTGTGGACTTGGAGTTTCTGGTAGATATTTTCCAGATGCTTTCGGACGGTTTTGGGTGAAATGAATAGATTTTCACCGATTTGATTGTAATTCAAGCCTTTTGAGGTCTGTTCCAAGATTTCGACTTCTCTGCTTGTAAGCGAAATTTCTTCTTTTTTCTCTTCAAAATGTGGCGGATTTCGAAGAAACTTCAGTGTTTTTAATGCGATCGAAGGTGTCATAGCAGCCCCACCATCAAGGGTATCTAGAATCCCCTGGTGCAAGGTTGGAGGATCAACTTCCTTGAGAAAATACCCATTTGCGCCAGCTTGAATGGCACGGAAGATATTCTCGTCATCGTCCATAACTGTCAACATGATAATCTTGATATGCGGATACTTTTGGGTGACTTTTTCTACCGTTTCTATCCCATTCATTTTTGGCATTTCGATATCCATTAAGATTAAATGGATATTGGGGTTTTTTTCCAATTTTTCTAAAAACTCCAAACCATTAAACCCATGAAATTTGACCTCGATATCTGGAAAAATCGAGAGTTTATCCAGAATCGCTTTTAGCAGAAAGCTGTTGTCCTCGGCAATGGCGATTTTTATTGACATTGAAGTTTAGAAAAATGAGCTATGCAGGACTAAAATAAAAAAACGACCTTCATCATCCAAAGAGACAAAGGCCGTTTTCAAAAAAGTTTTTTCTTAATAAATCTCTTCAAGAATTTGAGCTAATCTAATGCTCGCAGCAACTAATCTTTCTTCGGCAATTTTATAATTTTCATACATGTACGGGTAACTGATTCGCTTATTTTCAGGAAGATTATAGATCATAGGTCTATAAGAGACGGCTTCTTTTAGCCAATCTTCCATAGAGCCTGATCTGTATTTTGCCTTCATTTCTGGAGTCAGTCTTTTGAATAGTTCATTCCCAATCTCAGTATAGCTCATGCCCTGTCTCTCGATCATGCCACTGTCCCAAAGGGCATGGAGATTAGTTGGCTGATTGAAAAACTCGATTTTCACATCATTTCCTCCTCGGTCATCACCTGTGCCCACGTGAAGCGGCTGATGAATATCCTCTACCATGTGTATCAACATTTTTAGCTTTTCAGCTTCAGTTTTTGGGTCAAGTCCACCAGCTTTTAATTCTGATTTCAATCGCTGAATGGCTTCAAATGCATCTCCTCCTTTTTCCTGTGTGGCAGGATCATACTCCCCGTTCTTGCTATTCAAATAATGCCAAGTATTGACATAGTCATAGTTTTTGTCCGACCTGATTTCATCCATCCAAGTGCCGCTACGACCCAAAGACATTGGATAAAGCACTTTCTCCACTTTCTTCCGAGTGGATTTCTTCATTTGTCTCTCAGCCATATAGCCGATCAGATAGTGTCCAATCTGACCCCAGGCAAATGCCTGAGAAATCATCAAGGAAAAGAATAATGTCAGGGTAAGTGCTTTAAAATTTTTCATTTTTTGGTTAGGAAAAAGGGAAGGTAAGTCATCTTCCGTCAAAGTAAGTTATATTAAGATTATGCTTTGGAAAGCTCTGAGACCGCCAACCACGCCATAAGGCCTGCGCCAATTTCGAGTGCATCTTCTTCGATATCAAAAGTGGGGGTGTGTACTCCTGAGGTGATTCCACGTGCTTCATTTCGAGTTCCGAGTCGGTAAAAGCAGCCTTCAATTTCCTGAGAATAGAAAGCGAAATCTTCCGCCGCCATCCAAATATCCAAGTCCAGCACATTTTCTTCACCTAAATATACCCTTGCTGCTTCCATGGATCTCGCTGTCAATTCTGGATCATTTTTCAAAAACGGATAGCCTTTTCGTATTTCAAAGTCCAATTCTCCACCCATTCCTTCCACTATTCCATGAGCGATTTGAAGCATCTTTTCATGTGCCTTTGCTCTCCAAACTTCGTCGAGCGTACGAAAGGTTCCTTGGATTTTCACTTCATTGGGAATGACATTAGTTGCTCCCAGCGCCTCAACACGGCCAAATGAAAGGACGGAAGGAATCTTAGGGTTAGCTACTCGGCTTACAATCTGCTGCAAAGCAACAATCATGTGGGAGGCTATCAAAACGGGATCAATGAAGGTTTCCGGCATGGCACCATGTCCACCTTTTCCTTTAACAGTGACATAGAGTTCATCTGTGCTAGCCATGTATAATCCAGGCCTGAAACCAACCTTACCTGCGGGGATAAAAGGCATCACATGTTGCCCTAGAATGGAGCTAGGTCGAGGATTTTCCAGCACCTTATCTTTGATCATCAAGGAAGCTCCACCTGGAACCAGTTCTTCACCAGGCTGAAAAATAAGTTTAATTGTTCCTTCAAACAGGTCACGAACTTCATGAAGGATTTTGGCTGCGCCTAAAAGTGATGCAGTGTGTGCATCGTGCCCACATGCATGCATTACTCCCGGATTTTGGGATTTATAGGGAACATCATTGGCCTCGATAATTGGCAAAGCATCCATGTCCGCACGCAGGGCAATTACTTTTATGTCAGGATTTTTCCCTTTTATAAGGACAGACCAACCTGTGGTTGCTTTTTGCTCGATTTCGGTAATTCCAATTTCTCTAAGCTTTCCAGCCACGAATTCCGCAGTCTTGAATTCTTGAAAAGAAAGTTCAGGATTTGCGTGGAGATATCTGCGATTGGAAATTACTTCTTCCTTATAGGCCTTGGCCAAAGATTTAATCTTGGAGAGGATCATTTTGATCGGTTGACGATTGCGAGTATTCTTTCCGCTGAAATCTATCTTGAGTTATTCGAGCACTAGGATATTGCCCTTTTAGTTGCGAGAAGACTTTTTGAGCTTCAATTTTATAAGTGTATTGACCCAATTTGACCAGATATCGTGGTTGTTGGTATTGCATTTCAGAGGGATAATCCGGATAATTCATCTTCAGGTCATCCTGAGTTTTGAATGCTTGATTTCGATCAATTCCTGAAAAAACCAATACGGTGTATCCATTGAAATACGGTTCAGATTTATTCTTTTGGGCAAATCTACTTTGGACTATATCGAGTTCAGAATCTACCGACTTCACAGAGCCAGAGCTAGTTGAAGACGAGATTTCTTCGGATGCGTTCCGAAAGTCAGGATATTGAGGCAAAGAACTGCTAAGGTCTTCCTGAAAGGTAGAAAAAGCATTTCCTCCACTATCCGAAGCCGGTCTTATGATTTTACAGCTGCTTATTAGCACAAGGAACCCAATAGCCCAAATTTTTCTCATTCTATCTTAGTTTTCAATAAGGACACATTTTCCTTCGGCAATATCTTGCTCCACACTTTTATATTTCACGTCGCTTTTTTTGGTGCCGTCAGTATATTGAACAGAAACTTTGTCATTTCTTCCAAAGGTTTTTTCAACTCTTCTTGGCGCCACCACTTGCTGTGCGGGTCGACCTGCATGAGCAGCAGCAACGGCTCTATTAGCTCCGGGATTCAAAGAGCTTGCCACTTCTGCTTTTGACGTTTGAAGTTTCGGCTCCGAAGCGCGCTGAGTTTGGGCTTGCTGTACTTGAGCAGGATCTTGCTTGGGTAGATCTGCCCGAGTTAAGAAGGAAATCATGTCCTCATTTAATTTGCCAATGAAGCGTTTGAACATCTCAAATGCTTCAAACTTATAGATCAACAGAGGGTCTTTCTGCTCGTAAACTGCATTTTGTACAGATTGCTTCAAATCATCCATATCCCGGAGATGCTCTTTCCAGTTTTGATCAATAATTGCCAAGGAGACATTTTTCTCAATAGCTCTTATCAATTCTCTACCTTCTGAATGAACAGTGCTTTCCAGGTTGCAAACTACCCCAATCTGCTTAAGTCCATCAGAAATTGGTACCATGATATCTTTTACCGTTGCACCTCTTTCTTCCTGAACTCTTTTGAATATTGGAAGGGCTGTTTCAGCAATTAAGTTGTTCTTTGCTGTGTAATGCTCAAAAGCTACCGTGTAAAGCTCTTGAGTCAGCTTAGCAGCATCCTTGGATTTAAGGTCATTTTCAGAAATTTGGTGATCTATTCCCAAAGTAGTGAAAATATTCATTCTGAGGTCTTCAGCAACATCTGTGGTCTTACCCATGTCGATCAGGCTTTCGCAGACATCAAATAGAATATTAAGAATATCCAACTCAAGGCGATCTCCTTTCAGCGCATTTCTCCTTCTCTTATAGACCACCTCACGCTGTGAATTCATCACGTCATCATATTCGAGTAGGCGCTTACGTGTTCCAAAGTTGTTTTCTTCGACCTTACGCTGAGCACGTTCGATAGACTTGGTGATCATGCTGTGTTGAATCACTTCTCCTTCTTCCAGACCCATTCGGTCCATCAGTTTTGCGATTCGCTCCGAACCAAAAAGTCGCATCAAACTGTCTTCCAAAGAGACAAAGAATTGGGAAGATCCCACATCTCCCTGACGACCGGAACGACCTCTAAGCTGTCGATCAACTCGACGTGATTCGTGACGCTCTGTACCGATAATTGCCAAACCTCCTGCCGCACGGGATTCAGGAGTAAGCTTGATATCCGTTCCTCGACCTGCCATGTTGGTAGCGATAGTTACTGTACCGGATTTTCCTGCCTCAGCAACAATATCCGCTTCGCGAGCATGTTGCTTAGCGTTCAAAACTTGGTGAGGAATTTTTTTCAATGTCAGCATTCTGCTGAGTACCTCGGAGATTTCTACAGAAGTGGTACCTACCAACACGGGTCTTCCTGCTGCAACAAGGTTGTTGATTTCATCACCAACGGCATTGAATTTTTCCCGGACGGTTTTGTAAACCATATCCTCGCTGTCTTTTCTTACGATCGGCTTATTTGTAGGAATAACTACTACATCTAGTTTATATATTTCCCAGAATTCACCTGCCTCAGTCTCTGCTGTACCAGTCATACCGGCAAGCTTATGGTACATTCTGAAATAGTTCTGAAGCGTGATCGTGGCGTAAGTCTGCGTAGCATCCTCCACCTTCACATTTTCTTTAGCTTCGATGGCTTGGTGAAGTCCATCTGAATATCGACGCCCTTCCATCACACGACCCGTTTGCTCATCGACAATTTTTACTTTGCCGTCCACTAAGATGTACTCTGTGTCTCGCTCAAACATGCAATAGGCTTTGAGCAACTGATTTACGGTATGGATTCGCTGCGCTTTTACACCGTAGTCTTTTATTACTTCTTCTTTTCGGATAAGTTTTTCCTTATCGTCG
Organism: Algoriphagus sp.; assembly: GCF_046296635.1. GTDB lineage: Bacteria > Bacteroidota > Bacteroidia > Cytophagales > Cyclobacteriaceae > Algoriphagus. The sequence continues at coordinate 44,889 of NZ_JBKBKZ010000002.1, read as the reverse complement.
ATATCCACTGACTTTTCCAAGTCAGCAATTACTACCCCTATATCCGGAAGAATAAAAAATGACTCGTCTTCGTTTTTGGTGGTCATGGTTTCAATCCCACGATCAGTTAAGTCAACCACGTTGGTTTTCTCATCTATGGTAAAAAGTAGCGGCTCGTCCGCCTCAGGCATGTTTTTCTTGTTATCCTGCAGATAAAAATTCTCTGTCTTCTGAAGAATCACCCGAACACCGGGCTCTGAGAGGTATTTAATTGTCGGCTTATACTTTGGCATTCCGCGGAAAGCACGGAAAAGTGCAAGTCCTCCATCTTTGTCATTTCCTTCAGCAATCAATTTTTTGGCTGAGGACAAAAATCCCTGAACTAACTTTCGCTGCTCATCAACCAATGCTGCAACTCGCGGCTTCATTCCATCGAATTCATGCACATCACCTCTAGGCACAGGACCTGAAATAATCAATGGCGTCCTTGCATCATCTATCAATACGGAGTCAACTTCATCGACCATCGCAAAGTGATGCTTTCCTTGAACTAAATCTCCAGCTTCGCGAGCCATATTGTCTCTTAGGTAGTCGAATCCAAATTCGTTGTTTGTCCCGTAGACAATATCCGAAGCGTATGCTTTTTTCCTACCTGGAGAATTTGGCTGATACTTATCTATACAATCCACTGTCAAACCATGGAATTCAAAAAGTGGCGCGTTCCACTCGGAGTCACGCTTTGCCAGGTAATCATTGACAGTTACAATATGAACTCCACGGCCAGCAAGGGCATTTAGAAATGCCGGAAGGGTTGAAACCAATGTTTTACCTTCACCGGTGGCCATTTCGGCGATTTTACCTTTGTGGAGCACCATACCACCGATGAGTTGTACATCGTAATGCAGCATGTCCCACACGACTTCTGTGCCCGCAGCCAGCCATCGATTGTGCCAGATAGCTTGCTCGCCTTGGATTTCCACATTTTTCTTAACGACCGCCAATTCGTGGTCATGCATGGAAGCAGAGACTACCAGCTTTTCATTTTCCTTAAATCGTCTGGCGGTTTCTTTCACTACAGCGAAAGCCTGAGGCAACACTTCCTCCAAAACTTTCTCCAGTTCTTCGTCTCTCCCTTTTTCAAGCTTATCTATCTCATTGAAAAGCTGGTCTTTTTGATGAATTGCCTGTGCGGGTAAAAGGTCAATTTGGCCTCGGATTTCAACGATTTTTTCATCAATCGGCCTTAGGCGATCATTGATTATTCCTTTGATTTCCTGAGTCTTAGCTCTTAGCTCGTCATCACTAATTTCCTTCAGCACCTCGTAAGCTTGGTTGATAACACTGACTCGTGGAAGGAGTTCTTTAATATCTCGGTCGGATTTGGTTCCAAATACCTTGGCTAATCCTTTAGCAATAAAATCTAGCATGTCTATCTATAAATTCCCGATTGGGGGCTTAAAAATAAGCCGTTTTTGTTACAATTGATAATTCGTCCATTTTCTGAAGTAGATTTGGACATTGAATGTTAAATGGTGATTTTCCCTGAAAAAACCTGTTCCGCTGGTCCTATAAGCCAGATTTTATTGAAAGACCCATCAGGATTAGATTGAAATTTTACGGACAAGCGTCCACCGAGTGTATTAATTTTAACATGATTTTGTTGATGCTGCGAGCCATAAACGATGGCAGCAGCAGTTACCCCGGTGCCACAGGATAATGTTTCATTTTCGACACCTCGCTCATAGGTGCGCACGAAGATTTCATTTAGAGCAATTTGCTCTACAAAATTGACATTGGTGCCTCCAGGTGCGTATCCTGAATCGTTTCGGATGGTTTTTCCTTCATCAAAAACCGGATATTTTGCAACTTTTTCCACGAATCTTATGTGATGTGGTGAACCGGTATTCACAAAGAAATCCTCCGATTTAGCAGCAATTTCTTTTACATCTCCCATCGAGAGCTCTATTTGATCTCCAATGAGGACGGCATCGTGAGGGCCATCGATGGCCAGAAACTGGGTTTTCCCATTTACAATCCCCAAAAAAGACGAGAAAGCCACGGCGCATCTTGCCCCATTTCCGCACATACTTTGGCTACCATCAGCATTGAAGTAAACCATTTCAAACTCAAAATCAGGATGATTTCTAATTGCTATAAGGCCATCTGCACCAATACCGAATTTGCGATCACACAGCTTTTTGACCAGATCCAGATTCTCCAAGTCAAATGACTCAGCTCGATCATCGATCATGATAAAGTCATTTCCAGTACCCTGATATTTATAAAATGTAAGTTCCATGGAAACAGATAATATTTAGAGATTTCAAAAACTTCTCCAAGGCTGCAAACTTAACCAAGTTGTCACAAATTCAGACGTATTGTCTGATCCTCAAATCCAAATCCGTCAGTAAATGACTATTCTAGGCAACTAAATTGCGATTCAGCTGGTTCAATTATTGCACTGAATGTTTTATCACATCATGAAATCGAACCTGCCTGGCAGAAAAGCATTACCTAAAGCAACAAACAGCGTGATGCTCCCCCGATAGCTATCGGTATGACTTTTAAATATCAAATTATAAACTTATGAAGAAAATAGAAAACATTAGTTCAAGAAGGAAGTTTTTATCCGATACAACAAAAGCAGGATTGGTTATGGGATTGGTCGGAACAGGGATTTTAGCGAGCTCATGCGCAGCTGCAAAAGTGACCACTTCGGGCGGATTCTCCACTGGTTTTTCTCAGACACCGTTACCTTATGGTTTTTCAGCTTTGGCTCCAAATATCGATGCCAAGACTATGGAAATTCACTATACCAAACATGCTGCTGCCTATGCTTCAAATCTGATGGATGCGGCTAAAGAAGAAGGTGTGGATATTTCCAAGCCATTGGAAAATGTATTGGCTTCTATTTCCAAATATTCTGTCAAAATGAGAAATAACGGTGGTGGGCATTACAATCACGAGCTCTTTTGGAATATCATGTCGCCGGATGGAGGCGGAAAGCCCAAAGGAAAACTTCTGGAAGCAATCACTGCTTCTTTTGGGAGTTATGAATCTTTCGTGACTCAGTTTGAGAATGCTGCAAAAACCAGATTTGGATCGGGTTGGTCTTGGCTTAGTGTTGACTCCAGCAACAAGTTGGTAGTAAGCTCCACCCCAAACCAAGACAATCCATTGATGGACGTAGCAGAAATAAAAGGCACTCCGATTCTTGGATTGGATGTCTGGGAGCATGCGTATTATTTGAATTACCAAAATAGACGTCCAGATTATGTCTCTGCATTTTGGAATGTTGTCAATTGGGATGCAGTTTCCAATAGATTTGAAAAAGCTATTTAAAAGCTATTTGGGATGATTTTAAAGTCAAGGAAGTCACAAGACTTCCTTTTTTTTTAAAACGAAAATCTTGATCCGGACTGTGATTCGTACATTTTTCATTGCCAAATGAAGCTTTTATTTCCCCCTTGCTTCTTTTTTTTTAGTTGGCATCACGATTGTAACAGGTGTGAAAATCAAATTACGGTTCTATGAAAAAAGTATTGAAAAATTTCGCTTTGTTTAGCCTAGTGCTTCTAAATGGGTTCTACCTTAGCTCATGTGGCGATAAAGAAGATGACCTAATTACTGATCCTCAGACACAGGCTAAAATTACTGCAACGGCATCCACTTCTACTGCAACCTTACCTAATTCAAGAATGGCAGTTGGAGCTTTCACAGTTACTCAATTCACTGTTGGAACCCAAAATGTTGAAATGAAGTATTTTGCTAAAGCAGACCTTACTGCTGGCATCAGTCTAGGAAACTTGCAATCGAAAACTATTCTGAACGCCAATCTTCAAAAAACAGCTTCGTCAAAAAAGTCAAATGTTTTAATTACTGGTGGGAAATCTCAATTTAGTTTAATTGGTGAAGGAACAACACCTGAGGGAAACTACACTGAGGCCACTTTTAAACTTTATAAAAATGCCGGGGCGAACGCGAATGACCCAATGTTTCAAAAATCTGTTTTAATTACAGGGACGATTAATGGAAAAATCACTCAGTTCTGGACCGAATCAGAAAAAATGCTTCGTGCCTCGACTAAAACATCCACGGGAGTGGAATTAAATCAAAATACTGAAGTTGTGCTTGTATTTGAAATGGACAAATTATTTGCAGGGGTAGATTTCACAAAGGCAATGGATGCAAATGGCGATGGCAGAATCGAAATCAGCCCAAGCAGTCCTGACGGAAATGCAGCAATATTTTCAAAGATCGAAGCTAACATGGAAAGTGCTGTTAGTCTAAGAAAAAGATAGAAATAGTTTATTCTGAATAAAAAAAGGCCGGATATCCCGGCCTTTTTCATTTATTTCGGGCTTCAAAATGTAATTTCTATGCAAGACCCTAAGTCCCTTACCTCAGTTGCTCTTTTTCATGAGACGTTTAAACATCCTGTTTTACCAGAACCCACTATTCCATCCGAAACAAGATGTAATCTTCGGGTTTCCCTTTTGGCAGAAGAGTTGAAAGAATTAGAGGATGCGATTGACAACAAGGATCTCGTCGAAATCGCCGATGCCTTGTGCGACCTTCAATACGTACTTTCCGGCGCTATTTTGGAGTTTGGGTTGGGAGAAAAGTTCAAGGCGCTTTTTGATGAAGTACAACGCTCGAATATGAGTAAGGCATGTACTTCAGAGGAAGAAGCGAAAGCAACTGTAAAACACTACGAAGACAAAGGAACTCCCTGCTTTTATGAAAAAGAGGGTGATTTGTACTTAGTTTTCAGAGAGGGGGATCATAAGACTTTGAAGTCAGTGGGCTATTCGCCTGCGGATTTAAAGGGTATCTTAGAAAAATAATCCGTATGAACTGAATTTAGAAATCGATATACCTTCGGTTTTTTTATCTAAAAACACAAAAAGCCCCGCAGCTATGCGAGGCTTTTTAATTGTACCAGGAGCGCGACCTACCTCAATTAGGAAAAATCGAACCTATCTTCAACAGGCAGGCCCGAGCGTGATTGCTCATCCCACAAGATTGTATTTTACAAAAAATGAGAAAAACCCCTTAAAAGCATATAATTCAATCTTATTTAATATTATATGCTCTAAGTGGATGGGTTTTCATATCGAAACTAAATAATTTTTGATTCTATTTTATCCTAGATCACGGAAATGTTGAAATGGTCCAATCCAATACTGAAGTTATCTTGATTTGTATTTGAAATTTGGCAATTTTATGCTATCATAGTATTAGTATTCTATTTAAATTTTACTTAAATGCTACTATGATATCGCTTATTTCTCCCTCTAAAGCGGCAAAAAAAATTGCTGAAAACGTTCGAAAAAAACGTCTTATCATGGAGCTTACCCAAGAGGGATTGTCCAAGCGATCCGGGGTTCCACTGGCAACCCTGCGTAAGTTTGAGCAAAAGGGACTTATTTCCTTGGAATCTTTTTTAAAGCTTTTATGGATAATTGGTGGACTGGAAGAAGTCATTCATTCTCTAAACCCGCCAAAGCCAAATTTCAAATCAATCGACGATGTGCTCAAAGACGATAGTGGTAGGGAACGAAAAAGAGGTCGAAAGAAATGACGAAGCTAGTCACAGAAATAAAAACCGGGCTGGATTTCGGCAGCGGTATTAAGCCTGTAGGGCGTCTCGGGATGCGGGAAGGAATAATTTATTTTCAGTATCATGATGATTTTCTACAACAAGGCATTGAAATATCTCCCTTTCGATTGCCATTGCAAAAAGGGGTAATTGAATTACCGAAACGCCCTTTTGAGGGATTAGCGGGAGTTTTTAGCGATAGTCTACCTGATGGATGGGGGCGATTACTTTTTGATCGGATGGTAAGAGCGAAAGGCATAAATCCCTCAGATCTTTCATCTCTCGATCGTCTTGCTCATGTAGGTTTACATGGTATGGGTGCTTTGGTTTACGAACCTGATTATAGTCCAACCGAAAGCCATAAATTAATTGACTTGGATCATTTGTCCACACAAGCTTATGAAGTGCTGAAAGGAGGTCCAGAAATAGTGATCGATGAATTACTAGCTTTAAACGGATCTTCTGCTGGAGCGAGGCCAAAAGCACTTATAGGCGTGCATGAGGACCGTAATCAGATCGTTTTTGGAGCAAAACAGCTTGAAGGAGAATTTGAGCCTTGGTTGGTAAAATTTCCCAATTCCCAAGATGGACGAGATGCAGGTGCTATTGAATATGTCTATGCGCAAATGGCGAAAGTTGCGGGTGTTTCAATGCCTGAAGTGCACTTATTTCCCTCACAAAAAGGAGATGGCTACTTTGCTGTAAAACGTTTTGATAGAACTAAGGGCAAAAAACTTCATATGCACTCAGTAAGCGGTTTGCTAAACAGTGATTTTAGAACTCCTTCATTGGATTATGAAGACTTGATCAATCTAACAGGCATTCTCACCAAAGATATTCGTGAGGTGGAGAAAATGTACCGTTTAGCAGTTTTTAATGTATTGGCTCACAACAGGGATGACCATTCAAAAAATTTCAGCTTTTTAATGGATGAATCAGGAGATTGGAAACTTGCACCTGCTTACGATCTCACTTTTTCAAGTGGCCCCGCAGGTGAGCAAAGTACCATGGTGATGGGAGAAGGAAAAAATCCAACATTAATACATTTGGTCAAACTCGGGTCTGAGTCCAAGTTGCCAAAAAAATTGATTGAAGGCATTATTGAGGAAACTAGAACAGCATTGAACCAATGGGAACCCTTGGCTAAAAATCATGGAGTAAGCCAAGAAAATATTTTGCTGGTCTCTCGCTTGATCAATGGTAATCCATGATTTTGAAGAATTTGGCTCTTTATAGCATAAACCGTAAACATGCTTTAAAATACAAATAGCCTCGCAAAATGCGAGGCTATTTGTTTGTACCAGGAGCGGGAATCGAACCCGCACGGGATTGCTCCCACAAGATTTTAAGTCTTGCGTGTCTACCTATTCCACCATCCCGGCTTACTCTACTTGGGAGTAGAGCCTCAGTCACATTTGAGATTCAAATGCCCTGAAATGACAAAGCCCTTTTTCAAGGGCTTTACTGAGCGGGAGACGAGATTCGAACTCGCGACCCCGACCTTGGCAAGGTCGTGCTCTACCAGCTGAGCTACTCTCGCTTTTTGTCATTGCCCAAAGCTTTATTCGAGCGATTGTGGATGCAAAGGTAAGCCCACAAAATAATTTTACAAGACCGAAATGAATAATATTTTCGAGATTAACGGCAAAAACTTCATTTACTGTTGATTTACAGTCTTTTCAAAAATCATAAGAGGCTAAAATCTTAACCATTTCTCCCACATTTTTTGCTCTAAGCTTTCTAAGAATATTTTTTCGATGCGTGGCCACTGTGAAAATTGAAATATTAAAGATTTCTCCTATCTCTTTTGACTCTTTTCCTTCCAGGATCAAGTTTACAATTTCTCGTTCCTTTGTTGTCAACTTGACGGCTTTGCCAACAGGTGAGTTTTTGCTAACAAAGATCTTGGATCCATTATCCTTAGTGTAGGTATAATTCCAATCGTAGCTTTTTGTTTTGGGAGGAGTGAAAAGCTGGATAATGATGTGCAAATCCATGATGAAATTGCCTGTCTCATCAATGACATAGGGTCGAACTTTTGAGGTCATCCAAATCACTTCCCCTGTGGTCCGATGTACCCAGCGTGTGGTGTAGGAAAATTCGAACGTGTGTCTTTCTGAGATTGAAAGGCCATGAAAGGCATCAAAAACAATTTTTTGGAATCGAAATAGCTCTGGTCGATCATCTGGATGAATCATGGTAAAGGATGTCTCCATACCTTTGTTCCGGAACATCGACTCCGGGTATCCAGTCAGTTTTTCCACATTTCCTGTAAAAAATGCTAGGTTCAAATTTCGATAATCAAAACAAGCAATGACAAGGCTTTCTTGCATACCGATCGTTTTACTGATAGCAGCCAGCTCATCTTTTAACTTTTGCTCATCTATTTCACCATTGAATTCCTGATCCTTCCATTCTTTAAAGAATTTGGTATACTTATCCTGCTTTTTCAGGTCCTTGAGTAATACCTTATCCATTTTAAGTTTAAGTTCAGCGTGTGTGTTAGTTTAAATCTTTAGAAAAATATAAAATTTCGGTCATATCATTCTAATTTCTTTTTTATTTCGTGAAGTTTTAAAAGTGCTTCAATAGGAGAAATCGCATTTATATCAATCAGGTCTAAGAGTTGTTTCGCTTCTGTAAATTTTGGGTCTATTTCAAATAAACTGAGCTGGAAATTATTTTTCGGTATGGACTTGAAGTGCTCCTTTTTCTCCTTTAATTCTTTGTCTTTTTCAAGGTGTCCCATTATTTCTGCAGCTCTGAGGACAACTGGATTAGGCATCCCTGCCATTTGAGCGACGTGAATTCCAAAGCTGTGTTCGCTTCCTCCTTCTTTCAACTTCCGCATAAATATCACTTTGTTGCCCACTTCTTTGACAGAGACATTGAAGTTTTTTATTCTTGGAAAATCTCCCGAAAGCTGATTGAGTTCATGGTAGTGAGTCGCAAAAAGCGTCTTTGCTTTGAATGTGGGATGATTGTGAAGAAACTCCACAATCGACCAAGCAATTGAAATACCGTCATAGGTAGAGGTCCCACGCCCAATTTCATCCATCAGTACAAGACTTCGATCTGATAGATTATTGAGAATGCTTGCTGTCTCAGTCATCTCCACCATGAATGTCGACTCCCCTTTGGAAAGATTGTCTGAAGCCCCAACTCGAGTAAATACTTTGTCAATAATTCCAATCCTAGCAAATGAAGAAGGAACAAAACTTCCCATCTGCGCCATCAGGACTATCAGTGCAGTCTGCCGGAGTAAAGCAGATTTACCGGCCATATTTGGCCCGGTGATGATCATGATCTGTTGACTGTCATGATCGAGATAAATATCGTTTGGGACGTAATTTTCCCCTGGAGGGAGTTGCTTCTCGATTACCGGATGACGACCATCCTTAATTTCAAGGGTTTCGGTATCTGAGATCTTTGGTCTCGAATAACCATTTGATAATGCAACTTGTGCAAAAGAAAGCAGCGAATCCAATGTTCCCAACACTCTCGCATTTTGCTGGATTTGAGTGACATATTGCGCCGCTTCCTGGACTAAGGCCAAGAAATACTTCTGCTCGATTCCTTGCATGCGATCTTCAGCATTGAGAATCTTTTCTTCATATTCTTTGAGTTCGGGAGTGATATATCGCTCCGCATTGACCAAGGTTTGTTTGCGAATCCACTCCTGAGGCACTTTGTCCCGGTGGGCATGTGTTACTTCAAGATAATACCCAAAGACTTTGTTGAAGCTTATTTTCAGTGAAGAAATACCAGTATTTTGAACTTCTCGCTGTTGGATTTGAACCAAAAAATCCTTTCCGGTATTTGCCAAACCCCGGTATTCATCCAGTTCGGGATCCACTCCATCCTTGATCACTCCACCTTGATGAACCAGCATCGGGGCATCTTCTTTGAGCTCACGCTCGATTTTTTCCAGCAAATACTCGCAGGGATGGATTTGATCAGAAAGGCGCTTCAACGTAGGATTCTTCTGCATTTTCAGCATTTCCTTGATCGGAAGAGCGGACTTGAGTGCACGCTTGATTTGATTCATCTCCCGTGGATTTGCCCGTCCGACTACCACTTTGGATATCAAGCGCTCCAAATCACCAATCAGTCGGAGTGGAGCAAGCATTTCTTCGATTAGGGCTGAATTTTGGTAGAAGAAATCAACCACATTCAATCGCTCCTCGATCGCTTGCTTTTCTTTCAAAGGCAACACCATCCACTTTTTCATCATCCTCGAACCCATCGGTGTCACCGTCTGATCAAGAATCTGAATCAGTGGAACGCCCCCATCATGTTGAGGAAAAACCAATTCTAGATTGCGGATCGTGAACTTATCCAACCAGACATATTTCTCCTCTGCAATCCTGGATATCGAAGAAATATGCTGAACCTCCCGATGCTCCGTTTCTTCGAGATAATACAAGATACCTCCTGCAGCTACGATTCCGGATTCAAGTTCTTCGATTCCAAAACCCTTCAAATTGGCTGTACCGAAATGTGTTTTTAATTTTTCGTATGTGAAATCATATTGAAAAACCCAATCTTCACAGTAGAAGGTGATGAATTCGTTTTTGATGATTTCGGCAGCGATCTTTTTTGCAGCTTTTGAAAAAATAATTTCTGATGGTGCAAAACTCTGTAATAGCTTTTCCAAATAAGAGGAATTGCCTTGAGCGCACATAAATTCACCCGTCGAGACATCCAGGAAAGCAATCCCGTGGGTATCCTTTCCAAAATGAATGGAGGCGAGATAGTTATTTTTGCGAGTGTCAAGGACTTGATCGTTGTAGGAAAGGCCTGGTGTTACCAATTCAGTTACACCGCGCTTTACGATTCCTTTGACTGATTTCGGATCTTCCAGTTGATCACAGATCGCAACTCGATTCCCGGCGCGAACTAGCTTTGGGAGGTAATTGTCCAAGGAATGGTGAGGAAATCCAGCCAACTCTATGTGTGAAGCAGCACCATTTGCCCTTTTGGTCAGGACGATATCCAAAATTTTACTCGCCACGACCGCATCTTCTCCAAATGTCTCATAAAAATCCCCTACGCGAAAAAGCAGCAATGCTCCGGGATGTTTGGCCTTGATGGCGTTATATTGCTTCATCAGGGGAGTTTCTTGTCCGTCTTTGGATTTGCTCATGGGGATCAAAAAGGAATTGTGGTACTTTTGGCTTGGTATGAAAAGCTGAAAATAGCCGTTTAGGCAAGGAGATCAAAAAAGATGAAGAAATTAAGCATGGAGGAATTGGATAGGCTTTCGATTCAGGAATTTAAGCAAACCGAGAAGTCACCGATTGTATTGGTTTTGGATAATGTGCGAAGTTTGAACAATGTCGGATCAGCCTTTCGAACCGCAGATGCATTCCGCATTGAGAAGATTTTTCTATGTGGCATTACCGGTACTCCACCCCATCGGGACATTCAAAAAACTGCTCTTGGCGCTACGGAATCTGTAGAATGGGAATACTGTCTGAATACCATGGAGGCCATTAAAAAATTGAAGGAAGCTGAATATCAAATTTGTGCTTTGGAGCAAGTGAAAAGCTCAATGAAATTGAATGATTTTGTACCGGAGAAAGGAAAAAAATACGCGCTCATCTTTGGAAATGAGGTATTTGGAGTCGAAGAAGAAGTTTTAAAAGCCTGTGACCAAGTTTTGGAAATTCCACAATTGGGAACCAAACATTCCCTCAATATTTCAGTGTCTCTGGGAATTGCAGTGTGGGACTTGATGGTGAAGCTGGAACAATTTTAAAGGCAGACTGCAACAGATGCACAGATGAGCTATAAAATGCATCCAAGATTTCACTACTCCTTAAAAAACCGATATCTGATTCCAAAGGACCCTCTGAAGATATTTCCATCTCCAATAAACTGGGCAGCTTCGATATGGAAACCAAAATCCTTCCTTTCAAATGGATAAATATTCAAGCCTACAGGAATGACTAAGCCCTCGAAGCTTTGAATTCTCCCTCCAATTCCTCCATAGAAATCGATGCGATCATTTTTGTAAAAAATGTGATTAACGACTAATTCCAATGAGACATTATCAATGAAATTATCAGTTCCCACTCGGAATTCGGGAAGCCACTTTTCTCCCAATTGTTTATTCACTCCTAAAAATGGAAGGTTACTTTGATGATAAGAAACAGTCCATTGGGCAAAGGAAGCAGTGGAAATCAAGCCAAATACGGCCAAAAGAATTAGTTTTTTCATGCATGAAAAATACATGAAACTAAATTAAAATCCCAATTCACTTAGTTTCACATGAGTTTTGATCAAATTCGAGCTGGCCTTGGCGACAAATTTCCCCGACTCTTTTCTGATTACAGCTTCCCAATGATTTAGGTTTGATCCGGATCGAATCAATTTGGCAGTAACTTCAAGTTTTTCTCCGATTTGTGCAGCTGAGAGGAAATCCACGTTCAGATTAATACTTGTCATCAAATATTCCGAACCTGCTACGAAATTACCCATCCCAATCACGTCATCCAGCATCAGTGAGGCTATTCCTCCATGAAGTATTTTGCCGGGATTACACAATTCTGGTCTGACTATATAAGAAACTTTAATGTGATGAAGGTCAATTTCCAGAAGTGTGCCTCCCAGCCAATTCCCTGCTGCAGAGGGTGTTTTGTCCAGCTTTTTCCCAATTTGGGTTTTGAAAAACTCCAATCCCGAATTCGTTGTCTTTTCCATCTTAGTTGGTTTGGTTCAGGAGCCTAAAATAGTCTTCTAAGACCGTCTTTACCGCTTCTTTTTCCATTTCTTTCGACCAAATTGGAAAAGTTTTTCCCTCTGAAATGAGCTCAAATTCTGCATTTTCAAGGATTGCTGGTTTCAATTTTTCAAGCATTGAATAATGATCGGCATTGTTCCCGTTTGAAAAATCGAAAACCTGAGTTTTTTTGGCTGTTTTTGCAGAAATACGAATCGGCCATTCAGCATTTTTCAGTTCAAAATAGATGTAAGCATTTTCTTTTCCTGAATTCAAAAGAATCACCAGATCCAACGTAGGACTGGAATCAGACTGCGTTCGCTTTCCATTTCGGTAAAGTGTCATTCCTGCATCTCGACGAATTTCCCGATCATAGTGAATCGCCCTGACATTGAGGAAATAGAGTCGATTTGAGTCATTTACTCTGAAGGTTCGATCTTCCCCCGAATTATTTGCCCGGTACTCATTGAAGAATGAAAGCGCTAAAACTAATCCCAAAGATGATAAAATGAAGATTTTTAGGATTTTGACAAGTTCAGGAGTGAGGACGGAATCTCTTTTGGTCATTTTTAAGTTTGGAGACTTCCTTCATAAAACCCTCGAATTAGGCTGATGGTTTCGTTTAGATAAAAGCTGCTATCGCACATAAGACCCGGCATTCATGTCTATAGAAGTACCTGTCGCATGATCTGCCAAGCCAGAACAGAGCAACGTGACCATAGGCGCGATATCCTCGGGCAGCGTTAATTCCTTCAGCGCAATATCCTTCAATGCAAAATCTTCCCCATACTCCGCTAATATTCCATTTGCCATATCCGTACGAGTGAATCCTGGAGCAATCAAAAAGGCTTTAATCCCGATTTTTCCATAATGTCTGGCGATGGACCGTGTCAGACTCACCAATGCGCCCTTAGAAGCAGCATAGGCCAAATAGTCTGTCGTATCTCCACGGAAGGCTGCACGGGACGAAATCATTACAATCCGTCCATTTTCATGAAGTTTAGCCTGATCTACAAATTCCTTGGTGAGAATCCCAACGGCTGTAGCATTAACAGCCATCACCTTGTTCCAAATCTCCAGCCACTCCAAAGTTGGCAAAGTATCGGCTGCAGGAGGGGAGATCCCCGCATTATTCACAATCCCGGACAATGGACCATACTTTTCTACCAAGAATGGAATAAATCCAACAACTGATTCCAGTTTGGATAAATCACATGTCTCTATGAAAGCAGGGTTTTTTAGCTGATTGAGAAGACTTTCCGCCTCAGCTTTGTTGGAATTGTAGTGAATAATTACCTCGGCGCCAGACTCAGATAGTTGACGGGCTATCGCTCTTCCTATACCTCGGGAAGCTCCTGTTACGAGGATGCGTTGATTTTTTAAAGAAATATTCATGATTCTGATTCCAAAAGAAAAACTACCACTTTTCCCGCATCGCCAAATGCAGAACATGGGCCAAGTGATGCTGAGAATGCCAAGCATACATCAGTGTAACTTCTTCTAATCCTTGACTTCGATTTTTCTTAGGATGAAAATAGGTTTTTTTGAAGTCCTCGGGCTTCATTGAATCCAGTAAGGCACCCCATTTCATATGAATGGCTTGAATAATTGCTAAAGAGGACTCAATTGGCAATGCAGCATCCGACAGGTTAGCCCACTTAGCTTCATCGTAAGGTTTTACGGTTGGATTTTCCTCCGTCAAAGCCAATTTAAACCGAATAAAGGCTGTCATGTGGCTGTCTGCACAATGATGCACAAGTTGTCTTACAGTCCAGCCACCCGGACGATAAGGAGTGTCCAGCTGTGTGACAGAAAGCCGGCTCACTGCCTTAAATAAATCGGATGGAAAAGACTTGATTTTTCCTAAAGCTTCAGCGATAGCTTCAGAGGTAACCTGTTCTGGTATTTTGAACTTACCGATAGGGTATTTGAGAAATTCTATATCAATGCTCATGATTTTATTGGCCTCCTGCGGCGATGGTAACCAAATCTACATGTTTTGCACCATTGGCCAAAAGCACGTTTGCACAAGCGCAAAGTGTGGCTCCTGTTGTGATGACATCATCTACTAACAAGATTCGCAATCCCGAAATATTCTCTCCATGTCTGAGCTCGAATACCTCCTCCACATTTTCAAGTCTTTGAAGTCTGGTTTTTTTGGTCTGGGTTTCAGTAAATTTTTTCCGCTCCAGCAAATTGTCCAGTTTTAAGTCAAGAGGTTTAACGAGGCCAATGGCAAATTTTTCACTTTGATTGAAGCCTCTCCTTTTTTGTTTCATCGGGTGTAAGGGAACAGGGACAATCACGTCCCATTCTCCTAAATAGCCGTTTTGAGCCAAAAGCAGTCCATAAAGTCTACCCATTTCTTCACCTATTTCCGGTTTGTTTTTATATTTCAGCTGGTGAAGTAGCTGCTGACTTCTTCCCTTTTTTGAAAATCTCAAATAGGCCATTACGCGGTTCACTTGGGTAAGCCCCCTGATCTTTGCGGAAAGTTCATTGTCATAGGGTCTCAAATGAAAATTGGCAACAGGCAAACTTCCTTGACAGATTGTACAGAGGCAGGGTTCGAAATCGAAGAGCGCTCTTCCGCACTGAGGACAATTCCTCGGGAAAATGAGATCCAAAAAATCTTTCCAAATATCAAAACGCATTGCTAAAAAGTTCAGTTGTTACCTCTTAGGGTGGAATATGCAGTATATTTACCCCTTAGACTTATATTTAATCCTTAAGTTAATGAATCTAATAGAAGAATTCAATGCCTATCGTGCCAAGATGAATGATAAAATCCTGGGCGAAGACAATAAGGTAATCAAGCGTTTTTTCAACCTTGACACGAATACCTATGCAGCAGGGGAACTGGATGTGAAAACCAAAGAGATGATCGGATTGGCCTGTTCTATGGTATTAAGGTGTGATGATTGCATCAAATATCATCTAGGGAAAAGCCACGAGGCGGGATTAAAAAAGGAAGAGATTTTTGAGGTTTTTTCAATTGCCCTCGTTATCGGAGGTTCCATTGTCATCCCACATTTAAGGAGAGCCGTAGAATACTGGGAAGAACTTACAAATCAATAATTTACAGATGTTTAAGCGGGATCTTGATCTTGAAAAAAGATGGTCTAAACTATTGGACGGCTTGAAAGACACGATTGGTAAAAAACCAAACGATCTGAATGGCGTACTGTTTCTAATAGGTGTTCAAGAGTTGGGAAAAGGAACAAAAACTTTTTCAAAAGAACAAAAACAGGATTTAATGCATATTGCTGTTTGTAAAGTTCTGAGCTATGCAGGATTCTATGAATTGGAATTTGTCGATCAAGAAGGTTGGCCCCATTGGAAGTTGATAAAAGAACTTCCTCACTTTGATCTATTAGAGCAGGAAAAACTTCTCAAAATTCAGGTGATGGAATACTTTGAAAAGGAATACCAAATAGAAATTTGAATGAAATCGAGCATAGCACAAACGACAAAAATTATATGGTTAGGAATTATGCGAAATTCCTCCCGTTAGCGATCGGGATTTCTGCTGGAAAAAAAATTATAATTGGATGAAACTTATTTCCTACAACGTAAATGGAATCAGGTCTGCAATGACGAAGGGTTTTGTAGATTGGCTAAAGCAGGAAAATCCAGATATCATTGGTTTACAGGAGATTAAGGCTCAGGAAAAGGATATTGATCCCAGTATTTTCCAAGATTTAGGATATAATTTGTATTGGTATTCAGCTGTAAAAAAAGGATACAGTGGAGTGGCAATTTTCTCCAAAATCAAACCCAAATCAATCAAATATGGCATGGGTATGAATAAATATGATGACGAGGGAAGGATGATTCAAGCGGATTTTGATGGATTTTCCTTTATCTCATCTTATTTCCCGTCAGGAACAACGGGGGATCTACGTCAGCAATTCAAGTATGAGTTTCTTGATGATGTATTTGGTTATATTCAGGATCTAAAAGAAGTCAACCCAAAGTTGATTTTAAGTGGGGATTATAACATTTGTCATAAACCCATAGATATCCATAATCCTATTTCCAATAAAAACTCATCTGGCTTTCTTCCAGAAGAACGTGCATGGATGGATAAGTTTACTGAAAATGGATTCATTGACACCTTTCGATATTTCAATACTCAACCACACCAATACTCGTGGTGGAGCTTCAGAGCAAATTCAAGAGAAAAGAATTTGGGATGGAGAATAGATTACCACATGGCAACCAAGGAATTGCAAAACAATCTGAAAAGTGCCGTAATTTTGCCTAGCGTAAAACATTCGGATCATTGTCCGATTGTATTAGAAATTGAGTAAGAAAAAAACAAAAAGATCTGAATTATAGAATATTTCCAAGATGAACTCTATTAAAATTTCAATTCCATCTCTGATCGAGAATATAAAGATCATCGAAAGTTTTATTGATAATGCGAAAGATAGTTTCGAAATAAACGATGACATCTATGGAAATATCATGATCTCTGTTACCGAATGTATCAGTAACGCAATAATCCACGGTAACCAAAGTGATAAAAATAAACTCGTCCACCTCGAACTTAATATGGAAGGTGATCAACTTAATTTTATTATTGAGGACGAGGGCGAAGGATTCGATTTATTAGAATTACAAGATCCCACTTCTCCGGAGAACTTGGAGAAGCCAGGCGGTCGAGGTATTTTCTTGATTAGACATTTAAGCGACGAAGTAAAATTTGAAGAAGGTGGAAAAAAAACCATTCTTTCCTTTTATATAGACTAATATGGCAATTCAGTTTTTTTCTGAAGAGATCAAATTTGAACTTCCTCAAAAACTGAAAAGGAAGAATTGGCTAAAGAAAATTGCGGAATCTGAAAATTTCCAAGTAGGTGAGTTGAATTACATCTTTTGTTCAGACGAATACCTTTATCAAATCAACGTTGATTATTTAGCACACCACACCTATACAGATATTATCACTTTTGACAACTCTGAACAAGATGGTAAAATCGAAGGTGATATATTCATCAGTTTAGACAGAGTGAGGGAGAATGCATCAAATCATCAACAATTAGAAGAAACCGAACTAAGCCGAGTAATTAGTCATGGTCTTTTCCACTTGATGGGCTACAAGGATAAAACCAAAGTCCAATCGGATCTTATGCGATCCAAAGAGGAGTTAGCCATAAATTTATTCCATAATATTTAACTGTTCCACGTGAAACAGTACACTGGCAAGAAATAAGAATCCGCCAGCTGTTTCACGTGAAACATCAAATCATTTATCATGTTTCCATTATACGATGTCATAGTAGTAGGGGCGGGGCACGCAGGTTGTGAAGCGGCACATGCAGCAGCAGCTATGGGTTCAAAAGTTCTACTTTGTACTATGAACATGAATACCATCGCACAAATGTCCTGCAATCCCGCAATGGGAGGGGTTGCAAAAGGACAGATTGTACGCGAAATTGATGCGCTAGGAGGAATGTCAGGAATAATTTCCGACAAGTCTATGATTCAGTTTAGAATGCTAAACAGATCAAAGGGCCCTGCGATGTGGTCTCCACGCTCACAAAATGATAGAATGCGGTTTGCTGAAGAATGGAGACTTACATTGGAGCGAACTCCAAATGTTGATTTTTGGCAGGAAATGATCTCTGGGTTACTGGTTAAAAACGGAAGAGTAGTAGGAGTAAAAACTGCAATCGGAATAGAAATTCCCTCGAAAACTGTTGTTCTTACAAATGGCACATTTCTCAATGGAATCATTCATATTGGTGAAAAGCAGTTCGGTGGCGGTAGAACAGGGGAGTCAGCCGCCAGAGGAATCACGGAGCAATTGGTTCAATTAGGCTTTGAAGCGGGAAGAATGAAGACAGGAACTCCACCAAGAGTGGATGGAAGAAGCCTTGATTACTCAAAAATGGAAGAGCAATTTGGGGATGAAAATCCTGAAAAATTTTCCTATTTGAATTCAACTGTTCCACTTAAATCCCAAAAATCTTGCTGGATAACCTATACAAATAAAGAAGTACATCAATCACTGGAAACAGGATTTGATCGATCTCCCATGTTTAATGGCAGAATTCAAGGTTTGGGTCCCCGATATTGTCCAAGTATCGAAGACAAAATCAACAGATTTGCGGAACGCGAACGACATCAAATATTTGTAGAACCTGAAGGGTGGAATACAGTAGAAATCTATGTCAACGGATTTTCCACCTCACTACCTGAAGATGTACAGTACAAGGCATTACGTTTAATTCCCGGATTTGAAAATGCCAAAATGTTCAGGCCTGGCTATGCAATAGAATATGACTTCTTTCCACCTACACAGTTGAATTCTACATTAGAAACAAAACTGTTGGAGAATCTCTATTTCGCTGGACAAATCAACGGAACAACAGGATATGAGGAAGCAGCTTCACAGGGATTAGTGGCAGGAATAAATGCTTGTTTGAAAGTTCAGGAAAAAGAACCGTTTATATTAAAGAGATCGGAAGCTTATATTGGCGTGTTGGTAGATGACCTTATCAATAAAGGTACTGAAGAGCCATATAGGATGTTCACCTCCAGGGCTGAATTTCGATTACTCCTACGTCAGGACAATGCAGATTTGAGACTGACACAACTTGGCCATAATATAGGTCTTGCATCAGATGAAAGACTGGAAAAAATGCAAGAAAAGAAGTCAAACACTGCCAAACTGATCAATGACCTCAAACAAAAGAAACTTAGTCCTGAATCAATCAATCAGGGCTTGGAATCTATGGGTACAGCAACAATCCTAGAAAAAATAAGTGTGGAGAAATTGCTAAAACGCCCTCAAATAGGAATGAATGAACTTATTTCTGTAGATGAGGAACTTTCAGAATATTTAGGAAAATACTCAAAAGACGTATTGGAGCAAGCTGAAATCCAAATAAAATATGACAGCTACATTGATAAGGAACAACAGCTGGTCGATAAGCTATCAAACATGGAACATTATCAAATTCCCCAGACTTTTGATTTTCTATCAATCACAGCTCTTTCAAATGAGGGTAGACAAAAACTCACCAAAATCCGTCCTCAAACATTAGGGCAAGCATCGAGGATAAGCGGAGTATCCCCTGCGGATTTATCTATCTTGACAGTCTATTTAGGAAGATAAAATGTTAGAAAGACTTAGCAAATGTCCATTATGTAAAAGTGGGCGTTTTCTTAATTACGCTGAAATAACAGATCATGCAGTGAGCAAAGAAAATTTTATGCTTTGCAAATGCTCAGACTGTCAGCTCGTATTTACTAACCCAAGACCTAGCCAAGAAGGAATTGGACCATATTACAATTTCCCTGAATACTTTTCACATGATGATAAAACCAGGAATTTGACGCAATGGCTGTACAAAAAAATCAGAACCTATAATATCTCGAAAAAAGTCAGTTTTATTGAAACATTTAAAAAGAAAGGGAAACTTCTCGATTATGGCTGTGGTACCGGCGAATTCCTCAAGGCAGCAAAAAAACAAGGCTGGAAGGTAGAAGGAGTCGAACCAAATGAAAAAGCAAGAAGACAGGCAAACCTTAAACTGAAAAATAAAATAAAACCTGCCCTCGAAGAGATTAAGAAAGATTCTGAGTTTGATGTAATTACTCTTTATCATGTATTGGAACATATTCATGATCTAAGAAAAACAATAAAAAAAATTATAAGCCACTTAAATTCAGATGGTTACTTAATAATTGCTGTTCCAAATTATAATAGTTGGGATGGAAAATTTTATGGTAATACCTGGGCAGGTTGGGATGTTCCAAGGCATTTATACCATTTCAATTCCTCAGCAATAGAAGGTTTTAAAAATAATTTTAATCTAGAATTAAAGGAGATAAAACCCATGAAATTCGATAGTTTTTATGTTTCATTACTGTCGGAAGGTTATTTAGAAAAGAACTCATCTTTAGTAAAAAGATATTGGAAGGCAATCATTAATGGATTAAAGTCCAACCGCCAAGCCAAAACACCCGGACATTATTCAAGCAATATTTACGTTTTCCAAAAGAAGTGACAAGATTCAAACACCTCCTATATACACTTTCTTTTTTACTCTTGGCTTCCTGCGCTAAGCAAAGCACACCAATGGGAGGACCCAGAGATGAAGATCCACCAATCCTACAATCGTCCAATCCAGCTGATCAATCTCTTAATACAAAGCCAAAAGAAATAATTTTGACTTTTGATGAATACATCAAACTTGACAATGCATCGAAAGGAATTGTTATTACGCCAAGGATTAATAAAGATGAGGTAATCTTTACCGCACTCAAAAATGTCGTAACTATCAAACTAAATCAGGAACTAGAGGATAGCACAACGTATGTATTTAATTTTCAAAAATCAATAGTAGATATATCCGAAGCAAATCCGGCAGAAAACCTAAAGTTGGTCTTTTCGACGGGAAATTCCATTGATAGCTTAAGCGTAACAGGAAAAATTAACTACCATTTTCCTCCTTCAAAACCAGACTACTCAAATATTGTGGTAGGAATCTACCCGGTAGGAGATACTACAGACGTATTTACAGCACCACCTTATTACCTAAGTCAAGTAGATAGTACAGGAACTTTTTCCATTACAAACATTAAAGATGGTAAATACTTGGCGTATGCCTGGAAAGATGCAAACGGAACATTAAAAGCTGAATCGAAATCTGAAGAATATGACTTCATTTTGGATACTCTTATTTTGAATAGAAACATTGAAAACGTCCAATTCAATCTATCTAAAGGTGATTTGACTCCCATAAGAATATTAAGAAGTGCTCCATTAGGAAAAAACTTTGATATTATTCTAAACCGAACTCCAGTAGAAACAAGGATAGAAAATAAGGAATTGAGTAAAGAATATTTCTATACCTATTCAGACAACAGAATTAGAATCTATCCAAGAAGTTCAAAAACTGACAGCATTCCATTCAACATTAGCCTAACTGACTCAGTGGGATTTAGGAAGGATTCCTTGATCTGGGCGAAATTTCCAGAATCAGAAAGAAGACCAGAAAAACTACAAGTCACAGCAAATTCAGGAAAAAGCTTCTATAATAATCTGGAAATTGAACTCCAATTCAACAAGCCCATCCAATCGGTTAACTTCGATTCCTTGTTTATTTCTTATGATACTGCCTCAAGAATCCCCATAACCAAGCAAATGACAGTATTTCAGGATTCATCAAAAATGGATCTATTAAAAGTACGTTTATCTGTACCAGATTCAATCAGCAAGGAAATATTTACAATAAAAGCCAGTGACTCTACTTTTATGGACATTGAAAATCAATACAATGAAGCAGTCCTTTCTGCCAATTACCGAAAACTGAAACGGAGTAACCTAGCAGATGAAATTTCCGGATCAATATTAAATGCCAGTCCTCCCTTTATCGTACAGCTTCTGAATTCAAAAGATGAACTGGTTCAAGAGCAATTCTTACAAAACTCCAACAATTATTCCTTCAAACTATTAGAACCTGGAACTTTCAAAATTCGGGTGATTGAAGATTCCAATGGAAATAAACGATGGGACCCAGCAAATTTTATACAACGAAGAAATGCAGAACGGGTCTTTTACTTCCTCAACGAAGAGAAAACGCAAGATTTAATTATTCGAAGTGGATGGACACGTCCCGAACAGAATATTCAGGCAACACCACTAACCGGAATAGGACAAAACATAAAAAACGGTGTGGATAATGATAATTAGACTGTGGGAAACTCTAAGATATCACAGATTTATTTATTCAATTTTCAACAATTTTTTTTAAAATCAATTATATCATTCAGCTAATGGGGAAAACTTAGATTTGTCCACAAAACACAATCAGACTATCCACAACAGACTTAACCACATTTATCTTTTAGCAAATAATCCACCAGATAAACATTTTTTTATCAAATAATAGAATTTCAATCAGTTACAGGTGGATAACTCGTTAACAATATGTCGGGATAGCAAAAGGCTGGGAATGCAATTTGTGCCAAACTTTTTAAACCTATCTTATCAACAAATCCACAGCCTTAATAACCTTAATAGTTTATTTATTTAAATAATATAATATAATTACTATAAGGAGAATTGTGTGGAAAGCTTTTGGGATTCCATTTTGATTTGGGTAATATTAGATTGATAAACCCGAAAGCATGATGAACCTCACCCGTATTTTTGATTTGATCCCACATCAGATTTCATCTTATGATAAAGCAGTGGCTTTGGCTAGAAAAGAAGATGGAAAGTGGAAGACGTATAGCTCCAAAGACCTTAAGCAGATTGTAGATAATCTAGGCTTAGCTTTTTTATCCTCCGGAATTACTGCGGGAGATAAAGTTGCCATAATCTCTGAAAATCGTCCGGAATGGAATTTCGTTGATTTCGCACTTCAGCAAATCGGAGCAATATCCGTACCCATGTATCCGACGATTACCTCTGAGGATTACGCTTATATTTTTGACCATGCAGAAGTCAAAATGATTTTTGTCGGAGATCAGGAAATCTACGGAAAAGCTGCCGCAGTCGCGGGAGATCGAACCATATACGCCTTTGATCAGCTAGATGGAGTGGCGCATTGGTCAATTTTGGAAAAAAAGGGTGAATCAGGCGATCTTTTAAAATTGGAAGACTCAAAAAGTCTGATTAAACCGGATGATCTTTTTACAATAATTTATACCTCTGGCACCACGGGTAAACCAAAGGGAGTCATGCTTAGCCACACAAATGTGCTATCCAATGTACTTTCTGTTTCCAATACCATGACACCTCCCCCCGGAGTTTCAAAAGTGTTGAGCTTCCTTCCACTCTGCCATATCTACGAACGAACAGGTTCATTTTGCTTTATTTACCTCGGATTTTCAGTTTATTATGCTGAAAACATGGAAAAAATTGGTGAAAACCTCAAGGAAGTGCAGCCCCATGTATTTAATACAGTTCCAAGGCTTTTAGAAAAAGTCTATGATAAAATTGTAGCCAAAGGTTATGAATTGACTGGAGTAAAAAAGAATCTCTTCTTCTGGGCTTTGAATCTCGGTCTGAAATATGACCCTTCCGGAAATATGGGTAGCTGGTATGATTTCCAATTGAAACTTGCCAATAAGCTGATTTTCTCAAAATGGAGAGAAGCATTAGGAGGAAATGTGATGCAAATCAACTCTGGAGCTTCAGCTTTACAGCCAAGACTGGCGAGAGTATTCTGGGCTGCCGGTATAAAAGTATGTGAAGGATATGGCCTAACGGAGACATCGCCGGTAGTTTCTGCTTCTGTTGGTACTGAGGATGGAATCCGAATAGGATATGTAGGTAAAGTAGTAAAAGACGTGCAGGTGAAAATCGCTGAGGACGGCGAAATTCTGGTCAAAGGACCTAATGTGATGCAAGGATACTACCGAGAGCCTGAAATGACCGCTGCGGTACTTCAAAACGGCTGGTTTCACACCGGAGACATCGGAGAACTGGATGGCGAATACCTTAAAATCACAGATCGTAAAAAAGAGATGTTCAAAACGTCCGGAGGAAAATACATAGCACCTCAGGTAATGGAAAACAAATTCAAGGAATCTGTCCTCATTGAGCAACTTATGGTAGTTGGTGATGGGAAAAATTACCCGGCAGCATTGATCGTTCCCAGTTTTGACGGATTGAGGGAATATTGCAAACGGAAGGACATTCCATATCTCACAGATGGTGAAATGATATCCAATTCTGAAATTCTCGAAAAGTATCAGGAGGAAATAGATGGACTTAATAAATACTTTGCAAAATGGGAGCAAATCAAACGTTTTAAGCTGTTGGACAAACCATGGGGAATCGATACAAGTGAGCTAACACCTACGATGAAATTGAAGCGAAAAGTGATTTATCAAAAATTTGAGAAGGAAATCGAATCTATCTACCAGGCATAATCGCCTGGTTTTTTTGCTTTTAATCAAAAAATCATAATTTCTTCACATCAAAATTTTTTTCTGCTAACCTAGAATTTGCTGATTTTTATTCTGATTTATAATATGATTTAGTCTGAATACAGTAGTATATTTTATTTCTCGTAGAAAATCGATTAATTATTTGTGATGCATGCATACCTCTTTTGAAAATATAGTATGCATGCATACAAAATTTTTCTAACTTAGGTGACTTCAAATCCTGTATTTGAGCACCATGACAAGAGAAGAGACAGTAGACTATCACATCAAAAGTGCCTGGCATGCCATTTCCCGCATGTACAATCAGCAAGCTGCTGAGGAGGGATTTACTACGGCGATAGGCTTTGTCCTGATCAATATCAACTCCAAAGAAGGCACGCCTGCGACAAAGATTGCCCCACTGATCGGTTTGGAAACGCGCAGCTTAACTCGCATGCTAAAAACAATGGAGGAAAAAGGATTGATTTTCAAAAAGGCTGATCCTGTGGATAAGCGATCGGTGCGGATTTTTCTGACAGAAGAAGGAAAAGATAAGAAAGAGAGATCGATTAACACAATCATGGACTTCAATCAGCAAGTCCGCGAAGTAGTTAGCGAAAAGGATTTGGATACTTTTTTCGGAGTATTCAGTAAAATCCACATGGTCATTGATCAAGTCAATGAAAGTGAAGTCAATAAACCAATATTTGAATTATAACTGATTTTCCGTTCGTCGGAATAGACTACCAAAACCCAAAAAACATGAACAGAACCATTAAGAAAGTAGCCATTTTAGGTTCAGGAGTGATGGGATCTCGAATTGCCTGTCATTTCGCCAACATTGGCGTACAGGTACTTTTACTGGATATTGTTCCCTTCGAGCTGACCGAAATAGAGCAAAAGAAGGGAATGACCAAGGATCATCCAGCAGTCCGAAATCGCCTCGTAAATGATGCCTTGCAAAGTACGCTTAAGTCAAATCCCTCGGCGATTTATGACAAGTCCTTTGCCAATCGGATTACCACAGGAAATTTTGACGACGACCTACCAAAAATCAAAGACTATGATTGGGTGATGGAAGTAGTGGTAGAGCGATTGGATATCAAACAGTCGCTATTTGAAAAAGTAGAGAAATACAGAAAACAGGGGACCCTGATTACTTCGAACACTTCAGGAATTCCAATGCACATGATGTGTGAGGGCAGAAGTGAAGATTTTCAGACCAATTTTGCCGGGACTCACTTCTTCAATCCCCCACGCTATCTGAGACTTTTGGAAATCATTCCAGGTCCAAAAACTAATCCTGAAATCATCGATTTCTTGATGGAGTATGGAGATAAGTTTTTGGGAAAAGAGACTGTTTTTTGCAAGGATACTCCTGCATTTATAGCCAATAGAATCGGGGTCTATGCAATCATCTCCGGAATGCATGCCATTGAAAAGATGGGCTTCAGCGTCTCTGAAGTGGATAAATTGACCGGTCCTGTGATTGGTCGTGCAAAGTCAGCCACATTCCGAACCATGGATGTGGTCGGGCTCGATACTACTGTCAATGTGGCCAACAATCTGTACAAAGCACTTCCTCACGACGAATCCCGTGACAAATTCAAATTACCACAGATCGTCGAAGTGCTATACAACAACAAATGGTTTGGAGATAAAACCGGCCAAGGTTACTTCAAGATGATCCGTCACAAAGACGGAACCAAAGAACTGAAAGAATTAGACTTAAAAACCTTCGAATACAAAGATGTGGAAAAGCCAAAGTTTAAGGCTTTGGAAGCATCGAAGGAAATCGAGGATTTGAAGAAACGAATCAAGTTTCTGGTCAATTTCGAGGATCGGGCCGGTGAATTTTATCGGGCTTCTTTCTATGATTTATTTAAATATTGCTCCAATCGTATTCCTGAGATTTCCGACGAATTGTACCGGATAGATCAAGCTGTTTCCGCTGGATTTGGATGGGAATTAGGTCCATTTGAAACTTGGGATATTTTAGGGGTAAAAGAAACCGTTGAAAAAATGGAAGCTGCCGGTGAAAAGGCTGCTCCTTGGGTTCATGAAATGCTCTCTGCAGGACATGAAAACTTCTACAAAGTCGATGGCGGCAAAAAGCTGTATTATGACATTCCAAGCAAAAGCTATCTGGAAATTCCGGGAATTGAAGATTTCATTATTCTGGATACCCTGAAATCTGCAGGCAAGAAGGTATGGGGAAATACTGGCACCACCGTGTATGACATGGGAGATGATGTGATCGGTTTGGAATTCCATACCAAAATGAATTCTATGGGTGCGGAAGTCATCGAAGGAATCAACACTGCAATCGGAATGGCCGAGAAATCCTACAAAGGCTTAGTCATAGGCAATGAAGGTGCTAATTTTTCTGCAGGAGCTAATCTTGGAATGCTGTTCATGTTTGCCGGTGACCAGGATTTTGATGAGATCAATATGATGATCGCTCAGTTCCAGAATACCATGATGCGGGCTCGTTATTCTTCGATTCCGGTGGTAGTTGCTCCGCATAATATGGCTTTGGGAGGTGGTTGTGAACTATCCCTTCATTCAGATCATATTCAGGCACATGCTGAATTGTACATGGGATTAGTAGAAGTCGGAGTAGGATTGATTCCTGCCGGTGGTGGTACCAAAGAGATGACCTTGAGATTTTCCAATGCGGTCATCAATGGCGATGTCGAGCTAAATCAACTTCAGGAATACTTCATGAATATCGCCACTGCGAAAGTTTCCACCTCAGCTGTGGAAGCCCAAGGCTTGGGATATCTTAGAAAAAGCGATGGAATTTCTTTAAACAGAAAACGTCAATTGGCGGATGCGAAATCCCATGTGTTGAGATTGCATGAAGCAGGATATACCCAGCCAGTTCAACAGACGAATGTGAAGGTGTTGGGTAAAACTTCCTTGGCATTGTTTGAAGCAGGAATCACCGGAATGCAGTACGGTGCTTATATCTCTGAGCACGATGCCAAAATCGCCAGAAAACTAGCTTGGGTTATGTCAGGTGGAGATTTGTCCTCGACAACCGAAGTAAGTGAGCAGTATTTGCTGGACTTGGAACGGGAAGCTTTCTTGAGTTTGACTGCTGAGAAAAAGACCCTTGAGCGAATTCATAGCATTTTATTCAAAGGTAAACCGCTTAGAAATTGATTAAAGTAGCAAGTATCAAGACGTAAGTATCAAGATTTTAAACCCATAGGTTATGCACAATTTCAAAGACTTAAAAGTATGGCAGAAAGCAGTTGATTTTGCAGTAAAAATTTATTCTGTCACGAGAGCCTATTCGAATGATGAAAAGTTCGGGCTCGTTTCACAGATGAGAAGAGCAGGAGTTTCGATTCCTTCAAACATTGCGGAAGGTTGTGCTAAAACTTCCTCAAAATCATTTGTCAATTCTCTTGAAGTGAGTTTAGGAGAAAGCTTTGAATTGGAAACCCAATTGATAATTTCTGAAATTGTAGGAATTCTTGATCCTGAAATTGCCAAAGAAATGGAAGTAGATCTTTCAGAAGTTCAGCGGATGATCATGGGTTTAAAGTCCTCCATTGAGTCAAAATCTTGATACCTGATACTAGCTACTTGATACTAGCTACTTAATACTCTCATTCAATAACCCAATTACCAATAACTAATCAACAAATGGAAGCATACATAATTAACGGATATAGATCAGCAGTAGGAAAGTCAAAAAGAGGGGGATTTAGATTTTATCGCCCGGATGACTTGGCGGCAGATGTGATCAAACATTTGGTGGCAAATACGCCTGGATTGGAGACAAAAATGGTCGACGATCTGATCGTTGGCAATGCGGTTCCCGAAGCGGAACAAGGCATGCAGATGGGTCGGATGATTTCACTTTTAGCATTGGGAATTGAAGCCCCCGGATTTATCATCAACCGATATTGCGGTTCGGGCTTGGAAGCGATTGCCTTAGCTGTCGGTAAAATCAAAGCAGGAATGGCCGATTGCATCATTGCCGGAGGAACAGAATCCATGTCTTTGGTTCCGATGATGGGTTACAAAACAGCCCTCAACTACAAAATCGCCACGCAGCACCCATCCTATTACATCAGCATGGGGTTGACTGCTGAGGAGTTGGCCAAAGAATACAGCATCACAAGAGAAGAAGCGGATGCATTTTCGGTTCGATCTCATGAGAAAGCCTTGGCAGCAATAGCCGCTGGTAAATTCAAAGAAGATATCGTACCAGTCGAAGTTGAAGAAACTTACCTCGATGAAAAAGGCAAAAAGAAAACCCGAAAATACATCGTCGATACCGACGAAGGACCAAGAGCAGGTACGACAATGGAAGCTTTGTCGGCGCTGAAACCTGCTTTCAAAAATGGTGGTCAGGTGACAGCAGGAAACTCATCTCAGACTTCCGATGGGGCTGCTTTCGTGGTGGTAATGTCCGAACGACTGATGAAATCTTTGGGACTTGATCCCGTTGCGAGATTGATGTCTTATTCCGTGGCTGGAGTTGATCCCAGAATCATGGGAATCGGTCCAAAAGAAGCTGTTCCAAAAGCCTTGAAGCAAGCAGGATTGACATTGAACGACATTGATTTGGTTGAACTGAACGAAGCTTTTGCCGCACAGGGATTAGCCGTGATGAAATCGCTGGATATGAATCCGGATATCGTCAATGTCAATGGTGGCGCAGTTGCTTTGGGTCACCCGCTGGGATGTACCGGAGCTAAGCTTTCTGTGCAGATTTTCAATGAACTACGACGACAAAATAAAAAGTATGGGCTTGTTACAGCTTGTGTTGGTGGTGGTCAGGGAGTGGCAGGAATTTATGAGCTATTAAAGTAAAAGACTCAAGACGCTAGACATTAGACAAAAGATATCTAGCAACAGAATATAGTGCTTAACCAAAAAAGAATTTTTATGCACAACTACAAAGAGTTAAATGTCTGGAAAAGAGGAATAAAATTATGCGCTGTGATTTATAAGCTCACGGCAAATTTTCCAAACGAAGAACGGTTTGGTTTGATTTCTCAAATGCGAAGGGCTTCAGTTTCTGTTCCTTCAAATATTGCAGAGGGAGGAGGAAGAAGAACAGATAATGAATTTGTTCATTTTCTTGGTGTCGCCCATGGTTCTATTTGTGAATTGGAGACACAACTCTTTGTAAGTGTGGAATTAGAATTTGTTACCTATGACCAAATTGATCCGATTTCTTTGGAAATAACTGAAATCCAAAAAATGCTCTATGCTTTAATTCAAAAGTTTGAATCACGCAAATGAGTCTAATATCTAACGTCTAAAATCTAAAGTCTATATATAATGGCAACACTTACAAAAGCAATCCTAGGAGGTGAATTCCTCGTGAGAGAGACCCAGGCGCAGGATATTTTTATACCTGAGCAGTTTACAGAAGAGCAAAAAATGATGGCTCAGGCCTGTCAGGATTTTATTGATACGGAGATTACTCCGAACATCGAGGAAATTGACAGTATGAAGAATCCTGACTTGGTTCCTTCGATTTTCAAGAAGGCAGGTGAATTAGGGCTTTTAGGCATCGCTGTTCCCGAAGAATATGGGGGAATGGGCATGAGCTTCAATACCTCTATGCTGATAGCTGATATTATCGGTTCGGCAGGATCTTTTTCCACCACTTATGGAGCACATACCGGGATCGGAACATTGCCGATTTTGTACTACGGCACGGAGGAGCAAAAGCAAAAATACCTTCCAAAACTTGCCACTGGAGAGTGGGCAGCTTGTTATTGCCTCACCGAACCTGATGCAGGGTCGGATGCAAACAGTGGTAAAACAAAGGCAACGCTTTCAGCCGACGGCAAGACCTATTTGCTCAATGGGCAGAAAATGTGGATTTCAAACGCCGGATTTGCGGACCTTTTCATTGTCTTCGCTAAAATCGAGGACGACAAAAACCTCACGGCTTTCATCGTAGAAAAAACCTTCGGTGGAATCACCATGAACGAGGAGGAGAAAAAGATGGGCATCAAAGGTTCATCTACCCGTCAGGTCTTCTTCAATGACTGTCCGGTTCCAGCTGAAAATATGCTTTCCGATCGTCAGAATGGATTCAAAATCGCAGTGAATATCCTAAATATCGGCCGGGTAAAACTTGGTGCGGGAGTTTTGGGAGGCGTGCGGGGAGTAATTTCACTTTGCCTTAAATATTCCACCGAGCGGAAGCAGTTTGGCGTGAGCATCAATACGTTTGGAGCAATCAAGTCCAAATTGGCAGAAATGGCAATTCGAACTTTTGTGACCGAATCACTGTGCTATCGTGCGGGTCAGGATATTGAAGATCGAATCAATGCTTTGATTTCAGAAGGAATGGATGATGCGGAGGCGAAATTAAAAGGAGTCGAAACCTTCGCAATGGAATGTGCGATTGCTAAAATCCACGGTTCGGAAGTGCTTGACTATGTAGTGGACCAAGGTGTTCAGATTTATGGAGGAATGGGATATTCTGCGGATGCTCCTATGGAAAGAGCCTACAGAGACGCCCGAATTTCCAGAATCTATGAAGGGACCAGTGAGATCAATCGAATGCTCATGGTAGGAATGCTGTTGAAGCGTGCGATGAAAGGTGAAGTAAATCTATTCGAACCTGCAATGGCTGTTTCTGCTGAGCTGACCTCAGTACCTTCATTTGAAACTGTGGATACCTCAGAACTTTTCGCAGCGGAAAAGGAAGTTTTGAAAAACTTGAAAAAGATCTTTTTGATGGTGGGAGGAAAAGCTGCTATGGCCCTTCAGGATCGGATTGAAGACGAGCAGGAGATTATGATGAATTTGGCGGATTTGATGATTGAAATCTATGCTGCCGAATCCGGAATTCTACGCGCCGAAAAATTGGTAAGCATAAAAGGAGAAGCTGCTTGCTCTAATCAGATTGCTATGTCTCAGGTTTACCTTTCTGAAGCTGTGAACAAAATAAATGACGCAGCAAAAGAAGCCATCGCCTCATTTACCAAGGGTGATGAACAAAAAATCATGCTAATGGGTCTAAAGCGCTACACCAAAGCCGATTTGGTCAATACCAAAGAGCTAAGAAGGCAAATTGCCGATTATATGATCGCTCAGGGCAAATATCCATTTTAACGATAGATATAATAACGAAGCCTCCGATTGTAAATTCAATCGGAGGATTTTTTGATTTTTATCATGTTTTGTCAAAAATCATTTTTTCTTTCGATTGATAGGTCTAGTTTATGCTATCAAAGCGTAAGCTTTTGTTAATCTGTTTTTTAACCTGAATTAAATATTTTAAACATGGATATTCAAAAAATCAAAAGCGAAGATTCCTGGCATTCTCTGGATTGGGAAAAAATTTATTCAACACTAAGTACGGACGGAAAAGGGCTGAGCGATTCTGACTCGAAAGATCGCTTAAACCAATTTGGCCCCAATAAATTACCAGAACAATCCAAAACCACCTTGATGAAGATCATTCTTCATCAAGTGCTCAATCCCTTGATTTTTATTCTTGTTTTGGCAGCTTTTGCTTCCATACTTATTGGAGAGGCAAAAGATGCCGTATTCATTTTCCTTGTCATATTAATAAATACTGGACTCGGGACTTATCAAGAGTTTAATGCGGAAAAAAGTGCATCTGCTCTTCAGCAACTGATGAAAATCAAAGCAAAAATCAAAAGAGAAGGAAAGATAAAGGAGATTGATTCGGAGTTTCTTGTGCCGGGAGATTTGGTCTTTTTGGAGTCAGGGATGAAAGTTCCCGCTGATATTCGGCTTGCAGAAGCATCAAGTTTGGAAATAGATGAGAGTTTCTTGACGGGAGAATCCCACCCATCCTTTAAGAAACTTGATCTTTTGGAAAAATCAACAGGAATTCCTGATCGTTTCAATATGGCATTTGCAGGAGCGACAGTCCTTTCCGGACGTGGAAAAGGGCTGGTTGTGGAAACAGGTAAAGATACTCAGGTGGGAAAAATCGCTCAGAATGTAGCTACCGGAGAATCCGCCAAACCTCCTTTGATTCAACGGATGGAGAAATTTATCAAGCAGATCACATTGTTTATTGTGATCTTGGGGCTGATACTTTCCTTCTTGCTGAGATTTCAAGGAATGGACTTGGCTTCGATTTTCTTTTTTGTTGTGGCTTTAGCTGTCTCTGCAATCCCCGAGGGTCTTCCAGTTGCCTTGACTGTAGCACTTTCGATTGCCACCCGAAGGATGGCTAAGCGGAACGTCATCGTCAGAAAACTCAATGCAGTAGAAGCATTAGGAAGCTGCACAGTGATTGCAAGTGATAAAACAGGAACTCTTACGGTCAACCAACAAACGGCGAAAGAGATTATTCTATCCGGTGGGAATAGATATGAGATCACGGGAGAAGGCTACAATGGAGAGGGAGAAGTCAGAAACTTAGAAAACCCAGAACCAATTTCCCGATTAATCAGGGTTGCTGCTTTGGCCAATGAAGGTGGACTACAATCTGTGGACGGAGAGTGGACTTTTTATGGTGACGCGATGGATGTAGCGCTTTTGGCATTGACCTATAAAACCAAGACAACTCCTGATGATCTGAAAAACAACTTTCCAGTTTTGGGACAAATTCCTTATGAATCAGAACGAAAATTCTCAGGAGCATTTTATCAAGTTGGGTCTGATATCTACTTCGGAGCAAAAGGAGCATTAGAAACGATCTTAAAATTTTGCGGAAGTAAATCACAGGAAGATGTTTCCAACATTTTAAAACATGCGGATGAACTGGCTTCCAATGGTTACCGCGTCCTGGCATTTGCAGAAGGATCTTCTACCCGATTTGAATCAAAAGAAGAATATTCAGAAACAGACATTCCAGACCTTGAATTTTTGGGTTTGGTATGTTTTATAGATCCGCTCAGATTCGAGGCCAAGGACTCAGTTGAAAAATGTAAAAAGGCAGGAATCAAAGTCTTAATGATTACCGGTGATCATCCTTCTACAGCTTTTACGATAGCCCAAGAGTTGGGAATAATAGAAAAAGGTCAAACAGTAGTAACAGGCCAAATGCTCAGTGAGGCGGGGAGAACAGAAGACAAGAAGTACAAAGACTTGGTGCTATCCACTACTGTTTTTGCAAGGGTTTCTCCAGTCCAAAAGTTGGAAATCGTGGATGTCTTAATCAAAAATGGGGAATTTGTAGCTGTCACCGGAGACGGTGTGAATGATGCGCCAGCACTAAAGCGTGCAAATATCGGTGTCGCGATGGGCTCTGGCACTGACGTCGCTAAGGAGGTCGGTTCGATGATTGTCACTGATGATAATTTCAGTTCTATTGTAGCAGGAGTGGAAGAAGGTCGATTTGCCTACGACAATGTGAGGAAAGTAATTTTCTTGCTCATTTCTACCGGGGCGGCCGAAGTCATCATGTTTTTTCTTTCTGTGATGATGGGTTTACCACTACCTCTTTTGGCTGTGCAGTTGCTTTGGTTGAATCTTGTTACTAACGGTATTCAGGATGTCGCCTTGGCTTTTGAAAGCGGAGAAGCGGGCGCAATGAACAAAAAGCCAAGAAGGACGACAGAGTCGGTCTTTGACGCACTGATGGTGAAGCAGACTCTGGTGGCAAGTTTGACCATTGGACTTGTTGCATTTGGATTTTGGTATTGGTTGATAGAAGTGAGGCAGATGAGCGAGTATCATGCACGTGATCTCGTCCTTTTACTGATGGTTTTCATGCAGAATTTCCACGCTTTCAATAGCCGTTCTGAGCGTGTTTCCATGTTCAAAATCCCGCTGAATCGGAATTGGATTTTGGTGATGGGAGTGCTTGCTGCACAGGGTTTGCATATATTAAGCATGCAGATTCCATTTATGCAAAGTGCATTGAGGATAGAACCTATCACTTTTCAGGAATGGACTTATGTTATTTTATTGGCAATCCCGATTGTTGCAGCGATGGAATTATTCAAGTGGAATCAACGAAGACTTGAAACTTTAAGGACAATAGTGAACTAGTTCGATGAAATCGAGCCTACCTAAGGCAGACAGGCATGTCGGCAGTCGGGTGAGGCCTTTAAAAAAAATAATCCTATGAAATCCATTTCGTAAATAAATAGAGGTAGTTTTTTTTAGTACTGGAAAAACCTTCAATTTTAGAATTGATGATTCCAAAAATTGTAAAATTTCTAGCCTTAGGCCTTCTTTCTTGGGCCTGTTCTTCGTCTCAGGAAGAGCAATTTGGAAGTGATATTTCTTCAGATGCCTCCCAAATTCTTAAGGGAAGGACGCTTTTTGAAAAGCACTGCTCCACCTGTCATAACTTCAATGAAGACGCAATAGGTCCTAACCTAAGCGGACTCACCCGTCAAATTGAAACTCAGTGGATCACGGAGTTTATAAAAAATCCTGCCGTCGCCATAGATGCAAAAGATCCACGAGCCGTGGAACTTCTTGCTAAATACAAGAGCCAAATGCCTGGCTTTCCGGATTTGATAGATCAGGATATCGATGCGCTGCTTAGCTATATGCACACTTTTGAGACCTTGCCAATCCCGATCAGCGGGGACACCACTTCCAACTTGATCCCCGAGAAAATTCAGGACTCCGGTATTCGCCTTGAATTGGAGTTTTTTGCTCAACTCCCCGCCTCTGACCCTGTTCCACCTTTGGCCAAAATGACAAAAATGGAGCCGATTCCCGGGACAAAGAGGCTTTTCATAAACGATCAACGTGTTGGACTTTATGAGTTTGTTGATCAAAAACCAGTTTTGTATTTAAACCTGAAAGAAAAGCGTCCTGACATGGTGAGTAAACCAGGCTGGGCCACTGGAGTGGGCAGTTTTGCATTTCACCCTGATTTCGAAAACAACGGCTTATTCTATACTTCCCACACTGAGCCTGGAGGAACTCAAAAATCAGATTTTGGATACACTGATAGTCTATCCGTTTTTATGCAATGGGTGTTGACTGAGTGGAAAGTGGACGACCCAAATTCCGGAAATTTCAAAGGAACAGACCGGGAAATTCTCCGGATTGACAATTCTTCTCAAGCCCATGGTATGCAAGAGCTCACCTTCAATCCAACTTCCAAAAATGGAGATGCAGATTATGGATTGCTTTACATCGGATATGGAGATGGAGGAACGGCTGAAAAGCGCTTTGCTGCAATTTCCAATCATCGTGGAGCGGGCATATACAGCAGCATTTTGAGGATTGATCCTGCAGGAAAAGATGGAAAAAACGGTAAGTATGGAATTCCTAAAATCAATCCTTTTGCGGGAGTTCCGGGCAAAGCAGGAGAGATCGTTGCCTATGGATTCAGAAACCCCAATCGAGTTTTTTGGGATGAAAAAGGAAAACTCCACTCTACAGACATTGGTCAGCATAGCATTGAGGAGATCAATCGAATAGAACCCGGCAAGTTCTATGGATGGCCGATTCGGGAAGGAACTTTTGGAATCAATCCTTTTGGAAGCTTTCGAGCGTTATACCCTTTGCCGGCGGATGATAAAAAATATGGAGTCACTTATCCACTTATACAATTGGAGCATGACGAGACTGTGGCGATCATTGGTGGGTATACCATGCCATATGGTCCATTGAAAGGGAAGTTCATCTTTGGGGACATTCCTTCAGGCCGTCTCTTTTTTGCAGATCTCAATGAATCTTCCAGTCCAGTTGTGAAGACTTGGGGAGTCACTTTTGAGGGCAAAGAAGTTTCCATGCAGACTTTGGTCAATCATGACCGGGTTGACCTGAAATTCGGAATTGATGCTGAAAATAATGTCTACATCATGAGCAAGACAGAAGGGAAAGTGTATAAAATCAAATAGACGTGATTATATCAGCCTTCCGAATCCTTTAGAATCATATCAGCTGCCTTTTCTCCGATCATAATTACGGCGGCGTTGGTATTGCCAGCCACAATCCTAGGCATGATGGAGGCATCTGCCACTCTTAAGCCTTCGATTCCATTCACCTGAAGTTTCCAATTAACTACTGAGTCGGAATCAATTCCCATTTTACAAGTCCCAACAGGATGATAGATGGTCTCTACCCGTTCGCAAATATGCGCGGCAATTCCTTCATCTGACTGATCCAAAGGGCAAACCAGACTTTTGAAGTAAGGAGTAAAGGAATCCTGGAAAAAAATTTCAAGCGCCTTTTTGGCACCATCGATTAACGTTTGCAGATCCTTTTCCTGTGAGAGAAAGTTAGGCTGAATGATCGGTGCTTCAGTCGCATGATGGGAATTAAGACCAACATACCCTACGCTTTTGGGCTTTAGAAGACTTGGCAATATGGTAAAGCCGTCTGTGGTTGGGTAAGTGTTCAAGTCATACATGTCGGTTTTCCCATCCATTCCTGCCTGGATCGGAGAAAAATGAAGTTGGAAATCCACAGGTTTGTTTTTTTGAGTGGAGTAAAAAGCCACAGCCTCCAGAGGACTGCAAGTCATTACTCCTTGGTGGGTTATCAAGTATTGAATGAGATCTTTGACTTGATTCAATGGACTCAGATGATGATTAAAGCCGTCTCTCGTAGAGGATAAACCGGATACTGGAAAGAACAGATGATCCTGAAGGTTTTTACCGACTGCTGGAAGAGATTTGACAAGATCGATTCCTCTTTTTTTCAATTCTTCCGGTTCACCGATTCCTGATAGCATGAGGAGTTGGGGCGATTGAAAAGCACCTGCACTTAGGATGACCTCTTTTTTAGCGTAAGCCGTATCAGTGGAATTTTTTCCGGAGAAAAATTCAACGCCGATTGCACGGTCATTTTTGATTAGAATTTCTTTGACTTGGGAGTGAGTCAAGATCCTGAGGTTTTTTCTGGCAATTATGGGTTTGAGAAATGCACTGGCAGAGCTATGTCGCTTCCCCCCTTTGATGTTGAACTGGAAAAATCCAGCGCCCTCTTGAGTTGCTCCGTTGTAATCCTGGTTTTCGGGGATTCCAGCTTCGACACATGCTTTTACAAATGCCTTGGCAAATGGGGTTTGATGGCTCTTTGCAAAAGTCACATGAAGCGGACCCTTTTGTCCGTGGAACTCGTTCTGAAGATCTTCATTATGCTCTGACTTTTTGAAATAGGGTAAAATCGACTCATATCCCCAACCCGGATTTCCCAGGCTTTCCCATTCATCATAGTCTGCCTTGTTGCCTCTTACATAGGCCATGGCATTGGTAGAACTTGATCCGCCCAGGACTTTTCCTCTTGGCAAATAAATTTTTCTATTGTTGACAAATTCTTGTGGTTCGGTCCAAAACCCCCAATCCACCTCGGATCGATGTAGTTTTGCATAACCGGCAGGGATTCCGATTTCCAGTTTTTTGTCTGGCCCGCCTGCTTCGATGAGTAAAACCGAGATTTGGGGATTTTCTGAAAGCCGATTTGCAAGAACGCAACCTGCCGAACCGGCACCTACGATGATGTAATCAAAGGAATTCATAAAAGGGCATCTTGATTGAGTGATAATATAAAAAAAGCAAGATGGATATACACAATTCTGCCACTAAACAAATTATCTCTTTAAATTCGGCTGGAAGCCTGCCTTCGGTAGGAAGGACCGAAGACGGGAGACCGAAGAGAGCATAAACTTTAATTTTGGGCCTAATTCCTCCTTTTGGTTTTTTTCTACTGGCAAAGAAGCGGATACACATAAAAAGTAATTATCAAGCTTTGAAGATCAGGGTAAAACAAAATAACTCACGGCTTTGGTACCACCAGGTAAATTGAAACTAAATGACCTCGACAAGCTCGGCCACCGAGTACATGATTAAAGTATGGAGGGGAGGAATATGCGCCGCATATTCCTCCCCTCCTCTCAAAACCAAAAACCTCCGGACAACGAGCTTGTCGAGGTGCAGTCCGAACGAAAATTCGTGGAATTACAAAATTACTTGTACATCAACTCGTAATAATCTTTAGCCATTCGATTGCTCTCAAATTCGTAGCGAACGTCGTGCATTCCGGCTTGGACCATATCTCTCCACTTACGCTTATTGTCATAATACATTGGAATGATCTGATTTTCAAGAATATCGTATAGGTGTGCCAAATCCTCTTCATCCTGATCCTGAACACTGAGATGGATATAATCCACCTGAGGGATTATAAAGGAATTTTCTCCATGTCTGGCAAATTCACAAATCCAACCATCATCAGTGCTGAAGTTGATGGCGCCATTCATGGAGGCTGTCATTCCGCTTGTTCCGGATGCTTCCCGAGGTACCCGGGGATTATTTAGCCAGACATCGGAAGCCTGCTTTAGTCGCTTGCTTAGTGTCAATTCATAATCCACGCAGACAGCGACATTGTTGTAGTGTTTGCTCAAGTGTACCAGTTGGTTGAAGACGCTTATTGCACCATAATCCATTGGATATGGCTTGCCGGCCCAGATGATTTGGATCGGTCGATCTGTATTTCGCATCAGCGCATCAAATCGACGGATATCGCGCGTGATCAATTCAGGCCTTTTGTAAGCGGCGAATCTTCTTGCCCACACAATCGTCAAAACATCGGGATCAAGTAGCTTTCCAGTCTGATCAGCAACAATTTCAAAAGCCCGCTTCTTCAGGTGGCGCTTACGATCATCAAAACCCGGATTATCTGCTTCTTCCATAAATCGGAAAAGCTGCTTGTCTGCCCAATAATTCCAGTTTTGGGCATTGGTGATCGACTGGATTTCGGGAATGTTTGGATAGAATCCCCACATTTTTCGACTTACTTCTCCGTGGAGTTTACTCACCCCATTGGCTTTTCTTGCAAAACGTAAGGCGGCTAAACTGTGGTTGAATTGATCTCCCATTATTCCAGTCAGCAAATGTACCTCAGCAATGGAATGTCCATAGAAATAGCTCATTTTGTCACAAAGGTGAAAGTCATGCTTTTCATTGCCTGCTTCCTCAGGAGTGTGGGTGGTAAACACCAATCGCTTTTGGACTTCTTCTTTGCTACCAAATTTCTTCATCAAGTAGAAAACACTACTTACTCCATGAGCCTCATTAAGGTGATAGACATCCGGGTTGAAGTTTAGCTCATCAATAAGTTTGGCTCCACCTAAACCTAGAATCATCATTTGAGCGATTTTGGCGGCGGTATCTGCATCATACAGTCGGTGGGTGATGGTCTGACTGAGGTAGTCATTTTCCGGCAGATCGGTGCTCAAGAGGAAAAGTGGTGCGCTTTTGAAAGTCGTTGGAGGCAGATACCAAGCTTTTACCCAAACAGGCTGATCATGGACAGGTACTGTAAATTTGATCCCGGTATCTTCCAAAAAGCTGTAAGTTTTCTCGTACCATTCGGGTTTCAGAGTCTGATCCTGATTTCTGCCTTGATCATAGTAGCCATATTTCCAAAG
Source organism: Algoriphagus sp. (assembly GCF_046296635.1). Classification (GTDB taxonomy): domain Bacteria; phylum Bacteroidota; class Bacteroidia; order Cytophagales; family Cyclobacteriaceae; genus Algoriphagus. The sequence goes on along the minus strand of NZ_JBKBKZ010000002.1, from coordinate 5,376 downwards.
AATACCGATTCCTATAAGATTTTGCTTTAGCTCAAAAGCGCTACGCAAATGAGAACCGGAGAGGAACCCCAAGCCCCCACTGTAGATTTTTAGAGGTTGATGGATGGCAAATTCCATCGAGAAGTAAGCTACTGATTTTGAATATTCAGGCTCAAATTCATAAGGAACTATGTAGTTTCTAAAATCGGTCATAGATTAAAATTTTGAGAGCCATAAGTTAACCAAATGCCCAGAAAAGTCTCAATTAAAACCAAAAATGGAACCGGAGAACCTTAATTTTTTCCTGCGATCCTAATTAAACCCCAAACTAAAAATGAACCTAAAAATGCCGCAGGAATTACAATCACTAATCCCAAAAGCAATTCAAATGGCAATAAATTATGGGAGGAGGAGTCTCTTATAATATCATAGAAAATTTTGGAAAGCATTCCCAGCATGACACCCAAACTAATCAAAAGGGCTATGAAACCGGGAGATTTTTTTCTGACGAAAACTGAAATCACGGAGCAGATAAACGCCCCCGGGCCCAAAATGGAATAAATTACTCGTGAAAATTCTCCATCAATTGAAAAATCTGCTGTCCAATAACCAAAAGCTCCTACAAAAATTCCTAGGGCAATAATGGGCAAATGTTTTCTTTCAATCATTTTGGGAAAGTTTGGAATTTGGTAGTCAAAAAGCTAAAGCTCACTGACTTTTCCAAATTCCAAACGGAATAAAAGCACTTGGGTTATTTACATATTTATACCAAAGCCAGCCTTGCGGATCGATCTGGGTCATTTTTTACCTCAACCACATCGTTTAAGACCATTATTTCGCCGTTTTGAGCAGCGAATTTTGGCCAATTAGGTAAGGCCCCAGCATTGGGGTTTCCAGTTTTCATAAATGCCAAAAGAGATGCTGACATTTTCTCCGATAGGACTCTTGGGCGTTGGCCTCCTCCCGTATGCGTGTACATTCTGTCTGTATTGTCAAACCAAAAGCAAATGTCAATGCAGTGGAAAGCACGCATACGGCCATTGTACAGATTTGGTTCCCAGCCAAACCATGCCATGTAAACCGGTGCTTTTTGCATGGCTTTTGCATTTCCAACAAAAGGTACCGCGGCAAGGCCCGCCGTCCCAAGGCTGATTTTTTGTAGGAAGTCTCTTCTGTTATTTTTCACAATGGATTCGGATTTAGCATTAATTCTATTGTCTCAATTTGAAAAAATAGAATTGTAATTCCTATCCCTTACGATTGATATTTGACTTTTTAAAGCTAGAAATGGGCGAGTACCAAATTAAACCGGAAGAAGCACCCTGAAAGTTGTTCCTTTTCCTACTTCCGAATCTACCTTGAGTTCGCCTCCATGCGCCTTCACAATATCATAGCTCAAGCTTAATCCCAAGCCTGTTCCCGAGCCTGCTGGCTTGGTAGTGAAGAAAGGTTGGAAGATTTTTTCCTTGATAGAATCGGGTATGCCGGGGCCATTGTCTTGGACGGAGATCTCGATTTTGTCGCCAAGGTTTTTGGTGGAGACGGTGACCATTGGGGTTAGACCTGCCAGGTTTTCTTTGTCGTCGTCAACAAAACCTGGCAGGTCTTTCCCTGCACAAGCCTGAAAAGCATTGTTGATCAGGTTCAGTAGCACACGCCCCATATCCTGTGGCACCACATTTACTTTTGGAAGATCGGAATCCAGTTCTGTTGTAAATTCTGCAAAGAAGCCTTTGTCCTTTGCGCGTAATCCATGGTAAGAGAGCCGAAGGTATTCATCTGCCAGTGCATTGATATCTGTATGCATTCTTTCACCCGAACTGCTACGGCTGTGTGCCAGCATTCCTTTCACAATGCTATCAGCCCGCTTGCCGTGGTGATGGATTTTTTCTGCGTTTTCACCAATATCTTTTAAAATTGCTTTCGCTTCTTCAATTTCTCCTTTAGCTAATTCCTCATTTGCCTCTTGCACGAGTTCTTTATTCAGTTCCGAGAAATTATTCACGAAATTCAGGGGATTTTGAATCTCATGGGCTATTCCCGCGGTGAGTTCTCCCAGGGAAGCCATCTTTTCGGATTGGATTAGCTGCGACTGAGTGGCCTTTAAGCTGCCGAGGGTTTGCTGCAGGTTCTGGAAGGATTCGGCATTTTCAAGGGCGATTGCTGTATATACTCCAATCGTCCTGAGCATATACAGGTGGTATTCTGAAAAAGCATTTTTGGTGAAACTCTGCACAGTGATCACCCCAAACATTTTTCCTTTTACTTTCAAAGGTAGATAAATGAGAGAAACCGGTGCCTCACCTTTGGAAGGTGTAGGCATTTTTTGTAGGTATTTTCCGTACTCTTCGTTCAAATTATTTATTACTATTTCATTTCCTGTATTGAAACATAGCGCTGATAGTCTATTAGGATCTTTGATTGAATTTGAATAGGGATTTAAAGCTTCCCCGTTTTCATAAGTAGCAGGAAAGTCTAGGGTTTGAGTTTCCTCATGGTAGATACCAATACCGAAGACAGAGGCTTCCATCAGTGCATTTACATTGGCATAAACCGTAGCAATGATCTTTTCAGCCGATAAGGAGGCAGTAATTTTTCTGCCGATTTCACCCAACAGTTCCACGTTGTGGTAAGATTTTTCCAATTCCGCCGTCCTTTCTTTTACTCTTTCTTCAAGGATCTGATTTTCAGCTTTGAGTTTTTGGGAGCGCCATTTCACGATGGCGGTAATCAATCCGACGAACAGTAAGAAATAAATCAGGTAAGCCCACCAAGTGGCGTACCAGGGCGGTAATACCACAAAGGAAAAGAACGCTTCTTCGCTTACTCTTCCCGTGAATGCCATTGCCCTGACATGAAAGGTATAGGCACCCGGAGACAGGTTGGTATATTCCTTAAACCGGTTGTCGTTCCAGTCCACCCAGTCTGCGTCAAAACCCTCTAGGTAGGTCTGGTATTTGGTTTTTTTCTCCTCTTCGAAATAGGGCGCGGCAAACTCAAACCGCAATGAATTTTCCACCAATTCCATTGAAGGAAGGGTTTTATCCCTGCCATAGGCGATCAGCGGAAGTGTATCCGCCTTGGATTCTATCCTTCGTATCAGGGTATAAAATTCCTTATCGGTATGTTTGTCCTTTTTCGGGTCATAGCGGATCAGGCCTTTTGGTGACCCAAACCACATAATGCTGTCTTCATCGATAAAATCAATTTCGGACAAGTAAGGCGCAACAGAATTTGGCGTATCATCTTTCACAAATTTTCCTACTTCATTCCGCTTCAACACAAATTTTTTACCTGCTAGAGATTCGTACCATAAAATTCCGGAATTATGCTGGATGAAATCGAACATGTCCTTTTCCACTTCACTGAAGTCATCATTTGGTAGAAATTTTCCTTCCTTGGATGAATACTTCTGCATACCCTGAGGGGAGGTTTTATATAACTCCCCATCCACCAAGGAAAAAGAATCTTCTGAGGCATTAACTTCAAATACAGTGTTTTTAATTCCAGTTGTATTTCCTATTTCCAATCCAATACTTTCGAGATTAAGCGCATGGATTTTTCCAGCCCCACCTATAAAAATTGTCCCGTCTTTTCCTTCAAAAAAATAGGTGCTAATACTGCCTATTCCAGGAACTTTCCCCTTTAATTCCCATGGAAATCCTTTTGAAAGGCCTCTTTCGTAAAGCAGGAGTCCTGAACTCGTACCAACCATAAGGAGATTTGGGTTGTTTTTAGGAATAAAAGTTGTAATTGGCCGGCCCATATCTTTGGGGAAATCCAACCTAATGGCTTTATCATCTCTAAATACCTGTAATTGGGAACTTGGTACTATCAGATCCTCTCCGTCTAGATATAAATCAATTATTCCAATTGAATTTATTTCAGGTATAAATTGAAAGGTTTTGCTTTTTTCATCAAACTTTAGCAGGCCGTTTGAAGTCCCTAGGAAGAACTTTCCGTCTTGCTTTCTAATTGACTTCACCCCCGAATTGATTCCAAGCTCCTTCCCAAAGGTTTGGATCGGGGAATCGATGGCTATTCTTGCTATTCCATCCTCAGTCATCGCCCAAAGACCCTGACCTTTATCTAAATAAACTTCATTCATGACATCTGTAGGCAAACCTTGTTCGGTTCCGATCCTATTGAGTATTTCGCCTTTTGGACTCATGATGACTATTCCTGCTCCTGAAAAAGAAAGGATGTAATTACCCTGATAGGGAAACGCATGATACAACAGTCCTGCACCTCCTTTGATCAATTGATCTACCTGGGTTGGAAACTTACTGACTGTGTTCCCATCAAAAAGGTAGAATCCGGTTGAGTAACCTCCAAATAGAAATGTCTTCCCTTTATCACTTGGATAAGGAAGCATAATCCTGAACCGATCCTTTCCCAGAATCTCTGTTCCTTGGACAAGCTTGATCTCCTCGCCAATTAATTGGAAAAGACCCCGCTCATTTTGATGGATAAAAAAATCGGCTCCCTGTACAAAAGTAAAAGTGAAGGTGGTCTCCGCAGGCCAGGTCTTTAGGGATTTCAAAGAATAATCTTCCGCAAGTTCCAGTCTGATCAACTGATCTCTTGATTGGAGAAATATATAGGAATCCAAGAAATTGATGGAAAAAAAATTTATTCCTGACCGAATCTCTTCAGGAATCAGATGAAGTAAAGATACCGCCTGCATTTCTCCCTTTGGATTGGACATCAAATAACCGAAATCAGTTCCGGCATAAAAGATCCTTCCTTTGGTTTCTTTTGCTAAGCCGCGGATCGTTACACTGTTATTTCGATCAAAAAGAGAACGCCAGTTAACCCCATCATATTCATGCACTCCATATCCTGTCCCGAAATACATCAGTCCCTCCTCACTCTGGATAGCAGCCCATACAGAAGGGTAACCACCATACTCCTCAGGAGTGTAGGTAGTGACCGGCAGCCTTCCGATCTGCTCGAAGATGGACTGGGCAGATAAGACGGCCGGTAATCCTATCCAAACTCCAAGTGTAAAAAGGAAAGAAAAGGGAATTCGAAATTTTCTAAAAAAAGGGTTCATAACTATTGATTTGTAAAAGGGTGTTTATGCTAATTCAGATGATGTTTTAGGAATACAGGAAACTAAAAAAAGGTAAATGATCGTAGGAAATACCGAAATGGTTGTATTGAAAATTGGTGCCGAAGGATCAAATACATGTGTAATTAAAAGTTTAATAAGAATTAATCACTTTGAAAATATTGTAAATAATTTACTTAGCAAATAAAATTCTGCTTTGTTGAGTCAAATAATTTCAATTTTATTCCCCTTTAAATTTTTTTAATTTTCAATATGGATATACGCAATTCTGCCAGTAGCCAAATTCTATTTAGTTTCACCTCGACTTCGCTCGGTGTCCGTTA
>NZ_JBKBKZ010000001.1:383114-474703 GCF_046296635.1 Algoriphagus sp. | reverse complement strand
GCAAAACTAACGGACACCGAGCGAAGTCGAGGTGAAACTTAATAAAATTTGGCTATTGGCAGAATTGCGGATATACACAAAATGAATTATGGACACATTCATATCAAATAGAATGCAAAATTTCAATAGCAGAGGAGCTGGAAGACCCCTGCCGTTAGGCAGGGGAGACCGAAGACAGAAGACTGAAGCATGTAATTTCAAGCCTTCCTTACAAATTTAAGGTCTAAAATAAACTAGAGGGTAGATTAGGAAATGACTGTAATTAAATTGAAAAAAAACAGAGAAGGGCTGATTGTGTTAACTTACACACAGCCCTATTTTTTATGACCGACCTTAATAATTTACCTGATAATCAAAAACTCACCGTCGCTATCGCCGGTGCGGGAGGCTATATCGGTCGCTGGTTGATCAAAGAATACAAACACAAATTTAATTTTGTGGCTTTGAGCAGGCAAAAAGTTGATCAAAACCCATATCCTGAAGTGGAGTGGAGACAGGTCGAACTTTATTCCATTACCTCAACAGTAGAAGCACTTAAAGGAGTAGACGTAGCAATCTATTTGGTCCATTCCATGAATGCTTCCACTAGGCTCAATCAAGGTAGTTTTGAAGATACTGATTTGTTATTAGCGGATAATTTCAGTAGAGCTGCTCAATTCAATGAGGTCAAGCAAATTATCTATCTCGGGGGATTGCTTCCAGATGAACCAGAGGAAAAACTTTCCCGACACTTGAAAAGTCGATTAGAAGTTGAGAAAACCTTGGGTTCGAGAAAAGCTAAACTGACCGCCCTGAGAGCATCAATCATAGTCGGTCCCGGAGGTTCCAGTTTTGATATGATCAAAAATCTAGTCAGAAGACTTCCTGTATTGATGTGTCCTAAATGGACGGAATCACTGACTCAACCCATTTCCTTAAAAGACACCTTAACCATAATTGACAGTTGCATTGGAAACCCCAACGTCTACAGCAAAGCAATTGAAATTGGAAATCCGGAGGTGATGTCTTACCGAAATATGCTGGAACGGACAGCCAAATCAATGGGTAAAAAGCGATTGGTATTTTCGGTTCCGGTTTTTTCTCTCGGACTTTCTAAACTTTGGGTTGGGATCTTTGGAGATAGTCCACCACAACTGGTTTCACCTTTGGTGGAAAGCTTAAGACATACTTTAACGGTTTCCCCTGAGTTGGCTTTCAAAGAAAAAGAAATCGATTATCAATCTTTTGAAAAGGCCTGTGAAGTTGCTCTGACAGAAACTGATTATCCTAAAATGCCAACTTTTTTAAAGACCGAGGTAGTTAAGAATACAGTTCGGTCGATTCAGCGCATGCCAAACACAAACCGTCATTCCGCACTTTGGGTGGCCAATCGGTATAATATTTGGCTTCCCAATTTTTTCAGATTTCTAATCAATGGGAAGGTGGCACCAAATGGGGATCTTGGATTTTATTTGCTGTGGGGTCAAAAGCCAATGCTTCTATTGACCATGATTCCTGACCGAAGTGATCATGAAAGGCAACTATTTTACATCTCTGGGGGTTGGTTGGTCAAGCGTTTTGATTACGGATGGTTGGAGTTCAGAGAAGTACTCGACAGCCGATACATCATTTCTGCCATTCATGAATTCGTCCCAAGATTACCTTGGTTCGTATATGTAAATACCCAAGCGAAGTTGCACCTTTGGGTAATGAATCGTTTCAAAAAATATCTGGAAAAGAAAGGATAGAAAATTGATCGGGGATTCATTAGTTAATAAGAAGCCAAACGAGATTATTGAAATCAAGAGAATTATGAAAAATTTAATTTTTAGAAACGGAGATAAACTTCCAATCCTTGGTTTAGGAACATGGAAAAGTAAACCCGGTGAAGTGAGACAGGCGGTGTACTGGGCAATTGAAGCAGGCTACCGACATATTGATTGCGCAGCCATTTACCAAAATGAACGCGAAGTTGGGCAAGGTATCGCAGATGCGATGTCTGATGGTTTGGTCAAACGAAAAGAATTATTTGTGACTTCCAAACTTTGGAACGACAGCCATCGGTATGAAGATGTAAAACCTGCACTCGAAAAGACGCTGAGTGATCTAAGGTTGGATGTTTTGGATTTGTACCTCGTCCACTGGCCAATTGCCTTCAAGTCTGGAGTAGGTTTTGCCACACATCGAGAGGAGTTTTATACCTACAATGATGTTCCTTTGTCTCAAACATGGGAAGCTATGCAGGAGCAGAAGACTTCCGGTTTGGTCAAACATATTGGAGTATCAAATTTCAATCAAAAAAAGTTAAAGGAAATCCTCGATTTCGGAGGAGAAGCCCCTGAAATGAATCAAATAGAATTGCATCCATTTTTACCACAACAAAATCTGGTAAAATTCTGCACTGAAAATGGAATTCTGTTGACGGCCTATTCACCACTTGGTTCTCCGGATTCCCGGTCAGATAGACACAAAAACGATCCAAGTTTGCTTGAAAACCCAACCGTAGCCGAACTAGCTCAAAAACATGGCGTGAGTGTAGGTCAAATACTAATTGCTTGGTCTATTGCAAGAGGCATTGCTGTGATTCCCAAATCTGTAAATCAAGGTCGGATTATTGACAATTTGAAGGCTGCTGATTTGCAATTGGATCAAAGCGATATGGATGCCTTAGCAAAAATTGGGGTAGCACATCGTTTTGTTGATGGAAGTTTTTTTACGGGACCTCAAAGTCCGTACAAGTTGGCAGATCTGTGGGATAGTTAATTGAAAAATATAGTTATACGTTTTTCTGCTTCTAGGGGAATTTTATAACTCTTTTGGGCCGGATGTCGGGTGTCCGATGTCCGATGTCTGATGAAGTCCAACATTTGGTGTTTTCAGATAATTTTAAGTCTGTAAAAATGCTTCTGTCAAAGTAGCGTACATACATTGAAGAAAATAACCTCGGCCAGAAAAGGTCGAGGTTTCTTTTAATCTTCTTTTTCCAATTTTTCAAGAATTTCAGAAAGCTGATCCATGTCTTTTAGTCCGGGTTTGATTTCATCACTTCCACTAAGGGAAATTCCAATAATCCCGAGCTCATCTACCAGTTTCTGAACATTTTCAGGATTGATGCCTGTGCCAAGTAATACGCGGCAGTTTTTTGCCAATTTCTTAATTACCTCTAGATCGTCCTGCGATAAAACTTCTTCCAAAGAGACAATATGAAAAATGATTCCTGACTCGGCCAGCATATTTGAAACCTCAGGCTCAATTTGCCTGACCTCTTCCAGATTCATTTTATATAGTAAAGTATAGCCCTTGCCAACAAAAGCTTTTAGTGGTTCAATTCGGTCATATTCAATTCCGTTGATGGCAGGGTAATTCTTGAGAATTTCAAGAATAGCAGGATTGGTTTCATGGGAAAATTCTCCAACAAAGTCCACACCGGATACCCAGCCGCTGATTTCTTTGAATTGCTCCGGACTGATATAGTTTTGGGCTGTTCTATCTAGGTTAAATCCTAGCAAGTCCACATACATCCCCGCTCCATATCTGGCATCGGTAAGGTTTGTGACGCTGTTTATTTTTACAAAAGTTGTTAGTGCCATGATTGTATTTGAATGAATCGCTAAGGTAAGCAGGGCTTTTTTCCCAGAAAAGTAAATGAGCAGCATCTAAAAAAACCTAAATTTTTATCCCGAGCGAAAAAATGAATGTATTTTTAATTTTTAATTTTAAGTATGCTAAAACCTTTACCAATTCTTGCAATTGCCCTTATCGTGCTATTTTCTGCATGTGATCAGGAAAAAGAAGTGCCTAGCTTGGAACTGGAGCAAGACTACCAGCCTTTGGGACTTGGTTTCTTTTGGATATATGAGGTAGATGAGACCATTTTTTTTGGTGAAAATGACTCCGAAACCAAGAAGTTTTTCTATCGAGATAGAATTCGGACCTCGTATTTGAATGCACAAAATGAAATAACTTTTATTGTGGAAAGGTCTAAATCCTCTAACCGTCAGAATTGGGCCTTGGAACTGGAATACACCATGATTTACAGAGACAATATTCTACTTAGAACTATAAATAATGAATCGATAGTTGCTTTGGTTTTCCCTCCAAATGTTGGTCGGATTTGGAATGGTAAAGTCTACCAAGCAGAAGGCAATGATGATTTTGAAATTGTCCGAGTTGATCCACCAATGATTCCTGGTTTTGAAAGTATCACTGCAGTGCGAGTTAATCAAGAGGACTTGGATGATAAAATCACTATTCGAGATATTCGATATGATGTTTTTGGGAAAGGTGTTGGTCTAATTGAACAATATGCGGAAGTGATCACTTATTGTTCAAGGAATGATTGCATAGGTCAGCAATTGATTAATGGAGGGCGCAAAACTCATTTGAAATTAGTAGGATATGAGACAAATTAAATTTGGATTTGGACTTTTAATTTTGATGTTAGTTGGCTTTGTATCAAAGGCTCAAGATCGCTATGCGGTATATTTTAAATACAAGCCTCAAACAACCCTTTCGCTTCAAAATCCCCAGCAATTTTTAACACAAAAAGCACTGCAAAGAAGAAGTCGAGAGGGTATTCAGGCTGATAGTTTGGATTTACCTGTATCTGGCAAATACCTCAGTGAGGTGTCAAAAATTGCAAATTACATGCTGTATTCAAGCAAATGGATGAATGCAGCGATTTTGGTAACAAATGCGGCTGGAGTAGCAGAATTGAAATCTTTGCCTTTTGTAGAGAAAGTTGAATTGGTAGCAAAGAATTTTTTACCTAATCCGGGGGCAAGAATCCAATATAAAGTTTACGCTTCTGTGACCTTAGAAACTAACTGTGAAAGCCCTAAGCTGAACACTCGAGAGTTGAATATATCGAACAATAATTATGACTTTCAAAACCAATTGATTGGCATTGACAAAATGCATGCAGAAGGTTTCACTGGAAAAGGCGTAACAATTGCGGTTTTTGATGCGGGATTTCCTGGGACGAATACAGCTTCTCCTTTTGCTCATTTATTCACGAAAAATCAGATTGTCGGACAGCGAGATTTTGTAAGGCCATGGAACTCGGGAGTTTTCATGGATAATCAACATGGTACAAATGTACTATCCTTGATTGCAGCTAATGAACCTTCAAAACTCGTTTCTGGTGCCTTTGATTCAAATTACATTTTGGTGATTACCGAAGAAGTGGCCACCGAATATCGAGTGGAAGAATTCAACTGGGTTCGTGGCGCGGAATATGCCGATAGTCTGGGTGTAGATATTATCAATAGTTCGGTTGGTTATTGGGATTTTGATGATCCTTCGATGGATTATACAGTAAAAGACTTGGACGGGAAAACCGCTGTAATTACAAAAGGGGCTACTATAGCAGCCCAAAAAGGGATCTTGATTGTAAACAGTGTGGGAAATTACGGCAATAGAGGAGTGTCTAGTCTCGTAGCCCCAGCAGATGCAAAAGGAATTCTTTCTGTTGGTTCTGTAAATTCAGATTTATCCCGATCTGGTTTTAGTTCTCAAGGACCAACAGGTGATGGAAGATTGAAGCCTGAATTAGTGGCATTCGGAGGATCTCCTGTCTTGGTCCGATCTAACGGCACAGTAGGTGCGTCCACCGGCACTTCATTCTCAGCCCCACAGATTACCGCTTTGGCTGCTGGACTATGGCAAGCCAAACCTGAGTGGAAAAAAGATGAATTGATTGAGAATTTACTTCGCAGCGCAACCCAATATAAAAATCCGGACAACCTATTGGGATATGGCATTCCAAACTTTTTTCAAGCATTATATGGAGAGATTCTTTCCGTGGAGGAAGATGTTGAAATTGAATGGAAGGTATATCCAAATCCTTTGGTGTCTGATGAGGTTTCGATTCACTTTGGAACCGGACTGCAAAGTACCTTCGAGTTGATTGATATGACTGGAAAGACTTTAATCAATGCAGAATTGTCACGAAGCAGCGCAAAGTTGCCCTACCAAGTGCAACTCAATGGAATAAAGGCTGGTTTGTATCTGATTCAAATGAGAGAAGGTGCCTATATCAAGCAAACCAAATTATTAAGGCGGTGATTGTTCTCATGTTTGAGAAAAATTTCATTTGATTTGTGAAATTAAAAACCACGCTATGCCCACTTTAATTGCCCCTTCAATTCTTGCCGCTGATTTTGCAAATCTCCAAAAGGAGGTGGAAATGCTGAATTCCTCCGAAGCGGATTTTATTCATGTGGACATTATGGATGGGGTTTTCGTGCCGAATATTTCTTTCGGAATCCCTGTGACTGAGGCAATTTACAAGCATGCTCGAAAGCCACTTGACGTTCATTTGATGATAGTCAATCCGGATAATTACCTGGAGTCTATTCGGAATGCCGGGGCCGAAATTATATCTGTTCATTATGAGGCTTGTCCTCATTTGCATCGTACGGTGCAGGGTATTCATGCCTTAGGAGCGAAGGCTGGAGTAGCGATCAACCCACACACTTCAATAGTACTTTTAGAAGAAATCATTGGAGATATTGACTTGGTGTGCTTGATGTCAGTCAACCCAGGTTTTGGTGGACAGAAGTTTATTCAAAATACTTACGAAAAGGTTTCAAGACTTAAAGAATTGATTTTGAAAAAAGGATCATCCGCTAAGATTGAAATTGATGGTGGAGTAAACCTAGAAAATGCCCCAAAACTGATCGAAGCAGGTGCTGATATTCTAGTAGCTGGAAGCTTTGTGTTCAGTTCTAAAGATCCTCAGCAAACCATATCTGAACTTAAGTCTTTGTAAGACTTATGATTTAGGCTACCTACCGTTTATCATAAAATACCTTAAAAAGTACTTTTTAACTTGCTTCCTTCCTTGTGGTGCCATTTATTGCAAGTTGTTCTTATTAAAACCACAATGATTATGAAAAAGACTTGGATGTTTTTGCTCCTTTTTGGAGGAATGAGTTTGGCAGGATTTGCTCAAGAAACTGCCGGAGAGGCTGTTACAGATGAAGATCTGAAGAAATTCGCTACTGTAGAGGTGATGACTTCTGAGTTTGTTGATAAAAAGACCGAGGAATTGAAGGATATGATTCTCAACAATGAGGTAATTGATGGAGGGGCGAGATATAATGAAATAAAGGCTGCTTGGGGAGATGCTGACAAAGAGGCTGCAATTAATTTGACAGATGCAGAAAGAGCCGCATATACGGAAATTAAGGAATTTCAGGATTCCCTTCAGAAGATTGTTGTTGAATACAAAACTGAACTGATAAAGGATGATGCAGTGCTAGGTGTCTCTATCTATAATAAAGTAAATGGAGCGATCAAGGAAGATCCCGCTTTGAAAGAAAAATTGGATCAATTGGTAGCCCAGATGAAAGAAAAAGTAGATGGTGCAGTAGAAAAATAAATTAATCTTTCGATTGGCAAAAGATTTGAAGAAGCTTCCTAAAAAAGAGGCTTCTTTTTTTATTTTCACACCATCTTAATCAGTTTATCGTTATCAAGTCATGACCGACCGAAGACTCTATCTACTATTGATTGTTTTTATATTTTTTTTAGTTCCAACTCAAGCTCAGGACGACGATATTTTTGGGATAAGTTCTAAAGCCAAAAATCCAAAAAGTGAATCCGGAGTAGGTAATACGTTTCGGAACCTCATAGAAATGTTTTCTTTGGAGGTGTCCACGGGTGCAGCATACCATCAGATAGGCACCAACTTTTATTCTGAAAACCCTTCTCTTTACCCGATTACACAATATCAAAATTTTCAAAATTCTGGATTTTCTCTTCAGGACACACTTTCAATTTCGAGTGATGGATGGATTGTCCCGATAATCAATGGAGGTGTTAGAATCAATCTTTTCAATTTACTGACGATTGGAGGAGGTTTTGGTAGGGAGTGGGGAAAGCTAACACCGATGAGAGGTAATGATTTTGAATTTCCTTTCGAAGGAGCCTCATATCAGTTAAGCAAACAATATGTGACTGTAGGCTTGGTATTATATGATGCTAAGCGTCGCCAAAGCGTCTTGAAGTGGAAGTATAGAAGGTATAGTTCAAACAACCTCTACATGCAATCTGAACTTAGACAGCGAGCCAGACAAAATTACCCTTGGCGATTTCTATTGGAGGGAGAATATGGAAGTATGAAATTGAAAAGTTCGATAGATCAAGAACTTTTACAAGGGTCTGTTCCCTACGTGCCCAGATTGGCAGTATCGGGAGATCCTTATTATGGGCTGTCAATGCGGGTTGAATATGATTTTTCAGAATATGCTAAATTCTTTTTGAAGGGAGGGGCAGAGTTTAGGAAATTCACTTATGCGGCAGCTGATTTTTCTGAATTCCAAAATATTGACCAAAACGTTTATGCCTTACAAGCAGGTATGGCTATCAAGATTCCGGGTACCAAACGATGCAAAATCCAAGGATGTGGCGTTGTCATGAAGCACATGCACAATGGAATTGAATTTAGAGGAAGTTCAATTTTTAACATGCAAAACAGAAAAGTGGGCCAATGGTATTAATATGATTGACCCAGCATAAGGTTTGAATTGGACTTTCGAAACCTTGCAGTTTTTACTATCTTGCAGCCTTAATCGACCCCGAATTAGCAGTATATGGCTCAAGGAGAAAACGAGAACATAATCCCAATAAATATTGAAGAGGAAATGCGTGGTGCCTACATCGATTATTCGATGTCGGTCATTGTTTCCAGAGCACTTCCAGATGTCCGAGACGGACTCAAACCAGTTCACCGGCGTATCCTCTATGGGATGCAGGAACTTGGAGTATTACACAACAAACCACATAAAAAGTCTGCAAGAATCGTCGGTGAGGTATTAGGTAAATACCACCCTCATGGTGATTCAGCTGTTTACGAAACAATGGTGCGTATGGCCCAAGATTGGTCTTTACGATATACCATGGTAGACGGTCAGGGTAACTTTGGTTCGATCGATGGAGATAATCCAGCGGCGATGCGTTACACCGAGGCTAGACTAAAGCGAATCGCTGAAGAATTACTGGTAGACATCAATAAGGAAACTGTTGATTTCCAATTCAACTTTGATGACTCCCTTAAAGAACCAACCGTTCTTCCTGCTAAGGTTCCTGCTTTGCTCTTGAATGGAGCTTCCGGAATTGCAGTGGGCATGGCCACTAACATGGCTCCTCACAATTTGGGTGAGGTAATTGACGGAATCGTGGCATATATCGAAAACAAGGATATCACCATTGCTGAGTTGATGAAGTTCATCATAGCACCTGATTTCCCAACAGGAGGTATTATCTACGGTTACAATGGTGTGAAAGCAGCATTCGAAACAGGTAGAGGTCGAATCGTAGTTCGTGGTAAAGCCAATATAGAAATCAAAGACGGTGGCAATCGGGAAATGATTGTGATCACGGAGATTCCATACATGGTCAACAAGGCAAATATGGTGGAGAAAACCGCTGCCTTAATTAATGAAAAGAAAATAGACGGTATCTCTGCTATTCGTGATGAATCGGATAGATCAGGAATGCGAGTTGTCTATGAATTAAAAAGAGATGCAATATCCAGTGTGGTTTTGAATAACCTTTACAAACACACTGCACTTCAGACTTCCTTCTCAGTTAATAATGTGGCCTTGGTCAAAGGCCGACCTTACACCTTAAATCTCAAAGATCTTATCGTTCACTATGTCGCTCACCGACATGAGGTGGTTGTCAGAAGAACGGAGTATGAGTTAAGAGAAGCAGAAAAAAGAGCACACATCTTACAAGGTTATTTGATTGCTCTCGATCACTTGGATGAGGTCATTTCCTTGATTAGAAGTTCACCGGATCCGGAATCAGCTAGGAATGGCTTAATGGAGCGATTTGAACTCAGCGAAATTCAAGCTCGTGCAATCCTCGATATGAGATTGCAACGCCTTACCGGCATGGAGCGTGATAAGATTATCCAGGAGTACAAAGAGATCATGGCTTTGATTGAGGAATTGAAAGAAATTCTTGCCAATGAGGACAAGCGGATGGAAATCATCAAAACTGAACTTCAGGAAGTAAGGGATAGATATGCGGATGATCGCCGTACTGAGATTGAGCACAATGCGGAAGATTTCAGTTATGAAGATATGATTCCAAATGAAGAAGTGGTGATCACCGTTTCTCATCAGGGATACGTCAAGCGTACTGCACTGACAGAATACAGAACTCAAGGTAGAGGAGGAGTTGGCTCCAAAGGGGTCAGTACCAAAGAGGATGATTTTACAGAATATCTGTTTACCGCTTCTACGCACAATTACCTTTTGATTTTTACAGACAAAGGGAAATTATTCTGGCTGAAAACCTATGCAATTCCAGAAGGGTCCAAAACCTCCAAGGGTCGCCCAATTCAAAATTTGATCAATATTGAGTCTGATGATAAAATCAGATCAATCATTCAAGTGGAAAGCCTGGCAGATCAGGATTACCTCAATAATCACTTCTTGGTGATGATCACCAAAAAGGGAATCATTAAGAAAACTACCCTTGAGCAATATAGCCGCCCTCGTACCAATGGTATCATCGCATTGAATATCAGAGAGGATGATCAGTTGGTCAATGTCAACATGACTAATGGTCGTCAGCACATTGTAATCGCTGCAAAATCAGGCCGAGCAATTCACTTCCCTGAGTCTGCAGTTCGTCCAATGGGAAGGACTGCCACAGGCGTGAAGGCCATAACGTTAAATCAAGATAAAGATTATGTCATTGGCATGGTTTGTGCCTCAGAGGAAAATGCATCTCTGTTGGTAGTCTCTGAAAAAGGTTATGGAAAACGTTCCGATCTTGAAGAGTACAGAATTACAAATCGAGGTGGAAAAGGTGTGAAAGCAATGAATGTCACGGATAAAACCGGAGCATTAGTTGCAATCAAACAAGTAACTGACTCAGACGATCTTATGATCATCAATAAGTCCGGAATTACGATTAGAATTTCCATGGATCAGTTAAGAGTAATGGGTCGGGCAACCCAAGGAGTGAAGTTGATCAGAGTAGGAGAAGGTGATGAAATTTCTTCAGTGGAGAAAATCTCCAGAGAAGAAGAAATTGAAACTCCAGAATCTCCTGACACTGAAGACGGAGCTTCTGAAACACCGGAAGAAACAACCTAATAACCAAACAAAAACAAGATAAAAACGCGAATGAAAAAGCTAATTCTCTCAATGGTCCTGCTTGGGGCAACTACCCTTGCTTTTGGACAAAAAAAAGTAGTTAGAGATGCAGAAAAAGGATTTAAATCCGGAGACCTGCGTACTGCTCTAACTTCTATTGATGCAGCAACTGCTAACCCGGAGACAGGTGGCGATCCTGCAACCCATTTTCTTAAAGCCAAAATAGAGTCTAAAATCTTTGGTGCTGATTCCTCCAACACTATGGAGACAGTGAAACTAGGGGAAGCTGCACTTGGAACTTTCAAAAAAGCTTTAGAAATGGCAGGTGGTAATAAATCTGCTGGTGTAGGAAAGCTAATTTACGAGGATGACCTTCCAGGAGTGCCTGATAACCTACGCCCTTATTCAATTTACACATTGAAAAACCTTGCTTTTGACAAAGGAATCGAGCGTTATTCAGATGATGATCCTGAGATGGCCTATGAGTTTTTCAACATGGCAGGAGAAATAGATCTCAAAGACACTACAATCCACTACAATGCTGCATTCTTGGCAAATGATCTTGGAAGATATGAGGATGCTAAGAGACACTTCAATTATCTTCTTGAAGTTCCTGAATACAATAAGCTCAATACTTATTATTTCCTAGTTCAGATTTTAAGTACTGAAGACAAAAATCCTGAAGCGGCTTTTGATTTGGTAGCTAAAGCGAAAGAGGAATATCCAACAGATAAGGTACTTGCGGAATACGAAATACAGCTTTTGCTTCAACTCAACAAAATGGATGAAGCTATGGCTCAGATCAAAGATGCACTTGCAAACGATCCGAATAATACTGGTCTTCTTTTGAGATCTGGTTATTTGAAAGAGCAAGCTGGGGATCTCGAAGGGGGACTCGCGGACTACAAAAAGACGGTAGAAGTAGATCCGAATTTCTTTGAAGGAAATTATTATACCGGAGCCCTATTGCTTGAGCAGGCAACTAAAATGCTAAACACGCTTAATGACTTGTCTGATGCGGAGTGGGAAAAGCAATCTCCAATCGTTGGTAAAAAAGCCGATGAGAATTACAAGCAAGCGGCTCAATATTTTGCTGCAGCTTCTAAGATTAGACCTGAGAATACAGATATTATGGTTATTCTCTATCAGGTTCATTATAGATTAAAGAATACTGCAGAGGTGGAAGCTTTGGATAAGAAATTAACCGAGCTTCTGGGTGCCAACTGGCAGGAAAACTAAAATCAAAAACACTTATAAAAGGCCAACCTTCGCGTTGGCTTTTTTTTTGCGCAAGTTGCTCGACCGGTATTTTGAAGTTTGTTTTTATTTTCAGTTATAAATACTTTTCTGTACCTAAGTGATCAGAAGACGATTAATGAATATTCAGAATAGAATTTGGAGCTCTTTAGCCTTATCTCTTTGGTTTAATTTGCTTTTCGCTCAAGAAGTAAAATTTCAAAAGTCAATTAGCTTTTCATATGAAACTGGACCCTTAATAAGTAATGGAACTGACTGGGGAAAAGAGATAAAGGATGCAGTTGATTATAAAGCCCTCGATTTTCAGATTGGCTGGAGGAAAATATCAAATACCACTTTTAATTACCTTTACCGCTACCCGACTATGGGTTTCGGATTTAATTCTACCCTTAAAAACTATGAGGAAATCGGCATGCCTCAATCCATATATGGATTTATGGAAATTCCTTTTTCAATCAAAGGCCTGAATAGACGTGTAAGTTTTGGGTACTTCACACAGCTAGGAGTAGGGTTTAACCTCAAACCTTACGATTCACTTGCAAATCCTGCTAATAAATACATAGGTTCAAGAGTAAATGGATACATTAATCTGGGTTTTTCTTCCAGATTCAAAATTTCTGAACGGACAGATTTTCAAGCAAGCTTGGGTTTGAAGCATTTTTCTAACGGTGCCGCAAAAAAGCCAAATGCTGGGATAAATCTCTTTCCACTCAATCTTTCGATGAACATCAAGCTCGGAGATATCAATTCTATACCTTCAAATTCACTTGATGTTCCAAAAAAAACGCTTAAGTCTTTTTGGAATTTGGCCTTATATACCGGAATTCGAAATTATGAAATTGGAGATCCGACCTATTTCAGGGGTGGTTTGGGATTGAATTATTTGGTAGAACCTGCCTATAAATATCGGCTTGGATTAGGCATGGATTTATTTTGGGCTCAAGGAATGAGATTACGGTTTCCTGAACAATCTTTTTCATTCAAGGATCAAACCTCTCTTGCTATCGTTGGTACATGGGAATGGCAACTCACGGAACGGATATTTGTACCGATTGGATTAGGTGCATATTTGTATCGTAATGAGTTGAATCAAGAGATCTCTTGGTTTTATGAGCGAGTCGGAGCGAGGTATCGATTCAACAATAACCTGTCAGCTGGAATGCAAATCAAAGCACATAAAGCAAAGGCAGATTTTTTTGAATTTACTTTAGGCTATACAATTCTGGGAAAAAGGTGAGTTAGCCGTCTTGAAATTCTTCCATTAATCACAAAATATTTTTATTTCCCTATGGATTCAGATAGCTTTCTTCGTCAATTAAAATCAATCATGATCAAACCTAAGGCACTTCAAGCGTTTGTACTCTTATTTTTCGGCCTAATTGGTCATCTGTCATTTGCGCAGTCTATTCCTTCCTCTCAAATCTATCATCAATTACTTCAACTTAAGGAGAGTAAAAGAGTCCTGTACATTGCAGCGCATCCGGATGATGAAAATACGCGCCTCATCGCCTATTTGGTAAATGGTGAACATGCGGAAGTGGCTTATCTCAGCCTCACACGAGGGGATGGAGGGCAAAATCTCATCGGGAAAGAACTGGGGATTGATTTAGGACAAATTAGAACTCAGGAGTTGATCAAAGCGCGTGAAACTGATGGAGGAAGGCAGTTTTTTACTAGAGCGATGGATTTTGGTTATAGTAAAAATCCGACAGAAACACTTCAAAACTGGGAGAAAGAAAAGGTTTTGGCGGACGTAGTTTGGGTTATCCGTAAGTTTCAACCGGATATCATCATTACTCGATTCAATACGATTCCCGGAGTGACTCATGGACATCACACCACTTCTGCAATCTTGGCAGGAGAAGCTTTTCGGCTTGCCGGAAAATCAGATGCATTTCCCGAGCAATTGAATTGGGTTAAACCTTGGCAGCCGAAGCGTATTTTCTTCAATGCTTACAATTTTCAGGGGGAATTTCAGCCGGAAGAGGGTAAAAAATATCATGTATTCCAAGTGGGTGGATATGATCCTCTGCTAGGAGAGACCTATCACCAAATCGCCGCAGACAGCAGAACTATGCACAAATCACAGGGTTTTGGTGCGACAGCAGGAACAGGCGATGCAAAGGATTTCATCCAACTCGTAGATGGCGAGGATTACGCTCAGGGTCCTTTTGAAGGAGTAGCGGATCGATGGGAGACAATCAAGGGAGGGAAAGAAATCAAACTTAGTATCGAACAATTGATTTCAAAGTTTGACTTTGTTCAACCTGAGAAAAACATACCCAGCCTACTGACTTTGAGAGCTTCGCTGAGAGGACTTCAAAGCAAAGAATCTTGGGTGAATGAGAAAATAGTAAAGCTCGACCAAGCCATATTTAATGCGATGGGTATGGAATTCGAGTTTAATATCCGAAAAGAAATAGGTTTCCCCGGTGAATCAATTAATGCAGAATTAGTGCTTAATAACCCGTCTGGAGTAGGGGTGAATGGAATCAGCATTTCTGTTGGTGAGACCTTATTCAATGGCAGTTCTGATGAACTTAAAGATAACAAGACGCTAAGAATCCCAGTAACAGTTAAAATTCCTACAGGCACCAATTATTCTCAACCTTATTGGCTGGAGAATCCAATCGACGGTGCCTTATACGATGTCCAAAATCAAGATCAGATTGGGATGCCGTTTAATGATAAAACGACCGCAGGAGATTTATCATTTAGTATTGGGAATCAACCGTTTATTGTTTCCATTCCTTTAAAATATAAGTTTAATGACCCTGTTGATGGAGAAGTCAAACAGCCTTTTGTGATTGTTCCTGAGGTGGATTTGACGGTTTCGAAGGAAAATGTTTTTCTAATCTCAGGCGCTGATCCGACATTAGCCGTGACAGTTAGCTTCCGAGATCAATACTTAGAAGGTGAGCTGAGTTTTGAAGGATTGGATAGTGCCCAGTATCGGATTTTAAGCGTTGAAGATATAGCCCTACAAAAACGGAGAGTTTACAAAGTTGCCTTTTTACCCAATGGAGTTGGAAAGAAAACTGTAACAGCTAGGTTTACTACACCTGATGGCAAAAGCTTTAATCAACTTACTAAGTCGATTTCCTACAAGCATATTCCTAACCTGACCTATTTCAGTCCTGCTTCATTTAATTTGATTCAAGCTGATTGGAAGCTTTCAGGTGAAAAAATCGGATACATTCCCGGTGCAGGTGATGATGTACCTGGAGTATTGTCTTCCTTGGGATATAAAGTAACCATGATTGGACCGGAAGACTATTCAGTGGATTATTTGAGTCAATTTAAGGCACTCGTAGTCGGAATACGAGCATATAATACCAATGAAACTTTGGCTGCAAACCAGCAAGTACTCATGGGTTATGTGAGGTCGGGAGGAAATCTGATTGTTCAATACAATACAAGTTCGCCCCTTTTGACTAGTCAGATAGGACCCTATCCATTCACAATCGGTCGAGATCGGGTAGCAGTTCAGGGATCACCTGTTATAGCAGATTGGTCGAGTCCGGTACTTACTTTACCTAATCAAGTGAAAGAGGAGGATTTCAAAGGTTGGGTTCAGGAACGGGGACTTTACTTTGCCACAGCAATTGATCCAGCTTACCAAACGCCTTTATCCATGCAGGACCCGGATGAACCTGCGAGCAAGGGATCTTTGATTGTCGGTAAATATGGAAACGGTACTTTTGTTTACTCCGGAATTTCATTTTTCAGGCAATTACCAGCTGGGGTTCCCGGAGCAATCAAATTATTCATCAATCTAATTGAGCAGTAAAATGGAGGAAAAGCCAATTCGATGGAATAGAATATATCTGGGGCTAATGGCCAGTCTGGTGTTGATGATTGCCTTGTTTTATTGGTTAACAGTGGCTTACGCATGAGTACGCTAGACTGGATAGTCCTATTTGTTACCTTACTTTCAATTGCCTCTTATGGGGTGTATAAAACCAGAGGGAAAAAGGATCTAAATTCCTATCTCAGAGGAAAAAATTCCAATTGGTGGGCTATCGGCTTGTCCATCATGGCTACCCAAGCCTCAGCCATTACTTTTTTGAGCACTCCAGGGCAAGCTTATGAGGATGGGATGCGATTCATTCAGTTTTATTTTGGCTTGCCGCTGGCGATGATTATTATCTCTGTGAGTTTTATTCCAATCTATTACAAGCTGAAGGTCTATACCGCATACGAATACCTTGAGAATCGATTTGACCTTAAAACAAGAACTTTAACAGCACTTCTTTTTATTATTCAGCGGGGTCTTGCAGCAGGAATTACCATTTATGCTCCTGCGATAATCTTGTCAACACTTTTGGGTTGGAATCTTACTTGGACTAATATTTTTATCGGTTGTTTAGTCATTCTCTATACTGTCTCTGGAGGCACCGAGGCTGTGTCTATCACCCAAAAACAGCAAATGGGGGTAATGATGGGAGGGATGATTCTGGCTGGAATTATTGTCATTCAGATGCTTCCTATATCTTTTCAGGAGGCACTTCATGTGGCGGGTAAAATGGACAAACTCAATGTAGTGAGTTTTGAGTTTGACTTGGCAGACCGATATAATGTTTGGTCTGGAATGACGGCAGCAGTCTTTCTTTTCTTGAGCTATTTCGGCACGGACCAAAGCCAAGTTCAACGCTATCTTTCTGGTCAAACCTTGACTCAAAGCAGGATGGGCTTGATCATGAATGGTTTTTTGAAAATCCCGATGCAGTTTGTGATCCTTTTCATCGGCGTGATGGTATTTGTCTTTTACCAGTTTATCCAACCCCCTGTAATATTCAATACCGTTCAGACAGACAAACTCAGGCAAAGTGAATATGCTCCTCAATTTGAAGTACTCGAGGAAAAGTATCAATCCAACTTTGAGTCCGGGAAATTAGCCTATCAGGAAATGCTTGGTGCCATTGACG
Organism: Algoriphagus sp.; assembly: GCF_046296635.1. Classification (GTDB taxonomy): domain Bacteria; phylum Bacteroidota; class Bacteroidia; order Cytophagales; family Cyclobacteriaceae; genus Algoriphagus. Next base: position 457,422 of record NZ_JBKBKZ010000001.1, on the reverse strand, counting down.
CTGATGAAACTGATCGAGTGGACTTGATTCAAAACCAAATCAGAGAAATTAAAGCCGAGCAAAATGGAATTCGGGACGAAGTAAAAGCTTTGATTGTTTCAAATGATCCAGCCGCAGAGACAAGGGATACAGATTATGTATTTATGCGTTTCGTGATGGATTATTTGCCAAAGGGTATCGTAGGTTTACTCTTTGCTGTGATCTTCTCAGCAGCGATGTCTTCCTCTTCCTCGGAACTGAATGCATTGGGATCGACGAGTACCATTGATTTGTATAAGCGATCTATAAAAAAGGATGCAAGCGATGCCCATTATGTGATTTCTTCCAGAGTTTTTACAGCTTTTTGGGGGATTGGAGCTATTCTTTTTGCGACTTATGCTTCTCTTTTTGAAAACCTAATCCAAGCTGTGAACCTTTTGGGCTCGCTATTTTACGGAACAATTCTAGGGGTTTTTATCGTTGGATTCTTTATGAAATTTGTAAAAGGAAGAGCAGTTTTTATTGCTGCTTTGCTTTCCCAAGCTTTAATTCTCTTGGTTCATTTTAGAAATGGAACGGGTATTCTGGGTTTTCAATGGGATATCGGATTTCTTTGGTACAATGCAATAGGTTGCATTGCAGTGATGCTTTTCGCTTCGATTTTGCAGCCAATTTTGGGCAAAAGATGAAAGTATAAATTCTGATTGTTTAGATTTAAGTTAAAAAGAACCTATGTCAAACGATATTAGATGGGAACAGCGGTTTGAAAATTTTAATAAAGCATTTAGCAAGCTCAATGAGGCTATTGATCTTTCTAGCGCGGAATCCCTCTCCGAATTAGAAATTGAAGGTTTAATCCAACGGTTTGAATATACCTATGAACTTTCTTGGAAAACTCTTCAAGATGTAATTAAAAAAAGAGGTTACCTCGATATTGGTGGACCTGGCGCGGTTCTTAAGCAAGCATTCGAACTCGGATTAATTGACAATCCAGAAGGATGGAGAAGGTTGAAAAAAAGTAGGGAATTGACTTCTCATACTTATTATAGCGGAACTGCCATGGTGATCTATGAAGATATTAAATCAGAATACGTTTTTCTATTTGAGTTTCTCAAGGAAAAACTTGAAGAAGAACGTTCTGGAAAACAGGAAACTTATTTGAGAAATGAGATATGGGATAGATAATTCTGTTTGGGAAGAAATAATTGATGTATTTCAATATTATCAGGTAGATCGATTGGTCCTTTTTGGGTCAAGAGCTATAGGAACGTTCAGACCAAACTCAGATATAGATCTTGCGATTTTTACCGAAGGAATATCATTTCGAAGATTTTTAGATTTAAAGGCTGATCTTGATGATTTGGGTTTGCTTTACCAAATAGATTTAATTGATTTTAATCGGATTACAAATGAAGAGTTGAAATCTCATATCGATCGAGTAGGGGTAGAGATTTATAATTCTTCTATTCAGGGAAATAAAAAAGGTCTTCAAAAATTAAATTGAAGACCTCTCATTGAATCAAAATAAAATTACCTAATCGACTTAATCAGTCGATCATTTAAAGCAATGTAATCCGGATTTTTAGCTTCCACTGCCATCGCCTTGGATTTGTTAGCAGAAGCTAGTGCTTCTGTTCTCATTCCTAAAGCTGCTTCAATTTTTGCTCTCAAGTGAACAGTCCAATATTTAGGATCATTGTCTGTAGAGGTTTTGACCCAAGCATAGGCCTGATTCATATCTTTGGAATTTGAAAAATAGTAACTAGCCGCCTGAAAGAGAAGTCCAGGATCATTTGTCTCGGTGTCAATCACCAGCTTCTTGATATCAGCCATGACCAGGGGATCGACTTCAGTTTGAATTTTGAAATCAACCCGCGTATTTTCCCATTTCATTGACACATCCGCACTGTTGTCGGTGAAATTGTTAAAGGCAATTTCGAAGGTTTCATACTTTTTGCTGGTTTTGGTGGATTCCACTTCGAATCTTACCTGATCTTCAGCTTTGTTATAGCCTATTGCACCCCACAGCTTTGTGTTTTTACTTAGAATGATAGTCCAGTCGTTTTTGCCGGGAATTGCATAAAGCGCATAAGACCCTGCCGGAACATTTTGTCTGCCAATGGTCACATCTGTAGAAAATGTGAAAACCGTGGCCGCGTTAGCTCCAGTTCTCCATACTTCTCCGTAAGGGACAAGCTCTCCAAAAATCTTACGGCCCTTTGTGCTTGGTCGACTATAATCAACGGTCACATCTGTCAGTCCTACTTTTTGGATGATTTTGGCACTCGGGCTGGCCTGAGGCATTTGGATTTGCTGAGCAAAGCCGGCAAAACTGACCATGAAAAAAGTCAGAATGGCTAAATAGTTTTTGTTGTTCATTTTCTTAAGTAGTTAATTTTAAATTTTTATCAGGATTGCGAAGGTCCAATCATGGTGAGCAATTTTCTTTTTTTTCGGTCCTTTTTCCAAATCGATCTAGCTTTTTTGACTAGTGGACTTTGTAGCAGTTTTGAACTTGGTATTTTTACTATTGCAACCCAAAAGCACCAAGTATGAGCCTAGCAATAATCAGCCCGGGACGCGATCCGCAAGTATGGATCGAGGCCCTTACTTTTCATCAGCCTGATATCAATATTCAGGTTTACCCTAACATTGACAGACCTGAAGAAGTGGAAATGGCTTTGCTTTGGCAGCATCCTCCAGGATACCTCAGCACTTTTCCCAATCTTAAATTAATCAGTTCGCTTGGAGCCGGTGTTGATCATATTCTGAGTGATTCCGCAGTACCAGAATCTATGCCAATCGTTCGAATTGTCGATGAAAAGTTGACTTGGTCCATGACAAATTATGTAATCATGGGTGTACTGAACTTTCACCGTCAAATTACTCGGTATCAAGCCGATCAAAAGCACAAAGTCTGGGATATGTCAAATCCTGAAATTCCAGTGAAAGTAGGAGTGATGGGAGTTGGAGCGCTCGGCGGAGATGTCTTGGATAAATTGAGCTATATGGGGTTTTCGGTTTTCGGTTTTGGTTTTACTGAGAAAGATGATTTTCCACATCCTTATTTTTCTAAAAATCATCTTCAGGATTTTCTGAATGAAATCAATGTGTTGGTTTGTCTCCTGCCTTTGACCCCTGATACAGAAAATATTCTCAATCTGTCATTTTTCAGAAAGTGTAAACCAGGCACTTACTTAATCAACGTGGCAAGAGGTAAGCATTTGGTCGAAGAAGATTTGATCCCTGCTTTGGAATCGGGATTCTTATCAGGCGCACTTTTAGATGTGTATCGAACGGAACCACTTCCGGGGGATCATTCGTTTTGGGAGGAGGGTAAGATTCAGATTACGCCTCATATCGCCAGTGTGACAAATCCTCTTGCAGCCAGTCCGCAGATAATTGAAAATTTCAGGAGATTAAAGGCTAACCAGCCACTTCTGAATCTCGTAAACCGTCAAAAAGGCTATTGATTTTTAGAAAATGGAAAAGACTTTCAAAATCCTTTGTCCTACAGATTTTTCGGAGTGCTCCCTGAATGCAATAGAATATGCAGCCAGATTGGGCGAAAAATTCAATGCTGTCTTAATACTTTTTCATGTACTCAACCGAGAAGATTATCTGAAATTATCACCCATGGATTCTGAGGGAAAATATCAGGTTGAATTTTTAGAGGAAAAGTTAAAAAATCTTCAGCGTGCTGTGATGGAAGAAAGCCTTATGAATGGTTTGGGAGGTTGTGAAATTGTGATTCGAGCGGGAAAAATAGTAAATGGTGCACTAGAATACGCAAAAGAAATTGATGCCGATTTGATTGTAGCAGGGACTGAAGGAATGAATGAGCTACGCTCTAATATTATAGGAAGCAGGGCAAGTCAAATGGTAGAACAGTCGGATCGAGATATAATTATCGTCCCCAGAAAGGTGTTCTTTAAGCGTCCCAGAAAGTTTGTTTTTGCTTCAGATTACCTCGAGGAGGACAAACTGGCTATTCAAAAAGTGGTAGAAATGGCAAGTTTTTTTGATTCTGAAATTGATCTGGTCCATGTATCTTCCAGTCAAAAAGCGATTGACAAATCGCTTCACATGGTGATGGTCGATGAGATTAAGCCATTTGTCCGCTATGAAAAAATCAATTATGTACTTAAATCCTATCGGGACGATCTTGCTTTGGGATTGGAAAATTACTTGCAAGTGGCAAAAGGAGACATGCTGGTGACTTTAAGTAAAAAGAAGAGTTTTTTTGATCAGATTTTTTCCAAAAACTTATCTAAAAAAATGTCCTATTTTTTGACTAAGCCTCTTTGGGTGATCAAGTCCTTTTAGGACTTTTTCTTTGAAAATAAGCCTTTGAGGAAGAGAAGGAATTCTTTTCTCGTCTCAGTTTTTCCAAACAAATCTTTCACTATCTGAAGAAAATGTGTGGAATTAACTTGCTTACTTGGGTTTGTTGCACTGAAATCAGGCATTTCAAATGCTGGTTTCTCTGATTCATTTCTTCCAATTGTAGGCATTGAATCGTCAGCTTTGGGTTTGTACCCAATTAGATCATCCGCCTTTTCAAAACTTTTTTTGGAACGGGCTATGTTCCCCATTTTCTCTTCCACTATACCTTTATTATTATAGGCGACAGCGTCTTCGGGATCCAGTTCAATGGCTTTTTCATAATCCTCGATAGCCCCTGTGAAATCTCCGAGACGATCCTTCAAAAATGCCCGACTACTGTATCGATAAGGGTTTTTTGGATCCAAATTCGTCGCTCGGTCAAGTTCGCTTAGTGCTTCCTCATGCCTGCCCAACAAGTGTAGCACCACTCCTCGGTCGCTAATGTAATCGGTATTGTATGGTTCCAGAGAAACAAGCAAATCAAAATCTTCAAGAGCAGCTTCACCTTTTCCCATTCGGGTTAAAACTCGGCCTCGATACAGATGAAATTCCACTTGTCCCGACTGATCTAAGATAAGTTGATCAAAACAAATTAATGCCTCTTCAAATTTTCCTTCTTTATATAGTGCCAATCCCTTTTCGAAGCTCATTTTTTTCCTATTTATATAGAAATACAAAATTAGACCCAGAATAGTTTTCCAAAGATTATTTTCCTTGTTTTTTCGCCCGTTTACTTTCGCATGTTATCTTTAAAGCTTATAGTTTTTACAATCCATGGCCCATTCACCCGACGCAGTACTTAAAGACCTGAAAGCTAAAAAGTTTGCTCCAATCTATTTTTTGGAAGGAGAGGAGCCCTACTTTATTGACCTAATTACCGATTACATTGAGAAAAATGCCATCGCTGAACATGAGAAGGGATTCAACCAACTGATCCTATATGGAAAGGATTCTCCGGTGAATGTGATCCTGAGTAATGCAAGGAAATTCCCAATGATGGCTGATCGCCAAGTCGTAATTGTAAAAGAAGCTCAAAGCATTCCTGATTTTGGAAAGGAGGATGCGCAGAAACTTTTTATCAGTTATCTCAACAATCCTTTGCCAAGTACCATTCTTGTCTTTGCCCACAAGCATAAGAAATTGGATGGGAGAGGTTCTCTGAAAAAGGAGCTGGATAAAAAGACCGTTTTTGTCAATTCAGAGAAGGTCAAAGACTGGAAATTAAATGAGTGGATTGAAGGTTATTTCAGAGAATTAGGACATCAGATTGATGGAAAGGCTGCCCAACTTTTAGGAGATTCGATAGGAAACAATCTCGAAGTAATTTCCAATGAAGTAGGGAAGATGTTGATCAATTTTTCTGAACCGACCAAATTTACCGCTGAGCACATTTCAAAATATATTGGGATCAATAAGGAGTACAACAACTTTGAATTGTCTAAGGCAATTGGCTACAGAGATGCGATTAAAGCCAATCAGATCATCCATTATTTTATCCAAAACCCGAAGGCCCATCCGGTCATTCCCATTTTTTCGCTTTTGTACACTTACTTCAGCAAGGTAGCCCTTGTCCATCGTGCAGGAGCAATACCGGAAAATCAATTGGCAGGGGTAATTGGGGTCCATCCTTATGGTGTTAAGGAATATTTGGCAGCTTCCAGAAACTACAAATTAGGCAAGGTAATTGAGGTGTTCGGATTCATCAAAGAGGCAGATCTTCGTTTCAAAGGAGTAGACTCCGGAAGCATGAATGAGGGTGAAATCCTCCGCGAACTGGTGTACAAAATTTTACACTGATTATCCAAAAGCAAACTATGCAATCAAGCAGGAATCAAGCGTCACACAGAAGCATGATAATTGACTATGCGAAATTCTCCCGATCAGCCGCGGCGGACGGGACAGGCAATCTGACCGTTAAAAACCAACTATAATAGATGAAATACTACCTGGTGCTACTTGCAGGACTGGCCTTAAGTGTAGATGCTATTTCTCAATCCACACTTCATCAGACAGGATCCCAGCAGGCGTTGGATTACAATCTGGAGCTTTTTGACAAGCAATTATTTTCAGCTTCTCTCTACGACAACAGTCGCTTACTCAATCAAAACCTGAATGGTGAGCAGCAGAAGTCAGCTGAACTCAATCGAGCTATGGCTGCCTTGGAAATAGAAAGCCCTGATGGTGCTGGATTGATGAAATCCTACATTTTAGAAAATGGAAACCATCCGACAGTTACTACAGCCGGACTTTATCTAGGCGATCATTTCTTTTACAAAAAAAATTATAAAGAGGCAATAGAGGGATATTCCTTGGTGAAATCCAACAGTCTCTCTGATGCAAATAAAGCAGACGTGCTTTTTAAGCAAGGCTATTCCTATTTTCAACTGAAAAATAATGGAGCTGCAGCTCCGTTTTTTGATCAGGCTAAAGCACTTAATCAACCAATTAGCGCAGATGCCTATTATTACAGCGGTTTCATTGCGATGGAAGCTGGAAATAATGCCAAAGCAATCGCAGATCTTCAGGCAGCTGGGAAATCCTCCTTTTATGCGACTAAAGTTCCGTATCTGTTGACTGCTCTCTATTATAAAGAAGGAAATTACGATCAAGTAATTAGCTATGCCGTGCCCCTATTAGCTTCAGGTCAAAACTTAGATCGAAAGGAAACAATCAACCTGTATCTAGCGGAGGCTTATTATGCCAAGCGGGATTTTGCAAATGCATCTAAAAACTACGATGCTTTCATTAATGCCAAAAAAGGGGTGCTTTCCCGTGAGGAGGTCTACAAGGCAGGTATTTCATTTTTTGAAATCGGGAATTATCAACGAGCCACAGACTATTTGAAAGTTTCGGCTTCATCAACAGATGAAATTGGTCAGTCCTCCAGTTATTATTTAGGACATGCTTATCTCAAACTGGATAATTACCAGTTTGCAGCAACAAGTTTTCAGGCAGCTTCCAAATCGAGTTTCAACAAACAAATTCAGGAAGAATCGCTTTTTAACTTTGCAAAAACCAATCTTCAACGTGGGACTTTCTCCACAGCAATTTCTGCCTTGGATGAGTATTTGGAAACTTACCCTTCGGGAAAAAACCGACAGGAAGCGGAGACTTTGCTTTCCGAGGCTTTGGTCAATTCGAGCGATTACCTAAGAGCCATCGAGCAGATGGACAAAATTCAGAATAAGTCCCCAAGAATAAGATCAGCCTATCAAAAAGTTGCTTTTTATCAGGCAATGGTCTATTACCGAGATCAGAAATTCAAGCAATCTTTAGCCTTGCTAGACAAATCCCAATCATTTCCTGAAGATCGGGATTTGTTACTGGAGACACACTTTTGGAAAGGGGAGGTTAATGCCGCTGATGGTAATCTACCACAGGCTATACGATCCTATGAGGCTTTAAGAGCTATAAACCCTGCTACCAATCATCCTTATTTGATAAAAACCCACTATGGTTTGGGTTATGCTTATTTCAACTCCCAAAATTATCCGAAGGCAGAGGAGCAATTCAGAATTTACACGGAAAAGCTAAGAGGAGCCTCTGAAAAGCAATATTTCGATGATGCATTGCTGAGATTGGGTGATTGTCAATATGTTCAGAAGAAGTTTGGTGAGGCTGCAGCTACTTTTCAGAGGGCAATTTCAGAATCCACTACAGGTAAGGACTATGCCTATTATCGATTGGCTGTAGTTCAAAACTTCCAATCTCAGAATAATGAAGCACTGTCCAACTTGGACAGACTGATCTCAGGCTTCCCAAGTAGTTTGTATATCGAAGATGCCATGTTCCAGAGAGGACAGATCTACCTGGAGGAAGTGAGATATAGCGAAGCTTCTCGTGCGTTTTCGGACCTAATATCCAGTCGTCCTAATTCCCCTTTTATTCCATTCGCATTGGAAAGCCGTGCAGTGGCCAATTTTTCCATGCAAAATTACAATCAGACGATTGCCGATTATAAGTTGATATTGGACAACCATCCTAATGCTTCTAATGCTGAGACTGCATTGAAAGGACTTCAGGAAACTTTGGCCTTGCAAGGCAGATCAGCAGAATTTGGAGATTATTTGGCTCGTTATAAGGGAGCAAATCCGGGAAGTGGAAATGTTCAGTCGCTCGAATATGAATCTGCAAAGAGTCTATACCTCGACAAAAATTATACGCAAGCAGCGCGGGCTTTTGAAAACTACCTAAGAAGCTATCCTCAATCTGCGCAGCGGCCGGATGCTTTGTATTTTGCCGGGGATGCATACTTCCAGGCTGGAGATCAGGAGAAAGGTCTGAGCTTTTTCAGACAATTGGAAAAAGAGCCTTCTTCCCCGCAGCGAGCCCGGGCGATGCAGCGAATAGGAATCATCGAATTGGAAAGAGGAAACTATGCAGCTGCCATTCCTTACTTGGAATCTGCTTCCCAAAATGCAAGAAGCCGAGTAGAAGAAGCTGAAGCGGTTCAAGGATTGATGGTTGCCAATTTTCAAACTCGAAAATATCAGATAGCCATTGCCAATGCGGAACGGCTGATGACCTTGGATGGGCTTATCCCGGAATCCACCGCAAAAGCTTTGCTGACCAAGGCGAAATCACAGCGTGAATTAAATCAAAAAGCTCAAGCAGAATTGACGCTCCAAAGTTTAGTAAATGCCCACAAAACTATTCAAGGAGCCGAAGGATTATACCTGCTTGCTCTTTCTCAGCAAGAAAAGGGAGACTTCAATAAATCAAATGATGTCATTTTTGATGGTGCAGGTCCTTTTGCAGATTACGATTATTGGTATGGCAAAATGTTCCTTTTAATTGCTGACAATTACCAAAAAACAGGGGAGGACTTCCAGGCAAAAGCTACACTGGAATCTATTGTAGAGCGATCTACAAATCCTGAAATCAAAGCTGAAGCCCAAGCCAAACTCAGAACGCTGAAATAACCATGAAGAAATTACCTGTAATTATGTTCTTTGCCGGTGCATTTTCCTTGGGAAACTCATCGCTTGTGGCCCAAACTCAGCAACGTGGTGCTGTGCAGGATCAGGAATTCGTGATCCGAAAAGATCGGGTTTTGACTGTACCAACTCAACCACGTTCCTTTGAGCGCCTCCCTGTTTTGCCACAACCCAAAGGAATTGGTGAGTTTAGCTATGCTGTTACGCCGTTCTTTTTGAATATTCCTGCATTGAATCTGCAGCCGACGGCATTAGACAAGGCATATCGTGTGGATAGGAGGGAACTATACAATGGATTCGTTCGTGCTGGATACGGCAATTTTGCATCGCCACTTTTGGAGGGACGGTACATGTCCACCACAGCTGATCCAATTAATTATGCTGTTAAATTTAAGCATCAAAGCTTTGGACAGGGTCCGGTTGGTGCAGAACAGAGTGCAGAGGCCCACACCAATTTTGGAGCTGATGGAAGTTATTTCACAGATGCTGTTGAGGTATTTGGTGGGATGAACTGGGCTCAGGATAAATATTCCTTTTATGGAGTGAATCCTGTTCTTTTTGAAAATCCAAATCTCCCATTTGAAACCTCTAATAATATTTTGAATCACTTCAAAATCGAGGCAGGATTGCGAGACATTGAAAAAACAGGTCCTATTTCTTACGAAGGAAAATTCAGTTTTAGGTCGTTTAAGGATAGCTATGCTGTCAAAGAAAATGAAGTCGGCATTCTAGCTGGTTTGAAATTCAGGACACAATCGGATTGGTCCGGTAAGGTTGATTTGAATTATTTTCATACCAATCCTGAAGACATTACTTACTCAGTTGATCGAAACTATTTTTCGATCCGACCACGAATTTCTTACAACTATGAGGCGTTCCAGTTTACAGCTGGCCTAAACTTGGTTTCGGAAAATGATGTCATTGCAGACAAATCAAGTGATTTCCGGATTTTTCCGGTGCTAAAAGCCAGCTATCAGTTTGCAGATGAGTTCGGTTTCTATGGAGCGTTCTCCGGCGATGTGCAGCGAAACACCTATTTCAGCTTTGTCAACGAAAATCCGTTTCTTGGTCCGAGTGAGCAACTGCTCAACACCATCAACAATTACAAGATCGAGGGTGGGATAGAAGGACAGTTTCAGGAAGCGTTCCATTATCGTGCAGGGATCGATGTAAGTCGATTGAATCAGATGCATTTCTTCGTGAATTCGTTGGCTGATTCGTCGAGATTTGAAATCGTGTATGATGACAAGTCTACTGTGTTCAACATTAATGCAGAATTAGGCTTCAAGATTTCTGATTTTTATTCGCTTGGTAGCCGATTGGATCTTTACCAATACGATTTGAATATTCAGCAAGCTGCTTGGCATAGACCTTTGTGGGAACTACGGGTGAATAATCAATTCACTCCCTTCGAAAAATTGTTGGTGCAGGCGAATGTGAATTTTATGGGAGGATTGAAAGCGAAACAATATCAATATGAGGCTTTCTCGAATCCTCCTCCATTCGAGATAGTCAATCTAAAAACCATTGCAGATCTTCAGCTGAAAGCTGATTTCAAGATCACGGATCGATTTTCAATTTTTGCCGAAGGCAATAATATCCTGAATGGGAAAAACACCCGTTGGTTAAACTACCCTGTGAGGGGAATTCAACTGGTCGGTGGAGCAAGTTTCAAATTTTGAGATAGTTCGTCAAGTGGTTGGGCTTTCGCCACTTTTGGGTTAGTTTCGTAGCCTTTCTTCGATACTATGCCAGCACGAGATTCTGAAAACAATCAATGGACTGATCCTAAGGATTATGGTCTTCCCTTTGTGGAAGTCACTCCGCTTGGTGCCAAGTCAAGTCCATTTAAAAAAAATATTGTTTCAACTAGCCCTGCACCTGTTGTTCAACAGGTGCAGGACGCTTTAATTCCTTCCATTTCTGAATTGGAGACTGAACCAGTTTCAGTTGAAAATGTAGTTGAAATGAATTCAAATGAAGTGGAAAAACCTGTTGAAGTCGATTTAGAAGAGGTTGAAGAACCTGTAAGATTCCATTCCAATAGGGAAGCAGAAACTGAGGTAAGCGAAACAAAACCTGAAATTCCAAGACCTGCTACTCCAATTGCTACCGAGAAAAAAAAGACAGCTTCTTGGGTTTGGGCAGTATTCATCTTGGGTTTTGGAATTGTCTCTTTCATCGTATGGCAACTCCAGTCTCGTGATTCGTCTCCGACCAATGTTTCAAAGGCTGAAGTTGCTGATAATGTAACTATAGTAGAATCAGAAACTAAGCAGGAAATTGATCCAGAATCTACCAGAACTGATCAAAATCAAACAACTGTAAATCAAGACTCTATAACAATCATAAATAATTCAAATCCTAATATTTCTAATCCTGCTCAAACTGGTACAACTATTGCCAATGTAGCATCAGGGAATTTGATTCGAATAGAGTCCAAAACAGAGCGACCACAGTATTTTATCATTGTGGGAAGCTTGCCAAATGAGAAGCTAGCGATCGAGGTAGCAAGTAAGTATTTCGAGAAAACTCCCGAGATGTACTTGGTAAGTCCGGAGGAGGGAAGTAGAAATTATCGCATTGGTCTATCAAAGTTTGGAAGTTTTAATTTAGCTGCTGAAGAACTCACCCGAATCAAATCTCAATACACCGAAGAATTGTGGATTTTGAAATATTAATATGTTGCTCCAAGCCCTCTCTACAGACAGTTTATCCAATTTGAATGAATTGGTACCAGGTACCACCAAAGAAAGCATCGGTCTCCTTGATCTATTGATCAAAGGAGGTTACATGATGATTCCGCTATACATATTACTTGTATTGGCGATTTTCATTTTCTTCGAAAAGCTCATCACCCTCAAGAAAGCATCCAAGACTTCAAGCCATTTGATGGATCAGGTAAAAATCCTGGTTCAAAGCGGTCAAGTTGAAAAGGCGCGAATGCTTTGCTCAGGTGAGAATACACCAGTTGCGAATATGATAGCAAAAGGTATTGAGCGAATCGGTTCTCCGCTGAAAAACATCGAAGTATCGATCGAAAATGTTGGTAAAATCGAGATCTATAAACTCGAAAAAAATCTGGGACTTCTAGCTACCGTTTCCGGTGCTGCACCGATGATTGGTTTCCTAGGTACCGTAACAGGTATGATTCAAGCCTTCATCGCTATTGCACAAGAGGAGGGAATGGTTTCTCCGAAGCTCCTTTCTATGGGTATCTATGAGGCTATGATCACGACGGCTGCCGGTTTGGTGGTAGGTATTATTGCCTACTTAGGCTACAATTACCTTGTGACTCAGGTTTCCAAATTGGTCCACAATATGGAATACACTTCGGTGGAGTTTATTGACCTTCTTCAAGATAAGTAATCATGGGACTTCAGTCAAAAAATAAGGTAGACCCGGCATTCAGCATGTCATCCATGACAGATATTATATTTCTGTTGTTGATCTTTTTCATGTTGACTTCCTCCTTTATTACACCATCTGGACTACCAGTGAATTTACCTTCAAGCGAGACTTCAGATATCATCCTTCAGGAAGTTTCTGTCACTGTGACAAAGGATCTAAAATACTCTGTCAATGACCGAGTAGTCGGTCGAGATCAGATCAAAGCAGAGTTGACTTCCTTGCTTGCGGGGAAAAAAGGTCAAGTTGTTTTGCACATTGACAAGGAAGTTCCCGTTGAATACTTAGTAGAGATCGGAGGAATAGCGGCTGGATTAGAGGCCAATGTCTCCATTGCAACTAAACCGTACTAATCATGCAAACCTGGAACACAGACGAAGTCGAAAAAGACAGCAAAAGAAAATCAGCAATCATCACGATTGTACTGAATGTTCTTTTGATTCTGGCGTTCTATTTTATTGTAGTTTGGAAGCAGCCGGTTCCACCTCTACCTACTTTTGGTTTAGAGTTAAATCTAGGCTTTACTGAGACCGGTTCAGGTGATCGAAACAGTCCAAATGCCCCATCTGAAGTAAAAACTAATGTGACTGAAGCGGCTGCCCCTGGAGAAATTGCCCCTGCGGTCACTAAACCAGCTACTCCAGCACCAAGTCCAAAAACTGAAACAGCCAAACCTAAAGAAGCTGCCAAGCCTGCTGCAAATCAAGCTGTGACTACCAAACCTTCTCCAATCAAGGGTGAAGAAAAAGCCGCTGTAGAAACAAAAAAGCCAGAACCTACCAAAGCTGAACCAACAAAAACAGTCACCACTCCTGCTAAATCGGAAGCTGAAGCTACCACGCAAAAAGCACCTGAACAACCAAAAATTGATCAGCGAGCAGTGATGGGTGCAGGTGGAACGGCCGGAAAAGGCACACAGCCCGCCTCAGGTGGTGCTCAGGGTACTTCCAATGCAAAAGGAGACGAAGGCAAACCAACCGGTACCGTTGATGGTCGTGCAGTAATGGGTGAGGGTACTGGAAAAGGTGCTAATTCAGGTGCAGGATACAGCTTAGATTTAGCGGGATGGGATTTCGCGTCCCGACCGGTTATCAATGACCGTGTCTCTACCAGAAATGGTCGAATAGTATTCAAAATTACTATCGATGATGCTGGAAAGGTTGTCCAAGCCGTTCCTTTGGAGTACAATGTCTCCAATGATGTCCTGGCTTATTATCGTCAGGTAGTCAATCAGATCAGTTTCAGAAAGCAAAGTGGAGCAGCTGCGGATTTTTCAACTGGGAAAATTACCTTTATCATCAAGGTTGATTAATAGATGAATTACCAGGAGACGCTGGATTATTTGTTCAATTCCCTGCCCATGTTTCAGCGGGTAGGAGCATCGGCCTATAAAAGCGACTTGGATAACACGCTGAAGCTATGTTCTCATCTGGATAATCCTGAGCTTAAATTCAAGTCAATTCATATCGCAGGAACCAACGGAAAAGGAAGTACTTCGCATACTTTAGCTGCAATTTTTCAGTCAGCTGGATACAAAACAGGCCTTTATACTTCACCACATCTCAAATCATTCACCGAGCGTATACGCATTGATGGTGAAGAAATCACCGAAGATTCTGTAGTTCGATTCGTTGTAGAAAACAAGGACTTCTTGGATGAACTGAAACCGAGTTTCTTCGAAATGACGGTGGGAATGGCTTTCTGGTATTTTGCGCAGCAGAAAGTAGACATTGCCATCATTGAGGTGGGAATGGGAGGAAGGCTGGATAGCACGAATGTGATCATCCCCGAACTCAGCCTGATCACCAATATTGGGTATGACCACATGCAGTATTTGGGAGAAACACTTCCTGAAATCGCAGCTGAAAAAGCAGGAATCATCAAGCCGGAAATACCTGTAGTGATCAGTCAAACTCAGGTTGAAACGACTTCTGTTTTTCAACAGATCGCGACCGAGATGAATGCTCCGATTGTTTTTGCAGAAGAAAATTTTGAGATCACTCAATTGGGAGAAAAGAGAAATGGAGAAAAACTTGTGGCTGAGTTCCTGGTGAAGAGTAAACAAAAAGCCTTAAACCTAGACTTTGGGCTATTGGGAAATTATCAGCGATTTAACCTTCCCGGAATCCTGGAGGCTATAAATCAAATGAGAAATCAAGGCTGGATTATTTCTGAAGAAGCCTTAATGAAGGGTCTTTCAGAAGTCGCAACTTTGACAGGATTGAAAGGTAGATGGCAGATATTAGGAGAAAATCCTATTATTATCGCTGATACCGGTCACAATGAACCTGGGATTAGGGAAATACTGGCTCAGCTCGAAACATATAATTTTGAAAAACTTTGGATGGTAATCGGGATGGTTCAGGATAAAGACATTTCAAAAATTTTAGCAATGCTTCCAAAAGAAGCGAATTATATTTTTTGCCAAGCGGATATACCAAGAGCTCTCGCTGCTAATCTACTGGCTGAGAAAGCTGCTGAATTTGGTTTAAAGGGAGAAACTATTCCAAAGGTCAATGAAGCTTTAACCTTCGCTAGAAAAAATGCAGGGACGGATGACCTAATATTTGTGGGAGGGAGTACTTTTGTGGTCGCAGAAATCGACGAGCTTTAAATGAGTAGAAAAAAGATGGTTCGCTTCGCCGAAAACGAGGTAAACCCAAATGTGGTCCAGGCTGGCAAACCAATTTTTGAAGAGATCAAAGGCCATTGGAACGAAAAGCAATTCCAAAACGATAATCCGATTGTAGTAGAGTTGGCCTGTGGTCGCGGGGAATTTACAGTTGGTCTGGGTCGTGAATATCCAAATAAAAATTTTATCGGTGTAGATATCAAAGGAAGTCGAATCTGGAAAGGAAGTTCAACCGCAACAGCCGAGGGAATTACCAATGTAGCTTTTCTCCGTACCCAAATTCAGAATTTGGATCAGTTTTTTGCTGAAGGTGAGATCTCCGAACTTTGGATTACGTTCCCTGATCCGTTTCCGAGAGATGGCGATGAGAAGCGGCGTTTGACATCCCCCCGATTTTTGGATATGTACCACAGTATGGTTAAATCTACCGGAATAGTACATTTCAAAACAGACAATACAGGTCTTTTTGAGTATACCTTAGAACTGGTAGAGTCACGTGAGGACATTGAAGTTATAGCCTACACCTTTGATTTTTATCAGAGTGACATGAAGGATGATCATCACGGTATCAAGACCAAATACGAAAAGCTATTTTCTGACAAAGGAGAAAAGATCAAATACCTGAAATTTCGTTTCAGGGCTTAATCGAACCCAATTCGATTTTTTCCAGGTATAAGGCTTTTAGCACCTTTTCCAGTAATATTTCTGCATCCACAGGTTTGGTCATGTAATCATCCATTCCTACGGCATTCGCCCTTACTTTGCTTTTCTCGGTGGTATCAGCTGTCACAGCTATGATTGGAATGTTGGTATGCTGACTTCCTCCTTGACCCATTCGAATGGCTTCCGTGGCCTCATATCCATCCATTTCTGGCATTTGAAGATCCATCAGGATTAAGTCAAACGATTTGGAGTTTAGTTTTTCCAAACCTTCTATGCCATGTCCGGCAAAATCAAACGTAATGCCTTTCCATTTTCTAAGGATAGATTTCATCACCAGTTGGTTTACCGGATTGTCTTCCACTACCAAAATTGATTTGCCTCGCAAGAGCCCCTCAGAATCCTTTTTTATTAATTCCAAAGGTTCCTCTTCGGCTTTCTGGAATGGGAGTTTTATCTCCACTGTCGTTCCAATGCCAAGCTCACTTTGGATTGAAATATTCCCTCCATATAGATCAGTTAATGCTTTAACGATACATAATCCCAGTCCAAAACCACCGAATTTCCGCTTATCGTCAATTTGCTCCTGAATAAAAGATTCAAAGATTCGGTCCAATTTCTCAGGTTTGATCCCAACTCCAGTATCCGAAATTAAAAAGGTCAAGATTTGACTTTCACCTGCATCGATTAAATTAGTCACTTGCAGTTTTACTTTTCCCGCAGGGGTAAACTTGATGGCATTGTTCAGAATATTATTAAGGATCTGACTGAACCTGCCGACATCACCAATCGGGCGCTTAGGCAGTGCGATATTTTCCTCATAAGTAAAGGTCAGCCCTTTGTCTTTCGCTTGCTGATAAGCCAAGGACTTGATTTCAGTTAAAGACTTTTGGAGGTCAAAAGGTTTATTTTCGAGGTTGAGTTCGCCTTTTTCAATTTTTGAGTAATCCAGAATGTCATCAATTGAGGACAGAAGCGATATTGATGAATACTTGATTACTTCTAGGTTTTCTCTAATTTTTTCGTCTGTAATCTCCGACATAATCGACTGCGAAAGTCCCAAAATCGCATTGAGTGGTGTGCGCAACTCATGGCTCATGTTGGAAAGGAAAAATGATTTGATTTCGTTGCTTTCCTCGGAGCGCTGAAGTGCCAGGTTTTGTGCCTTTTCTTTTTCATTTCGCAGGTCCCGAATACGGTTTGCCATCGAAAGTGATAGAAAAATTATTTCGAAGCCAGTTCCGATTTTAGCTGAATTTTCAGAAATAAAAGTTAGTGGAATCAAGCCAAAATTTGTGAGGATCAACATGACAAACCCAATAGTCAAGGAGCTAATACCTAAAGCAAAAAATAGATCAACCGGTTGTTTTTTGAGGATGCTGATAGTGACAGCATATACGCAAAGAAGAGTGAGCAATAATGCCAGTGCATTGACCAACGGATAATAAAGCGGTCTTCCTGCATTGACTATTAAAATCCCGACTAAAACGAATAACAAACCTATAATTATAACATTGAAAGTCTTATTTAATGATTTTGAGAAGCTCTTTAAGTGGATGAATTCTTGGGTATATTTTCCAAATAAAATTGCAGAAATGGTCGCAAAAATCAAGATACTTCGATCCGTAAACCATCCAGGATCTTTGGCTATATACTGGAAAAAGTAACCGTCCAAAGATGCATGAAGTAAGGCGACCGAGAGCACATAAAATGAATAGAGGAGAAAACTTTTCTCGCCAATTCCAAAATAAAAAAACAAGTAAATAAGGGCTGCCAAGGCCAATAGGCCATAAAAAAAGCCAAATACCAATTGATCTTGGAAGGTGGCTTTGATTAATGAAAAGTCGTCATGCAAAATGAGGGGCAAATTGATAGCCTCCCCATCACTTGACAGATGAAGATAAAATTGGATGTCTGAATTGCCTTCTAATTCAATAGGGAAAATTAGCTTTCTGTGCTCCAACTTCCTAGCTGAAAAAGGGGTCATATCACCATTTTCCTGCAAAGAGATTACCCCTGACTGATTGATTTGGTAAAGATTTGCTATATCAGTGATTGGCCTTGCTGTTTCCAAAAATATTTTCTTAGAATACTTTGAGTTATTGCTAAGCGTGAACTTGACCCAAAAATGATTTTTAGTGAAACCTAGGTTCGTGTTGGGACTCGTTAGTGGAGTGAATTCATAGGAGTTACGATTTGAAAGGATTGTTTCAAGCGGTACAAAATCGCTTTCCAAATCTAAAATTTCTGAATCAGCATGGATTGAGATGGGGAAATTATTGACAGAATTGACTTCAACTTTTTGAGCCAAAACCAAGAATGAAGTGGACAAAAGGGAAAGGGTCAGTAATACTTTAAGCATGGAATGAATGTAAAGTATCTTTAATTACGGTGAAAGGCCCTTTTTTGGATTTACTTTACAAAATCCTGCGCTTTGTATGTGGGGCTAGGATAAGTATAGAATCCTTCACCTGTTTTCTCTCCAAGTTTGCCTTGATCAATATATGTTTTAAGCAAAGCAGCAAAAGCGATCGAAGCTCGATCAGGCATTTTGTGAGTCACATGCCAAGCCGTATCCAATCCGATCGAATCCAGAATTCCAAAGGGACCCATGGGCATGTGAAAATTGACCATCCAAGATCGGTCGATGTCCTCGATGGATGCTACTTCTGCAGTCAATAACTTTCCAGCAGCTCCCAGTAAGGCCATCAGCATGGTATTGAAGATATAGCCTGGATTTTCCTTTTTCAGAATGACCGGAACTTGATTCAGTTTTCTGCCTAAATCTTCCAAAATTGGAATTAATGCTGGGTCTGTCCCCGGATGAGGCATGATATCGACTACCCGTGAATAAAAAACATCATGAAAGTGGAATGCACAAAATCGCTCTGGTCTTCCAGAGTCTCCAGCAAACATTGACGCTAGCATGTAGGAAGTATTGGTAGTAAAAATGGTTTTCTCCGGAGCGATTTCTCCAAATTGTTTCCAAACTTTCTTCTTGATATCAGCCTCTTCTGTCACGCTCTCATTGATAAAGTCGGCATCTTTCACAGCTGCAATTGGGTCCATGGTGAACTTCACTCGGGCAAGAATTTCTTGATCATCACCTTCTTGGATTTGACCTGCTTTGAATAATTGGCGCAGGATCTTTTTCATCGTGGCAAGAGCGAAATCCAAAGATTTCTGATGGATGTCATAGACTGTGACGTTGTATCCTGAAATTGCAGCTTGTAATGCAACTCTAGAACCCAGTGTTCCTGCGCCTAGAATGCAGATGTTTTTGATCGTCATTTGAATTAGATTTTTTCGTTAAGAATGCTTTTCTCTGCCATTTTTCCAGCGGCTTCCACTACATGAATTAATGCGGCAAATCTTGGGTCATTTGTGAATCCTTGCCTGAATCGCTTGTAAATCTGCTGCGCAATGACTCCAACTTTGAAAAGTCCAAAAACATAATAAAACAAGATGTTCCCAAGGTCAAAAGAGCCGCGTAAGTCGTAATAGCGAATCACCTCGGATCGAGTCATATTTCCAGGTAAATGCGTCAAATTAAACATTTTCAGAATTTCAGGATCATCAGCTTGCGCCCAATAGGCTAACGATGTCCCTAAATCCATCAATGGATCGCCAACAGTTGCCATTTCCCAGTCGAGTACTGCTTTTATTTCAGTTTTGGCATCTCGATCTAGGACCAAATTATCATATTTATAATCATTATGAATAAATCCGACATTTTCCTTTTTTGGAATATTAGCCTTGAGCCATAGTGCGACTTTTTCCATTTCTGGCAGTTCATTGGTTTTAGCCCTTTCATATCGATCCGTCCAGCCGGAGATTTGTCGCTCCACATAGCCTTCAGGTTTTCCGAGATTTATTAATCCAGATGTTTCCAATTCAAGAGAATGGAGTTCGATCAAACTGTCCAGCGTGTTTTCAGAAAGCTTTCTAAAATCATCTTCATTCAATGAAACCTCTGGATTGGGCTTATTCCTCAAAACATAGCCTTCCACAAACTCCATGACTAGGAGAGGAGCTTCATTGCCTTGTTGATCCTCAAAAAGTAAGATTGGCTTTGGAGCTTTCTTATAACCGGCTTTTTGAAGGGCTTCAAGGACCTGATATTCTCTGCCCATGTCATGGGCTTTGCTGATTTTTTCTCCGAATGGAGCTCTTCTCATCGCAAATTTTCCCAATGAGGTTTGGACCAAAAAAGTCAAATTAGAAAAGCCACCGGCGATTTGAGTGATATCTACAGAATTGGTGTCACAGGATAGCTTTTCGGATAGATGGATCTTGAAATTTGAAAAATCTAATAAATTAGCCATGGGAACGATAGTTTTTCAGAATACTTCTTGCCAAAGCGGATTTATGAACTTCATCCGGACCGTCATAAATCCTTGCTCCGCGCTCATGCCGATACCAAAATGAAAGTAAGGTGTCATCGGTAATTCCCAAGGCACCATGAACCTGAATCGCCCGGTCGATAACCTTCATCAGGACATCTGCCACAAAAAATTTGATGGTGGAAATGTCCTCACGAACAGCTTTTGCGCCATATTCCTGCATTTTTTCAGCCGTGTCGAGCACCATTAAACGACTTGCTTTGATTTCTGCCCGACTTTCTGCAATCCAGTTTTGGATGGTTTGCTTGTCAGCCAATGGTTTTCCATGATCCAGTTCTCTCGAAACTGCACGTTTGCACATCAGATCAAATACTCGCTCACAGATTCCAATCCAACGCATGCAATGATGGATTCTTCCCGGTCCTAGTCTTTCCTGCGCGAGAGCAAAACCCTGCCCTTCAGCACCGATAAGATTTGTGACTGGTATTAGGCAATTCTCAAATCGTATTTCAGCATGTGACATATAATCTTCTCCAGCCTCGCCCATGATGGGAATATTTCGGATAAATTTATAGCCCGGATTGTCCAAAGGGACGATAATCATACTTGCTCGTTGATAGGGTGATTCTGCTTCAGGATTTGTTACAGCCATCACAATTGTAAATCTCGCTCCATCAGCTGCTGTAGTAAACCATTTATGTCCGTTGATTCGGTAAACATCTCCTTCTCGAACAGCGGTCGTACTCATATTGATTGGATTACTGCCTGCGTGCTCAGGTTCAGTCATAGCAAAGCAACTTCGGATTTTACCTTCCTGAAGTGGTTTTAGCCATGTTTTTTTTTGCTCATCCGAGCCAAAAAGGTGAAGCAATTCCATGTTTCCGATATCCGGCGCATTACAATTGAATACATAATGACCGATTGGACTTTGGCCTAAAATTTCAGAAACCTGAGCAAATTGAACAAGATTCAACCCAATACCACCGTCCTCTCTTGAGAGATGAGGTGCAAAAAGTCCAAGAGTTTTAGCTTTTGATCGAAGTGCTTCAAGCTGTGGAAGGTAGGAGCGAAATGGACCTGTTACGACTTTCAAATCGATTGGGAAAAGCTCCTTTTTGACGAAGTCGCTATACTGATCAAGAAGTCTTTTTAAATCTTCCTGAGGGAAATTGTGGGTGGAATGCATGAGTAAGAATTAAATCGTAAAACCACCGTCGGCGGTAAAGACCGCTCCTGTGGTGTAGGAGGAAGCGGATGCAGCAAGGAAGAGCGCCATGGCACCGATTTCTTCGGAGGTGCCGGCACGCTTGATTGCCAACTGCTTCATGATCATATTCATAATTTTATCATTAGACCAAAGTGCTTCTGAAAATTTGGTCTGAATTAAACCAGGACATATTGCATTGACACGGATTTTGGCTTCACCCCATTCTTTGGCAAACACCTTTGTCAATGAAATTAAAGCAGCTTTTGAAACTGAATAAATCCCTAATCCATGTTCAGGTGAAATCCCACCAATCGAACTGATATTGATGACCGAAGCTCCGGAGGATCTTCTGAGATATGGGAAGCAAAGCCTACAAAGTTCAAAAGGTGCTTTGACATTCACAGCCATGATTTTGTCAAAAGCTTCCAGGGTCGTTTCATGGACAGGTCCAAAAACCGGATTGGAGGCTGCATTATTTACTAAGATGTCGATTGATCCATATTTTTCTACGGTTTTTTCAACCAGAAGCGGCAATTCTTCCATATTCCCCACATTACATGCAATTCCTGTGACTTCATATCCTTTGCTTTTCAGCTGATCTGCCATTTCATCCAGCAAGTTCTGTTTTCGGCTACTGATGACAACTTTGGCTCCTGCCGCTGCGAAAATTTCAGCTATAGAGAAACCAATTCCTTTACTTGCTCCCGTAATTAGAGCTACTTTTCCATGAAGGGAAAAAACAGTGGACAAATCCATATGTTTAGGTTTATATTGAACCTTAAGATAGGAAAATTTGCCTGAGAGAAAACTTTCTTTCATTACCGATCTTGATTAGTCTGATTAAAATCATATTTCTAAATCCAAAATGACAGAATTACTATTTGAACAAGCCGGCCAACCTCTAGAAGTTCTTCAACTTGTAGATAGTCCAATTCCGACTCCAAAGCCTCATGAAGTTTTGATTCGGGTGACCGCCAGGAATATCAATCCTTCAGACATCATGTTTGTGCGAGGAATGTATGGAATCACGCCTAAGTTCCCAAGCAGTGCTGGTTTTGAAGCCAGTGGAGTAGTGGAGAAAGGTGATGAAGCCGGAAAAGTGAAACCCGGAACATGCGTGATGTTCACTGCTATCGGGACTTGGAGAGAGTATCTTTGTCTGCCCGCAGCGATGGTGGTTCCGGTGCCTGATGGCATGCCGGATGAGGTGGCTTGTCAGGCTTTTGTCAATCCGATGACTGCATTTGGCATGATCGAAAAATCAGGATTAAAATCTGGCGAATGGCTTTTGATAACTGCTGGTGCATCAGCCTTTGGGAAGTTTGCTATCCAAATGGCAAAAGCAAAAGGGATCAAAGTAGCTGCCACTGTCCGTCATGATTCTCAAAAAGAGGTTTTAGAAAACCTGGGAGCAGACTTGGTGATAAATACTGAATCCGAGAAAATTCAAAAAATTGTTCCAGAGAAAACCGACGGAGGAGTGCATGTAATTTTTGATGCAGTAGGAGGGATGCTCGGTGCAAAAGCTTTGGCTTGCCTTAGACCAAAAGGTAGAATGATGGTTTTTGGGGCCTTGGCTTTGGATAATATGCCAATTAACAGCGGATTGTTGATTTTTAAAGATTTGAAAATCGAAGGGTTTTGGCTCTCTACTTGGATGGAAGAGATGAATGAAGCTGAGCGAGGAAAAGCTTTTAGATCGGTTTTTGGCTTTTTGATGAATGATAACTCTAAAATCGATATCGCTGGAAAATTCAAATTGGAAGAATTTAAGGAGGCTTTAGAAGCCTATTCTGAGCCTGGCAGAAACGGGAAAATTCTACTGATAAGTTAATTTCTCAGATATTTTTCGGGTAAAAAACATACTAATGGTCATCTTTGCACTTTAAACCAAACAGATTATTCAATGAATTGGGAACAGCTGGACAAGCAACTCACTGAAATCGTACAGAAAAGGAATCAACTCAGTCAGATGGATTATAGCGATGAAAGCTATGACGACCTTGAGGAAGAATTACATGACTTGGAGGACGATTTCAATGAAGCTTATGAGGAAGTGCTTGAACCTCAACTGGAAAAAATTTATTCCAAACTCAAATCAGACACAGATATTTTGCTGCCATCAGCTTATTTGGCAAATGCCTATAAAGAAATGCTGCCTGATGCAAATGGAGTTGTGACGTATGAAGTTGGGGGGAAAGTAGGTGTTCCAATAGAGTCAGATCAATTTGATAAGCTCGACGTTCGGATTGTTTTAATCCCAAATCCTGCCCGATTTGTGCTAGTCATGAATGGCAAGCAGATGAAAGATCTCTGGAAAAGTAGATGATTTTTCTAGTATCAAGTATCTAGATATTAGTATCAAGATCATAGAAGAAATTAGAAACAAGAGATAAGAAGCAAGAGCCAAGAAATTGAAAATATCAGTGTCTTGGCTCTTAATTTTTATGTCTTTGTAAGTTATGAAACGTAAGTGGTGAGTTGCAGTAGGCAGTCTCAGTTATTAGTGACATGTCACGTCTTGATTTTACTAAACACAATATATTACAAATTAACCGAAATTATTCAACCCTTTCAGGGTTGTCGTTCCTGATTTAATATCTTCAATTCCCCGCGTTTCACACGGGGCTATTCAAAGTTTAACCCTTTCAGGGTTGTTTATTTAGAATTTTTCGCTTGTTTCTTGTGTCTAAAGTCTTGCTTCTTGATACTTAAATCTTGATACTAATGTCTTAAAATAGACTTGTCTGGACGATCGCCGGACGGTTTGCCTGAATAGTACCTCTCAGCATTTCCTGCATCAATTTGATGTATCCAATCTTCCAAGCCTCAGCACTGATTTTGGTTTCCTTTCCTTCAAAGCCTACAAGACCGCTCATTTTTCCGAAACCAATAATCATACTCCACACGGTATAGAAAGTAATTTCGGGCTGCAGTTCAGGTCTAATACTTCCATCTTTGATTCCAAGCGAAACCATTTGCATTCCCAGCTTGACAGGCTCGTGATGGATTTCCAGTAGTTTGTGAAAATGAATGGAATCCAATATCATAGGATCAATTTCTTTTCTCAAAGATCGATCGTTGTATTTTTTTAACACATCCAAAAAGTTTACGATGGCATGGTAGTAAACAGGCTGTTCGATAGAAAAATTGATGATTTTTTCCATCAAATCAGTCAGCATCTCCAAGCCGTTCTTGCCTTTTGATCGCAGTACTTCCCTGAATTCTTCCTTAAACTGATCAAAGGCTTTTTTGGTCAAAGCCATGAAAAGATCCTCCTTGTTTTTATAATAAAAGTAGGTGAGTCCCTTGCTGATTCCCACACGTTTAGCGACATCTTCCATGCGGGTAGCATTGTATCCCTTTGTGGTGAAAAGTGCAACTGCTGAATCCAAAATGAGTTTTTCTTTATTTTTTTCCCCTGCCATAATTGTGAAACCAAGATTTAAAAGTCGACATCAAAGATATTAAATCAGGGTCAAAAACGCAGGGTAATTTTCAGTTTGGCCGGAATAAAAAAGGCCTCAAAATTTAACTTGAGGCCTTTTCGATTGGTGGTCAATTGATTATTTCACTTCCAGAATGTAATAGTTTTTCTTTCCTTTTTGAATCAGAAGATATTTGTTTTGAAGGAGGTTGAAATTTAAGCTTGCATTTGGATCATCAAGCTTTTCCTTATTGATACTGACACCACCGCCTTGGATCATCTTTCGGGCTTCACCTTTGGATGGGAAGATCTGTGCCTGTGTCTTTTCTCCGAATAGATCCAGCACATTTTCCACTGACTCATATTCAGTTTTGCTCAGCTGCACTTGAGGAACTCCCTCGAAAACTGCTAAAAATGTCCGCTCATCCAGCGAAGCCAAATCTTCAGTTGATGACTTTCCGAAAAGTATCTCAGAAGCCTTCACTGCCATTTCATAGTCTGCTTCGCTATGAACCATCATGGTTACTTGCTTCGCAATTTCTTTTTGCAGCAATCTCAAATGCGGTGCTTGTACATGTGCAGCCTCCAGATTTTCGATTGTTTCCTGATCAAGAACAGTGAAAATTCGAATGTATTTGGAAGCGTCTTCATCAGAGACATTCAGCCAAAATTGGTAAAAAGCATAGGGTGAAGTCTTCTCCGGATCGAGCCAGACTGATCCTCCTTCGGTTTTGCCAAACTTGGTTCCGTCAGCTTTGGTAATCAATGGAACAGTTAGGGCATAAGCACTTCCTCCGCCCATTCTTCGGATGAGTTCGGTGCCGGTGACGATATTTCCCCATTGATCCGAACCACCTAGCTGAATGGAGCAATCCATATTTTTCCAAAGATGATAGAAATCATAGCCTTGGATTAGTTGATAAGTGAATTCGGTAAAAGAAAGCCCATTTCCATCTTCCAGACGGCGTTTTACGCTGTCTTTGGACATCATGTAATTTACGGTGATATGCTTTCCCACATCCCGAATAAATTCCAGAAAGGAGAATTCAGACATCCAATCAAAGTTATTGACCAGTTCTGCTTTGTTAGTATTAGCACCCGAAAAGTCAAGGAACTTGGACAATTGGTTTTGAATACAAGCTACATTATGATCCAAAGTTACTTTGTCCAATAAGTTTCGTTCGGAAGACTTGAAAGAAGGATCTCCGATCATGCCTGTTGCACCGCCTACCAATGCAAAAGGCTTGTGACCCGCACGTTGGAAATGAAGCAAAGTCATCACACCGACCAAATGACCGATATGAAGCGAGTCAGCTGTAGGATCAAAACCCAGATAGGCAGAAGCCATTCCTTTGGTGAGGTGTTCTTCGATCTCCGGAGTCATGTCCTGCAACATTCCTCTCCATCTGAGCTCTTCTATAAATGAATTCATTGAAAAAGGGTCGTTTAATTAGCGTGCAAATATAGGTTGCCGCTCAGTAGTATGAAAACCAACGATTGCTTTCTCAACCAATAAATAATGCAATGGTGTTGCGTTGCTATTCCATTAATGGCGAATAGCGGCACAAATATTTTCAGTACTTTCGAACAAATCTTTTCACACCCTATGGAAAAACGACTATTCACATTAATGCTAGGTGTAGGAATGCTTTTCGCTTCCTCAGTCTTGGCACAAACAGCACCAAATTGGTTACGCTACCCGGCAATCTCTCCCGATGGAAGCCAAATTGCTTTTACCTATAAAGGAGATCTTTACCTAGTCCCAAGCTCAGGTGGCAAGGCCACCCAACTTACTTTTCACGAAGCGCATGACTTCAAGCCGATTTGGAGTTCGGATGGAAAGCAGATTGCATTTGCTTCGGATCGTTATGGGAATTTTGATGTTTTCATCATGAGTTCAGCAGGCGGAAATGCTACTCGCCTGACATATCATTCCACAGATGAGATGCCTTTTGACTTCAGTTCAGATGATCAAAAAGTCATTTTTGGAGCAGCCCGAATGGATATAGCAGCCCATCGTCAATATCCAACCGGATCTCAGCCTGAATTATATCAAGTGTCAAAATCAGGTGGTCGTATCGATCAAATTTGGACGATTCCCGCGGAATATGTGCAAACCAGTAAGGATGGTTCCAAGATGATCTATCACGACAAAAAAGGTGGTGAAAATGAATGGAGAAAACATCATCAGTCGGGAATCACCCGAGACATTTGGATGTATGACGCCGCTAAAAATGAGCATACCATGCTTACCAAATTCTATGGAGAAGATCGAAATCCGGTTTTTTCACCTGATGAATCCGAGATTTTCTACTTAAGCGAGGCAAATGGAAGCTTTAACGTTTACAGCATGCCAGTCTCAAATCCAGCTCAGACATCAGCTCTGACAACATTCTCTGGATTTCCGGTGCGGTTTCTCTCCATTTCGGATAATGGGCTAATGAGTTTCAGCTTTGACGGTGAACTTTATACTCTGAAAAAAGGGCAGGAACCGAAAAAACTGGAAGTATCCATTGCCACTCAGTCAATCTCTAATCCGGACAATTTCATTGCCATCAATGGGGGCGTACAGGAAATGACGCTTTCTCCTGACGGAAAAGAAATAGCCTTTATCGCTCGTGGAGAGGTATTCGTTACGTCAGTGGATGGCTCCTTAACCAAACGAATTACCAACACTCCAGAGCAGGAGCGATTTGT
The DNA here is from genome assembly GCF_046296635.1 of Algoriphagus sp. Classification (GTDB taxonomy): domain Bacteria; phylum Bacteroidota; class Bacteroidia; order Cytophagales; family Cyclobacteriaceae; genus Algoriphagus. The sequence goes on along the minus strand of NZ_JBKBKZ010000001.1, from coordinate 429,746 downwards.
AGAGTTTGCTCCAGATGGGAAATCGATCATCTATTCCTCTGAACGGGACGGAAAGTGGCAAATATTTCAAGCTACAAAAATTCGTGCCGAAGAGCCATTTTTCTTTGCCTCCACTTTGATCAAGGAGGAAGCATTGGTTAAACTGGAGGCTGATGCCTATCTGCCTAAATTTTCTCCTGATGGAAAAAAACTAGCCTATGTGGAAGGTCGCAGAAGCCTGAAAGTTTTGGACTTAGCCGCAAAGACTTCAGTTACTCTCATGGGTCCTGAACTATTGTTTCACATGCGAGATGGTGACCAATATTACACTTGGAGTCCGGACAGCAAGTGGCTTTTGGCAAGTTACAGACCCACGATGACCAATTCTGAAGTTGTTCTTTTGGATGCTTCCGGGAAGGAAAAAATGCGAATGCTCACTCAAAGCGGCTATTCAGATACCAATGCCAAATGGGTAAATGAAGGCAAGCAGATGATCTGGTTTACCAATCGTGACGGTTTGAGAAGTTATGCCACCAGCGGTAGAAATGAAGATGATGTGTACACGCTGTTCTTCGATCAGGCGGCTTGGGACAAATTTCGATTAAGCAAGGATGAGTTTGATCTTTTGAAAGAAATCGAAAAAGCTAAAAATTCTGATGAAACAGGTGATAAATCAAAAACCGATAAGGCAGAAACAAAAGAGGTCAAGCCTATTAAATTCAATTGGGATGGTTTCGAGGAACGAAAGTCAAGGTTGACGATCCATTCTTCTAATATGGGTGATGCGGTCCTTTCCAAGGATGGAGAAAAGCTTTTCTATCTGGCTCGCTTCGAAAAGGGAATGAACCTCTGGAGCACAAATCTTCGAACCAAAGAAACCAAACAGGAAATAGCGCTGGATGCCAATTCCGGTCAATTGGTTTGGGACAAGGATCAAAAAAATCTTTTCCTGCTTTCAGGCGGTAGTATCTCCAAGATCAATCCTGAGACCATGAAGCGAGACAATATCAAGATTGCAGGTGAAATGACTTTTGATAAAACAGCAGAAACGGCCCACCTCTTTGAGCACATTTGGCTCCGGACCAAAGGGATCTTCTACACGCCGGATATGCATGGAATTGATTGGAATGCGATCAAGCCTGAATACCAAAAGTATCTTCCGCATATCGGTAACAGTTACGAGTTTGCAGAAATGATCTCTGAGATGATTGGAGAGCTTAATGTGTCTCATGCGGGAGCAAGATATTCCCGTCCAGTTCCTATGGCAGATGCTACGAGCGCTTTGGGAATTTTCTTCGATTATTCACATAAAGGAAATGGCATCAAAATTACAGAAGTAATTAAAGGTGGTCCATTGGACAAAGCCGATATCGAAGTGAAATCAGGAATGATCATTGAGAAAATAGATGGAGAACTCATCACCCCTGAAATGGATTTTGCGAAGCTTCTAAATAGGAAAGAAGATAAATTCACGCTTGTAGAAGTTCTTGATCCTAGTAATCAAAGCAGAAAGCAATACACGGTGAAACCAATTTCTCTGGGAGCGGAAAATCAATTGCTATATAAGCGTTGGGTGAAGAAAAATCAGGATGAAGTAGCAAAGCTCAGTGGTGGCAAATTGGGTTATGTACATATTCCAGGAATGAGTGATGGTCCTTATCGAAATGTATTTGAAGATATGATGGGTAAGTATTTTGAAAAGGATGGTATGGTGGTGGATACCCGTTTCAATGGAGGGGGAGACCTAGTCGCAGATTTGGCGATGTTCTTCACTGGTGAACCATTCTTAACTTATGCTACAGCTGACAAAGTAGTGGGAGGTGAGCCGACTGCGCGCTGGACCAAACCGACTTTGGCAATGTTTAACGAAGGCAATTACTCAGATGGACATTGTTTTGCCTGTGGATATACAGACTTGAAAATCGGAAAAACTGTGGGCATGCCTACACCGGGTACTTGCTCGTTTGCGGGTTGGGAAAGTCTTCCAGATGGATCTCGCTGGGGAGCTGTTCCTATTTCTGCAAAAAACAAAGCAGGAGAATGGCTGGAGAATAATGAAACTCGGCCACAATTTGAAGTGAAAAATATGCCGGGAAAAATTGATTCTGGTATCGATCAGCAACTTGAAAAAGCTGTTGAAGAATTACTCAAGGATATCAAATGACAGCAAAATATGTATAAAAAAAACCGACCATTTGGTCGGTTTTTTTTTTTATCCACGGTTCGTGTTTTATTGATACTGTTTGGTATTCAGCGATTCATCATTCTTGAAAAACTGAGAAAGTTTACCAAAAGAACTTTCGAAATAGCCTTCCAACATTCTCTTGATGATGAATGTTCTGTATTCATCTTTGGAGACGATAGGAAAGTACTCATGGCTTTTGCCGTAAGACTTGTGGCTCACAAAACCTTTTCGCTCAAGAATTCTCACGATGGTGGAAACTGTGTTGTATGCCGGCTTCTGCTCTGGCATTGGGGTTAGGATATCTTTCACGAAGCCTCGCTCAATATCCCAGAGGATTTGCATGATTTCCTCTTCTGCTCTGGTTAATGGTTTCATAAGGTGTTAAGTTTTAATTCGATAGAAAATTATTCGTTTAGTTTCTTAAATCCAAAGAAAATTGAAAAATATTTTTACTATTTAGTTATGCCTTCACCTAAAAAACTGATTTTTAGGCAGATAAAATAATCCAAAACCTTATATATGAAACCTTAATCTGGATAATCTAAACTTAAATGGCTCTTAATTTAATAATTCCGGTGGCATGTAAGAGTTTTACAATCGGGTAAGTAGGATCAAACTCGTACCATTTTACAGCAAAGTTCGGTCGATTAGGAAGTTTGTGGTGATTGTTTTGGAAAAGTTCACCTAGCATCAAAACATCGAGTAATAGCGAATTTTTTGATTTGTCATTGTTATCAAAATTGGCATAGCCATATTTATGTCCACTCCAATTTACGATTGCACCATGTACAGGTCCCATCAAAAAATGAATGGGCAACAAGAAATACATCCACCAATGAGTTCCGGGTAAATCAAAAACAGAAATACTCAGGACATAAATTGCTACATAAAATAGAAGCCAAGCGACTCTTACGCCCATGTTGTCGGCAAATTTGTCAAACTTATTCCAATCCGGAATGTCCTTAGAAAAACGATCCTCTGGCTTGAGTTTGAAGCTAAAGTAATCGTTGTAAATATTTTTAGTTTTCCACATCATGGTAAAAAGATTCTCGGTATGATGTGGGCTATGCGGATCTTTTGGAGTATCAGAATAAGCATGATGCATTCTGTGAAGAATTGCATAGGCCCTAGGGGAGAGATAGGAACTCCCTTGCCATATCCAAGTAAAAAAGTAAAAAAACTTTTCCCAATACTTGTTCATCACAAACATTTGATGGGCAGCGTAACGGTGGAGAAAGAAACTTTGGCAGAACAGGGAGAAATACCAATGCAGCAGGAAGAATATTATGATGATCACTTGAGAAACTTTAAATAAATTGTGCAAATATAAGACTGAGAGGAAAACAAAATCCATAAGCTAGTATTTCTAATCTGCTTACTTGGATGATAATTAAAGGTTTTTTAATAATTTTTGAATCAATTTTCTAAATTCGATGCGATGGAAGGAACAAACACGGCAACCTCGGTTTTAATTAAAATTTTATTAGGTGGGATTTCTGTATTGATAGCGGACTTTTTATTAAGTGGGGTAAGTATAAACACTTGGACTACAGGGTTTCTTCTAGCTGCGGTAATAATCCTGATCAATTTGACATTGAAACCGATCATGGTCATCCTCACCTTACCCATAACGCTCATTACCTTCGGCTTGTTTTTACTTGTGATTAATGCTCTTGTAATTTTGATGGCGGCGTATTTCATACCAGGTTTTTCGGTAGCGAATTTCTGGTGGGCTCTTGGCTTTTCTCTTGTTCTCAGTCTGATAAACGGGGTTTTTGGTAACAGTTTAAATTGAAATTGCAATTGTCCTGTCGTTGAAGCGTTTGAATGCTTTTAGTTCACCCGACTTATTTTTCCAAAAAATCAAAGGACCAGACGATTTTTTCACTTCAACAAGCAGCAGCGATATTTCTTCTTTATGTTCTTCAATTAATTCATTTTCCCCGTAGATCTTCAATTCATCGATGATCAAGGTCACTTGAGGGTAGCAATGTTCTTCATTTGCAGCCTCTACCATGTATCGTTCTTCCTCGGGGTCGATTCCAATGATTTTTTTCTTATCAGACATTCCTATGACAATAAAGCCACCTTCAGTATTTGCTAAAGCAGAAAGCGTTTTGGCGATTTTTTCTTTTGAGGTTATCTTCTGTTTAAAATCAAGTTTCAATCCCTCGTTTTCTTTTAAAAGACCTTTAATAAATTCTTTATCAAATTTTGCTGGTTTCATTATATTGATTTACTTTCTATCCTATTAACAATTGAACATTTAAAAGATCTATTCACCCTTAAAATAACTTAAAGTTACTACTTCAATTTTTGAGCTATGCAAGTTGCAAATCCGGGTTTTGACCCAAAAAACATTGAAAATTTAAAATCTGAACTTCAAAAATCAGGAAAGATTTTCAAGATCATTCCTGATGAAGAGAATTCTGAGGAATTTGTTAATTTTTATTTTCTTGGAATGTTTGAAGGAAAGGAGGCGATTTATGATGCAGCATTATATACCCTCCGGCTTCACCACTCCAGTGAAGTATACGAATTGGCAGAACATGAAGCGGCAAAGAAGTTTCCAAACTTCAAAGGAATAAACTATGAAGAAGACGAAAATGGCAATATGAAACCACTTTCAAGCGAGGAAGAGGAAATAGGCTGGTTCATCACTGAGATAATTATGGAAATAGAGGAGGAGGAAACAGTCAAAGTTCAGGAGTTTATAGATATCGATACTCATCATGATTATGGCGTTGGTTTGGATGCGGCATTAAACGTGGACGAAATAACCGAAAAAGTAATTTCAAAATTTGTCCAAGAGTTTAATGATGATACCCTAGTTTTGGACGATACAATGTATTCCTTTCTAACCGAGGACGATGAATCCTAAGCATCGAAAATTCTAAACATACCTTTGCAACGCTGGTTAATTAATCAGCGTTTTTTTATGCTCAAAGTTGCTCATTCCCCACTATATGCTCATTCATTGCCACAGGGCCATCGGTTTCCTATGGAAAAATATGAGCTATTGCCAGAGCAGCTGGTTTACGAAGGAACTTTGACACAGGAGAATTTCTTTGAACCTGATTATTTGGATGAAAAATGGATACTTAATACCCATGACGTTGGGTATTTCAATCGGCTCAAAAATCTGGAATTATCACGATCGGAAATTCGAGCGACTGGTTTTCCTCTTTCTGCTGAATTGATTGAACGTGAAATCCAAATAGCATCAGGTTCAGTTCAGGCTGCCATGTTTGCACTTGATCATGGTATAGGGATGAATATCGCAGGTGGTACCCATCATGCATTTACGGATCGGGGAGAAGGGTTTTGTTTATTGAATGACATTGCTATCACTGCCAATTATCTTATCCAAAACCACCTCGCTAAGCGAGTTTTGGTGGTTGATTTGGATGTTCATCAGGGCAATGGAACGGCACAGATATTTAAAGATCGCACTGACGTTTTCACTTTTAGTATGCATGGAGCCAAAAACTATCCTCATCGCAAAGAAAAATCACATCTAGATATAGGACTTCCTGACGGGACAGGAGACGAAGAATATTTAGCTTATTTGAAAGATAAGCTTCCGCTGATTTTGAATAAATTTCATCCCGACTTTATCATCTACCTATGCGGGGTAGATGTCCTCGGTTCAGATCAACTTGGGAGATTAAACATGAGTCAGACAGGGGTGAAAAAGCGGGATGAATTCGTTCTTTCAAATGCTGAAAAACTTCAAATTCCGGTAATGTGTTGTATGGGTGGTGGATATTCCAAACAGATAAAAGTGATTATTGAGGCGCATGCACAAGTTTTTCGCATAGCACAAGAGCTTTACGGCTAATCAGTTAACTGATTTTAACTTTCCAGCGAGCTGTCATTTCTTGCAAAATGAATACTTTCTATATATTTGCGGCCTGTGAACCAAAACGAATTCAAAGTGAAAAGAGGATTGAAAATCTTAGGAGTACTGGCATTTGCATCGGTGCTATTTTATTCATGTGATCAGAAAAGTGCAACCACGACCCCTGTTGAGTCGGCTGGAGATGGAATTGCGGCAGTTGATTTGAAGGTAGCCTTTGTTTATACTGACTCAGTAATCAATAAATATGATTACTTCAAAAAAATGTCTGAAGAGATCACTTCGAAAGGGAAAAGATTTGATTCGGATCTTCAATCCCGAGCAAGAGGTTTTGAGCAGGAAGTGGCAACCTTCCAGCAAACGGGTGGAAACATGACTCCAAATCAGGCAAGAGCAAAGCAGGATGAATTGGTTCAGAAAGAGCAAAACTTAATGACCTATCGAAACAACCTGATGCAGGAATTATCCGCGGATGAAGCCAAAATGATGAATGATATCTATGAGCAAGTTCAGCTATACATCAAAGAATATGCTGCTGAAAATGACATTGACATCATACTGAGCTATACCCGAGGTGGTGCTATGTGGTATGCTAGTGATGCAATGGATGTTACAGCTTCGGTAGTAGAAGGATTGAACAATAAATATTCTTCAAAAACGCCAGGAGCCACCACTACAAAAGCTGATTCAACTGCGAAAAAGTAATTCTTACTCGAAGCCAAAATCTAAAACCCGGATTTATTTCGGGTTTTTTTGTGGCTTAAAATTGGGTACTTTTGCAACGCTATTGATAAAATCAACAAAATGAAAATTACAGAATTTTTAAAACACAATTACCGCCATTTCAACGCTGCGGCACTGATAGATGCGGCTGAAGGATATAAAACTCACTTGGAAGAGGGTGGTAAAATGATGGTTACCCTTGCAGGTGCTATGTCAACTGCTGAAATGGGTATTTCTCTTGCTGAAATGATCCGTCAGGACAAAATACAGATCATTTCCTGTACAGGTGCAAACCTTGAAGAGGATGTTTTTAATCTAGTAGCTCATGACTATTATGAGCGGGTACCAAATTACCGAGAGCTTACACCTGCTGACGAACAAGCGCTTCTTGAGCGTCATATGAACCGTGTTACGGATACATGTATTCCTGAGATGGAAGCGATGCGTCGGATAGAAAATGTGATTTTGGAAGAGTGGGTAAAAGCTGATCAAGCAGGAGAGGCTTATTTCCCTCATGAGTTTTTCTATAAAATTTTATTGTCCGGTAAGCTTGACGCTTCTTTTCAAATAGATCCAAAGAACAGTTGGCTACTGGAAGCAGCCAAGAAAAATCTGCCTATCATCGTTCCAGGATGGGAAGATTCAACACTTGGAAACATGTTTGCCGGTCACGTGATAGCTGGAGATGTGAAGAAAGTTCACACCGTAAGGACTGGAATTGAATACATGATGTTCCTTGCCGAGTGGTACACTCAGAATGCTACTGACGAAAGTACTATTGGATTTTTCCAAATTGGCGGGGGAATTGCAGGTGACTTCCCAATCTGTGTGGTACCGATGTTGCATCAGGACTTACAGCGGACGAATGTGCCTCTCTGGGGCTACTTCTGCCAAATATCCGATTCGACCACTTCTTATGGTTCTTATTCAGGAGCAGTTCCAAATGAAAAAATCACTTGGGGTAAGCTTGGTCAGGATACCCCAAAATTCATCGTCGAATCTGATGCAACAATCGTGGCGCCCTTGATTTTCGCCATAGTGTTGGATCAATAAATATGAAAAATAGGAAATACATCTTTTTTAAAGCAAGTGGCCTAGCGCTACTTGCTTTTTGTTTTAATCTAAGTTCCATCGCCCAAGAGCTGCGTTCACTTTCAGGTGCAAATAGCCCAAATGATGATACCAACCCTGTTTGGATTGGCAACAATACCCTACTTTTTACTCGGGCATTTCATCCTCAAAATATCGGTGGGAAATCTGATCCCGGAGATATTTGGGAAACCAGAAAGGATGAATCCGGAGTATGGGGTATAGCTACTCATCGTCCTGATTTGAGTACCGCTGGTTATGATTTGGTTTTAGGCCTAGAGGATGTATTGACTCTTTTGGTTTTACGAAAGGATGGGAACCAAACGTCTTTGAATCAATTTTCCAAGTTTGGCCAAGATTGGAATTTCTTACGAAAAGTGAATCTTTTGGGCCTTGAGACTTTTGAAGGAATAGTCACAGGAAGAGTAGCTGAAGGAGGAAAACTTTTATTTCTAGCCGGTAAAAGACCCGGTGGATTTGGAAATGAAGACATCTACATCAGTGAAAAAAAAGGAACGATTGAATGGTCAGAATTAAAGAATCTTGGTCCAGCAATAAATGGTTTTGGGCAAGAAACGGGACCTCATTTTGATCCTAAGACCAGTCAGCTTTATTTTTCCTCTAATTCACATCCTGAAGCCACCGGGAAAGATATTCTAATTGCCAAAAAACTTGGCGAAGACTGGAATAGCTGGAGTAAGCCTGAAAAATGGGAACAAATTAGCTCCAGAGGTTCAGAAGCTTCCATCACATTTATCAGCAAAGATGAGGTGGTTTGGACAAGTACTCAGAACAGCGATGGCTTTGCTGATTTGATGACTTTTTCCATCCCCGTTCCATTGATAATTCCCACTGAGTTTGTTGCCCCAGTCGTTTCTGAACCTAAAACTGAGATCGTACGAAGACCATCAAGAACTTCTCAAACAAGCCAAACCAGTACACAAACCCAAAGAATACCCTTGTCCGACTCTACCAATGTTTATCTACCTGTACAGCCAATTACTCCATTAGAAGAAGTGGCAAATGAGCCCGAGCAACCCGTTACGTGGCTGGTTATGGATGCAAAAGAAAAGGTAGAAATTCCTTACATAGTTACTTTTATTAGTGCTAGTGAAACTGTTGATTTTCAGGAATCTCAAGTGATTTCAATTTTAAAAGAAAAAGGAATCACACAAGCGAAAATTTCCGCAAAAGGTTATTTTCCAAAGCAGGTAATGGTAGACAATCTAACTTCAAACGATAGAACGGTAGTCCTCTTGACAAAAGCAGAACCGGGAAGTACTGTATTATTAGAGGATGTGAACTTCAAACGGGGAACAGCTGAATTAGAGGGGGAGTCTACAGAAGCGAGTTTGTCAAATTTGGCTGCATTTCTTAAAGAAAATCCTGAAGTGAAAATCAGAATAAACGGGCACACGGATAACGTCGGTGATCCTGGACTAAATAAGCAGCTTTCTTTGGAAAGAGCCGGAAGTGTCAGAGATTTTTTAATTAAACAAGGCGTTGATTTTGAAAGTCTCAGAATTTCAGGTTGGGGAGGTACACGTCCAGTGGCTTCCAATGCAACTGAAGCTGGAAGGGCAAAAAACAGGAGAGTAGAATTAGCTGTTGAGCAGTAAAAGAAAGGGCTTCCAAAAATTGGAAGCCCATTTAAATTCTATTCTTTCCAAGATATTAAAGAGAAAAATTTCCTCGATACTCTCGCTTCACAAATTGATTCGCTGGCTCAAAATTCGTGATTTTCATTTGTGGACCATCCCAAACTAGTTTGATGCCTCTACCAGGATAATCAAATTGATTGTTTGCCCCTTCTCTTGGTGTTCGGTAGTCGTAGCTTCTTATTGCTAGGTTCCCCATCAAAACCGATTCTGTCAATGGACCAGCCACAGAGAATGGAGAACTTAATCTCTTGAATTCTTCTGAGCCATGACCGGCTATGCAAGCTTCCACCCAATTGTTGTAGTGACCTCGGTCTCCTTCAGGTACTCGATAGATGGTTTGGGGTACGCTTACTTCTTGTGTTCGACTCGTAGGAAGAAGTTTGGGGTTTGCTCCATAAGTTGAGCACATCATTTTTCCTTTTGTTCCTTCGATGATTACACCATTTCCACCGTCACCCATCATTTCATTTGGTCCCAATTCTTCTGGTCTGGTCGGTTGAATGCCACCATCCATCCAATGGAATTCCAGATCCGGCTTCCCTGGTTGATCAAATCTCAAGGTGATGTGTGAAGAAGGAGGACAGCTTTCAGGGAAATATCCTCTGGTGAACTCACCTATATACACTGATCCAACTGAGCATTCGGCTGACTTTGGATACCCAAGTCCTAAAACCCGAAAAGGAGGTTCCATTATGTGGCAGGCCATATCTCCTAATGCTCCTGTTCCATAATCCCACCAACCTCTCCAATTGAATGGCACGAGATTGCCTACATAATCTTTATAGGGTGCGGTTCCAAGCCAAAGGTCCCAATCCAGATCAGCCGGTGGTGTGACTGGTACTTTTGGCCATTCAATACCTTGTGGCCATACAGGACGATTGGTCCAAGAATATACTTTTGTTGCCTCACCAATGACACCGGCCTTATACCATTCCACCATTTGACGGACACCATCTCCTGAGGAACCCTGATTTCCCATTTGAGTAACCACTTTGTATTTCTCAGCAGCCTCAGTAAGCATTCTTGCTTCATGAATATCGTGTGACATTGGTTTCTGCACATAGACATGTTTCCCCATTTTCATGGCCATCATAGCCTGAACAGCATGCATGTGGTCGGGAGTAGAAACAGTCACCGCATCGATATTTTTTTCTTCCTTTTCGAGCATAATTCGGAAGTCTTTATAATATTTTGCTTTGGGATGATCATCTCGGCTCTTTTTGGCTCGGGTATCATCTACATCACAAAGTGCTATCATGTCTACTTTTCCACTTCTAAACACTCCGCCCACATCACTTGCTCCCATTCCACCCACACCGATACTCGCAACTCTTAAACGATCGCTTGGAGCTACAAAGCCCTGCCCACCCAAAACATGCCTTGGCACAATGTAAAAGCCTGCTGCTGCTAAAGCAGAACTTTTGATGAAACTTCTCCTACTATTATTCTCCAAATTAGATTCCTTACTTTTCATAAATATGGTTTGTGAGTTATTGTTAAAGTCCTTCGAAAAATATCAAAAAGCGTCCAGAGTTCCTTATTGTCGTCCCTTTATTAAATGGATTTGTAAAAAAATTCGGGAATTGGCTTTAGATCTATTCTCAAGAGGAGGTTATTCTTAGTTTTGAAATTTATTTGATTACCGTAAAATAGATTTGTAAAAAATTCAAGTAAGTTTAGATAAAATCAATAACTATGAAAAAATCTCTTTGGGCTCTAATGTTTGGTGTCTTGCTGGCATTAGGAGCTTGCAAAAAATCACCAACACTTTCGGAATCGGCTATAATTCCACTTCCCCAAGAAATTAGCAATGGTTCGGGAAGCTTTACACTAAATGCAGAAATAGGAATAAAACTCGTTGGTGCCAGTAATAATTTGACAAAGATAGGGGAGCATCTGGCGGAAAAGTTAAGGCCTGCAACAGGCTTTGATTTTCCTGTTTCATTTGATGCTGGTCAAGTCATTTTAGAGTTGACGGGAGAGGAGAATTCTGAAGCTTATGAAATAATGATTTCAGAAGATGAAGTCAAGATTACTTCATCTGGGGAAGCTGGTCTTTTCTATGGCGTGCAAACACTACTTCAACTATTCCCAAGTCAAATTGCCAGTTCAACAACTCAGTCAGTTGACTGGAATATTCCAACAGGATCTATCAAGGACGCACCTTCGTTCGAGTATCGTGGCTCCATGCTCGATGTAGCAAGACACTTCATTTCAGTGGAAGATGTTAAATATTACATCGACCAAATGGCAGTGTACAAACTCAACTACTTGCACCTTCACTTAACTGATGATCAGGGATGGAGAATCGAAATCAAATCTTGGCCAAAACTTACTGAAATCGGAGGAAGTACCGAAGTCGGAGGTGGAAAAGGAGGATTTTATACCCAAGAGCAATACAAAGATATTGTAGCATATGCGGCAGAACGTTTTATCACGATTGTTCCTGAGGTTGATATGCCAGGTCATACTAATTCGGCTTTGGCTTCGTATGCGGAATTGAATCCCGGAGTGAATTTACCGAATGGTAATAGAGACTCCGTCAATAAAGCTCCTTTGGATTATGAAATGCCTATGAAAAATCCTCAGGCATCTGAGCTTTATACAGGCACTGAGGTTGGCTGGAGTACATTCTCCTCTAAACTGGAATTAACCTATGCTTTCGTGGATAGTGTAGTCAGAGAAATTTCCGCAATAACACCGGGACCATATTTTCATATCGGTGGAGACGAATCGCATGTGACTGAGAAGGAAGATTATGTTTACTTCGTGGAGCGTGTTCAGGACATTGTCTCCAAATATGGGAAAACCAGTATTGGTTGGGATGAGGTGGCTACTACTAAGTTGCTTCCCGGAAATGTTGCTCAGTTCTGGGCACTGGAAGATAACGCCAAACTTGCTAAAGATCAAGGAAATAAAGTACTCATGTCACCGGCTAAAAAAGCTTATCTGGATATGCAATATGATAGCACTAGTCGAATTGGTCTGCACTGGGCGGCTTATGTAGAATTGGACGAAGCTTACCAATGGGAACCGACCAAGTATGCCGATGGAATTACAGCGGAGCATATCCTGGGGGTGGAAGCACCACTTTGGACTGAGACAGTGACAAATAGGGCAGACATTGATTACCTTGTTTTTCCAAGGCTTGCAGCTATTGCTGAAGTTGCGTGGACCAAAGAAGATCGAAGAAGTTGGGAAAGTTTCAAATCTCGAATTCCAGATCATGGAAAAAAATGGGACATCCAAGGCGTGGGATATTATAAGTCTCCGAAAGTAAATTGGTAAGAATAAATCCTTAAATAGCCCGCGGTTAGTAATGACTTCGGGCTTTTTTTGGCTCTATTATTTTAACTTTTTGATTTTGGATAAAATGGACCTATTATCGAAGTCAATTTGCAAAACAAGCATTTTCTAGAGACAAATAGTATTCATGGGAGACATTATCATAGAATTTAGTAATTGGATTTGGGGACCGCCCATTTTGGTATTACTACTTGGAGGGGGCACGTTCTTTTTTATTCATTCGGGATTTGTGCCCATTTTGAAAATCGGACATGCCATCGGATTACTTAGAGGTAAGCATGATGTTGAAAATGCTCCCGGACAAATCTCCTCTGCTCAGGCTCTTTCTGCTGCAATTGCTGCGACTGTAGGATTAGGCAATATCTCAGGTGTAGCTATTGCAATCAACATGGGTGGGCCTGGTGCTTTGTTTTGGATGTGGGTCGCCGCCTTTGTGGGTATGGCTACCAAATACTACACCTGCAGTCTTGCCATTATGTACAGAGGAAAGGACAGTTCGGGCGAAATCCAAGGTGGTCCCATGTATGTCATTGAAGAAGGAATGGGTAAAAAATGGAAATTTTTATCGGTGATTTTCTGTGTTGCTGGGATAATTGGTTTGCTGGCCATTTTTCAGGCCAATCAGCTCACTGCGGTGATTCAGGCAGTATTGATCCAACCGGAGACTATGGAAGAAACTGTCAGAAACCGATGGTTTATTGGTTTTGGAATGATGGGATTGACCGCCATCGTCATTTTGGGGGGAATCAAAAGAATTGCCTCAGTAGCATCCAAGATGGTCCCCTTCATGGTAGGAATCTACATGATCACTGTATTGATTATCGTATTTCAATATTTGGGACAAGTTCCTGAAATGCTCAAACTCATCGTGGTGGATGCTTTTACAGGTAATGCAGTAATGGGAGGGGCAGTAGGTTCGGTGATCGTGATAGGTGCAAGAAGGGCTGCATTCTCGAATGAAGCAGGAATCGGTACTGCGCCGATGGTTCATGGTGCTTCTAAAAACAATGAACCTATAAGAGAGGGATTGATCGCAATGCTGGGTCCATTTATTGATACAATCGTAGTTTGTACGCTTACAGCACTGGTAATATTACTTACGGGTGTCTGGGAAAACTCAGAAAATGACGGTGTCCGATTAACCCTTGAAGCATTTGAAGTGGGAATTCCGATCTATGGAAAATACCTCTTGATGTTATCTGTATTAGTTTTTGCATTATCCACGATGTTCACCTACTCATATTATGGGCACAAGTGTACCAATTATCTTTTTGGAACAGGCAAAGCGAATTACTACAACTATTTCTATTTGGCGACAATTGTAGTTGGAGCTGTTGCTTCACTGGAAGTTGTAGTAAGCCTGGTAGATGGTATGTATGCTGTAATGGCATTTCCAAATATGATTGCAGCACTTTATTTAGCGCCAAAAGTAAGAGCTGCATCCAAAGATTATTTTGCTCGAATGAAGGCAAAGAAATCATGAAATTCCTGATTGCCCCCAATGCCTTCAAAGGAACGATGTCGGCCGAGGAAGCTGCATTGATTATAGCAGAGAAAATTGGGCAGCAATCCGATTCCCAATACATCATTCAACCTGTAGCTGATGGGGGAGACGGGACCTGCGGTTTATTGATTGATTCGTTGGGTCTTGAAAAAATTCAAGTCTTAACGCTGAATGCAATTGGGCAGCCGATAATGGCGTATTTCGGATGGGATGCAGGTAATAAAAAGGCCTTTTTGGATGTGTCTACTGCTTCTGGATTAGGAGTTCTTGAGTCATGTCAAAAAGATCCCAATTCGGCATCAACTTTTGGGACTGGATTACTGATCAAAAAAGCGATTGAGCTTGGAGCAAATGAAATTATTATCGGGCTCGGAGGAAGTGCCACTGTGGATATGGGAACTGGCATTCTGAGCGCATTGGGTATTTTATTTTTGGATGAAAATGGCCGAGAGATCCCTGTTTTTTCACCCAAATTTTTACAAAAAATACAACACATTCAGAAGTCTCCTGAAATTCCCCAAGCCCATTTTACATGTCTTTGTGATGTCAGGAATCCCTTTTTGGGTGAAATTGGTGCGGTCAATGTTTTTGGTCCTCAAAAAGGATTGCCAAGTAATCAGGTTGATATTTTTGAAAATGATTGTGAAAGAGTACTTAAACTTTTGATCAAAAAATCCAAAAAAGAATGGAAAGATCTACCCGGGTATGGGGCTGCGGGTGGAATAGCAATGGGTTTGCAATTTTTTTTCCCATCAGAAATTAAATTTGGTGCTGACTATTTTTTGGACCTTGTGGGCATTAAGGAGAAAATTAAAACAGTCGATTGGATAGTTACGGGTGAAGGACAGTATGATGCTCAAAGTGACCAAGGCAAGGCGAGCTTTGCACTTTTGCAATTGGCAAAATCAATGGGTAAAAAAATCGCTTTGATTACTTCGGGATCGGGAGGTAGGAATGCCGGATTCGATGCTGTTTTGGAACTTCCAAAGTTAGATTTTTCAAGAAATGATTTTAAGGAAAAAGCCCGTCAGAATTTAGACAGGCTTTTACAGGATGCTTTTTCAGAAAGAAATTTTTCTTAAACCCTCCGGTAATCCCCTTGCCAATTCTTCACTTGGAGTTTTATCGCTTTTTGGCTTAGTTTTTCTTTGATCGCTTTTTCCATCAATTCCAATAATTCCTCATCGCCGGCAAAACGTAATGCGATGATTTGTCCAAGCTTTAATTGATTTTCTTTTGGGTAAAAGGATAATCCTGTTAGATGAAAGTAGCGTTGACGCATCTCCATAAGGATTATTCTGTTTTGAGCTTTGAGTGCATAAATCCTCGCCAATAATGGCAAAAGAACTATAATGATCGCTCCCAATAGCATGTAAATACTAGCAGATGTACTTTCTGAAGTACTGAAATCAGATCTATAAACGGCCAAACCTAGGTAGATTAATGTCAGAGGTGTAACAATAAAATGATGGAACGGATAGTACTGAGTGTGATTCTGATAGTTTTGAGTTTTCATTTTTTTGGTTTTGGGCAAAAAAAAGGAGGCAAAGCCTCCTTAAATGTAGTATTAAGAATCAATGATCAGTTTTCTTTTTCTTACTGAATGTACTTCTCGCATCGATTGCTGAAAGTCCTGCACCAAGACCTATGAGAATGCACACAATCAAAATAAACAATTGGGCACCAGGCATAATGGGGGAACTGAATATATCTAATAGGATCATTTTTCTATGTTTTTGAATTAAATCGATTTACGAAGATAAAGCCATAGGATGGTTTTGCAAAAGTAAATTGGATCAAGATGAAGAAAAAGTGAACTTATAAGTCTATATCGTCTTCAAAGTCATCTTCGGTGATTTCTTCGGTGTCATCGAAATCATCCTCTTCTTCTCCAAAATCTACAATATTATCGTCAATGAACTCAGTTTCTTCATCAAGATCATATTCATCTTCAAAATCGTCTTCGAATTCCTCTTCTTCTTCAAAATCGTCAATTTCCTCAAAATCTTCGTCTAAATCCTTCATAGCAATTTTTAAGTGGTTTAAAGGTTAATCGCTACGAAATAAGACAAAATTTTAATTACAGCAATACTGATAACTGTAATTTTTTTTCAGGAAGAATATAAAGTTCAGATTCATGTTCACTTAGCCATTTTTCCCTGAGAATTTTAGCCCAAGTTTCCATGTATAAAATGACATCTTCCCTCGAATTTTTGTTGATTTTATCTCTTTTATCCGATGCAATTCGTGATAAAATTTCCTTATCTGAAAGTCGTTCCAAATTTGCTAAATCGTCTAAAGACAATCCAAAATCAAGCATTTTTGAAATCATCAAGTCAATCGGATATCCACTGTTTGGACAATAATCCAGTATCTGTTCGTTCCAATCCCCATGCTTTTGCATGGCATATTGATGAATTTCTGCCTTACTAAAATGAGTGAGTTCCTGCGCAAGATTGCCACAATTACAGGCACCCATATGTCCCCATTGATAAGCCACACCATTGGACAGTTTAGCTACAGTTTTTTCAATTGCTTCAATTAACCTTGGATTCGCCTTTGCCATAATTATTGATTTTTAATATAACCAATTTTGACAAGGTAGGTTTGGAAAAATGCAGTCTAAAAAAATTTAAATTAGATTCGATCAATTAAAAATCAACTTGATGGATTTTTTAATTAGAGGTTTGGACAAATATTCTTTGACCAACTCGTACTGACTAGCTTTTGTGATGTCTCTTTGGTCAACTGAACTACTTAAAATATAAATTTGAGCATCGTTGTTCTCAGGATGAAAGCGATCTAAGAAATCCCAACCATTCATTTCAGGCATGTTGAGATCCAAAAAGAGGTAATTGGGACGTATTCCTGCAATTTCTTTAAGAGCGGTTTTGGCACTTTGATACTTGTAGAACTTACAAGGCTCCTTGACATTCTTGGAGATCAATTTTTCAGTCACGAATGTGCTGATTGGATCATCATCTATGAGAACTATTGTGAGCATTGAAGTGCAAAAATTTGATTTTGAAATACATAATTTACCATGCAAAATTACATTCATTTTCTATACTAACAAATTCTTTGCCATAAAATCTGTAACTTTTCAAAGAAATTTTGCATTATTTTTGAATTTCTCCTTTCCAGTCAAAAGTTCGAAAAACAAAATGAAATCGGAAGCGAGGCTGTAAAGTGGATATTGAAAGGTTGCTGGTTTGTTTTTTTCGAAGAAAAAATGTCCTACCCATGCGAATCCATATCCAACAAAAGGAATTGCTACTAGCCATAAATAGTTTCCGGTGTAGATTCCAATCCCAAGTATGACAAAGAGAAGTCCTGTTCCGATAAAATGAAGGCGACGACATGTAGGGTTCTGATGCTCCTGCAGGTAGTAAGGATAGAATTCTTTTAGTGTTTTATATTTCTTCTCCATTCTAATTTTGGGTTTTATTGTTTTGGAAAACAAATGATTTTAAAACGGAATTTAAGGTTTTTTCTACTTTTTTCTGTTTGTATTTTGGGTTACTTACTTCTGTTACTCCCGTTAAGGTCATTAGGAATTTATCCTTGCTAGGGTCAATAAAGTCTACGATAACTTGGAGGAGCTCATAATTATTGGTGGATACTCTATTGTTCTGGTAGGGGTTGAAGAACCAAGGATTGTAAACACGATAGCCCCAAAATGGGTAAGGGTTTGCATTATTAACAACTTCCCGCTGTCGTAAATCTTCATTAGAATAATATCGAATTACTAGGTCAGGTTGCTTGGTATCGTAAATCATCCCATTACTTTCAAGTGTTTCCTGGATTTGAATCTGCACCAATTCATCCATGAATTGCGAAGAAAATCCTCGCATTCCGACTTCCTTGTTGATGATAACAAAAGATTTATATGGTCGGACAATAGGCATTTCAGTATTTTCCTTGAAGACTTCTATTGACTTGCATGAAGTAAAAAATGCAAGTATCAATGCGAGACTGAAAATATGGATTACCCACTTCATTATTTAGAATTTTTTTACTTTGGAAACGATCAAGACGGTTGAAAGTTAGTTTTTCTTCTTAAACGAAAAAACACAATTCTTTATTCCAAATCTTTCCTCAATAATCCTTGGGTTTACTATTTTTGCCAAACGGATTTTCATGAGTAGACCTGATTTTGACGATATTTTTATGGAATTGGCAGTGAATCTTGCCAAGCGTTCCCATTGTATAAAAAAGCATGTCGGTGCAGTTCTGACTAAAGAAACTAGAATAATATCCATAGGATATAATGGTCCGCCAGCTGGAACTCATAATTGTGATGTGGAATTTCCAGAGCATGGATGTGCTCGCGATAGTAAGGGAAGCTGTTCACTGGCGCTCCATGCGGAGCAAAATGCAATTTTATATGCAGTGAAGAACAATACCGCAGTGGATGGTTCCACACTTTATGTAACACTAGCGCCTTGTCTTCCCTGTGCAAGAATAATTTTTTCCATGGGAATTTCTAAAGTGGTGTACCTCTTTTCTTATGCAGAGTATAAAGGGATCGGTACTGACGAAGGTGTGGATTTTCTAAAAAAATTCGGGGTGGAAGTAGAGCGTTATACCAAAACACTGGAGGTCTCTGATCAGCTTATTTAGATGAAATAGGGCTATTAAAATCAAATTTTAATCAAATGAAATTGACTTCAGGCTGAAGTTCGATTCCGAATTTTTCTCTGACTGAATGCCGGACTTGATCTGACAGTTCGATGATATCAGTACCTTGCCCTTCGCCATAATTGACCAAAACCAAGGCCTGTTTGGCATGAACACCTACTTCGCCAATTCTTTTTCCCTTCCAGCCTGTTTGTTCAATCAGCCACCCAGCAGGGACTTTGACACCGTTTTCAACTGGATATCCAGGGATGTCCGGGAATATTGACCTCAGTTCAGAATATTGATCCGTTCCAATTGTAGGGTTTTTGAAAAATGAACCAGCATTTCCAATTTCTTTAGGATCAGGTAATTTTGAACTACGAATGGCGATTACTGCATTGCTTATATCTCGAATGCTAAGTTGGTTCACTCCCTTTTCTTTCAAAATATCCTGAATGGCGCCATACTCGACTTTGTATGCTGGTGTCTTGCTTAGTTTAAAAACCACTGAACAGATCACATATTGATTCTTGAATTTGTGTTTGAAAACGCTTTCCCTATAACCGAATTCACAAGCATTTCCTGAGAATGTTTCAATAGTAAAAGTAGACCGATTCAATGCTTCAAGACTTTCAAAAACTTCTTTGAGTTCAACTCCATATGCTCCAATATTTTGCATAGGGGATGCTCCGACGGTTCCGGGAATGAGCGAAAGGTTCTCCAAGCCAGCCCAATTTTTTTCAATCGCATAGAGTACCAAGTCATGCCAGATTTCACCTGCACCGACTTTTATCCAAACATGCTCTTCATCTTCCTTGAGTAGTGCAATTCCTTTTATTTCAATTTTGATAACCAGACCCTCATAATCTCCAGTCAGTAAAATGTTGCTACCTCCACCCAAGATCAATACCTGTTGATTTTTTTCCTTAGCCCAAATCAAAGCTTCCATTAAGACATGAATGTTGTCTGCGACTATAAAAAACCGTGCGTTTTTAGCAATACCAAATGTGTTAAGTGACTTTAAGGAAATGTTTTCTTGTATATTCATGTACTTGGTCTTGTCCTGCGAAATAAGCAAGATTTTGATCCAATGTGAAACCAAACCACTAATCTTCCTTAGCATTTAATGAAAGAAGTTATTATTAATGGTGTCCGGATCAGCCCAGGTCAATCTGTTAACATCGAATTACCGATTGCAAAGCTCCCTACACATACACTGATAGACCTCCCAATTTTTATTCGATCAGCGGCAGTGGAAGGGCCTGTAGTTCTGATAAGTGGGGGAATTCATGGAGATGAAATCAACGGAATATTTGCTGCAAAGAAAATTCTGGAAGAAATTGATTCTAAATTAAAACTCCTCAAAGGGACACTAATCATCATGCCATTAGTCAATATATATGGCTTTTTATCCAACAGCCGGACTTTCCCTGATGGACGAGATCTGAATCGAAGTTTTCCGGGAAGTAAAATAGGCTCCCTTGCATCCAGAATCGCTTTTATTCTTCAGGATCAAATCATCCCCCAGATAGATTATGGTATAGATTTTCATACCGGTGGAAGAATGCTTTCCAATCAGCCTCAAATCAGAGTTGATTTCAAGGATAAAGTGGCTTTTGAATTAGCAAAGGCATTTGGGACTCATTTTGTAGTAAATTCTAAACATATCGAAAAGTCCTTTCGGAAAACTGCTTTTAATGCAGGGAAACACCTTTTGGTATATGAGGGGGGTGAAAGTATGCGTTTGGATTATTTTGCAATTGAAGAGGGTATTCTAGGGACGAAACGCTTGCTTCATCATCTGGAAATGATCGATTCTCCCCAACCTATCCAATCGACCTTGGTGCTAAAAGCCAGTGAATGGACACGGGGAAGAGCGGCGGGGATTTTTTATTCTTCCGTAAAACTTGGGGAGTCAATAAAGAAAGGTCAAATCGTAGCCCAGATTTCAGATCCTTATGGCCAAGTCATCGTACCGGTCAAAGCAAATACCAACGGCTTCGTAATCGGGCTAAATAATAAACCTGTTGTTAATGTCGGTGATGCATTGGTTCATATCGGAAGAGAATAAATATTATTCTGATTAACTTTTAGAATCCGGTCGGTGTCTAGTAAAGCAAAAAAGCACCGATCTCGCGGTGCTTTTTCTATTTGAACTAGAATTGATTAACTGAAATAGTTTTTCAGTCCATCTAATCTGGAGACTAATTCAGCCTCAACTTTTCGATAGTCTTTTGGATTTGAGAGAGGAGCACTTACTGAGAAATAGTACTTGATTTTTGGTTCGGTACCTGAAGGCCTTGCTGAAATCTTGCTACCGTCAGAAAGGTAAAACTGCATCACGTTGGACTTGTCCATATCAAGTGGTTCAACTTTTCCTGATTTCACATGTGTGATGGTGGAGTTTTTCACATCGATGATCCGCTCTACAGCTATCCCGTTCATTTCTGTAGGAGGATTGGTACGGAAACCATTCATAAGCGCCTGAATCTGCTCGGCACCGTCTTTTCCTTTTTTGGTCACGGAAATCAAGGTTTCTTTATAAAAACCGAATTTGGTATAGATTTCCGCCAAAATATCAATGACGTTTTTACCTTGGACTTTGTAGTAAGCAATCAATTCAGCAAAAATTGCCGCTGCACTTATAGCGTCCTTATCTCTCACAAAATCTCCGATGAGATAGCCATAAGATTCCTCTCCGCCTCCAATGAAGGTTTGCTTCCCTTCAAGTCTGAGAATGACAGCTGCGATATTTTTAAATCCTGTCAATACATTGAAGCATTTCACCCCAAATCCAGTCGCAATCTCATTGATCAATTCGGTGGTCACGATCGTATTGACCATGAATTGATTTCCATCGAGTTTTCCGGCTTCTTTCCATTTGCTGAGCAAATAATAAGTCAACATGGCTCCGGACTGATTTCCATTCAGCAATTCAAATTCCCCCTGTTCATTTGGGACAACAGCAGCAAATCGATCCCCATCCGGATCACAAGCCAATACCAATTCAGCATTTACTTTTTTACCCAACTCGATTGACATATCCAGCGCCTCGGCTTCTTCTGGGTTGGGATAGATCACTGTGGGGAAATTACCGTCGGGTTCGGCTTGTTCTTTGACGACATGGACGTTTTCAAATCCATAAGCTTTTAATGCGTCAGGAACCAATGTCCCGGCGGCTCCATGAATAGGGGAGAAGACGATTGGCATATTTTTATGTGCCTGAATTGCATCAGGTGAAAGTGTAAGGCTCTTTACCAATTTCATGTAAATCGCATCAAAATCCTCCTCGATGTATTCGAAAAGCGAATCATTTTTATTCCAATTCACTTGGTCAAAAGAAGTAATCTTTTGCACTTCATTGATGATGTTGGTATCATGAGGTGCTACCACCTGTCCACCATCTTCCCAATATGCCTTGTATCCATTATACTCCTTTGGGTTGTGGGAAGCGGTGACCATTACGCCACTTTTGCATCCAAAGTGCCTTATTGCGAAGGAGAGCATCGGGGTGGGGCGCATATCTCTGAAGTAGAATACCTTGATACCATTAGCAGTGAAAACATTAGCTGTGGTCATGGCAAACAGGGTATTATTAATCCGACAATCATGGGTAATGGCGACTTTGATTTGCTCACCCGGAAAGGATTTGAGCAGGTAATTTGCCAATCCTTGAGTCGCCATACCAATGGTATAGACGTTCATGCGATTGGAGCCCACACCCATGAGGCCTCTCAAGCCGCCAGTTCCAAATTCCAATTCCCGATAGAAGGAATCGATTAATTCGGTGGGATTGTCCAATATAAGTTTTTTGATTGATGCTTTGGTTTCAGCATCTACGTTTCCATCCAGCCAGCTTTGCGCTTTGCTGAGAATTGCAGGGTCGATTGAACTCATTTTTATAAAAATTTCAGTATGGTTCTAAGTTAGATAAAATGTCAAAAAATGCCAGTGAAATATGAAAAATGATCAAGTTCGATTTAGTAGAATTGAAGTCGAGTTTTTTATTTCTAGAGATTTTTAAAGTGTAGGATTAAGGCTACTTTAGGATTCTAAAAGTATATGCTGAAAATTATGCACCTTCGGATCTTGGTAATTAAGAGTTTGTTCCTTTGGTTTTTAGGAATGAATTTAATTTCAAATTTTGATATAAAATTAATTTCACTTTCGGTTTTTGACTTAACAGGAAATCCAACTTTAGATAGAATATCCGTTAGGGAATCCAATTATGAATTACAAGTATCAGTAGGGGATAAAATTTTCGTGTTTGGCAAAGCCAAAGGTACATTGGACAAAATAAAAGTGGGAATGAATGTGCTGCATTTTGCCCAAGTTGCTGAGATTGAAGGTAATTTTAATAGATTTTCTAAAGTTAGTTGGAAAAAGCTTAAAGATGGATCTATTCAAATTTTCTCCTCCTATGAACCCTGGCCTCATAGTTTATACTGGACGGTTTATGCAGATGGGCAATTGAAAATGGAGGCATCTGGACCTCCGGAGAATTTTAAAAATGTTAGGTGGCTAGGTTTGGGGTTTGATTATCCTGAACAAATGTTGAATCAAGTATCTTGGAAATCAGCATCGTCAGATTTTGGCCAATGGAAAAATTCAAATTTTGTTCCGATGGCTAATCCAGAAATAGAATTTAAAATTGCGAATCAGGGATTTTTTCAACCCATCCAATCTGTAAAACTTGAATTTGAAACGGTAACGCTAGATGTGAGTACAGAAACCTCCGGAGTTTTCCTAAGCCTGGGAGAAGATCAAAATCAGAATTTGCTCCTTCCTAAATTGAAAACTGATTTAGCCTTTTTCTTCAACCAACCTATTCAGAATTCTGAACTGCTACCTCAAACCCCATCAGCCACTTCACCTAGTAGACAAATTTCGGCAGTAAATCCTCTTGTTCTTTGGTTCCTTTTTCAATAAGTTTAATCACACCTTTCCTCTCAACTATGCGATACCTTTTTATCCTGGCAGTTTTTGGCTTCTGCTTTGAAGTGAATGCCCAAACGATACTAATGACTCCTTGGACAGAACAGGTTGATCCTAATAATCCGCATCCGGAATATCCGGAACCACAACTTGTAAGAAAGTCTTGGCAAAGTCTGAATGGACCTTGGGATTTTGCCATTTTGCCTAAAGGGAGTAGTCCCGAATCTGGATTTGCCGGTAAAATACTTGTGCCTTTTCCTGTGGAATCTTATTTGTCCGGAGTTCAGAAAACTGTTGGACCAGAAAATGAGCTCTGGTACGAAAAGAGTTTTGATCTCAAATTAAATCAAAAAGGAAAGCGAATCATCCTGAAGTTCGGTGCGGTAGATTGGGAGGCTGAAGTCTGGATTAATGGTAAGAGAGTAGGTTCGCATCAGGGTGGATTTGACTCATTTAGTTTTGATATCACTGATTATTTAGAAAAAGGAACGACTCAAAAAATACGCGTAAGAGTCTGGGACCCCAGTGATGCCGGGCCGCAACCTCGAGGAAAGCAAGTAAAAGATCCCAAAGGAATCTGGTACACCCCAGTGACCGGAATCTGGCAAAGTGTATTTATGCTAGAGGTACCATCAGCTCATATTTCTTCTACCTATTCCATGACAGATTGGGAGAATTCGATGCAGGTTTTCTACCCTGAAGTCACCAATCCAAAAGCTGGTCAAGAGGTGGAAGTGAGTCTTTCCGATAAGGGGACTATTGTCGCCAGTTTTAAAGGACAACCGAATAAGCCACTTCCTGTCAACTTGAAAAGCCCAAAAACCTGGTCACCTGACGAACCATTTTTATATGATGTTTCAATCAGAATTCTTGAGGGAAAAAAGGTCATAGACCAAGTGTCTTCCTATGCTGCTTTTCGTGATATCAGGATGGGAACAGACGAAAATGGCTATCAACGAATGTTTCTCAATGGAAAGGCACTGTTTCAGTATGGTCCCTTGGATCAAGGCTGGTGGCCTGATGGCCTCTACACAGCACCCACCGATGAGGCATTGCTTTTTGATATTGAAAAAACCAAAGAAATGGGCTTCAATATGATTCGAAAACACGTCAAAGTCGAGCCGTCACGTTGGTATCACCATGCTGATCGATTAGGGATACTTGTCTGGCAGGATATGCCAAGTGGAGACATGGGTAACCGTTGGGAAATCCGTCCTGGTGTACTTCGAGAAGGAATGTATAAGAATCGAACACCTGAATCAGAAGAAATATTCAAAAGAGAATGGAAAGAAATTATTAATGAATTTCGATTTTTCCCTTCAATTGTAGCTTGGGTCCCCTTTAATGAAGCATGGGGGCAGTTTAAAACCACTGAAATCACCGATATGACCAGAGACTTGGATCCAAGTCGATTGATCAACTCGGCAAGTGGTGGGAATTTTGAAATGATAGGTACTAAAGTAGTAGGGGATATCATGGATCTTCACAACTACCCAGATCCTGTTATGCCAGATCCTCAGGTTTTTGGAGAAAAAAATATCCTGGTACTAGGCGAATATGGCGGATTGGGATTGGCACTAGATGGACACACTTGGCAGCAGAAAGACAATTGGGGTTATCAAAGCTTCTCTACTCAGGAAGAGCTGAAGGCTCGATATATGATTCTTTTAGAAGACATGGCCAAATTAATTTCGAATGGATTGGCAGCAGCTGTTTATACACAAACCACTGATGTGGAAGTAGAAACTAACGGTTTGATGAGTTATGACCGTAAAGTGATAAAAATCGCTGTGGAAGAGCTAAGAAAAGCCCATGAGAAGCTTTACAAATAACTCCCATAAATCACAGGAGAACCAAGATATTGATCAGGTATTGAATCAATCTCCTCCAAAGTTTTGCACAACCTTGAAATATGGCATATTGTAAAAACTTTTTTCTAAGTACACACTAGCCCCGCATCCAAGGGTGGTGAAGTTGGGGTTAAGTATATTCTGACGATGTCCGGGAGAATTCATCCAGAGATTCACAACCTCTTTTGCAAAAGAAATGTAGGTATGTGCTGGGATAGTTTCTTTTTTTGAAGTAAATGCATAGGTGAATTCACCGGCGCGATAGGGAGGATTTACCTTCCTACCATTCTCGTATTGAAGTCCATAGGTTGAGCAAATATTCTCTCCATAATGCTGTGGATTTATTCCTTCTAAATGAAAACGGTCCAGAACAGTACGCTTGATTCGAATCTGGCTTGTATGGGAATAGAATCCATATTTTACCATATCCTGAGCATGACCTGAAGCTATTTTTTCAATGCTTGGATGAAATTTGAACGGTTTAAGTTTAGCTTTTTTTCGCTCTTCATTAGTCACAAAAAATATTGCTGCATGGAGTAGAGGCAAGTCCACTTTCTTGAAATCAATGACCTGGTAAAGTGCCTCAATTCTATAAAAAGTCGATTCATCAAAATCCTTATAAAAGTCAGCTTTCCAAGATTGGGATTTAACAACAAAGGGAATTAAAATAAAACTTAAGATCAGCAGTGTTCTCATTAGTAAGAAGCTTTCTTCCTCTATGACGAAGTCCTTTAGAAATTATTTCTTTTGAGCTGATTATTTCTTTTTCAATGGTTTTAGACCTCAATTTCGGGTTAAAGATTACTTCAATTTTCCTCTGGTAAATAATGTAGTCAAGGGTCAACTGGCAGTTACTTCTTAATCGTAAAGGTAAATTCAGAACCTTCGCCCACATTGGATTTTACATGTATTTCTCCCTCTAGGTATTCTACCGCTTTTTTTACGATGGCCAGCCCAATACCTGTTCCATTCACATCACGTTGTAAATGAAGCCTCTGGAAAATGATAAAAATCTTGTTGAAATACTCTGGATCAATCCCTATTCCATTGTCCACCACAGTAAATTCCCAATGATTGGTTAGTTCCCTAGATTTAATCGAAATCTCCGGTGGGGTGTCCGACTTGGAATATTTTAGGCTATTGCCTATTAGATTCTGAAAAATTTGAAGGAGTATAGTTCTATAGGATTTGATGGTAGGGAGTCCTTCATAGTTGATTGTGGCGTTTTTCTCATGAATGATTTTTCTTAAATATTGCTTGATTTGATCAATCATTTGATTAACAGGTAGGATCTCCTTGGTTTCAGTCATTTTTCCAACCCGAGATAATTCCAGCAGATCCAAAATAATATTTTGCATTTGTTTGGCGCCATTGGTAGCAAATGAAATATATTCCAATGCCTTGGTGTCAAGCTGATGCTGATATCGACGCTCCAATAGGCCCATGAAGCTGGTAATCATTCGAAGAGGTTCTTGCAGGTCATGCGATACCACGTAGGCAAATTGTTGAAGTTCGTGATTGGAGACAGCTAATTCCTTCACATTTTTCTCCAATTTTTCATTGAGATTTTTCAGGGACTCTTCATATTCTTTTTGCTTTGAAATATCCTGCATCGCCCCGACTACTCGGGTGATATTGCCGGCTTCATCTCGGATAAAAAGTGCCTTATCCTGAACTTTGGTGTAATTTCCGTCACTTTTAAGAAACCGATATTCTTCAAGCCAATTACTATTTGAACAGTTTGGTTGAAAATATTTCTGTATGAGCCGGTAGATTCTTTTTCGGTCATCAGGGTGTATCAAACTCAGAAGAAAATCAAAACTTGTCTCTGTTTTCTTCGGATCATAGCCGAACAGCTCAAGAAAACCCTCTCCCCAATACAGGTTGTTTTTTTTCATATCAAAATCCCAAATGGCATCATTTGTTGCCTTAGTGACCATTTGGTATCGCTCGATATGCTCTAAGGTGGACTTGCGGCTTTCTACCAATTCGGTGATATCCTGACCTGTTCCAAAAATGCAAAGCTTGTCCTTATAGATTAGCCTAGATACAGAAAAGAAAAATGGAATATCTTTGCCTGATTTGGAGTTTATCGTGAGAAAAACATCCTGATTTCCAACTTCAATTACTTTTTGAATTTGAGCATTGACTAATTCTTTATCGTTTTTTCCGAAAAAATCCGATGGTTTCATGCCTGCAATCTCCTCGAAACCAAATTCTGATATTTTTTCAAATTGATTATTCCAAAGCAAAAACTTACCATCTGAATCAAAAAGAAAGAATACACTTGGGAGTTGATGTAGAATTGACTGATTCAGGCTGATTTCCTCGTTGAGTGCTTTTTCTATGGCTTTTTGAGAAGTTATTTCCACCATCATTCCCTGAAGTTTTTTGGGCTTGCCGTTTTTCGAAATAACTTTTACGCGGTCGTTGAACCAAATAGTCTTTTTGTTTTTAGTCAAAAAGCGATAATCAAAAGAGTGATCCTTTAATTTTTGAGTTTCTGAGTGACAAAATTCAATCGAATATTGACGGTCCTCAGGATGGATATGATCTTGCCAAAAGGTCTTTGACGCCATCCATTCTTTTTCAGTGTAACCTGTAATTTGCTCAACTTGCGGACTAATGTAGGAGAATTCAAAAGTTTGGGCATCTGCCTCCCAAAAAACCCCATCAAGATTTTCTATCAGTGTACGATTCTTACGCCTTACTTTTTTAAGTTTCTCTTTGGTTTGGATAAAATCTCCAATGTTTTGAAATACCCCAATGAGTTTTTTTTCTCCCGTGAGGGGGTCTTGAATGACAGTTGCTATAGATATAATCCAAATGACTTTACCCTCGTTTGTAATCAGTCTTTTCTTGACTTTGTATTTCTGCAAGGAGGAAACGGTCTTTTCCATTTCGGAGCGTACTAGATCTCTGTCATCTGGGTGTATCGTCGAAAGTGCCAGATCAAATGTAACTTCAAATTCTTGAGGACGATACCCCAACATTCTGAAGACACCATCAGACCAGACAAGTTGGCCAGTTGTCAGATTGTATTCCCAGGTACCGGATTGGGTCAATTTCTCGAATTGTTCAAGAAGGATGTCTTTGGAAGTCGATTGATCTGTCAGGACCAGTGAACGAGCAGCGTTTTGTAGGTTCATCTTTTGCACTTAAATATCCCTCAGTTTGATACCATACAAGTATTGGCAGAAAATTGTATTCCAAATTTTTTTATGCACTTATAGGAGTTTGAAAAGGGAGGGTCGATAGATCTTTCAAAAATGCAAATAGTATGGTTTGGGTAAAATTTACTGTTTTGAAATGTAAATTAAAACCCTAATGCCTAAACCCCGAAACTCGCACAAATGTGGATATTCGGGAGATAGTGTTGCGAATATCCACAAGTAAAAAATGCCTTTAATGATTTCAAGCTCACAGGATAGGGCCAGGTCAAAGCTCTATTCATGAGTCAGCTTTCAAAGAAATTTTTGAAATGTTGCGCTGGAAAGCCCTTTAAAAAAGGTTGATCAATTGTCCTGAGGAATTGTCAATAAAAGTCTAATAACTTCTTTTGGTGTACAGGCTTTCCTTAGCATTTCATCCTGAAGGATAATGTGAAGATTGTACTCCAGTTCGAAGATCAGTCCGTTAATAAATACAGGATCCATATTGAGTTGTTGGATAAAGTGATCATTTTTTCGCTGACCGGATAAAGTGATGCCATAAGAGTGGAAGACTACTACTGCTTTTTTGAGTTGAGAAAAATGTTGGTTCATATTTTCAGATTTTTGGAGGTAATAATTTATACATCACCGGGGTGACAATTCGTGATAGTAATGTGGAACTGATCAGACCGCCGATGAGCACTATAGCAAGTGGAGAAATCAGTGGATTGGTACTTAAAGCAATGGGAGTTAAACCACCAATGGCCGTAATAGTTGTCAAAACGATCGGCAAAAATCGAATTTCTCCTGCCTCACGAATTGCAGCATCTAAAGGTTTGCCATCTTGTCTAAGTTGATTGGTAAAATCCACTAATAGAATGGAGGTTTTCACTTCTATACCTGCCAACGCTATCAATCCTATAATCGCTACAAAAGAGAGTGAATTTCCTGTAATCCATAGGGCAACAAGAGCTCCAACCATTCCCAGAGGAATTACTGAGAGAACGATGATGGTGCTTTTGAAAGTTTTAAACAGTAAAATTAGCACAGCGATGAAGAGAAAGACCGTGATGATGATTACTGTGTTAAATCCTGCAAATGATTCTTGTCGAGTTTCGTATTCTCCGCCCATTTTGAAGGAATATCCTTCGGGTAATTCAAATTGCTTCATTTTGACGATGACTTCATTGATTACTCTATCAGCCAGAAAGCTTTGATCTACAAAAGCAGTCACAGAAACAGACCTGGATTTGTTGTAGTGATCAATTGTCAGGGTGCTACTTTCCAATTCTAGGTTCGCAATTTGAGAAAGTGGAACGCCAGCTCCTTGTTGATTGGTGATGAAGAGTCCATCAAGGTTGGCAAGCGTAGCTTTTTCGACGCGAGGAGAAGAAAGTAAAATGTCTCGTTCTTGACCTTTTTGGTCTGTGAATGACCCCAAATTCAATCCAGCCAGTGCAAGTCTGACGGTAAGATCTACTTCAGCTATATTGACTCCTAGGTGTCTGGCTTTGTCTTTTTGAATAGCCACCCGTACGTCGGTTTTGAGGTTTGCAACAGGATTGTTAACATAAATAGTCCCGGGTGTATCCTTGATCAATTGCTCTACTTTTGCGGCTAAGGCTCGGAGGGAATCCAAGTTTTCTCCTGAAAGCCGTACTTCTACAGGCGCTGTAACCGGGGGTCCTTGTTCAAAATTTTTAACCTCCACCTTTGCCCCAACAAACCCTGAAAACTTTTGCTTGAGTTCCTCAATCACTTCCATTTTACGTGGTGGAGATGTTTCGGAGTCCAGCTGAACAAAGATCTGCGCATAGTCTGTCCGTTCATTTTCAGGAATTTCATTGTAGTAAATCCGGGGATTTCCCTTTCCTACGTTTGTGGCGTAGTTTTTTAATTCTGGAACCTGATTTAAGTCTGCTTCCACTTTTCGAGTGATTTCGTCAGTGGTGCCTAGATTGGATTGAAGTGGAGTGGTAATATTGACCAGAAAGGTGGGTTTTTCCGAAGGAGGAAAAAGACTAAATCCAATCAAAGGAAATAATCCCATGGAAACGATGAAGATCACAGCAGCGAGAATCAAAGTCTGTACTGGTTTGCGAAGCGCACGTTCCAAAAGTGGGGCATAGGTGGCATGAATCCCTCTTTGGAACAAATCAAAGATCTTGTTCGAGTGGTCGGCCCCTTTGTCTTTGAGCATCCATGTGGAAAGAAACGGGATGATCGTCAAGGAAACTAGCATCGAAGCAAGTACACTCATGATGACAGCCATTGGCAAACTGCGAACGAAATCCCCTGATCCCTCAGGAAGAAATACAAGCGGAAGAAATGCAATGATTAAGGTCACCGTGCAGCCTACGACAGATAATGATATTTGCTTGGTGGCCTTGAGGGCGGCTTCCTTTTTAGAAAACCCTTCACGAATCCATCGCTCAATATTTTCCACTACCACGATGCTGTCATCTACTAAAAGTCCCAACGCAACAACAAGTCCAACAATGCTGAGTTGATTCAATCCAAAACCCAATGCATTCAACAGTACCAATCCAATGGCAAGTGACAATGGAATAGAGATCATCACGATGATTGAAGCACGATTGCCAAGGGGCAGCAAAGTTATAAATACAAGACCAATAGCAATAAGGAAATCAAAGCCCAACCCGTTGAGCCTTTTATTGACGTAGTCAGCCTGATCAAAAGCAATGATCAAATCGATGTTTTCAGGGAGTTCACTTTTTACTCTTTCTATTGCCCATAGGTATTTTTCCTGCACATTGGAGATGTTATTGCCTTCTTTCAAAGCGGCCGTCACAAAAATTGATCGATAGCCATTCAGTCGCGTAATGTGCTTTGTATCCTCAAAATCATTTCTGACCTCAGCTACATCTTTGAGTTGGATTGATTTCCCCTGCACAGAATAGATGATTGTTTCGGCGATTTCTTCGGCAGACGTATAGTTTCCACTCGTTTTCACATTGAAGCTTTTGCTACCTGCATCTATTTGGCCGCCGGGAATATTGCTCAATTCGCTTTGAATATTACCGATGATTGCATTAATGGGAATATTCATCTCAGCAATTTGATCCAATTTGAGATCCACTCGGACGATTTGATTAGGAATTCCAAAGAGGTCAACTTTCTTCAATTCAGTGATTTTTTCCAGCTCGTCTTTTAGTCGATCACCATATTTTTTTAGGTTTTCCCGTGATGCATTTTCGCTGATCAGCGCAATTTGTAGGATGTTGACATCAGAAGGACGGACTTTGTTGATTTTGATTGAAAAGATATCCTTGGGAAGTTCAGGACGAAGCGTATTGACCTCTCGGACAAGTTCTTGATATTTTTCATTTACATCTTCGTTGTAGTTGTACTCAACTACCAAAACGGCAACGCCATCCTTGATCTCGGTTTTGATTCGTTTGATATCTTCCAAACCATAGATTACTTTCTCCAGAGGATCGACTATAAGCTCCTCCATATCTTCGGGGCTTGCACCCGGATAGATCACAATGACAGGGAATTGTGGCGATTCGATCACAGGATCCTCACTTCTTGGCATATTGAAAAAAGTGGTGAGACCGACGGCTACAGTCATCATGAAGATGACCAAGGTGAATTGGTAATTTTTTACCGCAAAATCAGAGATTCGCATCAGTCCTTAATTTGAATTTTGGAACCATCTGTAAGGTAGGCGCTACCGGAAGTAATCAGTTTGCTGTGATTTTCCAGTCCTCCAAGTACTTGAACTGAGTTTTCAGCAATTCTCCCGAGTTCAACTTTTATTTTCTTGGCAAGTTGATTTTCATCTGTGACAAAGACATATCCGCTGGAGCCCTCTGCATCAAGAAGGGATTCATAAGGGATGTTCCATCCCGCTTTTTGCAAAGTTGGTTTGACCACAACTTTACCAAACATGCCTGATGCTAAGCTTAGTTTTTTCGTATTCTCGGGAGCTACCTCGACCCAATATGAACCAGTCAATGGGTCAGCAGACTGACTTTTCCTGATCACTTGTCCAGGAATGCTGTCTAACTCAGGAGAAAGTATAACTGCCGGATCTCCGATAGAAATTGTACTCCAGTTTTGATCATTTACTGTCGCTTGTAGCACCCAAATTCCTTGACTTGCGCCGTTGATTTGAAGGACTGAAGCACCGGAACTTACCTGTTGTCCAGCATTGACAAATTTCCGGAGCACAAAGCCATTTTGAGTGGCTCGAATCTGAGAATAGGACAGGTTAAATTCTGCGGTCTTCAACTGCTGTTCAGCAATGTCCAACGCCGTTTTACTATTTTGGAATTGCTCCAAAGTGGCCACACTATCTCGATAAAGCCTTCCACCACGTTCGTGATCCCGGAGTGCTTTTTCATAGGCAAGTTTGGATTGATTCAATCCTGCTTGAATCTCGGTTAAATCCAAGGTTGCAAGTACTTGTCCCGTTTTGACAGCATCACCTTCTTGCACAAAGAGTTTTGAAATGATTCCGCCGACTTTAAAGGAAAGAATAGTTTCATCCTTTGTGGAAAAAGTACCACTTGCAGTGATAGGCGCTGAAAAGCTCGCCTGCTTCAATTCAATCACTCTCACAGGAATTATTTCTCCTTTAGTGATTGGTTTTTGATCAGATTCAGATTTGCCACATGCAAAAAGAATAGAAGTCAATGTCAGGATTGATAAAAGGGTTGTATATCGCATGGCTTAATAAGTTTCGGAAGTGAGTTGTCGCTCCAGCATGGCTAGGGATTTGAGAAGGTTATATGAGCTAATGTTTTTTTGGAGGGAAGCTTGAGTTAATTGGCTTCGTGCGTCGATGAATTCAATCAGAGAATTAGTTCCTTCTTTGAAACCTCTTTCAATTAATCTGAAATAGGCTGCAGACGAATCCAGTTTTTTATCAGCTGATCGGACAGATGCTTGATTTGATCTGACTTCATTTTTTGTAAGCTGAAGGTCCAGTGATAATTTGCCCTCGAGCAATGCTTTTTGATTTTGAAAAGACATCAATCCGAGCTCATTTCGGTTAATTTGATTGCGATTTCTTCCACCTTGAAAAATGGGCATACTCAAGTTTAAGCCCCAAATCGCATATCTTGACTGCTGGTCAAAAGCCCAATTAAAACTCTGTGAACCAAAATCCGCAAACGTATTTACCTTTGGAATCCAATAGTTTTTACTAGCTCTGATTGCTGTTTCCTGAATGCTTGTCGCTGTTTGAATTTGCAAGAATTCTGATCTTCCTCTAAGATCATTTTCTTCCATTAGCTCGGACAATTTGGAAAAATCAGCATGCTGATCTTCAAAAATCACCTCGGCTTCAACAGGTTTATTCAATAAAAAATTGACATAGTTGGCTGCATTTCTTTTGCGGCTTTCAGCTTCGATGAGCAGGGCATTGATATTTTCTACTTCGCTTTCTGCACGGAGGACCGAAGAGGGGAGACCCTTTCCATTTTTCAAAAGAGATTGATTATCCCGCAGGTTTTGTTCGACAAGTCCTTGACTACTTTTGATGACTTCTATTGCAGTGTGAGCAGCACAAAAATTGAAATAGGCCACTTTGATATCTTGAACTAGGTTTGCCTGATAGACTTTCAGCTCAAATTCCGATAGCAAAACTTGCTTTTCTCGTATCTGACGTTGGTAAATCAAGTCTGTATTGAGAATCGGCATGGAAGCACGAAAGCGTGCATCATAGAAATTATCCGGTAAAAACTGCTCAGAAACGTTTTCTAGTTTGGGGAAAGCTGTCGTTCCTGTTAGTTGATTTAGTGTGGAGTAAACCGGATTTAACAAATCGCCAATTGGAAAATCGATTGTCCGTCCTCCGGCCGCTAGTGTGTAACTCGCTCCAAAGTCAAGACTTGGAAGGAAGTAACTTTTCGCATCTTTTAGAGTCAGAAGTGCTCGTTGGAGCTCAATGTTTTTGTCTTTTAGGATTAGATTATTTTCTAAACCCTCTTGGATGTAGTGATCAAGGATTGACTGGGCTTTAGCCACTGATAAGGGACTAAAAAACAGATACCCCACAATTAAAAGAATGGTTCGCTTCATTATTATTCGGTGTTATAATTTTAAACAGTGTTTAATTAGAAGGCAAATTTTTTTAGAGTTTATCCAGAATCTTGAAAAACTCTTCCAATCCATCCCACACAATTGTATCCTGACGGTGCGGAAGGACAACTTCACATCGCTTTCTTATATTGAGTGAAACCATACCATGAACAGTAGACCAGATCATATAAGAAACGGCTTCAGCATCGTGACCTTTGAAATGTCCTGCATTTATACAATCCTCAATGGTCAATCGTAGGTAATTGAAAGTTCCGCCGCCTTCTTTCCAATGGTCATGCTCAGAATTGAATACATGGTCCAAAGGTGCTTCCTTGATAAACATAAGATCATACATATCAGGATTTTCCATAGCAAAGGTTATATAAATACTTCCCATTGCTTTCAGTCGCTCCATAGGGTTTCTAACGGAGGCCAATACCTGCATTTTCTCCATCAATTGAAGAAATCCACCCTGATGAAGCGCATGAAAAATCTCATTCTTATCCCGGAAATAATGGTAGATGATCCCTGGACTATATTCGATTCGATCGGCAATATTACGAATGGAAGTCTTCTCTACTCCTTTTTCAAGGAACAGTGATTTTGCGGCAACTAATATTCGTTCCCTCAATTCTTCTTTATCCCGTTCTTTACGATCTGCGATTCCCATTAATTTTTATTAAACATCCAAATGTAATTAAACAGTGTTTAATAATCAATATATTTTTAAAAATAAAAAAATCTTGCCTCGCAAGTTATTTATCCTTCATCTGATCACTATCCCAAGCGTGGTCATTGAGTGAGAACTTTTTGGAAAGCTCTCCGCTAAGCATCGCTTCTTGGATCTCAATCTCTTTTCTAACCTTGCTGATGTATTCGTTTTTATTGTCTTTAAAATTAACCAATACCTTGAGTGCCTGCTCGTCATATTCTCGGAATTGATGAGCCAGTCGATTCACAGTGTAAGCTCTAAAACCAAGTTTTGTCAATACATCAACACCCATTCTGATGGATGTGTCCAGATGTTCGCGATAAATATTCCGGATTCCCACTTCCATAAGTTCATAGGCATCAAATCGGTTTTCAGCCCGAATAAGCACCTCGAGATTAGGAAAATGCTCCTGACATATTTTGATAATTCGTTTACTTTGTTCCGTACTTGCGATTGCTGAAACCAGGATTTTGGCTTCCGCAGCACCGGCTGATTCCAGCAAATCTATCCGCGTCCCATCTCCATAGAAAACCTTGAACCCCATTTTTCTCAGGTTTTCAATCCGATCCGGATCGGAATCAAGTATGGTGGCTTCCACTCCGTTGGCACGCAGAAATCGTCCGATAGTGGATCCGAAATTACCGAAGCCCAGCAATATGACTTGATTCTTACTATCTATTGTGTCGGACTCAATTTCCTTTTTTTCCACTGGCTTCTCCAATCGTTTAAAGATTGTTTTTTCAAGCATAACCATCAAAATCGGGCTCAATGCCATACTCAATGCCGTAACAGCCATCAATAAATCCGTGATTTCTTTGGAAAAAATCTCCAACTGAAAAGCAAAAGAATAAGTCACAAAAGAAAACTCACTGACCTGTGCAAGGCCAAAGGCGAAATTTAAATTTTGTTTGGTAGCGAGTTTTTTGGAAAGGCCAAGTCCATAAAGAACCAAAGCTTTCATCCCCATCACTCCAAGTGTAAGAGAAATTACTTTGACCGGGTCACTGCTAATCAGATCGAAGTTGATTGTGGCGCCAACTGCCATAAAAAACAAGCCTAGCAAAAGCCCTTTGAAAGGTTCAAGGTCAGTTTCAAGTGCATGTTTGTAAGGTGAATTTGCCAATACCACCCCTGCAAGAAATGTCCCCAAAGCTGGGCTTAGACCTACGAGTTCCATCAAAAAAGCGATTCCTGTCACTATGAGCAAAGCCGCTGCAACAAACAATTCCCTAAGTCGAGTTTTAACAACCAATTGCAAAAGAGGCCCAAATGCATATCTGCCAAGCAAAATGACAGCTCCAATTGCCAGAAAAATAAATGCAGTTTGCATCCAAGCTGGGAAATCATCCAAAAAACCAGTGTGCTCTTGGCTTCCAATTTCCGATCCCTGACCTATTGCTAAAAGTGGTAGGATTGCCAAAATGGGTATCACAGCAATATCCTGCATGAGCAATACCCCAAAAGACATTTTTCCATCTTTTGTATCCAATTGGTGTTTCTCTTTTAGCGATTGAAGTACGATGGCTGTAGAGGAGAGCGCCATGGAAAGTGCCACTGCAAGACTGATGTTCCAATTTACCCCTAGAGAAATGCCCAATGCGAATAGCAAAACGGAAGTGATCAATACTTGGGAAAGACCCACTTTCAAGATCAGATCTCGCATTTTCCAAAGGTTTTTTGGCTCGAGTTCCAGTCCGATCAAGAAGAGCATCATCACTACACCAAACTCGGTCCCATGCATGATAGCCTGTCCTTCATTTTCATTGGAAATGAATTTCAGAACGTAAGGACCAATCAAAACTCCGGCAATGAGGTAACCAAGGATGGAACTCATTCCTAGTTTCTTTGCAAGAATTACACAGACAATAGCTGCGACGATATAGATAATAGATTGAGCAAAAAAACCTTCCATAGTTTAGTCTTTTTGTGTGAATGGCAATGTGATCTTCTCCGAATCCCGAAGCTCCAAAATCAGATTTCGATATTCGGCCGCTTTTTCATAAAGTTCAGATTTTGAGATTTTATGAGTGCCTCCAATTTGAAAAGAAGGCAAGTAACGCATGTTGCAGAGATATGCCGTCTGCTCAAATGGTCTCAAGAATTCTTCGATTGAAAATCTATTTCTCCCTTCACGTGAATAGACTTCCTCGGCGCCACCGGATGTGATAGCATTGAAGATGTATTTATTTTTCAAAAAAACACCTCCAGGCCCATATGCCCAGCCATATTCAAGCACGAGATCGATCCATTGCTTCATAAGAGGAGGGCAGGAATACCAATAGAATGGGTGCTGCCAGATAATTACGTCATGTTGGAAGAGTGCCTCCTGTTCCTCCTGCACGTTGATATTGAAATCCGGATAAAGCTCATATAGGTCTCGTATCTGAACATTCTCCAGATTTGAGATGGCGTTAATCAGCGCCTGATTTGCATCAGAATGCTCATATTTTGGATGAGCAAAAAGGATTAAAATCTTCCGCATTTGAATGTTTTTCGGATTAAAGGTCTTTACCCTCTTGAAAATAATAGCCTAATGCACCGGATGGGCATTTTTTAATCTGATTAATCAATTGTTCCGAGCTGGCATTTTCGATTTCAATCCAAGGTTTATTCTTAGGTTTGAAAACATTCGGAAGACCCCGAACACATTTGCCGGAGTGAGTACATTTTTCTGGTTGCCAAGTGATGATTACTTCACCATTGCTGTATTCTTTTTTTGGAGCGTTGTTCATGGAAAAATATTTTTATTGAAATCTTATAATTTCAAAATTTAAGGATTTGTTCCCTCGTAACTCTTCTAAAAAACAAAAAAAACTGCACCGGAATCCAGTGCAGGTTTAGGTAATTACTAATCAATCTTCTGTTTTTGGCTTTCTCAGAACGAGATAAAAGCAATAGACTGTAAAACCCAAAATCAAACTTTGGGTGAGGATCGCTAGAATCAAGGCTGAAGTATTCATTGAAAAAGGAAAAGGGTCCCTAATTATTAGGGAGCCCTTTTTGGAATTATTTGGTCAACTGCTGATTAATGATTTTTGCCCAACTGGATGCTAAGACCGTCTCACCCAATAAATCAGAGTATTCCTCAGCTGAATAAATAGGTAATTGAATCGCAGACTTATTCGAATTTTTGAATTGGACCTTCAGCGCTAGATTTTCGAGAATTTTTCTTGAATTGGCAGCATTAGCCGGTTCAAGGTAAAGTTCAGATATATCCACTTTGCTCACTTCAGGTAGTGCGATGGCAAGTTGTTTTCCATTTTCGCCAAAGTCACAATACACAAGTATTTTGTTTTGTTGATCCAAGCCCAAAACGTAGCGATTTCTCCAGTCTTCTTTAATGTTTGGATTCAGGTTTAATCCTGAGATAAACTGATTGAATTTATGTGCAAACTCCTTTCGGGCCTTCTTGCCTTTGAGGCTGTAGTAGAAGAAAATAGCAAAGGTAGCAGCTATAAATACACTTGCCAAAGCAAGTGTAGGAATATCAATATCGAACATGATTTTTTGGTAGTATAAATTAGAAATGTGTTATAAGGTGCTAATGCACAGCAATACAACAGATACTACCAAGTATAGAAGAAGTGTAAAAATGTGATCAAAACATCAAAAAGTGGTTTTGATTTAGAAAAGAAAGCAGGTGAATGATATTGAGAATGGGAGGGAAGCCAATCAATTCCAACAGTAGAATCTATAAATCCAGCGAAGCTTAAATCAGGCTTGAAACTAGGGACATCAGGATTGTTTCCTGAAACCCTCAAGGTTAACTCTGGAGAAAATAATTCACTCAGGACGGACTGATTGTCACTGTGCTCTACACCAGTTTTTACATGTGGTGGAAATGAAAAAGCAGCGGCCAAACCAATCAGCCAAAAGAGGCTAAGGAGTAAAGCGATTTTCTGTTTTTTCATTTTTTTGACTTTCAAATAATCCACAAATCTAGTCTTTAATTAATTGAAAAAACCTAGCGTCTCGGAGCTATTTTTTCAGATTAAAAATTGAAGCATTTTTGATACCATTTGTTAGCTCCACTGTTTTCCAAGGTGAACTTGGAAAAAGTAAGGAAGTCATCACCAATTCTCCATTATTCGCAAAAAGCTCAATCGAAGAAGCATCCAGAAAGATGCGCAGATCTTCGGCTTTCCAACTCATAGGTGCGGAATGCATAGCTGCAAAATCGGGATGAAAAGTAGCTTCTCCGGCATTAGTTCGGTCTATGGATACCAATCCCATTTCTTTGCTGATACTTACTTTTTCGCCGAGTTCATTGGAAAGTACAAGTGAAAATGCATCCGATCCATCAAGCTCAATAAAAAGTTCTACAGCTTGGGAAGGGAGGTTGCTCTTTTCGTTAAATGCAATTTCATCACCTCGAAAACTTTCCAATTCTTTGACCGGAGCTGATTTGAGAAGCAAGGTGCCATTAATGTCAAACAAGCTAAGTTCTCGAGCAAGTGTCATAGCAGATCGCCAAGTAGGAGTAGGGACGACTTGTCCATAAAGCCAATTGCTCATCCAGCCTATGAAGAGTGTACGGGTTTCTTCTTGAGGAAGATTGGACCAAGTCACCCCTGCATAATTATCGGGACCGTAATCCAGCCAACGGATCATGGTGTCATCGGGAGTAAATGTTCCATTTTCAAATTCCCCTATGAAATATTGAGTAGCAGAGCCCTTTTGGGGACCTCCAGGATTGATGCTTACTAATAAAACCCACTTTTGATCACCATTAGGTGCGGTAAATGGCAATAAGTCCGGGCATTCCCAAACTCCACCATGAGCACCGATTCCCTGACCAAAATCACCGGTAAACTCCCAGTTTTTCAGATCTGCTGATTCAAAAAACTGAATGCGATCCTGTGCTGCCAAAGTCATATTCCATCGCTTGGTTCCGTCAGTCTTTTTGATTTCCAAAACCTTTGGATCCCGGAAATCACGAATTCCCTGATTTGGCAGAACTGGATTTCCTTCAAATTTTGTCCAAGTTCTTCCTTTATCGAG
This sequence comes from Algoriphagus sp., assembly GCF_046296635.1. GTDB lineage: Bacteria > Bacteroidota > Bacteroidia > Cytophagales > Cyclobacteriaceae > Algoriphagus. The sequence continues at coordinate 389,119 of NZ_JBKBKZ010000001.1, read as the reverse complement.
GGAGAAAGCTATGCCCTGACTCTGAAAGTCTGTCGCCCCTGATTTTTCACCGACCATATTGTGATAAGTGAAAATGGCCACAATTGGAGGGGAATCGGAAGTTCCCAAACCTGATGTGTTTTCCTGATCATATACTGCACTACCAGAAAAGATATAGCCTAAGCTGTCCGGATAGATCGCAATTGGTAATTCCTCCCAATTGACCAGATCCTTGGAAATTGAATGACCCCAATGCATTGGCCCCCAAACAGTTGAATCAGGATAATATTGGTAGAATAAGTGATATTCTCCATCGAGGTAAAACATCCCATTGGGATCATTCATCCAACCCTTTTCAGGAGTGAAATGATACTCAGGACGAAATTGCTCGGTAGTAGAAGCAATGAAATTGACTTCCTGATTTGAACCGCAGGAATAAAGAATGATTAAAAAGGAAAGGAGCGAAAGGCGAACGTTTGAAATCATTTTCATGGAAGTTTTTTTAAATCTACTAAGCTTAATAGTTTTGGTAATTCATTTCTAACCTTTTTCTTAACATATGAAGGGAATTATTTTGGCCGGAGGATCTGGCACTAGACTTTATCCTCTGACAATTGCAGTCAGCAAGCAGCTGATGCCTGTCTATGACAAACCAATGATTTATTATCCGTTGTCAGTACTGATGATGGCAGGGATTCGAGAGGTCTTGATTATAACTACTCCGGAGGACTCAGCTTCTTTCCAAAAATTGCTTGGAGACGGATCACAAGTGGGATGCCGTTTTGAATATGCCATTCAGCCTAGTCCTGATGGTCTCGCTCAGGCATTTATCATTGGGGAAGAGTTTATTGGGAAAGACAAGGTGGCACTCGTCTTGGGAGATAATATTTTCTATGGATCTGGGTTATATCGGACACTTCAGGAAAATACCAATCCTGATGGAGGAGTGGTGTTTGCTTACCATGTCAATGACCCCGAACGCTATGGTGTGGTCGAATTTGATGAAAACCAAATGGCGATTTCCATTGAAGAAAAACCAGTTAACCCCAAATCAAACTATGCTGTTCCGGGACTTTATTTTTATGATAACGATGTAGTAGATATTGCTAAAAATATCAAACCAAGCCCAAGAGGTGAATTGGAAATCACGGATATCAATAATGAATATCTAAAGCGGGGTAAACTTCAGGTGGCCATATTGAATAGGGGTACAGCTTGGTTGGACACCGGCACCCATCAATCTTTACTTCAGGCCGCGCAATTTGTAGAAGTGATTGAAGAAAGACAAGGATTGAAAATCGGCTGTATCGAAGAAGTAGCCTATCGTAGTGGTTTTATTGGCAAGGAAGAGTTACTTAAGGCAGCAGAAAAATTAGGAAAAAGCGGGTATGGAGTTTACTTGAGAAAGCTGATCCACTAATCCGAAACCTCCGATATCTGGAAATAGACTGAAAGATATAATTTAGAAATAGGGGCCGAGGGAGATTTTCTTCCTCGGCTTTTTTGTAAAAGAACATTTCAATTACCAAAAAACGAGACTATTCCTCGTAAAGGTTGTGCTTAGTTAAAAACTCAAGAATATGTTTTCCGGTAAGAGGTTTGGTGATATAATCTGATACTTCTTTATATGAAAAAGCCTTTACCTTATCACTGGTATCAATAGAACTGGTGATAATCGAGATTAAAAAATGCTTTTTGATTTCCTGATCAAATTTTTTGAACTCATCCAAGAAAGCCCAAGCGTCCATGACGGGCATATTGATGTCCAATAACAAAAGAATCTTCTCACTGAAAAATTCCAAACCGTTTTCACTCACTTTTCTGGTAATTTCTTCGATGGCTATTTTGCCATTTTCAAAACCAAAAATTGGATTTTTGAATTCTATGTTTTTTAGAATTTTGCCCGCTACCATTCTTACGATAGCATCATCATCAACCAAATAGACTTCTCGTATTTTAAATGCACTCATCTTCCCAACTACTTTCAGTTAGCAAATTTATATGTTTAAAGCTATAAAAAATAGGATTTAGCTGATTATAACAAAATTTAATTTTATTCGAGCCTAAGTTTTTGAAAAAATCCATTAAAAACTTATGCCAAATCAAATCTTAGGCGATGAATATTTTGGAGGGGATCTTTAAAAAAATGTAAATCCCTGTTTACATAATTTTTCGACGCTTGAACCAGAAGAAAATAATCGCTGATATTCCTATCATAAATCCCCAAGTGAGGTAATAGCCATATTCCCAATTGAGCTCCGGCATGTTTTCGAAGTTCATTCCATACACACCCACAATGAATGTAAGTGGTAAAAAGAATGCCGAAAAAACCGTCAAGAGTTTCATCACCTCATTATTTTTTTGAGTGGTTAAGTTCAAATGAGTATTTAAAATTGAATTAGCACCATCAATAACTTCTTCATAATGGAGGATTAGATTTATGCAGGTCTCCTTTAAATCCTGTAAATCAGAATAATTGGTTTCGCCTACAACAATTTGATTTAGAACATTTTGCGTTAGTTGAAGTATTTTTTTACTTATACGGGCTTTAGCTTTTTGAAAGTAGAGTGATTGAACAGAAAGCTTGACTTGCCTGCTCAAAAAGATGTCTTTTTCAAATTCATCCATTTTATCACTTAACCAATCCAATGGTGCTTGAAAGGTTAATAACATTTCCTGAAGGATTCTAAGCATTAAACTTTCAGGATTGATAAAATCCTCCTCTGCTAGCTTTTTCAAAAATTCAAAGGGCTTTTGGTGGATAGTGATCAATCGATCTTTACTTACCACAAAAGCAATCTTGTTGGTGAGTTTAGAGACTTCGGAATGGTTATAACTTGGTTCGACAGAATAGGCTCGAAGGATCACAAATGTGGTTCCGTCCTGCTTTTCTATTTTTGGTAAGTGGCCATGTTGAAGCGAATCCTCCAGTAGTTTGTTTTGAATATGATATGGTTCTGTCAGTTCTAGAAGCTCTTTCTTTTTAGGTTTTTCGAGGTCTAGCCATTCAAAACTGCCGCAATTTTTTAGGGTTTGGCTCATAGAGATTTAAGGCTCGGTTTAATGGAATACTAAGCTTGAATATTTTTAATATCGATAAAAGTATCCGTTCACAACTTCGAAGGATTCAGATAAGCTTATCGCATGATTTGTTCCAAACTCAATCGAAGGATTTCCGCCATATTTTGACAGTTAAGAAAATCCGAGTTTTTGTAGTGTTTTGAAAGTTCCTCCCTCAATTGCTCCACATTTTGTATTGGAGCAATTCTGTCTTTTTCCATGGCCTGAAGCACGTCTTCAATTTCCTTATGTGATGACTTGAATCTAGTAGCTATCAATGCCCGCTCTTCCCGCTGATATTGGGCCATCGATTCGGGTGTGATATACTTCATTCCCAACTCAATCAGAATATTATTTTCTTTGAAATATTGCGGAAGGTAGATGGATTTTTTACCCTCATAGGACTGCTGATCAAAGTCAATGGCACGGATGCGGTAGTGGGTTTCCTCAAAATCTGGAGTGACATCTACGACAAAGTTGGAGCTATGCATATCACCTAAAAGTCGCACGAAACAACGTTCGTTGAATTTGACAAATTCTTTAGCAAGCCGAATTGGATTTAAATTGGGATCATCATACAATTGGCGCATGAATTTGTCGCCGGGAATCCCAGCTATATGCTCCTCGATCAGGGTATTTCTATGGACTAAATAGCTGATCCGATTTGGCGAAAGTAAATGCTCCAACTCTAGACCATAGACTCGTGATGCATCCGCATTTTTGATATAGAAATAATCAAAATTATCATTGATTCGATTGACAATCCTCACCCTAAAGGGCTGCGTATTTCCATAAATACACAAGTCAATTCGATCCACATAGAGGTGATTCATCACACTCATGTCACCACCGGCCTTCAGCAAAGCATAAATTTTCTTGACATTCAGGTGTATTTCTTCTCGGTCACTTTGATCGTAAAACACAGTCTCCCAAAGCGTATCCTGGTCTTTGGAGTCATAGAGTGCAATGGAACTGGTGTATCTCAATAATTCATGATAGTGGATAGGAATATCCACTTCTCTGGCATAGTCAATCAGATAGCGCCTTAATCCTTCGCTGATAGAATAAATCTGCTTTTTTCTACTGATTAGGGCCATGACTAGAGGTCCACATGCTGACTTTTCTTCAGGTTTCGATCAAAAATGAACGGCCCAAAAGGCAAGATCGATGCAATAAGTGCAAACAAGGTTCGCCCAAATTCCCATTTCAATTTTGCGGAAGTCGGGAATACGACATAGATGTAAATGACAAATAAAATTCCATGAACCCAACCTACATAGGTAACAGCTAAAGGTTCATCAAACATGTATTTTAAGGGCATTGCAATAAATAAAAGGATCAAGAAAGAGGTTCCTTCGATCAAGCTGATCCATTTAAATCGTTTGGCCCATATGGTTTGTTCTGTGTTCATTTTTTTCCTGGTGTGAGGTTAAAGAGTACCTGAAGTGAGGTCCAAAGTTTTACCTTAAGTTTTTTATCTTCAAAAATCTGACTCAGTGAATCAGCAAAAAGGAATTCTGTTTCAGATTCAGAATGAACTTCATAGAATTGATCAAACAAGGCATTAATTGGATGCTTGATTCGCCCGAATTTCAGCACAATATGAGCATTTATTGAATAGAACTCTTCCATACTTCTACCTTCCAAAACTTCGGAAGAAACCATTCCAACTTCATTCATGGAGTGACCTACAGCCTTGATCATGTTGACCAGCATATCCATTACCTCGGATTGAAGTACATCTTCTTCATGAAGGATCAAAATACCTTTTGTGAAATTACCTCTTATCGGTATGGGTTCAATAATAGGTTCATTGTTGGTCACTTCTTGTGCTATACCTGATTTTCCTGAAAGCTGTGCTAAAATGGCTTCTCTGTCTTCAGGAATTAAATAAATTTCTTCCGTCAACAAGGATTGAAGTTCTTGGATACTGTTATTTTCCATGGGAGGAAGTTGGTTAAAAATTGGCGCTTGGCAAAGCTTGATATCAATTATTAAATGAGGTTTTTATTCAACGGAAATGTTAAAACAATCGACACAGAATAGTCAAAACAATTATAGATCCTCTTCTTAAATCAAGATTTACTCAAAATCAGTAAATGCCGGATTTCAATTTCCTCACATCCTTGTAATATTTTAAATCCAATGCCTGAACTTAATCAAGATCATTTTGTCACCAAGGATTTTTGAAAAACCCCAAATAATCACAACAGTTTATTTAATATCCAGGTTGAAAATAGATCTCAGTTCCACCGCATCTTCAGGTTTCATTCGCTTGGCCAAAACCAATCGAAGTTGTCTTCTTCTCAGCGCACCTTCAAATAATTCTTTTTCCTCTTCTGATTCAGGTGATACCTCGGGAACTTCAATAGGTCTTCCATTTTGGTCCACTGCAACAAAAGTAAAAAAGGCACGGTGGGTCATGAGTTTTTTCCGAGCAGGGATATCTTCTGCAGTGACTTCAATAAATACCTCCATAGACGAGTTGAATGCTCTTGTCACTTGAGATCGGAGGGTTACGACATTTCCAAGATTGATGGGCTGCTTGAATGAAATGTTGTCAGCTGATGCCGTGACCACGATGCGATTGGAATGTTTCTGTGCGGCTATTGCAGCCACCACGTCCATCCAGTGCATCAATCGACCACCCATGAGGTTGTTGAGTGTATTTGTATCGTTTGGAAGGACCATTTCAGTCATGATGGTCACAGATTCTTTGGCAGGCTTTTGCTTTGTCATAAAATTGAATTTCAACAAAAATAGAAATAAAATTTCGCCAGTCTAGGGAAAAAGTCGAATTTCAGAATATTATATTGTTAAAAAAGAAGTTAGATTCAAGATATAAGAAGTTAGTACTTCCTTGCTTCCCAACATCCAAACCTCCTACTTCCAGAGAAAACTGCCAACTGCGACTGCCTACTCACCACTTACAATTGACCATTTACCCCTCTGAAAAAGTAAGCAGT
>NZ_JBKBKZ010000001.1:0-383016 GCF_046296635.1 Algoriphagus sp. | reverse complement strand
TGTCCGCTGATTATTAACGCTGAATACCGCTGATTTGAAGAAACATAGGATTGAGTAGAGCCTTCCCAACTTCCTTGCTTCCCAACATCCAAACCTCCTATTTCCAGAGAAAACTGCCAACTGCGACTGCCTACTCACCACTTACAATTGACCATTTACCCCTCTGAAAAAGTAAGCAGTAAGATGTAAGTAGTTAGTTGTAAGGAGTAGGATTTTAACATTTTTGCAATTTGGGATTTCGGATTTGGTTTCCCGCAGATGTCCGCTGATTATTAACGCTGAATACCGCTGATTTGAAGAAACATAGGATTGAGTAGAGCCTTCCCAACTTCCTTGCTTCCCAACATCCAAACCTCCTATTTCCAGAGAAAACTGCCAACTGCGACTGCCTACTTACCACTTACTTTTCACCACTTACCACTTACTTTTCACCACATACCACTAACAAACTTCCAATCCTCCTACTTCCACCCATATTTTCCCAAAAGCGGCACAAAGGCAAACCCTTCAAATTCTTCTCTGACAGTCTCTTTTCCTGATTTTTTGGTGATTTTGACCATGGCTTGTCTTTTCCGATCCCCAACTGGGATTACCAAAATTCCTCCAACTTTCAGCTGCTGAATCAGTGCTTCGGGAACTACTGGGGCACCTGCAGTGACGATAATTTTGTCATAAGGGGCATGTTGAGGCAGGCCACCTGTCCCATCTCCATAAAATAGATGCAACTCAATTCCGAGGCGTTTTAGAAATCGCTGGGTTCCGTCAAAAAGTTTCTTTTGGTATTCAATCGTAAAAACTTCAGCGCCTAACAAGTGCAAAATGGTTCCTTGATATCCCGAACCTGTTCCAATTTCAAGGACTTTGTCACCCGGTTTGATATTCAAAAGTTCCGTTTGAAAAGCCACAGTGTAGGGTTGGGAGATCGTTTGCCCTTCACCGATCGGAAAAGCCTTGTCTTCATAAGCATGAGAAATCAAGGCTGAATCGAAGAAAAAATGACGCGGTAGGTTGTTAATTGCCTCCAAGACTCGCTCACTTTTGATGCCTTTTGCACGGAGTTCGGCGACAAGAGCACGACGTTTTCCTTTGTGCAAATAAGTATCTTCAAGTTTTAGCATGATGGTGGGGGATAAGTGCTCGAAGATAAATGAATATTTGCCTTACTTTGAACCCAGATAGGCATTTTTTGCTTATCCAATTGATCCATTGAAGTTTAATTTTACATCATGTTTACAGGAATAATAGAGTCTTTTGGGACCATAAAGAAAATCACTCGTGAGGGAAGTAACGTTCATTTTGATTTGGACTCATCGATCACATCTGAGTTAAGAGTTGATCAATCCTTGGCTCATGACGGAGTTTGCCTAACCGTGGTCCATGTGAGTCCAGAGAATTACCGAGTTACAGCAATTGATGAGACCATCACCAAAACAAATCTGGCCGGATGGAATGTAGGCAAGAAAGTTAATCTTGAAAGATGCATGCCAGCAAATGGGAGGTTTGATGGGCACATAGTTCAGGGACATGTCGATCAGACAGGAGTGGTCAAGCAAATTGTGGATCAGGACGGTTCATGGATTTTCGATTTTGAGTTTGAGCAATCCACTGGAAATGTAACCGTGGAAAAGGGTTCGATAACTATCAACGGAACTAGCTTGACTTGCTTCAACTCAAATCCTGGTAAGTTTTCGGTGGCAATTATTCCTTACACCTATGAGCACACCAATTTTCATCAACTTCAAGTTGGAGATTTGGTCAATCTGGAATTTGATATTGTAGGTAAATATATTGCACGTATGATCAAAGGGTATTGAAAAATCCTAGCACTGCCCATTATCTTAGATTGAATAGGCTTTACTCTGGATATTCTCTCTGCAGTAAAAATAAATAAGGTTGAAGTGCGTGGTGCTTGAACACCTTATCCTTTTCGTTGGGAAATACCTTGTAATAGGCCTCATCCGGGTATAAAATGATGAAGTTTCCGGCGCGAGTGAAATGATTACTATTAAAAAATGTCGGGGCCTCATAAGCTGGAAGGGTTTTGATCACTTCTTTTCCAGCATACTTACCTAAGTATTTTTGAAACTTATTTTTTGCTCGTTGGGTGGGATTATCGATGTTGTTGTAGACCTTTTTGAAGATTAGATTTTTGGGAAATTTCTGTTTCTTGATAAAAGCTTTAGCGTCTGTAAAAGGGTTTGTCGTATTGAAATCATTCACTGTCTGAACTGAAAATGGTGTCTCCGGAACCCAATCTGCTCCATTTACCACATTGAAGGCCCATCCTCCTCTGGTAATGAATTCGTAATGATAGGCGAAATAAAGATTTCCCGGCTTTGGTGCAGCACTCGCATAAGTCTTGATGCGGATAGGCTCTTTCCATCTTCCGCTCTCATTCAGGTGATAAAGGTGCGCTGTCATGAGGTAAGAAATAGCACCACCTTGGCTATGACCCGACACCACAAAGTCGCGGTAACCAGCAGTATAAAGTGAGTCCATTTTAGGGACCAAAGTTTCCGCTAAGGCACCTGTTGACAAAGTCCAACCAATATGCACAGCAGCTTTTGGATCCTTGCTAAAATTATATTCAAAGGTATTGGTATCAGAAATCTGCATTTTTCCCTGTGCAGGAATCATAGCAGAATAAAAATTAGCCAACCAGGAAGTGGGACTATTTGCCGTCCCGCGAATGGTCAGCCAAGCTATTTTTTGAGTTTGATCGATCCAGAGATACCACTTGTTTTCCAAACCAACCAGTGGAGATTCATAGATTCTCTTTAGGTTAGGATTTTGCGGGATCCCTTTTGTGAAGATAGAATCCTGCACACTGCCGGCGGTGATGCCGAGGAAATCTTTATATTCTTTTGGAGAAAAACCCGGAGTAAGCTGGGCAAATGAAGTGGTTCCTGCCAAGAGAAAAATCAAGAGGAAAATGGGTTGAAGTTTTTTCATAGAGGAATTAAAAAGAAAGGTTAAGAAATTTCTGTTTAAAAGCTTAATTGTCTGCTAATTGTTTAAACCTAAAGTAGAATTTGGAGCATCCTTTACCAATCGAAAACCGACATTGGAAGTGCCTGAGTCATAAGCTGTCCCTTGTCTTGCAGAGGGGCGATAATTCACACAATAATTTGCAGCACAGAGGTACGACCCACCTTTCATCACTCGTTCCATCGCAAAGGGATTATCAGGATTATAGCAAGGATTCATTCCAGCATCCAGCTTCGGCGCTTGCCCTGCAATCCGGGCGTATTTCAAAGCATCATACCAATCGGCCGTTAATTCCCAAACATTCCCAATCATGTCGTGTAATCCAAACGCATTTGGGGCAAAAGATCCTACTGGAGCTGTACCTAAAAATCCATCTTTTCCTTCATTGTTATGGGGAAAAACACCCTGAAAAGTATTGGCCAAATATTGTCCGTTGGGAGTGAGTTCATCGCCCCAGGCAAAACGCTTTCCGTTCACACCACCTCTGGCTGCAAATTCCCATTCAAATTCGGTAGGCAACCTTTTTCCCGCCCATTTGGCATAAGCTTCAGCATCTTCAAAAGCAATGTGAACTACAGGATGATTCTCCTTGCCTTCAATTGAACTTCTAGGACCTTCGGGATGCTTCCAACTTGCTCCATTTACCCACTTCCACCAAAGTGAAATATCGGAGGTCGGCACTGGGGTAGGAGGAGGCGTGAAGACCATAGATCCTGCCACCAAAATCGATTCATCGGGTTTAGGAGTGCCTGGAGGAAGCTGCTTCTTCAGTTCTTCCCACTCTGGTTTTCTTTCAGCAAGTGTAATGTATCCTGTTGCTGAGACAAATTTGGCATATTCGGAATTAGTCACTTCGTGCGTGTCTATCCAATACCCTTTTACTTCAACTTGGACAGCAGGTTTTTCTGCCGGATAGGCATCAGCTTCGTTAGTACCCATGGTGAATTTTCCTCCTGGAATCCACACCATTCCAGGCTCTTTCTGAGGAGGTTCAGGATTTGAAAAAATGACTTGGGTGTTCGCTGAAAATTCTTCTTGTGCTGATTCTTTGGGCGAATCGCATGAAACAGTAAAACTTAATAAAAAAAGAAAATATAGAAGCGATAGTGTTTTCATGCCTCCAAGTTAACCCAAAAAGGAAATTCTACCCAAGGGTTAATTGTTAACATCAATCCTGAGGTCTACTTTGGAAATCTTTGCTTCGACTTTTTTCCTGAGTTTATTGAAAAATTGTTTTCGCTCTTTCTCACCTGTTCCACTGATTAGAGTGGATCTTTTCATCAGGTTTTCAAGGTTTCGAAACATTGATTCATTGAATTTGGTATCCATAGATCCAATGAAATACATGACACTGTGATTGAGATAGGTGATTTTTGTATCTCCCAATTCCGCCATAAAGGTATTGTCTCCTAACACGATTTCATTTAGATACATTTTATATTCTGCGCTATCTTCTGTTGGGGCCTGACCGAATATGGATTTTTTTCCCGATTCAGCCATTTTTTCCAAATGATCGATTACCTCTAAAACACAGTTGTAAAGGCGTAGGGTATCTTCACCATTTTTGATTATGCCCATTTCATGATATACTTCGATCTGTCTCAGCGTGGTATTTAGACCCTCTTCATTCCAAATTTCTGAAGTAGGTACTCGGTTATAAATCTTAATAGTTTTTTGAGTGATATCCCGGTATTTCTCAAAATGATTGTCTTGGATCGAGAACTTGACATGTTTTAAATTTTCAAATAAAAGGATGGACTTCATCCAAAAGAAAAATTTGAATCCTGCCAAAGCGGGGTGAAAATAATGATGGAAAGGAGGCATATCCTTAACCAGAAAATAGACATGTTTATGACTAAAGCTATTCACCAAGTTTAGTTGGTCCAACACATCTTCCATCCACTCCATGAAACTGTCATCTTGATAGGAGTTGGTTTTGCCCTGGAACATGATGGAGTCGGAATTCAAACTGAAAAACTTGTCCAAGGAAATGTTGAACCGCTGGCAAAGGATTCTTAATTCCTCGAAGTCCAGAAGCTTTTCGCCTCGAATTCTTCGGTAGGCACTGTCCATACTTAAGTTCAAGGTTTCTGCGACTTCGTCAACTAAGGAAGCATAAGAGGGAATGGCTGTCTTGAGGCTATTGAAAAACTGAGCCTGGATGCTGGATGAGATTGTCATAATGAAATAGATTTTAAGTTTATACTCATAAAAATGTATTTGAATGTATAAAAAGAAAAATTATTATTCAATATTGAAAAAAATTTTCTATGGATTTAGGCTTTTACTATGATAGTTTATTTTGATATAACTATATAAACAAAATATTAAAATGTTTTTAAAATGTTTTTTAAAAGAAAGCCAAAACAATAAAATTAAGTTATTCAAAGAAAAAATATGATTCTATACATAAACAAAAAGAGGCTTCTGCCTCTTTTTATTACCTCCAATTAATTAGTATGTTATTTGGTTTTCTTAAATGAGAAACCAAATCCAATTTGTCTATTCATTTTTTCTACAATAGTCGCTTCATGATTGGATAGACTTTTGATTTTCATTTTTCTGAATTTGAATTCTATCCGATTCAAAATAGAATTTTTTCATTTTTCCGGAAATCTCCACGCTCGAAGGTGGTAGCGTGCCATAAAGCCAGTCCCAAAGGATAGTACTAAAGCTGTAACCTTGATTTGGATGGGTGGTGTGATGGAGAATGTGCGCCCTCTGAATTTTTGGTAAAATGAACTTGCAATAGGGCTGATGTAATAAATAGTGAAGAAAACTATACATCAAAAAGCCCGTGAAGAATCCGGCAAAAATGCTGAAAAAGTTATTAAGTCTCAGGGCAATCCAAATAACTCCAATTCCAAGAATCAGAGTCAAAGTTCGATGGAGGAAACTAATCTTAATATTCTGTGGATTGACATGGTGCTCATGATGGTGGAATGAATCTCTTTTTCCCGGAACGATCAATTCATGCAGGAGGAACCTGTGAACAGCATATTCCACATAGGTCCAGCAAAGCCAGCCTCCGAAAAACAGAAAGACTAAATAGGCGGACGTGTCTTTAAAAAAGAATGCTAAAGCAAAAACTCCAGCCAGGATTAAACCGGTTTTTAAGAAGGGAAGCTGAAGGGTGGTCGAGTAATTTTTTGTGTTTGAGTTCATGGTGTTTTTTTGAATGAATTTATTTCATCAAAAGCACCATGAATAATTGGGTGTACTTATCCGCTTGTTTGTTTTTAGTCCATTTTCCCAAAGAATTTAAATCAAATTCAGAAAATCGCAGTTTTTGCTAAAAGCTAATATTTTGATTCTTCACAAAAGGTTTTCCAGCAAATGATATACTTTAAAATCAGTTGCAAAAACTAATACAAGAAGGTTCCAAATCATTTTGAAAACAAAAAAAGCGACCTGAGTCGCTTTTTAGTTGATTTTCTTTTGGAATTTATGCCCCAGCTTCGGCTGCAGAATGAAGTTTTCCAAGCTCCTGATCGATGGTCCAAAGGCCAATGCCTTCTTCTCCTATGATTTCGAATAGCTCAAGAGCTCTTCTGGACATGGTTTCTTCTTCGCGCTGTTCGGTCACATACCATTGCATGAAGCTGAACGTAGCAAAATCCTTTGCGGTAAACGCATGATCAACAATGCTGTTGATAGATTTGGTGACTTTAATTTCATGCTCCAAGATCAATTCAAATACTTCTCTTAAGGAATTGAAGTGATGACGAACTCCGGTGATTTCTGGCTGTATGGCATGTCCTCCTGCTTCGTTGATATATTGAAATATCTTCATCATGTGCATTCTTTCCTCATCAGCATGAGTATAGAGGTATTTGGCAGCATTAGCATAGCCCATCATGTGGCACCAAGATGCCATCGAAAGATAGTAGGCGGAAGATTTCCCTTCCATTTCTACTTGTTGATTGAGTAGGGCTTCTGTATCGTGGAGTAGGGAACGCTGAAGCGTTACGATTTCTTTGTGTTTCATAGTAAATGGAATTATTATATAAACTTAACCTATTGAACTTTATTAAGTTCCCATTATCCTTCTTACAGGGTAAATTTAGAATTGTTTTAAGTAATCCTTATCGGGTCATTGGAGAAGGAAATACAGCCAAACTTTCCTCCCCACTTTCTGTAACTGATTGAACAGCGAAGAAATAATTGTCTTTGGAATAGGGGATTGTTAGGGTAGTTTCTGTGGTAAAGAACTTTTTCTCCCAAACAGGTGATGAAGTCTCACGCATTAATACATAATAACCCTTCGCCTTCCCAATTTTCGGAGCTTTCCAAAGCAAAATTGACTTATTGCTTAATCCTCTCACATCTATCTGCACATCCTCAGGCATTCCTGCTGAATTTGCAAGTGAAGCCGCAGCAGCCAGATTTACAGCAGAAACTTTTCTTAAATATTCGAAATCCATGAATTCAGGCAAATCACCATATTGGATACCATTTTCAACTCTCACGTTTTCATGCTGTTGGTAGAAGTTTTCATTCATTTCTGACATCCTGATAGCTGTAAAGCCATTTCTCAAAAATGGAGTTTGATCGCCACCTCTCAGAAAACGATCACTCCTGTAGATCAACTTAACCTCCATCTGATCAACGTATCGCTCCCCAACTTCCTTGATATAGCGAGCGAGTTGTCGGGATTTGCTGTCATTGTCGGCATTGATGTAGCGACGATTTGCAGCTTGACGCTCGTCTTCTGCCAGGGGGATTGTTTCTGAGAAGACACGAACTTTAGTATTATCACTAATATCAGTGTCACTTGATTTACTGTTGCCTACAATATCATTATTAAGGATTCCTGCAATATTCCAACCTTCAGCTTTCGCTTTGTCTGCCAGATAGGTTGCTCCTTTGAGTCCTTGTTCTTCTCCTGTAAAAGCTACAAAAAGAACAGTAGCTGAGAATTCCATTTTGGCCATTACCCTTGCTAATTCGATGACCACGGCTACTCCGCTGCCGTCATCATTTGCTCCCGGAGCACCACCTTCGGCATCCATAACATCTTTATTTCTGGAATCGAGGTGACCGGAGATGATAAAAATTCGATCATCTGCGGGATTTGTACCTTTTAGAGTGGCGATTACATTTGCACCTGGTGCATCCTTGGTGATCCGTCTTCCATCAGAAGGAATGGTGAATTGCTCGATCGCAGCCGACATTCTACCATTTGAAGTCTTTGCAAACGTGTTGAATTTGGATAAAACATAGCGCTGAGCAGCCGGCATTCCTATTTTTTCATCCTGACTTAAAGTATGGCGCGTGTGAAAACTTGTCAAATCATAAATATATTTTTTGAGCGAGTCTGAGGATACTTCAAAAACAAGTTTTTCGATTTTTGGATTTCTGATGACTGCATTCTGAGCAGAAGCGCCCCAAGAAAGAAGCCCCAGAAAAAGAGTAAATAAAATTTTACACATCATATGTATGGTTATAAGCTAAGTCCTAAATTTATCCCATTACTACCAAACCCTTACATATTTTACATGAACATATTTTCATTGCCTAGAAAAGGCGAATATCCTTCCTATTATGAAATCTATATTTCCAAAATTAAAGATGACAATTTCTCAGGGCACATTCTGCGTCAGGTAAGCGAATTGAGGGAGTGTTTTCAGTCAAAAGAAGAATGTTGGAACACAAAGCCTTATGCAGAAGGAAAATGGTCCCCAAAAGAAGTCTTGGGTCATATACTTGATACTGACAGAATCATGACTTTTCGGGCATTGTGTATTGCAAGAGGAGAGCAAAAAGCGCTTCCAGGATTTGATCAGGATCCCTATGTGGTTGCAGGTAAGTTTAATCATGTTTCCGTGGATTTGCTGCTGAAAGACTTTGAGGCACAACGAAATGCTCTTATTACTTTAACCCAAACCATGGACGAAAGTGTTTTGGATAAAGTCGGAAATTCCAATGGTAATCCAATTACTCCCAGAGGGCTATTTTGGATTATAGTGGGGCATACTATGCATCATGTAAACATCCTAAAAGAAAGGTACTGACTAATGAAAATCCCCATTACTGTCATTGACGCATTTACAGACAGGCCTTTTGCCGGGAATCCGGCAGGAGTTTGTTTGTTAGAAAACCCAATTTCATCCGATCAGATGCAATCCATAGCCATGGAAATGAATTTAAGTGAAACTGCATTTGTGCAAAAAACGTCCATGCCGGGATTCTTTTCTTTGAGATGGTTTACCCCAACATTGGAAATTGATCTTTGCGGTCATGCCACTTTAGCTTCATCTTTTTGGATGTTGCAAATGGGTTGGGCACAAGCAGGAGAGACTATTCATTTTGCAACCAAAAGTGGAGAACTTCGAGTCAAAAGCGAAGGGGAGTGGCTAAATATGGATTTCCCATTGATTCCCACTTTTACAGACATTCATCCTTATTTCAGTACTGAGCTTTTTGGACATGCGATCCTCCACGCTGCTCAACTGAAAAAGAACTGGATTTTCGAACTGGAAAGTGAAAAAGCTGTGCGTGAGCTCATTCCGGACTTTTCCGAAATAGCAAAAAACAGTGAGGAGGGATTTATCATCACAGCAAGAGGGGATGGGGAATATGATATCGTGAGCAGATTTTTCGGGCCGAATGTTGGCGTACCAGAGGATCCTGTGACGGGTTTTGCCCATTGTGCATTGATGGATTATTGGAATCAAAAGGCAGGATTGACTCAAATCAAAGCGTTTCAAGCAAGTAAAAGAGGAGGGGAATTATTTATTGAAAAGCACGATGATCGAGTTGCTATTAAAGGTCGAGCGGTTGCGGTATTAGAAGGAATTATCAATGTTTAAATTCCTTCTTAGCTAATGAAAAACCTAATAGATAAAATAACCGAAAATTGGTTGACTGAAGTCAGCATAATTTCTCTATTGATTTCATTAATCTTCACAGTATTTATCCTTCCAATTCTCATTGAGCTTGGTCATGTGAATTTTGTCTTTGTAAATGCGGTATTTGTATTTCTGTTTTTTGTTGGAATTTGGTCCTCCGACACTAAATTATTGGTCTTTTTTACGAGCATTCTTTTTCTCGTACAGTTATCACTTAGAATCATAAGATTTAGTGATTTGCCAATTGACTTTTATTTAGCGGAGCGAATCATAGGTCTTCTAAATATGGCAGCATTTATATTTTTGAATATCAGGCTTTTGTTCAAAGATCATGAATCCAACACTTATCGAATCATGGGTGCGGTCAATGTGTACCTTTTGGTCGCAATTTATGGCGCATTTGGATTTGAGGTGATTCAGTTAATAATGGGAGATTCCATTTCTGATACGGTTGAATTATCAGGAGTGGATTCAGATTTTTCGACCTATATCTATTTTTCGATGGTCTCAGTAACTACAGTGGGTTTTGGGGACTTTGTCCCTGTGAATATTGCTTCTAAAATGCTATCGGTATTTTTATCGATGGTTGGAATACTCTATCCCGCAATTGTTATTGCTCGTTTGATAGGTGCTGGTGGAAAGGAAAAATAAGCCTACATCCGTTCCTGTAAATAGGTTGAGATATTTGAAACAGATCCCTTTAATTTCTTTGGCTAATTACTTTAACCCACCTTATCTCTATGAGAAAAACTTACTTTATCCTGCTATCTGTCTTTGTTTGCAGCATTTCCTCTGCTCAAGAGATTAGAAAAATCCCAGTAGAATCCAAAGTGGAGACGACGAATGAAGTCACGATCAAAGGCAAGCGAGTACCGTATAGAGCAACCGCTGGCACTCAACCTGTTTGGGATGAAAAAGGGGAACCCATTGCATCCTTATTTTACACGTATTATGAGCGAACAGATGTTGCCGACAAGACTTCCAGACCCTTGGTGATCAGCTTCAATGGAGGTCCGGGTTCAGCCTCAATTTGGATGCACTTGGCGTATACAGGTCCCGTGATTTTGAAAATTGATGATGAGGGATATCCTGTGCAGCCTTATGGGACCAAAGCCAATCCACATTCTATCCTTGATGTCGCAGACATTGTCTATGTCGATCCTGTCAATACCGGGTACTCCAGAATTGTAAAAGAAGACACACCAAAAGCAACATTTTTTGGAATTAATTCGGATATCAAATATCTGGCAGATTGGGTGAATACCTTTGTAACCCGTGCCAATCGTTGGGCATCTCCAAAATACCTGATTGGTGAAAGCTATGGCACCACACGAGTGGCTGGATTGGTGTCAGAACTTCAAAATTCTCATTGGATGTATTTCAACGGGGTGATTTTGGTTTCGCCTACCGATATGGGAATCGAACGAGTAGGGCCTATAAAAATGGCTAATTATTGGCCATACTATGCCGCCACGGCTTGGTATCACAAAGCACTTCCCGCAGATTTGCAAGCCAAAGACCTGGATGAGATTTTGTCAATTGTTGAACCGATGGCCTTAAATGAAATACTGCCCGCCATGTCAAAAGGAGGACTGCTTTCTGACTCCGAGCGTGATGCCATCGCTACCAAAATGGCCTATTACTCTGGTTTGAGTAAAGAGTCAATCCTTCAACACAACTTGATGGTTCCTACCAGTTTCTTTTGGAAAGAATTGCTTCGAGAGCGTGATGGCATGACCATCGGTCGGTTGGATAGTCGATACAAAGGTTTTGATAGAATGGAGGGTGGAGAGAGATATGATTTTGATCCGGCATTGACAAGCTGGAATCATGCTTTTGCGCCAGCATTCCAGATTTATGCCAAAAACGTCCTGAAATTCAATACCGATTTGACCTATAACCTTTTTGGACCGGTACATCCTTGGGATCGAAGCAATGAGACTACGGGTTATGATTTGGGGACTGCAATGCGTCAAAATCCTTACTTACATCTGATGGTTCAGTCGGGATATTTCGATGGCGGAACAGATTACTTTAATGCCAAATACAGTATTTGGCACATCGATCCGAATGGAAAAATGAAAGCTAGAATTGATTGGAAAGGCTATCGATCAGGTCACATGATGTATTTGAGAGCTGAGGATTTGGCGACTTCAAATGAAGATATCCGACAGTTTATCCAAAAGTCTGCTGTAGCCCCAAATCAGCCTGCTAAATACTAGGCAAACCTTGATCTATAAGAATACCAGCCCGGAAATTCATTTTCGGGCTTTTTTACATCTTATTTATTGATGAAAGCAAAATCAATAGAATGTATATTCAGAATTTTACCGGTAATTCAAATTATAGAGTAGAAAATACATCGAAACACTTGATTTTGGCATTCATCGGACATCGGTCATCGGACTCGTGTCCCGAGAGAGATACGTCCTCAGGCAAAGTAACTTCTCCAAAAGAAATATTCTCAATAAGTATATACAATATCTCTCAAATGGATCACCCCAATGTAGTTTCCATTTTCTTCCACAGGTGCGACAGTGATTTTTGAATTGAGGAGAAGTCTGGAGACGTAGCGGCTGTTTAGGGTAGAAGGAATAGACAATGCTGGTTTGGTCATGATTTCATATACGCTGACCTCTTCAGGTTTGAGATCTTTAGCTATTACTCCCCGAATGATATCCGAGATGACTACAATGCCGTTGGCATCCTGTTCACTTCTTTTTTTGATGAATAGGTAATCTACCCTTTTTTCTCTCATCAAATCTATTGCCTCCCGTACTGATGCTAAGCCATCGACATAAACTAGGGTCGGAGAAGCGATTTCACTTGCTGTTTTGAAAGTTTTCATATGATTATAATTTTTTTTTAAAGGCCATATGGAATCTTCGCATGACAGATGATCATTCCTCTGTGGGACACCGACAGGGTCATGCTTGATTTCATGTGTTTATAATTTGATTTTATCGGTCACACCTGCCTGCCGGCAGGCAGGTGGAATCTTCGCATGGTGGATAATCATCCCAGTGTGTGATCCCGTACGTACGGGATCATGCTTGATTTCATTTTATGGTTTTTACAGGTTTTCTTCTCTTAGTTTTCCTTTTATATTTTCAATCTGTTTTTCTAGTCCTGCAACACGCTCAACATTGAGAACCACCGCAATTCCATTTCCCGACTCTTGTAATTTGCAATTAACAGTGATTTCGTCTAGCACCTTATTGACAATGTGTTCTTCTACAACGAATAAAAGAATGTCTGTTTTGTCTGTGATCGAAACTCCAAGAAATGTAGAAGGTGAGGAACCCGAGCCTCTTGCAGGGATAACCACATCACCTGTCGCCCCGGCTTTTTTTGCAGTTTCTATGACCTTTTCTGTTATTTCAGGATTGACTAAAGTCATTACAATTTTGAATTTCATGGTGTATGATGTTTTTTGGATGCTTTCTTAATCAACTCAATAATCTGTAAATATCCTAAGACTGTAATAATCGGAAACATGCACACGAGGGCGATTAACCCAAATCCATCCAAGGCTGGGTTGCTCCCTTCAACTGATGAGGAAAGACCTAACCCTAAAGCGGCTACGATTGGAACGGTAACAGTCGAAGTAGTAACTCCACCTGAGTCATAGGCTAAAGCTACCATGCTCTTTGGAGCGAAAATTGTCTGAATAATTACTATGAAGTAACAAACTAATAGGTAATAATAAAGGGGAGTTCCAGTTACAATTCTGAATGTCCCGATAGCCAAGGCGATGCCCGCGCCAAGGGCTACAGTAAGTCTAAGCGTAAATTCATTTAAACTTCCCCCCGAGATAGAATTTGCTTTGATTGCCACTGCTTTGAGGGCAGGTTCGGCTAGGGTGGTAGAAAAACCTACTAAGGCCGCGAAAATATAAATCCAATAATAGGAGCCCCAATAGAGTTCTTCGGAGGAATGTGTTTTTACAAATTCAGGTGAAGAAAGTTGTAGAGCCATCAGTTTGCCAATCGGAAAAAGTGCTTTTTCCAGCCCCATTAAAAACATCGCCAAACCAATAATGACAAAAATAAAACCCAAAAAGACATTACGAAGGTTTGGAATTGGCTTTTTTATCACCAGAATCTGATAGAAAGCAATCAACAATAATATAGGAGCCACATCCCCAATGGTAGTGAGTAAAATGGAGCCAAATTCTATGATGAGTTCTACGCTTTTCATTCAATAGTTAAAATATAATCATCCCATACGCCATCACAAATATCATAGGGAAAAGCGATGCCAAGGCAATCAAACCGAAACCGTCAGACAAGGGATTCCTTCCTTGGATAACAGAAGCTAAACCAACCCCTAAGGCCGTCACCAAAGGGACTGTGATCGTAGAAGTAGTGACACCTCCAGCATCATATGCGATTCCGATGATTTCTTCCGGTGCAAAAATGGTCATCAGCATAACCAACAGATATCCTCCGATGATCAGATAATAAATTGGCCAGCCTTTGATAATTCGAATTACTCCTAGCAAAATCGCTAATCCAACTGAAATCGCCACTGAAATTCTAAGTCCAATGCTATAATTGAATTGTTCGCTTTCTGAAATAATCCCTCCATCTACTGCTACTTTTCCAGCTTCCTGTGCCACTGCAATTAGAGCAGGTTCGGCAATGGTCGTAGAAAATCCCAAAAGAAAGGCAAAGGAGAACAGCCAGAAAGCACTTCCTTTTTTTGTCAATGCGAAAGAAAGATTTTCACCTATAGGAAAAAGGCCCATTTCTAATCCCTGAATAAAAAAAACTAATCCCATGATTACCAAAAGTAGTCCTAAGACAATATCAAATACCTCTGGAAAGGGTTGTTTCAAGACTAGGGTTTGAAAAAATATCACTACAAGGACTATCGGCAAAAGATCCAAAAATGCACTTTGGAATTTGCGGTAAACTTTGAGTGTGGTTTTTATCATAAAGCTATGTTTTGATGAAATCAAACAATCTTTCTTCACTATGCCAGTACTTCATCGAAGTGACTTTTACCCTAATATTATGGATGATCTATTTTTTTGGTCAAGTAACATTAAGTTGCCTAGAATATGCATGATAAAAATCAATTTTGAAAATCATTTTCAGGATTCAAACGTGTAGGAATCATATTTTGGATGTCGGCTAAAGTTTTTCCTGCCTTCCTCAGAAATTGAATTGATGTTGACCCCGCTGATTTGGAAAGTTTTTCTTGACTTGGACTTTTAATCAAAGAATGGTGATGAAAGGTGATTTCTTTAAATTTTTCAGCTCCTAGATTTCTTGCCAAATCCATTTGGGCTAAAGTAGAAGGAAATAAATCATTACCTCTAATAATCAAATCAACTCCAAAATAAAGATCATCTACTAGGGAAGTAAGTTGATATGCTGGCAAACCGTCCTTTTTTCGAACCATGTAAAACATCGAATCTTGCTGAATCAAACTAGATTTCCGTTGCTTTGGATATTCTATATAATGAAGAAAATCAGATTCAGCGGTATCGATTCGCCATACTACTTCAGGTTTGTCATAAGGAAGTCTACGTTCCATGCATTGTCCTAAATAATATCCCGAAGGATCGAGCTGCTGGATTTTTTTTCGTGAGCAGTCACAGGCAAAAAGTTTCCCTGTGGACTTTAATTGGTCGAGAGCGGCCCTGTACTTATCCATTCGGTGGACTTGAGACCATTCATTTTCAAACTCCTGCACATTTTTTGGCCCGAGGTCAATTTTGATTTCAAAAAAATCCAACGTGTCAAATATGTCCTGCACATACTCCGGACGATATCGTTCTCTATCCAAATCATCAATTCGAAGTAAGATTTTGGCTCCATGTTTTTCGGCGAGCGCTTTGGTTTTCAAAAAAGAAAAAGCATTTCCCAAATGCAAAAATCCGCTTGGAGTAGGGGCGATACGGGTCAAATTGAAATTCATGCTTTAAAGGTACAAGATTAGGCAATCATCGTTTTTATGAAAATGAATTTGTCTTAATCTTCTTTAACAGCAGAAATTTTATCCAATTGGATTCAAGGAATACATTTGAGATATCAAGCTGAATTAAAAGCAAGCAAGCAAAACAAAATGAAATCAGTAGTTGGATTATTACTCTTTGTGGTATTAGTTTTTGGATGTAAATCCAATGCAAAAGACGATAGAATAGCCGAAAAAAAGGTGGAATTCAACCAAGGCCTTACATCTGAGCTGAAAGAAATGGCCGAAATTGATCAGGTTGCAGCCAATATTCCAGAAGGAAAATACAAAGAATGGTCAGTCGAAAAGTGGAATAATTTCAAGGATAGTGTTTTTGTAAATAATCAGATTCGGATCGAACAGATTTTCAATGAGTTTGGGTTCGTCGGATTTGATCTGGCGGGCGAAGAAGGCTCCACACATTTTTGGCTAATAGTCCAGCATTCTGATCATAATCCTGATTTTCAGAAAAGGGTTTTGGAGAAAATGAAAATGGAAGTTGAAAAGGAAAATGCAAATCCAAGTAGCTATGGACTTTTGGTTGACCGAGTCAAGATTAATACCGGTGAAAAGCAAATTTATGGCACTCAGGTTTCCTACAATTTTGAAACAGGTCAGGCTTATTCTGGAAATTTATTGGATAGTTTGACAGTTAACGAACGAAGAAAATCGATAGGTCTTCCCCCATTGGAGGAGTATCTCAATCAAATGACAGAGATGCATTTCGAAATGAACAAATTGTACTTTTTGGATAAAGGAATATCAAAACCTAAACTTTATAACCTCGAGTAAACTGATTTTGAAATTCAGCGCATAATCTTTGATCGCTAAATTTTGAAACCATGAATCCTCTCAAACGAAAAAGACAAAGAATTCAAAACTTATAATGAAGTTAGTAATCCTCATCGCTTTTAGTTTATTGATCCAATGGAAAGTTGCCGCACAGGCTAGCTACTCAGGCAATGTCCTGGATTCTTATGATAAAAAGTATCTGGAAGGTGTGATTGTTTCCATAAAGAGTAAAGGATCTGTTATGACCAATGCCAGGGGATATTTTTCAATTCAAGGTACGCTGGGCGACACGCTTCGAGTTAGTTTTCCTGGGTTTTATGATCAATTCATACCTCTGGACTCAGAACGATTCATGCTGATTCAGCTTCAGGATAGAGCAAATTTGCTCCCTACATTTCAAGTAGATGCTGAGCCCTACAGATTCAGATTTAAGGATGGCAAACTGGTTTTGGCTGAAGATGAGCCGTTTCAGGAAAAAAGTCTATATCGGAAGGTTAGGACAGAAATTGGTGCCCCGGGAGGAACTCCTGGGATTGCTATTTATGGCGCGATCAGTTATTTCACTAGAAGAAATACCCAACTTAGGCGATATGCTAAGCAGCTGGAATGGCTTGAGCGGCGACAAGGTTACTTGGAGATCATTGACTCAGATTCAATCCGTAATGAATTGATGTCTGAATATAAGTTGGATCGGGAGCAATGGGATCAAATTATTATCCGATTCAATCAATTTCATCTTCAACATGAATTTTTGGATTGGCCGGCAGAGCGAGTCCTCACAAGTCTCAAGGAGTTTATTCGTATTGAGTCTTACTTCATTGACTAGGCTTTTCGCTTAAAGGACCAAGTAACGAAAAACTTTGCCACGGTTTCTTCATTGGTATTCTTCCCCGTTGAAATCATGGTTAATTGAGCAGTTTCTCCGATTTTCATTTGATCGATTAGTTCAAATAATTCTGTTCCCTGATCACAAGAAAAAGTGATCTTGGAATTGGCCTTTTTGGAATATTCGGCACGAAAATCAACTACCAGCATGCTGAATTGACCTTTTCCAGCCAATGCAAATTGACAAAGTGCGCCTGTACTGAGCTCTGCAGCACCAGCCAAAGCTGCGAAATAGATTGATTTGAATGGGTTTTGAGATCTCCAGAAAAAAGGAATCGTGACCTCACATTTTTCTGTGGTCAAGGTCTTGACTTTTAGTCTCCAAAAAACAGCAGATGGCAACTTGACAAGCATCGCAGACCAAAAAATAATTGGATTTGTCATCTTACGCTGATAGTCCAGTGCAGCGGAATTAGGCATAAATATAGAAGGTTGGTTTGTCATGATCTTTGATTTTTGACTAAAATACTAAAATTACTTGGAGTGCTTTAGCTTGGTATTGTTTTTGAATTTGGTATAAAAAAGAAATCAATCATCCATGAAAAAAATTATTTTAGTTTTTGCAGCCGGGCTTTTGGCTTATTCCTGCTCAACAGTCCCATTGACTGGTAGGAGATCACTATCGATGGTGTCTAATGATGAGATTCAGCCGCTGGTCAATGATGAATATAAAAGGGCAGTTTCAGAATCGAAGAATGTCACCGGAACAGCGAATGGACAGGCCGTAGTAAGGGTTGGTCAAAGGATGGCAAAGGCTGTAGAAGCTTATCTAGTTCAGGAAGGATATCAAGATTTGGTAAATGATTTTTCTTGGGAATTCAACTTGCTTGAAAGTGATCAAATTAACGCTTGGTGTATGCCAGGCGGGAAAGTTGCTTTTTATACCGGAATCCTTCCAATAACAAAAGATGAGGCGGGTATTGCTGTTGTAATGGGGCATGAAATTGCCCACGCTGTGGCATCCCATGCCCGAGAGCGCATGTCAAATGGAATGTTGTTGAATGGACTTTTGGGTGGAGCATCTGCTGCAATGGGTCAAAATCCGACGATGATGCAGCAAATCTTGCTTCAGGGCGTGGGTGCAGGATCACAACTTGGAATGTTGAGCTTTTCAAGAAAGCATGAGCTAGAAGCAGATGAGATGGGCCTGATCTTTATGGCGATGGCCGGATATGATCCACGTACGGCACCGGCTTTTTGGCAGAGAATGGCTGCCGCTGGAGGTGGAGCACCGCCTGAATTTCTTTCTACTCACCCAGGTCCAGATCGAAGGATTGAAAGGTTGAATGCCAACATGCCAAAGGCATTGAAGTATTATAAGCCTTGATTGTAATTTATTTTTATGTGTTTATAATTTGAATTTTAAAGGCCATATGGAATCTTCGCCTCTAGCCCCGATAGCCCCTATTGCTATCGGGGGGGCATTCCTCTTTGTGACAACCTTTTCTCATGGGCATTTCAAGCTTTTTAGGTAGATTTAAATTATGGAAAAGATAGATTCCTCAAGCAAATTAACAAATCTTCAAAAAGAGTTATTGAAGGTGTTTAGCATGGATTTGGAAGAAGCTCAATTGATGGAGATTCGATCACTGCTTGCTAATTATTTCGCCGAAAAGGTATCTGATGAAGTAGATCTTCTCTTTAAGGAAAACAAGTGGAATCAGGATAAGATCGAAGAATGGGCTGCTGATCATCCCCGAACTCCCTATCTGAAAAAATGAAAGTGGTGATCGATACAAATGTTTTGTTAAGATCTATTCCTAAGATTTCTTCGTTAAGGCCAATTTTCGATCAAATGATTTCGGGTCAATTCTCAGTTTGTATTTCTGAAAGTATCCTCCAGGAATATCAGGAAGTGATCGGATCAAAAACCTCTCCCACAGTTGGTAAAAATCTAGTGGAATTGTTTTTATCCCTTCAGAATGTAGAATTGATAGATGTTTATTACCAGTGGGGGTTGATAATTAGAGATTGGGACGATAATAAATTTGTTGATTGTGCGCTTGCAGGAAATGCTGACTTTATAGTTAGTGATGACAAACATTTTGAAGTCTTATCCAAAATTGATTTTCCTAAAGTCTTATGCATAGATGCCAATACTTTCCTTAAAAAGATAAACCAGTCCAAGATCTGACTGGTTTATATTATTAGAATTTTTGAAAATTTTTAAAACAGCAGAATTAGGCTCTCTCTAAATGCAAACTGATATCTGAGACTGATCACTTCAAACCAAATCCTCGCAACTTTACTTGCGTCAGTTTCCTTTTGGTATCCAAAGGAAAATCTCCCTTCATCATCCAGTCATAATAGCCCGGTTCTTCTTTTAATGCTTGTTCGATCGTCTTTCCTTTGTGCTTGCCAAAGTTGAAAATCTCCTGTCCTTGAGAATTGAAGACAAATCGACCCGCTAAGTCAACCATTTTTTCATTTACCATGTCATGAATCTTCTTCATGTCATTCTGGAAAATCCCCACCTTATTTCCTTGAAGGTCTTCCATTTCTTCGCCTTGGTAGCGCTCCACCTGAGCTTCAAACACATCCAAAGTAGCAAGTGTGTCAGCCTCAGCACTGTGAGCGTTCTCAAGATTTCTGTTGCAGTAAAATTTATATGCAGCGGTAAGATTTCGTTTCTCCATCATGAAGAAGATCTTCTGGGCATCTAGTAGATTTCGATTTTCTATGTCAAAGTCTATCCCTGATCTCAAAAACTCTTCTACCAAAAGAGGAATGTCATACTTCAGGACATTGAATCCTCCCAAATCAGACTTGCCAATAAAGTTTTGGATATCCTTTGCTAATTCCTTGAATGTAGGTTCATTTTTGACATCCTTGTCATAAATCCCATGAATCAAAGATGCCTCCAAAGGAATCGGGATTCCAGGGTTCACTCTTTTGGTATAGATTTCCCGACCTTGGTCAGGATGCAATTTTACAATTGATATCTCCACGATCCGGTCAGTCCCCACGTTGGTGCCGGTAGCTTCCAGATCAAAAAATGCAATTGAATTTCTAAGGTTAAGTTTCATATGATTATAATTGTTTTTAAGCGGTCATATGGAATCTGCGCATGTTCGATAATCATTCCAGTGTGTGTCGGATACGACATGCTTGATTTCATGTGATTATAATTTGATTTTTAAAGGCCACACCTGCCTGCCGGCAGGCAGGTGGAATCTTCGCATGACAGATAATCATTCCTCTGTGTGTCGCTTTGGGTCATGCTCGATTTCATTTTTAATTGAATTTTGCTTTTAGAGGTTCGAGATCCAGGTTGTCATAGTTTCCCGAACTCATCAAAAGCAGGTTAGTATTGGAATAATTCTGGGCCAAAAGGTACTCTTTTAATGCTTGACTTTCTGTAAAAAGTATTAAATCCGGCCGTTTAAAACCTTCACGCAAGGTGGCTTCATCCATCAGTTCCAGCTTTTTCAAAGCAACTGCATGCGGATTGAGATAGATTATAGCCACATCTGTTTCCTCCATTGAATTCGCATAATTTGGAAGAAATTCTTTATTCAAAGACGAGTAGGTGTGTAGTTCCTGAACGGAAATCAGTCTTCTATCAGGAAACTGATTCTTCACCGCATTGACTGTTGCTTTTAATTTTGAAGGCGCATGCGCAAAATCCCGAAAAAGGATTCCTGTTTTGCCGGAGGCTAAGGTTTCCTGTCTTTTTGCCGCACCTTTAAAAGTTGGGATTGATCGATAGAATTCTGAAGTGGAAATCCCTAATGCACGACAAACTTCCATCGCACCCTGTAGATTTTGAAGGTTGTGGTCTCCAAAGATTCCAATTTCAAGGAGTCCTAAATCCGTTTGGAGAAAAGTTTTCCCACCAATGATTTTGGCTGGATGTGTTCGATATGGAGTTTTAACACCGGTAATACTGGACTTTTCAGCAGCTTCGTTGACCAGTGGATCGACCTCACAGTAGATTAATTCTCCGGATTCCGGTGTTTGATTCATCAGCTTCAGAAACTGATCTTTATATACCTCAAAATCCGGAAAGACATTAAAGTGATCCCAAGCTATGCCGCTTACCAGCGCAATATCATGGCGGTAATGAAAAAACTTGGGTGTTCGGTCCAGTGGGGAGGTCAAATATTCATCTCCTTCGATCACGATTACGGGTGCATCAGAGAGCCTTACCATCAAGTCAAATCCCTCGATTTGAGCCCCAACGAGGTAATCGAAGTCAATGTTTTGATCTTTCAAAACATGAAGAATGATCGATGTGATGGAAGTTTTACCATGCGATCCTGCGATCACTACCCGCTTCTTGTTTTGACTTTGATTAAAGATAAACTCCGGAAAAGAATAAACAGGAATACCCAACTCTTGGGCTTTGATCAATTCAGGATTATCAATGCGTGCATGCATACCCAAAATGATTCCGTCTAGATCAGCCGAAATTTTCTCTGGAAACCAGCCATAGACTGCCGGCAAAATTCCCGCTTTAGCAAGTCGAGTTCGGGAGGGTTCGTAGATTTCATCGTCGGAACCAGAGACTTGATCCCCTTTTTGGACTAGGGCAAGTGCAAGATTGTGCATCACTGCGCCGCCAATAGCGATGAAATGGTATTTTTGCATAAAATTAATTGGAGATTTATTTACTCGCCAAACTTAAAAATAATATGCTGCAGCACCGATTTAAACCTTAATTCATTTCAAGTTTTTCTGAGCGGGAATGTTTGTGCTATTTTCGCAGATGGATTTTTCTAATTATGGTTGATGACAAATATGCCTATTTGACGCTTTCATTACTTTACATGCTTGCCTGGTTGGTGATATTCATCAAAAATCCCTGGAAAAGAGGAATGATTAAAGTTGGGGCAGTGGGAGGAATAATGGGAATGTTAGCGGAGGTTTGGTATTTCCATGATTATTGGAAGCCGCCGACCCTGTTTGGGATTGGGATTATTGGTATTGAGGATTACATTATCGGTTTTGCTCTATTTGGAGTGGGTGGATATATTCATTCATCTTTTACAAGAAGAAAGATTGATTACGATAAGCAGACAAAAGCCAAAAACAAAGATTTCTTCATACTATGGCTGATCGGATGTGCTAGTCTGACAATCTTCAGTCTTATTTTAAAGGTTCACTCAGGATACATCACCTTTTTGACTTTTATGTCATTATCGATCTATATTTGGATTCAAAGACCTGATTTGATCTATTTGTCTATAATCTCTGGGCTTTCTACTTTGTCTATCACCATTATTGTTTATTACATTAATTTTCAAGTACTTTTTCCTCACTTTTGGGATACATATGGGATGCTGGATGAACCTGTTTTGGGCGATAAAGTAATGGGAATTCCACTTTCTGAGATCCTGTGGCATTCAAGTTGGGCGATTCTATGCTCGATGTTTAGAGGGTATAGAAATGGTGTTTATTATAAACAACGGATCTAAAAAGGCTTGAATTTTGCTGAAAATGGGATGTTGATAAGTTTTGTAAAACTTGTTCAAAACTCTTGCCTCCCAGGCAATACATTTGTTCTATGACCGACAATACCAACCAACCTAGAATCACCCGCAAAAAACCCTCATACGATAATCCAACCAATTTTTTGGGGAAAGTTCCTCCACAAGCAGTCGACCTTGAAGAGGCAGTACTTGGTGCATTGATGCTCGAAAAAGATGCATTGACCAATGTGATTGATATTTTGAAGGTTGAGAGTTTCTACAAGGATTCTCATAAAGTCATTTTTCAGGCTATTCTTGATCTTTTCACAGAAAGTCAACCGATTGACTTGTTGACGGTGACTTCACAGCTCCGCAAAAACGGGGCTTTAGAGATTGCTGGAGGCGCTTTTTCAGTTACCGAACTTACCTCAAAAGTTGCCTCTGCGGCCAATATCGAATATCACGCCCGAATCATCACCGAGCAATCGATCAAGCGTGAACTCATAAAAATCTCAGGAGAAATTCAAAAAGAAGCCTTCGAAGATACAACCGACGTTTTTGAACTATTGGACAAAATGGAGCAATCCCTTTTTGAAATTTCTGAGAAGAATATCCGAAAAAATTACTCGGATATGCGCTCAATCATGCGCGAAGCAATCATAGAATTGGAGGCGCGAAAAAATCAAAAAGACGGACTTACCGGTGTTCCATCAGGATTTACCGCTTTGGATAGAGTAACCTCAGGTTGGCAAAAATCAGATTTGGTCATCATCGCAGCCAGACCTGCAATGGGTAAAACGGCCTTCGTCCTTTCTGTCTTGAGAAATGCCGCAGTAGATCATAATAAGCCGGTAGCCATTTTTTCCTTGGAAATGTCCTCGGTTCAGTTGGTCAACCGTCTGATTTCGGCGGAAGCTGAACTTGATTCTGAAAAGATAAAGAAAGGCTCCCTCGCTGATCATGAATGGGCACAATTGGTTCATAAAACAGCAAGGCTTTCCAAAGCCCCACTTTTTGTGGATGATACACCGGCATTGTCTATTCTTGAATTGCGTGCAAAATGCAGGAAACTCAAGGCCCAGCATGATATTCAGATGGTGGTGATTGATTACTTGCAATTGATGTCCGGTGATTCTAAAAATGGAGGTCAAGGAGGAAACCGTGAACAGGAAATTGCAAGTATTTCCAGAGCACTAAAGAAAATTGCAAAGGAACTGAGTATTCCTGTCATCGCACTATCCCAGCTTTCCAGAGCAGTGGAGACAAGAGGCGGAGATAAGAGACCTCAGCTATCCGATCTTCGAGAATCCGGATCTATCGAGCAAGATGCTGATATGGTTATGTTCTTATACCGACCTGAATATTATGGATTTACAGAACAAGATGGACAGCCTACAGCAGGTGTAGGTGAAGTGATCATTGCCAAACACCGTAACGGATCTTTGGAAAATGTCAAACTCCGATTTATCGGTAAATACACCAAGTTTACTGATTTGGATGGTGGTGGAATAAGCTACCCCGCAAATCAAGCAAGCGAACTTGGTTATTCACACAAATTTACTTCAAGTGCCTCTAGTTCAAATTCGTTTGACACCGGCCAAACTATCAAATTGCCAAGTCGGGCTAACGAAGACGATATAGACAGTATTTTTAATGATGATAATGGGCCTGCTGGATTTTAATTAATAATGAAAGGAATAGTTCTTGATCGTAAGTTTGAATCAAAAATCAAGCTTAGCGATGTTTCAAAACCTGAGATCAAGTCTGGCGAGGCTTTAGTTCGAATAAAAGCAGCGGCACTTAATCACCGCGATGAATGGTGTCGTCAGGGGCTTTATCCCAATCTCAGAGACGGTGTCATCCTAGGTTCAGATGGTGCCGGAATAATAGAAAAAGTAAACGACGAAGAGCATGCTTCTTGGCAGGGTAAAGAGGTTATACTCAATCCTGGTTTTAACTGGGGGCAAAACCAAAAAGCGCAGTCTAAGGAATTTAAAATTTTGGGGATGCCTGAAAATGGCACATTTGCGGAGTATTTGGCTATTCCTGTAGATCGATTGCATGAAAAACCCACACATCTAAATTGGGAGGAAGCGGCAGCTTTGCCCTTGGCTGGAGTGACTGCATTTCGGGCTTTGGTTTACCAAGGTGATGTTCAGGCTGGAGATCAAGTGCTCGTGACTGGAATTGGGGGAGGAGTGGCACAGTTTGCAGCACAGTTTGCCAAAGCTAAAGGTGCTATTCTATCCGTAAGCAGTAGCCGGGGAACCAAACTGGAAAAAGCAAAAAATGATGGCGCGGATTTTTTGTTCAATTATACTGAATCAAACTGGACTGAAAAGGCAATTGAAGCCACGGGTGGATTTGATGTAATTATAGACGGAGCAGCGGGAGATACTTTAAATCAATTGATTTCTGTTTGTAAGCCGGGAGGAAAAATTGTTTTTTATGGAGCCACTATGGGAAATCCAGGAAAAATAGAAGCGAGAAAGGTATTTTGGAATCAGTTGAAAATCATGGGTTCTACATTAGGCTCTGATCAGGATTTTTTGAATATGCTAGCTTTGGTCAAGGAAAAAGAAATTAAACCTGTGATCGATCAGGTTTTCAGTTTAGCTGATGCTGAAAAGGCGTTTGACCGAATGAAGGCTGGGGATCAATTGGGGAAAATTGTCCTTATTCCTTGATGGCCTCGTATGTTTCGAGGAATTCTTTTCTGGCAACTCGGTAGATCTCGCTTTTTTCTAAGGAAATAACTAAGAAATCTCCTGGCTTTACGACGATAGATTCCTTCCATGGAGCCTGAAATTCCATCACTGTCTCAGCTCCAAAATTTGCTAAATCGGATTCTGTTACCTTAATCGCAAATATTTCTCCTTTGGGACGATAACAGCCCCATCCATTGCCTAGGGAATCTTTCAGTGTATATTTCTTTTCAAAAACATCAGCCTTGATAAGATATTTTTCATGAGCTGAGGTTTGGTTTTCAACCAACCAATCACCTTTTTCGGCGGTATTTATCGTTTCAACTCCGTCACTGGTTAAAGTCACTACTACTAAACCTGGTTCGGCTTTTTTGGCACGAATTAAGCTTTTCTTTTTATAGCGCTTTCCCTGAGTTTCGATCAAAGGTAAAAAATGTAGAAGCATTTCTTTCTGAGTGATCATATTAGGAGAAGTTCTAGTGGTTAATGAAGTATCTTCAAAGAAAGAAAATGATTTGGATTTGTTTCCTGATTTTCTGACAAAAGCATTCAAAAAAATTCTTAATCCATATCATTTTCATAAAGAAAATTTTGAAAAGCGTTTTGAAGTTCTTTTTGGGCCTTTTGATCACCTTGACTTTTGGCAGTAAAGATTCCTTTTTCGAATATTTCCTTTGCTTTTCCAATTTGACCTAACTCAAAAAAGAAATGTGCAGAAGGAAAGTAAACAGGAAGGTAATCCGGATGGTTAAGTAAAAGAAAATCAAACAAATTAATGCTTTCATTAGGATCTATTTCTCTGATTTCCAGAGCTAAAGCATAGTAATTAAAAGGGTTCTTAGGTTCTTCTTTAATAAATTCTCTAAGAAGTCGAAGCCTTTCCAAATTGCTCATGAATAGTTTTTTTATTGAAGGTAGCCTGTTATTTTCACGCAAATAAATTTAATATAACCTAACTCTAAACCAATGAAGATTCTTGTTTGTATCACACACGTACCGGATACGACTTCCAAGATTCAGTTTACTGCCAATAACACCAAATTTGATTCCACTGGGGTGCAATTCATCATCGGTCCCTATGATGATTATGCATTGGCCAGAGCTGTAGAGCTAAGAGATCAAACTGGCGGCACCTTAACCGCGATCAATGTCGGAGAGGCTGAAACTGAACCGACTTTAAGAAAATCTCTCGCAATCGGCGCTGATGATGCGATTCGGGTGAATTCATTTCCTAAGGATTCATTTTTTGTTGCCAAACAAATCGCTCATTATGCCAAGGAAGGTGGATATGATCTGATCCTTATGGGTCGTGAGTCGATTGATTTCAATGGAGGAATGGTTCATGGCATGGTTGGTGAATTACTGGGAATGCCGTCCTTCTCTCCTGTTATGAAGCTAGAAGTAGAAGGCACCACTGTGAAAATGGCTCGTGAAATTGAGGGTGGTAAGGAAATGCTTGAAGCAAAACTTCCATTAATTGCCGGATGTCAGGAACCTATCGCAGAATGGAAAATCCCAAATATGCGCGGAATCATGTCGGCTCGTACCAAACCTCTGAAAGTGGTGGAACCTGTATCTGACGAAACCCAGGCCGAGGCGAGTAGCTATCAACTTCCTCCTGCCAAAGGTTCGGTGAAGCTCATAGATAAGGACAATGTCACCGAACTGGTGAGATTACTTAAAAATGAAGCAAAAGTACTTTAATCAATTATTTATAAAATTCTTTATTTCAAGATATTATGTCAATTCTAGTATATATAGAGCATGCTGAGGGAAAGGTGAAAAAGACCAGCTTGGAGGCTGTATCTTTTGCAAACGCCCTGGCTGCTCAAACAGGTGAAGGGGATGTGGTTGCAGTAGCTTTGGGAACAATAGCCAGTGCAGAATTAGCGATCGCAGGAAAAGCCGGAGCCAGCAAAGTATTACATGCGGACGATTCCAGACTGACTGATGGAGTCATTCAAGCTCATGCCACGGCCGTAGCTCAGGCATTCGCAACCGTTGGTGCGAAGACTTTGGTGTTAGCGAAGTCTTCTCTCGGTGATGCAGTGGCGGCAAGATTAGCGATTAAGCTTAATGCTGGATTGGTATCCAATGTGGTCGAGCTTCCAACTACCTCCGGTGGGTATGTAGTAAGAAGAAGTATTTATACCGGCAAAGCTTTCGCGGAAACCACCATCACTACAGAAAACAAAATCTTAGCGGTAAAGAAAAATGCAGTGGATTTGAAAACCGACGGAAATGAGGCCACTGTAGAAAAATTGGCAGTTGATCTTTCAGATTCTGATTTTGCTTCCAAAATCACGAATACAGAGCGTGCTACCGGTGATATTTTACTTCCTGAAGCGGATATAGTAGTGTCAGGTGGTCGTGGCTTAAAAGGTCCTGAGAACTGGGGAATGATCGAAGACTTGGCCAAAGTTCTAGGTGCTGCGACAGGTTGTTCCAAGCCAGTTTCGGATATTGGATGGAGACCTCATCATGAGCACGTTGGTCAGACTGGAGTAAAAGTTGCTCCTACTTTATATGTTGCAGTAGGAATTTCAGGCGCTATTCAACATCTTGCAGGGGTTAATTCCTCGAAGTGCATAGTGGTGATAAACAAAGATCCCGAGGCGCCATTTTTCAAAGCGGCTGATTACGGAATTGTTGGAGATGCTTTTGAGGTTGTACCCAAACTAACTGAAGCACTAAAAGCTGAACTTTAATTTTTGTGGAAAAACTTGTAGAACTGGAAATATTAGGATTGTCGTCCAACCACTCTCAATCAGGATCATTTACTTTGGTCATGGGAGAGGTGGAAGGAAGTAGGAGATTACCCATCGTGATTGGAATGTTTGAGGCTCAAGCTATAGCAATTGAGATCGAAAAAATTATTCCCAATCGACCTATGACTCATGATCTTTTCAGATCTTTTGCTGAGAGTTTTAAATTTAAAATTGAAAAAATTGTTATTTCTGATATGAAGGAAGGTGTATTCTACGCCAAAATTCATTGTAATAGTAACAGTACTCTAGTGGAAATTGACAGTCGTCCCTCTGATGCCATTGCAATTGCAGTGAGATTTTCATCTCAAATTTTCTGTGCCGAAAAGGTGATGTCTGAGGCTGCAATTGAATTTACAGAAGAAGACAAAAGGGAAGAAAGTAAAAAGGAAATCAAACCTGAACCACAAAAAGTAGCGGCGAAAAAAGAAGGCTCTCTCAAGGATTTTAGTTTGGACAAGCTTAACCAACTTTTGGAGAAGGCAATAAATAACGAAGATTATGAACGAGCAGCCCGAATCAGGGACGAAATAAACAAGAGAAACTAATTGATTTAAAGCCCGGAGTTATTCGGGCTTTTTTCTTGTATTGGTTTGGCCTATTTTTAACGCTTCGTTTACTTAACTGGATTTCATGGATTATTTGAGAGGAGCCTTTGGATTGGCGGTTATCGTATTGATAGCTTTTATTTTTTCAAGTGATAAAAAGAAGATCGACTGGCGGCTCGTTTTAATTGGGATCACGCTTCAACTCGTCTTTGGTTTTTTGATTACAAAAGTTGAGATCGTCCGGGCAGGTTTTGAATTGCTCTCCCAAGGATTTGTGAAATTTTTAAGTTTTAGTGAGGCTGGAGCAAGTTTTATTTTTGGCGATTTAGCTGGAGATAGTTTCGGTTTCATATTTGCCTTTAAGGTACTTCCTACGATCATCTTCTTTTCGACAGTGTCTTCTGGCTTGTATTACTTGGGCATTCTCCAGAAAATCGTATTTGGCATTGCATGGGTCATGGCGCGAACGATGCGACTATCCGGACCCGAATCACTCTCTGCTGCCGGAAATATATTTTTAGGGCAGACAGAAGCTCCTTTACTCGTAAGGCCATTCATTCCTACCATGAGTAAATCTGAACTGATGTGCTTGATGACCGGTGGTATGGCGACTATTGCAGGAGGGGTCTTAGCGGGATATGTTGCATTTTTGGGTGGAGATAGCTTGGAGGAACAAAGTAAATTTGCTGCATACCTATTAGGTGCAAGTATTATGAACGCACCGGCTGCTATAGTTTTATCAAAGATTTTTATCCCAGAAACAGAAAAAGAAGTCAAGCAAGACAGGCTTGAGGTGAACGAGGAAGCTATGGGAGTCAATCTCATCGATGCAATGTCGATTGGCGCAGCAGAAGGGCTAAAACTCGCCTTAAACGTGGGAGGGATGCTCTTGGCATTTATTGCAGTAATTGCAGCGATTAACTTTGGTCTAAGTGGATTGATTGGGGAATACACCGGTTTGAATGCTTTAGTTGAAAGTTCAACCAATGGTCAGTTTAAAGGCTTTTCATTGGAATATATTTTTGGACAGATGTTCCGAATCTTTGCTTGGGTAATTGGAGTGGAATGGGGAGATACCCTTCAAGTTGGAAGTCTTTTGGGTCAAAAAACTGTGATCAATGAATTTGTGGCGTATTTAAGTTTGGCTGATATGAAAGAGGCGGGTTCGCTCAGCACCAAATCCGTGGTCATCGCTACTTATGCCCTCTGTGGGTTTTCCAACTTCAGTTCAATTGCCATCCAATTGGGAGGAATATCGATCATTGCTCCAAATCAGCAAGGAAACTTGAGCAGACTTGGGTTCAAATCTTTGGCTGCGGCTTCCTTGGCTTGCATGATGACTGCTACGATTGCGGGAATGCTTTTTTGAGAGTATCTAGTATCTAGTATCTGGTATCAAGATTTAGAAAAGAAGCAAGATTCAAGATGCAAGACATAAGATTTAAGACTCAAGATCAAAGGTTATAAATACAAGATCTAGATGAAAGAAATCAAATATCACTTTCAAAAAGTAAAGATCTGAAAAACAAAAAGTCCGATTTTGAACTGAAATCGGTCTTTTGTCTTATATCTAATGTCTTATGTCTAAGAAAAACTACTTTCCTCCATAAAGTTCTTTACCCACTTCCTCATATTTATCACCGGCAACCCAAACTGGTCTTTGAATCCAGTTTGCGATTTTTTGAGCGGAGAGGATATATGACTTCCAATACAATTGTGCGTAATCCAAATCAAAATTATCTACATGGTCTCCGGGCTTATGGTAGTATTTATTGATCTCATCATCAAATGCTGTAAAACCTAAAGAGAAGGTCGGGGCAGGAATTCCTTTTCGTGCAAAATTCACATTGTCCGATCTATCATACAATCCTTGCTCTGGAGATGGATCCGCAACTGCTTTTATTCCAAATTCAGCCACTGCCTCTTCCAACAGGAAATCAGCGCTTGTTCTTCCAAGTCCAATTACAGTAATGATGGAGGTATCATTGTATCCTCCGTTGTCAATATTCAGATTATAAACAATTTGATTCAAAGGAATCAATGGATTGTTTGCAAAATAACCGCTTCCCAAAAGTCCCTTTTCTTCAGCAGTCCAAAGAGCAATCAGGATGGATCGTTTCGGAGGGTTTTTGGCAAAGTATTTAGCCGCATTCATCACTGCCACTGTTCCAACAGCGTTGTCTCGAGCACCATTGTAGATTGAATCTCCTTTGGCATCCGGAGTGCCCACACCCACATGGTCATAGTGTGCGGAAAGCATAATGAATTCTTTCTTTAACTCTGGGTCAGTTCCTTCGATCCATGCAATGACGTTTTTACCTTCAATTGGAATATTTACTTTTCCATCCACAGCAACTTCGGCCGATTTAAGCTTATCACCTTTCATTTGATTCTTCACGTCCTCAATCCACACGTATGGAAGATCACTTGCTGATCCCTGATCAACACTTAGTTGGGTTCGGTTCAAAAACCCGGAAACCAGCTGCCAAGGAATTGAAGGAACATTAAAGCGCTCAATTAATGCAATAGCACCTGCTTCTTGGGCTCTCAATGTTTTACCTCGACCTTCGGAAAACAATTCGTTCGGAGTTAACTTATTGGGTGCCCCTGCGTTGGCTACAGCAATTTTGCCTTTCAGATCTTTGCCTGCAAAATCTGCCTCAAGACCATAACCAACATCAACAAGTTCATAAGTCCCCGAAAATGATTTCCCATCCAATACCAGCATGTTTTGACCTTGGGTGAAAACCGAATTACCGATTTTGATCGTGCCCGACTTTGGGGGAGCCGAAAGTTTAAAAGGAATATTTTGGTAGAAACCATCAGCACCCGCGACAGGAGTGGCTCCGGCAGCTTTAAGCTGATCAGCGATAAAGGTATAAGCAAGCTTCATCTCTGGTCTTGCTGGATCGCGACCCATCAATTCATCAGAAGCTAGATAAGTGAATTCTGCTATGGCAGCTTTACCGTCAAATTTTTTCTCGATGTCCTGCTTTTGAGCATAGGAAAATGATCCAGCAGCCAGCAAAAGGCTCAGAGTTATTGTTGATTTTTTCATCTGTTTTTAATTGATTTCTTATGGTCAGATGGAATCTCGCATTATGAGTATTTATAGCTCAATTTATTTAAGGGATCATGCTCGATTTCATAGGGTAATTAAATAGTGGGTGAAAAATAGCCTAAAAACTCGATTTGATTTAGAAGGCTATAAAATATCATTCGGTTTCCACGCCAATTCTTGCATGATTGTTCGGAAATGTACTGGAACCGGGCAAGTCATTGCAATTCTCTCGCCAGTTATTGGATGACTTATGCTTAGCTTCCAAGCGTGAAGCAAAAGATTGGCAAGTCCAAATTGCTTTTCGAAGAAGATGTTTTGCTTATTATCACCATGCTTTCTATCACCGATTATGTAATGGCGAATATGTGCCAAATGCCTTCGGATCTGATGAGTCCTTCCGGTCATTAAATCAACTTCGAGCAAACTGTACCTGCTGGTAGGGTAGCGACCGGTTGAGTTGAAAGGAATTTCCGATTCCGCAATGACTCTGTACTGAGTTTGTGCTTCCTGAAGTTTTCCGGATCGCTCACTTGTCAATGGATGATCGATCAGGTTTTCTTTTTCGGCAGGAACGCCTCGGACGATGGTGAGGTAAGTTTTCTCCACCTTTCGATCGCTAAACTGTGCCTTGAGCAATGGAAGAATGGCTTCATTTTTTGCAAAAAGTAAAGTTCCACTTGTCGCTCGATCCAATCGGTGAACCGGTGCAACCCATGAACCGATCTGATCCCGAAGTTGTATCAAGGCATTTTCTTCTTCACCAAAGGCCTGTCGGGTTCGGTGAACTAGCAAGCCAGCAGGTTTATCGATGATGATGAGGTGTTCGTCTTCAAAAAGGATTTCTAGCATTGAAGTTTTTTTAACCACGGAGTACGCAGAGGAAAATGGAGAGGGCGCAAAGATTCAATTTTGCTGCTAAGCCACAAAGGTTAAAATTAATAAAAGCCATATATGCGCAGATTACAATGCATCTGTGGCTTATTCAATCCTTAATGGTTTTAAATTCTCTGCTATCTTGAAAAGAAGGATATCAGTTTTTAGGATTGCAGTTCAATGAAGGGGTGGACCAAGAAACTCCTAAATTCTCAGTGTTCTCTGTGGTAAATCTAAAATATAGTCCCAGAGCCGATACATTCGTCTCCCTGATACCAAGCCACAAACTGCCCTGAGGCGATTCCTTTTTGTGCATTTTCAAAGATGACATACAATCCATTTTTCCGCATAATCAAAGTAGCTTTGGATAGGGGTTGTCGGTATCGAATCCGAGCCACATATTCTGCAGATTCTCCGAGTTTCAGAGCCAAATCTTCCCGAATCCAATGAATCTCATTTTTTTTCACAAACAAGCCAAAGCGATTTAATCCCGAATGGTCTTCTCCCAAACCGGTGTAAATCACATTTTCCTGAGTATCGGTTGAGATTACGAATAACGGCTTTCCGGTGCCACCAACTTGTAGACCTTTTCGCTGTCCCACTGTGAAATAGTGTGCGCCATTATGCTCACCCAATACTTTTCCCTGATCACTTGAATAATGAATCGGTAAGGAAACTGCATCTAATACTGCATCATCCCAATCAGAAGGTTCAATTCCAGCCGGGATTTGAAGGGTTTGATACACTTCCAAATTTTCAGGAATCTGTATGATTTTTCCTTTTTTAGGTTTGAGTTGCTGCTGAAGAAATTCAGGAAGACGCACTTTTCCGATAAAGCAAAGTCCTTGAGAGTCTTTCTTTTCGGCTGTAATCAAATCTGCCGCTTTGGCAATTTCTCTCACTTGAGGTTTTTGTAAGTGTCCGATCGGAAAAAGGGCTTTTGAAAGTTGCTCCTGTGAAAGTTGGCAAAGGAAATAGCTTTGATCTTTGTTGGGATCAGCACCTGCCAAAAGCTGATAAACAGGCTTCCCATCAACCTCGATTTCTCCCTTTTGGCAATAAT
Source organism: Algoriphagus sp. (assembly GCF_046296635.1). Classification (GTDB taxonomy): domain Bacteria; phylum Bacteroidota; class Bacteroidia; order Cytophagales; family Cyclobacteriaceae; genus Algoriphagus. The sequence goes on along the minus strand of NZ_JBKBKZ010000001.1, from coordinate 349,110 downwards.
GTCCTGTAGCTACAAAGTCGGCTTTGAGCTTTTGAGCAGCTTTCAGAAAAATGTCAAACTTGATTTCACGGTTGCAGAGGATGTCAGGATTAGGAGTACGACCTGCTTTGTATTCCGAAAACATGTAATCAACGATTCGCTCGCGATATTCTTCGCTAAGGTCAATGGCTTGAAAAGGAATGCCGAGTTTCTCTGCGACAAGCATCGCATCAGTAGAATCCTCCATCCAAGGACATTCGTTGGAGATGGTGACGGTCTCATCGTGCCAGTTTTTCATAAACATGCCGATGACTTCGTAGCCCTGATCGATTAACAATTTCGCAGCGACGCTGCTGTCGACTCCGCCGGAGAGACCGACGACGACTCTAGGTTTTGTTTGCATAAGTAATAATTAATGGATTCAAGGTCCATTAGGTTACGGGATGGAAACGCTTTTGTGGTTTGAATAAGTTCGTGAAGTTAGGGATTGAAAGGTCGAAAAATTGTAACATTGGAAAATTGATTGCGGTTACTACTAGAGCAAAATTTTCAAATTTTGTAATCTTCCAATTTTCCAATCCAATGATGTCTCTTGAAAAACGAATAGCCAACGGAGATTATTTACCCGAACTCCAATTTCAAACTGCCCGCAGTGGGGGACCGGGTGGGCAAAACGTCAATAAGGTGGAGACAAAAGTTCAGCTCAGTTTTAATGTAAATAATTCATTGAATCTCAGTGAGGAAGAAAAATTGACTTTGCTTCAAAAAGTGAAAAACAAGGTTGATTCGGAAGGAAATCTGAATCTTTCATGCCAAGAAAAACGGTCTCAAATCCAGAATAAGGAAATAGTGATTAAGAAGTTTTACGATCTTCTAAAATCTGCTTTTCACAAAAAGAAAGTTCGAAAAGCTACAAAGCCCAGCAAAGGGGCCATTGAAGATCGTCTGAAGACCAAGAAAGTGCAGGCGGAAAAAAAGGCGAATCGGAAATATAGACCTTGATTACAGAGACAAGAAGCGAGATACAAGAGGCAAGACACAAGATTTAAGCGTCAAAAGTGGTTATGCTGCTTCTCCGGAAGCAGCATAGATCCCCCAACATTGGGTTAAACCATTAAGAAATTAAGGGAATTAAGTTTTTGAGAATGGATCTGTGATTTTTGATACAAGCCCTTAATTTCCTCAACTCCCTTAATAGTAAAAAAAGTAAATTCCGTTATGCTGCTTCTCCAGAAGCAGCATGAATCCCCAGTCACTGAGCTCAAAAACCATTAAGAAATTAAGGGAATTAAGTTTTTGAGAATGGATCTGTGATTTTTGATTCAAGCCCTTAATTTCCTCAACTCCCTTAATGGTAAAAAAAGTAAATTCCGTTATGCTGCTTCTCCGGAAGCAGCATAGATCCCCAAAATTTATTCTTCCGAATTCTACTTGTTGACCACCTCAAAACTAATTTTTGTCTTGTCCCATGCCGTGCTAATTTCCGCCGTATTTCCAGATTTCTCGCTGACGGTGTAGGTGAGGGATTCAACGGTTTCAGGCAAGGTTTGAGGAACAACAGTAAGGCGAACCAAGTCTTCGGTTTGCTTATAATCATCGGCCAAGTGCATGTCCCAGACTTTATTGAGGATGATAGTCCACTCGTTTTCTCCAGGAATTGTGAAAAATCCATATTTACCAGCCGGGATTTCTTTTCCTCCAATCATTACAGTTTTATCAAACTTAATACTGGTCGCTTTGTGGGCCCCGGTCGACCAAACCTCGCCGAAGCCAACAAGTCCACCGAAAATTTGTCTTCCTCTCACACTTGGAGAAGAGTAATCGATGTGGATGTGGTTACCGCCAACGACTGCCATTGCTTCAGTTTTGGGACTTTTAGAGGTTGCTGTTGATGCTTCTCCTGCTTGATGTTGACTGTGATCTTCTGATGCGACTGAGTCAGATTCCGTCTTTGGAGCACATGAAAATGTGATTAGGACGAATAGTAGGAGGTAGGCTGAATTCTTCATTTCTGGGTAAATATGATGGGTATAATTAATAGCTTATTAATTGATGATTTAAATACTTGGCACATTAAACGTTGTACTTAGTACATCTACTTTGTTTCAAAATACAAGTGATAATGCTTGCTGCAACCTGGGTTAAATCCTGATTTACAGGTGGGACAGGTATTATTGGAGGCCATATAATCTTTGATCGTCAGCTCGTTGCCACAGACTCCGCAAAGAATTGCCTTTTGGTCAAATTCTACCTTCTGCCAAACTTGGTGTTCGTGATCAGCTTCCTCTTCATGGCAGGAAAAGCAGGGGTAATATTTATCGCAACATTTAAATTTGATGGCGATGATATCCAATTCTGAGTGCCAATGCACGCATCGGGTTTGGTTATCCACCGGTTTACCAAATACATTTACTCCACGGATTTGTGAAACTTTGAGCGGTTCCAGAACTTTTTCTTGAGCAAAAGTTTGTTCTGCCATGAAAAGAATCAATGAAATGGGAAATAGAATTTTCAGTTTCATTTTTGATGAAATTAGGAAAGCGAGCACAAAATAAGGCCCGCTTTCAAATTCAGATTAATTCAATTTTAGTGTTTCTACCACTCGACCACAAGTCAACATAGAACTGCCGAATAGTGGGTTTTTGATTTCTTCATTAGCACTTAGCCACATCCCTCCTTGGTTCTTGTTGTACATTGGGCAATACTGATGATAAAGCGGGCGATCTGATCCGGTGATTTTCAACATTTCTTTCAGAACCAAACTAAGTGACTGAAAGCTTTCACGTTGAGAAGCGATGTTTCCGTTTGCCAATTTTTCAGAAAACCCAGTTGCTTCAGCTTGAAGTCTTTGAACTTCCTGGAATTTATCGGCCGAAGCAGTGGAACTATCGTATTTTTTGAGCGCTGATACTAAATCATTGCTATGAGAGTAAGCCATTGGTTGATTATCATTTACCAAGGCATCTTTCACAGCTAAATAGGCCTCAATTATTTCAGATGTTGAGTTGGAACTGGTGACTGAAATTGCTTTTGCTGATGATGAATTTTCTGAGGCATGAGTTTCTTCATGGCTTTCGCTCTTGGTCGATTTTTCTCCGCAGGAGTTAAGGGAGAATGAAAGAATGGAGACGAATAATAGGGTACTTTTCATTTTTATGTAGATAAAGATTAAATTTTCATTTGATTAATGCTCTGAGTGAAAACACTCACAGGTACGTTAAAATGTAGACCTGCCAGGTTTTCAAAACTTGGCAGGTCTGAAATTGCTTAATGATTATGTCCTGTAGGAGCTGTGGAAGTAGAACTCCCTGAAAGATTCAACACGGGCTGACCTTTGAGGTAGGTTTGCTTGATTTCGCCACAAGTTAGCATAGAAGCACCGAAATATGGATTGCTGATGTCTTTTTGCTCACTCAACCAATACGCACCCTGATCTCCAAAGGCCATAGGGCAGTAGTCTTTATATACCACCTCCTTATTCAGTCCAAAGGTCTCAGCCATTTCCAAAATATGGAAAGAAAGCATTGAGAAATGTTTTCGAGCCTCTTCGATTTCTTTGGAAGTGAGAATTTTTGAATTGCTGTCTTTAATGCCTCGAAGCATTCCCATCCACAAATCGTGGGCCTGACCCTGAACCAAGCTCATATTTACTTTTTCTAAACTTTGATCGATTCCACTCAATGACTTTTGAGCTTCTGAAAGATTATCCTTTACCAAACCATTTTTTATTTCAAAATAGGCATTTGCTACCGCGGTAATTTGATTTCTGAATTCTTCTGAAACTTCCAATGATTTGGTCTCAGGTCGCTTCATCATGCTGTATTGACCGGAAAGCTGGGCAGCTGCATCAATGGCAAATACTCCATTGGTTACGATTTCCTCTCCGGCTTGCAGGCCTGATTCGATCAGGTAATTTTCACCCATTCGATTTCCCAATGTCACCTCTCGCATTTCGAAACCCGGGGTTTCAGAATTGGGTACTTTCACATAAACCACAGATCGCTTTCCGGACCAAAGCACTGCAGTACGAGGAACGGACACATCAGAAGAAGCATTTTTCGCAGCCGTTTTGATGCTTGCCGTGACAAACATTTCTGGTTTTAACTTATTTCCGGTATTGGTGATTTCCGCCCTTACTGATGCCGAACGTGTATTTGCATTGAGCATGGGGTCGATGAATGTGATTTTTGCCTTGAATGTCTCTGAAGAGTTTCCCGCAACAGTGAAGTTGATTTCATTGCCTTGAGAAAGAAATGGCAAATCCGACTCGTAAGCATCTAAAAGCACCCAAAGCTTATTCAAATTAATCACGGTAAAAAGCACCGAGCCGGTGTTCACATAATCTCCAATTGCGATGTTGCGTTGGGTAACCACACCGGATTGATCTGAAAGGATGTCAAATTGCTCACGAATACTTCCACTCTGCTCGATTTCTGAAATTTGACTATCGGTCAGTTTCCATAGTCTAAGCTTTTCTTTGGCCGCATTATACAACTGAGGGAAGGTCGCCTTACTTTTCACTGCTTCTAATAATTCACGCTGAGCGGTCATTAATTCGGGGGAATAGATTGTTGCCAATTTTTGACCTGCCCTGACCTGTTCACCTGTAAAAGTGACAAAGAGTTTTTCGATTCTTCCTGGAAATTTGGCGGTAACTGATGCATTTTCCCGCTCGTCTGCCTGGATTTTTCCTGTAAGAAATAATTCACCGGAGGGATCAACCCCATCAATTTTGGTGGTATGGACTTGTGCCATTGCAACAGCTTCGGGAGTCATTTCAAAGACCATGGGATTGGAATTTCCCGAAGTGGCCTGTGTAGCAGGAATCAAATCCATCCCACAAATCGGACAATCACCCGGTTCGCCCAACTTGATCTGAGGGTGCATGGAGCAAGTCCACAGGGTATTTGAGGAGGATTCAGATTCATCCGCGTGACCTTCGTAAGATGCAGAAGGTTTGATAATCCAACCAATCAGTCCTCCAATAAAGAGGGTGATAAGGATCAGTGTAAGTTTATTTTGAAATAGCTTGTTCATGTCTATTCACTTTAAAAGGTGAGGGAAGAAGAAACCAAAGCTTCCAATAGGGAAAGACTTTGGTGTAGTTGATTGAGTGCGTTTAGGCGCTTTAACTGGTATTCCAAGAGCTGTTGTTGCGCTTGAAGTACTTCTTCAAACGATGCATTGTTCGTTGAAAATGAAGTTTCCAAAAGCTGTATTTGTTGCTTCACCAATGTTACTTGTTGATCATACAGTCGGAGATTACGATCACTTTGTTCCCAATCACGAAATGCATTTGCCCAATCCATGGCGAGGAGATTTTCTGTTTTTTGCCGGTCATGTTGCGCGGATGCTTTCAGGTACTCGACTTCCTTGATTTTAGAATTGATTCGCTTACGATAAATGGGTAAGGAAACAGTGACCATTGGCATGACCATATTTTCACCGCCCATGAACATTCCGTTTTCGGGCCTTGGAGCGAAGGTCATATAATTGACACCTGCACCAAGCATGGGTTTGCCTTCGAGTCGCGCCATTTTTGCCTGTTGATCATATCCTGCCATTTCTGCATCATACATCGCCAGCATGGGGTTGTTTTGACGGATACTATCCAAAATTTCCAGCTTAGATACCGTTAATTCAGGTTTTTCAAGTTGAGAGGGCAGTTGTATTTCCGTGCGGATATCCCGATTGAGTAGCTGGTTAAATTTGATATGAAGTGGATCCAAATTTGCCTGAAGCTGCTCGATAGTGTTTTCCAATTCAATGATTTGCATTCGTATTTGAAGTACAGCACTCATTCCCGAGGGTGAATTTGCCATTGATGTAGGTTGCATCCCTGATGACATTGGGGATGGGCTTGTCATACTATTATCCCTTCCGCCCATAGTATTCATCCCCGAAGAACCCGCCGAACTTGAGGAAGCAGTGTTGGTTTGTGGCAAGGATTGGGATGGACTTGGGCTAGAACTTGAACTTCCAACTTGAAATCGTATCAAGGCCAAATCCTCGTATTTTTTGAAATACTCAAGATTTTGCCGAGAAATTTTAATCTCCTCCTGAAGTCGGATGAGCTCATACCAAGTGGATTTGACTTGGAAAAGCAGTTGGTTTTTTTCCTCAAGGAAAAGCTGATACTGTGCTTTTGCCATTTGATTGGCTTCTTCCTTCTGAGTTCCAATCATCCCAAACCAAGGAAACATTTGCATCAGCCGGAAGTCAGCTGTCTGAATTCCCATAAATCGCTTCATCGGTCTAGGGAAAACCCCAACTTGCAGCTCTGGGTCCGCTAAACTAGGTTGATTGACTCGTTCGGCAGCAGCTTGATAGCGTGCATAGGAAGCTTTCAAGCCGGGATTGTTTTCGGCGGCTTGAATGAGGTAGTCATCGAGGGATTGAGCTTGGATTGTAAGTGGTGATCCGTAAAGGGTAAGAAGTAAGAAGAAAGTCAGAAAGCTAAGGTAGAAAGTCTGAAAGTTTGTTTTCTTGGCCGAGGTTTGTGTCTCCACAAACCACCTCTTGAAAACAGTTAGTGTTGACACTAATTGTGGCAGAATCGATGAAATAATTTCCCGCCGATAGACGCAGAAAAAGTCGCAGACCAGACTGCCGTCAGGCAAGTTTTTCACAGATTTCTTCGCCGAGGTTTGTGTCTCCACAAACCTCTTTGAAGGCGCAGTTAGTGGAGACACTAACTGCGGCGAGAACGATACCACAAATCTGAAATCTGAAATCTGAAATCTGAAATCTTTTATATTTTCCATGACCTTATGCGTTTACTTCCTCGGTGAAGACCTCAGAATTGTTTTTCAATTTTCGCTCGGCCCACCAACAATACAGTGTAGGCACAATAAATACCGTGGTGACTTCCAGGATCATTCCACCTAAAGAAGGAATGGCCATGGGAATCATGATATCGGAACCTCTTCCCGTAGAGGTAAATATGGGTAACAAAGCCAAAAAGGTGGTTGCCGTGGTCATAATGCAAGGCAATACCCGTCGCTTACCGGCTTCTAGCACTGCTGCACGTACCTCTCGGACCGAACTCGGTTTGTTTTCTTTGAAGCTTTGATCCAAATAGGAAGCCACAACGACACCATCATCGGTAGCAATACCAAAGAGAGCGATAAATCCTACCCAAACGGCAACGCTTAGATTGTACACTTTCATTTGAAACAAATCCCGGAAGTTTGTGCCAAACAGGCTGAAATCCATAAACCAATTTTGTCCAAAAAACCAGATCATCAGGAATCCTCCTGAGAATGCCATTGCAATGCCGGTGAAGACGAACATGGTTGTTGAAACGGCCTTGAACTGGAAATAGAGGATGAGGAAAATCAATATCAAAGAGAGAGGAACAACGATGGCCAGACGATTCTCTGCACGGATTTGATTTTCGTAGGAACCTGAAAATTCGAATCGCACACCATTTGGCACCGTCAATTCACCAGAATCAATTTTCCCTTGTAAGTAATGTTTAGCATCCTCCACAACAGTGACTTCAGCGAATCCCGGCATTTTGTCCAGCAAGACAAAGCCCACTAAGAAGCTATTTTCCCCTCGAATCATTTCCGGTCCAGGCCTATAGTTGATTTTGGCTAATTGTCCCAAAGGAATATAATTCCCTACGGGTGTTGGGATTTGAAGATTTGCAATGGCATCCGGATCATCACGGTACTCACGTGCATAGCGAACACGAATCGGAAAGCGTTCCCGACCTTCTACAGTTGTGCTGAGTTGCATGCCACCGATCGCCGTCTCAATGAAATCCTGCACGTCCACCACATTCATCCCATAGCGGGAAATCTGATCACGATCAATTTCTAACTCCATATAGGGTTTGCCTACAATTCGGTCTGCAAACACAGCTTCTTTTTTGACAGAGGGAACCTCTTTCAGGTAGCCTTCAAGCTTTAATCCAAACTCCTCAATTAATTGCAGATCAGGACCATATACTTTGATACCCATAGGAGCCCGCATGCCTGTTTGAAGCATGACAAGTCGGGTTTCTATGGGCTGAAGTTTGGGTGAGGAGGTGACTCCTGGTAAGCTGATTACACTTATTATCTCATTCCAGATATCATCTGGATTACGGATATGAGATCTCCATTGGCGGAAATATTCCCCATCTTCGTCCTCAATAAGGTCACTGACTTTGATTTCGTTTGGAGTCATTTCGGTAGGATCGAAAAACGACCCTTCCTTCAATTCATATTTTCCTTTTTTGATTTTGAAGCGAAGTCGATTACCATTTATATCTGTGGCGTATTCGGTTTTGTAATTGATTGTGTTTTCAAACATGGAAATCGGAGCCGGATCAATTGCCGTTTCGGCACGACCAGCTTTTCCCACGACCATGTCCACTTCAGGAATGGCAGTCACCAGCATATCCAATTTTTGAAGCACCTCTTTGTTTTCCTGCATTCCCGAGTGAGGCATCGTGGTCGGCATGAGCAGAAAGGATCCTTCATTGAGCGAAGGCATAAATTCTTTGCCCAGTCCAGGAAATGTGTGAGTCATTCCAGACCATAGGCCAGTCGTGCGAATATTGACTCCCACAGCGTCAAAAGTTTTTGGAACAACCCCAAAAACTCGAGGGAAACCTAGCCAGATAGTAATTCCCAATAGAATAACGACTAAAGGAAACAGCATAAAGGTTCCTTTATTTGCCAAACACCAATTAAGAATGCCTGGATATATTCTGATAAATCCTGTAAATCCTCCCAAAACCAAGGCGAGGAGTATGGCGATGAAAATGAAGTTGGTCAAAGTACTGACGGTCACGCCCAATGGCATCCATTGCTGTGTGAGTAGCCAAGCGACAAATACCAAGGTGACTGCAATGACGAGTAGGTTTTTGTGTTTCTCTACCCGATCAGGGAAATGATTGGCCAAAGTATGAACCAAGCCGTAACTGAACAACAGCCAACCTGCCCATGACCAAAGGGTAAAAGCGACGATTGGACCGATAATCAACAGCCCATAATTCAAATACTGCCCAATTTTTCCTTTGGCACTTTTCATGCTGAAAACCCAATGGGAAAAAGCTGGCATAATCAGCAAAGTGAAAATGACTGCCGAAACAAGAGCAAAAGTTTTGGTGTATGCCAATGGCCCAAATAGCTTGCCTTCTGCAGCCTGAAGTGTGAAAACCGGTAAAAAGCTGATGATCGTGGTACTGACCGCAGTCAAAATCGCACCAGAAACTTCCGCAGAGGCCATGTAAACAGTTCTGAGTTTGGATTGGCCTTTAGGCGCCATTTCCAAATGACGCAGGACGTTTTCATTGAGAATAATTCCCAAATCCACCATCGTACCAATGGCAATCGCGATACCTGAAAGTGCTACGATATTGGCATCCACCCCAAAGTACTTCATGAAAATAAAGCACATCAACACGGACATCGGCAATAAAGCCGAAATCAGGAGGGATGCCCGTAAGTTGTACACCATCACAATGATGACTAGGATGGTGATCAAAATCTGAAGGCTGATGGCCTCATACAAGGTTCCCAAAGTCTCATAAATAAGGCCAGTCCGATCGTAAAAAGGAACCAAAGTGACTTTGGAAATGGTACCATCGGCAAGAGTTTTGGTGGGAAGACCCTGAGAAAGCTTTTCGATTTCTGCCTTTACGCCTTCGATGACTTTTAGCGGATTGTCGCCGTAGCGGGCGATGACAACTCCGCCAACAGCTTCAGCACCACTTTTGTCCAAGATACCGGACATGTTTCTGGGTTGAGGACCGATGTTCACTCGCGCGACGTCTTGGATTCGAATTGGGACGTTGTTGGTGACTTTGACTACTGCTTTGTCCAGGTCTGCCAATTCCTCCACATATCCCAAACCCCGAATAAAATAATCCACTCGATTTATTTCGATTGTGTTGGCAGACACGTCAAGGTTGGACTTTCGGACAGCTTCCATCACATCCATCAGTGTGACTCCATTTGCCTTAAGTGCAGCTGGATCGACATCGACTTGATATTCTTTGACATATCCACCAACGGAGGCTACTTCAGCGACTCCTTGTACGGCAGTGAGCGCATAGCGAACATAGTAATCTTGAATGGTACGTAGTTCGTGAAGATCCCAGCCTCCAGTGGGATTGCCTTGAGGGTCACGACCTTCGAGAGTGTACCAAAAGACTTGTCCCAAAGCAGTGGCATCCGGACCAAGTTTGGGCTGAACATTATCGGGTAAAAGACCTGAAGGGAGGGAATTGAGTTTTTCGAGAACTCTTGATCGACTCCAATAGAATTCGATGTCTTCATTAAAAATGATGTAAATGCTCGAAAACCCAAAGGCCGAACTGGAACGAACGCTTTTCACTCCTGGCAAACCTAAAAGTGAAGTGGTCAATGGATAGGTAATCTGGTCTTCCACATCCTGAGGAGAACGACCCATCCATTCGGTGAAGACGATTTGTTGGTTTTCACCAATGTCAGGTATGGCGTCAACTGGAACAGGATCTCTTGGGAGAAATCCTACATTCCAATTAAAGGGTGCAGTTACAATTCCCCAAGCTATAATCAGCAAGAGAAAAAGAACTGTAACCAGTTTATTTTCAAGGAAATATTTAACAATTCGATTAATCATGATTCCAGGATTTAAAACAGAGAATTGAACCTAATGCTATTCGGCAATGGGTATTACTGTAGGCAGGACATCTTGCCCAATCCTTGGAATTAAATTAAGAGGGATTCATACAGGATATGAAGTTCCTGTGTGGGAGGGGGGGAATTGTATTGAGGGAATTCTTGGGCCTTGTTTGAAAAAATATCTGCTCCAATGAAGAAAATATGGACTAGGGAAACAGCAAAGTTGATGTCGAGTTTGATATCGACTTTCTTCAACTGCACGTCATCATCTACCTGAAGTTGTTCGGTAATGTTTTTGCAGCAGGATTCAGGGTCATTTTGATTATCGCTTTCATTTTCACTGTGGTTCATCTGCATATTCATGCCGCAATCCAAGTGTTTTTGGCTAAATCCTATTTCTGACTTCATCTCATGGCCCATGCAAAAATGCGTCGTCTTCGCCATCCCAATGGTGGAGAAGAGTACGATAAGCGCTAGCGATATGGAAATCAGGGATTTCATTGAATCAAAAGTAGGGAATTATTTTGTTAAGACGATAGATTCAAGATTTTAGACATAAGACACTAAACCATATTGATCTAATGTCTTATGTCTTTTATCTAAAATCTTATCATTTCTCCTCCGCAATAAATCCGGCATTCAACACAGCCTTTTTAATAGCTTCAGGTTCTAGATTTTCTGTATTCACAGTAAGTGTGCGCTCAGGATCGTGAAGGTCAACGTTCCAGGATTCGATTTCGTTTTGCTCATTTAGCTTAGGAGTAACCTTAGCAAGGCAGTTGCTGCACTGGATGTTTGTTTTGAATTTTAGAGATTTCATTTTTTAGATATTAGATTTTAGATACAAGAAATTAGACACAAGATATTAGATACAAGAATCAAGACTTTTTTCGAGAATGACTTGAATTGGGTTTTCAGGATTGGTGTTCATTTTTGCCTCGTAAATCGTAATTCGTAAATCGTACTTTTTTTGAGACACAAGATATTAGATTCAAGAATCAAGACAGGCTGAAGCAACCTAAATTGAGTTTTTAGGATTGCAGTTCAATTATGGCTCGTAAATCGTAATTCGTAAATCGTAATTTTTTTAGATAGAAGAATCAGGACAGACTGATACAACTTAAATTGAGTTTTTAGGATTGCAGTTCAATTATGGCTCGTAAATCGTAATTCGTAAATCGTACTTTTTTTGAGACACAAGATATTAGATTCAAGAAGTTAGACGCAAGATGTTAGATACAAGGCTCAATACTGTTCGAGCCAACCCTAATTGGGTTTTTATGATTGAGGTTCATTATTGCCTCGTAAATCGTAATTCGTAAATCGTACTTTTTTATTAGACACAAGATATTAGATTCAAGAATCAAGACAGGCTGAAGCAACCTAAATTGAGTTTTTAGGATTGCAGTTCAATTATGGCTCGTAAATCGTAAATCGTACTTTTATGATACGCAAGCAGTTAGACGCAAGATGTTAGGTATAAAGGCTCAATACTGTTCGAGCCAACTTCAATTGAGTTTATTTGATTGAGGTTCATTTCTACCTCGTAAATCGTAATTCGTAAATCGTACATCATGTTTATAATGTTCGACTTTTTAATCTAAGGCTGTTCAGCACCACAGACACTGAACTGAATGCCATCGCTGCCCCCGCAATCATGGGATCAAGTAGGAATCCATTAATTGGATAGAGAATTCCTGCCGCAATGGGAATTCCGATCACATTATAGATAAAAGCCCAAAAGAGGTTTTGTTTAACACCATTGACAGTAAGATGTGAAAGTCGAAAAGCTTGGGGAATTTTATTCAGATCTGAGGTGATCAAGGTGATTTTGGCTACGTCCATAGCAATATCCGAACCATGGCCCATGGCAATGCTGACATCTGCTTGGGCTAAGGCTTCAGAATCATTAATTCCATCCCCAACCATTGCGACTATCTTACCTTTCTCCTGCAAGTTTTTAACAAATTGGGACTTGTCTGAGGGCATCACTTCTGCCCTGAAATCTTTGATTCCCACTTCAGCCGCTACCGCAGTTGCAGTTTGATGATTATCTCCAGTGAGCATGAATACCTGGATTCCGGATTGCAAAAGCTTTTCAATTGCTGATTTTGAACTCGGTTTAATCTGATCCTGAATACCTAGGATTGCCAAGGCAATTTTCTCATCTGCAAACCAAATCACGGTCTGTGCTTTTTCGCTCCAAGCTTTTGCCTCAGTTTCTAGATCAGTAGGAATTGCAATTCCATTTTCTTGGAGCAGCTTTTTGTTTCCGCCGAAATATATTTTCTCGTCCACTGTTCCTCTGACACCTCTGGCAGTAATACTTTCGAAATTGACCAGATCAACCGATTTCGTTTCTTTTTCCTTCAAATAATTTACCACTGCCTCGGCTAGTGGATGCTCGGATTTGCTTTCTAAGGCAAGTAGGATTTGTAAGTAGTGAGTAGTAAGCTGTAAGTCATAACTCTCATCACCACTCACTACTAACTCTTTACTACTTACAATCTGCCCATTCATCACTGCCCACTGAACACTGCTAACAGTCGGTTTTCCTTCAGTAATCGTCCCGGTTTTATCCAGGATGATGGCATTGACCTTATGTCCGAGTTCAAGACTTTCCGCATCGCGAATTAAAATCTGATTTTCAGCACCTTTGCCTACGCCTACCATGATGGCAGTAGGAGTTGCCAAACCCAAAGCGCAGGGACAAGCAATGACTAAAACTGATACAGAAGCTAAAAGCGCATGGGAAAAAGCATTTTCACCCCCTAAAACCATCCAAACTCCAAAGGTTAAGAAGGCTATCACAATTACAATAGGCACGAAAATTCCAGCTATTTTATCTACCAGTTTCTGCACCGGGGCTTTGCTGCCTTGAGCATCTTGGACGCGTTGGATGATTTGAGAAAGTAGGGTAGAGGCTCCCACTTTTTCAGCTACAATCTCCAAACTTCCTTTCTGATTGATTGTACCTGCAAAAACTTTGTCCTCTGTTGATTTCTCTACTGGCACAGGTTCTCCGCTGATCATACTTTCGTCGATGAAGCTATTTCCAGCTACCACAATTCCATCAACCGGGATTTTTTCACCTGGCTTAATAAGTATTCGATCTTTCAGTTGTACCTCCTCAATTTTTATTTCTTGAGTTTGTCCGTTCTGGATCCGAGTTAAAGTTTTGGGTTGGAGACCAATCAGCTTTTTAAGTGCAGTTCCTGTTTGGGATTTTGCCCGCTCTTCCAGCAGCTTTCCGAAGGAAATGAAAACGATAATAACCGTGGCAGCCTCAAAATAGACATGTGGGTGAATTCCTCTACTATGCCAAAATTCGGGAAATAGAGTATTGAAAGTGGAGAATAAAAAGGCAATTCCAGTACTTAAGGCCACAAGGGTATCCATATTTGCCTTGCGGTTTCTGGCTTGTTTCCAGGCATTGGTATAAAAATGTTGTCCAAAGTAAAATAGAACTGGAATGCTCAAGATCATGCTGATCCATCTACCCGGTTCCCAGTCCATGAAAAACATTCCGAGGACAAAGACAGGTGCAGTCAATAATGCTGCACCAATTGTCCTTTTCTTAATTTCCTTATAGTTTTTTTCCTGTTCATCCTTTACGGACTCACTAACCTCTTTTGTGCTTATAATCAATCCATAGCCAATTTCCTGCAGGGCAACATCAAGGGTTTCAGGGGAAGTTTGCTCATCAAATTCAATCTGAACAGTATTGGTTGCAAAATTTACAGCGGCAGAATGTACTCCTTCAGTATGCTGGAGGATAGTCTCAACGCTGGAGGCACAGGCAGCACAAGTCATTCCTGTGACAGGAAAAGTTCGCTTTTGAATAATAAGTTTGGAATCACTCATTTTGTATTGTCTTAATCAGACTTTACAAAGGTGAAGGTTTTCAAATCCCAAAGTTTTATAGGATTTTGTAAAAACCTAGTAAGATTTTGTAAAACAATTAATCCATTTAAATTTTATCCAAACTTTTCCGCATGCCAGCATAGTTTTTTTTAAATTCTGATGGAGTAAGCCCGGTTTCCTTTTTAAACTGAGAAGAAAGGTAAGCCACACTACTATAATTCATTTTAAAAGCTATTTCACTAAGGCTAAGCTGATCGTAGAAAAGTAATTCTTTTACCCGTTCGATTTTTTGTAGCGTAATGAATTTCTCAATCGTAACACCCTCGACTTGAGAAAAAAGTCTGCTTAAAGCTGTGTATTCATGGTTAAGCGATTCAGAAAGGAACGTTGAAAAATTTTCTCCTAAAGAATCATCGGTGTGATGAACTTGCTCAATTATCAGTGATTTAATTTGTGAAATAAGTGACGCATTCTTGGACTCCAAAAGTTCAAATCCTTTTAATTCTAAAGACTGAGAAAAATTTGTCTTCTGATCATGAGATAAGGGATATTCTAATTTTACTTTTCCAAGTTGGATAGACTCAAATGGAATTTTTAACGCATCAAGCGATTGTCTAACTGCCTCCACGCATCGTGGGCAAACCATATTCTTAATTAGGATTTCCATATTCAAAATTGGAAAAATAAGTGAAAATAATACAAAAGGGTTCCCCTTTAGTCCAAATAGCCACTTGATGGAAATAATACCTGAATGAAAAAAGAATGAAATTTTGTGATTGAATAACAGTAGTTTATACCTACCATAAGAAAATACTACTAAAAAATCGTATCAAAATGCTATTCTTACCGTAAAGAACAACAATCAAAAGGTTAAATCTCTTTTGATTGATTTTGGTTTAATGAAAAACAAAGAACCGGGTTACTGGCCCGGTTTTTTGTTTTTCGGGAAAACCAGTTCAGTCATTTTTAAATTGCCCAATCTAAAAGAAGATAAAAAATAGAAGGGCAAATCAAGCACCCCAACCCTGTATAAAAAGTAGCTGTAACCGCTCCATAGGGCACTAATTTAGGATCGGTGGCAGCCAAACCTGCTGCAACTCCACTGGAAGTCCCCATTATTCCTCCAAAGGCCATGGCCGCAGAAGGGTTGTTAAGACCGATTTTTGAGGCCAAAATTGGTGTAAAAATAGTGACTGCTATAGTCTTGACTACTCCTGTTCCGATGCTTAGGGCAATTACTTCTGAACTCGCGCCAAGAGCACCTCCGGTCACTGGACCCACGATATAGGTTAAAGCTCCGGCTCCGATGGTACATAGACTTATCGCATCACGATAACCCCACAACCAACCCATAGTCACTCCACCGACATTTGGATTGATTCCAAGCCATGTACCTAATAGTTCCCCTGTCCACATTCCAAGTATAAATGAGACGGATAGAAGAGCGAGGCATTTAATCATGATTGGAGTGGGTTCTGGCTTGAAATGCTTGGGTTCCTGGAAAGATTTGATTCAAAAGTTTTTTGCTTAATATTTGACTAGGTGAAGAGTTTTTTCAAGTCATTCTTTACCACTTTTCCCATTGCATTCCGAAGAAGCTCATTTAGAAAAAGGTATTTCCGTGGTGTTTTGTATGCAGGCATAAGTTCCCTTATCCAGGTATTCAGTTCTTTGAGATCCAGATTTTCTGATGAAATGATTGCCGCAGCGACTAATTCTCCCCATTCTTCATCCGGAAGGCCCACGACGCTACAGTCATTGATTTCAGGATGTTTTCTAAGCACCTCTTCGATTTCAAGAGCTGAGATTTTATATCCTCCTGACTTGATAATATCTACTGAATCCCTGCCCAGAATTTTGATATAGCTATTTTCCACCACCGCTATATCTCCAGACATAAACCAGCCGTCTGATGTAAATGCCTTGTGGGTTGCTTCCGTTTTTCCCCAATATTCTTTGAAAACAGAGGGTCCTTTTACCTGTATTTCCCCAGGTTCTCCTTCCTGCACTTCTTGCTGGTTTTCATCCACGATTCGAATTTGAACTCCGGGAAGGGGTTTTCCGATGTAGCCAGCTTTTCGCTCACCTTCATAAGGATTGCTTATTGCCATCCCGATTTCAGTCATGCCATATCGTTCCAATAAATAATGACTAGAAATCTGTTGCCATTTTTCCATCACTGAAACGGGAAGAGCTGCTGAGCCTGAGACCATCAGCCTGATCTTTTTTAAACAAGAAGAAATACTCAATTTCACTGATTCTGACTCGGATTCAAATTCCGAAATCAGCTTAAAATATATCGTGGGAACAGCCATGAAAACGTTCACCCTACCTTCAAGAAAAGTCTCAAAAACTCGCTTTGCATCAAATGGATGAATAAATTCGACAGTAGCTCCAGCCCAAAGCGCGCAAGACACAACATTGATGATTCCATGAACATGATGAAGCGGAAGAAGACAAAGTGTATAATCTTCTGACGTCCATTTCCAGGCATCAATCAGTGTACTTATTTGTGCATGGATATTTGCGTGAGTGGTCAAAACTCCCTTAGGTAAACTGGTAGTGCCTGATGTATATAAAATCATAGCACCTCTTTCCGAATCGATGGGAGGCAACTGGAATTTGGTGCTTTCAGGGATCCCTTGAGACAGCCTAATATATCGTATTCTAGAGGCCTCAGCATAAGGTCTCAAAAGTTCCTCATATTCCGGGCCGACCAGAATTATTTCTGCTCCGGTATCATCTATCACATATTGAAGAGAGGGAAGAGGATAGGTGATGCAGAGTGGAACCGCAATTCCTCCCGCCATCCAAATACCCCATTGAACCGTGACATAGTCTTTTCCAAGCGAAACCATAAAGGCAACTCGGGCTTCATTCAAATCCTCTTTTTCCCCAAGTAAATGAAAAGCAATTCTTTTGGCAGAATCAGTCAATACTCCATAAGAAAAAGAGCCAGATTGGTCTACAATTGCAATTTTTGAGGGAGTTTGGAGGGCTTGATAAAAAAGAGAGTCCATGGAAGGTGTAGATTTTATTGGGAATTTAACAAAGCTGCGGATTTATCTACTCTTCCCAATTCTGATTTTTTGGGCAACATTCAATTGGA
The DNA here is from genome assembly GCF_046296635.1 of Algoriphagus sp. Taxonomy (GTDB): domain Bacteria; phylum Bacteroidota; class Bacteroidia; order Cytophagales; family Cyclobacteriaceae; genus Algoriphagus. The sequence continues at coordinate 331,557 of NZ_JBKBKZ010000001.1, read as the reverse complement.
TTTTCTTCCCTAACACATAAAACAGATCAATGAAAAAATTCTCAAATGAATTTCAAAAAAAAAGAGGCTGGCTCAAAAATGGCTCCAGTGTCAGCCAGACCCTTCGACTACCTGCATACAGGACAGGCAGGCGCTCAATGTGACATTCGGTGCTTCTGAGACAACCTGCGTGATTAGTTAATTTTGACTGCTGCACTCTCCTCTGTGAGAACAATGGCATGATGCTGTTCTACTTTCCCCGCGGGGATTAAGGGATCCTTGTGAAGCAGACGGTCCAGCATTTCTGCTTTTTCAGCTCCGGTGATCACCCAAAGGATTTTCTCTGCTTGATTAATAAGCGGGTAGGTAAGCGTCATCCGATGACGTCCTTGGTATTCTATAGAAGTCACTGCGACACCCTGATCATCAATATTCAGAACTGAATCGTTTGGAATCAAAGAGGCGGTGTGTCCATCGGTACCAATTCCCAGGTGAACCAAATCCAGCTTGCCATTTTCAGTCATCCGTTTGATATGACTTGAATATTCCTCGCAGGCTTCATCCATGTCTTCTGCATTGACCCGCATGGGAAAAATATTCAGGCGGGTGACTAATTTACTTCCTTCTATCGCTTTGAAAAGTTGAGTTAAATTTCGGTCAGGATGAGCATCTGGAGCTATTCTTTCATCTACTTGAAAAAGAAAAACCTTTTCCCAAGGCAGGTCTTCATTGGACAATTTCTTAATCATTTCCCAAGGGGTGCGACCACCACTGATCGCCATTGTAAAAAATCCTTTCCTTGAAATACTTTCTCGAATCCTATCAGCGATGTATAAAGCAGCTTCTTTCGCTACTTCATTGGCAGATTGATATGTCCTGATTTCCATTTATTTAGTTTTATGAACGATCGGGTTGTTCCAGCCGCCAGAAGGTTGGACGTGTTGGTTTACATTTTCCGGACCCCAAGTACCAATTTCATATGGGTAAACCTTACGATCCAAAGCCAGGTAATCATCGACAATTTTCCAAGCCTCCTCCACATAGTCTTTTCTTGCAAAATGGGTAGGATCGCCAGCCATTGCATCTGTCAAAACCCGTTCGTAGGCTTCTTTTTCATTTGGAAATGGTGTCGGGTTACCTTGTATTTCAGAAAGAACAGAGGCCATGTCTTCGCCAGGTGCCATGATAAGCATGCCAAAAGCTACCGTTACGTCGGGACTGATTCTGAAACGAATATGGTTTGGCTGGTTAGCAATGGAAGAATACGCCGAAGGAAGGTGGCGAAACTTTACCATGATTTCCGTCGACGTTACAGGAAGATTTTTTCCTGCTCTGATATAGAGAGGAACTCCTTTCCATCTTGGAGAATCTATTTGGAGTTTCATTGCTGCAAAAGTTTCAGTTTTTGAATCGGCTTCAACAGCTTTTTCACCTAAATAACCCTCGTATTGCCCACAAATCACATCCGCAGCCTGAAGTGGTTTGATTGCCTTCAATACCTTTACTTTCTCATCACGAATGGACTCACTATCCAAACCTTTTGGCGGCTCCATGGTCAGGTTACAAAGCACTTGAAAAAGGTGATTTTGGATGACATCACGAACAGCACCAGTTACGTCATAGAATGCTCCACGTCCTTGAATACCAAAGTCTTCAGCCATAGTAATCTGAATACTTTCGATGTGTTTGTTATTCCAGACCGGCTCTAAAAGTGAATTAACAAACCGAAAAAAGACAATATTATTGACAGGACGCTTACCTAAATAGTGATCAATTCGGTAAATATCCCCTTCCTCGAATTTACCTAGAAGTATTTTATTCAATGCTTTGGCAGATTCCAGATCGCTTCCAAAAGGTTTTTCCACAATCACACGAGCACCTGAAGCACACCCGGACTGATCCAATTGGGCAATGATTTTCGGGAAAAGGGCAGGGGGAATAGCAAGGTAATGCGTCGGATGTTCAGCATTTCCCAAGGCCTCTCTAATCCTCGAAAAAGTCTCAGTTTCCGTATAATCCCCACCTACAAATGCGAGCAGACTACAAAACTTCCCATATGATTCTTCCTCAAACTGACCATGCTTTTGGATGCTTTCTTTGGCACGTGCTCTCAGCTTTTCGAGGTCGAAATCGCCCCGAGCCACACCGATAATTGGGCAATTCAGGTTTCCACGCTTAACCATCATATGGAGGGCGGGGAATATTTTTTTAAAAGCGAGATCTCCGGTGGCACCGTAAAAAACCAAGGCGTCCGATTTGACTTGACTCATGAAAGGAGAGGGGGTGTTTGTTTAAGTTTTGTATTAGGAAAAGCAATGAATTGAATGCAACAAGAAACTCTTCTTAGACTTTCTTGAACAGTCAATAATTAATACTTGTAGGATTTTTCCCAAAGACGAAATCCGCCGGTGAATGCATTTTTATTAGAACCTAAGCGGCAATTGGCAGGGATATCATCCAAAAGTTTGGAATTACCACCACCTAGCACAATCTGATCAGGTTGAAAGCAATGGTTAAAATGGGCGATTGTCTGCGCGACTAGTTCTTTCCACTTAGGCTTTCCATACTTTTTCATAGCAGCACTGCCGACATGGGTTTCAAAAGTTCCCAGTTTGAAAGGAAGATGCCCACCTTCAAGAGGTAAAATCAAGTCTTCAAAGACCATGGCAGTTCCCAATCCGGTACCAAATCCCATAAAAAGCAATTTGCCTCCTTCATAGCTTCCTAAGGCTTGCATCGCTGCATCATTGATTATTTTAACCGGACACCCAAATGCTTTTTCGAAATCGAAACCTTTCCAACCTGAACCCATATTCACCGGGTCGGCTATGATTTGTCCATTTTTTACAACACCGGGAAATCCTATAGATATAGCTTCATATTGCCAATCTTCGGCATTTTTTATTACTATAGGGACTAGCTGCTCTGGTTTAAAATCATCTCCTGAGGGGATTTTGATCCGCTCCGGCTGACCTGTTGCAAGAATTTTAATATTGGATCCACCAATGTCGATTACCAGTACTTTCATTTTTCAATAGATGTACAAGTCTTGAATTTCCAAAAAAGAACTAACAAGCTTGAGTTTAGAATTTGGAGTCCGGTCCAAAATTGGATTCCGGATATATCAGTTTCATATATACGACAATGAAACAGATATAAAGATAAACAAACCTTTTGCTTGAAAGGGGCCAATTTTTTAATGTTACTATTTTGACGAAGAACGGAGGATAAAATAAAGTTGATAGTAATGATTTGAAAATGAATTTTAAAACTATTAAAAGTGCTATGGCAGAATAAAGTATGGTTTTTTAATCATTTCCCGAAATCGAAATCCTTTTTTCTAAACGCAATTAATTTTGCGATTTGATTAAAATAAAAAAGCGATTTGGGGCAATTTCAAAAACATTCACTTTTTCTACCCAGAAGCAGAAAAGTGAGACCTTTCGATCTCACTTTTCCTAAAAGGGTGATACAAAAAATAAGTTTAAGCTGAAATTAATTTAAAGTGGTAGTTGGAATGTTCTTTTTTATTCCAGCTTATTTCTTTGCTGAGATGGTAAAAAGCCTCTAATAGGGGGGCATTATCCATTTTACCGGCATCGATTGCACGGAAGCCTATCAATTCAATGAGTCTTTTTACTCTGATTTTCTCTAGTTCACTATCTCCACAGAAATACGTCTCTTTGATTATTCCTAGAATGTCTGAATTAGGGTAATCAATTCCTAAATTATTAAAGGCCTTGAATATAAATGCTTTGGGAGCTGCTTGGACAATGTTTTCGGTGTTGCTATTAGCCAACATTTTATCATAATTAGCATTTGTGCAGTCTATAATAAATTTCCCCTCAACATCTACCGTTTTTAAAGCCTCTGAAATTTCCGGTAGGTATTGATTTTCGCAGCAGATGAGTATGATTTCTGATTGGATGATAGCAGAATCAAAAGGGCAAATTCTGTTATGAAGCCGATTTAGATTTTTCCAATCACTGGCTTCGGTATCAAAATCCGACCTAACGCCGAAGACCACCGAAAGACCTGCTTCGAGGTATTTTTTTCCTAATGTTTTGGCGAGCATGGTGCCGCCGAGAATTCCAAGTTTCATAAAATTCGACCTGTGTTAAAATCCGTGATCACAATTTTGATTTTTGGTATTTCAAATTTTCGATCTATAGATAATCCTATCGAAACGAAAATAACAATCGAAAATTAGATTAAAATATGATAATTCCAAAATTTTATTTTGAAATAATTATAAAAACAATATATTATTCATTTATTCGATTGTAAAAAACGAATTCAAGTATTTAAAATGAAATTCTAATAATTATATTTTTTCTTAAAGTCTGATTACGAGTGAATTCCGACGATCCAATTAACTTTTTTGGTCGGATTTTTCTATACCTCAGAGCTGTGGACCGGAACTTATAAGCTTTTCACCTTCTTCGTTGTTAGCATATTGTTCGAAATTCGAAATATACTTTGCAGCCAAGCTTTTTGCCTTCTTTTCCCATTCCTCCTGATTTTTATAAGTATTACGTGGATCCAAAATATTACTTACTCCAGTCAAGCTTGTTGGAATGGTGAGATTCAAGAAAGGAATGTGCTGGGTTTCGGCTTTGTCAATTTCACTGTTCAAAATATTGTCAATGATTGCCCGGGTGTCTTTCAACGAAATCCGCTTTCCAGTTCCATTCCAACCCGTATTCACCAAATAGGCTTTGGCATTATGCTCCTTCATTTTCCCAATAAGAGTTTTGGAATACATCGTCGGGTGAAGGGACAGAAAAGCCTCACCAAATGCCGGAGAGAAAGAAGGTTGAGGTTCTGTAATTCCCCGCTCGGTGCCTGCAAGTTTGGACGTATATCCGCAGAGGAAGTGGTATTGAGCCTGTTTTTCGTCGAGAATTGATACAGGTGGTAGGACCCCAAAGGCATCGGCAGAGAGGTAGATGATTTTTTGTGCATGACCTCCTTTTGATGGAAGGACAATTTTATTGATATGATAGATGGGGTAGGAGACTCGGGAGTTTTCTGTGATCGAGTGGTCGTGAAAATCCACCTCACCATATTCATTCACTACTACATTCTCAAGCAAGGCATTCCGTTGAATGGCACGGTAGATATCAGGTTCTTTATCTTCTGACAGGTCAATCACTTTAGCATAGCATCCCCCTTCAAAATTAAAAACCCCATGTTCGTCCCATCCATGCTCATCGTCTCCTATTAGATATCGCTTAGGATCAGCGGAAAGCGTGGTTTTTCCTGTTCCTGAAAGTCCAAAAAATAATGCTACGTCACCTGCTTCTCCCATGTTTGCAGAGCAATGCATGGAAGCAATGCCTTGCATGGGCAAGAAGTAGTTCATCATTGAAAACATGCCCTTTTTCATTTCTCCACCATACCAAGTACCTCCAATTATCTGAATTCGTTCTGTCAAATTGAAAACAACAAAGTTTTCTGAATTCAAGCCATGCGCTTTCCAATTGTCATTGGTGGTTTTGGAACCATTCATGACAATAAAATCAGGCTTTCCGAAATTATCCAGTTCGTAATGTGAGGGTCTAATGAACATATTTGTGACGAAATGTGCCTGCCAGGCCACTTCCATCACAAATCGTACCTTCAACCGCGTATCCGGATTAGTGCCGCAAAATGCATCGACGACAAATAGTTTTTTGGAAGAGGAAAGCTGTGCCAATACCAATTCTTTCAGATCATCATAAACTTCTTTCGTTGTGGGGACATTCACTTTGCCATCCCAGTGGATTGTATTTTTGGTGGTCTCATCCAAGACAATAAATCGGTCTTTTGGTGAGCGCCCTGTGAATTCACCTGTTTTTACAGCGACTGCCCCGAGCGAAGTGTTGGCACCTTTTTCGAAGCCTTTACACATAGAAGACATTTCGGCGCGATACAATTCTTCATAACTAGGATTGTATGACACTTCCTGATATCCTGTAATCCCCAACTCATGCAGTTCTTGAATGACTCTGATATTTTTCATTTATGAATAAATTTTGATTTCAATTATTGGCTTACCCAAATGTCATGAATTTTGGATTTTGGAAGCATGATTTTACTCATGTTTGTTTCTCGAAAAACTCATAGGTTTTTAGGAAAAAATTAGAGGATTTGAAATTGAAAAGGCTGATTCAGTGCTTTTTGCTTAATTACGAAGCTTTAAATCCGGCTACCCTTGCGTGATTATCTAGCAACTTGAACTCCTCCAAACTTGACATCAATTTGAGTCTGAACATCACTGTTATGATAAATTTTGATTTGGTTTTTCATTTTAAACTTCATCACTCCTGTTTCACCGATAAAAAAAATGAAAATAATTTTTGGTTGGATCAAGATTTGAACTTGTAGAAAGTGATATTCTGAAAAAAGAATTGAGACGAAAGCTAGGTTACTTCCCGACTCAGAAAGTGTAAGTAATTATTTCACAAATAGTTAACCCTTTTTCGGAACAACTACTTTACAAAAAATGCCTACTTCGGGATTTTGTAGGCTTATTTCAATTCTAAATTGATTTTTAGAAGTGTTGTTTTTACTTCATTTTCAGGAATAGAGAAGTGTATGTTTTCGTATGCGTTGATCAAATTAACCAAATGGTCAGCTTCTTTTCTTTCAGAACTTTCTGGAACTTCATCGAAATTTGGGGTTAACCTTTTCAAGGCAATAGATTTCTAAGGAAATCTCTGTTTTCCAATTATCCTGATGATTCTAACTTGATCTTCAATTGAAAAATAAATTGTGTGTGAGCTATGTACACAAAATCGATAGCCAGGTCTAATATCTGTAGCAGATGGATACATTTCAGGCCTTTCAGCAATTCTCTCAAAAGCATTTTCCAATGAAGAGAAGTACTTTTCTGCTTGCATTTCACCAAAATTTGCTAATCCATACAAATAAATATGGATTAGATCTTCTTCCGCTTCACGGGTGAGTGAAAAAGTCATTAGGCTTTTTGAGCGCGTCTTTTGGCTTCTTCCAGTATCTCAGCCATGGATTTGTGAGAAAGCCCGCTTTCCTCACCTTTAATCAGCTCATTTCTAAGCCAGATACGCTCTTCTTCCTGTTCTCGTTGATGCCGGATTAGATCATTTATCAATTCGCTTTTACTGGCATATTCATTTTCTTGAACCTTTTGTTTCATCCAGCGATCATTAGGTTCGTTTACTGTTATTGTTTGTCTGGCCATTTTAAAGTGTATTTATGGTGTAACAATACACCAAATGAATCTAATTTTCAAGGTTAAAGTTCCTCAACTGTGATTTTATATTCCTTGTCTACACGGACATCAGTAATGAAACTTGCTTGGAAAAAATCTGTCAACAAGATGCATTTTTTTTGACTAAAAGTGAAGTACTGCTTCAAGAGTTGTCAAAAGATCCAGTTAACCTTCATCTTTTGAGAAGTGCCTTATTCTATTTCAATATTTTGAAAAATATATAAATAATTCATTCTCCTTAATTAATATCAAACCGTCTTTTTGAGTTTATCAGAAATGAAAACTTTAATGACGCTTTGCCTTGTTATACCTAGATTTCTAGCAACTTTATCCAATTCCTGAACCATCCACCCTGGAAAGTCAACACTCACTCTTCTTGGCTTTTGGCCGGGTCTAGTACCATTTTCCAAATCAAGAAATTCATTGAGATTTTCATTTCCCTCAAATTTCTCATCAAATTCAGCTGCTGTAATAGATTTCTTTTTCATTTTCTCTGGATCTCCTTACCGAAATAATTCTTATCAAAGTAGCTAAAAGTTGTAAAAATGGCTTAATAATTATCCAAAAAATGTTTGGGCCAATAGCTGAGTTTTACCTTAATACCTTTACTTCCCGATACAAAACTTCGAAAAAATATTCGCCAACAAATCATCGGTCGTGACTTCGCCGGTAATCTCCCCAAGGTAATGTAAGGATCGACGGATGTCCATTGCCACAAAATCATTGGTCACTTCATTGTCCAATCCAGTAAGAATATCGAGCAGGGATTCTCTGGTTTTGGTCAAGGAATCGTAGTGCCTTACATTGGTCACAATGGTATTTCCAGTTCGAAATTTATCCATATTGACCAGCTCAAGAACTCGTGATTTAAGCGCTTCGAGGTTTTCTTTTTTGCCTGCGGAAATAAAAATAGTGTCTGGATGAATAGTCCTTAACTCATTGATAATATTTCCGTTAGCCTTGTCTGTCTTATTCGCCACTTTCAGGAAAGGGACACCCTGATTTTCGAGTTTGTTGATGTCTCGATTGATCTCGATCAGGTCCGTATCGCTTAAGTCAAAAAGATATAAAATCAGGGAAGCCGTCTTCATTTTCTCCTGAGTTCGACTAACTCCGATGGCCTCAATTACATCGGTAGTTTCTCTCAAACCCGCCGTATCGATAAAGCGAAAAATCACTCCACCGATGCTGATTTCATCTTCGATAAAGTCTCTCGTGGTTCCTGCGATTTCTGAGACGATGGCTTTTTCCTCATTAAGTAACGCATTGAGGAGCGTGGATTTTCCTGCATTGGGCTTGCCTGCGATGACCGTTGGAACTCCGTTTTTGATCACGTTACCAAGATCAAAACTCAGAATTAACTCCTCGACGATCCGGAGGATTTTTTCCACCAAAATCCGCAAGTCTGCCCGGCTTGCGAATTCCACATCTTCTTCTGTGAAGTCCAGTTCCAATTCGATCATCGAAGCAAAATGAATCAGCTGATTCCGCAACACCTGAATTTCTGAGCTAAAACCACCTCTCAGTTGGCTAAGCGCAGCTTGGTGACTCGTTTCCGAATCGGCATGGATAAGATCTGCTACAGCTTCGGCTTGGGCTAGATCAAATTGACCATGAAGAAAGGCGCGCTGTGTGAATTCTCCCTGTTTGGCAGGACGAATTCCCTTGCGGATAAAGAGTTTTATTACTTGATTGATGATATAGGAAGAACCGTGGGTGGAAATTTCCACCACATTTTCCTTTGTAAAGGATTTGGGAGCTATAAAAATGGAGACTAAAACTTCGTCTATAATTTTCTCACCATCCCGAATCGTCCCAAAATGGATGGTGTGTGAGGCTTGATTTTCAAGATTTTTACCAAAAAAGACTTCATTGGTGACTTTTATGGCGTCTTTTCCGGAGAGTCGGATTACTGCGATGGCGCCAACTCCCTGTGGAGTGGCAAGGGCGATAATGGTATCTTCTCGCTCGGCGAGGGAAAAACTCATGGCTTGGTTTTAAATGCTTTCTCGATTAATTCTGTCAATCCTGCTAAAAATGCATCCGGTTGTCTATACCCTGGAAGTTGGGCGATATTTTGAAGTTTGGGCTCTATGATCACAAAATTTGGGTAGGAGCGAACACGCATGGTTGCTGCCATTGTAGCTTCAGTGTATTCTTTTCCCATGAAATCGAATGTGCGCTTGGTATCTTCAGCATTCATTTTCACGGCATAAAAATTACTATTGATGTATGCAATTACTTTTGGATCGGTAAAAGTCTCTTTATCCATCTTCTTGCACCAGCCACACCAGTCGGTGTAAACATCCACCAACAGCATTTTTGGGCTTTGGGCATTTGCTGCAATGGCTTCCTCAAATTTCAGCCATTTGATCTGATCCTGAGCTTTCGTAGAAAAACTCAACAAGACACCGAAAATTAAAAGGACTATATATTTCATTGAATTTTTTAATTAATGGTCAAAGATGCAAATGTCTTGCATCTTTTGTCTTACATCTTACGTCTCATACAAATTTTCCCAATCAAACTCCAAACGGTTCTTTTACGGAAGAAGTTCCTCTAAACCAAAGTGGCTTTTTACTGTGAATCAATACACTAATTCCGAAGAATACTCCGGCGACTGTGACCATCATTCCTGCAATCGAACTGTCGATCCAGTAAGCAAGATAATATCCTAACACGGAAATTGAAATTCCCATGGCAGCGGTGAGCTTGAGAAGCGGCATCAGGCTTTTTGTCCAAAGGAAGGCAGTGGCAGGAGGGACTACAAGTAAAGCTACAACCAATATCGCGCCAACAGCCTCAAAGCTGCTGACCGTTGTATATGAAACAATACTCATCAAAGCCAGATTTACACCCTTAGCCGGAATTCCCATTACAGAGCTAAAGTTTTCATCGAAGCTCGTTAAGACCAACTCTTTAAATAACAAGTAGATAAATCCGCATACAAACAAGAAATTCAGACCAGCCAACCAAGTGATCCGAGGCCCGAGATTCAATCCGCTTTTGGTGATCCAACTGTCAATTGGTAAGTAGGCGATCTCTCCATAGAGGACACATTCTTGATCCAAGTCCACTTTGTATGCTAGGAGATTGATCAAGATGATGCCTATGGCAAATAGGAGAGTGAAGGTGATTCCAATTGAGGCATCAAGTTGCACACGGGCTTTTTTGCGCAGCCAATCAATCATCAGCGTGGCCAAAATCCCCAAAAGTCCTGCTCCTATAATTACTTCCAAACTTCTTTGGCTTCCGGAGACAAAATAGCCGATAACAATGCCTGGAAGGACGGCGTGGGAAATGGCATCGCCTGTCATGGACATTTTGCGAAGCATCATAAAGACACCCAAAAATCCACAGGATATCGCGATGAGCGCACCTGTGAAAATGATCAAAAAAGCGTTGCTATCGAAGGTCATGGTTTAGTAGCTGGTAGTAAGTATCTAGTTTCAAGATGTTGAGAAGACAGGTGTTCAGGAGCGAAAATAAACATTGGGACATTTGGGTTGGAAACTTGGTCAACGCTTATCAGGCCTTGGAATGGGTTCTCGATGAGGATCTAGGGCGGGGTAGTTGAGTCCTTTTTCGAGCAAAGCTTCCAACTCCGGAGTGATCAAATGTTCCAGTTCTTCAGCCGAATCGTGGACGTGGTCAGGGGCGATATTCATCGACTCATTAAGGTACAATTCCCAAAGTCTATGGAGACGAACTATACGCATCGCATCAGAAATTCCCTTTTCTGATAATCTTATAACCAATTGATTTTTAGTAATAAAACCATTACTTATTAAATGACTTATTGACTTTGTTGTTTCAGCTTTTTGATAGGGGTAGAGCTCATAGATTTCTTCTATAAGTAGCCCGGTTCTACCTTCTTCTTGAGCTTTGTAAAGAGCCTTCATCAGGTGATCTCGGTGTGTTTTTCGAAGGTATTTTTTCCTTGAAAAATGTCTGGAAATGATTCCTGTTTTCGGAGCAATCAAAAATGAAATCAAAGCAAAAAGCGAAAGGAAAACGACTACCCAAGGACCAGTCGGCATCTGAGGAAGAACGAATGAAACATAGGTTCCCATGATGCCGGACATTACTGAAAAAATGGCTGCAAGAATTAAAAGCGGATTTAATCGATCTGTCCAAAATCTCGCTGCTGCTCCGGGCGTGATTAAAAGCGCAGCCATCAACACCACACCGATTGCCTGAATTCCTATGACTACAGCCAAAATCATCAGCACATTAAAAAGAAAGGAGATGAACTTCATCGGAAAACCGATGGCTTTGCCATATTCAGGATCAAAAACCATCAATCGAAACTCCTTCAACATGAGCGTCAAAACCAAAATGATTGCAAGTGAAAGCCCACCATAAAGCATTAAATCAGATTCTGATATCCCTATGGCATTTCCGAAAATGAAGGAATTCAAACCGGCAATCTCAGGATTTCCACTTTTCTGAAGTGAGGTTAAAAGCACGATCCCGAAACCGAAAAAGACGGAAAGGATGGTAGCGATGATGGTGTCTTCGCTCAGCTTCGTGTTTCTTTTCAGCCACGAGCTCAAAAAAGTGGCTATCGCACCTGATAAGAAAGCTCCTGCAACGATATAAACAGGATTCTTTTCTCCTGCAACCATAAATCCCAAACAGATTCCAGGCAGCACCGCATGGGAAATCGCATCTCCGAGCAAGGCTTTTTTATCCAAAAAGGAGAAAGTTCCGACGTATGCCGACCCAATTCCTAAAAGTGTGATCCCTAACACAACCCACAGAATGGATGGATCTTGAAAAGTGAAGAAGTAAATGAAATCTTCCATGTCAACGCTTTAATGGGTTGAAATCTTTTTGGCGAATCATATCAGTGACTCGGGTGAGGAGATTGAGTTTACCTCCGTAGGTTTTGCGTAGCATTTCCTCATTCATTACGAGCTCTTTCGGACCGGAAGCTACAAGGTGTAGATTCAACATTATCAACCAGTCGAAAAATGCCATGGCAGAATGAATGTCGTGATGTACGACTATGACCGTTTTTCCTGCAGCAGTCATTTCTTGGAGTAATTGGAAAATAGCGGTCTCAGTGGACATATCCACACCTGCAAAGGGCTCATCCATCAAATATAAATCAGCTTCCTGAGCCAATGCTCTTGCAATAAAAACCCGCTGCTGCTGACCTCCTGAAAGCTCAGAAATCTGTCTACCAACAAATCCACTCATTCCCACCTGCTCGAGGCTCCTCATGGCCAATTCTTTTTGTTTTTTTCCTGGCCTTCGGAAAAGTCCAAGTTTCCCGTAAGTTCCCATCATCACAACATCCAGGACTGAAGCTGGAAAATTCCAATCGACCGATTCCCGTTGCGGGACATAGCTAATCCTCGCACGGACATCATTCAAGGGTTTGTAAAAAACCTTTACAAAGCCCGAAGTAGGTGTGATCAAACCCATGATTGCTTTGATCAAAGTTGATTTCCCTGCTCCATTTGGACCTAAAATTCCGACGAGTTTTCCACTCGGAAGGCTAAGGTCCACATTCCAAAGCACGGGATTTTGATCATAACTCACGGTGAGGTCATGAATTTCAAGAATAGGATTTTCGACCTGTGTGATCATAATAATAGGCTTTCGTAGATGATTTTTAGGTTGGTTTTAACCATGCCGATGTAAGTGCCAGCAGGTGTTCCGACTGCATCCAAGCTGTCGGTGTAAAGTGGTCCGGCGAGATTGACTTGATGATTGCGTTCAGCAGCTCCAGCCGCTACAGCTCGGATGGCTTTGGGAGAAATGGTCTGTTCTGCAAAAATTGCTTTCACCTTGTTTTCTTGGACGATGGTGATGAGTTCTGTTAAATCGCGAAGCCCGGGTTCGCTCAAAGTAGAAAGACCCTGAAGTGATTTGACTTCGAGTTGGTAGGCAATTCCGAAATACGCGAAGGCATCGTGGGCTGTTACCAGTACTTGCCCCGCTGTGCGAAGTTCATTGACCTTCGTTCGAACCTCGTCGTCGAGTTCTTTAAGTTGGGCGAGATAGGCTGTTGAATTTGATTCAAGGTTTGACTTCCATTCAGGTTTCCATTCAATCATTTCCTGAGATACATACGCCATCGCTTTTGACCAAAGTTTAACATCAAACCAAATGTGAGGATCTACGCTATGTGCTTCAGGTCCGGATCGAATGAGATCATCTTTTGGGAGACCTTGTGAGATGTCAATGAGTGTTTGACTGAGAGCTAACTTTTCAAAAATCTCGGTCATTTTGCCTTCCAGATATAATCCATGATAGACGACGAGATCAGCATTAGTCAAAAGATCCAAGTCCCGAACGGAGGCCTTATATAAGTGTGGGTCCACTCCGGCAGGCATCAGAGCAACGACATCCGCATTTTCTTGGACGATGTTTTTGATCCCATCTGCCAAAATACTGGTGGTGGCGACAATCAGTGGTTTGGTTCTAGTTTCCTTCGAATCGATCTTACAAGCGAACGAAACCAAAATCAATAAAAATGGAAGGAGATATCGGTTCATGATTGCAAAACCAAAATATTACAGGACACATCTTTCGACATGAAGAGTGTCTTTTTCTGATCAACCAAAATTTCCAGAGAACCGTCAAATTCTACTTTATCGAGGACTTTGATTCGGGCCCCGATATATGCACCAACTTTATCAAGGTAGCGTAGGAATGCAGCCGAACTGTCTTTCACTGCTACAATTTGACCGGTTTGGTCCACCTCCATTTCATTGAGTTGAACCCGTGGTCTAGCTCGTACATCTCCAAACTCATCCGGTATGGGATCACCGTGTGGATCAAACTTGGGGTAATTCAGATAGGAGTCTAGGCGCTGTATCAAAAGAGGGGAGTGGATGTGCTCCAATTGCTCTGCTACTTCATGCACTTCGTCCCAGGCAAAGTTCAATTTCTCCACCAAAAAAACTTCCCATAGGCGATGCTTTCGGATAGTCTGTAGGGCAAATCTTTTGCCTGATTCGGTGATCTGAAGACCGTAGTATTTCCGGTATTCTATAACCTCTTTTTCTCCTAGTTTCCGGAGCATATCACTCACCGAGGCAGCCTTGGTTTTCATCTCTGCTGCGATGTCATTGGTAGAGACACTTTTTTTTCCACCCTCTGATAGGTGGTAGATGGCTTTCAGGTAATTCTCTTCTGTACTGGTCAAATCCATGGTAATCCAATTTGAATAATGAGTCAAATATAAAAATTAATTTAGACTTAGCTAAATATAATTTTCATAGGAGCTAAATCAGGTGTTGATAACCTATTTTCAAATGTGTTTTGGGATTTAGGCTTGTCTAAATATTAGATTCGATGAAACGAATAAATATTGGAGAATATTGATTTACATTAGTTTATGGGCGGATTTATTGGGGATTTTCTGGAGCAGTCACAGGTTTTTCCCAGTTTCCGTTTCAAGAAAAGGAGTGTAAAAACAGAGGTTTGAGTGGAAAACTTTCCACACTTATCCACTTCAAGAAATGAAAATGGAGTTTTAAGAAAGTAAATCTTGGATAGCTTGCTGAAAGTGAGTCCTTTCAGTTTTCCATAGGATATTTTCAGAAGGTGCAGAAGTGAAAAAAGTATGCGCTAAAGCTGTTTCCAGTTGTTGAGTAGCCTTAGAAAGATTTAAGAAATCAATAGCGAATCCACCTCGGAAATCCGCCAGAAAACCTTCCCAAATAGGATTAGGACTGATCAAAACCGGGATCCCTAATGCCGCACATTCAAAAAGTTTGGTTGGCATTTTACCGCGAATGGCTTCATGATTTTGGTAAGGCAATAATGCAAAATCTGAGCTGCTGAATATCGTCATTAGCTTGTCATGGTCGACCGGGATTGGGCTTATTTGAAGGCTTAGATTTGGGGTTTCATTAGCAGCTTTTTCAAGCTTTTCATGGAAAGAAATCAGCGGACAATGACCTGCAATAATCAGCTCAGCTTTGGGGAAAGTCTTGACAATTTCACGAAACCATTCTACCACATCCCATGTCCCAAAGGCGGGAGTGATGGTCCCGGTAATACAGAATCGAATTGCACTTTTACTTTTTAGTTGAATGGGCTTTTGCTCCTTTAATTCACCTGCAAATTTATTCTCAAATATGAGATAGGGTTTCTTTTCAGGCATTTCATAAGCATAGCATTTCTCTGCGAAAAGAAATAAATCGATGCCGCTGACTGACTCTGCTTTTTGAATAAGATTGCCAGCTTTTTTGCTTTTCTTTTCTAAAAGATTTGGATTGAGGCCTAGGTTTAAAACATAGTTTTCCTGAACATCATATACTAGTTTATATTCTATGATAGGCTTTAGAAATGAGGCAATCGGAAGTAATTCATACGTACAACATATCAATAGCTTTGGTCTAACTTGAAGGAGCCGAAATAAAAATCTAAACTGAGCCATTACCCGATCCAAGCGAGAATCGAAATGACTCATAGAAGAAAAAAATCGAAATCCCGGAATGGAAATGGGCCTTTTTGGAGAAAAACCTATGATAAATAAGCTGTATGTATTTGTTTCGCCAAGCGAAAGAGCAAGCTTTCCAAAAGCTCGCACATCCATGATCGGCTTCAGGGTAGAAGCGATAATCACGGGAACCCTTTTGGTCTGAAACTGACTCATAAACGAAACTAAATAAAATAATGGAACTGAAGACTATCATTGAAGCAGCCTGGGACAACAGGGAATTATTAAAGGAAAAAGAAACAGAAATAGCAATAAAGACCATCATTGCAGATTTGGATGCCGGTAAACTACGAGTGGCTGAGCCCTTGGAAGACGGCAACTGGCAAGTGAATGATTGGGTGAAAAAAGCGGTAATCCTTTATTTCCCAATTCAAAAGATGCAAACCATTGAAGTTGGACCATTTGAATTCCATGATAAAATGGCCCTCAAAACCAATTATGCCAAGCAAGGTGTGCGTGTAGTTCCTCACGCTGTAGCTCGTTACGGGGCTTTTTTGGCGTCTGGAGTGGTGATGATGCCAAGTTATGTTAATATCGGAGCTTACGTGGACAGTGGCACGATGGTTGATACTTGGGCCACCGTTGGCTCTTGCGCTCAGATCGGCAAAAATGTTCATTTAAGTGGTGGAGTAGGTATTGGAGGAGTTTTGGAGCCTGTTCAGGCTGCTCCCGTAATTATTGAAGAAGGAGCATTCATTGGTTCGAGAGCCATCATTGTAGAAGGAGTAAGAATCGGCAAAGAAGCAGTAATCGGTGCAGGAGTAACCTTGACAGCCAGTTCAAAAATCATAGATGTCACAGGTTCGGAACCTGTAGAATATAAAGGTTATGTTCCTCCTCGCTCGGTTGTAATTCCAGGTTCTTTAGCCAAAAACTTCCCAGCTGGAACTTATCAAGTTCCATGCGCTCTTATCATAGGACAACGTAAAGCTTCTACCGATCTCAAAACCTCACTCAACG
Source organism: Algoriphagus sp. (assembly GCF_046296635.1). Taxonomy (GTDB): domain Bacteria; phylum Bacteroidota; class Bacteroidia; order Cytophagales; family Cyclobacteriaceae; genus Algoriphagus. Next base: position 314,920 of record NZ_JBKBKZ010000001.1, on the reverse strand, counting down.
ATGCGTTAAGAGAAAACAACGTAGCAGTTTAAATCGAAAAACATGAAATCAAGCATGACGCCTATGTCACACACTGGGATGATTATCCAACTTGCGAAGATTCCACCTGCCTTCCGGCAGGCAGGTGTGGCCTTTAAAAAACAAATTATAAACACATGAAATGCCCATGAGAAAAGGTTCTCACACAGGGGAATGATTATTTCGGGCATTCCATATGGCCTCTAAAAAACAATTATAATCATATGAAATCAAGCATGACCCAAAGCGACACACAGAGGGATGATTATAGACCATGCGAGATTCCACCTGCCTGCCGGCAGGCAGGTGTGGCCATAAAGAAAAAATTATAAACACATGAAATTATTCCAAAAAGCCCTAATCGTTACGCTATTGTCCAGTTCGATTTGGGCCTGTACTGAAACCAAAAAAGATCCTGCTGACACCTATTTTGAAAGAGGCAATTATGAGCTTGCAGCTCAGAAATACACAGAGAGTCTTAAGCTAAAGCCTACGGATGTTACTTTATTGTACAACCGTGGGAGAGCATTTCAGGAATTGGGAGAAATGAATAAGGCTAGAGTTGACTTTGAGTCAGCTTTAGCTTATGATCCAAACAACTTTCAGATTTTACTTAGTTTATCCGCCGTTCAGTTGGAAGAAAAAAACTTCGCCAGTGCCTTACTTTATGCAACCAAAGCTGAGGAGATTTCCGGTGCACCAGCTATGGCTTCTTTCTTGAAAGGAAGAGCTTTACATCAATTGGGATTACCCGAAGATGCACTTAAAGCCTATGGTGCTGCAATCCAAGTCGATAAAGATTTTGCTCAGGCTTATTATAACAGAGGGTTATTAAAAGTTGCATTGAATAGAAATAAGCAAGCTTGTGAAGATTTTAAACTTGCTTCTGTCCTCGAATATTCGGGGGCATCGGAAGCTTTCAATAAATATTGTAAGTAATATTGAGGCTGTTTAAAATAGGCTTATCGGTGTCAGCCTGACCCTTCGACTCCGCTCAGGGTGACAGGAGTCGAAGGCCATTTCCAGTAAATTAAGCTACATTTCGACTACCTGCCTACCGGACAGGCAGGCGATCAATGTGACAATCGAAACTTATGAGACAGTCTCTTTACTTTTTAGTCTCCGAGGAATGATCATGTTCCTTGTGATCGCAAATGGCATCGGATGCGATATGCCCGGAACCCATGCATGTTTTGCAATCACTAACTTCTCTACCTGAGCCTTCGCATTCAGGGCATGTCAAACGGCCTTTTCCGGAGCAGCGCTCACATTCAAAAAACTCCACAATATTAAAGACATTGACTTTTTTGATTAATCCTGAAGCTGCGCACCTACTACAGCCTACGATGCCTTTGGATTTGCAGTAATTACAGTCCTGCTCGATTTGCTTAGATCCATCACAGGTAAAGCATGAGGCAAATCGATATCCTCTTCTGTCACACAATTGGCAAGTTTGAATTTCTTCAATAGGTTTTTTCAGCTTTTCCTGAAGCTCTTTTGCTCCTTGGTAGTTCTCACCTTTGAATCCAGTCAATTCCAGATATTTATTCAGAAAATTGGAGCTGTTATCAAATTGACCTAATTGAAAAAGTGTCTCCGAAAAATAATAGGGCATTTCATCAGGAAGAGGTAAACCGGAGTCGATTAAATTCCTGAAAATTGAATTTGCGGTTTGATAATCTTTTCGTTCAAGAGCTGCCAAAGCACCTTTCATCCATCGGTCAGTTTGACCAAGATTTGGACCTGACTGAGCGAAAGATTCAAACGAAGGCAAGGCCAGTAGAATGAAAAGTATAAATCGAAAATATGAGATAGGAATGTTCAAGGTCTTGCTTGGGATAATTTAGACTAAGTAAATAACACTTTTTGTTAAGCCAAAGTTAAAATTTGTAAGCGGACTGTGAAGATTATTATTTTTCATTTTGTCCAAAGAAATTTTTTTTATTTTGGATATCGTAAAATAGATTAGCTTTCGATGCGAAGGTTAATTTTTATTGGTTAACAATTTTTCTCAAAAAATCAAAAACAAAAAAAATGGCAAAAACGATCACTATGATCGAAGGTATCGGTGAAGTTTTCAAGGGAAAACTCGCCGAAGCAGGAGTGACTTCAGTAGAGGGACTTCTGGAAAAGGGTGCATCAAAATCCGGTCGTAAAGCAATCGCAGAAGCGTCTGGAATTAATGAAGGTAAAATCTTGGATTGGGTCAATATGGCCGATTTGTTTAGAATTAATGGGGTCGCAAGCCAATTTGCAGAACTCCTGAAGGCAGCTGGAGTGGATACTGTAAAGGAACTGAGAACCAGAAATCCTGAAAATCTTCACGCTGCATTAGTTAAAACTCAAGACGAAAAAGGCTTGACTCGTGTCGTACCTCCTCTGTCCAAGGTCGAGGATTTTATCACACAGGCAAAAAGTCTTGACCCGGTTGTCACACATTGAAATTAAGGAAGGATTAATCATTAAAGAACCTTGAGGCAACTCAGGGTTTTTTTGTAGTTTGGAAGTCAAAACTTTTCCACCAATGAACAAAATAGACCAGTTTAAAACCATATTGACTGAAGGTCAGGCTTATAAAAAAGATTTCATAATTCTCGGTACAGGTATATTGGATGGTGAGGCAGTAACCAACTGCCATATCAAAATACCGCTGAAAACGATGAATCGACATGGGCTTATAGCTGGTGCAACAGGAACTGGAAAAACAAAAACGCTTCAGGTAATCGCAGAACAACTCTCGCTGAAAGGTATTCCTTCAGTTTTAATGGATCTTAAAGGTGATTTGTCAGGCCTTGCGATGCCAGGAGCATCTTCTGATTTTATTCTGAAAAGATCTGCTACCATCGGAGTGGATTATACTCCTCAAGGTCTTCCTGTGGAGCTGATGACTATTTCAAAAGAAAAAGGCGTTCGACTCAAAGCCACAGTATCTGAGTTTGGTCCGGTCTTGATTTCTCAAATTTTGGAAGTGAATGATACACAGCAAGGGGTAATCGCTCTAGTATTCCGATACTGTGATTTACATCATCTACCCTTGTTGGATTTAAAAGACTTCAAGCGCGTCCTTCAATTTGTTTCCAACGAAGGCAAAGAAGCTATTACCAAGGAATTTGGGCAGGTCTCTTCTGCTTCTGTCAATACCATCATGCGAAAAATCATCGAGCTGGAGCAGCAGGGAGCAGATCGGTTTTTTGGTGAGCGTTCGTTTGAGGTAGATGATTTTGTGAGGACAAAAGATGGAAAAGGAGTCATTTCGGTTATTCGATTGACAGATATCCAAAGCAGTCCCAAACTGTTTTCCACTTTTATGCTGAGTCTGCTTTCTGAAATCTACGAGACATTTCCCGAGCAGGGAGATTCGGATCAACCGAAACTCTGTCTCTTTATTGATGAAGCACATTTGGTGTTCTCTAGTGCTTCAAAAGATTTATTGAATAAAATTGAGACGATTATCAAATTGATAAGATCCAAAGGAGTGGGAGTCTTCTTCTGCACTCAAACTCCAACGGATGTACCTGACAGTGTTTTGGGCCAATTAGGGTTGAAGGTTCAGCATGCACTACGGGCTTTTACAGCCAAGGACAGGAGAGCAATCACTAAAACAGCGGAAAACTATCCTGATTCCCCTTTTTACAAGACTTCAGAAGTGTTGACCGCAATGGGGATTGGGGAGGCATTGATTACTGCCTTGAATGAAAAGGGTATCCCAACTCCATTAGCGCATACATTAGTAAGAGCTCCGATTAGCAGAATGGATATTTTGGATGATTCCGAAATCACCCAACTGGTATCCAAATCTCAGCTTGCTTCCAAATACAATCAGGAAATCGATCATGACAGCGCCTTTGAAATCCTCGAGCGGAAAATGGAGCAAGTGCAAAAGGAACAGGAAAAGGCCAAGCTGCCTGGACCTCCTCCAAGGACAGGGACGCGAACCAAACAAGATGAATCTTTTATAGGCGAATTAAGTAAAAACACCATGGTTCGTCAGATGGGAAGAACACTATTTCGAGAATTGGCAAGGGGTATTTTAGGCTCATTTACCAGTAAAAAGCGTTGAGTCTAAATCATTGTATTTTAACGAGATATTCAAATTGAAAATCGCTATAATAGGTGGGGGAGCGGCAGGTTTTTTTGCTGCTATACATGCCAGTGGGATAGGCAGAGAGGTGACGATTTTCGAAAAAAGTCCTAAGCTTCTTTCCAAAGTAAAAGTCTCCGGCGGCGGGAGATGTAATGTCACACATCGACCGATGGAGATATCCAAACTCGTGAAGAATTATCCTCGGGGCGAAAAATTCTTGAAGAAAGTCTTCCGACACTTTTCCATTCAGGATACCATTGAGTGGTTTGAATCACGTGGAGTTCCTTTGAAAGTTGAACAAGATGGTAGGATGTTTCCCACTACTGATTCTTCTCAGTCAATCATAGGTGTTTTGCTCGCTGAAGCCGAAAAGCACAAAATTAAAATTCTCATAGCCACGGGAATAAAGGAGTTAAACCCTACAAAATCAGGATATGAATTGATCACTGATAAGGGTGTTTTCAGAGCAGATGCGGTGGTAATAGCCTCCGGAGGCCATCCTAAATCTGAAAGCTATTATTTTCTTAACTCATTGAATCATAATATTAATAATCCCATACCCTCATTATTTACTTTCAACACTCCTGGAGAATCGATTCGCGAATTGATGGGTGTGGCTGTATCAGATGGCCTAGTCAAAATCGAAGGCACAAAACTCAATTACAGGGGGCCGGTTTTAATAACACATTGGGGTGTCAGTGGTCCCGCTGTCTTGAAATTATCCGCCTTTGGTGCCGAATGGTTGCATGAGCATCATTATCAAGCTCGGGCAATTATCAACTGGAATGGCAATTTCGGAGAGAATGAATACCTACAACAATTAATCAATTATCAAAAAAGCCATCCCAATCGAAAGGTTTATTCTCATGTACTTTTTGATACCCCTTCGAGACTTTGGGAACACTTTTGTGCTAAGTCAGAGATCGAATCAAATCAACTGTATGGAAATTTGCCAAAAAAACACCTAAACAGATTAGTGCAAAACCTTTTTTGCTATATTTTGGAAGTAAATGGAAAAACTACTTTTAAAGAAGAATTCGTCACAGCAGGTGGGATTTCTTTGGAGGAAATTAATCCAGATACAATGCAAAGCAATTATCACCCAAACCTATACTTTGCCGGGGAGGTTCTGAATATCGATGGAATTACAGGTGGCTTCAATTTTCAAGCCGCTTGGTCGACTGGATTTCTTGCAGGAAAGTCAATAAATTATTAAATCTATGAGTAGTTTCTACCCGGAATTGAATCTTAGAATTCTGGAAATGGCTGAAGGCGACGAAGAGTTTAGAATTGAACTCACCTCGGCGATATACAATGGATTAGTTGAACTTCAATCCAAATATTCTGAGGGTATAGAAGAAAAGGACGAGATTAAAATTCAACAGATTCGTCATAAAATTAAGCCTACACTTTCGATGTTTGAATTTGAAGATTTGACGGAATGTCTCACTGAGGGAAAATCGATTCTGGAATCTGAGGGTTTTGGAAATGCCGCCAAGGCTCATTTTCAAGTATTTTCTCAAAAAGTTGAAATCGCAATTGCTGAAGTAAATAGGCTTTTAAACTAAAAAAGGAGCGTGCACATGCAGCTCCAATTCTTATAATTAAACCCTATGATGAACTTTACATTCCAAAAGTAAAGTTTGCAATCTAAAATTTGATTACCCCAAAATGAACTTCAGGTGAAGTTTACAGATTGAATTAATGCCTATAATTCCAAGTACATATCGAAATCCTCCCAGGCATTTATTTAATGGTCATTTAGAGACGATCGTTCCTAGTTTGCTAAGAAAGGTTCATGGGGTTCTCTATCAGCGAGAGAAAATTGAAACTCCTGATGGAGATTTTTTGAATTTGGATTGGTCAAAAGCTGGAAGTAAAAAGCTGCTGATAGTTTCACACGGACTTGAAGGTGATTCAAGACGGCATTATGCGATGGGCCTAGTCAAACTTTTCGATCAAAATGAAGTAGATGTAGTTGTCTGGAACAACCGAACCTGCGGGGGAGAAATTAATCTGAAGCCAATACTTTATCATCATGGTGCGAGTTATGACCTAAACACGGTGATCGAACACATTATTTCATCAAAACAGTATGATGAGATCTTCCTTGCCGGAATAAGTATGGGTGGTGCACAGACCCTAAAGTATCTAGGGGAAAAAGGAAGTGATCTTCCCGAAGAAATCAAAAAAGCAGCTGTGTATTCAACGCCCTGCAATCTTCCATCGAGTGCAGCAACTTTAAAATTGAAAAGAAATCTTTTTTACAAGAATCGTTTTTTGGGGAAACTGAAGAAAAAATTGGAAGCCAAAGCCCTTCAGTTTCCTGATTTGATTGATTTAAATTTGCTCGGAAGGGTGAATGATTTTGATGTCTTCGATACCCATTTTACAGCCAAATTGCACGGCTTCAAGGATGCAAAAGACTTTTACCAATCCGTAAGTGCGGATAATTGGATGCATCAAATTGCAATCCCGACTTTGATAATCAATGCCTTGAATGATCCTTTGATTGGACAGGAATCCTACCCAGTGAAACTTGCTGAATCCAAGTCAGAAATTATTTTGGAAATGCCCACTAGAGGAGGACACACTGGATTTAGTATTGTTGGACAAGAATTCACGTGGGCGGAATATCGATTTTTGACTATGTTTTTGGCTAAATAGAATATTTTTAAGCTGTATTTGCGCTTCTTTGTCAGTGGATTAAAATGAAAAATGTAAATAGGCTTAAAGTCTAATTTGTCCTTACCATCCTTCTTTATTAAGTGTCTATTCAAGCGATAGGCATAAAGCCAAAGTCAATTGCCACTAGTCTTCCGACCCGAAAAATGGAAAAATCCACCCATCTTTTGAAAATCGGATATTAAAAATATTTGAATATCAACAACTTATAAAGTCATGAGAAAGCTATTTTACTATTCAGTAATTCTATTGTTTGCACTTACATTATTTTTTATGTGGTTTTATGAGTTTAGAGTATTCAGTATTGGAAATTTTGTATTGCTGACTTTGGGATTTTTGACTGCTTTGGGAATTTATGATTCCTTCCAAACCAAGCATGCGATCTTGAGGAATTTCCCTGTTGTCGGACATTTTAGGTACATATTGGAATCCTTTACCTCAGAAATCCAGCAATACTTTATTGAATCCAATACTGATGGCAGACCTTTCAATAGAAATCTTAGATCATTGGTCTATCGAAGAGCAAAAGGTTTAAATGACACGCTTCCTTTTGGTACTCAAAAGGACATCAATGACGAACATTACATCGCACTAAGACATTCGATATATGCCAAAGGGCCTGTATCTGACGATATCCGGGTAACAATAGGCGGTCCGACTTGCCTTCAGCCTTACTCTGCTTCCATTTTTAATATCTCAGCCATGAGCTTTGGAAGTTTGAGTTCGAGTGCAGTTTCTGCATTGAATCAAGGGGCCAAAAAAGGAAACTTCTTTCATAACACTGGCGAAGGAGGGATTTCATCCTATCACCTGGAAGGGGGTGATTTATGTTGGCAGATTGGTACGGGTTATTTTGGTTGCAGAGCCGATAATGGCTCGTTCGATCCAGATAAGTTCAGAGAAAAAGCAGCACTTCCTTCCGTGAAAATGATTGAAATAAAACTTTCTCAGGGAGCAAAACCAGGACATGGGGGAGTGCTTCCAGGAATCAAGAATACGCCTGAAATAGCAGAAATAAGAGGTTTGATGCCAGGAACTACAGTTCTCTCTCCTCCAGCACACAAGACATTTTCAAATCCCGAAGGATTGATCAAATTTGTCGCACAACTTAAAGAGCTTTCGGGAGGTAAACCCGTCGGATTTAAACTTTGCATCGGAAGAACTGAAGAGTTTATCGAAATATGCCAAGCGATGGTCAGCCTGAATAACTGCCCTGACTTCATCACAATCGACGGCGCTGAGGGAGGAACAGGGGCCGCACCACTTGAGTTTTCAGACAGTGTTGGTTTACCGCTCGAACCGGCATTAATTTTCGTCCGCGTTACCTTGGATCGATTCAAACTGCGGGATAAAATCAAAATAATCGCTTCTGGTAAGGCCCTCAGCGCTTTTTCGATTGTAAAATTTATAGCCCTTGGTGCAGATATCTGTAATTCTGCCCGAGGATTTATGTTTAGTTTGGGCTGTATCCAAGCACTAAAATGTAATACAAATCAATGTCCAACCGGTGTGGCGACTCAAAATCCGGCACTTGTAAGGGGGCTGGTTGTAACGGAAAAATCAGAGCGAGTCAATAATTTTCATAAGCATACGGTACACGCTGTCAAAGAATTGGTAGGGGCGAGCGGACATACTCACACATCAGAATTGACTATCCATGACTTAGTCAGAGGAGATGAAATGGTAGCCATGGCCAATAAATACTTTCCTGATTCGGTTCTTAACCACATATAATTAAGAAAAACGTTTCAAGGCCATCTCAGCAACAGTGCCTCCGATCGAAAGCGAACTTGTCGCAGCTGGAGATGGGGCGTTTAGAACATTGATGGCGTATTCAGATTCTCTGATGGCAAAATCATCCAACAAGCCTCCGGTTCGATCACAAGCTTGTGCCCTAACTCCTGCGCCACCTTCTATTAAGTCAGATTCCTGGATCTCCGGAATTAGTTCCTGTAGCGCTTTGGTAAAGGCTGACCTGGAAAAGGAGCGGTAAATCTCACCGAAACCAGTTTTCCAGTATTTTGCTGCTACTTTTTGGAATCCTGGCCAAGCCAATGTTTCAGCGAATTCTCCGAAGTTGATTTGGCTCTTTTTATAGCCCTCTCTTTTGAATGCCAAAACAGCATTTGGTCCAGCTTCTACGCCTCCTTTCATCATTCGGGTGAAATGAACGCCAAGAAAAGGGAAATTAGGATCCGGCACAGGATAAATTAAGTTCTTTACCAAGTATTCCTTTTCTTTTTTGAGCTTAAAATATTCTCCTCGGAACGGAATGATTTTGATATCATCAAATGCCGAATCATTCATCTGTGCGACCTTGTCCGAGTAAAGTCCCGCACAGTTGATTACCAGCTTGGCTTCAAAGGTTTTATGTGAGGTTTCGATGTAATTGATTCCATCCTTATGATTAATATTCAATACTTTATGATTCAGAAAAATTTCTCCACCTTTCTGAATTATTTTTCTACCATAGGCTAAAGCCACTTGAAAATAGTCCACTATTCCAGTCTGAGGAACATGTATCGCCGCCACCCCGGCGCAATGAGGCTCGTATTCTTTAAGTTCTTCCAAAGAAATATAACGTGTACCTTCCAACCCATTTTGAAGTCCGCGTTCCCAAAGGGTTTTTAGGAGAGGCTTTTGTTCCTCTTTGGTTGCTACAACCACTTTTCCGGTTATCTCAAAGGGGATTTTTTCAGCTTCGCAAAACTTGATAAGCTCATGATATCCATTGATACAATTAGTGGCTTTTAAAGACCCTGGTTTATAGTAAAGTCCTGAGTGAATCACACCGGAGTTATTTCCTGTCTGATGTTTTGCCAGCTGATCCTCTTTTTCTAAAATGGCAATTTTGAGATCAGGCCGGGCTTTTTGAATTTTCATACCTGTGGCCAATCCAACGATTCCACCACCAACAATCACTACATCGTAAATCATTATTTCACTTATTTGGCTTCAAATATACAGGTCGAAAAGTGAATCATCGAGAATTTATTTGGCATGATAAATCCAAACCTAAAAAACAGCTAGGCTGTTTACTTAAAAAAGTTTGGATTGAATAAAACTTGAGACAGATATATAATTTTTCAAGAAAACGCCTTCAATGATTCGATATTTTCTTTTTCAGGTTTCTTACTACTAAATATTTGTGTGTAAAAAAAAAACTTTAATTTATTGGAAAATTAACTTTTATAAAGGATTCGCTGACTTAGGATGTACTTTAGATTGTCAATTCTTTAGGGTCAAAGAAGCCAGTTTTACTAAGCCATTTTGCCATGAACTTCTCTTCCAAATCAGTGCCCATCGGATTTTTTCTGGTTTTCCTGACACTATTTCAATCCACTTTTGCTCAAACCGAATCCGAAACCTTCACAGCAAAAAATGCGGTTTACCTTGAAGTAGGAGGGAGTTCTGGAAGATACGCGATAAACTATAGCAAGATTTTTCATCAAAAAGGGAAACTAAAACTAAATGCCAGTGCAGGTTTTTCTATGTGGCGTAATAAATCAAATGATTTCAAGACCATTTGGCTTCCCGTTGTTCCATTAGAAGTCTCTGCCCTATATGGCAAGTCAAAGCACCATCTGGAAATGGGCTTTGGATTTATTTCACTCTTAGATAGAACTTTAGATTTTGATTCAGAATCATTAGAATTAGAAGATAAAGTGGTCTTTAATGCTGCTATTCCTTTAAGAATTGGTTACAGATACCAAAAACCTGAAGGTGGATTCTTTTTTAGAGTTGGCTATACTCCATTTATTAATTTTCCGGAAAGAGAAGGGAAAAGCTGGCACTTCTTTCCTTATTGGGCAGGAATAAGTTTTGGAAAGAGTTTTTAAGTAGTAGAAAAGGCTTTTTGAGATAACAGGAAATGATATCAATAATTTTTTAACTTCTTGGATGATCCCAGGTCAAAACCATTTCATGTGAAATTGAATGCACAGTTTATTCTTTAGTTTATTCAATCTTTTCCTTATTTTGTGAGGATGAAGAAATCAAGTTTACTTTTAGTTTTTCTCCTATTCACATTCCTTTTTTCTTGTTCAAATTCGATTCAAGCGCCAGAGGGATTGGAAATAGTTAAAATCGATCTTTCCGAAGCTAGAGAGGGGAAATTATCAGAATTCTTTGAACCAGAAATCGAATACATATGGCTCAAGGATGACTCTGAAGACGCTCAGTTAAGTGGGGGATTGCAAAAAATATTTTTTCATGAAGGCAAAATATTTGCCATTGATATCAATCACTGCCAATGTGTAAAATTTTTTGACATAACAGGAAAATACTTCGCCGAAATCAACAGTTATGGAGAAGCGCCCGGTCAATATTCAGAGTTTAATGATGTGACTATTGTCGGAGAAGAGGTCCTGTTACTGGGAGTATATCCTCCGAAATTGATGTGGTTTAGTCTTGACGGGGAATTTCTCAGGGAAGAGAAATTAACTAAGCCAATTGATTCTGGAGTATATGTAAAAGAAAACGACCGTTTTTACTTCTTTCACGATACCAGAGATTCAGGAGATCATTTTGTATTGAGTGTTAGTAGACCTTTTCAGGACACCATGAAATCCTTGCCTTTCAGTAAAGACCGATATTATGGAAACTTCTCTTCGATAAAATTATTCCAGAAATCCAAAGAGTCAATTTATTTCGGGATGTCTTTTAATGATACAATTTACCAGTTAGATAAAGGGCTTTTAAATCCAAAACTAGTTTTTGACTATGGTGAGTATGGGCAAAGCATTGAAGAACTAAGAAAGAATGGGGAAAATCTGAATCCATTGGAAGAGCTTAACTTTTTTGTCAAAAAATCAAAATTGAGCTTTGTTCCCAATCAAAGGTTTATAACCGAATCGCAGTTTTATTCAGGCTTTAGGTACCAGGGTGAACCCTTCAATGTGTTTTTCGACAGAGAAAAACAAATAACCCGGGTACTCAAGGGTAGAATTTCGGATGACCTTGACGATGGATATAATCCTAATGGAATATTGTACCAGTTTGACCAATTGAAAGTGGGAAATCAAGTTCCGGGCAAAGATCTCTATGAAATTCTGGAAAAAAAGAAACAAGAGCTAGGGCATGAGGGCTTTAAGGAGTATACGATGGCAAAGAGTCGGAACTTCGCAGGTACAGCATTTGAAGCTAAGGACTCTGAAAACCCCGTCTTAATTATTTACACCGTAAAGAAATAGAAGAACATTTCAAGATTCCCTTTGCCTAAATTTTTCCTTTGCAGGATGGTTATGCATATTTGTGGCACAAACCCGAAATATGCATTAGTAATTCTATTGCGGGATTTACTTGTTTCAAAATCAGTCACTGCGTTGCTGTTTTCGACTTCACCATAGCGGTGCTATGCCTCAGTCTCCAAACAACCTGATTTTTTTTGCAATTAAACCCCTCATAACGAACCCTAATGCATAATCCGGGTTAAACGCTTTGCCTGTTTGTATGGGCAGAAAAACTAAGATACATGTCACAACAAATTAAAATTACCCTTCCGGATGGCTCTGTGAAGGAGTATGAAAAAGGAACAACCGGGCTACAGATTGCTGCAAGTATCAGCGAGGGTTTAGCACGAAATGTTCTCGCAGCCAAAGTCAATGGCCAAGTTTGGGATGCTACTCGAGCAATCCAGGAAGACGCTAGCCTCCAATTGCTTACTTGGAATGACGGAGAAGGTAAAAACACCTTTTGGCATTCCTCGGCCCACTTGATGGCAGAAGCTTTGGAAGCGCTCTATCCGGGCATAAAGTTCGGCATTGGCCCTCCAATCGAAACGGGTTTCTATTACGATGTGGACTTCGGCGATCACAAATTGGAAGGGGAGGAGCTTGAGAAAATCGAGCAGAAAATGATCGAACTCTCAAGAGAAAAAAGCGATTTCATTCGAAAAGAAGTAGGAAAAGCAGAGGCAATCGCATTTTTCAAAGAGAAAGGTGATGAGTATAAACTTGATCTTTTGGAAGGTTTGGAAGATGGTTCCATCACTTTCTATGAGCAAGGAAACTTCACTGATCTTTGCCGTGGCCCACATATTCCTAATACCGGATTTATCAAAGCTGTCAAGCTGACCAATATTGCCGGAGCGTATTGGAGAGGGGATGAGAAGCGAAAAATGTTGACTCGTATATATGGAGTCACTTTCCCTAAAGCCAAAGAACTTCAGGAATACTTGACTTTACTTGAAGAAGCAAAAAAACGAGATCACCGAAAGATCGGTCGTGAGTTGGAGCTTTTCACTTTCTCAGAAAAAGTAGGAATGGGTCTGCCGCTGTGGCTTCCAAAAGGAACACTTTTACGTGAGCGACTGATTAGCTTCATGAAAAAAGCACAGGATAAGTCAGGCTATCAACAGGTGACTACTCCTCACATTGGAAGTAAGGCTTTGTACGAGACTTCTGGTCACTATGAAAAATACGGGAAGGATTCTTTTCAGCCGATCACTACACCGCATGAAGGTGAGACTTTCTTGCTGAAGCCGATGAACTGCCCTCACCACTGTGAGATTTACAAGCATAAGCCACGATCTTACAAGGATTTGCCGATTCGCTATGCTGAGTTTGGTACCGTTTACCGCTACGAGCAGAGCGGGGAATTGCACGGATTGACCCGAGTTCGAGGTTTTACTCAGGATGATGCGCATATTTTCTGTCGTCCGGATCAGGTAAAAGAGGAGTTTATCAAAGTGATTGATCTGGTGCTGTATGTGTTTAAAGCTTTGGGCTTTGAAGATTACACAGCACAGATTTCACTGAGAGATCCCGAGAAAAAGGAAAAATATATCGGTACGGATGAGGCTTGGGAAAAGGCTGAATCAGCAATTATTGAAGCTTCTGCTGAAAAAGGACTAGAAACGGTAACTGAACTTGGCGAGGCAGCTTTTTACGGGCCTAAGTTGGATTTCATGGTAAAGGATGCCTTAGGTAGAAAGTGGCAACTTGGAACCATCCAAGTGGATTACCAATTACCTGATCGATTCCAATTGGAGTATATCGGTTCGGATAATCAAAAGCACAGACCGGTGATGATTCACAGAGCGCCTTTTGGTTCTTTGGAAAGATTCGTTGCCGTGCTAATTGAGCATTGTGCAGGTGATTTTCCGCTATGGTTATCTCCTGAGCAGATCAATATTTTACCTATTTCAGAAAAATATATTGCATACGCCGAGGAACTCAAAAGTATCTTGGACGATGCTGATATTGCGGGAAGCATTGACAACCGTGATGAAAAGATCGGTCGAAAGATTCGCGATTCAGAAGTGAAAAAAGTGCCTTTCATGCTGATAGTAGGGGAAAAGGAACAAGAAGAAGGTAAAGTTTCTGTCCGAAAACACGGTCAGGGGGACTTGGGCAGCTTTACACCGGCCGAGTTTATAACTTATTTTCAGAAGATTATTTCAGAATCATTGAGTAAGTAGTAATTAGCTAATATTTTATTCTGCTTTTTAGAATTAGAAATAATTCCGATATTTGCAGTCAATTTCAATAAAAACAATAGAAAACACTTGAGAGAAAGACAACCACCTAGAGGTCGACAAGAAGAACCATATAAGGTAAATCAAAAAATCAGAGCTCGCGAAGTAAGAGTAGTAGGAGATTTCGTCGAAGGAGGGAACGAAGTATTGCTTCTAGAAAAGGCAATTAAACTGGCTCAGGACAATGAGCTGGATCTGGTTGAAATTTCACCGACTACCAATCCACCTGTTTGTAAGATTTTGGACTATGCCAAATTCAAATACGAGCAGAAGAAAAAGCAGAAGGAAATCAAGGCCAATGCGGCTAAAGTTGTTTTGAAAGAAATCCGTTTCGGACCTAATACCGATGACCACGATTACAATTTCAAATTGAAGCATGCGATCAGCTTTCTAAAAGAAGGTGCTAAAATTAAGGCTTACGTACATTTCGTTGGTAGATCTATTGTATTCAAGGAAAGGGGAGAGATGCTCTTGTTGAAATTTGCTCAGGCTCTTCAGGATTATGGAGTGGTAGAACAGATGCCGAAATTGGAAGGAAAGCGAATGAACATATTCGTGGCTCCAAAACCCGGAAAAAAATAATTTCAACCAATTAAATACAGCAAAATGCCAAAAGTAAAAACCAAATCCAGTGCAAAAAAACGGTTTGCCCTAACGGGAACCGGTAAAATCAAAAGGAAACACGCCTTTAAAAGCCACATCCTGACAAAAAAATCTACGAAGCGTAAGCGTAACCTGACCAAAACCGGTTTGGTACATGTAGCCGATGAAGGTAGAGTGAGAGATATGTTGAAGATCTGATCTTCCTCAAAACCTCTTTTAAAATTAAGGTTCATTAATTCACCAGATGCTCTGGTAAAAAAGATCTCGAGTAAATCGGGGCACCAAGCGTCAAAAATCAAAAAACTATGCCTAGATCAGTAAACGCTGTAGCGTCAAGAGCAAGAAGAAAAAAAATACTTAAAGCCACTAGAGGTTACTTCGGAAGAGGTAAAAATGTGTGGACAGTAGCAAAAAACAAGTACGAGAAAGGTCTTCAGTACGCATACAGAGACCGTAAAGCTAAGAAAAGAGAATTTCGTGGCTTATGGATTCAACGTATCAACGCCGGTGCAAGAATGCACGGTGTTTCCTATTCTCAATTGATGGGTTTGCTAAAGAAAGCAGAAATCGAACTTAATCGTAAGGTTTTGGCTGACTTGGCAATGAATCACCCAGAGGCATTCAAAGCTGTAGTTGAAAGAGTAAAATAAGGTCGGCACACCTTATTTTACGGAAGCCTTCCTTCGGGAAGGCTTTTTTGTTTTAGAAAAGTTTGAAAATCCCGTAGCCAGAGACCAACAGAATAGATATTACACTCAGCCAAAAAATAATCTCAGACCACCAGCCTGAGACTAACTGCAATTTTCGATTTTTTGCTCTGAATTTGATCCCTGCAAATACCACCACAAGCAAAAGTACAGAACCAACAACGCCTCCGGACAGGATCATAAAACCCGGTAATTGCACAAAAAGAAAAGTCAGGATCCAAATTAAAGGAAGTACCCAAGCCAGGATTTTAACCCATTTTTCTCGACCTGTTCTATCATTAGAGGTTATCCATTCTAATTGGGAAAAGATATCAGGGAAAAGCCGTGACCAATATGCAAGTGTGGCAAAAACACTGGAATAAAGTGCGAAAAATGCTCCGATCAGGTAGCCATATCTAGCACCTGAACCGAGCGATTCAGTATAAATAGCCGCCAATGAATTGATCAGATCCATGCCATCCGGTAATGAATTCTCACCATATAGTATTGCGGCACCAAGCAAGTAAAAGGCAGCAGTTACCAAAGTGTAGATGACCATGGCCAAGAAGGCATCCATGTACATGATTTTGATCCAACCCTGAGCGCGCTTTTTCCAGGCCTCTGATCCGTCATTGGGCCCTGTAAAGGTGGCGTACCCCTTTTCCTGACACCAATAAGTATAGGCAATGATTTCATCGCTGGCAACTCCAGTAATACCAAATGCTCCGATAGCTACAAAAAGGACTTCTTGAGGAAGATCAAAGGTTAGACCTGAGAGGACATCAGCAGCAGTAAACGCAAATGGGGTAAAGAAAAGACCGATAAGGGAGGCAATAGTAAAAAGTGTAAACCCGAAAACCATCAGCATCGAAGTCTTTTCAATTATATGATAGTAATTTTTGAAAATTAAGAGCCCTAGGCTAAATCCCAATAAAACAATCCAAACAACCATTGAAACCTGAGGAATAATCAAGTTTAAAACTATTGCAGCACCACCAAGCATACCTCCGAGTTGAAGGATCTTGAATAATGTCAGGACAAAAGTGGACCAGACCGCCCAGTTACTTTTCTTTATTCCTAACCCTGACAAATCCCCGAACTCTTGCATCAAGGGTTTTCCCGATACAATGGCATTTTTTCCAAATTCGAGTTGGACGGAAACTTTGATCAGGCAGCTGACAAGGATAACCCAAAATGTGATAAATCCTCCTTTAGCGCCTAAGATAGTGGTAGCGATTAATTCACCTGAACCCACGATAGAAGCTGAAAGAATGAATCCTGGACCTAAAAAGCCAAGTTTTTCAAAAAAAGAATCAGGTGGATTTTGGGTTTGTTTGAAGCTCACCTTTGAAATATAACCAAAAATGAAAAAAGGCTTCCATTTCTGAAAGCCTTTGTAGCGAGAGGGAGATTTGAACTCCCGACCTCAGGGTTATGAATCCTGCGCTCTAACCAACTGAGCTACCTCGCCAAATATTACTATAAACCAACATATCAAATTAATCAGGAGATTTGAATTCCCGTCCGCCGCGGCGGATATGAATCCTGCGCTCTAACCAACTGAGCTACCTCGCCAAATATGAATCCTGCTCCCGATAGCCATCGGGATACCTCGCCAAATATTCTTAATAAAATTTGTTCGGATGTGGATTTCTAAAATTAATGGTTATATTAAACCACCGTCAAATTTTAGAAAACAAGGCTATTTCCGTGTGAAATAAGCCATTTATAGCCCTTCTCAAAAGGGAATGCAAATATGAGGTCTTGTACTCTGAAATGCAAGTTCAGTTCTGAGAAATTGTGTGAATAAGTCACCTGAAAAAAAAATAGATCATGGTCAAAAATAAGTTTGTAGCTGATTATCAAATAAATGCTTCTAAGAAAATTGTTTTTCAATATTTGAGTACAGCGAGTGGATTAGCTGAGTGGTTTGCAGATGATGTGCGAATCGATGAAGACAGAAATTACATCTTCAACTTCGATAATGAAGATCACCATGCAAAATTGACCTCTTTGAGAACAAATCTTCATGTGAAGTTCGATTTTTTTGATCCCAAAATTCCAAATGAAACAGATCATTCCTTCATTGAATTCAAGCTGGAAGAAAATGAATTGACTCAATCGCTTTTCCTAAAAGTCATTGATTACTCAAATGAATATGAAGAAGATGAGCTAGATGCTATTTGGGATGGGTTGATTTCGAGGTTAAAGGAAATTATTGGGGGATAAATCCCATTCAATTCCCCAACTTTGAACTTCGGAAGAAAATTATCGTTTTCTTTGCCGGTGGTAGTAATTACGGATGAAAAAACTCGATAAGCTTATTCTAGGTTCTTTTCTGGGACCATTCCTGCTCACTTTTCTTGTCGTTGACTTTATATTGCTTATTGTCAATATGCTCAAATATTTCGATGAGATTTTTGGCAAAGGTTTGGGATTTTTTATTTATGCCGAACTGATCGGGTATTTCGTGATCAGTATTTCTCCAATGGCTCTGCCACTTGCCGTTTTGCTTTCCAGCCTAATGACATTTGGTAACTTGGGCGAACATTTTGAATTAACGGCCATTAAAAGCAGCGGGATTTCTTTAATTCGTGCAATGAGGCCAATCGGGATTTTTGCCGTGTTCCTGACGATTGGCGCCTACCTTTCGAATAACTATTTGGTACCAAAAGTTAACCTGAAAACCTTCAGTTTACTCTATGATATCCGAATGAAATCACCGGCATTGGATATCAAAGAAGGTGTTTTCTATGCAGGAATTCCTGGGTACAGTATAAAAGTCAATGAAAAGCGTGACGATGTCCGGCTAAAAGATATCATCATCTACAACCATGCTGATCAGCAAGGTAATCTGAATGTGACCTTGGCGGACTCAGGAAGGATGGAAACCTTCTTTAGTGATAGTTATCTCAAATTGACCTTGTACAATGGAATAAATTATAAGGAGGATCGTCCAACTCGGGGTATTTCAGAGCCTCCCGTGGAGTTTTCAAGAACCAAATTTGATGAAAACGTTATCGTGTTTGATTTAGATGCATTTCAGCTTAGCCGTACTCCAGAAGATCAATGGTCGACAAATCGTGCTATTAAAAACATTGCGCAAATACAGGTAGGGCTAGATTCTATTTATTCTTTGGTCAATGATCTAAAATTTCAGAATTATCAAACTGCAGAAAGTATCTATCCATTTTTTACCAAAAACAGAAAACTACCTCCTCCGGATGATATTAAAAACCGGAAGCAAAAAGATGACGAGGAAAGGAGGGTACGAATTGAACGAGAACGAAGAGAGAGAGACTCAATTGAAAATAGTAAATCTAACACAGATACTTTGCCTTTTAAGAATGTTGACTCACTTCAAAGCCGGGAATTGAAAGTCAATGTTGCTTCTAATCCAGAAAACCCACGTTTGGATTCTATTTTCAAACGAAAAATATACCGGAATTCAACAAGGATAGATTCGGTCACTCCATCCTCAAATATCATTACATCTGTAGATACTTCAGGACTTGAGGTGAAGAAAAAAGTTATACGTACAGAATCACTTACAGCCCAAGAAATGGAGTTAATTGATTCAATCATGTTCAAGCGGGGCTATATTTCCAATGCTTTAACAATGGCTTTGAACAATTCAAGAAATTTGAAAAACACGTTTAATGTCAAAATGGCCCAAATAGATAATCACGAACGAGAATTCAGAAGATATGAAATTGCCTGGTATCAAAAATACACCCAAGCTTTAGCCTGTTTTGTCATGTTTTTGATCGGCGCGCCTTTAGGTTCAATTATAAAAAAAGGAGGCCTTGGAATGCCCGTATTGATTTCCATCATCTTCTTTATCATGTTTTATATGTTAACCATAACAGGTGAAAAATGGGCAAAAGAAGGAGTGACGAGTTCGTTTTTCGGTACTATTTTCTCCAATTTATGTCTTATACCCTTTGGATTATTCTTTTTGAGGCAGGCAAGAAAAGACGCGAGACTATTTGAAGGTGATTTTTATGTAGGTATTTGGAAAAAAGTTACCTCATTTTTGCCTAAATCCTCAGTAAAGTCCGATTGAACTTTTACTTTTTGAAATAATAACCTTACTTTTGTGACTGTTTTAAATTAATTTAGCTAAACATGTATTTAACATCAGAGAAAAAACAAGAGTTGTTTCAAAATCATGGACGGTTAAAATCTGCTACTGACACAGGATCTCCTGAATCACAGATTGCCCTCTTCACACACAGAATCCAACATTTGACTACTCACTTAAAGTCAAACAAAAAGGATCACTCTACCAGACTAGGTTTGTTGAAGTTGGTAGGTAAGCGTAGAAGCTTACTAGATTACCTCCATAAGAAAGAAATCGAGCGCTACAGAGCAATCATTGCTGAGCTCGGAATCAGAAAATAATCAATTAGTAAGGTTTTCTTAATTGAGAACCTTACTTTTTTCTTTTTAAGCTAGATGAATAAATTTTTCAAACCGAAGAAATCAAATAAATAACCATTTATGTTACCAAATTTAATTACAAAGACCATTCACTTACAGGATGGCAGAGAAATCACAATCGAGACGGGTGCACTTGCAAAACAAGCAGACGGTGCAGTAGTTGTGCGGATGGGAAATGCCATGATTTTGGCTACAGTAGTTTCTAAGAAGGAGGCAGGAGAGAATGTTGACTTTTTGCCGATGTCAGTTGATTACCAAGAAAAATTTGCCGCTTCCGGCAAAATTCCAGGCGGATTCTTGAAAAGAGAAGGAAGACTTTCTGACTATGAAATCCTTATAAGCCGCATGGTTGATCGCGCAATTCGTCCAATTTTTCCGGATGATTACCATGCCGACACAAATGTAGCCATCACTTTAATGTCGGCGGATGATAACGTTCTTCCTGACTGTCTTACTGGATTGGCAGCTTCTGCAGCTTTGGCGGTTTCCGATATTCCATTTAATGGCCCAATTTCGGAAGTAAGAGTAGCAAAAGTAGACGGGGTACTTGTTATAAACCCATCTCCATCTCAATTGGTAAAATCCACTTTGGAATTTATTGTGGCTGGATCTATTGACTATATTTTGATGGTAGAAGGGGAAGCCAATGAAATCTCTGAAGATGAGATGGTTGAAGCCCTTCAATTTGCGCACGAAGAAATAAAAAGACATTGTGCTGTTCAACTAGAACTTACCAAAGCTGTAGGCAAAGAAGTGAAACGTGTTTACAATCACGAAAAATCTGATCCTGCACTTTTTGACAAAATGAAAGCGGAGCTATACGGAAAGCTTTTCGAGTCAGTTTCCTTACAAAATGCGAATAAATCAATAAGAACAGATCTGATTAAGCAAATTAAAGATGAGTTTGTCGCTAGTTTGGGTGAGGATCATGGATTTGAAAAAAGCCTGATCGGACCATACTTCCATAAAATTCACAAGGAGGCTGCTCGTAATCTTACGCTTGAGACCAAGAAAAGATTGGATGGAAGAGATTTGAATGAGATCAGACCAATCTGGTCTGTAGTTGATTATTTACCTTCGGCTCATGGTTCAGCGATTTTCACAAGAGGAGAGACTCAGTCCATTACTACTTGTACACTCGGTACCAAAATGGACGAGCAAATGGTAGACGGAGCTATGATTTCTGGTTATAACAAATTCTATTTGCATTATAATTTCCCTGGCTTTTCTACAGGAGAGGTAAAAATCAACAGAGGACCAGGAAGACGTGAAGTAGGTCATGGTAATCTTGCCATGAGAGCTTTGAAAAAAGTGCTTCCTGCAGATAACGAAAATCCGTACACGATCAGAATCGTATCGGATATTTTGGAATCCAACGGTTCATCATCGATGGCAACTGTATGTGCTGGTTCTTTGGCACTAATGGATGCTGGTATTCCAATTAAAGCACCTGTTACGGGAATTGCAATGGGTATGATTTCCGATCCAAAAACTGGAAAATATGCTATTCTTTCTGATATCCTTGGAGATGAAGATCATTTAGGAGACATGGATTTCAAAGTTACAGGTACTGCTAAAGGAATCACTGCTTGTCAGATGGACCTTAAAGTAGAAGGTCTCGATTATTCAGTATTGAAAGAGGCTTTGTATCAGGCGAAAGAAGGTCGTTTACATATTCTGGATGAAATCACCAAGACATTGGCTGCTCCAAAAGCTGATCTTAAGCCGCATACTCCACGCTCATTTATGATGTGGATTCCTAAGGAATTAATTGGCGCAGTTATTGGGCCTGGTGGAAAAGTAATTCAGGAGATCCAGAAAGATACTGGAGCTACAATCATAATTGAAGAGGTTGAAAATCAGGGTAAAATCAATATTTTCTCCGCAAATCAATCAAATATGGATGCAGCAATCAGAAGGATCAAAGCAATTGTGGCTCAGCCTGAAATTGGAGAAACTTATACTGGTAAGGTGAAAAACATTCAACCGTTTGGAGCATTTGTGGAATTTATGCCAGGTAAAGATGGTTTACTCCATATCTCTGAGGTGAAGTGGGAGCGTTTGGAAAGTATGGATGGTGTCCTTGAACCAGGTGAAGAAATCATGGTCAAATTGATCGATGTGGATAAAAAGACAGGAAAATTCAAGCTTTCTAGAAAAGTTCTCTTGCCAAAGCCTGAAAAACCTGTTGCTTGATCTAAGCTTGATCAAACAATTGACTATCTTAAAATATTAAAAATTTATTTCTCAAATTCTATTCTGAATGAGGCAGCTAAAAATTAGCAAACAGATTACCAACAGAGAATCCCAGTCCCTGGATAAATACTTGCAGGAGATTGGTAAAGTCGACCTGTTGACAGCAGATGAAGAGGTGGTTTTGGCAAAAAGAATTCGTGAAGGCGATCAACTTGCCCTCGAAAAACTGACCAAAGCAAACTTAAGATTTGTAGTGTCTGTGGCCAAGCAATACCAAAACCAAGGTCTTTCCTTGGGTGATCTGATCAATGAAGGAAACCTTGGCTTGATCAAAGCTGCTCAGCGTTTTGATGAGACGCGAGGTTTTAAATTCATTTCATACGCAGTGTGGTGGATTAGACAGTCTATTTTGCAAGCACTAGCTGAGCAATCTAGAATCGTTCGTCTTCCATTAAACCGGGTGGGTTCATTGAATAAGATCTCCAAGACTTTCAGTGAATTGGAGCAGAAGTTTGAGCGTGAACCTTCTCCTGAAGAATTAGCTGAAGTGCTTGAAGTTACTGCTTCTGAGGTAGTTGACACCATGAAGATATCGGGACGTCACGTGTCTATGGATGCGCCGTTTGTACAAGGGGAAGAAAATAGTCTTCTCGACGTTCTTGAAAATGATGGTGACGAAAAGCCGGATGACGGATTGATGACTGATTCACTTCGAAAAGAAGTACAGCGGGCGCTTTCTACCTTAACTCAACGAGAGGCTGATGTTATTACCCTTTACTTTGGATTAAATGGAGAACACGCCATGACTCTGGAGGAAATCGGTGAGAAGTTTAATTTAACCCGAGAGCGAGTACGACAAATTAAAGAAAAAGCAATCCGAAGGTTGCGTCATACTTCAAGAAGTAAGACCCTTAAACCTTACCTAGGATAAATTTCAAAAGGGGCTTAGGCCCCTTTTTTATTATATGCTTTTCCGAAAATTATATCTCTGAGAATAAGTGACAATACTCACCTTTGGGAATTTTAACTTCTTGTAATTTTGTTTCATGTGTTTATAATTTGATTTTTATAGGCCACATGGAATCTTAGCATGGATTATAAACATCCCTCTGTGTGTCGCTTTGGGTCATGCTCGATTTCATATGATTATAATTTGATTTTTATAGGCCATATAGAATCTCGCTTGGATTAAATTCTTCTGTGTGAAACCCTAGGGTCATTCCTGTCTGCTTCAGGTAGGCTCGATCTCATATTCAGAAATGATAAAATTTAAAAGATTTAACACATTCGATTAATGAATCAAGAAATAGAACGGGTCAAAGTATTGATCATAGGATCAGGCCCTGCAGGTTATACTGCCGCGATTTATGCAGCTAGAGCAGGAATGACTCCGGTATTGTATACAGGAGCTCAACCAGGAGGTCAACTCACAATTACCACAGATGTAGAAAACTACCCAGGATATCCTGATGGTGTAATGGGCCCAGAAATGATGGAAGATTTCAGGAAGCAAGCTGAAAGATTTGGAACCTCTGTTCGTTATGGAATGGTGACCAAAGTTGACTTTAATGTTCGTCCTCATAAAATAATTGTAGATGATCAGATTACAATCCTTGCTGATAGTGTAATTATTTCTACCGGAGCATCTGCAAAATGGCTTGGAATAGAAAGCGAATCCAGATTGAATGGCAGAGGAGTATCTGCCTGTGCGGTCTGTGATGGGTTTTTCTTCAAAGGTCAAGTGGTAGCAATTGTCGGGGCAGGGGATACTGCTTGCGAAGAAGCTTCCTATTTGGCAAACATTTGCTCTAAAGTTTATATGATCGTGAGGAGGGAAGAGATGCGAGCTTCCCAAATCATGCAAAATCGTGTGATTAATAATCCAAAGATTGAAATTCTTTGGAATACGGAGACAGAAGAGATTTTAGGTAAAGAGGATGTGACTGGTGTTAGGGTGGTTAACAATAAATCAGACGAAAAGCGCGAAATAGCAATTTCTGGCTTCTTTGTTGCTATTGGACATCAACCAAACACCGAAATCTTCAAAGATTTCATCCAAATGGATTCTTCTGGGTATATCAAGACTATTCCAGGAAGCACCAAAACCAACGTGGAAGGTGTTTTTGCATGCGGTGATGCACAGGATCACGTTTACAGACAGGCAGTTACTGCAGCCGGAACTGGTTGCATGGCTGCTCTGGATGCGGAGCGTTTCCTTGCTTCACAAGAGAATCATTAAAATCAATTGATGAGTAAGTTTAATCTGAAAGTAATTTTGGTAATGCTGTTGAGCATTGGTTTCCTAGAGGCCAATGCTCAAGTTTTTCCTAAGATTATTAAGAGAAATAATACAACTAATCCGGCGAATGCTCAAGAACGAAAAAATATCGAGCTTAGGCAATTTGATCAGGATTCCTATCTGAGAACACTTTCCTCTCAGACAGATTCGATGATTTTTCAATATGATGTAAACCTTGCTAGAATTCGATCCATTATTAGTGAAGACCGAAATGTGATGTCTTGGGCGCCCACAAATCAGCTGATACGTGTATCGGAGCAAATTCAGATCGACAGTATTTGGGTTACGGCCTTCGAATATTTTTCCAATTGGGACAGTCAAAAAGTTGATATCTATAATTTCGACATTAGGAATTTTACTGATAGTCTAAACTTGAGGCTCTATGACCCTCGGTACGGACTCGATTGGAAAATGCCAGTTGAAAGTCCAATTGTAAATTCCAAATATGGTTATCGTTGGAAAAGAATGCATTACGGAACCGACTTGGATTTAAATACCGGAGATCCGGTATATTCAGGATTCGATGGTATTGTGCGGGTCAAATCCTACGATCGGTATGGATATGGGTATTTCTATGTCGTAAGGCACAAAAATGGTTTGGAGACAGTCTATGGACACTTGTCCAAACATGTCGCTGAGGTTGGAGATGAAGTGAAAGCAGGAGATTTGCTTGGTAGAGGTGGTTCAACAGGAAGAAGTACTGGTCCCCATTTGCATTATGAATTAAGATATAAAGGCATTCCTTTTGATCCGGAGCGTGTTTATGATTTTGAAACAAAGGCGATTTCAGTTCAAGATCTATTAGTTTCCAAAGAACTATTTGGTCAAACGATTCAAGCCAGGACCGCAGCGTATCACAAAGTGAAACGAGGCGACACCCTTGGATCAATCAGTAGAAAATATGGCGTCACAGTGGCTTCATTGACTCGCTTAAATGGCATAAATTCCAGAACTGTCTTGAGGGTTGGTCAAAATTTAAGAGTGAAATAATACCAGGAACTAATGACAAAGCTCGACATATTAGTCATTGCAGCACATCCAGATGATGCCGAACTGGGTTGCTCAGGCACTATAGCTGCGCACGTTGCCAAAGGCTACAAGGTAGGAATCGTCGATCTTACCAAGGGTGAAATGGGAACTAGAGGAACACCCGAAACCCGAATTCAAGAAGCTGAAGAAGCTGCGAAAATCCTAGGACTTTCTGCTCGCGAAAATTTAGGTTTTGACGATGTTTTTTTCAAGGATGATAAAGATCATCAGTATGAATTGATCAGAATCATCCGTAAATATCAACCCGAAATTGTTTTGGCAAATGCGATCTCAGATCGACATCCAGATCATGGAAAGGGTGCAAGTTTGGCTACTCATGCTTGTTTTATGAGCGGCTTGAGAAAAATTGAAACCAGCTTTGAGGGAATTACCCAAGAGCCTTGGAGACCCAACTTTGTTTACCATTACATTCAGAATAATTACATCAAGCCGGACTTCATTTTTGACATCTCTGAATATTGGGACACCAAAGTAGCCAGTATCATGGCTTTCAAGTCACAGTTTTACGATCCTTCCAACCAAGAACCTGCTAGCTTTATTTCTTCTCCAGAGTTTTTGCCTTTTATTGAATCCAGAGCAAGAGAGTTTGGTCATCGGATTTTATCCAAATACGGAGAAGGATTTACAGTAGAGCGATTAATAGGAGTCGAGGACTTATTCGATCTCAAATAATTAAGGAGCGAGTCTGGAAATTTCCCATTTCCCACCTTCTTGTTTTTCATAGCAGATCCTGTCGTGGAGTCTGCTTGGTCGTCCTTGCCAAAATTCAATTTTAAACGGAAGAAGGCGAAAACCTCCCCAATGTGGCGGCCGGGTTATAGGTTCAATAGAAAATCGCTCTTCCATCTTTTCCATCCTGAGATTTAGTTCTGAACGATCTGCAATGACTTTGCTTTGAGGGGAAGTCCAGGCTCCGATTTGTGAATTTTTAGGTCTTGAATGGAAATAAATATCGGATTCCTGTTCACTTACTTTTTCGATTTGCCCCATTACTCTTACCTGTCTCTCTAACTCAGGCCAGAAAAAAGTTAACGAAGCTTTAGGATTGGCTTCAATTTCCTGTCCTTTTTCACTTTCATAATTTGTAAAAAAAACGAACCCGTGGTCCATTTCCTTTAGAAGGACGATTCGGCCATTCGGAAATCCATTTAAACCAAGGGTCGAAAGACACATTGCATTGACCTCTGGCACTTCAGAATCAATAGCCTCGTCCAGCCAAACTTTGAATTGATGAAAAGGGTCGAAGCTTACATCATTGAAATCCAAGGATTTGATCGTGTATTCTTTGCGTATATCTGAAAGCTTCATGATGTTAGAATAAATGGATTAATTTTTCCTTGTTAAAAGTACCACTGCCATTGGTTTTTTAAAATTTAAGCCTATATTTTTCTCCGAAAAGGAAAGACAAGCATATGAACAACGATCCTTCTAGAATTCCTCAGGCAGGGAACTTACTTATCTCAGAACCATTTTTGCAGGATGAAAACTTCGTGCGTTCAGTGGTATTGCTTTGCGAGCATAATTCAGAGGGAAGTTTTGGATTGGTTCTCAATAAACCTTCAATTCTGAATTTAAGTGAATTAGTAGAGGAACTTTCATTTTTGAACAATGAAATTTTTGTGGGTGGCCCTGTGGAACAAAATACGCTTCACTTCATCTATTTCGGAGACAAGAAAATAGAAGGAAGTATCTCCGTTGGTGATAATTTATGGTGGGGAGGCCAATTTGATTCCTTAGTTGAAAATTTAAAGACAGGGGCGATAGATTCGGATTCCGTCCGGTTTTTTATTGGTTACAGCGGTTGGGCTGCGGGTCAACTTTCAGATGAAATTGGTGAAAACACATGGATAATTTCGGACCATAATCTGGACGTGGAAATTCTTCAAAATACACCGGATGAACTCTGGCGGTCGGTCCTAAAAAACATGGGAGGGGAGTTTAAGGTAATGGCAAATTATCCCCTGGACCCAAGATTAAATTAGGCAAAATCCCTACTTTTGCCCATATTGCCGCCTAATAGTAGAGTTTTTATGACTGAGAAAAGTAACGAATTGTCTGACAAAGACAAGGTGACCCAAGCTTCTGTGAATGAAGGGGAAGGTATCAAAAAAGTAGATCAAGCTGAGCAAACAGATGGAGAAGCAACAGCAGAAGATGAGGAATCCGAATCAGTAGAGGCTGTCAGTGCAGATTCTGAGTCGAGCATCACCGAAGCACCTGTTGAAGAAGCACTTATTTCTGAAGTAGCCTCTGTATCCGAAGAAGTTGAATCCGATTCAGATCAAGCTAAAAAAGAAGAAATTACGGAAAGTGAGGTTTCCGAGCAAATTTCTGAAGAAGTAGGGGTAGAAGAAGAAGCTGTCGAGGCTGAAAAAGAAGGGGTCGAAGCAGCAGCTGAAGAAGAAGAAACTGAAGAAGCTGCAATTGAATTAGAAGTAAGCCCAGAAATAGCTTCTGAAGAAAAAGATGAAACCCCAGTACTTGCTGCGGAAGTTACTGAAGTAACCGAATCTGCCGTTGAAACTGCCGAAAAAGGTACTCAAGAGCTCCAATCCGTCGCAGAAACTGCTGCAAAAGATTCCCTAGAGACCGAATCAGAAGAATCCGATCAGGAGGAAGACCATTCCGATGAACCTGTCGAACTTTCAGGTTTGACATCCATCCAACTTTTAAAATTACTCAAAGATAAAATTCAGAATACTCCAATTCTTAAGTTGGACAAGATTGCCCACGAGATCAAGTCTGCCTTTGACGAATTGATTTCCAAGGAAAAAGAAGAGGCATTCACTAAATTCAAAGCTGAAGGTGGGGCAGAGGATGAATTCGAATATCGTCAGCACGAAGAAGAACGTGAATTTTTAAAAGTCTTCAATGACTTTAGATATCAGCTTAACTCAGTCAGAAAAGAAGCTGAAAGACAAAAAGAGAAAAACCTTGCAACAAAGACTGAATTATTAAACAAACTTCGGGACTTGGTAGATGGAGAGGAAACCACGCTGAGCATGGCTACGATCAAATCCATTCAGGATGAGTGGAAGTCTATTGGTCCGGTTCCGACTTCTCAAAACAGAAACCTGTGGGCAAGTTTCAATGCCCTGATGGATAGATTCTATGATAATCGTAGTATCTATTTTGAGCTGAAAGAGCTCGATCGAAAAAAGAATCTGGAAAGCAAATCGGAACTCTGCGAAAAAGCTGAAGCTCTAAAAAATGCGCCTGATCTTAAAGAAGCAATTCGACAGTTGAATGAGCTTCACGAGGAATTCAAGCATATCGGGCCTGTGCCTAGAGAAGAGCAAGAAGCCCTTTGGCAACGATTCAAAGCTGCTTCGGATGCCGTCTATGACCGCAGAAAAGACTTCTATGAAGGCCAAAAGGAGGTCTTCAAGCAAAATCAAACCGAGAAGGAAGCACTGATCGCTCAATTAGTCACGTTCGCAGACTATAAGGCTGATCGTATAAAAGATTGGAATATCAAAACCAAAGAGATCCTCGAGATTCAAAAAACTTGGGAAAAAATTGGCCCGGTAACAAAAGAAGCCGGTAAGGAAATTAACAAGGCTTTTTGGGCCGCTTTTAAGCATTTCTTCCACAATAAAAACATGTTCTTCAAGGAACTGGATGAAATCCGTGCAACCAACCAAAAGAAAGCGGAAGAGCTCATTTCTCAAGCAGAAGCCTTGATGGATAATAAGGATTGGCAATCCACCGCCAACCAACTGGTCCAACTACAGCAAGAATGGAAAAAATTGGGTCCAACACCTGAGAAAAACCGAGATAGTCTCTACAAAAAGTTTAAAGCAGCTTGTGATACTTTCTTTGAAAATAGAAGAAATTCCAACAAGCAGTCCAACAATGAGTTCGATGAAAATCTGAAGAAAAAGCAGGATATCATCAAGCAAATCCAGGAAGAAGCCAAAGGCACGGAACTTAGTGAAGATACCTTGACCACACTTGTTTCGGAATTCAATGAAATCGGATTTGTTCCTAGAAAGAACATCAAAGAAATTCAAGCTCAATTCAAGGAGGCTGTGGACGCCTATCTGGAAAAGCTCGGCGGAAGTGGATCGGGAAGAGAAGACTTCTTGTTTAGGTTAAACCTGAACCGAATTCAAACTGACCCCAATTCGGCAAAAACACTCAATAGAAAAGAGCATGGAATCCGAAAGCAGATCACTGATCTTGAAAATAGCATCACGCTTTGGAGAAACAACCTCGAGTTCTTTGCAGCTTCCAAAACTGCCGACAAACTCAAGGATCAATTCGATATCAAGATAAAAAAGGCCGAAGAGGAGATTGACAAATTGAAGAGCAAACTTTCAATTCTGAAGGAATTCTAAATTTTTCCTGCTCAAAACCTGAGAGATAGAAAAAACTTAGGAGATGAGTTTGGAGTAAATGTAGTCAAGGCCTATATTTGCACCACCATAAAGGAAAGCCTCTTTAGCTCAGCTGGTAGAGCAACTGACTTGTAATCAGTAGGTCGCTGGTTCGATCCCGGCAAGGGGCTCAAAAACCACTCAGAAATGAGTGGTTTTTGTATTTACAGCCGATCTGTCTTAGATCATGTCAGGAATTATTTTTTTTTAATAATCAAAAATAGTTCAACACCCTTCGGGGTTGTTTGCCTCGTTCACATGTTCTTTCCCTAGGTTTCACCTAGGGCTATTCAGAAGTTCGATCCTTTCAGGATCGTTAGTTCTTCACCAATCTTTTCTGATTCCAATTTCCAAGAACTTCTGAATGGCCAAACTTCCGACCCCTGATAAGGGGTCAAACTTTTCAATAGCCGCGGGTGCAACCCGTGGATAAGAAGATAACGACATGATCCCCAAGACCCCGAAGGGCGTCGAACCTTTTTTCAATTCTGTTTTATCTTACTTCAACAGGGATTTTCAGTTCCGAACTGAACTTTTTCATCTTTGAGCTAAAGTATTTCAGTTCGGAACCGACATGGATCATCTTTTAGCTTAAGTGTCGGGGATGGTTTTTACCTTTTTACAAAAATCAAGTAGTCATCCGAGACGGAGTCGATTTTTCTAAGCGTAATGCGATTTGAAATAACAGAAAATTGATACCAGTTTGCATTAAGATTTTCAAATTTGGGATTTGAAGAAAACGCAGTTTGAACTTCGATTCTTCCAGAATCAACTCTTGTGCTCCATAATCCCTGAGCTAAAAGTTGGGTTCCACGGTAGGCTTCCACTTGTCCATTTGATAAAAATGAAAAAATAACCCCTTCAAAATCCTTTACTCTGTCTATACCACCAAGGACAAAAAAACTAATTTCCCACGGTCCGGATGTTAGGTTTTGGACTAGGTTATTTTCCGTCCGATTTTGGTCTTCTTCTTTTTCACAAGCACTCATTATAATAGCGAACCAAAAAAGTATTAGAATTCTTTGCATATGATTATAATTTGGTTTTATAGCCACACCTGCCTGCCTGCCGGCAGAATCTTTGCATGACTAAATTAATTCTATCAGTTTGAGTGCTGGCCCCATACTCAATTCTTTAGGTCTTAATGTTGGTTAACGGAAGTTGCTTATTTTGGGTTGGAGTATATAAACATAGAAATTTAAACCCATGGTTATTTTTGAACTCGATGCTAAGCAAGATCTGAAGACTTTTACAGAAATTAAGAAAATCTTAAATTAACTATGGAAATGCCTTACCATTTTTACTGTTGTTACCAAAGTAACTTTTTAGTTAATTTTTGCTTTCGAGCGGTTTAACCCTCAACATTTTTCCGTACTTTTTGTCCATTATTTAACCAAATACTAACATGAAAAAATTAAGTATTAATTTCTTTGGCCTACTGATCGCACTATCGGCCACATTTGCCCTGTCCAGCTTTACTACTGTGACCCCTGAATATTATGAGGGAAAATGGGAAGTAACTGTTTTTGACACTCCTCAAGGCACTGCTACGATTCCTATGCGTTTCGAAACCAAGGATGGCAAAACTACAGGTTATTTTATTGCAGATCCATCCGGCGCTGAGACGCAAATGACTTCTGTTTCCATTACAGGGGATAATTTGGTAGCATACTTCAACATCACCGGCTACGATGTATATCTAAGTCTGGTGAAAAAAGATGACGATGTTTCTAAAGGATCTTTGATGGATATGTTTACAGCTGAAGCCAAGAGAGCGAAGTAATCAGAGTATCAAGTAGCTAGATTTTAGTATCAAGACCTTTGAGGTTTACAAGAACCTCGAAGGTCTTTTTGTTTATAAGCCAATAGCAATTTTTTTTTTCACTGATTTTCGCAGAAAAAGTAGCGGATCTTCGCTGATTTACACCATTTAGCACCATTTAGCGCAAGTCTTCAGACCTGCCTTGCCGTCAGGCAGGCTTGTCCTTACCTGAATGCAGTCTTCAGACTGCCACTTGAATTTGAAAGTGAAGCAGTCTGAAGACTGCAGCATAGAAAGTCCAAGACTGAAGTCTTGAACCAAATTCGTCCAAAGTACCTCCCATGAAAAGCTTTAGCTTTTCTTCTTTGTGCCCTTGAATAAGGACAGAAAATTCCTGAAAGCTTTTAGGTTCCGACAAAGACCAAATCCTTACCAACCTTTCCTTAGAGAGCTTTGCGGTTAAAAAATATTGAATGAAAAAAGGCAGCCTCCCAGCTGCCTTCTCTATTCACTTTTTGTTAATCGTGAATTCCGGGAGGTATTTGATTTTTCCGCCTTCCATTGCAGATTCATGCGCCAAAATCCCCACACAGGTGATATTGGCAGACTCTCGTGCATCCGGATAAGGAGCGCGTCCTTCGGTCAAGGCATTCAGAAACTCATTGACCAAGTGTGGATGCGAACCTCCATGTCCGGAACCCTGAATGAAGGACAAATGCTGATTGTCATCCCCATCATACACGCCCTGTGTGGTGAATGAAGCGATCTCATCCGGTAGCAAATGGGCATAATCCGGGATTTTGACTTTCTCAGGAACTTCTCCTGTATGGATCACCGAGTCCTCATGCTCGATCAAGGTCCATTCAAAGGACTTTTTGGAACCATACACATCGAAACTCTCCCGATACTGCCTTGCCGTGTTGAAAAGTGACCGAGTAACCTCAGCCGCTAAATCAGAGTCTTTGAGTTTGATATGACAAGTCTCAATGGCAAAAGGAGAACCATACTTGGGAATCAGATTTTCATCAATTCTACCTGAACCCAGACAAGAGACATATTCTGCCTGTCCTTTTGGCAAGGCCAAAACAGGACCGACGCAGTGCGTCGCATAGTGCATAGGAGGGAGGCCTTCCCAATATCCCGGCCATCCGGCCATTTCCTGCTGATGTGAAGCCCGGAGGAATTGGATTTTGCCTAGTTCGCCCTTCTCATACATTTCCTTAACGAATAGAAATTCCCGACTGTATATCACCGTTTCCATCATCATGTAAGTCAAGCCCGTTCGCTCGGTTTCCTCTACAATGGCTCTGCATTCCTCAACTGTGGTCGCCATGGGAACTGTACAAGCAACATGCTTTCCTGCACGAAGGGCTTTCAGGGATTGCTCGGCGTGATTTTGAATTGGAGTATTGATATGAACTGCGTCAACGTTGGGATCTTTCAGCAATTCATCATAGTCGGTGTAGACTTTTTCAATTCCAAAAGCTTTACCGATCTCATCAGCCTTTTCTTTATTTCGCTGACAAATTGCATACATGTTTGCCAAGGGATGCTTTTGGTAAATCGGAATAAACTCCGCTCCAAATCTCAGTCCGATGATGGCGATGTTGATTTGTTTTTGACTCATGAGTAGATAGTGTTTTGGGTTTTAAAGATGTTGGGAAGTATGGAAGTTTGGAGGTAAGGAAGTTGGGAATACCGATCTCGGATGTCAGATGACCGATGTAATCGTGACTGATGCGATGATCTCGTAATTCGTATTTCGTCAATTGTACTTTGATTTCATAATTCATACTTCATCTTTCATACTTTAATCTGCTGCCCATTTCCGCAAGAACTCCAGGCCATCTTTGGCGAAGCCATCCTGAGAAGGAACCAAAGGTTTCCAGATGCAAACGGCACCAGCTAACTCTTTTACATCCGGGGTAAAGCTTTCGATAGAAATCAAACCTTGATAATTGATCGCTTCCAATCCCCGCTTCCAAGCCGCCCAATTGGTTTGACCCGTTCCGGGAGTGCCCCGATAGTTTTCGGAAACTTGGACATGAATAAGTTTATCTCCGACTGTTTTGATTGCATGTTCGATATTCGGTTCCTCGATATTTAGGTGAAATCCATCGAGAAGTGCCTTTGCCTGCGGTTCGTTGATGTCTGTGATCAATTGCATTAATTCTTCAGCAGTATTGATTAGATCAGTTTCAAATCGATTAAGAGTTTCTAATGCGATTTCCAAACCGAATTCTCCGGCACGATTGCAGACTTTCCGAAGGTTAGTCACAGCCCGATTCCATTCGATTTTCTTTTGTTCTGGAGAAACCAAACGTGCTTTTCCTACGGCTGAATACATCGGACCTGCTACGAAGCCCGCACCAAGTTCCGATGCAATTTCAAAGCAGGAATCCAGATAGTCAAAGCAAGTTTGATGAAATGCCGGATCATCATGGGTAAGATCTCGACTCGTACCGAAAGCGCCACAGATCACGGGACTCAGCTCATTATCCGCAAGTGCATCCTTTACAAAGTTTATATCGATCAATGCCGGATCTTCGACAGGAATCTCCACCGCATCGTAGCCATAACTTTTGATTTTAGGGAAAAGCTTGACAGTTTCTTTATTGAAAGGGGAGGTCCATAGCCAGGTACTGACTGCAAATGTTACATTCAATGCCATGACTACTCAACTTTCATGATACCATTCATGATTCTCCAGTGACCCGGTACTGTACACACAAATGGATAGTCTCCCGGTTCGGTTGGGGCTGTGAAAACGATTGATTCCCGTCCTTCAGGATCAACCAATAGAGTAGCAGCGATCACTTGAGGAATTTTCGGAACGTAGTTTTGTTCAGCACCTTTTGGATCTCGTGCCAAGGCATCGGCAGCTTCACCGACAGTTTCCATGGAGCCTTTTTGTCCAATCACCAAGTTGTGCTGCATGAAATCAGGATTTTCGAAATCGATCGTAACCTGAGAACCAGCCTTTACAGTGAATGTGGCCAAAGTGAATTTCATTTCATGTGGAATTACACCCAGCTTAATCAAAGTTGTACCATTTGCGGAGGCGGTAGTACCAGCGGCTTCAGCCATCATTTGAATATTAGATCCGGGCTTCTTCAGGGCTAAAGTGGATTTGTTGCTTATTCTACCTGAGAACATCCAACCTCCTTCATATTTTCCAACTTGATTTCTTGAGTCATTTTGACCGACTCGCACTCGTTTAGGAGTAAGTTCTGCGGCGAAAAGTCCCTTGGTCTTAGCCTTTCCGATTTCTTCTCCATTGATCATCAAACTCATGCGGCCGTCTTCAACAAGAGTAGCATCAATTATGAACTGCTCTTCGGGTAGGTCCTTTTTAGAACTGATGATCGTAAGTTTTTCGTCCTGAGCTACCGCAAAATGAAGTTTGTCTTCATAGATATACAAGCTGTAGCCATTCGTGCCATTTCCATGTGCTACCAATATTCCATCAAGCGGATTATTTCCTTTGGAAGCAATCATCCGAATTGCAATTTCCTTTCCAGCCACTTCAGGTGGAAAAAGAATAGAGTTTCGGGAATCCAATGGATATTGCTCTGCGACTAAGCTTCTGCTGATTCGATCCGCCAGAGACAATTCAGTATTGTCGCCGGACTGTAATGCTGTTTTGTTATCTCGCTTTGCAAATTCAGTCGGATGAGCCAAAACCGCTGCAAAAATAGCCTGTGGCAAATATGCATCTGTTCCATTATCAGCCACATCAGCTGCTTTGATCAATTCTTTTGCTGCAACTTCGTTGAACGGCATCTCGGAAAGGGTGAGGAAAGCATATTTTCTGGCATGTAAATCAGGATCGTTTAGAAGGTTTGACACCATGATTGCTTTCATAGATCCATCTGTACGAGGAATTACTCTCAAAGCATTTTTTCTTACTGCTCCTGAAGGATGGCTTAGTGCTTTTTCTACCACTTGCTCAGCTTCTCTGTTGGCTCCGTTCAATTCGCCCAAACCATGCAGAGTCCATAGTGCATTAATGGCCGGTCCGTTTAGACCCACTTCATCTACTTTCTGATCTCCTATAATTGCATACAAGTCCTTGAGGACATCTTTGTTTTTGGTTTCTACGATCAATCGCTGCGCAGTCAATCTCCAGAACATATTTTCACTTTTTAAAGCAGAAATCAACTTTTTAGAGCTGGCATCTTTCAGGTCAAAAGTCTCTGAATCTTTTCCACCTTTGTACACCATTCTATAGATACGACCATGCTGACTATCCCGCATTGGGTTGATGTATGCGTTACCTTCACCGTTTTCGAAACCTCGTGGAGTCGGATTGTGCTGAATGATGAAGTTGTACCAATCAGCTACCCAAAGTGCTCCATCCGGTCCGACTTCTGCATGAACAGGGGAGAACCATTCGTCAGAACTCGCCAAGATGTTAAATCCGTTCTTCTCCTTATATCCAGATCCCTCCGGATTAATGATCGCATTGTGAAGTACTCGGCCTGTTGGCTCGGCTACGAAAGCGATTTTGTTCCAATAGTTTTTAGGAAAGCTTCTGGCAGTGTAGAAATTATGTCCTGCAGCAGCAGTATAGCTTCCATGCCAATCCACCTGTCTCAAGAAAGGAGTGAGGTGAGGCATATCATAGTGTGAATCAATGCCATGAACGGTATTAGCAGATCCTTGGAAAACAGGTCGCTTCAAATAGTTATTTGCCATAGCAAAATACACACTGTGCTGACCGTTTGCAGTAGATATGAATGTTTCAAAATCTTCAGTGAATCCCAGTCCCCAAGTATTGTTTGAGGTATTTCCCAAGTATTCAAGATTATCGCCACTCGGATCAAATCGATAGACACCTTGTCCAAATTGATGTCTAACACCACTTACTTCGCCATTGAAGCCGGAATAACCCAAGACACCCCAAATCTTATTGTCAAATCCATATTTCAAATTGGAAGGTCCGGCGTGTGTATCGCTTTTGCCCCAACCGGTCATGACCACTTCCCTGACATCGGCTACGTTGTCACCATTGGTGTCCTTTAAGAATACAAAGTCAGGAGCCATGGAAATCAAAATACCACCATTTACTGCCATGATGGATGTGGGTATATTTAAGTTGTCTGCAAAAACAGTCACTTTATCCGCTTTGCCATCACCGTTTGTGTCTTCGAGAATTTTGATTTTATCACTTCCGCCTTCTTTCCGAACTTCGTTAGGGTAGTCAATGGTCTCAATGACATAAAGTCTCCCACGCTCATCCCAAGCCATTGCCATAGGATTAATGATCATCGGTTCGGAAGCGAAAAGCTGCAATTCAAACCCTACCGGAACCTGAATTAATTTCATACTTTGCTCAGGAGTAAGCGGAAGCTGATAGCGGGGTGCAGGATCA
This sequence comes from Algoriphagus sp., assembly GCF_046296635.1. Taxonomy (GTDB): domain Bacteria; phylum Bacteroidota; class Bacteroidia; order Cytophagales; family Cyclobacteriaceae; genus Algoriphagus. The sequence goes on along the minus strand of NZ_JBKBKZ010000001.1, from coordinate 277,864 downwards.
CGCTTTTCGTAGTTGGGAATTACTGCATCCTGAAATTCCGGACTTGGGATTTCATATTTGGTTAAAAGCTCGCTGACTTTATCACCAACAGCCCAAAGGATACCATTTGCTACTAAGTTTTGAAAGTCTTTTTTCTCCCAAGTTTTTTCATTGTGACCGTAGGCTGTGTAAAATACTCGGCCTTTGCCTTCATTTCTTACCCATGTATAAGGTTCGCGTTTGTCACCTTCTACACGCTCCATGAGAACGTGCATGTCCGGGTTGACCTTGGAGTGGACGTACGTTTCATCCCAAGTCTCAAATTCCGTTATTCCAGCCATGGTAGGATGTTCACTATCAATTATTTTTGCAGTAAAGTCTCCCGTGCCATGGGTACTGAATTGACCTCCTACAGCACCAACAAACCAATCTGAATTTCTAAAACAGAAAGAAGCTGAGTGGATCGGGATCAATGCTTTCCCATTTTGGACATAATCCTTGAGGGCTTTTTCTTGGGCTGTTCCAATATCATCGTGGTTTGCATAGATCATCAAACCATCATAATTGTTGAGCGTCACTTCATTCAGATCGTTGACATCAATAGTATAAGTGAGATTGATACCTTTCTGGAAAAGGGGAGTTTCCAGATACATCATCAGCTTTTCTGAGTTGTGATGTTCACTTTCATGTCCTAAAACGAGGATTTCTACCCGTCTTGGATCTGTCATTGAAAGAAAGTTGTCTTTTTTACTGCAGGAAATAAATAGGGTGAATGCAGTGAAGAGAAGAAGGGAATTCGTTCTCTGGTTTTTTAAATTAGTCATGCTTTGGGCTTACAAATTTTACAATCATAATATTCCCAAATTAGTCTTAGAATTTCTTACTGTTTTACCTTGAATTATGACTGTTTTTTATCATTTTGGAATTATATTCTGAATAAAAAGAGCAGAAATCAGTGAAAACACCCTTGAAAAAATCACGAATACCAGAAGGTAAGTCCTTTGTAATCAAGGAGTTGATTGCACCATTTTTTGATGTTAACTGGCATTTTCACTCTGAATATCAATTATTCATTGTATTAAAAGGAACAGGCACCCGTTTTATCGGAGATCATATGCAAAGTTTCAAGGAAGGCGATATGGTATTGACTGGACCGGACCTCCCACATCTTTGGAAAAATGATAAAGTCTACCAAAATCCTGAAAACAAACTGGGAGTTCATGGAATTGTGATCTACTTTCCAGACAACTTTTTGAATAATTCGGTTTTTCAATTGGTGGAGTTTGAGTCGATAGCAAAAATGCTCAAAAAATCAATTAGAGGAATCGAAATCATGGGTAGGACAAACCTTCAAGTCAAAGAAATGATGGTTGATCTTTTGAAATTAAAAGGAGGTGTAAGTCTTATTCATTTGCTCAAAATCCTTCAAACAATTGCGGATTCTACCGATTGTAAGTTGATTGCCGATGCTACCTATATCAATACCAATAAGGAGTCGGAAAAAGATCGGATGGGACATGTCTATGAATATGTGATGCAGAATTTTCAAGGGAAAGTGAGTTTGGAAGAAGCTGCCCAAATTTCAAACCTCTCTGTTTCTGCATTTAGCCGGTTTTTCAAATCGCGGGTGAATAAGTCATTTTCTGACTTTTTAACTGAGGTTCGGATCTCTCATGCATGTAAGTTGCTGCATGAAACCGATTTAAATATCAGTGAGATATCTTATGATTGCGGGTTTTTCACTTTGTCCAACTTCAACAAACTCTTCAAAGAGCGAGTAAAATTGACCCCCGTTCAATATCGGAAAGAGTTTCTCTTAACTTTTGGAGCCAACTAAGTTACTTTCAAAAACTTGAATATAAGCTAATCTGTCAGTAGGCGAATTTCCCAAAGGTTTTGGGCTGGAAGACCGAAGTCCGAAGTGAGCCGAATACTTAGATTTTTGAGCCTTTTTCCAATATTCTTTTTTATCCACAGGCTAAAAAGCAAATAATCATTTTCCAACAAGCCTATTAGGCTTTCAGTTTTTCCATTACATGGTCCAAGTAGGATGAACTTATTGGAACAGGAAATCCTCTGATGTGAAGTTGATGTTTTTCGACTTTGTTTACATGGTTCTTATTCGCCAGAAAAGATCGATGCGTACGAATAAAAAAGGAGGGGAGAAGCTTCTCAATTTCTGATAGTGTTATTCGGCTCATGACTTTTTGATCAGCAAGTTGAAATGTAACATAGTTTCCTTGCGCTTCGCAAAAGAGCAAATCACTGAAGTCGACGCGAAGCTGACCTTCGCTGGTTTTGACAAAAAGGAAAGCAGGTTCATTTTTGGGTTGTAGGTCAATCCATTCCTGAGCTTTTTGGCAGGCTTTGAGAAAGCGACTCAGATTAAATGGCTTGAGCAAATAATCCATTGCATCGAGTTCAAATCCCTTGACCGCATATTCCGAGTAAGCAGTAGTAAAGATGACGACTGTATCCTTTGGAAGTAAAGCCGCCAAATCTATTCCCGAGATATCGGGCATGTTAATATCCAAGAAAACAAGTTGGATTGACTCATTTTTCAAATATTCCAGTCCTTGGATTGGATTGGTGAATGTTTCCCTAAGTTCCAAAAAAGGCACTTTTGAAGCGTGGGATTTGATCACTTCCAAAGCGTAGGATTCATCGTCGATGGCGATTGCACTAATCATTTCTCAGGGCTTTAAATAATGGAGTAATAATACATACCCTTCATTTTCTAGATGATTCCGCACTTCTTGAGGATAAGATTCTGGTTTCGCATCCATCCCAAAGCTGAAAGGATCAATAAGAGAGATTACTACATTATCGTTTCTGAAAGCTGAAGGGATGATTATATCTTTGAAATGTAGCTGGCTCAAATTGATTTTATCAGCGTACAATTCTTCAGAATCTAAGCTGTACATATAAGTCCAGATTTCATTTTTTGTACTACTTATTAGCCCAAATAGCCTATTTCCTGCTTTTAAGGTGGGAGTTTGTAAATACTGAAATGAAGCCCCTTGTGTTTTATATTGCTCAATAGCCTGAAAATCTTGGACAACTTCTCTTGGCAATTGTTTATCACCAAAATCAATGACAAGGCGATTTTTAAGCTCACCCAATTTTGAGAAAATACTGATGGTATCATTGGGTGGACGGTGATAAATCAAAGATTCTTCATCTGTGCTAAACACCCCTGCGTGGTAATAAACATTTGAATTCGAAGCCCCTTTCGCATAGCGAAAAAATAAACTATCCAAATCCATATTGCTTTCAAATACACCCAGCACATGATTTTGGACCAAGCTTTCATTTTGATTATCAAAGTTGATAGCCAAAAACCATTTTTCACCAAATTGAGCAAAGCCTCCTGAATTTATTGGAATAGCTATTTTCTCTTTCCAAAGTCCTTCCGCTGAGTAAATGACGATAGATTTACCGATTTTATCCAAAATTTGAATTTCACCTTTTTCAGTGATTTGAAAATCTGATATTCCTTTAATTTGTTGTGGGCCTTCACCAACTTCCCCAACTTTGCGGATGAATTTCCCATCCTGATCAAAAATTAAAACACCAGATTCCGACAAATGATCGAAAAGGTAAAATCGGTCATTTTTGGCGATCAGTTTGTCTACTCTTTTAAACATTGCATCTTCTTGTGTACTCAGAAGAACATATTTCTGTTCTGATACTAAATCCGAAATGTTTAAAGGTTTGGCTTCAGCAAAAGAAGTTAGAGTGATAATTGAATCTTCTTTAATTACCTCATCCGAATCACAAGCGATAAAAACATAGCTGAAAAATGATAGTAAAGAAAGGATATATAATTTTCTCATAATTGGATAGAAAGATGGACAAAGAAATCGGTGTCGTTCGGAATTATATTTAAGTTATGCCGATCTGGATAGACCAGTTGCAAGCGGTTTTTTACATTTTCCAAACCGATTCCGGATTCCTCTCGGGATTGTTCCGAAGCGGGTTTATCGGGATGGACACTGTTTACCAGATCCAAATGAACCGAACCTGAAATGCATCTCAAATTAAGTCGGATCCAGGATTTCTCCTTGGAAGAGATGCCGTGTTTGAATGCATTTTCCACAAATGGAATCAGCAGCATTGGAGCGATTTCTCCAGCACATTGGTTTTCATTGATTTGAAAATCAGTCTCCAAATTTGCCTGAGCACCAAATCGAAGCATCTGCAGATCTAGGTAATTCCGAAGGTAATTTATCTCGCGTGAAAGCGGTATTCTTGGAAGCTGATTTTCATGCAGCATGAAACGCATCATATCACCGAGTTTCTGAATGCCGTCGGATGTTTTCTCCGCATTTTCCATCAGAGAGCTCGCGTAAAGGGTATTGAGCGCATTGAAAAGAAAGTGGGGATTGATCTGTGATCGGAGAAAATCCATGCTTGCATTGCCTTGATTTACCTGTGTGGAAAGGGAATAAATCTGACCAATGTATGAATCGTATTTTTTAAAGATCAATGATGTTAAAGGAAAAAAGATCAGCTGGATAAAAGCAATAGTGCCAAGCCCACCTACAAAAAAGAATTCCTCCTGATTTGCCTCAATGGAGATTATTAAAAAAATAATTAAAATCACTGCCATCAAACCCCAATTATACCATCTGGATTGCTTAATTAATCCAACTTTCCGTTTTCCGTAAACCAGATAGAAATTATAGAGACTGGCAATAAAAATAACTGGAAGGAAAATACCGAAGATTATTGATGGACCATTGTTCGCTATTGGATCAAGTTGAATAAGACAGAGAAAGGTGAAAATATATCCAAGAATCAGCCTTATGATGTTATAAAGCTGGAAATCCCGGACTTTTGGAGGAGTTAAGGCTTGACTCAAAACATGAGCAGCAAGCAAATAACAGACATAAAGTACCACAATCCCAAGAAGAAATGCCGGAAATGGGGCTTTAATTAATTGGGCAGTATAACCAAAAAGCGCTGCAACTCCGAAGGAAACCATTCCTGTCAAAACTATCCAAATTATGGAGGGCCACTTGTTGGATTCCTTTTGAAACATGGGAATCAATACCATATGAATCAGGTGGAAAGCACCATACAAGATTGCCAAAATCAATAATCTGCTTGAAAATCTGAAAATTGCTTGTCCGGAATCATTATAAAATTGGGGGCGGTAAACGAATAGGATAAATAGAAAGGCTGTCAAAATCGCAGTGGTGACGATCCACCATTCGATTTGTCGAAAATCTAGACTTTTGGATTGCATAGGAGTAAAGTAAGGACTATTTAATATTGGGAGAGAGTGAAATTTCTTTGTTGCTTGGCTTTCCTTTTTCTGTGGCTTCCTTATTAGAAAAGCATAAGAATAGATTGTAGAAAATCCCCGCAGCAATAAGTAGATAGAAGACTTTTTTACGTTCCACTTTTAGCTTTGGGGTTTTCAATAGTTGGTTTAGTTTTTCAGGTTTTCTAAAACTTGAACCAAGATTAGCACAGCTCTCAAAGCTTATCAAAAAAATGTGACGAAATAGGCAGTTTGAGGGGTGGAAAGGAAAGGGAATTTGAAATTTGAGATTTGAAATTTTGGGTACCGGGAATCTTCGATCAAACTGGCAGGTGGTTGTGTCAGACTGAGCGGAGTCGAAGTCCGGTTTCGACTCCGCTCAACCTGACACAGCATAGTGCTCAACCTAACAGAACATTTCAGCTTTCAACCTTCAGCTTTCTGAATTAAAAAGGATACTTCTCCAACTCAATTCCCCAAAACAGCGGAAGTAAGAAATACACCATTAATGTGATCAAGATAATGGAAACAAGGTTTAACAGAAAACCAGCTTTGACCATATCACGCATTTGGAGGTAACCCGAACCGAAAACTACCGCATTGGGCGGAGTGGCCACCGGAAGCATAAAAGCACAACTTGCCGCCAAAGCTGCTCCAATCATCAATCCAAAAGGATGCAAGTCGAGCTTGATCGCTACTGAAGCCAAAATCGGCAGCAGCATCGAAGCCGTCGCCACATTGGAAGTGACTTCGGTAAGGAAGTTGACTGAAGCAACGATAATCAAAAGCAACACGATAAAACCAATCCCGTCAATCGAGGTAAAACCTCCTCCAATCCACTCTGCAAGACCGGTTTCTTTGAAGCCTTCGGCCAAAGCCAAACCGCCTCCAAATAGAATTAATACGCCCCAAGGGATTCTTTCGGCTGTTTTCCAGTCCAAAATGCGTTCGTTTTTGTGAGAGGAGGGGAGGATAAAAAGCAATACTACACCGATGAGAACAATGATGGTATCATCAATTTGAGGGAAGATTTTTGCTAGAAGAAAGCTTCGGGTGATCCAGGCAAAACAAACCATTCCAAACACAGTCAGCACCACTTTTTCCTCAAAGCCCATTCTTCCGAGAGACTTTAGTTGATAAGCAATGACCGATTTGATATTGTCCAGATTAAGCCTTTGAGGCAATGGATTAGCTGATTTTATCAAAAAATACCAGCAAATGAACAGGAGAACAACCGCAAACGGGAAACCAAAAAGCATCCATTCATTAAAACCAATGGAATAGTTATAGAGTTCTTTGATTACTGCAGCCAAAATCGCATTGGTGGGAGTACCGATCAAAGTGGCCATTCCGCCAATAGATGCTGAATAGGCGATTCCGAGCATGATGTTTTTTCCCAAGTTGGAGGCGATACCATCATTCTCGGGGCCAAGTTGGGTTTTGAACTGATTCACAACAGCCAAACCAATCGGAAGCATCATCAGGGCAGTGGCGGAATTTGAAATCCACATGGAAAGAAATCCAGTGGCTAAAACAAAACCCAAGACAATCCGGCGAAGATCTGTTCCCATCAGATTGATAATACTCAAGGCAATCCTTCGATGAAGATTCCATTTCTCAATTCCTGTAGCCAATAGAAATCCTCCCATATAAAGAAGGACTGTAGGATGCATGTAATTATCAGAGACAGATTCGATTTTCAAAATTCCCAATAGCGGCATTAGGATCAGCGGTAAAATCGCAGTAGCTGCAATGGGTATCGCTTCAGTGATCCACCAGATCGCCATCCAACAAGCCAAACCCAGCATGGCTTGAGACGCTGGATTTAATCCAGCAGACTCTACAAAAAAATAAATCAACAGAAATGAAATCGGACCGAAGAATAAACCAAGTCGGGGAAGCCAATTTGACATTTAGGAAAGGATGAAGGTTTGGTGGATGAAATAGGAAGGAAAGATAAAAAAGAATCCCGAAAGGGAATCGAGATTTTCTATTTAACATAATATAAATTATATAACAATTGAAACATTTGCTGTTTACAGCCTGTACACATCCATTGACCTGATTCCACTAAATTTGAATTTTATATGCCCGGTTCCTTTTCTGGAAACAAAAAAGTAAATGCTACTTTTGTTCAACATTATTTTCTTGATTCCTTTCATCAATGGCCTTAACCTATCCACTCCTTTTAGATGGCGGTCTTTCCAATGAATTGGAAAGACAAGGTTGTGATCTTAATCAAGAATTATGGAGTGCGAAACTGCTGGAATCAAATCCTGAAGCAATCATTTTTGCACATCTCAGCTATCTTGAATCTGGTGCGCAATGCATTATAACATCCAGCTACCAGGCTACCCTTCCTGGGTTTATGGCGATTGGTTATGACAAGTCCTCAGCCAGTAGTTTAATCCTTAAATCAGTTAAACTGGCAGAAGAAGCGAGAAATCGTTTTCTTTCAGTAAACAAACCTGTATCAAAACCTTTGATTGCTGCCAGTATTGGTCCTTATGGAGCCTACTTGGCGGATGGCTCTGAATATCGTGGGGATTACATGATCACTGATCAGGAGTTAAGAGACTTCCATGAGCCACGGATCACTTTACTTGATAATTCTGCAGCAGATATTTTGGCCTGTGAAACAATTCCAAATTTTCGGGAAGCAAAGGTGCTTTCAGAATTATTAGAAAATGCAAAAAAACCAGCTTGGGTATCTTTTTCCTGTAAAGATGGCAAGCATATCAGTGATGGAACACCTATTGAAGAATGTGCCTCCTTTTTTGCGCACCACTCTACTGTGTTCGCTATTGGTGTTAACTGTACCTCTCCGGAGTTTATTTCAGAATTAATTCGATCCATCAAAACTAAATCAGGAAGTAAAAAGATAGTTGTATATCCTAATTCAGGAGCCACCTACCATGCCGAAAGCAAAACATGGACTAACCTCACGAATCTGTCTTCCTGTGAAATGATGGTTAAAGAATGGATGGATTTGGGAGCTGATCTTATTGGAGGTTGTTGCGGGATAGGCCCATTACAAATCAAAGCTATGAGTAAAGTCATCTCCGATTGCTGACATCCGCATTCATTTAGCTTATTAACCTATTTATTGTTGGTATTGAGATAAGCAGCACGTAACATTACTGTGGAAGTGTAAAGAATAACGACTATTACTACCCACCTGAGTATATCTAAGGGTAAAGATTTAACTATAAAAGCCGCTATCAATACAGCCACTACGCCAGGGATTGCCATTGCAACTGCCGCTTTTCTATTGTAAGCACCTTCACGGATGAAACGAATGGATGCCGGTGGCATCAAAAAAGCGCAGGAACCCATCATAATCGGAAAAGCAACTTGTGGTGACATCCCCAATGTAAAAACTAAGGCCATACAAGGAGCATATAAACCAATACCCGCAGTCATCAATGCCCCTAGGAAAAAATTACCTACTATGGCTATGATAAGTTTACCACCCTGAAGGCCAATGGCATCTCCCCCACCTTGAATCCATTCCAAATTTCGGGCAAACATAAATCCTGCAGTGACCAATAAAGCAAACCCCATTGTTAACCTGATCTTTTGCTCTGAAAGTTTTGACACAACTCCTGCGCCAATAATAGCACCAAGCATAGCAGAAAGCAGCATCGTAATTAGGGTTAATGGATCTACTTCAATGATGGTGATAAAAATCAATCCCTGTAATAATACAGGTAGCGTATTGGCCACATTCATAGTTCCAGGTATGACTTTATCCTCTGTTTGCTTAGTGAATTTTAACAAGGCTGTCTGAGGCGCAAATGCCCCGATACCCAGAACATCAAAAAAGTTGACAGCAAACCCGATAGCAGAAGTTTTTATCCAGCTACTGTTTTCTAGGGTATTTTTATGGTTCAGGTAATCTTTCGTCAAAACAACTCCAAACCATAAGGTTAGAAGAGCCAGTGAAATCCAAATAAATCCAATCATTTAGAATAGCGCGTTATTCAAAGGGTGTGTTCTGATAGTTTCTTTAATGGTTTCAAAGTTTGATGAAGAATTAGCTATTCCCCTCCATAGATTCAATCTATTTTTTCTCCCAGCTACCATCCATCAAAACCCAGTTTTCTGGATCTAGGATGATGGAAACCGGTGCTGAGTCCATGGGAAAAGAAAACTCTTGGTGTTTTTGATTAAGCTGGAAAGTTTTGATCTCTGATTTTCCTGTAGAAGAGTAAATACCGACCTGAACAGGCATTTTAAACAAACTTCCATCGGTCTGAATTTGGTCAAATTTGATGTTTACTTCCTTTGTTTTTTGATTGTATTGCCAAGAACCACTGTATTGTAATGCACCAGGTTTATATAGCCACTGCTCAAAGAATTCCTTCAAGTCCATTCCTGATGCCTCTTCCATTTCTCTTCTGAAGTCGTCCGTAGTAGCTGTGCTATTCATATACTTGTGGTAGTAGGATCGGATACCTTTCCAGAAATTTTCATTGCCCACTACTCCACGCAGCATGTGAAGAATCCAACTCCCCTTTTGATACGTTTGTGAAGTAGTCACTTGATTCATGTCTTGAAGGTTATCGTGAACTATTCGATAGTCTGGATTTTTGGCGTGAAAAGCATTGACCCGCTGCTTGCTATCAGCAAGTCCCGCCTGAAATGCATCTTTTCCGTAGGCATGCTCAATAAATAAAAGCGTAAAATAAGTGGCAAATCCTTCACTCAGCCAGACATCATCCCAGTCATACTCGGTGACTGCATTTCCAAACCATTGATGGGCGATTTCATGAATCACTACATTTCTCCATCGTTCGTTTCGGTCGCCTACCACTGAATTTTCACTATATAAAATCGCCGAAGCAGCTTCCATCCCACCACTTACACTGTTGGACTGAATGTTGGCTAGTTTTTCATAAGCAAACGGTCCTACATAATTGCTGTAAAACTCCAGAGCCTGTTTAGTTGGTTCTGCGAAATCATAAAAACCGGCATCTCGATCCTGATGATACACCCAAGTTTCAATGGATTTGTTATCAAATTTGTCCACGTATTGAACCGCAAAACGAGCAACACCGAGAACATAAAGCCAGGAGGAAATAGGAACAGATTGCTTCCAGTGGGTTAGTCTCAGTCCCTCTGGTAGATCTGTCTCTTCAACTTTCAGTCCGTTGGAAACCACTTGATAATGTGCAGGAGCAGTAATAATAAATTCGCTGGTAGCCTTTTCATAAGGATGATCTACCATAGCAAGCCAGTTCCTGCCTAGATTGGGCCAGTTATCGCTGAAGAAGGTACGTTCCCCGTATTTGTTATTGGCAATTTTGAGTCCGGTGGCGGGAATTCCGGAATAAGTAATCGTGTAAGTGCTGCGTTGTTGGGCTGTTGAAGGTTCTGGCAAGTAGATCAGCAAGGAGTCTTTTTCATGAGTAAATGACAATGTTTTGCCATTTGAAATTACTTGACTTACGGTCATGCCCTTATTTCCTAACTCTTGACTGGCTTTTACCAGATCAAGTCGTAAAACTTGAACCCCCTCTCCCACATAGCGAACGTCGATGTTGGCTTCACATTTGATCTCATCGCTTTGATCTGAAAGCTCTATTCGAAATACATAGTTAAGTACATCGATCTTCGGATTTTTGGGGTAATTGTCTGCGAAAGAAAGTATTGTACTAAACGAAAGTATACAACTCAGTAGGAAGCTTTTCATCATGATTTTATTAATGGGTCCTATTTTTTAAGCGGTAATTCGGCAGCTGGTCTAAATTCAATTATGCCTTTTTCTTTGATTGTGGCTTCCACGTCTTCGAGACGGGAGGGTACAAAGCCACTAAGATTTTCAACTCCATCTGCAGTTACCAGAGCCATATCTTCAATTCTGATGTAAAGACGTTCTTCGGGAATCCAGATCATGGGATCAATAGTGAATACCATTCCAGCCTTTAATGGAATGCCATGTACTCGGCCTACATCATGTACGGCCATTCCAACCGGATGCTGAAAATGCCCTCGGAATTTTATTCCTTCTTCCACCGCTTTCAAATGAGCTGGCTTCACAAACTTTTTCCCAACCAGGTATTGCTTCATTTCAATAGCCGCTTGGTCGATTACCTCATTGGAGGTTACACCCGGTCTGATGTATCTGAAAAGTGCATCTCGATAAGCAACTATGAAATTATAGAGCTCCTTCTGCTCGGGAGAAAAGGTGCCATTTACAGGCCAGATTCTGGTAACATCACTGGTGTAATAGTGATAATCAGGAGCATAATCCATCAGGACAAGATCACCGTCTTTCAGGACATCGGTTTTGTGAAAATAGTGGCCCATGTAGGCATTGGTGCCACCACCAATAATCGAAGCATACCCATCACCACGGGCGCCGTGCAGGTGAAAGATGTATTTAGCTGCTGCATCTAGCTGATATTCATACACTCCGGGTTGTGTTGATCGCATGGCTTCTATGATACCGAGACCGGCAATCTGTGTGGCTTTTCGGATCAGTTCTATTTCCTTTGGGCTTTTTATGACTCGCATACTATCCAGAACAGGTGACAAATCACGGATCTCAAATTGTGGAAAACGCTCTCTCAATTTTTGGATAAACAATGCTTCTCGAGCAGGCTGTCCATCCCAAGGATCAGCTGCTGATCTAGCTTGGGCATAGAGAAGTTCATCACGGCTGTCATTTCCATTTTCGGCTGGACTGAATTCGATAAAAAGAACCGGAGCAGGTGGGCGAATCAGACCGGTTCCCACTAAATCGGCTGACAAAAATTCAATTCCTTTTACATGGTCTACTCCCACTAGTTGTTTTACCAATTCATTGTCTTCTACAGATAGCACTTTGCCCTGACTGCTCTCTGTACCTGCATCTCTATGAGGAAGATAAATGGTGGCCTGCCTATTTTTTCCGTTGAGGAGTAAGTAGGCATGAGGCGATTCAAGCCCTGTCAGGTAGTAATAGGTATTATTCTGTCTGAAAATACTAAATCCCGGCAGGCCGCTAGCTCCCTGAATTAAAGCCATTCCATTATTGCCAATGGCTGTGAAAATTTTTGATCTGCGTTCGGCAAATTCTTCCTTGGTAAAATCGGTTTGGTAGTGGTGATTATCCTGAGCGGTAACAGAGGTTAAAAAAATTGAAAACAAGATCATAATCAGAGGAATGACTTTTCTATTCATTAGCTTTTTTTTGTCAGTGATAGATTTAAAGATAATCTTTTCCTATGATTACAATTAATTTTCATCGGCATATCGCTTGGTTATAATCATCTCAGGATGTGTCACTAGCGCCATGCATTATTGCCATCTATAGAATTATCATAAAATGATCGATTTAATTCAGAGCCACTTTCCAACCGGCACAGTAGCATCTCCCACCTCAAAGACAAGGGGATTTATTTCGGTACCTGGCACATCCGTAGAAATGCCATTTACTTTTATTTATGGAGCATTGCCTGGAAAATCCATTTTGTTAACTGCAGGTGTCCACGGCGGGGAATATCCATGTATTGAAACTGCAATTCAATTGGCAAATGAAATTAATCCAGCGGAAATCCAGGGGACGATTTTGATCATTCATCCGGTAAATCCTGCCGCTTTTTTAGCCCGAATGCAATATTATGGGCCATTTGATGGTAAAAATCTTAATCGGGTTTTTCCAGGAAAAGCTACCGGTACGGTAAGCGAACGGATCGCATATCAAGTCCATCAGTTTCAGCAAGCTGCTGATTTCTACCTTGATCTCCACGGGGGTGATATTCACGAGGGATTGGTTCCTTTTGTGATTTATTCGACTTTGGGAGGTCCCGAACTTTCGGAGCAATCGCGCATTGCTTCTGCCCTACTTGGTTTTCCATATGTGGTGGGTTCGGTCTCTGATAATAGTTCAATCGGAGCTGCCGCCAAGGTTGGTATTCCTGGTTTTTTGGCTGAATTGGGACAATGTGGACGTTGGAATCAAGACGAAGTCAATCAATACAAAACTGCTGTTGTAAACGTGCTTCGCTCTTTTTCCGTGCTTCAAGGGGAGGTCAAGCAGCATGAAGTTGAGTTTTTGAAGAAAATGCTCGTGAGCACAGCCACGGTGGAAGGCTGTTGGTATCCGGATGTGAAGCTCGAAGATTTGGTAAAACAAGGCCAAAAACTGGGTGAAATCCGCGATTATTTCGGAGTAGTCAAAGCCGAGTACTTCGCTGATTCAGATGGCATTATCTTGTATTTAGTTACTTCACTGGCGATTATGATAAATGATCCACTCTGTGCTATTGGAGTCACGGCGTAAATCAATCATTTCTCACAGACCGCTACTTGATCACTTTTATCAGAATAACAAGTGTCTTTTTCCCAAGAATTAAAACAAATCCAAAACCTTCATCAGACCAAGCTTCACTAGATCAAGCTCATTTTGAGAAAGAACGCCAAGTCGTCTTTCAAATCGTTCTTTTGAAATTGATTTTACCTGAAAACAATCTGCTGAACTTTCTTTCCTTAATCCATTATTGGAATTGGGTGAAAGCTTGATATGCCAATCTTTGATTGATTGACCAACATCGGTTATCGGAACAACTACTTTTAACTGAAGCACTCCCATGCTATCGTGATTTACAATAATCGCAGGTCTCTTTTTGTCAATTTCCTGTCCGATTTTAGGCGCAAAATCCACCAGCCAAATTTCGCCCTGTTTCATTCTTCAATAATATCTAAATCAAGATCAGAAAGATCGTTTTCAGGTTTCTTGTAATATTCAATCGTCTCAGGCTCATTTGCCTGAAGCTCCATTCGATTGTAAATTTCAGTTTTGTATTGACGTAATTCATCCACCGACTTTTGAAAACTAGTCAGTTCATTGGCCGACCTGATTAAGATTCCTTCTGGCTTTTCCTCCAAAATAACTTCATCCAAACCGTATTTTTTGATCAATTCTGCCGGAATAATCAATGCTTTACTATTTCCGAGTTTGGTCAGCGTCTTTACCATAGCTAAATATAATGTACTAACATTGTTATAACTACTTTTTAGCAAAAAGATTCACTCTCAACAACTTCCGCTATTCGACATTTGCAATGTCGAATTACCTATCCAAGGATTTTGAATCCGATTCACTAGCCAACACGACAACTATAACCCTATCCTACTTCCCTACCTCCATTCTTCCCAACTTCCCAATTTCTCCTACCAAATCCTAATCCTCTCCTCTTCTGCCTTGTAATTCTTATCTCCAGGCTGCACATTGAAGGCGGTGTAAAATGGATCAAAGTTCATCAGAGGGCCGTTGACACGCCACATTGCTGGGGAATGGGAATTGGTATTCACATAGTTGCGCATAAACTCATCCCGAGTTTTGACTCTCCAGATTCTGGCTATCGATAAACAAAAGCGTTGGTCCGGCGTGTAACCGTCGATTTTGGTGGTATCCTGTCCTTGTTCGGTGAGTTTAAAGGCTTCGTAAGCAATGTAGAGCGCTCCATTGTCAGCGGTATTTTCTCCAATCGTCATCGCCCCTTTTACAGGTACGCTGTCCAACACGGTGAATGAATCGTATCGCTCGGTGAGTTGCTGAGTCTTCGCTTTGAATTTGGCGAAATCAGCATCCGTCCACCAGTTTTTGACATTTCCATCTTTGTCATATTGCGCTCCCTGATCATCAAAAGCGTGTGTCAGCTCATGACCGATGACCATGCCGATACCTCCGTAATTGATCGCATCATCCGCATAGAGATCGAAATACGGAAATTGCAATATTCCCGCAGGAAAGACGATTTCATTCAGAGAGGGATTGTAATATGCGGTAACCGTCGAAGGCGTGGTCCCCCACTCGTCCTTGTTTGGTGCTTTATTGAGTTTGGCAGCTTGGTACTGATAGTCGTTTTCCATCAATGCCACCACATTTTCAAAGTACTTCTCCCGGTCGATGGTCACTGCGTCATAAGTTCTCCAGACATCAGGATATCCAACTTTTTTAGTGATGGCGTAGAGCTTCTCAATCGCTTTCGTTTTGGTGCTGTCACCCATCCAATCCAGCTGCTTGATGCGGGTTTCGAAGGCTATCTGCAAGTTGTCAACCAAGTCAGAAATACGTTTTTTAGCATCTTCATTGAAATACCGCTTCACATACAATTGCCCCAAAGCAAACCCCAACTGACGATCTACTTTGTTGACCATTTGCTGAGCTCGAGTCAGTTGTTTGGATTGGCCAAGGAGCACTTTTTCATATTCAAAGTTGGCCGCTTCAAACGGCTCGCTTAAAACGCTCGAATAAGTCACTAAAGAGTTGGCCTTCAGGTATGTTTTCCAATCGGAAAGGCTAACAGAATTCAGCAAACCATTGAGTTTGATGTAGTATGCAGGCTGACGAACATCCACAGAATCGGCCTTCAGTTTGAGTTGATTCAGTATTTTGCTCCAACCAATTCTCGACATTTTTGAATCCAGTTCAGAAACAGCCATTTTGTTGTAATTCTCCTTAACTACTCGGCGTTCGATTCTGGTTTTATGGGATTCAGCCAGTGATTTTTCAATCGCATATACAGCATTGGCACTTTTTTGGGCATCGGCTTGACTTGATCCAGTCAGTTCAAAAAGTGTTGAGATATAGACTTTATATGCATTTTGAATTCCAATGGTGGCGGAGTCGGTTTTGAAATAATAATCCCGATCCGGCAAACCCAATCCGGCTTGACTGAAATGCAAAATATTGATGCTGCTATTTTCCTGATCCGGAGAGACATTCATTCCAATGATGGAATTGTTCCCGCGGCTGATCTGCGTCGTGACAAAAGCCATTAAACTAGGTATATCCTGAATTCCATCGATTTCCTTTAGAATTGGCCGAACAGGTTCGAAACCACGTGCATTGATCACTTCGGTAGCCATTCCGGAGGCGTAGAAGTCTCCTACTTTTTGGTCATTGGTTCCTTTTGGATGGGTTTCGGCGGAAACTTCCTCCAGGATATTTTCCAAAAGCTGCCGCTGCGGGATATTCAAAAATGAATAGGACCCCACCCCTACTTGATCGTCAGCAATTTTGGCCGTGTCGTACCATCTGCCATTCACATGCATGAAAAAGTTGTCGCCAGGTTTGATGTCGGGATCAATTCCAGACACGTCAACAAATTGACGATTGGATTGGTCTTCTGTAGTTTCAGATTTACTGCAAGACGATAAAGCACAAATTAGAAGAGTGAAAAAGAAGAAATTTCTCATAAGGATGATATGGTTTGACTGAAGTTGAATAAAAATAGTCAGTCTGCAAGCCTTGTTTATATGATATTTTGAACCAGCCTTTTAGGTGGGGAAATGCAGGTGTAAAAGGTAGAGATAGAATCGAATCTCATACATATGGCAATTCACTCAAAATATTAATTTAATTTCAAGGACGGTTGAATTTTGCTTCAGTCTTCTGTCTACGGTCTTCCAACTCCCTCTTATCTAACCCTCAAGCTCCCCACATAATAATCGAGGTCCACTGTCACATCAGTTTTCTGATTTACCGCCAACTTTTTCCACTGTGTCGTTGGATTGATGCGCATTTTCTTTTCACCTAATTCCATATCCACAGGCATATCAAAAGAAGCGATGCAATTTGCCCAGCGGAAATTCAGTGTCTGATCGTCTGAGAAATAATATTCCAATATAGGCACTGCACTGTTTCTGAGGTATTGATCAAAGAATGGGGAAAGATCAATTCCGGCTTTTTGCGAAATGTAATTCTCAATCTGCTGCGTAGTGACCGTTTGATGGTAAAATTCCTGATTCAGGCCCCGGAGGATCATTCTCCACTTTTCATCATCATTAATGATTTCGCGTAGCGTATTGAGAATATTTCCTCCTTTATAATACATATCTCCCGAACCCCGCTGATTTACTCCGTAGATCCCAATGATGGGACGATCGTTGTTGATGTTGATTCGAGTACCTCTGACGTATTCTTGTCCGGCTTCTTTTCCATAATAATAATCCAAAAAGAGGCTTTCTGAATAGTTAGTAAAGCTTTCATGAATCCACATGTCTGCCACGTCCTTGTAGGTGATATTATTGGCAAACCACTCGTGACCTGACTCGTGGATGATGATAAAGTCAAACTTCATTCCCCAGCCAGTGCCGCTGAGATCTCTGCCAAAATAGCCATTTTGATAGCCATTGCCATAAGTCACAGAACTCTGATGTTCCATACCCAAGTAAGGAGCTTCGACCAATTTGAATCCGTCTTCATAGAATGGATACGGCCCAAACCAATGTTCAAAAGCTTCCATCATCCGTCTTGCGTCCTGAAAGTGAACTTTGGCTTTCTCGAGATTATCTCTTAGGACAAAATAATCCATGTCGAGCTCACCTTTTTCCCCTTGGTATTTTTCTCCAAAATGGACGTAATCACCAATATTGATATTTACTCCATAGTCATTAATGGGATTGATAACCGACCAATGAAAAGTATCGGTGGAAGTGCCCATATCGATTCCGACTAACTGGCCATTGGAAACATCCATGAGACCTTTAGGAACTGTCACACTGATTAGCACACTGTCCACTTCGTCAGCCGGATGATCCTTAGTCGGCCACCAGACGCTTGATCCTATTCCTTGGTTCGATGAAGCGATAAAATGCTTTCCATTCGCATCCTTTTGCCAAGTGATCCCTCCATCCCAAGGTGGCCGAATCGCTTCTTTAGGTTGACCTTCATAACTGATGATGACCTCTTCGAAATTGCCAGGCAGCTGCTTTTTCACCAAAGAAATGAAATGGGCAGCTCCCTCCTTTCGCATTTCAAGTGATTGGCCATCCTGTGTTGCGGATGTGATTTTCAAAGGTTCCTGTAGATCAATCTGTAAAACCTGAGCTTCATTTACTACTTGATACCGAACAGTATTTGAACCTTTTATGGATTTTGTTTCAGGATAAATTTCAACCTGCAAATGATAGTAATTCAGATCCCACCAAGCGCGTTCGGGTGTGATGCTACCCCGGAGGGTATCGGCGCGGGTGAAGGTTTGCTGGGCAATTCCAGCTAGATGAGTTGACAAAAAAAGGAGGCTGAAACCAAACAGTATTTTAGCTTTCAGTTTTGACATATTGATTTGTACACAAATCATAAAATTAATGAAATGATTTGGATCCAAATCATTTTTGTCTTTTTCTCTCCTAGTTTCCCATAAATCCGTACTTGGCTTTCAGGATTCCAATAAATTTATTGGAGTGTATGAAATTCATTATAACTACTAATGAGGACGGATTAAACAAACTCAACCTACCAATATCGAATCCAATCTTACCTTTGCCCCTCCCCGTCTCTTACTTTCATCCGCTGCTTCCATAAAAGCATAGATTTCAAGCGTCTCTTGAGGATCGATTGGTGATTTTTTTGTCCGAAAAAAGTCTGCGATCTGCACAACCAAAGGTTCATACCCTTCAAATTGACCAAAAAACAGGTTTCCTTCAGTGCCAAATGCAGTTCCCCCATAGTCATGTTTTCCACTTCGCATTCCCCGGAAAGTTCCGATTCGACCGTCTTTCCAAGTTCCCACGACTACTTCCGCATCTGGAGTTGAAAATCGAGTGACCGATTCGCAGCCCGAACCCATGGCAGTAAAAAGAATTTCTACTCCATGAATTCCATACCAGAATAAGTCAGGATGGCTGGGCTCCAGTGTAGCGGGACTAAACGCATCACAAGCCAATACTTTTCCGATTTTGTTTTCGTGGCGGACAGCATGCACGTTTTTTTGATATCTAAGCGACGAACAAGAAAACATGGGAACTCCAGCAGCCTCTGCTTCCTCATAGATTTTCATTGCATCTGCTAAAGATCCCGCAACAGGCTTGTCAATAAATACAGGCTTTTTGGCTTTAAACACCGCTCTGGCTTGCTTCAGGTGAGGTTTGCCATCATTAGTTTCCAACAGCACCACATCAACTTTCTCAAGCAAAGCCTCAATTGAATCCACAATTTCGACTCCCAATTCCTTGACCTGATCGATGTATCCAGGGATTCGATCCATGCTGGATTTGATGTCTCGACTGCCATAAGGATAAGCCGCCACTACTCGAAAACCAGCCAGTTCAGGTTTCGGATTTTCAGCGTTAAAAAGCTTCGCAAAAGCAGGTGAGTGAGAGGTGTCAAGTCCTATTATTCCGATTTTGGTGGGATGGTCTTTGGCATTTGCCAGCAGAGAAAAAGGCAGTGAACTTAAACTAGCTACTGTTCCAATAGCGGTAGTTTTCTTTATAAATGATCGACGGGATGATTTCATAGATAATTGAAAATTAAGTATTTAATTAAGTTCATTTAATGTCATAATTTTTATTAAAGGTATCTTTTATACCTAACGTTTTTCCCCAGAGTTACATTCTGGCCTGTCTGCAGGGCTTTTACAGAACATGCTTAGCACTGGGTCTAAACATCTATCCAATTGCTCTGAAGGAGCAACGTGTAAAAGCCCCAAATGCAATTTGGGGTTACTTAATCTGATTCCATTTTGAGCACTGAAGGCGCGAACTGTATAAATTCAAACACTGATCGTGCCTTCAGCACTCTGGAAAACTATTCGTCTTTTAATCCCAGAAATGCATTCTGGGCTTTTACAGGACGTGCTTTCAGCACTCTAAACCTTAAAGAAAATCTTCTTCCTATATAGGAAATACAAGAACAGCCAAACCAACAACAAAGCCCCCAAACTTTCCATCACAGGAAACCAATTTTCTCCCAACGGCTTATAAAGTCCCTCAAACAAAAGTCTGGATGTATGTCTGAAATTGACAAATCGATAGACCATGTATATCGTCAAACTGTTCATTCCGATAACCACAAAGAAGAAGGCCCACTTTTGAAACTTGAAAATGTCAATGATCAAGTAAAACAAACCCATGGACAGGAATGCCATTCCAGCGGTAAGCATAATGAATGAACTCGTCCACATCCGCTTGAAAATTGGGAAATGAATGTTCCAAACCAACGCAATGCCAATGCAAATCATCCCGGTCAGCACCAATTCCTTTAGTTTGTTGTTTTCGGAAACATTGGCTTTCCTCAAAATCTCTCCTGCATGAGCTCCTAAAATGGTCAAGCAAATCGCCGGAAACGTTGTCAAAATTCCCAGTTCATCAAATTGGCCTTGAAGTAACCTTCCCGGCAGAAAAGTCCGATCAAACCAGCCAATCAAATTTCCCTCAAAACTTAAATCACCTGCACCAAAACCTGGAACTGGAATCAGAAACACAGCCGCATAATAGAGAAGTAAGATCCCTCCTACTATGAATAAACGTTTGGCTGTATTGAAATTCATAAATAGCACCACAGTCACAAAACCCGCAATTCCGATTCGCCCAAGCACGCTTCCAAGTCGGATTTGCTCCCAGTCAAAAAATGGAAAAGGAGCATTCTTATCCAAAATCCCCAACCCGATTAGGATCATCATTCTCCAAAAGGCCTTTCGGTATATCTGAGCTTTTGGAGCGTTAGCTTCTCTTAATTTTCCAAGGGAAAACGGAATAGAAATTCCCGCAACAAACAGGAAAAGAGGGAAAATGAAATCATAAAAGGTAAACCCAATCCATTCAGGATGCTCGAATTGCAGCGCAACTCCATCCAACCAAGCCCAAGAAGTCTTCCCTTCAAAACTTCTGAAAAAAGCATCCGCACCACAAATCATCAACATATCGAATCCACGAAGTGCATCAATACTGACCAATCGATGGGTTTTTAACCCTCCAAGGGTTTTGGAACCCTTGGAGGGTTGGTTAATGAACTCCCTTTCCATTTGATTAGAGTTTTGGTTCCCAACCTTTTGCGTAATCTCTACCCCAAAGCTTCCTCGCTTTTTTGTCACCGATTATTCTTCCTGAATTTGGATTTATAGCCAAAGCTCGACCTGTTCGATAAGAAATATTGCCCAAATGGCACAGCAGGACGCTTTTTTGAATTTCTGGATAAGGAGAAATCTGACTTTCTCCTTTGTCGATCGCATTGATGAAATTGGTGAAGTGTGCAATGTCCATGTCAAACCCAGCTCCTCGCTGATCCACTACTGTATTAGTGGTGGGTTCCACGGATTTGACCAATTTATTGGCATTGTCGAAGATTTTATAGGAGTTGTTGAGGAGTTCGAGGGTACCATTTTCTCCATGAAAAGAAACACCTGAGCCCATGGAATTGATGTCGCGGGCATTGCAGCTTCTACCTTCCCACAGAATTGATTTGCCTCCGGCAAAGTCATAGCTCGCAATTTGAGTATCAGGGGACTCCCAATCGTCCTGGAAATGATAACGTCCACCACTGGAATAGCATTTTTCAGGATAATCCACTTGCAAACCCCATCTAGCTAAATCTAAAAAGTGAACGCCATTATTGACGATTTCTCCTGTGCCCCAGTGCCAGAACCAATGCCAATTGTAATGGATCAGGTTGTTTTTGAATTCAGAGCGAGGCGCCGGGCCTTGCCAAAGTTCGTAATCCAGCCAGTCTGGAACAGCAGCAGGTTTTCCATACCCGATTGATTTTCTCGTATTCGTGTACCAAGCACGCGCATAATAGGCCCTTCCAATCGCTCCGGAATGGAGTTCCTTCATAGCTTCCTGCACTCGTGGCCAAGATCGGCGTTGATTGCCCATTTGGACGATTTTGCCATATTTCTTGGTCGCTTCAACCAAGAGTTCGGACTCAGCGGGATTGTGCGAACCCGGCTTTTCGAGATAGACGTGTTTTCCGGCCTGCAAAGCCATCAAAGCTGCCGGAGTATGCCAGTGATCCGGCATAGCGATAGATACAGCATCGAGTGTTTGGTCCTCCAGTGCTTTTCGAAAATCAACCAAGCCAATTGGGGCGATTTTCACTCCTTCTTTTAATGCCAAAGCAATTCCATTTTCCCGAGCTCGGGAATCCACATCACAGATGTAAGCAATCTCCACATTTGGGATTTTGGCGAAAGCCTGAATATGCTGCGAACCACGACTGTTGACTCCAATCACAGCCACGCGATATTTGTCTTTGAGTGGATATTCGGATAGGATATTGAAGGAAAAAGCCGAACTCATCGCACTCAATCCGAGTGTCCCTGTGGCGGCGGTTTTGATGAAATGGCGACGATTGGGCTTATTGTTCATAATGCTGAGGTTTTATTTTTTGGGTTTACGAAGTGAAAATTCTACTCCGTTTTTGATAATTTTTAGAATTTCTAACGATCGATCTGCTTGTTGTACAACTTGAATTAAGTCTGCTGGGGCTCCGATTTCGAGAGGATTGTAAGTTGGGAAAAACAGGCGATTAGGACGAACAGAAGCCATTTCCCAAGCTTCAGACAGCGTAGCTATGTTATTTTTCAAGAGAAAATTGACACCCTGAAGGATATTCATCGCCGAACCTGCAAGTGTGTTCAGATTGCCATGGAGATGAAGTTTTCCATCAGCAGTTAAGGTAACCTTTCCTCCAACTGAAGCATCATAATCTCCAGAAGGCAACCCTGCCATAGCCACAGAATCACTTACTAGCATCAAGTTTTTTCCTTTGACCTTTTTGAAAACCTGAATCACTTCGGCTGGTAAATGAAAACCATCTGCGATGATCGTTGCGGATAAGTTTTCCTCCGAAAGTTGGGACCAGAGGTAATTGGGATGCCTTGCAATTGTTCCATGCATCCCGTTTCCCAAATGAGTGGAAAGCCTCGCTCCCGCTTTGACTGCATCGATTATCTGGGAATGACTAGCATTGGTGTGACCAATGGAAACCAGAATGCCAGCATCCCTGCATTTCTCAATAAATGAAATACTTCCCTCCCATTCCGGAGAAAGTGTAATAATCCGGATCAATCCTTCACTTTCATCCATCCATTTTTGGAATAAATTCCAATCAGGCGCTTGAACAAATTCTCGGAAATGTGCTCCTCTTGGTCCATCTTCAGGGGAAATAAATGGCCCTTCGATATGAATTCCCGGGATGCAGGATTTTACTAAGGGATCTGCTTTGCGAAGCTGAACGATTTGCTTGATCAGCCCTGAGATCTTATCTGGTGAATTGGTGATAATCGTGGGAAAATGGCTTATCACACCATATTGAAGTAATTTCCTTGAAATTTGACCCAAAGTCAAAAAATCAGTTTGGAGTTCGTTGTAGTCAAATCCCCCATAGCCATTGACCTGAATATCTGTGAATCCGGGTCCAATCCAAAAGTCGTTTTCCAGGTCAGTTTCCAGAGTTGAGATTGAGCTTATCTTCCCCTCAGAAATCCCAATTTCCAGCGGTTTTCCATCCAAATAGGACTTTCCGATCAGGCGATTTTCCATGTTCTGATTTTATGACCATGAATTGCATAAAAAACCAAATAGAGGTAACAAGGAAATAGCACCCAATAGGCCAATCGCACATCATACACATCTGCCAAATACCCATAAATCAATGGCATGATAGCGTTGCCGCAAAGTCCCATGATCATGATCGATGCTCCTAGTTTGGTGAATCGGCCCAAATCATCCAAAGCCAAAGGCCAAATACCTGCCCAAACCAAGGAATTGGCCAAGCCAAGCAACACCACAAACCAAATGGACACATCCGTGGTGATTCCCAAAAGTGTCACTTGACCCGAGGCGAAAATGATTAATAGGGTGAAAACTGTCCCCAGCAAAGTGCAAATTCTAAGAATATTGACTTGAGATATTACTCTGGGAATCAGAGAAATTCCGATTATATAACCCAAAATAGTAAAGGCAAGCGTGTAAGATGGAAAGACTTTCGCCTCCATCAAGCCGATCCCGAAGGAATTTGCATAAGCGATAACCGTATCGATTGCAATGACTTGAGTACCCACGTGAAGGAAAATCCCTACAGCTCCCAAAATCAAGTGCGGAAACTGGAAGATTGAGGTTTTGCCTGAATTAGCGACGGCAACTTCTGCTGTCTCATGCTCAGTATCTATTTCTGGAAGTGGTGAAAACCGTACAAAAATTCCCAAAGCGAATAACACTATTCCAACCACGGTATAAGGCCAAATTACTCTTCGAATAAGTTCATCCAAGGCAGCCTCTTTATCCGCAGGTGCCATTGTTTCCAATTGTTGAAACATTTCATTATCCCCTACTCTCAGGATCACTGCTGCAAAAAGAATCGGCGCCAAAATACCCGCTCCTTTGTTGAAAATGCCCATGACGCTGATTCGTTGCGCTGCCCGCTCTTTAGGACCTAAAATAGTCACATAAGGATTGGCGGCAGTCTGAAGCACAGCCAAGCCCGTTCCCAAAGTGAATAAACCCAAAAGAAAAATCTCGTACGTGCGGCTCATTGCGGCTGGCACAAAAATGAAGGCTCCCACTGCCATTGCAAAAAATCCGATCATCATTCCTTTCTTGAATCCCACTGCTTTGAGCAGGTAAGAAGAAGGAACGGACATGACCAGGTAGGAAATGTAAAATGCAAATGCGACCAGATACGAGTCAAAATTACTAAGGGTGAAGGCGATTTTGAAATAGGGAATTAGGATAGCATTGACCCATGAGACAAAGCCAAAAATGAAAAAGAGCATCCCGATGATTACGATCGAGATCCAAGTATCTCGTTGACTAAGGGATTCAACTTTTACCGCAGTGGTAGATTTTGACATAGGCTGGTTTTGGGTTTAAGCTTAAGAAAAATGGTAATTTATTGGGAGCTGTGAGTGAAGACTTGCCTGCGGCAGGCAGGCACTCACAGCGGCGGTCTTGATGCCTCCGTGAGTGTCTCACGGATATTTCGCCAATTTCTACGCCGGAAGTTGTTCTTACTCGCAGAAAATCCGATTCAATTATATTTTTCCATACTCCTTAAATACCAAATTTTATGTCAAGCTTCCAAAGATTTTCAGATCAATGGTTGGAAAGTAGTGATGAAGCAGAGTTATCCAGAAAAATCTGACAATTCGGATGACTTTGAAGAATGGAAGCGGGATGAAGATTGGTGATTTCACCTTCGAGACAATCTTTTACCGCTTGGGCTTTTCGCAAATCAGGAACCGAACAAATAATGGCTTTTGACTTCATGATTTGTTGAATTGACATGCTGATGGCTTGTGTCGGCACGACATCCAAACTTGGAAACCACCCCTCTCCAAACTGCTGCATTCGACAAGCGTGGTCCAAATCCACCACGAGGTAAGGTTTCAGGGTGTCGAAATCAGCCGGAGGATCATTGAAGGCCAAGTGACCATTTTCCCCAATTCCTACAAAAGCCACATCGATTGGATGATTTTGAATTAGAGTCGAAAGTCGCATACATTCTTTCTCTGGATCATTTTCCCCATCGATCATATGGTAGGCTTTCAATTGAGGAACCTGATTAAAAAACCGCTCCAACAAATACTTCCTAAAACTAGCTGGATGTGTGATGGGAATTCCGATGTATTCATCCAGGTGAAAAACCGTCACTTTGCTCCAATCGATGTCTTTTTCAGTCAATAGCTGCTTCAAAGTTTCAAATTGACTGGTTCCTGTAGCTAAAATAATGTTAGCAAAACCCTGATTTTGAAT
The DNA here is from genome assembly GCF_046296635.1 of Algoriphagus sp. GTDB lineage: Bacteria > Bacteroidota > Bacteroidia > Cytophagales > Cyclobacteriaceae > Algoriphagus. Next base: position 252,147 of record NZ_JBKBKZ010000001.1, on the reverse strand, counting down.
TGCTTTCCGAATCAGGTCAGCACCGATTTTACCTGCTCTTTGACCTAGTTCGGTAGGGTCTTGAGAAATTGAAATGTTCATATAATGAGACTTACGTTGGGTTAAAGTACCTTTTCTATTCAGTTTTGGCAACCTGTTAAAAGTAAAAAAGAGGACTAGGCTTTTTTGAAAAAGCGAAAACCCAGAAAAATCAGAATTCCTAAACCAGCCAATCCTAATCCCCAAAGAAGAAAATTTTTAAAATTGCGCTGTCCGGAAATCGGGGCTGAATCTCCGATCAAACCAAGCCCAGCCCAATAATAAGGATGCGCCAATTCATCCGGTACTTCACCTAAGAATTGAAGTTTGGCTTCCCTGAGCGCTGTATTTTTAGCCATTCCCTTGGACAAATTGCTATAAAACGAAGTCAAAATTTCCGCGCTTGCTTTCTCATCGATTGCCCACATGCTCATGACCACCGATGCCGAACCGGCATACAGAAAACTGTGAGCCAGTGAAATTATTCCTTCTCCTTCCTGAAATTTGCCTGTACCTGTATTACAGGCTGACAGTACAGCCAATTCTGCTTGAAGCTGCATACTATAGATTTCAAAAGCATGAAGGATCCCATCATCCAGAACAGAATCCTGAAGTGATGGTTTGGCTAAAAATAGCCTCGATTGTAGCGGTGATAAATTATTGACCTCGCCATGTGTGCCCAAATGCAAAACTTGATATGCTCCTGCCTCTTGAGTAAACCGAGACTCTTGCGCCTCCTCCTCGAGAAACAACTCTCCTTTCAGCATCGAAACGGCCTTTTTTGCTGCCAGTAAGGAGAAAGGCTGTCTTATCAGTTGTGCATGTATTGGGTCCTCATAAGGCTTGGCCAAAAGTCGAGCTTGATAGCTTTCTTTCATTATTGGAGTGAAGCCTGGAGCAAAAAATATCCCCCTTTTTTTCGAATACTCTTTTGTTCTTCGTTGTTGAATTGCACTCGAAGCAGATAGCAAATAGGTGATCTCATATTTTCTGATCAAATAATTGAGATTAGAAAATCCATTTATCTGATTATCTGTAGTTAATATTTCAAAGTTTATCCCAAAAAGTTCTCCGTCGGGTATGATAATTAACTGCTTTCCTTTGATGAATGGAGTCAGAGGTTCTATGAGTTTTTGGTATAAAGGATAGGATGCTGAAAGAAATTTTGAAACGTCAAGTTTACTTAGGTCTTGCAAAACTGAAACTTGACTACTTATCGTTTTTCGAGGTTGCCTGAATACTTTGAATTCCGAAGAACTAATCAAAAAGGTATATAGATAGTCTTCTGTAATGGCATATTCAATCAAGGTTTCGTAATTGCCAAGAAGTCGATTTCTGATATCTGATATGGAAAAAGGTTGGAGATTAAATCGCTCCTTCCACCGGGGATCATCCAATTGAAGGAGGCTATCCTGAAATTCCCGATACGTTTCAATGGCCTGTGTCAACTCATTCAGAAGCGTATCATTCGTTCCTCCGGTGTTCAGGTATTGCGTATTCAGTGCACTGATTTTTCCTCGCCATTTCCGATCTTTTGAATAGAGATCACTTTCATCCACCGCATATTCATCCACTACGAGATTGTTGGATGCAAGTCGAAGGAGCAATCCTTTTCCCCGTTCTGCAAACTCAAAAGCTATTTCGAGATACTCTTTTTCGTCATAGTGTTCGGCCAATAACCACGCAGAATTCATTCCAGCCTGATAGAGTTTCTTTTGCTTCTTTGCCAGTTCTACTATCGAATTTTGGCTTCTCAAAGCAGGAATACTACGTTCTAGATAGCCTCCGTAGTTTTTGACTAATTTGACAATTGATACCAATACCTCCTTTTGTGGGATAGGATTGAAATTGTGCTCTAGAATCGCAATCCGGTTGCTTAAAAACTCTGCAATACTTGTGGAAAGTGGTAGGTCATCAATCCAATTTGAATTGGGAAACTTTGCCAATCCCAAAAGCTCCAAAAACGTGCTGTCTGAGTATAAAAGTGCTTTTTCCCACTCCCCTGCTGAACGATAAGTTTCACTGATACGATTCCATTTGGCAGCGATATACAAGCTTCCCTTTTGATACTTTTTGTGATAAGAATCCAAAACCTCTTCATGTAGAATTAAGGCTTCCTTAGTCCTACCCTGCTTGGCAAGAGTTTTTCCCAAAGATGTTTTTGTTTCATCGACCATGGTAGTCCCTGTAACTCCCGCCCTTCTATATCGCTCCAATGATTGGCTATACCATTTTTCTGCTTGCGCAAAATTTGAACGGTCTTCATTCAATTCTCCGATTTGGCTTTCCAGATCGGCAAGTCCTTTGATATTTTCATTGTCAAACATGGATTGAAGTCTGTAAGCCTTGGAAAAAAGTGAATCAGCTTCCTCGTATTTTTCAAGACTTCGTTTGGCTTCCGCCAAATGAGCAAGCGGCTGAACGATACCCAATTCCTGATCTCCATAATTGACCTGATGAAGCCTGAGTGCTTTTTCGAAGTAAGCTTCCGCAAGGGAATTTTCTCCAAGTGAGTGATAGAGAAATCCGGTATTGTTATAAGCTATTGCCAAAAAATGGGGATTTCCGCTATCTGCATAAGCTTTTTGAGTCACTTCGACCATGGCTTTCAGATGAAAAAGAGCCTCAGTAAATCGGCTCATCGATTCATAAATAACAACGAGCTGATTATGCACCAAACCCATGTTCGGGTGACCCGATGGAAGATGTTTGGTGGCAATTTCATAAAGCTTCAAACTGTATTTCTCAGCTTCTTCAAACCTACCTGCCCCATTTGCGATTAGCCCAAGGGACTGGTAAACTCCCATCAATTGCTTGGCATCCGGCCCATAAAGTTCCAGTTGAATAGCCAAGGAGCGCTCAGCATACCGAAGGGCATCCTCATAAAGATTGAGATTGAGGTACATCCAAGAAATATTGTTGTAAAGCGTAGCAACTGTTCCGTTAATGGAGTCATTTGTCGGAACTCGAAATTCTGCTTCTTGAAAGCTCAATTTTGCTTCTTCAGTTCGAGCCATGTGCACCAAGAGTTGACCTTTTTTGTTGTTGGCAGCGACCCGAGCTAGATGCTTTTCCGGAAGTTTTTGGGATTCAGCTATGGCTGTATTTGCAATTATAATGGCCTGCTGATCTCCTTTGGTATCCCAAACGATATCTGCTTGATGCACATATGCCAACACCAGACTATCTTGTTGTTTGGTTTTTTGAAAATCCTCAATAGCGAGCAAGCAATAATATGTCGCACTGTCAAATTGCTGACTTCTAAAAGCTTTAATCGATTGGGACAACTTGGAATCCTGCGCACACAACATCCTTATTTGCAAAAAGCAAAGAAAAAATCCCAAGAAAAAATAGCTTCGCACAGACATAGCTTAGGCTTGTTTCACCCTAGGGAGATTTTTTCAATTTCTTTAACAATTCTTCCGCACGAGTTTCGGGTAAAAGCACTTCAAGTAACTCAATCGCCTGATTGATCTCATTTTGGCGAATATTAATCAAAGCTCGGTACCATATCGCTTTGGTTTGAAATTCAGACTGAGGATCGGAAGTGACCCAACCTAAATAGTCAGCAGCTTCTTCGAATTGATTCAAATTCATATGAGCGACTCCTAGGTAGTATCGTAGTGTATCAGAATTTAATTTTAAATCTGGAAGTAGGGACCAAATAGCGATTGCTTCTTCATAATTCCCTTCCTTGTAGCTGACCATGCCATCGTAGAATTCATAATTTTCTGAACTGCTCATTACCACAGGAAGACCGGGGTCTGCATAGAAATATGCCGAATACAAATCAAGTTCTGTAGAATTAGTTTCCCGCAGAAATAGATAACCAAGGAAACTAAAAAGGACCACACCAACGAATACAGCAGCAACAACCCAGACCTTGTTATTATAAATTTTTCTGATTTTTGCTTCTGATGGTTTTACATCTTTGACACCTTTGGCAAATGAACCTAATTCTACAGCGGTCAGAAGTTTTTGCTGGAGAATGACTTCTTCCCTCAAAACTGAATCAGATTCCATCCGCTTTTCGAAATCCTCCTGCTGTGCTAATGAGAGATTTTTGAGCAGATAGTTTTCTATTTCTTCAAACTCTTCCTGACTTATTTCGGGTCTATAGTTATTCATTTCCTTTTGATAGTTCGAGATATGCTTTTCTCAGCCGCACCATACAGCGGTATTTAATTGTTTTCACGCTTGCCTCGGTGGCATTGTGTTGCTGGGCTATAGTTGCCAGAGATTCTCTTTTGAAATAAAACTTATCCAGTAAATCCCGGCACTTTTCTCCAATTGAAGAAAAAGAGGCATGAAGCAGGTCTATTTGACTTGAATCTTGCTCCACTGAATCCAAGTCAGTTTTTCCTTCGAAGTCCGAAAGGTCTTCTTTGAGAATAATTTTATTATTGGAGATTGAACGCAGTTGATTGATCCATTTGAATTTACAGACCTGCCTGATGTAAGCATTGAAGTTTTCAGAATCTCCCTGAAATTTTCCTTCTTTTAAATTGATCCATGCTATGCTGATACTCTCCTGGAATATGTCCGCTGCATTGTCGGCTGTTCCACTGTTTTTACGGACGTAGCTAACGCACCATTCAAAGTTATCTTCGTAAGCTTTTGAGAGCAGAATTTCTGGATTTTCTTTCCAAATATCTTTTGGTACTTTCAATATTAGGGTAGTTTTTAGTCTTCCTAAGATAAGTGCCAGCGATATAAATCCCGTATTTTCTGCAAAAACTTTAGATTAATTTCAGTTTAAATTTCTTATGGCTTTTTCACCTTAATGATGACTCGTGCAGTACCTTTTCTTGCTTTAGCATATTCTAGAAATTTACCACAACCATCAGTTCCCAACCAAGTTGGACCGCTACCTGCTCCTGCCGATATGTGTGCGAATATATATTTTCCATTTTCACCGGGTTCAGCAGTCGCTAGCCACGTTCGGGTAGTTCCTGTTACTCTTGGGATTAACTCAGGGCTAAACTCGATAACTGTTGCGGTATAACTTATAGCATTAGGCACTGGATCAATATAGAACATTGTTCCCGCTCCACAGTTGGTATAATTACCTGATACAGTTGGCCCCCATGCTTCTGCTGTGATATTGACGTATTGAATAATCACATCATCCTCATTATTAATATTGACTGTAGCTTCAAGTTCTTCATAAAGGAAATAATCTCCACCGACTGATGATTTAGCGTAAATTCGGGCAAGAACTTTTTCAGTAGCCTTTTGAGTATTCTTATCAGTACATTCGTAATTAATGCTATTGGAACCGAATGTGGTAATTGTGGTAGAGAATCCTCCATTTCCTTTTAATTTCCCGTATTTTCCATCCGTAGTCCAAATCACTTTTTTATCAGCAAAATCAGGCGCCGATCCATCTGCTCGCTCGATGTGTAGGGTGGCGGAATTGGCATTGCCTTGTTTACCTGAAAGAGTAATCCCGTTTGGCTTGATTTCATAGACACTTTTTCTCAGATTTAATTTCACCGTGTCTTTTCCGATGGATTGTGAGCCTAAAAATGCTTCCACATAGACATATTCCCAGTTGTTTTCTTCAGGAAGCTGTGCTGCCGAGGTTGTTGAATAGTAGGTTATTTTGGCATCAGAACTTTCGAATGAAGCTCCTTTATTCCCTTTTGTATCTTGGATATAGCCATATTTACCACTCGACTTCCAGACAAAAAACGGGTGAGTATCTCCACCAGTTTGGAGATTTTTTATTTTTGCTTCGATTGCCTTACTTCCACGGCTTCTGATGATAGCATCTTTTGGCGAAAGAGAAACTTTGGCAGATCGAGCCCTTATGGTCCAATTCTCCATATGGCGAGAAGCTTGAATATTTTCAGAAATCGCAATAAAATCTCCTGCCAAAAGTGCAGTATTTACAACTTGAAGTATTGACCCAGCTCTTTTTATCGCTTTTTGGGCTGTTGCAGCTGCTTTACCTGGAATTTTTGCACCACTGGTGGTGGCAGCTGCAACCATTACATCAAAAGCAAATTCGGAAAGTTCTTTGAACGTTGCATCTATTGCGCCGGAATACAAAAGCTCGAGCGACTTTATTGCTGCGCCTTTGAAATCTCCTTCTTTTACAATTTCATACACTTCGGGAGTTGCTTTCAAAAAAACTTCGGTAGCTCCGATAAATCGTTCAATTGGGCCCTCTCCTATATTGATTTTTTGGTCAAGTAAATCATCCTTGTATCCATAAATCTCCATGATGAGGGGAAAGAAATAATCGATCACGTAGGTTTCAACTATCAACCTATTCAATTTGGAAATTTCGGCGGAAGTAACTGGTACAGGAAGTGGTCTACCCGGCCCGACAATATGGATCTTATAAGTGGCTTCGCTTTCGACATCCAATAAATCTAACTTGATCGGGCCTGATTTCACTTCTGCAAAATCTCCTTGTTTCCCTTCAATTGCAGTACCCAATACTCCGATAAATGAAGTCGCCGCAGCTCTTGGAGAGATCGCAAAATCTTTGTCTGCTTTGACTGTTGGTCCGATTGCAGCAAGAATCTGATGGGACTTATCCCGCATGTCTTTGTAGGACATTTTATAAAGAAATGCATGTGCTCTACGGCGGTAATGATTATTAACCGAAAACTGACCTAATCCATCTTCAAAAATCTGAAGTCCACTTTTGAAGTCTCCTTCATCTACTGAAATATTAGATACTTTGGCTCTGATGTCAATAACGTTAGGCTTAGGCACCAGTTTTTCCATTACTGCTCGAAGTTGTGTAGTGTAATTGCCTTTATTCAAAACCTGAGGATCACTTTTCCACAATTCAGTAAACTGCTCCTGCCATGCCTTAGCTTCAGGCAATGCATCTACCTGATCCAAAAAAAGCTTTAGAAATCCCGGTTCTCTCAAATTTAGTCCCACAGTATAGGCCAACAGTACATTCGCTGTTGATTTTGGAGAAATTGTACTGGATTGATCAGTGACAAATCCCGCAAGGATTGGCTTCCCCGCTTGATCAAAAAGATAAGAAATACTTGTTACGCCTGATATTGCCACGGTTTTCGTTTTGCCATCCGCACCGACAGGGAATGACTCCCCAAGAGAATACAATTCACTTCCTGTGAAGTTAAAAGACGATCCTTGAGGCAAGTTGATTTGCAGATCTTTGACTTCAAAATTTCCCACTGGAATAGGCGGATTTGTAGGATCTGAGGGTTCTGGATCTTCTTGGCAGGAAACCATAAGCATCAAAGCCAGAAATGTGATGAAAAATTGTGATTTACGGTTCATTTTGAAGTCTTTAATGGTGTTAGAGGATATTTCTATATACCTATCACCATGACCCATTAAAGGTGAACACCTTCAGAAAAATATTTAATTAAGAATTTATGTCAAGCTCCTCTTATCTCAGATCACCTCTACTCATTAAAAAAATTGATTTTTAGATTAATTCCTCAATCCTGTAACTGAAATCACTTTGCAAATCCTCGTGAAGGCTTGAGATCAGTTTTTGGGCTTTCCCAATTTGGACTCGAAAAAGATTATCTATCACCGGATGGTGATGTCTTTCATAGTCGTATTTCTTCATTTGCTCGCAGAAATAAAGAATTAGCTCCGCTTGATCGGCTTTGTTTTTACTCAGTTTCAGGGATTTGTTCAACTTCCTGCGTATTCCTTGAGCAGCTTTTTTTGCGACATGATAATGCCGTGTATTTGCTACCTGAAATGCTTCGTCCAGTTCTTCCTTGACTGCATCGACGAATAAATTGGGCTGATCACGCTCGTTAAGTTTAAAGTAAAGAAAGGCCTTATTATCTCTACTGAATTTTGCCAAATCAGTGATCAGATCAATCAGTTCCTTTTCGGAAAGGTAACTAAGGTCTTTTTTTAGTTGGGCTAGACTGGGGATATCCATTTGGTGTGACTTAGAATTTCAAAGATATTAGATCAAGTCCATATCGACCAAAAAAAGAAAAACCGTCTCGATTGAGGCGGTTTTTACTTCAAACCCAAAGCCTATTATTTTTTACAATTTCCATCTTTTAGCTGCGCAAGAGTTGGATTGTAAGAATTGGAATTCACATTATAATTAGAGACGGTTCCATTTTTTGCAATTTTGGTCACACCACATAAGTCAGCGAGTTTTTCATTACTCGTTATGATGAGATTGATTGTAGCACCAGCCCAATTAGCAAGACCATCCAAGTTCATGAGTGATTTGTTGGAAGAAATACTTACTCCTAAGGCAATTTTTTCAAGTCCGGCAAGTCCATTAATCTGGGTGAGCTTAGGATTGGTGTTAAAGGAAAGTTGACTACAGGTTTTCAAAGCTTCCAGTCCATCCAAATTTGTCAATTCATTGTTTTGGATAAGTGAGAACATTCCTGAGGATCCATTTCCTATTCGATTGAGCTTTTTGAACGCATGCAGATTGGTTAGACCTGTATAATTGACATGGAAATCCTGTCCGACTGTGGTAAGATTTCCTAATCCGCTTATTTCTTTGAGCTTTGGTAAACCCGAAAGCGAGAATACAGTTTGAACATCAGTCAGTGAGGTTAAGCCTTTGATTTCTTCAAGTTTCGAGGTATTTAGATCAATCGAAATAGTCACAGCTCCAGCTGTCTTTAGACTTTTCAATCCATTAATTGAAGTTAGCGACGATGCCGGTGTTGCAGCTAGACTAACTGAAAATAGTTGGTTCAATTTTTCCAACTTATTGAACCCATTTATATCCTTCAAAGCACTGGTATTGTAAAACTCCAAGGTGAAAGCTTCAATTAGTTCGGGAAGGTCTAGACTCTCCAAAGACGTCAGCGTACCGAAATAGGCTCGTTGAGCGATTTTGCCTAAAACCGGAGCTTTGACAGTGGTCAGGGTTTTTAAATTTTCAAAAAATAATACACCCTCTATTTCATTTAATTTTGAGAACTCAATCGACTTCAAACCATCGGAATTGGCAATTCTGATTCCCGAAAAACCTATGACTTTCTCCAAATTGTTGAATACTACCGTCTCAAGTTTAGGGTTTCTCTCAATTACAATTTGAAAGCCAGTTTTGATTTTGGAGGTTAAGGCAGAAATGTCATTTAGCTCCGGATTATTTTGGATGTTGGTGAACTCCAAGGCTTGAACATCCAAGATAAGTCCGTTGAGAGATTGAAGTTTTTTATTCCCTCTGACAAAGACCCCTCGCACAGGAATTATTTTTTGAATCCCGTTCAGATTTTCCAGTTCGTTATTTTCATCGATAGTCAAATTGCCGGAAGGAGCTCCAGTTACGTTAGTCAGAAAATTTAAATTTTTCAATAAGGTATTGGATATAGTCACTTGAGAAGAATTACCTAGCGACTTAAATTTTGGGATGGAGATGGATGAAAGGGAAATATTTTGATAGATGCTTAATTCCTGACCATCAGTACAAATTTCTTCCAGATTTGGGAAAGTGATGGACTGCAAACTTGGATTTGAATGGATATATAAGCCGCCTTGCATTGATTTGGTTTTTAATTTTGGGAAAGCGATGTTTAGCAGGCTTCCATTCAGTTGAATTCGCATGGATCCGGTAATTTCTTCGACTTCTGCTAATCCACCAAGGTTCTCAATATTGGTTTTATCGATAACCAACCCCCCTATTTTTTTAAGTGATATAATACCTCCCAGGTCATTAATAGCTGCTGTGCCAATGGTCAAACCTCCCACTTCTGTGTATGCTGAATCAATGAATGCCTTAAGCTGTTGCGGGGTATTGATAACATAATTACCTGAAAAAACTTTTGTAGGCACTTGATTTACGGGATCATTGGGTTCGTTGCAGACAGAGATGTTTTCCTGAAATCGATATGCCAAAGAAGGATTTACATTGACAGTGATGTCTTTACTTTTCTTACCGGATTGGACATCATAAATGGTTAAAACCACATTATTGACCAAATCTGAACCTGATTGCTTCATGAGATAATTGATTGTAAACAAACCATCATTAAAGATTGGGGCATAGGCAGAAGCCAAAACCTTATTCCCATTTCGTAGGCTTGCATAGGCATAACCTTGTCTGACAGCAGTCTTGTCACAATTAACTGATTTACCATTAACATTAATGATATAGGCTCCTTTGCCATCAATTGGAGTTACCGGAGGAATGACTACCTCAATTTTGGATGTTGGAGATTTGGTGAAGTCGGCATTATATTTTTTTGTAACCTTCTGAGAGTCGTCTGTTTGTACGAATTCAGGCATAGGAACGGGAGTTTCACCCGGCACAGGGCTGTAGCGTTCATTGACCGGATATTCTGGTCCACCCGGTTGGAGGGGATAGATTTTCACTACCAATTCTTCTTGTCCCTCCAAACCATCAGGGAGGCGAAGATCTTCATTATAATCTGCGGTGTAAGGATTCTTTGACGTTGAATTTGGATAGGTCAAATTTCTATGATAAACGGTGGACCCGCTACTTTGCCTAGTCACGTGGACTGACATGCCTCTTTTTCCTCCCTCCATATCTTTCAAAAGATCTTCCAACAAATCAGGGTCTTCAACTGGACTGATCGTGCCGCGCAAATAATCAAAGAGCCATTTAATAGAAATTGGGATAAACCGAAATGGATTCCACTTGTCAAAGTTCCAAACCGAAAAATGACTGACCTCGCCCACGTAAACACTTCCTTGCTTGGTGCCAATTCCCTCCTCTTTCCAGATTCCTTTGGCTTCATCAAAAGACCACATTTTCATTGTAGCAGGTGCGATACCGACCATGGACGGTGGGATCGGTAGGGTAATTTTTGCCGTTGTACCGGCTTTCAATTTCAGCTCTTTCCCTGTGTTGTCCAGCAGTTCGATATGTGCCATACCGAAGGATTCCAACATACCGATTTTCCCATCTGAATTTTCCGCAAAAAGATCACCGGGTACCCGTGCTATAAAATCGTGAGAAGTTGGATTAATATAGGAAGCAACCACATTAATGGCTCCTGTGTAATTCTCAACGGCATTTGCAGGCAGTTCGATTTGGATCCCTCCGGCAATACCAACTTTACCTCCGGTGGAAGCGGTAATGGTGCCAATGGAGCTTTTTTCAATCAATTTCAAAGTGGGAACTTGAGTGAGTTTGTCCTTGTATGGTTCCACGATCCGCTGACCATCAAAAAAACCTCCCTTGCTCACTTCGATATACCCCCGATCTCCATCAATGGAAACATCGGTAAAGTTGTAAATCCCATTTACATCAGTAATGGTCTGCTTGCCTCCGGACTTTACAACAACTCCAACAAGCGGATTATTTTGCTCGTCAAGTACACGGCCGATAAGATTGGTCCGAACCATTCCTTTCATAGGGCGAATGGGATTTTCTATAATTGGCACTATGGGGTCGGTATCCTCAGATTCTTTGCAGGAAAAAAGGAGAAGAAACACTCCTATGAGCAATAAAATGGATTGTAGATTTTTCATGGCTAAGTAGTTTGAATTTTGGAAATGCTCCTGGTTATAAAGCATTCAAAATTGTAGCTCTGAAAACCCGAAAAAAATACTCAATTTGGAGTAGAGGTTTCGAAATTGCTATTTTTAAAATATGGGTAAACAATTGATATACTGTCTGTTTTTCTCCTTAATCAACTTTTTGGCTTCAGGTCAATCAGTGGAAATAAATTCTTTGCGCAGCAAAATATACCAAGCTAAAAATCCTCAAGAGCGTCTGAATGCAATCCTTGCCCTCTGTGATGTCCATTATAATATTCCCCGGGATACCTTGGACAAATATGCCTATGAAGCATACAGTCTAGCGCTCCAAACTGGAAACGATTCCCTAATTGCATTGGGTGCATTGTCCAAAGCTCAGGACTATTATCGTTGGGGTTGGTTGGATAGTGCCACAGTTTTGATTGAAGAAATCGTGCCGAGACTTTCATTTCAAGATCCTTCTACTAGTTCTGTTTACTTTAAATTGATGCGTCTGAAGGCGATTTCCAAAGGTGGACGGATGGACTATCCCGGAGCTTTGGATATCCTATACCGATTAGTAAATGAAGCCGAAAAAATTGGCGATAAACTTAATCTGGCAATCAATCAAAACTCAATTGCCTCGATAGCTTTAGCAAGAGATCAAGCAGATGAAGCGCTTATTTGGATCAGAAAAGCAGAAGTATTATTAGGCGAAAGTAATGAATTTCAGACGGTTAAAGCTTCAATTTTTGTCAATAAATCAAATGCATTTCTGCGCTTGGCACAGGAAGATTCTGCGCTCTTTTACATCAATCAGGGAGTAGAATTGAGCAAACAAATCAACAATCTTCCCATTTATTCCATGGCTTTGCAGCGAAAGTCTGAATTGGCTTTGAAAAAGGGAAATTTGATCGAAGCTGAAAATTCCCTGATCGAATTGCTGGAAGCCCGCAAACTGACCGGGGACCAAAATCTATATACAGATGACAAGGAGGCTTTGCTCAATTTTTATCTGAAATCAGGTCAATATCAAAAAGTAATTGATTTAGCCAATACTATACTCCAAGGCACCTTAACTGATCCAAATACTTTGGATTCGAAGACATTGACCAACTCGATAAATTTGCGATTAATCTATTTTGAAGCTCTAGGCAAAGCTTACAAAGCTTCCGGAGATTCGGAAAAGTATCAGGAAACCTTGGAAGAAATAATCCAAGCAAAAGATGTCTTTTACACTCAAAACTCTGAACGTGCGCTAGCAGAACTTCAAACCCAATATGAAGTTCAACAGAAGGAAAATACCATCATTCAGCAGCAATTGGACCTGATCAGAAGGCAGCGGGTGGCTTATGGAACCTTTGCCGCATTAGCCATAGTCATTCTTTTGGCGACACTTTTAATGGTATTTTCCAGAAGAAAAGAAAAAATTGAACGAGTAAAATTCCAGGAGGCGGAAAAATTCAAAGCACAAAAATCTATTCTTGAAGCCAAAGAACAGGAACGAAAGCGGATATCCTCCGATTTGCATGACAATCTAGGTGCTTTTGCAGCTTCTATCACCTCAAATCTGGAATACATCAAAGATGAACGATTGGATGATTTGGGCAAAAGGGCTCTAAGGGAACTTCAAATCAATTCGAGATCCATGATCAGCGAATTGAATGACACTATCTGGGCTTTGAAAAATGATTCCTTAAGTCTTACAGCACTAAGTGATCGTTTGAAATTATACCTCCAACGGCTGAATTCTTCTTATCCTGAAATCCAAATTAACTTTATAGAAGAAATCATGGAGGACAGAATTCTTCCCGCTGCTGAGGCTTTTAACTTATTTCGAATCCTTCAAGAAGCGATAAATAATGCGCTAAGGCACAGTGATTGCCGACAGCTGAGGATACAGTTGAAAAGTAATGACTCTTGGTCCATTGAAGTGGCTGACAATGGAAAAGGATTGAACCAAGAATTGTCAACTAGTGCCGGAAATGGGCTGGAAAACATGAAAAAACGAGCCAGAAATTCTGGCTGGAAAATTTCTTGGCAAGGAATCATTGGTGCTTCGGGTACTTCAGTCCGCATTGAGCCTACTACAAATTGATTATGTCGTCTTTATTTTTTTTCACTGAAATTTGAAAAATGGAGCAGTATCGAATCGCTTTGGTAGAAGATAATCCCGTCAACGTGAGAAGTTTTCGGATGAAAACCGATGGAATCAATTTATTGAAAATGAGCTTTCTGGCCGAAAATGGCAAATTGGCACTTGCAGAGCTTGAAAGATTGCAACATGGATTTTTGCCTCATGTTGTGTTTATGGATATTGAAATGCCAATTATGAATGGAATAGAAGCGATCAGGATCGGAAAAGCCCTCTATCCACATATTCATTTTTTGGTCCTTACTGTATTTGATGATGAAGAAAACATCTTTGAGGCCATTCAAGCCGGTGCTTCAGGTTACTTGCTCAAGCATGAGTCTTCCGACAAAATTTTACAAGCAGTACAAAATGTGTTGGAATTCGGAGGAGCACCAATGAGCCCCGGTATTGCTCGAAAAACACTTCAACTTCTAGGCAGAAGGGAATCTGTAGCCAAAACCTCCAAATCAGAAATGCCAGAATTACTTACTGACCGAGAAAAAGAAGTCCTTGGTCACCTGATTAATGGCTGGGATGCCAAACGGATCTCTGTGGAATTGAATATTTCCTCACTTACTATTCGGAAACACATCGCCAATATCTACCAAAAGCTACATGTGAACTCTCAGGCCCAAGTCATTAATCTGGCGCACAAAAACCACTGGCTTTGATCAAAGTAAAAATCTCCCTTTTAACTAGCTGATTTTTTAAGTTTTGAAATATCTTTTTGATTAGGATCGGGTTAATTTTTAAGTTTAGACCAAAAACGATAAACCCGATGGAAGCTTACGGTCAAATATTATTAATAGCCATGCCAGCATTTTTCTTGCTGGTACTATTCGAAAAGTTTTGGGGAATATGGAAAGGAAACGACACCGTTCCGTTGAATGACATGATTTCCAGCCTGAGTTCAGGCATTACCAACGTAACAAAAGACGTTTTAGGATTAAGCATTGCTATCATTTCCTATGAATGGCTGGTCACCAAGTTTGGACTTGTCCAGATTGAAGCAACTTGGATGACTTATGTCATTGCATTCATTGCACTTGATTTTGCTGGCTATTGGACTCATCGAATTGCGCATACATACAATTTCTTTTGGAATAATCACATCATTCATCACAGTAGTGAAGAATTCAATTTGGCTTGTGCATTACGGCAAAGCATTTCTTCCATCGTTCGTATTTTTGGGATTTTCCTTATTCCTGCGGCAATTTTGGGAGTTCCCCCTCAAGTCATTGCGATCGTTGCTCCCTTGCATCTTTTCGCTCAGTTTTGGTACCACACCAGACATATTGGGAAGATGGGTTTCTTGGAGAAAATCATCGTAACCCCATCCACTCATCGAGTTCATCACGCGATCAATCCTCAGTATTTGGACAAAAACTACGGGCAGATTTTCATCATTTGGGATAAACTGTTTAAGACCTACCAAGATGAATTGGATGATGTCCCAGCCGTTTATGGAGTAACTCGACCGGTACAAACTTGGAATCCTGTCAAAATCAATTTTATGCACCTGTGGCTACTGATCAAAGATGCCTGGAGAGCTGAAAAATGGGCAGATAAGCTTAAAATCTGGTTTATGCCACTGGGTTGGAGACCGGAGGATGTCGCCAATAAATACCCTGTCCACAAAATTGAGAATGTCTATCAATTTGAGAAATATAACCCGCAGCTAACAAAAGGAATGTTGGTTTGGAGTTTTGGACAATTAATTGCCTTGCTATTGCTCCTAAGTTATTTATTCGGCAACATTTCGACTATTGGTGCTCCGGGTATTTTCTATTATGGGGGATTTGTGTTTTTGACCGTTTACGCTTACACAGAATTGATGGACCGCAATCCCAATGCATGGGCTTGGGAACTTCTCAAAGTTGCTTACGCTATTTTTTTTGTGGTTAATTCTGGTGATTGGTTTGGCATGAACAATATGCTGCCAAGCGCTACTTACCTATTTATTACCTACCTCTTGGTATCGCTTTTCTTTTCAGTTTGGTTTTCAGTTAGAAAAGAGAAGTTTCAATTAGCCAATTGATTTCCAATTAATTAAATGAAAGAGCTTCAGCAGATAATTCAAGCATATGAGGTCTGCAAATTGGAAAATCAACAAGTTGCTTTAGCTACTGTAGTGAAGGTAGATGGCTCAGCTTACCGCCGACCCGGTGCACGAATGTTGGTCACCCAGGAAGGAAATCTGACAGGTGCGATCAGCGGTGGGTGCTTGGAAGGTGATGCGCTGCGTAAAGCTCAAGCAGTTATTTTTCAGCAAAAATCCATGCTGGTAACCTACGATACCACAGATGAGGATGATCAAAAATTCGGAGTGGGTTTGGGTTGCAATGGAATTATTCATGTACTGATCGAACCGATTGATTTTACAAATTCAGAGAATCCAATTGAATTGATTAAAACTGGATTTTCCGATCGGCAAACTTCGCTTTTTTTGACGCTTTTCTCAGTAAAACATTCGAAATCAGAACAGATCGGAACCATTTACCTTCAAAAAGGAGAATCTAAATCGGGTTCATTAGCAAAGGTTCCAAAAGAGTTTTTGTCAAAACTTGAGCAAGAAATTCAAGATTTTGAAGGCCCCCAAAATCAAATACAGACATATGATGAGTTTGACGAGCTTTCAGTTTTCTTCGAAGTGCTCAAGCCCGCAACTCGAATTCTACTTTTCGGAGCTGGAAATGATACGATTCCATTAGCCAAAATGGCCGAAATTCTGGGTTTTGAGCTAATTCTGATCGATGGAAGGAAAAATTTGGCGACTACAGCACGATTTCCTTCAGCCAAGGAAATTATTGTCTCTCCTGCCGATGAACTTGAAAGTAAAATCGATTGTGATTTGAATACGGTAGCTTTGTTGATGACTCATAATTTTGAATATGAAGTCATTGTATTGGAGAAATTGCTGACTTGCATGATTCCTTATATCGGAATTTTGGGACCAAAGCGAAAGACTGAGAAACTGATCGAAAGACTGAAATCAAAGGGAATTGAAGTTCATTCTGATAATTTTTATTCGCCTGTTGGAATTGAGATTGGGGCTGAGACTTCGGAAGAAATTGCGCTTTCGATAGTAGCAGAGATAAAAGCAGTATTAAACAAAAAACAACCTATTTTTCTCCGAGAAAAAATGGGACCTATACACGAAAAAATTAAATGAAGACTGGAATTATCATATTGGCAGCCGGAGAATCAACCCGACTTGGCTACCCAAAGCAAATCGCTAAATACAAGGATAAAACCTTGCTTCAGCTGGCAATAGATGCTGCAAATGGATGTGAAGCACATAAACGTGTCTTGGTCCTCGGTGCAAATCGAGATGAAATCAAGAAAACTTTCCCTGGATCCAGCATTCCAAATATTCCCAATCCAAACTATGAAAATGGAATGTCTTCCAGCCTCAAAATTGGGTTGGAATATATGCTCAAATTTGATCCCCCGGATCAAGTCATTATCATGCTTTGTGATCAGCCTTTTGTGGATGCCAAGATTTTGAACAAATTAATTTCAACTCAAGCGAAAGAAGGAAAAGGAATTGTGGCCTGTTCTTATTCCAAGACGATTGGAGTGCCGATTCTTTTTTGCAACCCCTATTTCAAGGAATTAATGGATCTCAAAGGTGACGAAGGCGCAAAGAAAATCGCCCTAGCTCATGAGGAAGATTTGGTGACAATTTCATTCCCCAAGGGCAAGATAGATATAGATACAGAGGAAGATTTGTTAAGATTGAATTCAGAATTTGGCTCACAGATTTCAGAGTTGAGCACTGATGATGAGGATCTGTGAAAATCTGAGTTATCTGTGAGGAAAATATTACTCTATATCTCTAAAAAAGTCTTCCAAATCCAGCTTAAAACCTTCTACAGCAACTGATTCTACAATGTCACCTGAAGTCAATAGTGGTGATGGTACATATTTTCGGTCTGTAAGTGTATAAATGAGAAGATTCTGATTTTCAGGATGAATCACCCAATATTCCTTCACTCCATTGGACTCGTAGAGCTCAAATTTGTGCTTCAGTTCAGTTTTGCTATTTCCTGGAGAAAGGATTTCCACAATTAAATCCGGTGCTCCGATACATCCTCGATCATCCAGCTTTACCGGATCGCATATTACACAAATGTCCGGCTGAACGACATCGTTAATTTTACAATCTTCCTTCGATCCCTTTGTGAATCGAACATCAAAGGGCGCATCATAAACTTGACAGGTTTTTCCTTCTAAGTAAGTAAAAAGCCTTGTTAGAAGTTTTGCTGACACCCGCTGATGAATTCGCTTTGGCGCAGCAGCGGCCTTTTTAAATATTTTTCCTTTAATCAGTTCAGCCACTTCATCAAATTGCCAAGTCAAATAATCAGCATAGGAATAGACCCCGTATTCGATGTCGGGTTCGTTTACTATGTGTGGCTTTTCAGTTTCCATAATTGAATATACTAAATGAACTAGGATAGGTTGATTGATATTAAATACTTATGAGTTTTTTCTCAATTCACCCATCTTCTTTTTCACCCATTCCAAAGTGAATTCTATATCAGCTTCACTTGTATTTCTACCTAAACTAAAGCGAATCGAAGCTCTTCCTAAATCGGAATTTAAACCCATCGCCTGAAGCACATGACTGGGTTTCGGTGAAATGGAAGTACAAGCCGAACCTGAACTGACTGCTATTTTTTGGTTGACCTTTTTGAGCAAATCCTCTCCTTCTACTCCACCAAAAGCGATATTGGTTACATGGGAAAGGCGATTTTCCTGACTACCATTAATAAACGTATCTGAGATTTCTAACAACCCTTTTTCAAGTTGATTTCTTAGGATTTCCAATCGCTTTCCTTCAGCTTTCATTTCAGTAAGTCGAAGTTCCGCAGCTTTCCCAAAACCCACTATTCCGGGAACATTCAGCGTTCCTGATCGCATGCCTTTCTCATGTCCTCCTCCGTGGATTTGTGCCAATGGCTTGGGCAATTCATGATTGTGACGCACATAAAGCGCCCCAACACCTTTTGGACCGTAAAGCTTATGCGCTGAAATCGCCATCAGGTGAATTCTTTGTGTCGAAACAGAGATCTTCCCCGCCGCTTGCACCGCATCTATGAAAAAGATAATGTTTCTCGATTCAGCTAATTCAGCGATTTTTTGAACAGGGTGAATATAGCCAGTCTCATTATTTGCCCACATGAGGCAGATCATTTTGGTATGGGGAAGTATGGTATTTTCAAGTTTTTCCAAGTTTATTTCGCCAATTAAATTCACAGGTAAATAGGTGACCTCGGCTCCTCTTTTCTCAATTTCGGCGAAAGTATCTAACACCGCTTTGTGTTCTGTTTGGCAGGTGATGTAATGCTGCTTTTCTCCCAGATAAGCCTCAAAAGTTCCCTTTATTCCAAGATTGATGGATTCCGTAGCTCCAGATGTAAAAATGATTTCCTTTGATTTTGCACCAATTAATTGCGCTACTTTCTCTCGAGCCTCATCCACTGCATTTTCCGCAACCCAGCCGTAAGGATGATTTTTGCTCGCCGCATTTCCGAAATTGGCTCCGAAAAAAGGGAGCATTGCATCAATGACTTCGGGTGCACAGGGAGTAGTTGAGTTGTAGTCGAGGTAAGTCGGGTAGTTCATGTGTTTATAATTTTTCTTTAATGCCACACCTGCCTGCCAGCAGGCAGGTGGAATCTTCGCATGGCAGATAATCATACCTGTGTTTGATTGGATCATGCTTGATTTCAATGGACTAAAATAATGCATTCAGTCACGCCATACTCAAAGGATTGAAGTAACTTGTGTTTACAATTTAACATTATGCAAGAAACATGGTCTTTTGATTTTCCTACATCCAAGACTCCAAAAGAGGATTTGGAATCACTTTTAAAAGAAAAGGAAAAAGACTTGGGTATTTTTCTGTCCTACTATTATAAAAAAGAGGGAGCAGTTGCAGAGAAAGTTAAACTCAAACCGGATTTGAATTTTGAATCAGAAACTACTGGTTCATTTACACTTGAATTTGATTTGGTACACTTTAATGCCTGCTTGGCTATTCATGACCAAGCCAAAGAAGAGATGAAAATGACCTTTGAAATTGATCCTGAATCCGAAAAGATAAAGTTGATCGGTGCTTATTGGCCGAGTCGGGAGATGGATGAGATTTAGATCTCAAATGCATGATCCTAGTTATTCGGTCACTCAAAAACAACATCGCAAAACAAACATCAATAGCATTGAATCAACCGATTTTTGATGGGAAGGCCCTAGACATTTGAAATACGATAACCCAAATTTGAACAAAATCAAATTTTAAAATTCCTAAAAGTTTGTATTTTTTAATAGTTTTAGGAATTTCAATTATCTTTAACCTATGCAAACTTTAACACGCAATCGGTACTTGGATATTCTTAGTGTTCTTAAAGACAAGAATTTAATAAAGGTGGCCACAGGCGTTAGGCGCTGTGGAAAATCAACTTTAATGACACAATTTCAAGACTTTTTGCGTAGAGAAAATGGCAAAATTTCCATTGTGGCAATAAATATGGATATGCCTGAATTTCGATTTTTAGCAGAAAAGAGTTGGAAGGAGATTTACGATTATATTATTAAACACCTTAAAAAAAATGTAATCAATTATGTATTTATAGACGAAGTCCAAAACGTTTCCGAGTTTGAAAAACTGTTGGAAGGCTTGTATGTTCATCCAAACATTGATTTGTATGTTACAGGTTCAAACGCATTTTTATTATCAAGCGAATTGGCAACTTTGCTCACGGGTAGAGCTTATGAAATAAATGTATTGCCTTTTTCTTTTGCTGAATATTTAGAGTTCACAGGCAAAACTACAAACCCTGACCGTGCTTTTGCCGGATATGTGCGTACAGGTGGTTTTCCCGAAGCTGTAAGACTTTCAGCAGACGGAAATCATTTTGCGAATGAATATTTGCAAATGGTTTTCAAAAACATTTACGACAACGATATTTCTAAACGCTATACTATTTATGCCGAAGAATCATATCAGGAAGTTGTAAACTTCTTACTAGATTCAGTTGGTTCAAGCGTTTCTGCAGGAAACATTGCCAAAGTTTTAACGTCAAACAAAAAGAAAATAGACAACAAAACGGTATCAAAATACATTGATACTTTGGTTGAAGCCTATTTGTTTTACAAAGTAAATCGTTATGACATCAAAGGCAAACAACATTTGGCAACGCAAGAAAAATACTATTTGGTGGATTTAGGTTTTCGAAACGCATTACTTGGAAAAGAATTGTCAAGCGATGCAGGACATTTACTTGAAAATATAATTTATCTTGAGTTAAAACGCAGAAATAACCAAATATGGATAGGGAAAACCAACAATTTAGAAATTGATTTTGTTGTTCGTAACAACAAAGGTTTTACACAATACATACAAGTTTCGCAAACAATACATAACGCAACGACTTTAGAACGTGAGTTAGCGCCATTAGAAAGTATTGCAGACCATCACGAAAAACTTTTAATTACAATGGACTACGACACAGGTACATATAACGGAATAAAAAAAATAAACGCATTAGATTGGCTTACAAAGACCTAAAAATAAGGGTGAGCCGATAATTGTCATTTTGCCTAACATTCGGGTAATTGACCATTAGTCCCTTTATCAATTTTTTAGCAGGATTTTTTCCTCATCAGCAGGATTCACAAATCTGCTTCTTCTATGAGCGATAAAACATTTTTTGATACAAAACTCAAGTGGCTAGAGAAAATATTCAATGGATATAATCCTAAATTCAATCTTTTTGAAATCGCTGAAAAGACCGGATAGAATCTTGCTTTTGGTTGCAATTCCTAGCATTTGAAGTAATTTTGGCCTTGAATTTTAGGCTATGACAGAATCACTGAATTTTATAGAACATATCATCGAAGAAGACCTTTCAAATGGATTTCCTCAAGAAAAACTTCGCTTTCGATTTCCTCCAGAACCAAACGGCTACCTACATATCGGACATGCGGCATCGATTTGTCTGAACTTTGGCCTTGGCGAAAAGTACAATGCACCTGTTAATCTGCGATTTGACGATACCAACCCTTCCAAAGAGGAACAGGAATATGTAGATGCAATTAAGCGTGATATCTCATGGTTGGGTTTCAGATGGGCTAACGAATGCTATGCTTCTGATTATTTTCAGCAGCTCCACGATTGGGCAGTTCAGTTGATTAAAGAAAACAAAGCCTATGTCGATCAGCAAACTTCAGAACAAATAGCTGCGCAAAAAGGTACTCCAACCACTGTTGGAACTGCAAGTCCTTATCGGAATCGTCCAATTTCAGAGAGCTTGGATCTTTTTGAGCGAATGAAAAATGGAGAATTTACTGCCGGAAGTTATGTTCTTCGTGCCAAAATCGACATGTCATCTCCTAACATGCACATGCGTGATCCGATTTTGTATCGAATCATTAATGCGCATCACCACCGTACCGGAAATAAGTGGTGCATCTATCCGATGTATGATTGGGCCCACGGCGAATCAGACTATATCGAACAGGTTTCTCATTCACTTTGCACCCTGGAATTTAAAGCGCACCGCGAACTGTACGACTGGTACATTGATCAAATTTATGATCCTAAACTCTTGCGACCGAAGCAGCGGGAATTTGCACGTCGAAATCTCAGCTATACGGTGATGAGTAAGCGAAAACTGCTCGAATTGGTACAGAATAAAGTTGTAGCAGGCTGGGATGATCCTCGAATGCCGACTATTTCAGGATTGCGACGACGCGGCTATACGCCGGATTCAATTCGGAATTTCAGTGATATCGCTGGAATCGCAAAGCGGGACAACGTGACCGATGTTTCTTTACTGGAGTTCTGCGTCCGTGAGGATTTGAATAAAATCGCCACTCGAGTGATGGCAGTTCTTGATCCGGTCAAGCTTATTATAACTAACTATCCTGAAGGCAAAGTAGAAATGCTTTCCGCCGAAAACAACCCTGAGAATCCCGATTCAGGTAGTCATGAGGTGCCTTTTTCGAGGGAACTGTATATCGAGCGGGAAGATTTTAAGGAAGATGGTGGTAAAAATTTCTTTAGGCTATCTCTTGGAGGGGAAGTTCGATTGAAAAGTGCCTACATTATCAAAGCTGAGTCTGTGGTTAAAGATGAAACTGGAAATATCCTTGAAATTCACTGCTCCTATGACCCTGAATCCAGATCAGGAAGTGGTTCTGAAGCAAGTATTCGTAAGGTAAAAGGAACACTTCACTGGGTATCAATAGCTCATGCTATTCAAGGAGAAGTACGGGAATATGATCGACTGTTTGTGGATGAAGCGCCGGATTCTCATGAAGAAAAAAGCTTTATGGATTTTCTTAATCCTGACTCCCTAAGGATCATTAAAAATGCTTATTTGGAGCCGTTTTTAGCAAATGCCACATTTCAAGACAAATACCAATTCCAGAGATTAGGATATTTCAACTTGGATCTTGATTCCAAAGAAGGAAGTCTGGTATTTAATAAAACTGTAGGATTGAAAGACTCTTGGGCAAAGCAAAATCCCGCAACTCCTCCTCAAAATCAACCAAAGCCACAATCTCCTGCCCAACCTCAAGGACAGCGATCGGCTTTGAACGAGATTCAACAAATAAGTAAAAAGCTCACCAACCTCTCCGGAGAAAAGCTGGAAACAGCTATGAACTCGATTAGAGAATTTGCTAAGGAAGTAAGCTATGAGGAAATCGAACCGCTATTCAATACCGCTTCGAAAAAAGTAGGAACTCGAATCGGTGTATTATTGGCTTTGGGTGTTTTGCTGAAAAATGGTCAAGTTAAAAACCAAGAGATTTCAGACTTTATCGAGTCATGCAGAACTGATGAAAATGAGATTTTGAAATCGGAGGCTGAAAAGCTAATCTAATTTTGAGACCTGCCAGGTTTTGAAAACCTAGCAGGTCTTTTTTTTACCATTAAGAGAGTTTAGAAAATTAAGTGATTCACATTTAAGCTTTTCCGATTTTTTACAATGGGAATACCTCAAAAACGATTGAAATCCCAAAACTAAATGCCCTTAATTTCCTTAATGGTTAAAAATAAAAAATGCTGCTTCCGGAGAAGCAGCATAACCACAAACAAATACAAGACCTAACAGATTGTAAAAACCTAACAGGTTATTTTTTTTACCATTAAGAGAGTTTAGAAAATTAAGTGATTCACATTTAAGCTTTTCCGATTTTTTACAATGGGAATACCTCAAAAACGATTGAAATCCCAAAACTAAATGCCCTTAATTTCCTTAATGGTTAAAAATAAAAAATGCTGCTTCCGGAGAAGCAGCATAACCACAAACAAATACAAGACCTAACAGATTGTAAAAACCTAACAGGTTATTTTTTTTACCATTAAGAGAGTTTAGAAAATTAAGTGATTCACATTTAAGCTTTTTCGATTTTTTACAATGGGAATACCTCAAAAACGATTGAAATCCCAAAACTAAATGCCCTTAATTTCCTTAATGGTTAAAAATAAAAAATGCTGCTTCCGGAGAAGCAGCATAACCACAAACAAATACAAGACCTAACAGATTGTAAAAACCTAGCAGGTCTTTTTTTTACCATTAAGAGAGTTTAGAAAATTAAGTGATTCACATTTAAGCTTTTCCGATTTTTTAAAATGGGAATACCTCAAAAACGATTGAAATCCCAAAACTAAATGCCCTTAATTTCCTTAATGGTTAAAAATAAAAAATGCTGCTTCCGGAGAAGCAGCATAACCTTGAATTGAATTCAACTATCAAATATCAAATTTTTAAGCTCTTCGAATCTCCATTTTAATATCAGAGAATTCTTTTTGCTCAATAAATGGTTGACTTCGAAGTCTTCTGCCCGTTGCAGAGAAAATAGCATTCGCAATCGCTCCTCCTGTAGGGGGCAAAGCTGGTTCTCCTAATCCTGTCGGGTCAAATCCCGTGTCTAAGAAATGAGTGTCGATTTCTGGAACTTCCTTCATCCGGATCAAGCGATACGAATCGAAGTTTTTCTGCTTTGGAACTCCATTTTCGAAGGTCAGATTACCATACATCGCATGTCCCATTCCATCCACAATTCCACCGCGAACTTGATGGTTAGCACCAATAGGATTCACTACCATTCCACAATCTGTTACTGCAGTTACTTTCTTAAGTACTGGAGTTCCTCCTTCCATTGCAATATCTGCAACCTGAGCTACATAAGATCTGTGAGAATAGTAAACGCTAAAGCCTTGCTTCACATTTGGATCTTTACCCCAATTGGATTTTTCTGCTGCGGCTTTTATTACTCCAATCATTCGATCAGCATCATATCCCAAATCTCCACCAACTGGTGAAGTTTTGGCTTGGTCTAACAAATCCAAGCGAAACTGAACCGGATCTTTTCCAGCTGCAAGCGCTACTTCATCCAAAAAACTTTGCTCGGCATAAGCTAAGAAATTCGTGATCGGAGCCCTCCAAGCGTTGGTTGTAACACTTGACTTGTGTTCAATACTTTCGATCAATACATTGGCGACAGCTCCGGACGGGAAGTTATTTTCTCTGGTACAGTTACCTGCATTCATTCCAACGCCTCGAAGTTTGTATGCTATCATATTGCCTGATTCATCCAAACCAGCTTCAAATCGATATCGGACCGCCGGTCGATAGGCGCCACCGGTCAATTCATCCTCACGGCTCCAAGTAACTTTTACCGGGGCATTCATAGCTCGGGAAACTTCCACCGCCTCTTCCACAAAGTCTGCGCGAAGTCTCCTTCCAAATCCTCCCCCTAGTCTAGTTAGCTCAACAGTAATATTCTCAAGAGGAATGCCTAAAAGTTGGGCAGTAGCTTGTCTTGCTCTATCAGGTGTCTGTGTTGGACCTATCAGCTCTACTTTATCTCCCTGTACGTGAGCGAAGAAATTTTCAGGCTCCATCGGCGAGTGTGCAATAAAAGGGCACTGATATTCAGCAGTTATCACTTGAGCAGCACCTTTTATTGCAGAAACAAAATCTCCATCTTTTCGCTTGACATCACCTTTGGCATTTGCCATCAAGTCGGCAAAAATACGATCATGATCTGAAGTGCTTTCAACTGGTCCGTCTGGTTCATAGTCGATTCGTAGCAGCTTTTTAGCCTTCAGCAATGGCCATGTAGACTCTCCTACTACTGCCACACTTGTTCCAAATGTCACCACATCTTTAACTCCAGAAACTCCCCTAGCTGCAGAATCATCAACAGATTTGATTTTCATCCCAAAAGGTGCCCGCTGTATCATCGCATGAAGCATACCTTCTCGATAAAAATCCAAACCATACATTGGCTTGCCTGTGTACATTTCTTTGGCGTCCACATTTTTTACTTCGGTTCCAATGATTTTGAAGTCTTTTTTATCTTTCAGGGTCACTTCTTCAGGTGCCGTCATTGCGGCAGCTTCAGTTACAAATTCTCCGAAATGACCACTTTTTCCAGATCCTTTGTGAGAAATGATTCCTTTTTCAACTGTGATTTCTGAGGCATCAACATTCCAAGCTTTTGCGGCAGCTGCTACCAAAACAAACTTGGCGGTCGCTCCTGCTTTTCTCAAGCGCTCCCAGCTATGCGGCATTGCACCGGACCCACCGGTTAACTGACGATCATATTTGGCCGGATCCAGATTGGCTTGCACGACTCGCACTTTTTCCCAATCAGCCTCTAATTCCTCTGCGACCACCATCGGGAAGGAGGTCTTTATGTTTTGTCCCAACTCTGGATTTGGAGAATAAATCACTACATCTCCAGTTGGAGAAATTGACAAATAGCTATTGAATGACTTGGCTTGGGAAAGAATTTCATCTGTACTGAGCACCTCCATTTTTGGAGAATCACAGCTATACCAGCTAAAACCGATAACTAATCCCCCTACTGAGGTTCCTGCAATTTTGAGGAAGTCTCTTCTGCTTGCTTTCGTTAGTGTTGCCATGATTATTTGGTTTTAGCGGCTAGAGCGACAGCCTCGCGAATTTTATGATAGGTACCACATCGACAGATATTTCGGTTCATCGCATTATCAATATCGTCCATGCTAGGACTTGGATTGCTTTTCAATAGTGCAACAGCGGTCATGATTTGACCTGATTGGCAAAAACCGCACTGGGCGACATCTACTTCTGCCCATGCTTTTTGGACAGGATGATCACCTTTCTCAGAAAGCCCCTCAATTGTTAATACCTCAGAGTTGCCGATACTGGAGACAGGTGTCAAACAGGAAAAAGTTGCGTTCCCATTAATATGAACAGTGCAAGCACCGCACTGAGCGATCCCGCAGCTAAATTTAGTACCGACCAATCCCAAGTGATCCCGAAGAACCCACAAAAGTGGAGTATCGTCATCTACATCGACGGAGTGGGACTTTCCATTGATTTTCAGATTAAAGTTTGCCATGAGTTTTGAGTTTATTCAGAGTTTTAAGATATAGAATATTTTCGGCTTATCGAATTGTAATTCAGGTCAGTTGCCTGGTTTTTGGATGAGTTGCAGTACTTAGGGATGAATGAATCAAAAAATCTGATTTTGAGCTCATTTCTAATACTTATTTCGCTTTTTTGAAAAAAACCTATCAAAACTAGGATTTCCACAACCAATCAAACTAAGTACTAGGCTCATCAAAAAGTAATTGAAGGGTAACTCTGCCTCTGAATAGATTTTTCCTGAATGAGCAAAAATCACAGCTATTCCAAGTGTGAAAGCCATGACCCAAGCACCAATTCGGATTCCAATCAAAATCAAGATCGCTGCTAGAAACTCTGTGATTTGGGAGGCATAAGCCATAAATAAAGGATATGGCCAATTTAAAGAATCAAGAAAAACAGCCAGTTCTGGTACTTTTCCTTGAAAAAGATAAGTTCCGCTATGTTTGAGCATGACCGTTCCAAGCCAAAATCGGATTAGGAGTATGGTTATATTTATGTATTCAAATCGGGATGATTTATTCAAGTTTTTCATCTCAAAGCGTATAAAATGTGGCCAAAAAAAGCGTGAGTCGGTAAATCGTAATAACTACGATCAGCGCTGAGACCAGCAAAATTCCTCCAAGAATACTTCTCCACCAAGTGAATTCCATCACTCGACGAATAGAAGGAACGAAAAAGGAAATGGGCTGCATATAGGGTACAGTTATTCCATCTGAGATATCAGCTGTTATTTTTCCTGGATTTAGAGTAAGTGTTTTTAAACTATTGAAAAATTTCCCATCTATAAACGTATAGGCATTAAGAAGATTAAGTAGATAATTTTTAAGTGTTTGATCCTCTTTTTCCAGCACTTTTTCACCGCAGATGTTGCAGAATTTGCCTTGAAAAGACGCCTCGCAGTGCTTACATTTTCTGGTAATTTGAAAATCAAATGCTTGAGTTCTTTTCCTCCAAAAATTCATCTTTTAGTCTTGGTTGAGCTAAAAGTTCAATATTTTTCTGCTTAATTGTTTGATTTCACGGCCTGATTCTTGAAAATTATTTATTTATCTTCGATCCTTCTGTTTTTTAACAAAACCCTAAACCTATGTCCCAAACTATCAAAGCTGCCATTGTAGGCACCGGATTTATCGGTCCTGCTCATCTTGAGGCACTTAGAAGATTACCCTATGTCGAAGTAGTAGCACTTTGCGAAGTTACTCAAGAACTCGCCAATGAAAAGGCAAAACTCCTTGGCATTCCTAGAGCTTATACTTTTGACGAAATGCTAAAGCAGGACGATATTGATGTCGTCCACATCTGCACGCCGAATTTCCTTCACTTTGCGCAAGCAAAAGCTGTCCTAGAATCTGAAAAGCATGTCATCTGTGAAAAACCACTGGCAGTCAAAATAGAAGAAGCAGAAGAATTGGTGAAAATTGCTTCTGCTACAGGCTTAGTCAATGCTGTCCACTTCAATCTGCGCTACTATCCGATGGTTCGGCAGATGAAAACCATGCGCGAAAAAGGCGATTTGGGTGAGGTTTATTCTGTGATGGGCTCATACCTTCAGGATTGGCTTTTCTTTCAAACTGACTACAACTGGAGACTGGAACCGGACAAATCCGGAGATTCAAGAGCGATTGCAGATATCGGTTCTCACTTGCTTGACATCACAGAATATGTGACTGGCTTGAAAATCACCGAAGTGATGGCCGATTTCTCCACAGTTCATAAGACTCGATTGAAGCCTTTGAAAGCTGTTGAAACTTATTCAGACAAAAAACTTCAAGCATCCGATTACGCAGAAGTTCCAATCAATACAGAAGATCATGCAACGGTTTTGCTTCGTTTTGATAACGGTTCCAAAGGCTCGATCACTGTCTCTCAAGTCAGTGCCGGCCGCAAAAACCGTCTGAATATCGAGATCGCGGGTTCCAAGTCTAATATTGAATTCAATTCAGAACGACCAAATGAACTTTGGATTGGAAAGCGGGAAAAAGCAAACGAGCAGCTGATGAAAGATCCTGGTTTGGCTTATCCTGAAGCATCAGCCTTGATTAGTTTTCCGGGAGGTCACAATGAAGGATTCCCGGATACTTCTAAGCAGATGTTTAAAGAGGTCTATGCAGCGATTCTAACGGGCAAGCAGCCCGATAATCCTTCCTACCCGACTTTTGCAAGCGGTTTGAGAGAGTTGATTATTGGAGAGCGGATTGTAGAAAGTCACAAAAAACAGGCTTGGGTAAAAATCTAAAAACCTTTTGTCTATTTTGTCAGTAGGAAGACAAGAACAATTTATCAAAAAACCATTCTTTAAAAATAATTAAACTACATCAAAACCATGAATTTGAAAAAAAGTCTGTTTGCATTTGCGCTAATGGCATTTGTAGCTTTTTCAGCTACTGCACAAGAAAAAGCAAGCCCAGCCAGAACGTCTGAAGGTACTGCTGGAGGATCAAAGATTACTATCAACTATTCTTCTCCAGCTGTCAAGGGTCGTACAATTTGGGGTGATTTGGTCCCTCTAGGTCAAGTTTGGAGAGCCGGTGCTGATGATGCCACTACATTCACCACCGAAAAGGACATTATGGTAGAAGGCAAAAAACTTCCAGCTGGTACGTATAGCTTCTTCATTATTCCTGGAGAGTATGAGTCCACTTTGATCTTCAATAAAGTGGCAAAACAGTGGGGAGCCTATACGTATGATGCAAAAGAAGATGCATTGCGAGTTAGCGTCCCTTCGGCCCAGACTTCTACTATGGAAGAAAGATTGGTTTACGAAGTGAAGTCTGATGGCTTTGAAGTAAGATGGGAATACGGTAAAGCAGCTGCTAAAATCGGTTCTTAATTCTTTAAAAAATCCATTTAGAGACCACCGGGCGAAAGCTTGGTGGTTTTTTGCTTTTGGAAAGCCGAGTTTCTATTCTCCGGTTGAACTTTTCAGTTGCAAATGTTCAAGAGTGATTCCCAAAAGATTTTTCTCCCCAACTGACTCAAATCCCAATTTTTGGTAAAGTCTTTTAGCTCCGGGATTAGTCTTATCAACAAGAAGACCTAGTGTCCGGCCTTTTTTGAAAATTTGTTCACTAATGACATATTGAATTAGTCTAGCGCCAATACCCTTTCCCTGCTGATTTGGCAATACCCCTATTGAATCAATATAAAACTCACCCGCTTGAGTTTCATCTTCCACCAGTAAATGAGGGTCGAAATGCTGATGAATGTAATCCAAAACAGGCTTTCGTAATTCGTGCAATTTTGCTCCATCATATGCTAGTAAAGCTCCTAGAATTTCCCCTTCATCCTCGATCACATAACAGTTCTGGTAGGAGTACTGAGTGTTTTGGCATTTTACAAATTGAAGCAAAAAGCCTTTCGCTTTTTGGGCATTTCGCTCAGCGATAAATCTGTAAATGACCTCTCCTGTAGCTAGCATTAACAATGATGCGATTGTTTCTGAATCTTGAAACAGAGCTTTTCTGATGATCATCTTTTAAAATTATTGCAAAAAGGAAAGGGGTAAAATTCATTTCTCTGATAAATCCGAAACTGTAAAATTAAGACTAAAAACATTCTCTTCTGCCCATTTACCAGATACTTTCCAGACTAGGATTCCCTGCCAACATAAGAATACCTATTTTTGCAGCACATGCTTAAAAATTTTGACGCCAATTCCTTCGACCTTCCGGTAGCAGAGATTATCCCTCAGGTCATAACCCACCTTTCCCAAGAAAATTTCCTAATCATTCAAGCACCTCCTGGGGCAGGAAAGAGTACACTTTTACCCCTTACACTTTTAGACGAAACTTGGCTTGAGGGCAAGAAAATCATCATGCTGGAGCCAAGGAGATTGGCCACCAAAAGCATTGCTCAACGAATGTCAAGTATGCTCGGAGAAGATCTCGGGGATACCATTGGCTATCGAATTCGATTTGAATCAGCTATTTCCGCCAAAACAAAAATCGAGGTAATCACCGAAGGAATCCTCACCCGAATGATGCATTCAGACAATGCGTTGGAAAATGTCGGACTGGTGATCTTTGATGAATTCCATGAGCGAAATCTTCATTCTGAAGTTGCATTGGCACTTTGTCGGGAGATTCAACAAGTGTTACGACCTGATCTTCGGATTTTGCTGATGTCGGCCACAATCGATGCAGAGCAACTTTCGGGTCTTTTGGGTGCCCAAGTCATCCAAAGTAAAGGCAGACAATATCCTGTCGAAGTTAATTACTTGAACGAAGTCGACGAATATGCAATTGGTGAAGATGCAGCAAGACAAATCATCCCTCTTACCAAAATTCACGATGGGGATTTTTTGGTCTTTTTACCTGGTCAGGGAGAAATAAAGAAAGCAGAGGAAATCCTCCGAAGAGCCTTACAGGATACCGTCGTTCTACCACTTTTCGGCCAACTTTCACCTTCCGAGCAGAATCGAGCCATCCTTCCTCACCCTTCAGGAAAGCGAAAAATCGTCCTTTCTACCGACATCGCCGAAACCTCACTGACTATCGAAGGAATCAAAGTAGTGGTCGATTCGGGCTTTGCAAAATCTAATCGATTTGATGCAAGATCAGGGCTTTCACGGTTGGTTCTGCACAGGATCAGCAAGGACTCTGCAGATCAACGTAGTGGAAGAGCGGGCCGGTTAACCGCCGGTCATTCCTATCGCCTTTGGACTAAATCAACCCAAGGGCAACTCGCAGAATATCGAGTTCCTGAACTGATGGAAGCGGATTTGACAGCACTGGTTTTGGATATGAAAGCTTGGGGAAAACAGGAAATCCGATCGATGACTTGGTTGACTCCACCTCCAGCAGGAACCTTAGCTTTGGCAGAAAAAACGCTGGAATCCATCGATGCAATAGTCAATGGCAACCTGACAGAGCACGGAAAAGAAATCCATCAAGTTCCCTGTCATCCCCGCATTGCGCATATGTTGATTTTTGCGAAGCGAATGGATCAACTTGGTTTGGCAACAGACATTGCTGCTGTTTTGGAAGAACGAGATCCACTTCCGCAGGATTCAGGGGTGGATTTGAACTTAAGAATTGAAGCTTTGAGAAGATTCCGAAGCCGAGGGGTTAATATGGCTAGAATCAAGAAAATCGAAAAGGTAGCTTCCCAATATCGGAGAATGTTCGGGATTCAAGCTGAAAATGACCCAATAGATCCATGGCAGACGGGTTTACTTTTAGCTTACGCTTATCCTGAGCGAATCGCAGCAGCCCGACCTGGAAACAATGCGCAATTTCAGCTAGCAAATGGAAAAATAGCTCAAATTGGACACAAGGATGATTTGGCTCATGAATCATGGTTAGCGGTAGCTCATGTAGATGCCAGAGAAGGTTTAGGGAAAATCTGGATGGCGGCACCGCTGAACCCTAAGGATTTGGCTCCGATGCTTAAAACCAAAGAGGTTTTGGAATGGGATCGCAAAAAGGGAGGATTGATTGCACTTTCAGAAATCCGAATCGGTGCGATTATCTTAGGAACGAGACCTCTTCTGAAATTTGATAAAGGATCGGCTAGGGCCGCCATTTTGGAAGCAATTGCAGAGGATGGAGAAATGTTGTTGGATTTCAATGAAAAAGTGGAACAATTGATTTTTCGGGTTCAATCCCTGAAAAGCTGGAATTCCGATCAAAATTGGCCTTTTTGGACTTCTGAATCTTTGTGTTTGAATGCAAAAGATTGGCTTGAGCCTTATCTGGAGAATGTTTCAAAAAATGAGGATTTGAAAAAGTTGGATCTCTTTTCAATTCTTCTTCACAGTCTAACTTTTGATCAGCAGCAATTACTTAACGAATTGGCACAGACGCATTTGAATGTGCCTTCAGGAAGTCAAATCTTAATTGAATACAAGTCAGAAGGTGAAACTCCCCTCCTTTCCGTTCGGCTTCAGGAGCTTTTTGGACTTTTGGAAACACCAAAAGTCAATGCCGGAAAAGTCTCAGTGTTAATCGAATTACTTTCTCCAGGATACAAGCCTGTCCAACTGACTCAAGACTTGAAGAGCTTTTGGGCAAATGGCTATTTCGAAGTGAAGAAAGAGCTGAAAAGACGCTATCCCAAACATGAGTGGCCGGAGGATCCAATAAGTGCCGAGGCAGTTAGAGGAGTTAAGCGAAAGTTTTGATCAAACTTCCAGATGGTCTAAATAGTCTAAAAGCTGAAGAAATGATGCGATAGTAAATGGAGTCATTTCACGTTGCTTGATATTTTCCAAGTATATCTGTCTTAAAATCGGATAATCTGCGGGATTATATAGTTTAGCTAAAGTCACCCCTCTAAATGAGTTATAGACAAAGTTTTGGGTTTTGAAGGCTTTATCTTTTCGTTCAGCAAAAGCACGCTCCAAATTTTCCGGTTGAATCATTTCATCCAGCCAGTAAAATCCATGCATCACAAAAAACTTTTCAGCGGCCATGATTGCTTCGGCCAATTGACTGTCATTTTCGATTACAAATCGTTTAGGGATTATTTTACCGATTTTATCGGGAGTCTGAACTAGAGTGATTGATCGTTCAGAATAATCACTGAGTGATGGCAGGAATCGATTAATGATTTCCTCAACGGCGTGAATTCGAATCCCTAAATTATACTCCAAATAACTTGCATCTGGATATTCAGTGTAGTGTACAAAAATTACTTGCTGACCTTGAGTGAATTTTTTATTGTACAGCAAATTGGATGAGTGAAATTCAAACTCAAAATCGTTAAAAAACTGATGATGTAACTCAATTACTTCCAGCTTCCTCATGCTTTATTAAACTGAGGAAATATGAAAATGTTGTATGGCTTCAGGAAAATAATTCCCTCATTTCCTGCAACATAGGTTCCACTTCTGATTTTTTCACATCCACACTGCCCTCATCTTCAGGGTTGTGAAGATAATGATTCCAGTGCTTTTCAGCTTTTCGAATTGTACGTGGAGTAACGTCAAATTCTACCTCATCCAAGTAAACTTTAGCGAGAGTGGAAGCCTTGTAGTTACCGAAAAGATAAACTTTAAAAACATCAACAAATCGATCGCTCAAATCAAATGCATCCAAGATTTGGACGAAAGCACCTTGTACTGATTTGTTCTTTTTATCGAAAATGGTTTCAAAAATCACATCCAAGGCTTCCTCTTGAAATTTGGTTTTGGATAGTGATCGGCAAGCCAAATATGCAAGCTCCCAATTGTCACCTTTTACCAGCTCAATCAACTTTGATTTTGCCTCTTCATCTGCAACACCACCAAGTTTATCCGCAAAATAGTAAGCATCGGATTCTTTGGGGTCACACATCCGATCAAAAAGCTTTTGAATTTCTTCCTGCATTATTTTTCAATTTCTTTGTGTAAAGATAGCCAATAGTTTTTTCCCTAAAATGAATATTCCACAAGCTCAGATTGTCAGTCAAGAATTTGCTCAACACCTGATTGCTGAATCACTATCTCAAAAATTCAACTTACTTTTTGAAAAAAAGAAACATCAACTCTCAATCGAATCCGGGCATGATTGGCTTGTGAAAATTTATCTTCCTTGGACCCTTGATTGGAAGGAAAGTAACG
Source organism: Algoriphagus sp. (assembly GCF_046296635.1). Lineage (GTDB taxonomy): Bacteria > Bacteroidota > Bacteroidia > Cytophagales > Cyclobacteriaceae > Algoriphagus. The sequence continues at coordinate 217,598 of NZ_JBKBKZ010000001.1, read as the reverse complement.
GTCTAATTCACAATCCAGATTCCCATTTTTCATTGGTATTGATACGCGCTGGTCAGGCTTCTACTGGATATTTTCATCAGGGAACATTGATTGATCATAAAGTCTTTCGGGCTTACATGGTAAGGCAAAAACAAGGAAAGTCTCAAATTAAACACCTCAAAACCAAGGGAAAGTCTCGTGCAGGTTCACGTATCAGATTAGCAGAAACTCTTCAATTTTTCGAAGAAATAAATGAGCGATTAACCACTTATGCAAATCAATTCCCTATTAATTTGTGGGGTATCAGCTGTGCAAAGACGATGTGGCCATTTTATTTTTCATCTGCAATCGCACCACCATTTTCTTCGAAAGCAGAAAACCTGATCGAACTCCCCTATCATATTGCTCAAGGCTCTTTTGAAGAGTTGAAAGCAGCTGGTGAGTTAGTCCAGAAATTTCACCTTATTTTTTCTGAAAAGGGAAAAAAGCTATTGAAAGAATTTCAAAAGGAAGGCCTTGAAACCTCAACAAATGATGATTGGTAAAACATTTTGCATTCGCAAAAAAAAGCCCCGATTTCTCGGAGCTTTGATTGTGTTAAGATTTATAATCAACTGAATGTGCTTCCGCTACCCATATTTGGGAAGTGATTGGAAATCATTGCAAGTGTTTCATGTGCCATTTTCACATTGTATTCATAGGCTAAGCTTTTGTAATTCACTAAATCCACAATGGTACCAATGAAACACAAACCTAGTGTAAGGATATACAATATTCCTAGTCCAATCTGTCCTAAGATAAATCTGTGCAAGCCGGCAAATCCAAAGAACCCAAGCAAGGTCAGAATCAATATCATCTGAGAGTCTTTTCTCCTCGCACGATACACTTGCGCAAAGAGTGACGCTTGGTCATCATCCATGTTTTTCATTAGACCCTGGATGTAGCCCAGTTCCATTCCTTCCAATTCAGGAAGGTGTCTCAATACATTTGCCATAATTGTGTGTTGTTTTTAGGTTTTTTATAAGATTCCAGATTCTGTGAAAGATCACTACATACGCCAACATTCCCAGCGGATGCAAAGACCAAGAAGCTCTAAACTCTCCATGCGCCAGGAGATTCATTGACCTGCCCAATCCGCAACCCGGACACCATTCGAAACCAAGCTGACTGAGTGGACACAAGCTCAGGTGACTTGCTGAGTGAGGCTCAAGCATCAGGATGGCGATTAAGCTTCCGATCCAAAAGACCAACTCCAGCGGGAACCGATTAAGATATGCGGTGAATTGCTTCATGGCACTCAAAGTACGAAAAAGGTGCCATCTGACAAATGTGGCTTAAAAACGCTGATTTCCGCACTCATGTAAATTGACTGCGTGATAAGCGAACAAAAAACTGTTCGATTACGAACGGGAAAGCTCAGGAAGTTGAATAGACATCACTTTTCCGAATTGTTGCAGTTGTTGTTGCTCAAGAGATCTTTTTAAGCTTGAGTAACTTTTCTTGGCTCCAAAATTTCTCCTCCCACTGAGTTTGAAAATCAATCCTAGTAAGTCTCCCTGTATTGCTTTGTTGGACCGAAGATTTAGAGCCTTCGAAGCTTCTTTTCCAAGGAAAAATGAAACGATGCCTTCCACTTGATCCGATAGAATGGGATCAGGAATAGTTTTTCGGTAAAAATTCAATAGTGCATTCGTCAATTTTTGACCTGCTTCAGAGGCTCGCATGTGTCTTCTTCGAATATGCTTATCCAGCTCAAATGCTTCTTTTGATGTCTCGGGCCAAAAACTCACTTCGATTCCCATCAATTCACCAATCCACTTCCAGTAGCCCAAAACAGTATGATGTTCTGCTTCACTTACGGTGATACCTAATTTCAATAATCCTCGCAAAACGATCTGACTAAAAGCGAGATTTGTCCCCAGTATGTCCTCCTGATTGACAGGTTTCCCGAAAGTTGGATTCCAGTCTTTTGCATATTTCAAAATGAAATATCGGCTGAAAGCATGAATTAGTCTCACTTTAGCGCAAACTAGAAAAGCACTTTTTTCAGTAATAAATGCACCAGGTTTGAAGATTTCCATCACGAAGCTCCCTGTCTCGCCAAGTCGCTCTCCAATAGAATCAATAATCCGTTTGGATCTGACCAAAACCTCTGCTCCGTCTGCAAAGGCGTAGCAATACGGAAGCGAGTAGAACCCAAGCATTGCCGTGTACATATCCCCATTTTTTTCAAAAAAAGACTGACCGTGTTTCAGAGTGATAGTATCAATTGAAGTCTCTTTTTGCCTGTAGAAATCAAAATAGTGCTGGAGTTCCAAGGAAAAATCTTCTGGAAGATTAGCAGGAATTTCAGTCCAGGAGTTTATGTTTTTGACCCAATTTGGAAACTGAATCAAAGTTATTATCGCATTGTCAGCAAGTTGGTCCTGTCTTTGTCTAAGCTCGTCAAATAAAGAATCAGTATATAGATGTAATTTCCCCACGCCTTTCTAACATCGATTTTGTAATTTGGTTGGCTTAGAATCTGTTTTGATGAAAAAATTCCTGTTTTCGCTTTCTATTTTCATTGGTTTCACACTTCAAACCACTCTTGCTCAGGGAGGTTTTGATATTTGGGTGATAGACACCAAAGGCAAAGGGAAAAAGTTTAAGGTCCTAACTGAAACGGCCAAAGCCCTCACAAATCGTCCCGAATATGATAATCAACCAAATTTTATTAACGATTATCAATTGGTTTTTTCAGCGGCGGATGAAACTGGCAATCATGACATCATAGTCTATAACTTCACTACTAATAAATTTACTAACCTAAGCAAAACTGAAGACCGTAGTGAGTTTTCTCCTACCCTGACAGATTGCGGACAGTATGTTGCAGCGGTGGTGGTGGAGCCTGATGGAAGACAAAGGCTTTGGTTATATCCCACAAATTATGGTGAGCCGGAATTACTTTATGATGACATAGCACCTGTAGGATACTACGATTGGTATGATAACAAGGCCGCCATGTTTGTACTCGGGGAACCCAATAAACTGGTTTATGCCCGAGGTAAAGGAGACCTTGTAGAGATCGATGACCATATAGGAAGAGCTGTAAAGCGGAGACCAAAAACATCCCAAATCAGTTATTTATCAATGAAATCTCCAAAAGAGACGGGAGATGGCTTAGAATTGCTGATCAGAACCCACGACATTAAAAGTGAAAAAACTGGAGTGCTAGGTTTTGGATTAGCCGGTTCCTTAGACTTCATTTGGCAGGATAATCACTACCTGCTAATGGCTCAAGGAAACAATGTTTTTCAAAAAAAATCCAACCATTCCAAATGGGAATTTCTTGGGGAAATAAAGTCAGACACACATCAAAACATATCCAGAATGGCCTACAGCCCTGATTTGAACAAGCTCGTAGTAGTCATGCAACGTAAATAATCCCGTAACCTATGCTAATTAATTTAAAAAGTACGCTTATCCTATCCGCTTTATTATTAAGCTCACTTTCACTCTTTGCTCAAATCGAAGACAAACGTGGAATTGTAGTTAAAAATGCCGAGTTGGTGAAAGTTCAGGATGGATTTAGCTTTACCGAAGGGCCAGCAGTAAATCGTATGGGCGATGTCTTTTTTACCGATCAACCCAATGATAAAATTTACAAGTGGTACGCAGGAAGTAATAAAGTTGAGCTTTTCAAAGAAGGTGCAGGCCGATCAAACGGGCTTTATTTCCAACTTGATGGGACTTTGATTACCGCGGCAGATTTGAAAAATGAACTTTGGGCAATTGATCAAAATACGGGAAAAGAGACAGTCATCGTGCCTTCTTTCAGAGGAAAAAAACTCAATGGACCTAATGATATCTGGGTAAGACCAAGTGGCGGTTTGTTTTTCACAGATCCACTTTATCCAAGACCCTATTGGGAAGGAATCCGAGGAAAGGAAATGGAGCAGGATGGACAGCATGTGTACTTTCTTTCGGCCGACCGATCCGAACTTTTCAGAGTTGCAGAAGACTTAACTCAACCAAATGGTATTGTTGGAACTCCGGATGGAAAAACGCTTTATATAGCCGATATCGGTGCGAAAAAGACTTGGAAATATGATGTTTTACCTGATGGATATTTGACCAACAAAACCTTATTCTGTGAAATGGGATCCGATGGTATGACCATTGACGATAAAGGGAATGTCTACCTTACCGGAAAAGGTGTCACAGTTTTTGATCGTAATGGAAATCAAGTAGCTCATATTCCGGTACCCGCCAATTGGACTGCAAATGTTGCTTTTGGTGCCTTGGATCGAAGAACCCTTTTCATCACAGCAATGGATGCTGTTTACACCCTACAAATGAAAGCCAGGGGTGTTTGGTAATAAATATTAAGCTCACAGATGACTCGGATGAACACAGATAATTAAACAATCTGTGAAAATCTGAGAAATCTGTGAGCTATATTTTTAAATGCAATTCCCATCAAGGTCACAACTCTCCCCTTCCGCATTACCTGCCATATCTAGAACAGAATTATTCTTAGCGAATTCTGTCCAAGCTTTTTGTAGTGTCTGAACAAAAACTTCATCAGGCTGAGCTCCTGAGATTCCAAACTTTCTATCCAAAACAAAAAATGGAACTCCCTTCACTCCTATTTGTCTTGACTCATAAATATCCTGATCAACAACTTCATCAAACTGATCGGATTCTAGCATCGCTTTAATTTTTTCTTCTTCCAGCCCAATTTCTTTTCCTAAAGAAATCAAAGTAGGAAAGTCATCCACATTTTTTCCTTCGGAGAAATAAGCCTTGAGCAAACGCTCTTTCATTGCATCCCCTTTTCCGGATTCTTTGGCTAGGTGAATCAGGCGATGTGCATTTCTTGTATTGGCGACTACAGCTTTTTCGAAGTCGAACTCTAATCCTTGCGCAGCAGCCATATTCACCACATTTGAAGTGATTTCACGGGTCTGCTCCATGGACCAACCTTTGGATTGGGACAAATGCTCAAGCGTACTGATAGTTGGATCGGTTTTTTGATTAGGATTGAGCTGAAAGCTTTTCCACTCGATCTCTATTTTGTCTTTGAAAGGGAATTTTTCAATTGCCTTCTCTAACTTTCTTTTTCCGATATAACAAAAAGGACAAACTACATCTGACCAAATCTCGATTTTCATAGCTTTTTTTATTTACTTAAATCACAAATCAGATTTTACCCCAAAGAGTTCAAGCCAAAGCTGTGAAAACCAAAGAATGCCCTTCCTGCGCAATGGAAATTGACGACAAAGCGATCATTTGTCCGATCTGCAAATTTGAATTTCCAAAACGATCACCTTGGATTACATGGATGGCCATCTTTTTGGTGATCATCTGGTTACTTTTCTACATCTTCTAAAAAATCATCCCACCTATGAACAAGCGATCCTTTATCAAATCTCTGGCAGCACTTGGAATTGGCAGCTCTTCGTTTTTCCAGGCCAAAGCAAATTCAGTTTCATTGGAAAATCTCGATTTTTCGGCTGATGATGTCTGGGAAAAAATCCGAGCAGGCTATCGACTCAAGCCTGATTACATCAATTTAGAAAATGGCTATTACTGCTTTTTGCCAGAAGAAACGCTGGAGAAATACATCGAACATATCCGTGAAGTAAATTATCAAGGATCTCACTACATGCGAACAGTCAAGGTCGCTGATAAAGCAAAATCCGCTGCCAAAGTAGCAGAATTGGTCGGCGCTGATCCGGAGGAAGTTGTTTTGACAAGAAATACTACTGAATCACTGGATTTGGTGATTTCAGGGTATCCTTGGAAAGCAGGAGATGAAGCAATCTTCAGCAATCAAGACTATGGAAGTATGCAGACCATGTTTGATTTGGCTTCCAAACGCTGGGGAATTAAGACTGTCAAAATCGATATTCCGTTGCATCCGGAAAGTGATGAGGAAATCGTAGAAATCTATCGAAAAGCGATCACAGCCAAGACTCGATTAATGCTAGTACCTCATATTGTGAACATTACAGGCCACATTCTTCCTGTACGGAAAATTGCCGATATGGCACATGAACATGGAGTGGAGATTATGCTAGATGGAGCCCATGCAGTGGGACACTTTACCTTCGATTTACACGAATTGGATTGTGATTACTATGGATCAAGTCTTCATAAATGGTTAAGTGTGCCCCTAGGCTGCGGGATGCTCTATGTGAAAAAAGATAAAATCGGAAAATTGGAACCGCTTTTAGCACCATTTGACTTGAATTTAAAAACGATGGAGTATCTCAATAATACAGGAACTCATCCTGTCGCTACGGATTTGGCTGTATTGAACGCTTTAGAATTTCATGAGAAAATCGGAGCGAAAAGGAAAGAAGATCGACTCCGATTTGTTCAGCGGTATTGGTCCGATGAAGTTCGAGATGTCCCTGGAATCATTGTAAATACCCCAAAGGAACCTACTCGTTCTTGCGGGATCGCAAATGTGGGAGTGTCAAAAATCACACCCGCTGAAATGTCCAAAGTTCTGATGGAAAAATATCAGATTTTCACCGTGGCTATCGATGGAGCAGGAGTAAAAGGCTGTAGAATTACGCCAAACATTTACACATCTACCAACGAGTTAGATAAGTTTGTGTCGGCTTTGAAAGAGATGGCAGGATAGATTTATTTCCCTAATTTAATTTGGTAAAGTGAGGTTTCTGAAAAATTTATTTAGTTGAAAATTTGGAAACGAGGATATTTTTGGACTTTGCCCAAATTTTTGGGCAATTTTCTTGTAATCCATTTTTTGAGGTATAACATTTGCAACCTCAAAAGCATGACAAAGAATAATATCATAGCACCAATTTTACCAATTGCCTCAATGGAGGTACTTGTTTCTATTGCTATGCCATTTTTTGCTCCTACAAGGAGAAATAGGTTTACATATAGGGTTTGACCCTGTAATATTTTCTGTTTTCCTACGTGGAAAACATGCTCCGCATCTTCCTTGAATTTCTAGTTTAATCATCATCCTCCATTTCAACATGGAGAATCTCATGCAGTCCATTATGGAAGACATTTCTTTCAAAATTATTGTAGCCGATCCAAGCCATAAATCCTACTCCAACATCATTGCAGATGAGATGGAGAATTCCGCTAAAGCTCGTGGAACGGGTATTGCTAAGCGAAGCCCTGCTTACCTCGAAACAAAAATGGATGAAGGAAAAGCTGTCATCGCCTTGACTTCTGATGGGACATGGGCAGGATTCTGCTATATCGAAGCTTGGGGTCACGGCAAATTTGTTGCTAACTCAGGCCTGATCGTTTCTCCGGAATTCAGAAAATACGGTTTGGCTCGAAAAATCAAGGCTGAAATATTCAAGCTCAGCCGCAAAAAGTACCCAGAATCAAAGATTTTTGGTTTGACCACCGGTGCTGCAGTGATGAAAATCAACTCAGAACTTGGGTACATTCCCGTATCTTATTCCGATCTTACTGATGATGAAGAATTCTGGAAAGGATGCAGAAGCTGCGTGAATTATGAGATTTTGATGGCAAAAAATCGTCAAAATTGCCTATGCACTGCCATGCTTTATGACCCCAATGCCAAACGCAATCACACAGAAGAATTGGCGCTTCGTGATGATTTCAAAAAAGAAATCAAATTGTTTGACCGCTGGGTCAGACTCAAAAAATATGTTATGCTCAAATTGAATAAGTCAAAAGATTCAATCACGAGCATGCTCTTTTAATTCATTTCCCTAGAGAACAAACCTATTAGAATAAAATGAAAAAAGTTGTTTTAGCCTACAGTGGAGGCTTGGATACCACATTTTGCGCACTTCACCTGACCAAAGATCTTGGCTATGAAGTTCATGCGGTGATTGTAAATACCGGTGGTTTTTCGAAAGAAGAATTAACCGCTGTTGAAGCTAGAGCAAATACGTTGGGCGTTGCTTCATTTCATATTCTGGAAGTGCTTGACACCTATTACGAAGAAGTTATCAAGTATTTGGTTTTTGGGAATGTGTTGAAAAATTCCACTTATCCCCTATCCGTCTCAGCCGAGCGAATCCTGCAGGCTAAATCTCTTGCTGAATATGCTAAATCCATTGGTGCAAAAGCCGTTGCTCATGGTTCAACCGGTGCTGGAAATGATCAGGTTCGTTTTGACATGATTTTCCAGACAATAGTTCCTGATATCGAAATCATCACTCCTATTCGTGATCTGAAACTTTCCCGTCAGGAAGAAATCGAATACCTAAAAAAACATGGAGTTTCAATGAACTTCGAAAAGGCCGCTTATTCCATCAACAAAGGAATCTGGGGAACTTCAGTTGGTGGAAAAGAGACCTTGACTTCTTCAGATTTTTTACCGGAAGAAGCTTGGCCAACTCAGGTCACTGAAACAGAGGCTAAAGAAATCAAATTGACCTTTGTTCAAGGTGAATTGAAAGGCGTGGATGGAGAGACATTTGAAAATCCGGTTAATGCCATTCAGGAAGTTCAAGCCTTAGCAGGACCATACGGAATCGGTCGAGACATTCATGTGGGTGACACAATCATCGGCATAAAAGGACGTGTAGGTTTTGAGGCAGCTGCCCCACTTATCATTATTAAAGGACATCAACTTCTGGAAAAGCATACCTTGACCAAATGGCAGATGTTCTGGAAAAATCAGCTTTCCGAGTTCTATGGCAACCACCTGCACGAAGGACACTACTTGGATCCGGTGATGAGAAACTTGGAAGCCTTTCTCGCAGACACTCAAAAGTTTGTAACTGGTGATGTTCGGGTGATGCTCCAACCCTATCGCTTTACGCTGCTTGGAATCAATTCAAATCATGATTTGATGTCCTCGAAGTTTGGTAGCTATGGAGAAATGAACAAAGGATACACAGGAGAAGATGTGAAAGGCTTTACTCGGATTTTGGGCAATCAGACTGCCATTTTCCACAAAGTAAACAGCGATGACTAAGATCAAAACAGCAGTTATTGGTGCCGCAGGATACACTGGAGGAGAATTACTTCGAATCTTAGTGCATCATCCTTCTTGCGAACTGGTCTGCGTTCATTCTAATTCTCAGAAAGGTAGAAAAGTAGCGGAAGTTCATCCGGATTTGATCGGCGATTGTGACTTGGTATTCACCGATCAAGTGCCAAGTGAAGGAATCGATGCGGTCTTTTTGGGTCTGCCTCATGGCGAAACCAAAGGATTTCTTGAAGCTCTTGCTTTTTCTCCGGAAACAGTCATCATCGATCTTTCCACTGATTTCAGAAATGAATCCGATGGATTCGTCTATGGACTTCCTGAAGTAAATGCTGAGAAAATCAAATCCGCAAAGCGAATTGCTAATCCGGGTTGTTTTGCCACGGGAATTCAATTGGCCTTAGCTCCTGCTATCGCAAAAGGTTGGGTGAAAGATGCGGTGCAGATTTCAGGAATCACGGGAAGTACCGGTGCTGGAAAAAAGCTGGGAGAAACCTCTCACTTCAGTTACCGAACTGGGAATATGTCTGTCTACAAGCTCTTTACGCATCAACACTTGAATGAAATTAAGCAGACGTTTCGGCAGATAAATCCTGACTTTAATTCTGAATTGCTCTTTGTTCCTTACCGTGGGAATTTCTCAAGAGGAATTTGGATCACGGCTCATTTTCCTTTCGCAGGAACTGAAGAAGAAGCTGTAAAAGCGTATCAGGAATACTATCAAAATGCGGCATTCACTCATGTTTCCACTCAGGATATTGACTTGAAGCAAGCGGTGAACACAAATAAATGCATCCTTTTTGTCCAGAAAGAGGCAGGGCAATTGGTCATTTATTCAGCGATTGATAATCTCTTAAAAGGAGCCTCCGGGCAAGCTGTTCAGAATTTCAATTTGGCCTTTGGACTGGACGAAAAGTTGGGTCTGAATCTCAAGTCAATTGCGTTTTAGAAACAAGAAGCAAGACTTTAGACACAAGACTTAAGATTAAAAAGGAACAATACATTGAAATTTCGATACTCAGGATTAGATGTCAAAGTCCAAATTTTGAAAGTGAAGATTGAGGAGCATCATTGCCTCGTAAATCGTATTTCGTAAATCGTACATAAAAAATGAATTTATTCGACGTCTATCCCCTCATTCCCGTCACTTTGGTCAAAGCCGAAGGATGTAAACTTTGGGATGATCAGGGTCAGGAATATTTAGATCTGTATGGTGGTCACGCAGTGATCTCTATCGGACACACGCATCCGCATTATGTGAAGCGCATCAAGGATCAACTGGATCAGATCGCTTTTTATTCCAATTCTATTCAGATACCCATTCAAAAGGAATTTGCCGACAAACTTGGACACCTTTCCTGCTTACATAATTATGAGCTCTTCCTTTGCAATTCGGGTGCTGAAGCAAATGAAAATGCCATAAAAATGGCCTCATTTGCGACGGGAAAATCTGGTTTTATCGCATTCTCAGGTGCATTTCATGGAAGAACTTCCGGGGCGGTTGCTTTGACTGACAATCCAAAAATTGTAGCTCCCTGCAATGCACGAACTGATTTCCACATTCTTCCTTGGGGAGAATTGGAAGCTTTGGAAGATGCATTGAAAACAAATTCGATTGCAGGTATCATCATTGAAGGAATCCAAGGAGTTGGCGGAATTCAAGTCCCCTCAGCCGAATTCTTGATAGGCATTTCTGCTTTGGCCAAAAAGTATGATGCTAAACTCATCTTAGATGAAGTTCAGTCGGGCTATGGAAGAACAGGTCGATTCTTTGCACATCAGTGGGTAGATGGCATTATGCCTGACCTGATTACAATGGCCAAGGGAATGGGAAATGGTTTTCCAATCGGAGGACTTTTAATCGCACCTGAATTTAAAGCCACTTATGGTTTACTTGGAACCACTTTCGGTGGAAACCACTTGGCCTGTGCGGCAGGACTTGCTGTTTTGGAAGTTTTAGAAAAAGAAAACTTACAGAATAAAGCATTGGAACTTGGGGAAAAGTTAATCGAAGAATTAAATCAAATTCCGGGGATTAAAGATGTCAGAGGAAAAGGCCTGATGATTGGAATTGACTTGGATAGAGATGCAGGACCTGTTCGTTCAGAATTGGTAAATAAATACCACATCTTCACAGGTTCAGCTGCTAAAAAGCAAACGATCCGATTGCTTCCACCTTTGTCAGTAGAATGGAATCAGTTAAATTCGTTCTTGATTGCTATCAAGGAAATTCTTAGTAAATAAGTTTTTCACCCCCCTATTTCACCTCAAATGAAGCATTTTACAAAATTCGAATCCAAAGAACTAGGTCAGGAATTGATTGATCTTGCGATCGCCTATAAATCAAATCCTAGCTTGGATCTCGCCAAAGGCAAAGGAAAGCGAGTTGGGTGCATTTTTTTAAATCCTTCGCTAAGAACTCGAGTCAGCACCCAGATCGCTGCTCAAAATCTGGGAATGGAGGCCATTGTCCTTAACATGGATAAAGAAGGTTGGGCTTTGGAAATGAAGGAAGGTGCAGTCATGAATAAAGGCACGGTCGAACATGTCAAAGATGCTGCCGGAGTTTTGGGTTCGTACTTTGACATTCTCGCCATCCGGGCTTTCCCCTCCCTCACCAATCGCGAGGAAGACGTGGATGATTTTGTCTTTGGTCAGTTTGTAAAATACTGTGGTAAGCCTGTGGTAAGTTTAGAATCTGCCATCCGTCATCCCCTTCAAAGTTTGGCGGATCAGGTTACGATGCAGGAATTTTCCGAAGGAAAAAGAAAACCAAAAGTCGTCTTGACATGGGGACCGCATATCAAGGCAATTCCTCATGCTGTAGCAAACAGTTTTGCAGAATGGACACTGGGAATGGATCATGATCTCACGATCACCCATCCGGAAGGATACGAACTAGATGAGAGTTTCACCAAGGGTTCTACCCTAGAATACGATCAAAGTAAGGCCCTTCAGGATGCTGATTTTGTGTATGTTAAAAATTGGTCATCTTTCAATGATTATGGTAAAATTCTATCCACCGATCACTCTTGGATGCTTACTGAAAAGCATTTGAAAAAGGCTAAAAATGCTAAAGTCATGCATTGTCTACCTGTAAGACGAAATCTGGAACTTTCAGATGAAATCCTGGACGGGGCACGTTCTTTGGTTCAGAAGCAAGCTGAAAACAGAATTTATGCTGCACAGGCAGTTTTGAGTAAAATTCTAGGATAAGTCCTTTATTCTTTTGACCAAATGAAAATATCAATCATCAAAATCGGCGGTAATGTCATCGACTTCCCTGAGAAGTTGGATGAATTTTTGACTCTTTTTGCCAAGTTTCCAGGAAACAAGATTCTGATTCATGGTGGAGGTATCATGGCGTCCCGCTTCGGTGAATCTATGGGGGTAATGCCCGAGATGGTCGATGGACGTAGAATTACCGACAAAGACACCCTCGACATCGTGACGATGGTCTATGCGGGATTGATCAATAAAAATATCGTGGCAAAGCTTCAGGCTTTGAAAGTAAATGCCATAGGGATGACGGGGGCTGATGGAAATCTCATCCGATCTATCAAGCGACCTGTAAAAGGAATAGATTATGGGTTTGTTGGCGATATACAGGAAGTAAATACCGACCTGATCAAAACGCTCCTCAGTGCCGGACTGCATCCTGTCGTGAATGCGATCACCCACGACCAAAAAGGCCAATTACTTAATACAAATGCAGATTCCATTGCCTCCGCCTTGGCGACTAACTTAGCAGCGGAGCATCAGGTTAACCTGTATTTCTGCTTCAATAAAAGCGGAGTCTTGATCGATGAAAAAAATGAAAATTCGATCATTCCACTGATCAACGAAGATATCTATGCCGAGCTACGCAAAGAAAGTGTAATTCATTCAGGCATGATTCCCAAATTGGACAATGCTTTCGCAGCTTTGGAAAAAGGAGTAAACCATGTGTGGATAGGTAAAGCTGAAAATCTCCTCCTAGCCGCAAAAGGTAAGCTTTCAGGAACAACTATTGAGCGAAATCGATACGATCTATACTGATGGAAAACCTCAATTTACTTTTTAAAGAAGCGGTTCAATTGCTTAAGGATTTAATTGAAATCCCATCTTTTTCCAAAGAAGAAAATGGTACAGCAGATCGGATTGAAAGCTTTTTATCCCAAAAGGGAGTTGAAGTGGTTCGATCAGGAAACAATGTTTGGGCTTTTGCAAATGATTACAACCCCATTTTGCCAACTGTATGGCTCAATTCACATCATGACACGGTAAAGCCAAATTCGGGCTACAACAAAAATCCTCATCAAGCTATCGTAGAAGATGGAAAACTGTTTGGATTGGGTAGTAATGATGCAGGTGGTCCTCTTGTAAGTTTAATCGCAACTTTTTGCCATTTTCTACAGAAAGATCTCCCATTTAATTTGCTTCTGATTGCCTCCGCCGAGGAGGAAATCTCCGGTCCAAATGGCATTTCTTCCATCATTTCTAAACTCCCGGAAGCTGAACTGGCAATCGTTGGAGAGCCAACGCAAATGAGACTTGCTGTTGCCGAAAAGGGACTTCTGGTGATCGACGCAAAAATTCATGGAAAAGCCGGTCACGCAGCTCGTGAAGAAGGCATCAATGCGATTTACCTTGCAATGGAAGATTTGGATGAAATCAAGACCTTCCAATTCACGAAGTCCAGCCCATTCTTAGGCCGCACCAAAGTCACGGTAACTGTTATTAAAGCCGGTCAACAGCACAATGTAGTTCCTGACCTTTGCGAATATACCTTGGATGTACGGGTGACAGATGTCTATACTTTGCAGGAGGCATTTGAAGAATTGAAGTCCATTTTAAAGGCTGAGTTGACGCCGCGATCCATGAGGTTGCAATCCTCGCATCTTCCTGCGGGTCATCTCTTGAACCTAGTGGCTGAGAAATTGGATCTTGAAAAATACGGAAGCCCTACTCTCTCCGATCAGGCACTAATTCCTTGGCCTTCTGTCAAAATCGGTCCCGGAGATTCTGCAAGATCCCATACAGCTGATGAATTCATTTTTCTGGAAGAAATCAAGCAAGGTATCGAAGGTTATATTTCAATCATCAACAAATACGCTGAACTCAGCTAACCTATAGAACTATGAAACTCTGGCAAAAAGCCACTGGCAGCAAAAAAGAAGTAGAACAATTCACTATCGGACGGGATCCGGAATTTGATAGCGTTCTTGCTCCGTTTGATGTTTTAGGTTCCATGGCTCATGCCAAAATGTTGGCAAAAATTGGACTTTTGACTTTCGAGGAAAATGATATTCTGCAAAAAGGATTAAAAGAAATTTACTTTGAAATCGAGCAGGGGAAATTCAGCATTGATCTTGGGGTGGAAGATGTGCATTCCCAAGTAGAATTTTTGCTCACGGAACGATATGGAGAAGTTGGGAAGAAACTTCATAGCGGCAGAAGTCGGAATGATCAGGTTTTGGTGGACCTCAAATTATACTATCGAGCTGCAATTAGAGAGATTGTAGAGGAAACTCAAGAACTTTTTGACATGCTGATCTCACTTTCGGAAAAACACAAAAAAGATCTAATGCCTGGCTATACGCATACGCAGCTGGCTATGCCTTCTTCATTTGGACTATGGTTTGGTTCATTTGCCGAAGGTTTGACCGAGGATTTGGGCTTACTTAAAGCTGCTTTTGACTTAAGTAATAAAAATCCCCTTGGATCCGCTGCGGGTTATGGATCAAGTTTTCCGTTGGATAGGACTTTGACTACGGAATTGTTAGGATTTGCTGATCTCCACCATAATGTAATCAATGCTCAGAATAGCCGTGGCAAGACCGAGCGGACTTTAGCTTTTGCAATGGCAGGACTCGCTTCGACACTCAATCGGCTAGCGACTGATGTATGTCTTTTTATGAATCAGCATTTTGCTTTTATCACATTTCCGGATGATTTGACAACCGGAAGCAGCATCATGCCTCATAAGAAAAACCCGGATGTATTCGAGTTGATTCGGTCTAAAACGAATCAAATTCAAAGTATACCAAACACCGTTAGTCATATCCTGACCAATATGAGTACCGGTTATCACCGAGATTTACAATTATTAAAAGAGGAGATTTTTCCAGGAATAGAAAAATTAAAGACTTGCCTATGCATGAGCACATTCATGCTGAAGTCGATCAGAGTGCGCGAAAACATCTTAGAAGATCCATTTTATAAGCATCTTTTTTCGGTGGAGGTCGTGAACGAACTAGTTTTAAAAGGAGTGCCTTTTCGGGATGCTTATAAAAAGGTTGGGATAGAAATCGAGGCTAATAATTTTGCGCCGGACCAAAATAAGCTTAGACATACACATGAGGGAAGTATTGGAAATCTTTGTCTAGAAGAGATAAAGCTTAAAATGGATTCGGCGATCAAAAACTTTGATTTTGACCTGATGGATCAGCGAATTCAAAGCTTGTTGAAATGAAATAGTTTCTCCGTTCATTTAATTTTTTGATAGATTCAATTCAATAATTTTACTTTTGATCATAAAGTCTTTTCTTGAATAGAATTTAACCCGATGACCAATTTATGAATGATCTTTTTGGAAGCAACTTAAGATACGACCTTAAATCAAGTATGGTCGTTTTTTTTGTTGCATTACCGCTTTGCCTCGGAATAGCGATCGCAAGTGGTGCACCACCGATGTCTGGGTTAATTGCGGGAATTGTAGGTGGGATTATTGTTGGTTCATTTTCAGGATCTCATGTCAGTGTCAGCGGACCGGCCGCAGGTTTAACTGTAATTGTACTTGACTCAATTAGTACACTTGGTACATTTCCGCTTTTCCTTTCGGCACTTGTAGTTGCGGGACTGATTCAATTGGCAATGGGTTTCTTAAAAGCAGGAATAATAGGCTATTATTTTCCTCATTCAGTAATTAAGGGTATGCTATCAGCGATCGGTTTGATATTGATTTTGAAGCAAATTCCTCATGCCTTGGGTTATGACAAGGATCTAATGGGTGATTTGGCTTTTCAGCAAATTGATAATCAAAACACGTTTTCTGAAATTTGGCGAGCCATTCAATACTTCAGCCCTGGTGCACTACCTATTGTAATTACTGCTATGGTGATTTTGATAGGTTTTGATCATCCTAGAATTAAAAAGAATAAAATGCTGAGTGCTGTTCCACCTGCATTTTGGGCGGTTGTAGCGGGTATTTTGATCAATCAGCTTTATGTTTCTTTTAAACCTTCTTGGGTTTTGGATGATGAACATCTAGTAACTATTCCAATTCTGGGCGGAATTAATGAACTGGGAAATTTATTCACACTGCCTGATTTTGGATTGTTTTCGACCAGCAGCTTTTGGATAGTTGCCGCTACTATAGCTATTATCGGAAGTATTGAAAGTTTATTGAGCTTAGAGGCTGGCGATAAGATGGATCCTCAAAAGCGAATCAGCCCAGCAAGTCGGGAGTTGGTCGCACAAGGGATCGGAAATACAGTCTCAGGCTTGATTGGAGGTTTACCCGTGACTGCGGTAATTGTTCGTACGTCCGCTAATGTCACTTCAGGGGCAAAGACAAAATTATCAGCCATTTTACATGGTATTTTACTTGCAGTTCTGGTCCTAGCAATTCCAAGAATCCTTAATATGATTCCGCTAAGCTGTTTGTCTGCGGTATTGTTTATGGTTGGATTTAAGCTGGCTAAGCCCTCCATTTTTGTCCAAGAGTGGGAAAAAGGTTTGAATCAATTCCTGCCATTTGTTGTCACAATTTTGGCGATTTTATTTACAGACCTCCTTATGGGAATTGGGATTGGTATGGTGGTCGGAATATTTTTTGTCATCAAGACAAACTTCAAACAAGCCATTCTAGTCACTGAAAGAAAAGGGAACTACCTCGTAAAACTTCATAAGGATGTTTCCTTTCTCAATAAAGCACCACTTAAAAAGCAACTCGCTCAAATACCGGATAATAGCTTTGTAATTATTAATGGATACAAAGCGAAATTCATTGATCAAGATATTAGAGATGTGTTAAACGATTTTATTGCATCCGCACACGAAAAAAACATTACATTGACTATAGAAGGATTTGATTATAATTTAAAAGAAAACGCATGAATAAATACGAACGTCTTTTACTACAGAACAAAGCTTGGTCTGAAGAGAAATTAACTTTAGACAAAAGCTATTTCGAACGGCTGGCTTTTCAACAAAAGCCAAATTTCTTATGGATAGGTTGCTCAGACAGCAGGGTACCTGCGGATAGAATTACTGGTACTGATCCAGGAGAAATCTTCGTTCACCGAAATATTGCTAACATGGTGGTGCATACTGACTTAAATATGCTTTCAGTACTTGAGTATGCTGTACATTATCTCAAAGTGGAACACATTATTGTCTGCGGTCACTATGGCTGCGGAGGTGTGGATGCAGCAGTTACCAACAAATCGTTCGGACTGATCAACAAGTGGCTTCGCAATATTAAGGAAGTCTATAAAATGCATCAAGCAGAAGTCGACCAAGAACCTACTCATGCTGGCAAAGTAAATAAATTGGTCGAATTGAATGTGGTCGAACAATGTCAGGATTTGATCAAAACTTCAATTATTCAAAAAGCTTGGAAAGCAAGGAAAGCTCCCGCAATTCATGGTTGGGTCTATGGTCTTTCTAATGGATTAATTAATGAATTAATTACAATTACGCCTGATGTTGAAGCTATTCATCCAATTTTCCGTTACGAAGATTCTGAACTTTAAATAAAATATACCCGGAACCTGCATTTCTATTTTGAATTCTCAGTTTCCGGGTTTTTCTTTGCATATCCTTTCACTTTTTTAGTGTAAGGATTTATACAGAAGAGGCGAGAGACAGGCTCATTGACCCTCTGGCAACCATTCGCCGCGGCGAAAAGGTGCCAATTCCTACCGACTGAGGTATTCTCTTTCGGAACTATAAATTCCTTGCAATATGGACTCTTTATTTACTCTTCCCTTTTTAGTAAATATTCAACTTACACTTACTATTTGTCATTTCGCCATTCTTCGGCATTTCGGGTAATTGTTAACCCGAAACAAATTCTCTTGTCTGATTCCATTGGGATCGTTCCCCTTTTTTCTAACCCTTTAACCTATCAAAACAATGTCAGCAAACTATCGATTTGAAACACTTCAGCTTCACGCTGGACAAGCCCCAGACCCGACAACCAATTCCAGGGCTGTACCCATTTATCAAACCACTTCATATGTTTTCAATAGTGCTGAACATGGCGCTAACCTATTTGGATTAAAAGAATTCGGGAACATCTACACACGGATCATGAATCCTACCACGGATGTTTTTGAAAAAAGAATTGCAGCTCTTGAAGGTGGCGTCGCAGCGGTAGCCACATCATCCGGCCAAGCTGCTCAGTTTTTAGCTTTGAACAACATCATGGAGGCCGGTGACAATTTTGTTTCTACCACATTTCTTTATGGAGGAACCTATAATCAATTCAAAGTAGCATTTAAGAGAATTGGTATTGACGCACGCTTTGCAAAAGGAGATTCCCCTGAAGCATTTGAAGAACTCATTGATTCCAAAACCAAAGCTATTTACCTGGAAACCATCGGCAATCCAGAATTCAACATCCCGGATTTTGAGGCAATAGCAGCATTAGCTAGAAAGCATGATATTCCCTTGGTAGTTGACAATACTTTCGGTGCCGGAGGCTACTTATGCCGTCCAATTGAGCATGGAGCAAATATTGTAACTTCTTCTGCAACCAAATGGATCGGCGGTCATGGTACTTCGATCGGTGGAATTATAGTAGATGCAGGAAACTTCAATTGGGGAAATGGAAAATATCCTCAGTTTTCCGAGCCATCAGAAGGATATCACGGATTGAATTTCTGGCAAGTTTTCGGGGAAAATAATCCACTTGGACTTCCAAATATTGCATTTGCTATTCGTGCTAGAGTTGAAGGATTACGTGATTTTGGACCTGCTATTAGTCCATTCAATTCATTCCTCCTTCTTCAGGGAGTCGAAACACTCTCCCTTCGAGTTCAACGAACCGTAGAAAATGCGCTAGAAATAGCAAAATGGCTGGAGGCTCACCCTCATGTGTCCAAAGTAAATTACCCAGGACTTCCTTCCTCTCCTTATCATGCCTTAGGAAAAAAATACCTAAAGAATGGATTTGGTGGAGTCTTAAGCTTTGAAATAAAAGGTAGCAAAGAGCAAACTTCAGCATTCATTAACAATCTGGAATTGATTTCTCACTTGGCGAATGTCGGAGATGCCAAAACACTGATTATTCAGCCTTCCGCGACGACGCATCAGCAACTTTCGGATGAAGAACAAAAAGCTGCAGGAGTTACTCCTACCCTTCTCCGAATTTCTCTTGGCATCGAACACATCTATGATATCAAGGCTGATTTGCAGCAAGCATTTGAAAAAATCTAATTTCTCCTAATGAATTTGACAAGCCAATACGCTGATCTCACCATGACCCAAGAAGTTTTTCATTCCATCAAACCATTGCCATTGGAGTCGGGCGAAGTTCTAATGAATTTTGACCTAGCCTACTCCACTTATGGTCAATTGAATGCGGAAAAAAACAATGTAATCTGGGTCGTCCATGCGCTTACCGGAGACTCCAATGCCGCCGAATGGTGGAATGGCCTAATTGGCGAAGACAAATTCTATGATCCGGCAGACCATTTCATAATTTGTGCTAATCTTTTGGGTAGCTGTTATGGGTCAACCCATCCTTTCAGCGAAAATCCCGAAACTGGATCACCCTATTATTACGATTTTCCTCAATTGACCCCACGAGACTTAGCCCAGAGTTTGGAAAGACTAAGATCCCATCTCAAAATCGAAAAAATCCACACCTTAATTGGCGGGTCTCTTGGAGGTCAGGTCGCTTT
Organism: Algoriphagus sp.; assembly: GCF_046296635.1. Taxonomy (GTDB): domain Bacteria; phylum Bacteroidota; class Bacteroidia; order Cytophagales; family Cyclobacteriaceae; genus Algoriphagus. The sequence goes on along the minus strand of NZ_JBKBKZ010000001.1, from coordinate 197,780 downwards.
GGAATGGGCTTTGACTTTAAGTCAAAAACTGGAAAATGCGGTAATTTTGGCTTCCACTGTCAAAACTTCCCCTTGGGTCATAGGATTTAATGAAACTCAAAGAATGGCAATTGAGTCAGATTGTACGTGGGGAGAATGCCATGAATCGGCTGGTGCCAAAGGCCTGGAAACAGCCCGTGCGATCGCCATGCTTACTTATCGACATCCTGATGATCTCTTGATCAAACAGAGCGAAAAGGAAGAAAAAATGGATGGATTTAGAGCGTCTTCTTATTTGAGATATCAAGGAAAAAAACTTGCCAAAAGATTTAATGCACTCTCTTATTGGACCCTATCCAAGGCTATGGATAGTCAAGATTTAGGAAGAGGCAGAGGAGGTCTGGAAGCAGCTTTAGGAAAAATCGAAGCAAAAGTCTTGGCAATCGGGGTAAATTCAGATCTGCTTTTTCTTCCAAGCGAATCTCAATTTATCAGTCAAAAAGCAAAAAGAGGAACCTATAAGGAAATTAAATCAACTGCCGGACATGATGCATTTTTGATTGAATTTGAGCAATTGGCCTATATTCTTAAATCATTCTATTTGGAGCAGAGATAAAAAAGCGGGTTTGAAGCCCGCTTTTTTATTTACTTAACTCTTGTCCATTCTACGGTTCGACCTACGAATGAAAACCCGATGTATCCTCTTACCTCTAATATTGAATCTGATTTAAGTTTAATTTCGCAGGAATAAGTTTTACCGTTTTTAGGATCGTAGATCTCCCCACCTTTCCACACTCCACCTGAATATTTCAAGCCTTTCAGTAAGGACAATCCCATCAGCGGTCTCTGCTTTAATTTTGGATCTGGATTTTCTTTATCTGTAGCAGGCTTTCCGTCGGGATTAGGATTTTCGAGCCAAACGATTTTACCAATGAATTCAGATCCACTTTTGGTTATTTCAACTTGAGCGGTTTTTTCAGTGTTATACCAAAGTCCCAGAACTTTATTTTCGGACTGAGCTTTAGACTGTAGTGCTAATCCAAAGACCAATAGGATAATAAATGAAGTAAATTGTCTCGATTTCATAAATATTAAGTTTTGATCTAGGTAAATACGGATAAATTTGGAATTGTTATGCAAGAGGTAAAAAATTCCACCAATAACCACACCAACGTTACCCATATTTTCGAGGGAGTTACTTTGACTTTATTAAAGGAAAAAGCAATATGGATTGATGAATTGAAGACCTTATTAATTGCAGATCTTCATTTTGGAAAAGCTGCACACTTTAGGAAATCCGGAATACCCATCCCGGAACCTGTTCACGACGCGGACCTAGTTCAATTAAAAAAACTCCAAACCCATTTTAGTCCAATTCACACCTATTTCCTTGGAGACCTCTTTCATTCAGACTGGAATAGTCAATGGGAATACTTCCAAGAGTTTTTGGAGCAGTTTCCAAAAACAGAATTTCATTTGGTAAAAGGTAATCATGATATTCTGTCCCCTTTGGCCTATAAGCAATCCGTATTAAAAATTCATAATGAGCCTTTGATCTTGGGAAATCTAATGCTCTCTCATGAACCACTTGAGAACATCCCAACGGGATTTTTAAACATTTGCGGTCACATTCATCCAGGGGTTCGATTGGTAGGGAAAGCCCGTCAATCTGTACGGATTCCTTGCTACTTTCTATCCCAGTCCAGGCTCATCCTTCCAGCATTTGGAAACTTCACCGGCTTGGCTTTGGTCAAACCTAAACCAGGTGACAAACTTTGGGGAATCACCCATGAAAAAATCATCCCGGTCCTTTCTGGCACATCGATTGGTTAAATCCGCTTGGCTTTCCTATTTTTGAATCGAATATTCCAACTATGGCTAACGCAGCACGCACGAAAAAAACACTTGGTCATTTTAAGTTTGGTAGTGTCCTTTTCAGCACTACACTTTCACTTTTCATTGTAGGCCTTTTTGGGGTCATTTTGATTCAAGCCAGATCCTTGACCAAAATGATCCGGGAAAACATTGAAATCCAAGTATTTCTCGAAAAAGGCTTACCTGAGGAACAACTCGCCGAAATCCGAAAAAATATTTCTGGCAGACCTTATATCTTAAATTCTTCGGATACCGTTGGCTTACGATTTATTTCTGATCAAGAAGCTGCAGCAGCTTTTATTGAAAGTACCGGTGAAGACTTCACCAAGTTTCTGGAAGATAATCCGCTGAGAGATAGCTACGTGTTAACTGTAGCTGAGGAGTTCCAGACCTCGGAGCAACTTGAAACTATTGCCAAGGACCTCGAAGAGATTCCTGGTGTATTTGAAGTTTCTTACATGACCGACTTAATCGAATCGATCAATAAAAACTTACTCAAAGTGAGTTTAGTAATGGGTGGATTCATCTTGATTCTAATCATCACAGTGGTGATGTTGATTAATAATACAATCCGGCTTGCACTGTTTTCTCAACGATTCTTGATACGGTCTATGCAGTTGGTTGGAGCGACGAGGGGATTCATCCGAAAACCGTTCTTAATGCGCGCACTACTTTTCGGAATGATTGCCGGTGCTGTTGCCTCAGTTATACTTTTTGGGTTGGTTCAATATACTAAAGCCAACATTGAAGGCTTTGCAATGCTTCAAAATCAGGAAATGCTAATCCTCCTATTCTTGGTGTTAATCGTGGTAGGCGGAATTCTCAGTGTATTTAGTACCCTGCGCGCTGTAAATAAATACTTAAACATGTCTTTGGACGAACTTTATTAATCATGAGCAATACACATTTTCCATTTTCAAAGAAAAATTATCGTCTCATGCTAATTGGACTTGGACTGATAGTCTTGGGTTTTATTATCATGGGCTTGGATGGACAGCCTCACGGTAATGGCGTTTTAGGCTTGACTATAGGCCCACTTGTGGTTATGTCAGGCTTTATTTTTGAGTTTTATGCCATTTTCGCAAAAACTGAAAAAAGCCAAAATTAAAAACCAACAGTTCCCGATTGGTGAACTGATTAAAATCAAAACATGCAGCAAGAAGCTTACGGAGAAGTATTTCTGATTGACAAGCCCTTCGAATGGACTTCATTCGATGTGGTGAAAAAAGTAAGGAATGCCCTTCGTATCAAAAAAGTCGGCCATGCCGGAACGCTGGATCCTTTAGCCACAGGTCTATTAATCGTATGTGCAGGTAAGCAAACCAAACAGATCGAAACCTACATGGGCCAAGAAAAGGAGTACACAGGATCATTTGTAATTGGAGCTACAACAGAATCCTTTGATCTGGAAAAACCAATAATACCGGTTGCTGACCCCAGCCATATCACATTGTCCCAAGTTAAGGCGGTAGCAGCACAATTAACGGGAGACATTCTTCAGATTCCTCCCATGCATTCTGCGATAAAGGTTGACGGCAAGCGAGTCTATGAATCAGCTCGCAAGGGAATTGAAGTCAAGATGGATCCGAGACCTGTTCAGGTGAGAGAGTTTGAAATCACAAGCTTTGAAGGAAATGAAGTTGGTTTCAGGATTTCCTGTTCTAAAGGAACCTATATCAGAAGCCTTGCTCGAGACTTTGGTGAAATTTTAGGAGTTGGAGCTTATATGAAGTCACTGTGCCGTACTCGGATCGGAGATTTTTTACTTTCCGATGCACATCATCTGCCCGAATTAGTTGAGCAAATCAAAGCCCGGTCCAATGAAGATTTATGAAGGACTAGCTGGATTTACTCCTGTCAAAAATGCAGTCGTAACCTCAGGCACATTTGATGGGGTACATTTAGGCCATCAAAAAATCCTGCATCGAATCCGTGAAATAGCCAGAACTATTCAGGGTGAGACAGTACTGATTACCTTTTGGCCTCATCCCCGATTGGTGCTATATCCTGAAGAGCACAACCTGCGGTTGTTAAGTACTTTTGAAGAAAAGGCAAAACTCTTGCGACAGCTTGGAATCGATCACTTGATCACTATTCCTTTTACTCAGGAATTTTCTCAGCTTAGTTCAGAAGAGTTTATCAGAAAAGTCCTCATTGACTCAATAAAGACAAAAAAACTGGTCATCGGATACGATCATCGCTTTGGCAAAAATCGGGAAGGAAGCTTTGAATATTTGAAAGCTAACAGTTCCACATTTGGTTTTGAACTGGAAGAAATTTCCCGTCAGGATGTAGACGAAATTGGCGTTTCCAGTACCAAAATCCGGAAAGCACTCGAGTCCGGCGATGTGAAAACTGCTTTGATTTGGTTGGGAAGACCCTATGAATTGAATGGAATCGTGATCAAGGGACAGCAAATCGGTCGCTCGATTGGATTTCCAACTGCTAACATTCACATTCCAAACGACTACAAACTTATCCCCAAAGACGGCGTTTATGCGGTAGAGGCCTCGGTGGACGGAACCATGTATAAATCAATGCTCAATATTGGAAACAGGCCCACTGTTGATGGTACCAAAAAAACTGTTGAAGCAAACCTGTTTGATTTTCAAGGAGATCTTTATGACAAGCAAATCACGATTTACTTCAGAGAATTCTTAAGGGAAGAACAGAAGTTTGAAAACTTGGAAGCTTTAAAGGATCAGCTCGTCCAAGATCAACGAAATGCAAGAACTTTACTATAAACCCAAATTCCCATGATTAATAAAACTGTAAAAAATGCAGCGGAGGCAGTTGCAGACATCCCCAGCAATTGCATGCTGATGATGGGAGGTTTCGGACTCAGCGGTATACCCGAGAATTGTATTCAAGCTCTTTTAAAAAGAAATATTTCCGGGCTGACTATCGTCTCCAATAATGCCGGAGTAGATGATTTCGGAATCGGCCTTTTGCTAAAAAAGCGAATGGTCAAAAAGATGATTTCAAGTTATGTAGGTGAGAATGCAGAATTTGAAAGGCAATTATTGAGCGGTGAACTTGAGGTGGATTTGATTCCGCAAGGAACCTTGGCTGAACGAGTCAGAGCGGGCGGAGCTGGAATTCCGGCATTTTTTACGCCGGCCGGGGTAGGAACTGAGGTTGCTGAAGGAAAAGAAATTCGAGAATTTAATGGTAAACTTTATTTGATGGAAAGCTGGTTGAAAGCTGATTTCTCAATTGTAAAAGCCTGGAAAGGTGATACCTCCGGCAACCTTATCTTCAAAGGTACTGCAAGGAATTTCAATCCTATGATGGCCGCAGCTGGGAAAATTTGCATCGCTGAGGTTGAAGAATTGGTTGAGGCAGGTGGATTGGACCCCAATCAGATCCACACTCCGGGAATCTATGTACAGCGGATTTTTAAAGGTGAGAATTACGAAAAGAGAATTGAGCAAAGAACCGTAACCCAATAAGCCATGCTGACTAAAGAACAAATCGCCAAGCGAATAGCCAAAGAGGTAAAAAATGGGCAATACATCAATCTTGGAATCGGTATTCCTACTTTGGTTGCAAACTATATCCCAGAAAATTTAGACGTTGTCCTGCAATCTGAAAACGGTCTTTTGGGCATTGGCCCCTTCCCTTCTGAAGATAAAGTGGATCCAGATTTAATCAATGCCGGAAAGCAAACGATCACCATGGTACCAGGATCAGTGCTTTTCAATTCGTCAGAATCTTTTGCTATGATCAGAGGTGGACATGTTCATCTGACGATCTTAGGTGCAATGGAAGTATCTGAAAACGGAGACATCGCCAACTGGAAAATCCCCGGCAAAATGGTTAAAGGCATGGGTGGTGCCATGGATTTGGTAGCTTCTGCTGAAAACATCATTGTAGCCATGCAGCATTGCTCCAAAGATGGTCAATCCAAGCTACTTCCTGAGTGCTCACTTCCACTGACCGGGCGGAAATGCGTGAAGAAAATCGTGTCAGATCTTGCTGTTTTGGAAGTTTCACCTGATGGAGGTTTTATTTTAAAAGAAAGAGCACCGGGAGTTTCGATAGAAGAAATCCAAGCCAAGACTGCCGGAAAACTGATCATTGAAGGAGAAATTCCAGAAATGACATTTGAATAAAACCCTAATGGGAACTTGAAATAGCTAATGCAGGTTTCCCGATAAATTTTGAGAGATTGAAATCGAGTAAATAGCATCGACTCACAAAGTGTGTAACAAAAACGTGAGATTCCACCTGCCTGCTGTCGGGTGTGGCCTAAAAGAATAAATTATATAGACGTGAAAAAATCAGAAATCAAATTCCAGATCGAACTGGACGAACAGAATCTTCCTAAAAATATCCAGTGGGACGCTTCAGACAAAGAAGCAGAGGGATTGGAGTCCACCAAAAGCATCAGTGTCAATGTTTGGGATAATCTTAACCATGCTACACTTAGAATCGATCTATGGACAGAGGAGATGTCTGTCGTAGAAATGAAACGATTCTATATTGATATCCTTGGAGGAATGGCTCAAACGATCTTGAATAGTACAGGAGACGAATACATGTCTGAGGAAATAAAAGAAATGTGTGATCGATTGGTTAGACACGTGAACGAAGAGAACAAAAAAAGCTCTTGACCTAGATCAAAAAACTAAAGAAAGACTTGGTGAAAATCTGGTCTTTTTTTTTGCCCAAAAAATCATAATTCACTTATCTAAATTTTGGATTTTATAATAAAATGAAAGATTAGGTTAAGTATTTACAATAAAAGTTCTGAAAAATTCCCAATTCTCTTTAAATACTTGCTCAGTTTCCAGTTGGAGCAATTTAATATTAATGTAAAAGCTATTTTTTTTTATTTCTGAAAAATTGAAAATTCAGTTTTTACTATAAATTTCGAAGAATTGAAGGACTAATCACCTTAGTTGTCATTAACCAAAATAAATACACAAAATAGCCTATGAAAAATTTTACAAGAAAAATCTGGGGAGGAGTGTTTTCACTCATGCTGCTGGTTTCCTTGGGAACCGGAGTCGCACTCGCTCAGACCACCATCTCTGGTACGGTGACTGATGCAGGCACCAAAGAGACTTTGGTTGGGGTTAACATCCTGGTGAAAGGTAAAGTGATTGGAACAATCACAGATCTTTCAGGGAAATTTACACTCAACGTAGCTCAGCAACCACCATTTACGCTAGTGTTTTCTATGGTGGGATTCACTACTCAAGAAGTAGAGGTCACAGGAGGTATCAGCAACTTGACTGTTTCACTTGCCGAGTCCTCAATTATGGGTCAAGAGGTGGTCATCTCCGCTTCAAGGGTTGAGGAAAGCATTATGCAGTCTCCGGTATCTATTGAAAAAATGGATATCATCGCGATTCGTGAAGTTCCTCAAGCTAGTTTCTACGATGCGTTGAACAACCTGAAAGGTGTCGAAATGAGTACTCAATCACTCACTTTCAAGTCTTTCAATACAAGAGGCTTTAATGCGAATGGTAACGTCAGAACGGTTCAGATGATTGACGGGATGGACAACCAAGCTCCGGGCTTGAACTTTTCTGTCGGAAACATTGCCGGGATTTCAGAATTGGATTTGGAAAGTGTAGAACTTCTTCCTGGTGCTTCTTCTGCATTGTACGGACCTAATGCTATCAACGGAATTCTATTGATGAATTCCAAAAATCCATTTCAGTATCAAGGCTTTTCTGCGAATGTTAAAACGGGTATCATGAATGAGTCCAGCAGGCCAACTGCTTCCACTGGGTTCTATGATTTCAGTGCCAGATATGCCAAAGCTTTTAACAATAAAGTTGCTTTTAAAGTCAACATGGCCTATTTATCAGCTGATGATTGGCAAGCAAATGATTTCAGAGATCAGTCGTTGTTGAATGGTTCAACTATCGAAAATGGATCACGAACCAATAATCCAGGTTACAATGGAGTAAATACCTATGGAGATGAAAGCACTCAGAATATGTTGACTGTGGCAAATTCATTGGTCAGTGCTGGACTATTACCTCAGGCTGCTTTGGGGTTAATTCCTACCTCTACACTAGTCTCAAGAACTGGATATGCTGAAAGAGACCTTGCAGATTATGGCACAAAGTCCCTTAAACTGAATGCTGCATTGCATTACAGGTTAAATGACCGAGTAGAAGCAATTCTCCAAGGTAATTATGGCTTTGGAACCACTGTATATACTGGAGCTGACCGATATTCTATTGCCAACTTTAACATCGGACAATACAAAGCAGAACTAAAGGGTGCTAACTGGTATGTTCGTGCTTATACCACTCAAGAACGTTCTGGTGATGCATTTGCTGTTGGTATCGCTGCAAACGCAATCAATGAGGCTTGGAAGCCATCTGAGACTTGGTTTGGTCAATACGTAGGTGCATTTGCTCAATCAAAATTAACAGGAGCTAATGATCAGGCGGCCCATGGATTTGCTAGAGGTGTTGCAGATCAAGGACGATTTGTACCGGGTTCGGCTGAATTTAATCAGGCTAGAGATAGAACCACTTCTACTCCGATTCCAGGCCAATTTAGAACTCCTCCTAGAAATATCGGCTCTCAATTCGTAGATAAAACAAATCTTTACCACCTAGAAGGTTCCTATCAGTTTAAGGACATCAAATTCGCGGATTTTGTTGTTGGTGCAAACTACAGAAGTTACCAACTGAATTCCGAAGGAACGCTCTTCGCACTTGATGAGGCTGGTTCTGAATTCAACATCGCCGAATATGGTGGGTATGCACAAGGATCTAAAAAGCTGTTTAATGACAAATTCAAATTGACAGCATCTGTTCGTTACGATAAGAATGAAAATTTTGAAGGTCAATTTTCGCCAAGAGTTTCAGGTGTCTACACAACAGGGAATCACAATTTCAGAGCATCTTATCAATCAGGGTTTAGAATTCCTACCACTCAAGATCAATATATCGATTTGGTAACTCCTCAGGCACGTTTGATCGGTGGTTTACCACTGTTCAGAGACCGTTACAACTTTAATGGAAATCCTGTGTACACCATTGGTACAGTAACCCAATTTGGTGCAGGTGTCCAAGCAGCAACTCAACCAAATTCCCCAATTTATCAGCAAAGTATTCAACAGGCGACTCAACTAGCGATTCAGCAGGCAACCGCAATAATAACACAACAGGTACAGCAAGGACTTATTCCTCCCGCTCAAGCTCCTGCTGCGATCGCTGCTTTAGTACCAACTCTTGTGCCTGGCATTGCAGCACAACTTATTCCAGTAAATGCTTCCCAAGCCAATTTGGATAAGTTGACTCCTTTTGAACCAACTGATTTCAAACCTGAAATAGTGAAATCATATGAAATTGGCTATAAAGGCTTATTCAATAATAGATTATTGATTGATACTTATGCATACTTCAACCGATTTGAAAACTTTATCGGTGGACAGGTATTGATACAGGATGGTAACCCTGCTACCGGTGCACAAGGAGCTAATGCAATCACCGGATTAAACTTGATCGGTGCAGGTCCTGGTGGAAGATCTATCTTCTCCATGCCTGTAAACAGAACTGAAATTATCAGATCTTGGGGTTGGGCATTTGGTGCGGATTATAAGCTTCCAAAGAATTATTCACTGGGAGGCAACGTTTCTTACAACACCCTTTCTAACATGAAAGAGTTGTTAGAATCAGGTTTCCAGCCTTCTTTCAATACTCCTGAATATCGCTATGTGATCAACTTTGCAAACCGTGAATTTGTCAAGAACACTGGTTTCTCGTTTTCTTACAGATGGCAGGGTGAGTTTGTGTGGCAATCTTCATTTGTAGGTCCTGCAGTTTCCGCTGGTCAGCTCTCAACGATGCCTGCATTTGGAACATTTGATGCACAATTTAGCCGTAAGCTGAAGAGTTTGAAATCAATCTTGAAAGTAGGCGGAAGCAACTTGTTCAACTCAAACGGATACCGTCAGGCTTGGGGTAACCCAACTGTCGGAACGATGTACTACATCAGCATTACATTTGATGAATTCTTGAATTAATAAGAATACATAAAGTAAATTTAAAAGCCATCTGATCATTTCAGATGGTTTTTTTATGCTTTCTATTTGAGTTTGGGGTCATTTGGATGTTCATCTTCTCCGTGGAAAACTTTTCCTAATAATGCGAGACTTTCCTGAATCGAGCTTAATTGAGACACACCCATGGAATGATAATAATCACACCGAAACCTCAAACCAGCAACTGGTAACCTTAAAATTTTAACTTAAATAGCCATAGTTCCGCTGATATCCATCTGTGCATCTGTGGCGAATTTTCCATTTAAGTTGCTATCGTTTTAAAAACCTTCAATAGGTATTGGAATTAATTTCATGGAATTAACCCGGATTATGCAATAGCAATTCTATTGCGGCCAGTAATTGCTTCAAAATCAGTCACTAAGCTGCTGTTTTCGACTTCACCATAGCGGTGCTATGCCTCAGTCTCCAAACAGCCTGATTTTATTGCAATTACTGCCCTCATAACGAAACCTATTGCAAAATCCGGGTTTAAGGAGCCTTTGGACATAAAAAAACCTGCATTCAAGCAGGTTCTTTATATTAAGTTGGTGAAAGAACGTTAATGCACCTTCCCCATCATTTTTCTCAACATTGGGGTCAAAAGGAACAACAACAGTGCAGAACCCATCACGGTATAAACAATCATCAAAAACTGATCAGGCATAGCAGCTATCCCCTCTTCTGTTCCCCCACTTGCCTCACCTGCAATGAGTCCTGCAAAAAGATTTCCTAAGGCTACAGAAAGGAACCAAATTCCCATCATTTGTCCTCCATAGCTCTTTGGTGCCAGTTTGGTTACCAAAGAGAGGCCTACAGGAGACAAACTTAATTCGCCAAAGGTATGGAGCAAGTAGGTAATGATTAGCCAGCTAGGGGCCGCTAAATCACCTGATGCAGCAATTTTGGTAGCGAAGTACATCACAAAGAACCCTATTCCTAGAAGTAGCAAACCAAATGTAAATTTCAAGGGCGAACTAGGTTCAAGATTTTTCCTTCCAAGCCACACCCACAAAGCCGCGAAAAAAGGTGCGAAAATGATGATGAATAAGGAATTGATCGACTGGAAATAGCCGGTTGGAATTTCCCATCCAAGAATCGTTCGATCTGTGAAGCGCTCTGCGAAAAGATTCAAAGTAGATCCCGCTTGCTCAAAACCAGACCAAAACATCGCAGAGAATAAAAATAGAATGGCAATCACACCAACTTTATTTCGATCGGGTTTCTCCAGACCTCCGAAGAAAATTACATAGCCCAAATACCCAAAGGCCACAACAGCAATCACCGTACCTGAGGCACCTGCAATGGCAGCTGCATTTATAGGTATGACTCCGGTCAATAAAATAGCGATAATAACGGACCCAACCAATCCAATAATCGAGGTGATAGATCTGAGTTTTTTCCGAGCTGCTATTTCCTCCGTGGTCTTGACAATCGGAACATCTCCATATCCGTCCAGAGTACTTCCTGTGAGCTTGTATTGAATCAACCCAAAAACCATCCCTAATCCTGCAAGACCAAAGCCCATATGCATATCATATTCGGCAACAGTACTACAGGCGATTGGGGCGATAAATCCACCCAAATTGATTCCCATGTAGAAAATCGAAAATCCAGCATCACGCTTCGAGCTTCCATCAGGATAAAGCTGACCTACGATCGAACTTATATTGGGCTTGAGCAATCCCGTGCCTAAAACAATTAAAATCAAACCCAGAAAAAACGATGTGGTGTCTAGGGTGCTAAGTGAATCTTTAGGTCCGGAAACACCATTAATCCAGCTTTCCACACCGGGTAGAGCCATCATAAAATGCCCAAGAGCAATAATTATCCCCCCATACCACACAGATTTCTTCAATCCGAAAAGTCGATCAGCCAACCAACCACCCGGCAGGGCCAAAAGATAAACCCCCATTGTATAAAGGCCATAAACGGCTCCGGCTGTTTTATCATCAAACCCCAAACCTCCATCGATTATCGCTTTGGTCATAAAAAGGATAAGCAAGGCTCGCATTCCATAATAACTAAAACGCTCCCACATTTCTGTGAAAAATAGTGTCATCAACCCTTTCGGGTGACCAAAGGCTGTTGGGCCTTCAAATTCTGGGTACAGGTGTTTTTCCAATTGTATTTAAGTTTTGGGTGTTTTTTAAGGTACAATGATAAACTTTTTTGCTTCTTTTTTCCAAAAAGTTTTACCTCACCGACTTTCAGAAACTCAAATTTCCCGAGTAAAAATCCACATTAAAAATTTGGCTTAAACTAGAAAGGCTGCCTAAATCAAATAAAATTCTGTTTTTTCTTCGAAATCGATTGAAAAGCGAAAAAATGAGGTTTTTTTGACTCTGAATTGAAAATACTTTTCTAATTTTGTACAGAAAATTTTCAGTTTCTAAACCCAAATATTTATGCAGGACCTTGTTCTGATTCCTACTCTTTCTTCCTATCCACAGCCCGATGTGGACACCAAAGGAAAAGTTTTCACCAATCTTACTCCAGCTGAATTGGTGGAACATGCGCTAAGTCGTAAAGAAGCCTTCCTTACTTCTACTGGTGCGCTGATGGCTGACACCGGAAAATTCACCGGTAGATCTCCTCAGGACAGGTTTATTGTTTTAGATGAAAAAACCAAAGATACCGTTTGGTGGGGAGATATCAATATTCCTTTTGATGAGGAGAAGTTTGACAATCTTTTGGAAAAAGTAAAAAATCACCTGGCTACCAAGGATTTATTTGTCCGTAATGCTAAAGTGGGTGCAGATGCTGATTACCAATTAAATCTGAAAGTGATTAATACGCTTGCATGGCATAATCTCTTTTGTTACAACATGTTCCTAAGACCAATCAAGCAGGAGCTCAAGAACTTTCAATCAGATTTCACCATCATTTGTGCACCGGAGTTTGAAGCAAATCCCGAAGTGGATGGAACCAGAAATCCCAACTTCGCAATTCTAAACTTGAGCAAAAGAATGATTTTAATCGGCGGCACAGCCTACGCCGGTGAAATGAAAAAGGGAATTTTTTCTGTATTAAATTTCATTCTTCCCCATGAGAAAAATGTCCTTTCAATGCACTGCTCCGCCAACCTCGGGCATGATGGAGATACGGCCATATTTTTTGGACTTTCCGGTACTGGCAAAACTACATTATCTGCAGATCCAAAGCGACAGCTTATTGGCGACGATGAGCATGGTTGGACAGAAAAATCAGTATTTAATTTCGAAGGTGGTTGCTACGCAAAAGTCATTGATCTAACCAGAGAAAAAGAGCCCGAAATCTATGATGCGATCAAGTTTGGGGCAATAGTGGAAAATACCCGCTTCAAACCCGGCACTCGAGAAGTGGATTACGGAAATAAATCCATCACAGAAAATACACGGACTGCCTACCCAATCGATTTTATTGCAAATGCCTTGAATCCTTCAATAGCTGGAATTCCGAAAAATATTTTCTTCCTCACTGCAGATGCATTTGGAGTTATTCCTCCTATCTCAAAATTGGACAGCAGTCAGGCAATGTATCATTTTATCTCCGGCTACACTGCCAAAGTAGCTGGTACTGAAATGGGTGTTACAGAGCCGAAGTTAACCTTCTCCGCATGTTTTGGAGCCGCATTTCTTCCCTTACATCCAACGGCTTATGCAAAACTCTTCGGTGAAAAAATAGAAAAGCATAAGGTTAACGTATGGTTGATTAATACAGGTTGGACAGGCGGACCGTATGGAATTGGATCAAGAATGAAACTAACACATACCCGAGCGATGATTACCGCTGCCTTGGAAGGCAATTTAGAATTTGCGCCATTCAGGAAAGATCCCATTTTCGGATTCATGGTTCCGGAACTCTGCCCTAATGTCCCATTTGAAGTATTAAACCCAAGAAATACTTGGGAGAATACCGAAGAATATGACGAAAAAGCCAACTATCTAGCAAATGCCTTCATTAAGAATTTTGAGAAGTTTAAAGATTATGCAGACGAGAGCCTCTTAAAAGGAGCACCACTTGTATAAGATTAAAAAAGGGAGTGATTTTCACTCCCTTTTCTTTTTTTGTTGCAAAATAACCAAGTCAAAATCCTATTTTTGCCAACATTTTATCTTTTGACCAATTCGTCACAAAACCTGAAATTTTAGCTATATGCAAACAGCAGAAATCATCACTGAAAAAGGAACAATGAAAGTGGAGTTCTATGAAAAAGACGCTCCTATCGCTGTTCAAAATTTTATTGACCTTTCAAAAAAGGGATTTTACGATGGTCTAACTTTTCACAGAGTTATTCCAAATTTTGTAATTCAAGGAGGTTGTCCCAAAGGAACTGGAGCTGGTGGACCGGGTTACCATATCAAGTGTGAATTGGATGGTGAAAACCAATATCATGACCGAGGAGTACTTTCTATGGCCCACGCAGGAAGAAATACTGGTGGATCACAGTTTTTTATCTGCCACAGTCGAACCAATACAGCTCATTTGGACAGAAACCACACCTGCTTCGGTAAAGTGGTGGAAGGACTTGATGTGATCGATACTATCAAAGCAGGAGATAAAATCGAGAAAATCATTATTTCAGAAGCATAATCAAGAGGCTGTCTCATAAGTGCTGTATGTCACATTGAGCGAAGTCGAAATGCGGTTGAATTCGCTGTAAATGGCCTTCGACTCCGCTCAGGCTGACACCATCGGTCCTTTTGAGACAGCCTCTTTTGTTTTCATTTAGTCCAGCTCTTTGAGAATTTTTAAAATCTCTGAATGAATTTTCGGGGCAGTTTCCGGTCCTAGCGAATTGATTTCACCATAAGGCCTGCTTTTGTAATCATAGGTAAATGGAGGCTCAGCATCCCACTGACTTTTAGGAACGATATAGCCAATCATGTCATTGGATAATCCTCCGAGAAACTTAAACCTTCCTGGTATCTGAGTTTGCAAAGCAGGAACTTCCACCGGTTCTATCCCAAAGTCAGCACCCGATGGCGATTCTACCCCACCATGAAGAATTTCAGGATATAACTCACCTGGCACATGCACGAAAGTGGCTGGTCCTAAAGTCCAAGCAGAAACTTCTGATCGAATATATTTCCAAGAAGTAAATCCTCGATCAAAAACCCCTAGAAATGCTGCAAGGTGAAATAGCCCATTATCCATCTTCAATTCAATGGATTTTGCACGAACAGAAAGATTGACCTCAGCCTCAGGCTTCCAGGTCGTATCATTCAGAGTTTCCAAAGTGATTTTTGCTAATTCTTTTCCTTGCGCTCGCATCTTTTCAGGGCTTTGCCTTTCAAATGCTTGTCCCGAATAGGGATCCGATACAGACATTTCTGGATGAGTAGTCATCAATCCGCCTATTGCACCATTTAGAAAAATAGCCACACCCCCTACTCCTTCTATTACCATTGAATCACCATCGGAAATTCCGTTTTCAACCATATTTCTCCAAGGATCCGGAAAATCAGAACTAATCTGAATATTGTCTGACCAGAGCGTTTCGGGATGATTTCCCCAATTCATCAATGTCCCGAGAGTTACACCTGTTTCCGCATCCAATACTTGCATTAACCTCAATGATGCATCAAATACCATCGGTGGACGTGTGTCGCCGACGAGCGGTTTAAGTTTTTCCGGTTCTTCTGCAAAACGAAATACAGCCGGGCGAAGTGATTTCGATGCTTCATTTACAGCGTATCGAATTCCTTCTTGAACTTGATTCAAGTAATCTAGATTAACACCCCGAGCATAATCAGATGGCCCCCACTGTCCGATTAAATCCGGTGAAGAATGAACATGGGTGCTGGCGATGATCACGTAATCCAGCTCAGGATTTTTCTCTGTAATTAGTTTTCGAGTGGCTATAACCTCATCATTTCCAAAACCAATCATATCAATCACACAAAGGGCGATTTTCACGTCTCCGGCATCAAATACCACAGCTCTTGCCCACAGTGGATCCAATACTCCCTGTGCAGGTCTGGAATTATGGAAGCCCGCCAACCAAATTGCATCAAACTTTCCATTGCCGTTTGCATCGACATAGGTATCCCCATCCTCAGGATTGTACCTAGAATCACCATTGGCATCGGTCCAAGTTTCAAAGCCTTGTGGTGTGATGTCCACTTTGGCAAATCCTGCAAGAATGACATTCTGAGATGATTTCAAATTAATATCAATGACATAACCTGGATGACGGTCTCGGAATTGGTGGAGGGAATAGAGCCATGTCCCAAGGATTAGAGCTGCTAGTACAATCAAAATTCCAAACAATAACTTTTTCATAAACAGGTCTTTGATGTGGTTTTCTTCTCGATACAAAATCCTTGATTTATTTAAAAAAAACTAATCCAATCCCCATTTTGATAAAATTCAATTCTGGAACAGATATTGACTATCAGGTATATAAATCAACTAGTTTATGTTGCAGCCTCAGAAATTATATTTATTGATCTTATTCATATTTATTTCAATCACTTCCTCACTGGCACAACGCTACGGAACTGCTGCAGGAATTCGATTTGGAAATTCTGAGTTTAATAGAACTATTGGATTAAGCCTTCAGCAGCGAGTTCTTGAAAGAGTAACATTGGAAGCAATTTTACAATCTGACTTTAGTAGGAATACAAATTTCTCACTTTTGGCGGAGCGGCACCGTCCGATTATTTCCAAGCGGTTTAATTACTATTATGGAGGGGGTATCAATTTCGGACGTGAGGAAAGCTTTAAAAAAAATGAGGATACCAGACAAATTGATCACACTTTTGGAAATTCCACAGTTGGAGTGGACTTGATTGGAGGACTTGAGTTTACTGTGGCCAATACCGTACTTTCAATAGATTACAAGCCAAATATCAATCTGGCTGGAAGATCCGAGTTCTATCGTGGTCAAGTTGGCATTTCAGCCCGGACAGTTTTGGTAAAAAGTAAAGAACAAAAGAAAAAACAAAGACAACGACAGAAAGCCAAAAAATCATCACAAAAGCAGCCCGTAAAACCATTTTCTGAACTATTTAAGAAGAGGTAATTGATGTTATTGAGGACGATTTTTTAAAAATACTTTTTCATGTATGTCTGAATTCTTGACTATTGCGCGATACCATTTCATCCGAAGTAAGTTTTTTTCAGATTCAGAAAGATAAAAATTAGGCAAGTTCAAGCGTTCCGCTTTCTCCACCAAATCGTAGAGAAAAATGGAAGCAGCAACTGAAATATTGAAGCTGTCAGTAAACCCCAGCATTGGAATATAAACCAAGCCATCCGATTTTCTCTTTACTTCTTTAGAAATCCCTTCGTGCTCATTTCCAAAGACCAAAGCTAATTTTTCTGTGGGTTGAAGATCATAAATGGAAATAGAAGTAGGTGCAGGACTAGTTCCATAAATTTTGTACCCTTTTTCCCGAAGGGAAGCAAAACAAGTATCAACTGAATTGGTACCATGTGAATAATACTTGTGCAAGTCCACCCACTGCGAAGCTCCTCTAGTCACAAAGGGATTCACCTTGTATTGATCAGTTTTCTCAATAATGTGAATATCCTGAAGCCCAAAACAATCACAAGTCCGGATGACCGCACTAGCATTATGCGGCTTGAAAATATCTTCTAAAACAACAGTCAAATGCCTCGTTCGCTTGGATAGCGCCTTTTCTATTGCTGCCTTCTTGTGACCGGTAATAAATTGACCTAAGTATTCCCGAAGATCCTGATCAAATTCTATATCGTTAATCGATCCTTGCATTTTTTAATAAATGGAGCCCTTAGAATAGATCAAGTTGATCGTCATCTTCTTTTTTTGGTGTCAGGTCTATTGTACTTCCGATTTCCAATTCCTGAGATGAATCAGAAACTTCATCTTCGACAACTTCTCCATCTTCTGCAGATTCGGCATCAGGTTTTTCAGTGTGAATAAGTGTTATTTCTTTTACTAAATAGGTGCTGAGCTTATTTCCGATTGCCTTCCAGCCCTTTACATCGATCAACATATCCAAGTCGTACTCCATGATTTCTTCTTCTTTGCCCTTAGTCAAAGTAACCGAAACTTGAGGTTGACTCGAAGTCGAAACCACCTTGAGGTAAGATTGCTTATGGTCTGTGATAAAGTTGAATCGCTTGTTGATGGTTGTAGTTTCGATCAGGAATCTTTTGACAAAAAAGGTCTTGGTTCCCCCATCGAAGTAAATAGCGGAGATCACTTTTTTGATGTCAAACTTCTCAATTAGGATCACATCCTTAGGCTCATATCGATTGGTCAACTCAAAGCTTGTGAGTTCGTAATCACCATTTCTATAGCATACAAGGATTTTATCATCGCCCAAGAAATTGCCGATTAACTTCCCTCTTTGGTCGGTATTCAATCTTCCGACTACCGCGTCGTAGAAAATATTGATTCCTCCCAAAGTGGACTTTCCTTCCATTTTGAGTTGAATTTTTCGAATAGGATATCTAGTCAAAATATTACCGCCAGCTCCTCTGCCTTTGATTTCGATCTCCGCAAAGTCAAAGTCAAATACTTTCACTCTAGCTTTGGCGCCTTGAGTTAGGTAAACCGTCACGAGCTCAGCCTCTCCATTGGGATTGGCAGTAAGGTACAGGACTTTCGTGCCTTTGGTACCTTTGGTAAGATCGTACTCTTTATCACGCGTGATGCCTCCGATTTGAAAACGCTTGATCATCGCTCGACCGGAACCTCCATCGAGGTAGATTAAATTGTAGGTCATGCGATCATCATTCTTTCGGAAAACGCCCACGTACAGAATGTCCTTGCCCATGAAGCCCTTCTCTTGGATTTTTGACACCATGAATTTTCCATCTCGACGAAGTACAATCACATCATCCAAATCAGAACAGTCGCAAATGAATTCGTCCTTTTTGAGCCCGTATCCGACAAAACCGTCAACTCTATTGACATAAAGTTTGGCATTGTTGGCAGCTACGACTGTGGCTTCGATTGTATCCAAAGCTCGAATTTCAGTTTTTCGCTCACGCCCTTTTCCATATTTATCCAGGAGATTCTGGTAATACTTAATGGAGTATTCTGTCAGATGCTTTAGGTTGTAATTGACCTCCTTCAGCTCTTCCTGCAGGCGTTTCATCAATTCATCCGCCTTGAATGCATCGAATTTTGAGATTCGCTTGATTTTTATTTCTGTTAGACGGACGAGATCATCCTGCGTGATTTCTCTGTAAAAGTCCGGTTTGTAAGGATCCAAACCTTTATCAATAGCAACTAAAACAGCATCCCAAGTAGTACATTCCTCAATGTCTCGATAGATTCTGTTTTCGATGAATATCTTTTCCAAGGAAGAGAATAGCAATCGCTCCATCAATTCGGCACGACGAATTTCCAATTCCCGCTTGAGAAGTTCTTTCGTTTGCTGAGTATTATATTCCAAGATTTGGTTGACTGTCAGGAAAACAGGCTTATCAGCAATGATGACACAAGCGTTGGGAGAAATTGAAATCTCACAATCTGTGAAAGCATAAAGCGCATCAATCGTCACATCCGGAGAAACGCCAGGTGCCAATTGAATCTGAATCTCAACGTCTTTAGCTGTGTTGTCTACGACTTTCTTAATCTTGATTTTGCCTTTGTCATTGGCTTTCAAAATCGATTCAATCAAAGAATCAGTGGTGGTTCCGTAGGGAATTTCTTTGATTAATAGTGTTTTACTGTCCTCCTCTTCGATTCGAGCACGAACCTTAACTTTTCCTCCTCGGTGACCCTCATTGTATTCTGAGAAATCTGCCAAACCTCCCGTTAAGAAATCAGGAAGCACATTGGATCTGTTCCCTTTCAATATTTCAATTGAGGCCTCAATCAGTTCAATGAAATTATGAGGAAGAATTTTGGTGGAAAGTCCAACAGCAATACCTTCTACACCCTGAGCCAGAAGCAATGGAAACTTGACAGGAAGGGTAGTTGGTTCCCGTTTTCTTCCATCATAAGAAAGCTGCCATTCTGTAGTCTGTGGATTAAATACTACATCGAGTGCAAACTTGGAAAGTCTCGCCTCTATGTATCGTGCTGCAGCAGCACCGTCACCTGTACGGATATCTCCCCAGTTACCTTGAGTTTCGATCAGCAGATCTTTTTGTCCGAGGTTTACCATTGCATCACCGATGGATTGATCTCCATGTGGGTGATATTGCATGGATTGACCGATGATATTGGCGACCTTGTTGAATCGACCATCATCCATCTCCTTCATGGCATGCAGAATTCTCCGCTGCACAGGTTTCAAACCATCCTCAATCGCAGGAACTGCCCGCTCAAGGATTACATAGGAAGCATAATCCAGAAACCATTCCTTGTACATGCCGGTGATTGGCACGGAAGTGTGCAGACTTTCATCTCCACCTTCAGCTGTAATATTTTCGTCACTCATTTATACTATCCAATTTTGATAAATGTAAGTAGTCACTAGGACCATACTTACCGAAATCATATTTCCGATCAGGAAATAATCATTTGAAACTTTATTGTCCTCCGCTTTAATTCTAGTTCCGATTTTCAATGCTCCGAATAAGGTCAAGCCATGATATACTTGGGTCAAAATGCAGAGGTAAAGAAATACTCTCTCGATGATCCCATTCCACATCGGACGAGTTGATCCATATTCTCCCAAATAATGCTTTCTCACGCTTCGAAACACAAAATATGCTATCAATTCTGAACCCAAATAGAATAAAGAATACTAATCGATATCGGCATAAATTAATCTAGTCAGTTTTTTACGTTTTCGGTAAGATTCAAATCCTAATGACCTGAACCTACGCCAAATCAGCGAAACATCCTTATTTAAAACTTCTGCAACTTTTTTATAATCACGATAGTGAAAATAGCCACTGATTATCTGTCGATCCTTCCACTTCCACTCTTCCTGCATTTCAAGAAAGATATTCATCGCGAGAGCCATCTGTGATTTCTTTTCTATGATTCCTGAAATCATCATTCTGTCCACTTCTTGCTTCATTTCTACCAGCGCTTCTCTCACTTCTGAAAGTCCCGGTCCAAGCATGCCATAGGCTATTTTGGGATTTATTGGAGTGGAAATCTCCCCTAAACCGAGGCTGTAGCGTATCAGAATCTCAACATCCAGCTCCCAACGATACTCTTCCAAAGCGATCACCACCTCGGCGGCTTCTTTGGCCGACGTGACTACCCCCTGAAATTCATCCCCGAGTGTGATCGTCAAAGGCGATTCAAAGCTGGTAGAATAATCCTTATTGACTTTTTCAATCAACTTGGCAAAATTCTGCTGGAGCAAAGTCTGATCTCCTTCTCTGCTACCAATGATATCACCCATTAATATCCAACTAGCCATAGCTCTAATTTTTGCATATTTTATACAAATATATCATTTTTTGTAAATATTATGCAAATAATAGATTTTTTGCATTATTTATGCAAATTTAAGCAACCTCAACTTCTTCCACTTCGGATTTACTTGGATCGTCCAATGCCAGATCTTTTTCGATTTTCAGATTATCAATAATGAAAATTTGCCGATCGGGAGTATTCTTACCCATGTAGAAAGTGAGCAAGTCTACAATCTTGGTTTCTTTATTCAAAATAATCGGATCCAAGCGAATATTCTCACCAATGAATGTCCCGAATTCCTCAGGAGAAATCTCTCCTAAACCCTTGAATCGAGTGATTTCAGGCTTACTTCCCAGTTTATGAATCGCCCGCTGCCGCTCCTCATCTGAGTAGCAATAGATCGTTTCTTTCTTATTTCGCACTCTGAAAAGTGGTGTGTCCAGAATAAACAAATGCCCATTTTTCACCAAATCAGGAAAAAACTGTAAGAAATAAGTCATGATCAGCAATCGAATATGCATCCCATCCACATCGGCATCAGTAGCAATGACGATCTTTCGATAGCGAAGATTTTCGATCCCATCTTCAATATTCAGTGCGTGCTGAAGCAAATTGAATTCTTCATTTTCATACACCACTTTTTTGGTCATCCCAAAGCAGTTCAGAGGTTTACCTCTGAGGGAAAACACCGCCTGAGTTTGTACATCACGGGATTTGGTAATGGATCCTGAGGCTGAATCACCCTCTGTGATAAACAGCATCGAGTTGTTTTTCACATCCTCATTTGCCTTGGGATCATCGTAGTGGACTCGGCAATCTCTCAGCTTCTTGTTATGAAGATTGGCTTTTTTGGCGCGTTCGTTTGCCAGTTTTTTGATTCCGGAGATTTCCTTGCGCTCACGCTCGGATTGCAAAATTCGCTTCAGAAGTGCGTCTGCTACACTAGGATTTTTGTGCAGGTAATTGTCAAGTTCCGTTTTGATGAAGTCATTGACAAATGTCCGAAGAGTCGGTCCATCAGGACCGATACTCTGCGAACCTAGTTTGGTCTTAGTCTGAGATTCAAAAACAGGTTCCTGAACACGAACTGCAATCGCCGCAACGACAGATTGTCTTATGTCTGAAGAATCGTAATCTTTCTTATAAAATTCCCGAATAGTCTTGACAATCGCTTCGCGAAAAGCAGCCAAGTGTGTGCCTCCTTGCGTGGTATATTGCCCATTGACGAAAGAATAATATTCTTCTCCGTAAGACCCCGAGTGAGTAATCGCAACCTCGATATCATTCCCTTTGAGATGAATAATTGGATATCGAATGCTTTCTTCGTCTACTTTATTGGAAAGTAAATCATAAAGTCCTCGATCGGAAAAAAACTTTTTCCCGTTGAAATTAATCGTTAGGCCCGCATTCAGATAGGCATAATTCCATATTTGATTTTCAAGGTACTCCGGGATGAAGTGGTAATTCTTGAAAATTGAAGCATCCGGAGAGAAAATAACTTTGGTGCCAT
The DNA here is from genome assembly GCF_046296635.1 of Algoriphagus sp. Lineage (GTDB taxonomy): Bacteria > Bacteroidota > Bacteroidia > Cytophagales > Cyclobacteriaceae > Algoriphagus. The sequence goes on along the minus strand of NZ_JBKBKZ010000001.1, from coordinate 175,100 downwards.
TTCTATCATTAGAAGGACCAATCGGAGGATCATTGACCAGAATTCCTCTTTCAAACTCAGCCATCTTAGTCTGTCCATCTCGGAAAGACTGAACTCGGAAAAAATCTGCGAGCGCATTAACCGCTTTGGTACCTACCCCATTTAAGCCTACAGATTTCTGAAAAGCCCCAGAATCGTATTTTCCACCTGTGTTGATCTTAGAAACACAATCGATTACTTTTCCCAAAGGAATCCCACGACCATAATCCCTTATTTCAACTTTATGTTCGGAAATTTTCACATCAATGGTTCTCCCATTTCCCATCATATGCTCATCGATGGAGTTATCGAGGATTTCCTTTACCAACACATATATCCCATCATCCTGAGCACTTCCATCTCCCAATTTGCCGATATACATCCCGGGACGGAGACGAATGTGTTCCCGCCAATCCAAGGATTTGATACTGTCTTCTGTATATTTTACTGGTTCTGCCATAATTCCTAATTATACACCTTTTTGAACCTGCTTGAATTTTCCAATGAGCAGCACAAATAATCCAATCACCCAAACTACCAAAAATGCAGGCATCAGGTAAAAGAAAAAAGTAAATTGACTGGTTGCGATTTCTTCTTGATTGTTAATAGAGTGAACAAAGAACACCAAAAGGGCTAAACTCATATTGAGGACACCTCCAAAAGAATAAAACCAGGTTAGAAAATAGTCTCTGAAAGGATCACCGATAGGGAAAATCCGGTGAAGTTTTTTATTTGATTTTGTTTCCAAAGACTTGGGCGGATAAAGGATTACCGCATTGAAAATTACAAATGCAGCGACCATACTATAGAAGAAGGTCCCTTTTTCCCAATTTCTATTTATTGAACCACTTTCATCGATACTTAATCCAACTCGCTCAGGTAGTGCTGAATAGAAGTACAATAAAAAGAACAAAAAAAGCATTATACTGAGAAAGTAGAAAGCTTTTCCAAATCTGTAATACATAAGTTTGAGTGATTGAATGCGCTAATATAACCGATTTGGGTAAACCGTATGGGCTTAAAATGTGTTCAAAATTCGTTAATTCCGACAAATAGGTTCAGGGATTTTCCAATGTAGTGTAATTCAATGATCTGTCGAAAAAATGATGTTTGTTTGTCCGAACCGACACCCGTGGCAAACTTTCATTTTGGTTACACCCGACTTCCCTCTATGGCAGAAAAGCTGCTCAGTGTCCGTTAGATTTGTTTTTAAGGGAGGGAATGAAAATCCGGTGGCCGAGCTAAGTCGAGGTCATTTTTATCAACTGGAAAGAAAGCGGATATATGAATTTCCAAAAATAATTTCCACCAGATCTTTTACAAAAGCTTCGATATTTGCCACCATCTTTACATCACAATTCCACATACAATGCAAAAACTGACTTTCCTGTCCGCAATTCTACTTTCGTTAACAATATTCTCATGCAGCGGTCCTTTGGATGCAGGAAATGTGAATCTAGAAAACTGGAAATCTGACAGGTACGGTTGCAAAGGGCTCAGGATGCAAGAGCTTGAGGCGTTTCAAGCGGTAAAAAACACATTTTTAGGAGCTGATAATCAAGCCTTGATCAAGACCTTTGGCAGGCCGGATCGTGTGGAGTTGGTCGATAAAAGCCAAAGTTTTTTCTTCTACTTCATCGAGCCAAGCGGAAATTGCGAAGGTGTAGAAAAAGAAAAAGAACCCTTGAGAGTTCTTTTTCGAATGAATGCAATTAGCAAAGTATCTGAGGTAAATGTTACAACCCTGAACCCATAAAACAAAGGGCAGCTGCTCCAAGGGTGCCCGCGTTATTTTCAAGCGTAGCCTTTTTAAGCTTCAGATCTTTCACATAATAGGGAGTCAAAAACTTTCTGGTGTTGTATTCGATAGTGGGCATCATAAATTCCAATCCAGCTGATATTCCACCGCCGAAATAAACATCAGTGACATCCAGAATTCTCACCGTAGAGACAATAGATTCACTTAGAATTTGCGCCACCTCTTTGAATACCATCAGCGAAACTTCATTTCCGGTTATGGCAGTGTCTACAAGTAAGTGTGTACCCAGCTCTTTTCCTATTAGTTCTCCAGCTTTCTCAGGATAAGCTGCGATAAGATTATCCATAATGCGAAGAATTCCGTTTCTGCCTACCAAAGTTTCTAAACCGGCATTTCCTCTGGAGAGCATGTGACCCATTTCGAGTGCATTTCCTCTGGACCCTTTGAATACCTGACCCTCTAAAACCAAAGCACTTCCTATGCCCGTACCCATGGTGATAAAAAGGAAATTCTCAGCCACATCGCCTTTGCCATAGTAAAATTCACCTATAGCTGCTGCAGCAGCATCATTTTCCATGTAAAAATCATGCTTTGGATATTTCTTCAGCAATCCAGCTTTCAATGGAAACCCATTCAAATCCGGAATTGCCGGAATCTCAAGTGGTGTGGTTCTGTCTTTTGAAATCATGCCTGGCAGGCCGATTCCCACTTTTTCTACTTCAGGGTATTTTTTTAAATATTTTCCCAAACCATCTATGAAGCACTTTCCAAAGCCATCAGGATGATCTCTATAAGGAGTTGTATCCTCTTTTTGGAATTCAATCATATTGCCTTCCTTGTCTACCAATCCGATTTTCAGGTGGGTGCCTCCGACATCTACACCAAGAAAAAGAGAATCATGCTTGCTCATAGTTTATTTATAGGTTTGATTGTTAAAAAAGCAAAAGAAACGGTTTACTTCCTATAATCTTTACTGATCTCATAAAAAATTTTACAAATAATTGAATTTCAATTGATTGTATTTTTCACTATCTTATTGCAAGCTTAAACCCAAAAAACTATGAAACTTCATCCATCGGAACTTTATTTCTATCACAGTTCTTCGCAAACTGTGGATAAGCAAACTAAGGCTTACGCAAAATCCTTGGCCAAATTCGTTAATGAGATTGATGTGATGAAAGAGAAAATCACATCTACTCAGTGGGATCAAATTCTCAATCTGCTCCGCTTGAGACCAAAGGATATTTTAAACCGTGCCCATCCAGACTATCAACATCATATTGCTGGCAAAGACTGGGATGAGGAAGGTTGGCTAAATATTTTATCCAATTTTCCACACCTGATCAAAGCCCCAATTGCTATTTACAAAAACAAGGCAATTCTGTGCAATACGCCAAGTGATATTCTCAAGTTGGATTAATCCCGATTGACTGAGATACCTTCCGGGCTGATGACGATTTGCCTGGCTTTAAACAACTGTCCGATGCATTGCTTGAAATGCTTTTTGGACATACCGAGTATTGATTGAATTTCCTCAGGGTCAGATTTGTCATGTAAGGGCAAGAATCCTTTCTCTTCCAATATGGCGAGGATTTTTTCTGATCCCTCATCGTATTTCACTCGTCCAACAGGCAATACCTGAAGGTCCAACTTCCCGTCATCACGACGTTTTTTTACCCAAAGTTTCCTTCTTGAACCAATCTCCAAAGGCTGAAAAACTTCATTTGCGAAGATTAATCCCTCGTAGCGGTCTTCCAATAAGACTTTATACCCAAGATCTGTCTTTTCAAAAATCAATCCCTCGACTTCCGTTCCCGGTTGGTAGTCAGCCGGTGCTGGAGAAATAAAATCCCGGTATTTACTCACTCCAATCAAGCGAGTACTTTTGAAATCAACACAAACTCGAATCAGGTATTTCTGACCGACCTCCATGTTTTTGGCTATTTCCGAGTTGGGAACAAAAAGATCCTTGGGCAATCCCCAATCCATAAAAGCTCCAAATTTAGTGACTTCCTTAGCCTCCAATACGGCAAAATCATCTAGAATTGCAAGTGGCTTTTGAGTCACAGCCACCGGTCTGTCCTCACTGTCCGTATAAACGAATACTTCCACTGCATCCCCTTCTTTCTCCTCACCTTTGAGGTATCCCTTAGGAAGAAGCACTTCTCCCCCATCACTCAAAGCTAAATAAGCCCCAAAGTCAGTGAATCGATTAATTGACAGTTTGCTGATTAGACCAAGTTCCTTCATTTTTCAAAGTTAGGGATTAATCCTGTCGACACATCGCTTTTCTCCGACAAACAAAGTCGGGAAAGGACAGGTTTGAATTGGAAATGGGATGGCTTAGACTTAGTTTTGGGCTGTTCAAAAATGGCTTTTCTGCCAATAAAAACCCAAATCATAACGTTTTACTCTCGAAATCAAAGTTTTATGAAATCTATCTCAGTCATCGGTTCCGGAACCATGGGAAATGGAATTGCTCACGTCTTTGCCCAGCATGGATATCAAGTTTCACTTGTGGATATCAAGTCAGAATTTTTGGAAAAGGCCTTAGCCACGATTTCAAAGAATATGGATCGGCAGGTGACTAAAGGAATGATTTCCCAGGAAGAAAAAGATGCGTCACTAGCTCGGATTTCTACTTTTACCAGTTTGGAAGAAGGGGTGAAAAATGCAGATTTGGTAGTTGAGGCAGCCACCGAAAATATGGCATTGAAGCTGGATATTTTTCGTCAACTTGACCAATTTGCACCAACGAAAGCTATCCTTTCTTCAAATACTTCTTCAATTTCCATCACCAAAATTGCAGCCGCCACCCAACGCCCTTCTCAAGTGATCGGAATGCACTTTATGAATCCTGTGCCTGTTATGAAATTGGTCGAGGTGATTCGAGGTTATGCCACTTCGGATGAAGTAACCAAAACCGTAATGACACTCTCCCGAGACCTTTCCAAAGATCCCGTAGAAGTCAACGACTATCCTGGATTTGTAGCCAACAGGATTTTGATGCCGATGATCAACGAAGCGATTTATACCCTTTTTGAAGGAGTTGCGGGAGTTTCAGAAATCGACACAGTGATGAAACTTGGGATGGCACATCCAATGGGCCCACTTCAACTGGCGGATTTTATCGGATTGGACGTTTGCTTATCCATTTTAAGAGTCCTTCATGAGGGATTTGGAAATCCGAAATATGCGCCTTGCCCACTTTTGGTAAATATGGTCGAAGCCGGCTACAAAGGAGTTAAGACCGGAGAAGGTTTTTATCAATATACTCCCGGCAGTAAAGAATTAGTAGTAGCTCCGAGATTTTCTTAATTAAGTATTTCAAAAATAATCATGCATTTAGCAGTATCAGGAAATATCGGGAGCGGTAAAACTACGCTTACTGAAAAGCTCGCCAAACATTACGGCTGGAGGGCTGAATTTGAAGCGGTGGATCAAAATCCCTACTTACCGGATTTTTATGAGGACATGAAGCGGTGGGCATTTCATCTTCAAGTCTATTTTCTGAATTCGAGATACAATCAAATCCGAAAAATTCAAGAAAGTCCTATCTCCACAATTCAGGATCGGACAATTTATGAGGACGCCTACATTTTTGCAGCCAATTTGTATAAAAGCAAACTCATGACAGAGCGGGATTATTACAATTACAGGAGTTTATTTGATTCCATGATTACTCATGTAAAAGCTCCTGATCTACTGATCTACCTCAAAGCAGATATTCCCAAATTGGTCGGTCAAATCGAAAAGCGAGGACGCAGTTATGAAACAGCCATGCGGATCGATTATCTCAAAAATCTGAATTCTCACTACGAGGATTGGATTGGCGGATACAAAGAAGGAAAACTTCTCATCGTAGATGTCAATGATCTGGATTTTGTCGAGCGTCCGGAGGATTTCTCCTTTATAGTTGAAAAAATCGAACGTGAAATGTTCGGGCTGTTTGCCTGATTTCTCTGCATTCTTTCTAGCCTGGCTTGTTCTCCTCTGACTTCTTGAATCTCGCCTCTTGCTTCAAGCCTTGATACTTATGTCTAATATCTTGATACTATCCTTCAACCCACTTTCCGCATTAACCAATTATATAGCATTGTTCGCTGTTCTTCTTTTGGATTCACTAGCAGTTGATCCAATCGCTTCAAAGAACCGCCCGTCATGATTGTTTCGTAGGGGGAAAGACGGATCAATTTGTAGCCATGAAGACGGGTTTGAAGGTCATACTGCGCATCGTTATATGCTACCAATTTCCAACCTGAAGACCCGTTTCCGCTGAAATCACCTGAATCCTCAGCTTGCCCGAAGACGTTTTTAGCAACTGGAGGGCCATTCCAGATCCGCTGTTGGAGGCCTGCTTTCAAACACTCTTTTTCAAAAGTCCGAGAAAGTCTTCGATGGCTTTCAGAAAAAGGAAATGTCCACTCGGTGTACATTTCAGACCTAAATGTCGTAAGACGATAGCGGTTGAAATGCAACTCATCGTCCCATAGGATTAAGTGTCTGCCGATTTTGAAATCAAACTTTAACTTTTCCAACAAAGGAAAAGATCTCATACCACCCAGATCTTCAAAAATTTCTTTCAGCCAGATTTTTCCCTTTGCATCAAGAAATTTTGGGTTTACCTCCAACTCAAATTGCCAATCATAATCAGCACCGCCTTCTTTCAATATTAAATCAAGTTGGCGTGTCATCAGATGATCCATGGCTTAGCTATTTTCTCGGAGAATGTCCCATGTGTGGTCAGCAAGCAGTTTTACCTCTGCGATAAAGGTTGCCCAATCCTTTTTTCTTCCCCACTCCTCCGGAGCGATCATACTCATGAAGTCTGTTCCATCACCTTTTTGATACAAAAAATAACGATGATTGATCAAAGGTTCAAAAGCGATGGAAGCTTGATAAATACGCTCTGAAACCTCAATTCTGGATTGAATTTTCTTTGCCTGATCAGCCAACAGCCGCATCTGATCATAAATTTGCGCCATTTGCATGTCAGTCTGACTGTGCATCGCTGCTACAGCTCGGCCTGTAATTTTACCTTTATCTTCCGGTTTGATGATTGCACTGCCGGAGTGATGGGCATAAGGCAGCATTCCCGGGTTATCGGTAGTTTTTTCTTTCATCCGGTCCAGATCGATCCGGTCAACATCTATTTTTTTACCTGTCATTTTTTTTCTGTTTCTACCTCGGTCGAGATTCGCTCCTTCAGGTTTCCCTTGGAGCCCGGAAAAGTTGTTCGCTGTGAAATGTCATAACCAATCCATAGCATAATCAGCATGAATATTACAGCCAAAACAAGGAAGATTTTTTTATTCCTACTCATCGATTTTACAAAGCTCTAAAACGAAGACAAAATTAAGACTCAGATGTTTTAAACAGTCCAAAATTAAAACTGATTAAAAGGAAATAAGGCTTTTTGAAAAATGTTTTTAAATTTAAGGACCAAGTCGCTAAATAAGTTTTTTATCAGTTCACACCCTTTTTCACCCGCATATGTACCAAATCATCAGTGAGCAGTCCATTTATCAGTATTTTGGGGATGATGACCCGGATATGCTTCGAGAAATGATCCAAATAATTTTGGATACTAATATCAAAGATTTAAAGGAATTGAGTTCGTTTTATATTGATGGGGATTTTAGTACCATCAAAAAAAGATGTCACAAAGCCAAACCAAGTATGAGTTACATTGGTGCAATCAAAACCAGAAAAACACTGGAGGAAATTGAGGCTAATTTGGAGAATTCTTCTTCCCTTAATGATTCCCTTCAGGAGCAACTTCGGCTCATCGAGTCCGAATTGAAGATTTTCGTTTCGGCAATTAATTAACGTTCAAATTTTATTTACCCGCCCCATTATGCAGAGAAAACTCTTTCTCCTGGCCTTTCTTTTCTTATATCTAACCGAATCATTTGCACAGAGTACCCTCTCAGTAGATTACATCATGCGGGATCCAAAATGGTTGGGCACCTTTCCTTCTTCCCCCTTTTGGAGTGAGGATGGTAATCAGCTGTACTTCAAATACAATCTGGAAAAAGATCCCGCAGACTCACTCTATAAAATCGATTTGAACAGGCCTACCCAAATCTCTAAGGTGCATTGGCCTGAAGAAAAAGCTCTGAGTAAACCCGTGTCGGTTTTCAACTCAGATCAGCGCTTGAGAATCTACCGAAAGGACAATTCTATAATCCTTGAAGAACAAAAAAAGAAGACATCATCAACTCTGCTGGAATGGACAGAGCCCATTTCCAACCTTCAATTTCTTGCTAACGAGAATAGAATTTCTTTCAATTCCGGAGGGAATATCTACGTCTATGATCGCTCCACAAAAGCTGTAACCAAAATCACAAGTATATCAAATGGATCAAAACCCGCTGCACCGGCGGCAACTACAGGAGAAAGTGCAGAATCAAAACGGGGATTTTTAGAAGCCGAAAACCTTGAATTGCTAAACGTAGTGCGGGAGCGAAAAGAAGCACAGGAAAAATCCAGAGCTTACCGCACGGCTATTAGGGAGGCATCAATCAGCAAATTCGTCTATTATACCCAAGGCAAAAACCTATCAAACCTTCAACTTTCACCGGATGAAAAGTTTGCAACCTTTTCGATTTTCACGCCAGCTGCTAACAAAAATACCGCAGTTCCCAACTATGTCGATGCTTCAGGATACACTGAGAATCTGAGTTCCAGATCAAAAGTTGGGACGAAACCCGCTAAAGTTGAAATCGGAATTTATGATCTGACTAGGGATACGGTTTATTTCGTGACTACATCCAGTTTACCTGGAATCAAAGATCTACCTGATTTTACCAGCGATTATCCTGAAAAAAAATGGGAAGAAAAAGAGCGAGACATCACCCTTTCAGGACCGGTGTTTTCTCCGGATGGAAAAAGAGCAATCATCCAAGTCCGCGCTTTTGATAACAAGGATCGCTGGATCACTGAAGTAAATCTGACGACAGGCGAACTCAAAATTTTGGATCGGCAGCGGGATGAGGCTTGGATCGGAGGCCCTGGTGTTGGTGGTGGTTTTGGTGGTGGAGTTTTGGGTTGGCTACCGGATAATCAGCACATCTATTTTCAATCCGAAGAAAGCGGCTATTCTCATATGTACCTTCTTAATGTTCCATCAGGAGCAAAAAAAGCCCTTACCAGTGGTAAATTCGAGGTCTTTGACCCCTTTCTATCAAAGGATAAAAAATATTGGTATCTGACTACTTCCGAAGTAGATCCAGGAGAAAGACATTTCTATCGGATGCCTGTAATGGGCGGAAAAATTGAAAAACTTACCACCATGATGGGTAATAATAGTGTCGTTCTTTCCCCGGATGAAAAGAAGCTGGCAATTATTTATTCCTACAGCAATATACCTGCTGAGCTTTATGTTCAGGATAATAAGGTCGGGTCAAAACCTCAAAAACTGACCTCCGGTCAAAGCGAAGAATTCAAGGCGTACAATTGGAGAGATCCTCAGATTGTTCGCTTTGCAGCACAGGACGGAGCGCAGGTACCGGCTAGGCTTTATTTGCCGGAAGCATCAAAGAAAAATGGTGCAGCAGTGATATTTGTCCATGGTGCCGGCTACCTGCAAAATGCCCACAAATGGTGGAGCACCTATTTCCGAGAGTATATGTTTCATAACCTGCTGACGGACTTGGGTTATACAGTTTTAGATATGGATTATCGGGCTTCCGCGGGATATGGTCGGGATTGGAGAACAGGAATTTACCGACACATGGGTGGAAAAGACCTGTCTGACCACGTAGATGGTGTAAAATATCTGGTAGAGCATCACGGCGTGAATTCCCAAAGTATCGGTATTTATGGCGGAAGCTATGGAGGGTTTATCACTTTGATGGCGCTTTTCAATCATCCTGATGTGTTCAAATCCGGTGCAGCCCTACGATCTGTGACAGATTGGGCGCATTATAATCACGGCTACACAGCCAATATCCTGAATACCCCTGAAGAAGATCCTATCGCCTACCGCCGCTCCTCCCCGATCTATTTTGCCGAAGGCCTGCAAGGAAATCTCCTGATCGCACATGGCATGGTCGATACCAATGTTCATTTTCAGGATGTAGTTAGATTATCTCAGCGCTTGATAGAACTTGGCAAAGATAATTGGGAAATGGCCCTTTATCCGGTGGAAGATCACGGATTCATTGAGCCTAGCTCTTGGGCTGATGAATACAAGAGAATATTGAAGTTATTCAACACAACCCTATTAGAAAGTAAATAATGCGGAGCATCACGACTTTCATCATTTTAATCTGTTTCCTTCTGTTTTTTTCCTGCGGAAAAAAGGAAAATGAAGCTTTCCGAAAACAAGGCTTGATCGCTGATAAAGCGATGGTGGTCACAGCACGGGAAGAAGCTTCAAAGATAGGTTTGGAAATTCTCCTAAAAGGAGGAAATGCCTTTGATGCTATGATGGCCACAGAGATGGCTTTGGCCGTAACTTTCCCTTTTGCAGGCAATCTTGGAGGCGGTGGTTTTATGGTTTATCGAATGGCAGACGGTTCAGTTGGATCGATTGACTATCGCGAAAAAGCTCCATTGGCTGCATCTAAAGACATGTTTTTGGATGAAAATGGAGAGTTTCTATCCAATCTAAGCACTCAAGGAGCTTTGGCTTCGGGAGTTCCCGGAACCATCGCAGGAATCTTTGAAGCGCAGGCGAAATTTGGGAAACTCGATCCATCTGATATCCTTCAGCCTGTAATTGATTTGGCTAAAAACGGGTTTGTTATTACGCCAAGACAAGCAGAAAGACTTCAGCGAGCGCGACAGGTTTTCATCGAAGTCAATGGAACCGACACCTTTTTTGGTCAAAAAATCAATGCAGGAGATACTTTAAGAATTCCAGTTTTGGCGACAACTCTAGAACGGATCGCCAAGAATGGTCGTGATGAATTCTACAAAGGAGAAACTGCGAAAATTCTAGCCAAACATATCCAAGATAAAGGCGGGATAATATCGGGGGAGGATCTTGCTTCTTATGAAGCAAAGTGGAGAGATCCCTTGGTGTTCCCTTATCGTGATTTGAAAATAATTTCCATGGCTCCACCAAGTTCTGGAGGAGTGACTCTGGCCCAGATTTTTGGAATGATTGAGCCGCATGATTTAAAAAATTTCGGACATCATTCACCAGAATACATTCAGGTTTTGGTGGAAGCCGAGCGAAGAGCTTATGCTGACCGTAATTACTATTTGGGCGATCCTGATTTTTCAGAAATACCTGTTTATCAATTAATTGATTCAGATTACCTCAAGTCAAGAATGGAGTCTTTCAGCTTTGCGCAAGCAACAAAATCTGAAGATATCGCTAGGGGTGAAATTGCATTTTCAGAAAGTATGGAGACCACTCATTATTCCATAGTGGATGCAGAAGGGAATGCGGTTTCAGTGACTACTACCTTGAATGGCGGCTATGGCTCTAAGGTTTACATTGATGAATTAGGCTTTTTCATGAACAATGAAATGGACGATTTCAGTGCAAAAGTTGGAGTGCCTAATATGTTTGGGCTGATCGGTGCCGAGGCAAATAGCATAGCTCCCGGCAAGCGAATGCTCAGTTCCATGACTCCTACCATTGTAGAAAAAGACGGCAAGCTTTGGATGGTGGTAGGAACTCCAGGTGGATCGACCATCATTACCTCGGTCCTTCAGACGATTCTCCATGTCGCTGAATTTGGAATGGGAATGCAAGAAGCTGTAGAATATCCCCGTTTTCATCACCAATGGCTACCTGATTTGGTAAATTTTGAGCCTGATTCATTTGACTCGGTTTTGATCGCAATCCTCAAATCTCGAGGATACATCATCAATGAAAATAACAGCCCCATCATTGGAAAAGTAGATGCAATCTTGATTTTACCAAATGGCAAACTCGAAGGGGGCGCCGATCCGAGAGGAGATGATAAAGCTGTGGGGTATTGAGAAGTTTGTGAATTAAGAAGTAAAAGGAAAATTGTAAGTGGTAAATAGTGAGAAGTAAGTGGTCAGTAGGCAGTCGCAGTTGGCAGCGAGTCAAAGTCTTATTTTTGAGTTTTGGCCCTATTTAAGCCTAATATTCATAAAGAATTCCTTTCTCAAAATTTTTAAAGTTTAACCAAACTTTGTTGGTTGACACGCCGCGCAAGGCCGAGATATCAAAAGCCAGTTCTTTGGTTATATATGCCTCGCATTCTTCATTGTTTTCAAGTGATAAAACCAAATACCGCTGAGGAGGAAAAGAATATGCCAAAGCTCCAGAATCAATCAGCTTTACTTTCCAACTCTCTCCGCTACATCCACTTGCACTGAATTTAATAATCAAAAAATCTCCGTTTATTTTTATGGATTGAATGACATAATTGTCTGAAAGCGCCGAATTATAGGCTTCAGAGTCGATTAAAACAGCTAAATCCACCAAAGGAAGATTGTCATCTTCAGCACAAGACAATAACTGAAAGCAGATCAAAAAGAGCACCAGATAAAATAGTCTTGTCTTCATAAAATCGTTTTCAAATAAAACGAAACGAAAGTACCTTTCGCTACAAAATCTCGAATTTAAAAAATGTTAGGATTTTGTAGTAAAAAGTGAATAGTTTTAAGACCACTTACCACTGACCACTTACTTCTTACAAGACTAAACCCCCGTGATCTCCCGAAACTTCGCACTCTGTCGCTGACTCAAGTCAATTTTATGTCCAGATTTCATTACAATCAGCAATGTGCTGTTGAAGTAGGGTTCGATTTTGTCAATAAAGTCCAAGTTGAACATATACTGCCTGTTAGCTCTAAAAAATAATTCCTCCGGAAGTTTTTGCTCCAGATAGGTCAAAGATTTGTGCAATAGTGGCTGCTGATTTTCATAGAAGACACGAACATAATTCCCCACACTTTCCAGGAGGAAAATTTTGGAAACAGGCACAAAATGACACTTTTCTCCGTCTTTGATGAAAATCTTCTTATCAGCGCTGAGTCGTTCTTCGGTCAGATTTTCTGAAGATTGGCTTTTAGCTCGAAATCTCTGGATTGCTTCAGCCAATCTTTTAGGATTTAAGGGCTTGAGCAAATAATCCAAGGCATTTACTTCAAAGGCTTTAATCGCAAACTGATCGTAGGCAGTAACGAAAATGACTTCCCGGACTTCTTCCAAACTTTCCAGAAACTCAAACCCATCTTTTCCAGGCATGTTAATATCCAAGAAAATCAGATCAGGTTTAAGTGAATTGCAATCATCGATCGCCTGCTCCACTCGATCCGAAAAACCGACGATCTCCAAATCTTCAAATGGCAAAAGCAGCACTTTCAATTCCTCCAGAGCGAGTAGTTCATCATCGATTAAATAGACACGTTTCTTCATTTTATTCTATAGGATAAGAGATTCTTGCGACAACTTTAGCATCCGGCAAAGCATCTAAGTAAAATGATGCTTTGCCAGAGAACAGGCTTTGAAGTCGCACCTGTAGGTTTTGTAAGCCTATTCCAAGATTAAATGTAGACTTCAATTGGCCCGAATTAATGATTTCCAGCGTCAGAAGATTACCTCGAACTTTGCTGTGAATCCAAATCCCCCCACCTTCTGGAAGTTGCGTAATTCCGTGTTTGATGGCATTTTCCGCTAAAGTTAATACCATCGCTGGTGGAACCTTAAGGTCCAAGGTCTCTTCTTCAAGGGAAATGTGAACATCAAGTCGCTTTCCAAACCGAATCTGTTCAAGTTCCAAATATTTGATCACCTCATTGATTTCTTCATTGAGAGCAATCAACGGTGCTTTTTCATAGTTGAGCGTGAAGCGCAACAATTCAGATAGTTTGATGATGGCATCTCTTGCCTTTTCTTGATCAATCAAAACCAATGCTTTGATACTATTTAATGCATTGAAGAGGAAATGTGGATTCAATTGGTTCTTCAGCAATTCAAGTTCAGCGGATTTGGCCACATTTTCAATAAGAAGCTTCTGCTCGGTAATCTCAGAATTTTGCTTTAGGAGGTGATAGAGGTAATAGATAATGATCCAAACAATGGCATATCTACCCAGATTCATGATTTGTCCAAAGAAAGTAATCCAAAATTCACTTTTCATTAGGGTACTCAAATCATAAATAACATAGGGTAGATATAGAAAAACCACCATTATGGTAGTAATGATCATCACATCAAAAAAAGCCCTAATCCATATTTTGGAAAGGGTTTTTTCGAAGACTTCTTGTTTAATAAAGAGTGTCTTGTAAAAATGTGAAACAATCAAACCCACTGAAGCATACAAGAGGAATTGTCGGAGAAATTCCCACTTGAATTCGCCAGTGATGAAAAACGTGTAATTGATAGTCTCAATGAAAATAATGGAGCTCCAGCCAATAACCTGGAGCAACCAATAGATTTTTGATTTGTTAGGAAAAGTGGGTTTATTCTTAGTCATCCGTTGAAAGGCTTAATTTGCTGCCTTTAGTCTATTTGATTGGTTCTACTGTGTATCCCTCATTCTTTAGAAGTTGTATTACACCTAATTCACCACCTAAATGACCTGCGCCTACAGCTACAAAAACTGATTTGGATTTCATAGCTTCTTCTATAGTTGGAACCCAGGCCTTATTCCGTCCATCCAGCAAAGTGGAGCGATATTCTGACATCATTCCGCTGGAAGTCATTACATTGTCCAGAGCAATGACATCCTCGGCTAAGTAGGCAGAAATCATCGTCTGAAACTCACTTTGGGAGTATTCCTCCGAAAGCATTTTTCCTAGTTCCTGAAATTGTAATTCTTGAGGAATCTCGTCAAATATACCAACCTGGAATTCCACGGTTTCAAGACCAACGATAGGCTTTTTTAAGTCTGTTGCTTTTTCTGTGAAATACGCCTCGTAACTTTCTACTTCCGGACATGGGAGCGCTTTAATCAATACCATTGAACTCAATACAAAAGGCTTCAAAATTCCAAGCTGTTCCAATCCTACACCATAGTTTTTCAAAAGAAATTCATCAAGTGAGGTTGCCAAAGGTGCATCCATTTCATCTTTAATGTTTTTCATTCCGGGATTCATCGATACTTGCTGCATCTTTAGTTGAAGCTGAGGATCACTCATATCAAGCTCCATAATTAAATCCTCAGAGTTTTCAAATGCAGTATTGATGCGCTGATCCATCACAAAGTCAGATTTGCAGATGATATGAATGGTTCCAAAAAGATAAGACTCCTTTTCAAGTCCATTTCCACTTACTTTCCAAAGGAGTGAGCTATCCTGCCCCTGAACACTCCCTACCATCCACATGAAGATCCCAAGGATCAAACTGATTTTTCTGAATAAGTTAGTTTTCATTTTTACGTTGGTTAATTGATGATTTAAAGTAAAAACCAAAAAAATCAAGTTTCGCCTCAAAATCCATCAGTGCAGGAATTTATCGATAAATGAAGATGAAGCCTACAACCCGCATGTCATAATTACTCAAATTAAATTTCTACCAAATAAAGCTTAGAATATCGGCTCGTTTCAAATTCAGGCAGAAATCCAATTAAAAGTCATATTTTGATAAACGACTCAATCAAACCCAATTGAACCATGAAAAACAGAAGAGAATTTCTACAAAAATCAGCTCTTGGTATTGCAGGTCTTGCAGTAGCACCATCCTGGTTACAAGGTGCCCCGGCATTTATCAAATCCCTTAATAAACCAAATTCCGAAATAAATGGAGTTAAGATCGGATGCATCACTTATTCATTTCGATCCATGCCCGATCAAAGTGCTGAGGCCACATTGATGTATGTGGTGGAAAGTGGATTGAGTTCCATCGAGTTGATGGGAGATCCCGCAGAAAGTTTTGCAGGTATGCCCGTTTCTCCGGTCAATCGGGCAAAAATGTTTCAGCTAGGGGGTAAACAACGCCGAGGTGAAGCCTTGACTGAGGACGAAACCAAAGAACTGGCAGATATGCAGGCTCAGGCTCAAGATTACAATAAGACAGTATCAGAATGGAGAGCAAAGGCTGATATGAAAAAGTTCGAGCAGGTTCGCAAAATGTATAAAGATGCAGGTGTGACAATCTATGCCTTCAAACCCAATGCATTTGGACAAAACAATACAGATGCTGACATCGCCTATGGAATGAATGCTGCCAAGGCTTTGGGTGCAAGTCATGTAACGCTGGAGCATCCTTCAGATGACGCACATACTTTAAGACTTGGCAACTTAGGCGAGCAGCATAAAATGGGGGTAGGCTATCACGGACACGAGCAGGAAACATTCACCTTCTGGGATACTGCCCTGACTCAGAGTAAAATGAATGGGTTGAATCTTGATGCAGGACATTATATAGCAGCAGGACATTCTGATTTGATTCCTTTGATCGAAAAACATCACGCCAGAATCTTCAGCATGCACACCAAAGATCGTCAGACTCCAGCCAATGGTAAAGGAAATCTAGTCTGGGGATCCGGCGACACGCCAATTGGAGATATGTTGAATTTGATGCGGAAAAATAAATACAAATTCCCCGCTACCATTGAATTGGAATACCAGATTCCAGAAGGTTCTGATGCTGTCAAAGAAGTGCAGAAATGTGTAGAATTCTGTAGAAAAGCTTTGGCCTAGAAATTCAATAATTCGTTGAAACAGTAATTCTGAAACCAATCAAACTGTTTTACCTATTTTTCAAAAATCTGTTTGCTAGCTTGTTGACAGATTTTTCCTATTTTTTTGTTGAAATTTTTTTCTTTGAGCGGATTGCAACTATCAAGCGATTTTCTTTTGAAGGAATAGGGCAGGTAGCAAAAGCAGGAAATTCACAAGGTGTATTATTTGAAATATTTCGAACCCTTTCCATCTCTCAAAATAAACGCTTTCTTGACCATTGCCGGAGGTTAGGTAATTAAGAATTTTAGTTGGTGTTTGGGTTTTTTCTTTTCATCTAGATTCCATTGAAAAAAAAAGCAAAAAAAAACCGAAGAATATCTTCGGTTCTTTTTACTTTATCACCCTTTTATTAATATTTTGAAAACATATAGAATATCCAACGGCTTTTTTCCAACTCTTTATTAAAGTCTTTGAGCATTGAACCTGACAAGTAATTTTCATTTTTCATGGCCTCTGATCCTTCTTGTGTAGTCGATAAAATCAGACTATCCAAACTTTCAACAACCTCAGAAATACAATTTAATTCTGTAACCTCTTTTAGCTTAGACTCACTAGTTGAATAATTAAGTATACTGCTAAAAAAAGGTAAATATGGAACGCCAAAATAAGAATTAGCGTGGCTTTCCATTTTGACAATGATAGAATCCAGCAAATATTGAAGTTCTGACAATCTTTGAAAAAAGTCAAAGTAATCATCCCCTACATAATTTGTAATAAATATATTTAACTCTTTCCTAAACACTCTGAATTCAGTAAGTAAGGTGGAAAAGGTTGGAATATCTTGATCCTTTCGATGTGCTATCAAATTGGAAGCATGCACCTGTGGATGAAAAGTAGAAATATCTATCATAATAAATCAAATTAGATTTACAGGATATTTCCAAAACCCATGCCGAGGATCATTATTTCAAATCGAATCTCTTTAAGATGAAGAATATTGGCAAATAAGGCTATTATTAACATTTTTCTATTGGTGAACTGCAATATTTTAACTTTTAGAAATTATTAATTTTAATGTTTTTGGGGAAAAATATCCCGATTAGAGTAAATTCAGACTAAGAATCTTCTTAATTAGGATTATAGATCATACTGTTTCATTTTATTGAAAAGTGTTTTACGATCTATACCTAATTGTTGCGCAGCTTTGGTCCGGTTATATTTAACATCTTCCAGAACTTTTCGAAGAATTGCGGCTTCCGCTCCGGCAGCAGCGCTTTTCAAACTTGAAATCGAATTTCCTTTAGGAGCAACTTCATGATGTTCCCCCTCCTCTTCTTCCGAATCTTTAAAATTAAATTTCTTCGCATAAACGACCTCAGGAGGTAAGCCGGATAGACTGATGTTTTTCCCATTTGACAAAAGAATAGCCCGTCTAATGACATTTCTCATTTCTCTCAGATTCCCCGGCCAGTCATAATTCAAAAAAACTTCTATCACCTCAGGATCAAAACCTGTAATATCCTTGTTCAACTCCTCGTTGGCCAATTCCAAGAAATGCATCGAAAAAGCCTCAATATCGTCTTTTCTGTCTCGAAGCGGAGGTACTGTGATACTAAATTCATTAAACCTAAAGAATAGGTCTTCTCTGAATTTACCTTCCTGAACTGATTTGCGCAGGTCTTCATTTGAAGCGACTAAAATTCGCACATCGATAGATTTATCTTTGCCCCCTCCTATTCTTCTGAGTTTTCTTTCTTGAACCAATCGAAGAAGTCCCACTTGAATCTCATAGGAAAGATTTGAAATCTCATCCAAAAAGATAGTTCCTCCATCTGCCAATTCAAACTGTCCTACCTTATCTGAGAAAGCTCCCGTAAAAGATCCTTTCTCATGACCCCAGAGTTCACTACCGGCTAATTCTTTTGTCAAAGCACCACAATCGATCGCTACAAATGGTTTTCCGGCTCTGGCGCTTTGCTCGTGAATTATTTTTGCAATATTTTCTTTTCCAGCTCCACTTTCTCCATAGATTACCACACTCAGATTAGTCGGGGCGACTAATTGAATTTCTTTGTACAGTTTTTTCGATTCTTTACCTACCCCCCTGAGATACTTCTCATTTGAACCATTATTAGAAGTAATTTTGGATTCAGAATTATTTTTCTGCGCTACAAAGTTTACCGAATAGGTATGATCCTTTTTCTTTAAAATCATACAGCGGTCTATAAGCAACAAGATCTCATCTGGAATTAATGGTTTAGTGATGTAATCAAATGCCCCATTTTTAATCACCTCGACGGCAATTTTCACATCACCATATCCGGTGATGATGACTACTTGAGTACTTGGAGAGATTTCCTTCACCTTAGTGAGGATTTCTCTTCCATCCATTTCTCTCAATTTGAAATCGCAGAAAATCAAATCGAAATATGTTTTTTTCACATATTCTAATCCAGTTTTACCCGATATCGTCGTTTGGACGTCGTGTCCTTTTTTAGTAAGAAAACGATCCAACAGCTGGCAAATGTCCAAATTGTCATCAATTATTAGAATGTTAGCCATGGTCTTCTTTGGTTTTATTTGAAGAATTAAATCGAGAATCTATTACCTGATTTAGTTTATGAAGACTAAAGGGTTTACTCAGGAAATCTATTGCACCCGATGCGATAGCTTCTTTACGCTCTTTTAAATGGTCAAATGCACTCATCATGATAACCTTGCAGTCTTCACAGTAAGGTTTTAATTTTCTCAAAGCATCTAGGCCGTTTCCATCTGGAAGATGAATATCCAAAAAAATTAGATCTGGAATTAAAACATCCATAATCTTCTCCTCTTCCTCAATCGATCCAGCCAAATGAACTATAAATCCTTTCTTTCCTAAGTGTCGAAAAAATAAATTCCGAATCTCAACCTCATCATCTACTACTAGGATCACACGCTTTTTCATCTTGGAAATTTGTGGATGCGTTTTAATTTTATCAACACAATCCTATGTTAGATCATCCCCGTTTTGAGAACAAAAGTTTTAAGAAAAAGGTGTAACCTAAGATCACACCTTTTTAAATTACCCAAACCACTTACTTTATTTACTTGTATTCATTATTAATTAGATTACTAAAAAAGACATCCCAAATCCAACAATAGCTATATATGAGATTTAAAATCATAAAATCATCATTAAATGCATGCGTTAGAATTTCAGGATAACATTTTTAAAAATGCCTAAATTTAGAAATGCATTTACGATATCCGAAATGGAGCCTTTTGAGTTTTCGCTTCTTCCTATATTGTAAAGGCGGTTTAGCTTTCAAATTAAGGTTTGGAAAAAGCCGATAATTCAATAGTCTATAAAGATCTTCCTCCGATTACCTTAAATAATATTGCAATTATTGCAATGACCAATAATACGTGGATAATACCTGTAGCACTGTAGGCAAATACACCGATCAACCAGCCAATAACTAGAATCACAGCAATGATGTACAAAAGATTGTTCATTTTTTTTAGATTAAGTAGATAGATTATTTAGCTCTCAGTACCCAATCTTTGTGCCTCATTATCCAAAATCCTATTTCTAGGTCTCTACACTGTTTTGACAAAAAATTACACCATTTAAGCCAATTTTTCCTCAAATTGGAATGAAAAACAGGGAAAAAAAATGCCCAAATCGGGATAATTGCAATTTTAAATTATTACTGCCACCTTACAGCACTATTCCATATTTTATCATTGACTGATTAGTAACGAATTTTATGGATTATACACATTCAAGTTTTTCCTAAAATTTTAATTATACTTTAGTCATGGTTGAAAAAGAAGTCATTAGAATACTATATGTAGACGATGATCAAGAGGAACAGAAGCTGGTAACTTCTATATTAAAGACTGCCCGAAAAAACAAATACGTACTTGAGACGGCTGAGACCATTGATGATGCACTTCTCAAATTAAAGGACTCCTATACGGTCTTTCTTGTAGGCTATAATCCGGGAAAAGACGAACAGCTCAATTTGATTAAGGAAATCAAAGCGTTGAGAAAACATGCCCCATTGATCATGCTCTCGGGGATAGATGCCGAATTTTTAGATACAGATGCATTGCAGCTCGGTGTTGCGGATTTTTTGATTCGTGGTCAGTATGATGGGACC
Organism: Algoriphagus sp.; assembly: GCF_046296635.1. Classification (GTDB taxonomy): domain Bacteria; phylum Bacteroidota; class Bacteroidia; order Cytophagales; family Cyclobacteriaceae; genus Algoriphagus. The sequence goes on along the minus strand of NZ_JBKBKZ010000001.1, from coordinate 154,613 downwards.
ACACTGGAAAGGAGACTTCAATATGCCATAAGAGATTCCAAACTCATGGAAACTTTGGAGCAGACCAGTAAAAAATTTCGGTTAATCTTCGAAAAAGCCGCTGATCCTTTTATTCTTATGGATAGTCAAAGTAAGATTTTAGAAGCCAATCCCATGTTTATTTCCAAGTTTGGTTTAAATCCATACACACAGCCAAAAGGGAAAGATCTTCTATTCTTTGATATGCTTTTGGATATTGAATCCAAAGAGAAACTTGTTAATGATTTAGCAAAAAAGATCGAATCCTTCGAATTTGAATCCAGTTGCAATATTGAAGAAGGAACTATAATCAGTACACAAGTCAGTATAATCTTGCAGGAAGAAAATCAGTACCAAGTACTAATTAAAGATGTAAGTTCCCTGAAGGCACGGGAGGAGGAGGAGTTGAATTTGAAAAAATTCTCTTCTACTGGCAGGATCGCAAGACTTCTGGCCCATGAAGTCAAAAACCCACTTACAACAATAGTTCTTTCTGCAGATCAATTAAATTTAGAGCTTTCGAAGGAAATCTTAATGGCAAGTGGAGATCTGATAGAGGTGATCAAAAGGAATTGTGATAGAATCAATCACCTCGTTTCACAACTTTTGGAAAGTACCAGATTTTCGGATTTACAACTTAAAAATATCTCAATCGAAAAGATTTTGGACAGTTCCTTAGAGGAAGTCAATGATCGTTTGGAATTACAGGGAATCAAAATAACTAAAAAGTACAAAAAGGAACGTGCTAAACTACCCCTGGATGCCGAAAAGATAAAAATTGCTTTTGTGAATTTGTTTGTAAATGCAATAGAAGCTATGAAAGAGAAAGGCGGAGAACTTACCTTAAAAACAATTTTGAGAGGCAATCAATGTCAAATTGAAATTTGTGACAATGGAATTGGCATCGAAAAAGAAAATCTGGAACGGATATTTGAACCCTTTTTTACTCAAAAGGCCGGAGGTTCAGGGCTTGGGTTGACAAATACCCAAAATATCATTTTTAGCCATGGAGGTACCATCCGAGCTAAATCTGAGGTTGGCAAAGGAACCTGTTTCATGGTTAGACTTAACCTGGTTGATGAGGAAACCTCAAAGAACTAATGACAGGTTTTTCAATCTTTCAAGGGCTTCCAGTAATACTTGATCTTCTTTAGCAAAGCAAAATCGAATAATCTTATCATCCTTCTTATCTGAATAAAAAACAGAAATTGGGATACAGGCAACTTTAAGTTTTTTGGTCATCTCCTTAGCAAGTTCTTGATCTGAGATCTGAGAGAGATGGGAATAGGAAGCCATCTGGAAAAAACTTCCTTGACTTGGAATTATGTTCAAACCTGTTTCGGCGAGTCCCCTTGCAAAAAGATCTCGCTTTCTTTGATAAAAAGCCGAAATCGAAAGGTATCGATCCGGCACTTGGAGGTAGTCTGCCAAGGCAAATTGAATTGGGGTCACTGTGCTGAATGTGACATATTGGTGGATCTTTCGAAATTCATCCGTTAGGTTTTTCGGGGCGATGCAATACCCTATTTTCCAGCCTGTCACATGAAAGGTTTTACCAAATGATCCGCAAACGAATGTTTTAGCGCGCAATTCCAAATGAGCTCCAAGCGAAAAGTGTTTTTCTCCATCAAACGTAATATGCTCATATACCTCATCACTGATTACATAGATTTCCCGATCTCGAATTAAATTTGCTAGGGCTTCCAGATCACTTTCCTTCCAAACAAAACCACTTGGGTTATGAGGGGAATTGACCATAATCGCGCGCGTTTTGGATGTTATAGCGGCTTGTACTCTCTCCCAGTCAACAGAAAAATCAATCGAATTAAGTGGCAAATAGATCGGAACGCCCCCATTTAAGGTGATTGCAGGTTCATAACTATCATAAGCAGGTTCTAATACAATTACTTCATCACCTTGTCGGACAACAGCGGAAACAGCAGAAAAAATAGCCTCAGTAGCACCGGAGACAATCGTCACCTCATCTGCTAAATCCGGCAAATATCCTTGAGTCAATCTTGTTTTTTCAGCAAGAGCCTGTCTCAGTTCAGGAATTCCCGACATGGGTGCATACTGATTGTAACCCTCCCGTGCATACTTTCCAACTAATTCCAACAAAACTGGATCTGCCCCAAATCCCGGGAAACCTTGGGACAAATTGAGTGCTCCTTCTTCAGAAGCCAGTTGGGACATAATCGTGAAGATTGTTGTCCCGATATGAGGCAATTTAGAGTAGAAAGTCATGATGAAATATAGAGTTGAGTTCTTTCAAAAAACCAGCTTTCAAGAAAACAATTTTTGACCAAATACCCGAAAAAACAAAAAAGCCGCAAATCTCATTGCGGCTTTTTCAATAATCGTGGAATTGAAATTAATTCAACTCGGGAGTTGATTTAGCAAGAGTCTTTTTACCCTTCTCAATTCCTTCAATTCCTACTTCCTTCAATTTTTTACCAATCTGCTCGCTGGTTTTCTGAAGGTCGCTTAATACTTTCATCATTTTGTCCTTTTGAGGACCTAGTTTTTCTCTGTTTTGATAAATATAGTATCCTGCAAAAACTCCGGAAACTAATCCTCCTATCCAAAGGGCCATTGATAATTTTGAATTTTTCATTGTTGTAGTGTTTAGTGGTTAACTAAATGAATAAAATATGAAATTTATTATTCCCCTGCATTTTATATTCACAAGAGAAAAAGCTTTCGTCCGATTTGATTCACGTATCCCAATCGTTTTTGTTTTCTTTTTCCAAGATTTTATTGGACTAATAAACCGATTTGAGAATTTCAAAAGAATTCTGATTTCAAGCTAAAGTGTATTCTTTCAAAGCTTGTGCCTACTGAATGAAAACCGAAAAAAAGTGTTTTAATTACCCTCAAATAGGCTTTCTTTTTTAATCTTGAGGTATATAAAATTTCAATACTGTTGAATTATGTACCAATGAATCCCCAAAATGAGTATTTCTTTTGAACACATTCATTTTTTGAAGAAATCTTGGCTTCATTTACTTTGACTGAGGATTTCAACTTTAATTTAAATTTACAATTTCTGAGGTGAAAAATTTATGGAGTTTTTAGGCAAATTGGACAAATTCGATTTCAACCATTGGCATTTTCATATACCGGTTCCTTTGGAAATCGCAGATCAAATGATGGATGAGCGACATCGAAGGGTACTGATTTGGATCAAGGATTCAGGACCATATCACATGGCTTTGATGAAATCCAAAGAGTATTGGTATGTCTTGGTTAATCAGGAGTTGAGGAAAAAACTGGAACTTGATGAGGAGAATCAATTTCCAGTCAAAATATCCAGAGATCAAAGTGAATTTGGTCATGATGTACCTGAGGAGTTACAAGTGCTATTGGATCAGGATGAAGAGGGAAACTACCATTTTCGTAAGTTGACACCAGGTAAACAAAGAAGTCTAATCTACCTAGTCACCACCGTGAAAAATCCTGAATCAAGAATGAAAAAATCTCTGGCAATCATTCATCACCTTAAACTTGCAAAGGGAAAGTTAGACTTCAAACAGCTGAATGAATGGATTAAGTATTACAATAATCTTTAAGGCCTTCTCTTGGTTTCTTTTGATCTTACCCAGTCCCAAAAGTTAGAATTTGCAAAGGAGGAATAACCAATATACAACACTACATTCCAAAGAAGCAATCTGATTACTATTCTATTCATCAGCTTTGTAATACTTCAGCAATCTTTTCAAAGAAGCATCTCAGGTATCAGCTTACCATCCCCCCAGATTCGTCAGAGGCATCCCTCGGTGATAAGGAAAACTTAAGCAAGTTGAAAGTGGAAGGATTTGAGAAAAGAATTAAATTCGAACATTCTCATTACAAAAAACTCAATAATCAAATCGGAATTGGAAACAACAATCTCCCAAATCACGTCCTTTGTGGTAAACTGATTAAATCATGAAATCGAGCATGACCCAAAGCGACGCACAGAGGTATGGTTATAATTCATGCGAAGATTCCATGTGGCCTTTAAAAATCAAATTATAACCACATGAAAAGAATCTATTCTCTATCTATTCTCATAGTATTGTCGGTGATCACATATGCTTGTAGCATTTCAGACAATAGCGACCCACTCGATGTCTATCGAGAAATTGCCTATAATGCCTTATCCTCTAATGTCAAAGCCACAGTAGTCGGTGACTGGAGAAGAGCGGAAGTCACCGCTTGGGTTGATGGAAATTACTTAGTTATTTTTGAAACTAGTGACCAGATTTTGGGACCGGTCAGAGTAGTTGTTGATCCAGACAGAGGTATTTGGCTTGAAATCCTGCCGCGGCCGTAATTGTACAAAGTATTTTTAGGCTTAAAATATTCGATGCCAAAAACCCATTATACCATCAATTGTGATCTGGGGGAAGGAATATCCGGTGAGGAGTTTATTCTCCCATTTATTGATGTAGCAAGTGTCGCATGTGGTGGACATTTTGGAAATCAAGAATCAATAAGAAATACCTTGGCTTTAGTCAAAAAATTTAGAAAGAAAGCAGGAGCTCACCCTTCCTACCCCGACCAAGAAAATTTTGGAAGGAAATCTTTACCAATTGAGCCACAGAAATTAATTGAAAGTCTTGAAGATCAGATAAAGCTTTTTCTCAAGGTTTCTGAAGAGGAAAAATTTCCGATTGATCATATCAAATTTCATGGTGCATTATATAATGATGCAGCAGAAAATGTGATGATAGCTTCACTTCTGGTAAATTTCTTAAAATTAGAATTTGGAAAGATTCCACTTTTTGTTCCTCCCCATTCTGAAATTGAAAAAGCAGCGATCAAAGTGGGGCTTCCCATCAGGCTGGAAATATTTGGTGATCGAGCCTACACTGAAAATTATAAATTAGTCAGCCGATCTGTCGAAAATTCGCTTTTCAATCAAAAAAATCAGGTAATTTCTCATTTGGAATCTATAATGAATCAAGGGAACATAAAGTTAATTAGCGGTGAATTCATTCCGATTCATGCCGAGACGATTTGTTTTCATGGGGACAACCCGGGAATAGTGGAAATTTTACCTTTTGTCCGAGACCGATTTTGGAACTAAGGGCGGAATATATGGTCATTAGTCCTGTCTTGGGAGAAATTAAATGGGAGAGTGTTCCGGATGACTTTTTATTAGCAATACAACTGGGATGGCTTGATTTTCTCGAAAAGGAATGGAAAGAACATTTCTTCGAAGCTAGGCAAGGATTTACTGCTTTGAGTATTTCTTGGAAATCTGCACAATCGCAAGCATCATTTCAGAAGCAATTCCAAAAAATCAAGATTAAACCTAAAAATCTTTCCTCCCAAATCTGGGAAATCCCCGTTTGCTATGATCCGGATTATGGGTACGATCTTGGCGCAGTTGCACTTGCACATAGGATTACAGTAAATGAACTGATAAACCTCCATTCTTCAGTGACCTATAGACTTCACTTCTTTGGGTTTCTTCCCGGATTTCCATATTTGAACGGTCTCCCCGAAAGACTACATACTCCTCGCAAATCAGTTCCAGATAGGACGGTAGATGCCGGATCGGTGGCCATTGGAGGGAGACAAACAGGGATTTACACCCAAGAAAGTCCCGGGGGCTGGCATGTGATAGGTAGAAGCCCTATCGTGCTGTTTGATGTGAATAAGAATCCGCCGGTATTTGCATCGCCTGGAGATCGCTTGAAATTTGAGCCCATAAATATCTATGAAATGGAAAAAATGCTGATTTCCCCTCCTTTTCCCAGAAAGCGATGAGTAAGGAAATGGCAATCGCAACTGTTTTGAAAACAAGTCCAGGTTCATCTATTCAGGATTTGGGAAGATCAGGGCAAGCTAAATTTGGTATTCCAGTCTCGGGAGCAATGGATCTGAAATCATTCGCTTGGGTCAACCATATCCTTCAAAATGACTTAAATAATGCCGTTTTGGAGATTTCGCAACCTGGATTTCATCTTCAATTTGATTTACCTACCAGTATTGCAATAGCAGGTGCTCAAGCTCTCATTCGATTGAATGGTGAGGAACTAGAAGGAACAAACTTCATCTCCATCAAACCTCAGGATGTATTAGAGATTGGAGCTTTTCTCACTGGATCGAGACTTTACATGGGAGTCCGATATGGATTTAAAACTCCAAAAATTCTTAACTCCAGAAGTTTTTACCAAGGTCTGACTCAAGAGTCACATCTTTCGAAAGGTGAGAAAATCCAGTATTTCACCGATTCGCAAGCTGCCCCAATTCTAAATGCAAAAGCTAAATGGTCCTCGGATTGGTACCAAGGTGAAGAAATCCAAGCTTATCCTGGCCCTGATTTTTATTTACTTAAAGAACAGCAAAGAGAAAGACTTTTTTCTGAATCCTTTCAAATTTCTCAGCTTTCAAATAGAATGGGGCTACAGCTCTTGGAATTATTGGACAATAAACTTCCAGAACTTCCGACCAATCCTGTTTTTCCCGGCACAGTTCAAATCACCTCAGGAGGAAAAATTTTAATTCTTTTAAAAGATGCTCAAGTCACAGGAGGCTATCCAAGAATCCTGCAGCTCGACGAGGAAAGTCAAAGTATTTTAGCGCAAAAAAGACCGGGGAATAAAATTCGGTTAAAGCTCAAAAAGCCCTGAAATTAAACTTTTTTGAATATTTTGAAAATCTTGGAAAATTCAAAAACTCGTAACGAATCACTAAATCAAAAGGCTAAAAAATTGAAAAATTGTGGTTTTTAAATCCCCTTCCAATTTTATTCAATTTTTTTAATAAAAATGCCCAGTTGAATTTGAGCAAAGCGAAGAAGCCTGCTATCTTACATTTACAACTTTTATAACCCCAAAAATCATGGATAAAGGCCTCAAAAGTAAAATATTGGCCCAGGGCATGAACCCTGACACCGTCGATCAGCAAATTGGAAACTTTAAGAATGGATTTCCCTTTCTGAAAATCACCGCTCCAGCAACTCCGGGTGACGGAATCATAGTGCTCACAGAAAAAGAATTAGCACATTTCACTAAAACGTACCCAGAAAAAGCTTCCAAAATTGATGTAGTGAAGTTTGTCCCGGCTTCCGGAGCCGCTTCCCGAATGTTCAAAGATTTATTCTCATTTCTGGAAGGCGACGGAGATATCTCAAAAAGTGGATTTGTCCAGAAATTTATTTCTAATCTCACCAAATTCGCCTTCAACGCAGATTTGGATGAATCGCTAAAATCAAAAGGAACAAGCATTCAAGCTTGTCTGGATTCTGGAGATGCTAAGAAAATCGTAAACGAACTACTCTCAGAGGATGGACTGGGTTATGGAAGTCTGCCAAAAGGTCTTTTAAGATTCCATGCCTATTCTTCAGAAAACAGAACTCCAGCTAAGGAACATCTAGTAGAAGGTGTGCAGTATGGAATTGGAAAAGGGAATACGGTTAAAATCCATTTTACCGTGTCACCCGAGCACGAGGAAAAATTCAAAGCTGAAATCAATAAAGTTCTTCCTGACCTAAAGTCAACCAGTGGTCTTGAGTTTGAGGTGACTTACTCGACGCAGAAAAAAGCCACTGACACAATTGCTGTCACAATGGAAAATGATCCATTCGAAGAAGAAGACGAAAGTCTTTTATTCCGACCTGCTGGCCATGGCGCATTGCTGGAAAATCTAAACGACATCAAGGCGGATCTGATTTTCATCAAGAATATCGACAATGTCGTACCGGATCGACTCAAAGAACCGACCAAAAAATACAAAATGGCGATCGCAGGATTGCTTTTGGAAGTTCAGGAAAAAGTATTTGAAGCCTTGAAAGGTTTGGATTCCGCCATCGACAAAGACAGTGTCGCATTTGCTGCCGAAGTGTATTCCAATTCTCTGGGAGGTAAAATCCCGGCTACAGTTGCCACAGCCCCAGTTCAAGAACTTGGCGGCTTTTTGAAAGCAAAACTCAACCGTCCTATCCGAGTTTGTGGTATGGTAAGAAATACCGGCGAACCAGGAGGTGGGCCTTTTTGGATTGAGGAAAAGGATGGATCTCTATCGCTTCAAATCCTCGAAACAGCTCAGATTGATTTGTCTGACCCGAATTCAAAAACTCATTTCAGTGCTTCTACACACTTCAATCCTGTGGATCTAGTCTGCGGTACCAAAGATTACAGGGGTAATTCCTTTGACCTTTTGAAATTTCGAGACATGCAAACTGGTTTCATCACTGAGAAGTCCAAGAATGGACGCGATCTAAAAGCGCTGGAACTTCCCGGACTTTGGAATGGGGCTATGGCAGGCTGGAATACGCTGTTTGTAGAAGTTCCTTTGATCACTTTCAATCCGGTGAAGACTGTGAATGATCTGCTCAGAGACGAGCATCAGGGATAGATCCTAGATACAAGATACAAGAATCAAGACAATCTTTATTCTTGTATCTTGATTCTTTTCCCTAGAATTTGGAATATTTACTTAATACACTTGGTGGAAATTAATCGTAAAAAGAGTATGGAATTGACCACGCTAAAAATGAAGATTATTGAGGAAATCAACTCTTCAAAAAATATGGATCTTCTTACTGAAGTATTGAATTTACTTCAAGTTGATTCTGATGAAACATTAATTTCTTTTTCCGAGATAGGAAAAGAATTTATAAATGAGGGTTTGAATGACTTAAAGGAAGGAAAAACTCATACGTACGAACAAGCCAATCGGATATTTCAGGAATGGAAAAAGAAATAATCTGGACAGACAAGGCGCTTGAGGACAGATTTGAGATTTATACTTATTGGGCTAATCACAACAAGTCCTATACTTTTAGCGAAAAGCTTGATCAAAAAATTCAGAGCTCAATTCAACTTTTGTGCAAATTCCCAACACTTGGAAAGAAAAGTGATTTTTTTGGGGTAAGAATGAAGGTTCTCACTCATGTTTCTATTTTTTATAATGATCGAGAAAATCAAATCATAGTTCTTAGAATTTGGGATAATAGAAAAAACCCAGATAAACTTTTACTTTTCTAGATATCAAAAAATCTTGTTTCTTGCTTCTAGCATCTTGCTTCTAACTCACTTTTCAAAAAACTCCCTTCGCCATCTGCTCCTTCAAATACGCCTTCATCTCCTCACCCGCCTCGAGCTTCACTTCACCGGGAAGACTTAAAATGAACCGCGCCAAACCTGGTAATTGAGCAACTTCGCCAGTGAAATAATATTGGTTTCGGTTCTTTATTGACATATAGGGACGTGCATTGGGATACTCCTCCCCCATCAAATGGAAGGCTTTTTTACTCAACTTCAGTTTAACAGGAAACTTCTTTTTACCTGAATAACCAAATAAGGCCTGCTCAGGAAGTTCGTGTTTGGATTCATATTTCCAGCTTCCTGAACCGATTACAACCTCGCCAATGCGCTCAACTTTAAATACTTTCATACTCTTACTTTCGAGTTCGAAAGCATGAATAGTTTCATAATCTGTGGAGAAACCAACAGGTTCGACCAATCGATCAGATACCGTATCACTACTGAGTGAATAGTAATCTTTAAGCCAGATTTGCTTTTTCCCAGAAATGCCCTGACCAATCAGATCTACGAATCGGCCCATATTGGCCTTGAAAAGCTGCTCTGTACCTTGCTTTACTTCAGATTTCAATTGGAGTTTTTGGAGCAATGAATCACGTAATAAGTTCGACTTACCCTGACTTTCGATAAGGCTCTTTAGCCATAGATTCTCTTCCTGCGAAAAGCTCCCAAAAGTCGAAGTGGAAGGTAAATATTCAGGCCGCTCATTGATTTTGTATTTGTTAAACTCCTTGATTACCACGAAACCCAATGCTTCCAAAAGCTTGAAATAACGGTAAATCGTGCGTTCATCTGTTTCCAAAAGTTCGGCAAGTCGGTGAACGGGCTTTCCGATATTTCCCTGTAAAAGGTTGATCAATTTGAAAACGCGAAGGATTTTCTGCTGTTCGATTTGTCCTGATTGGGCCATAGCTTTTGACGATTAGTGTCTAAATGTAAGTAAATACACTAGAATTTAACCAACCTCTGACGCATATTGTCAGTAAATTTTCTAATTAACAGGGCTTGAAATACGATGGAAATATGATTGAAATACAGTTGAAATACAATTGAAATACAGTTGAAATAAACCCTCCTTCGTCGGGTGAAATACAAGCTTGGTTCAAGACAAGGTTGGTTCAAAACTTCAGTCTTGGACCAGAAATAATGCAGTCTCTTAGCTGATTTAGTTTTAATTTTTGATTAAACAGCAGTCTGAAGACTGCATTTAGCTAAGCACAAGTCTGAAGACCTTGCGCTATTTGCGCTTTTGTCCACAATATTTCACAAGTGTTTTTCGCGAAGCATTTTTCAATTTGTATTTCGCATAGCTTATTTCTATTGTATCCCCTTTTCTTCTCTATTTTTACAAAATGTCCGTCAGAGAATATTTTAAGGTTCATCCGAAGAGAGCAGCATCATTTTTTGGGATCACTTTCCTTTCCCTCTATTGGCTCTTCGCATTTGATGGAATCACCTTCTCGGATGATGTTTATTACCTGCTTGCTGGCAAAAAATTCTGGGAAGGGTCAATGGAATTTAACGACTACCACTTTTCCACCCGTTGGGGTGCTTATGTTCCATCAGGTTTGGTTGGCTTTCTTTTTGGGTTTGACCCACATCGGATTTCACTGATTTCATTGATCAGTTATATCGGGACTTTGGGCATGCTTTTAAAGGTTTTACCCAAAGAATTCAATCCTTGGGTGTTAGTCATTTGGTTTTCTATTCAAGTCTATTTCCTGCACTTTTTGACCAAAGTTTATCCTGATTCTCTGCTAGTCTTCTGGACGGTTTTGGTTCCGTTCTCGGCTATCTACCGAAGTCAAAAACCCTATCTCGCAGCTTTGGGGGTGATTTCAGGTTTGTTTTTTGGATTTATCACCAAGGAAACCATCATCTTTCTCGCACCACTTCCCATCCTACTTTTTGTTTTTGATTGGAAAAAAGGAAACCGGAATCTCGCATTCTATTACACCTTGGTTGGTTTGGGCCTAGCCTTTGGTGCAATTTATCTGGGGTATTTCTGGATCAAATTCGGAAGTCCTTTTTACCGATTTGAATCGATTCAGGATGGACATTACATCTCCGAATTTACCTATGCAGACAAGAGTGCATGGGTGATGCTGCAGCGATTGACCGTTCTTCCAATCATCACCTTTGTGGAGCGTTCCTACTGGCTTTGGATTGTGTTTGCAATTCCTGGTTTGCACAGAATCTGGCGCAAAACCTCCAGTCCTGGAATCGAGTTTGGCTTGGCCTTTTTGAGTATGCTTGGTCTATTTTGGTTTATGAGCACCAATTTTCGCTTTTACAATCCGCTGTATCTTAATCCTCGTCACCTAATTATTATGGTGCCGATTTTGGCCTTTTTAATTGCCACAGGTTGGGAAGAATGGAGGGGAGATCTGAAATTAAAACTCACAATAATTGGCCTAATTCTACTTGGAGTCGCAATTAGTTTGATCCAACAAGACTGGAAAATTGCTGCTTTTCAGGCTTTCGCAATTGTCATCATCTATGTGTTTCATGGCGAAAAATTAGTTTGGACTATTGGCATTTATCTCTTGATTCCAGCACTAATAGCCATTAGTTATCAGCAAAAAATAAAGGGATACAATCTTTTAATTCAAACTTTATCCCAAGAAACTTCAAACGCCGATAATCAATCACTTATACTTACAAATAACTTCATTGATTTCAGCAAAGAAGTACTTTTTTCAGAGAATCAATCTGCCCGAGATTTGCTTTTTCCAATCGAAAAACTTGATTCTCTTAAGCTAAATCCCCCGCAAAATTTCAGGGTATTGATTTATGATTATTACAAGCACAGCTATCCAAAAGAACAAGTGGATGTCGATGCGCTTGAGCTTTGGCTCAAGGATCAAAAACTCCTCATTGAAAATCGTGAGGGTCTGATTTGGATTCGAAATTTCGAGTTCGAAAAAAATAAGTAATGCAGACCTCAGTTAATTATTTATATGTATATCGGCAATTCTGCCAGTAGCAAAATTTTATAAAGTTACACCTCGACTTCGCTTGGTGTCCGTTGATTTTGTTTTTAGCGGAGGGGAGGAATAAGCGGCTGCGCCGCGTATTACACCCCACCCCTTTCAAACAGAAAAACCGTGGCCGAGCCGAGTAGAGGGCCATTTGTTAGACAAGCAAAAAAGCGGATAATCACAATTATTTATATGGATTTCCGCTTTTTTACCATTAGCCCTCTTACATATTGTTTGAAGTTCATAAGAACGTGCTGTGATTTGACGACCGTCGTCTCCACCACGGCGGACAAGTGTGGACGATTAGCCGCAACTTCTAAAGTATATATCTTACTGACTTGCAAGTTTGCGGATAATCAGAATAATTCAAATCCATTGGCTGGAAAGTAAGCGGTCCTGATAGTGCTACTTTCATCAATTACCTCTGTCCATGCAAAGTACACTCGATCGCCTAACACCTCCATTTGAGGAAAGCCACTTTTGCGACTGGGATCTATTGAAGAAATCTTTACTGTAGTTCCCATTTTACCATCAGCATTGATTTTGGCTGCCAGAATAAAAGTACCCTCTTCCAGCGTCTCCATCCAGGATACAATACCTGTTTTGGAATCAAGCAAAGCCACATCTACTCGACCGATTACTTTTCCTTCCACTGTCACAGGAGCTTTGAAACTCTCTCCTGAGTTATCCGAAAAAGCGAATTGCACCTGAGGCGAATCTCCTGAAGCGGTAAACCAGCCTACTAGAACTGTTGAATTTATCGCAGCTGCCCTAGGCCCATTTACCGGACAGCCGGCAATCTTCCAGCCATCTGCATGGATAATTTTTGGCTCGGTCCATTTGCCGTTAACCTGACGGGTGATGGCAATGTCTCGGATTTCCTCATCCGATCGGTTACGATACAGGATCACCGGACCTTGGTCCGTTAGTGCAGAAGTTGTCTGGCAGCAGTCACAGGTTTTATCGTCCAATTCCACATCACTGATCACTTTGCCTTTTAGGTTCACTTCAGCTACACGAAGGCTCATCGCGCCCGCGTGCCCGGAATGGTCATGACCCCCACCGCCTTTATTTCTTCCATCGAGCCACGTCACCGAATAAGTGGAATCTGAAAGCGGAATGGCCGATAAAAATCCATGCTCTGTAAACGTGGAATCTGTATGCAAAGGAAGTCCTGTTTCCCATTCTCCCCCTCCTTTGACCAGGGTATTGAGCTTGACATCGTAGGAGAATTTTCCTCCCGATGACTTCTGGAGGATGTAACTGAGGAGATTTCCTTTGTTTTGTACAATAGCGGGATAGTCCGCCCAATTGACAAACCAATCCGATCCTTTTATAATGGAGGTTGGTTCGGACCATCTTTCTCCATTTTCCAAAAAAGCATAAGAAAACTGCACCGTATTGTCATCAAGCATGCTTACCCAAGAGAAGATTAGGCTGGAATCGTCGGAGGACAGCACTGGTAATGATGATTTTGTCAAGCCTGGAAATGGAATCTCCTTTAACTCATAAGATTCTGGCTCAGAAGGTCTGCAGGAGCCCAAACTCAATCCACCTAGTACTAAACAAAGAATTAAAACCCGATTCATGGTTTGTCGGCTATTAGGTCTTGGATCGAGGAGAAAGAATTCCAATATATCATTCCTGCTTTTCGGTAAACTTCCTTTCCTTGATTATCCAGAATAATTGTGGTCGGTAAGGCATAAAGCTCGAAATCTGCCATCGAACCTTTCGTCATTCGAATTAAATCCAGGCCGGTTTTATGCTTTTCTTGATAGGATTTAATTCGATCCAAATCCTCATCAGAAGCAATTAAGAATTGGGTGCTGTCGTTTTCCAGTTTCGGTAATGCCTTTCTTAATTCCGGAAACTCTTCCAAACAAGGCTTGCACCAAGTGGCCCAAAAATGAATGACAGTTATCTTTTTATCACTAGGCTGAAACAAAAATTCATCACCTGTAAGGTCTTGAAAAGTAAAGGTTTTTGATAATTCATATGAATCTTCAATTGAGGATTCAATTGCTTGATTGTTTTCTCCAGTTTTGCTTTGGCAGCTGAGCAATATCGCAAAAACCAAACTGAGAATAAGTCCCAATCGGAAAAGCAAATATTTTGAAATTCGAAAGGAAAGCGGAATTCTGGGGTGCTGGGTCATGCTAGATAATTGACCTAAAAATAACAAAATCAAGCAAGACTATGAATTAGGTTTCGTTATAGCCTGTCCCGACGAATGTCGGGAAGGCATTTAATTGCAAAAAAATCAGGCTGTTTGGAGACGGAAGCATAGCAAAGCTGTGCTGATCCCAATAGCTATCGGGAGAAAATAGCAACTTAGTGTCTGGTTTTGAATTAATTAAATGCCGAAATAGAATTGCCAATGCATATTTTGGGTTAAACACGCTAACCTAAAAAAATTTGATAGAAAACCAGAGTTGATATCTGTAAGGAAATCGACTAAGATATAAATAGGTTAGATCCCTAAGTTTTAGGCCTTAGTTCACAGCTTTTCTTTTTTTCTGACCTAAAGCAAAAATCCGATTGACATTGAATCCCAAGCGGAACTCCTCTCCCGGAACACCATTTCCACCAGCCAACAAATACTGCTCGTTTAGCGCCTGCGATGTGACAAAGTACATTTGGAACACGTGACCACCTGCTTCTACATCCCAACCGATTCCAAAATTGCTTCTTAGATCTGAATTGAGGTTAGGGATATACTGTAATGTTAGTGAAGAGCGATCAGTGACTTTATACTTTCCACTAAAACCAAGCGCCAAATAAAGATTTTGATTGCCTTCAATCTGATAAATTTGTCTGGGATTGACAAAATAAGCCATCATAGGACTGACTTGCATGCTGACTTTATTTGAAAATTTCCGTGCAAACATCACTTGCCCAAAATAGGCCAACCGATCTGCAAAATCTGGTCGCTCAGTTGAGGGTAAAAAATTATATGGATTACTAATTATCCCTGCTCCACCTGCAAGACTGATAGAGAGTGGAATGTTGTTATTTTGAGTTTGCTCTAACAATAAATATCGACCATAAATATTATAGAATTTGTCTCTGCTTGACCTAGAAGCCCCAAGAGAAAGCTTATCACTCAAGCCAAATTCAAAGCTAAATTGGATATTGGCACCGTTGTCCAGCCCAAAAAGATTCTCAATGCCCCCATCCAAAGTACCGAATGTATGCATGATCGCAAAGTGCATGGTCTTTCGTTCAAGCGGTTCGACGGTCAGCAAGTTGATATGCCTTGGTGCGTGAAAAATTAGATCTACAGGCTGATTCTCATTTTCAAGTTTCCGCTCCAATTGAGCATTTGTATGGATAATTGAAATAAAAAACACGATTACCGATAGGACTGTCTTTCTCATTTTTTCTGGGTTAAGATTGCATTAATCGTCACTTTTTGTTCTTGGGCCAATTCATAGAAAACCAATTTAGGCAGAGGTATCTTATAATCTGACAGTAGAATTTCAAAAGTTGCATCTAATTCCACTTTTCCATTTTGAGCGAGGGTCAAAAATCCTGCAACTTCAATTTCTCGCTCAACTCCATGAATTTTGAATTTACCGATTGCTTTAACTGGAGTTTTATTACCCATTATCAAGGTAGGAAGTTGAACTAATTTCCCTGTGAACTCAGCGAAGGGAAATTTTTCGGTTTCCAGGTAATTTTCACGCATGTGGCTATCCCGCAGACCAATGCCAGTTTTAAGGGTATTGAGATCTACAAAAAAATCCAACAAATTGGATTCAAGATTTACCAATCCATTCAAAGAGCTTGATTTTCCTTCAAATTCATTCAGAGGTGCTTTTGACAAAAAAGTCACCTGCCCTTTTGTAGTCAAATACTCCTGCCCAAATGCTTGGTAACTAAAAAAGAGGAGAAAGGGGATAAGTAACCACTTCATCGTGTAACCACCAGAGTAGTACCTGTCACCTGCGTGGAAAATTGAGTTAAAGGAGCTGTAGCAGGTCCTTGTAGGACTCTACCAGTTGGATCAAATACTGACCCATGACAAGTGCAAGTAAATCTGTTCGTTGCGAAAGTCCAATTCCTATCGCACCCACTATGGGTACATACGGAAGTTAAAGCTATAAATGAACCATCAATGTTTGCAACGAGCGTTCTTGCATTTTCAATTAGCAACCAGTTACCGGATGTATTTAAGCCTGTTTGTAAAGTCAGATTAATTGAAATTGTATTCCCAGCGATAGTGATTCCGTTGGAAGAATTCCCTGGAGGTGTTGGTGGGACTGCTGGATCTGCATCGTCAGTTGAAGAGCAGGATGTGAAAAATGCAGCTCCAAAAGTAGCCAGAACGATAGAAGCACCTGTTCGCTCAAGAAATTTCCTTCTTGATTCGGTCAAACTTCCAGATTTGGTAACGAGTGATTGGTCCATGGTTAGATTGTTTTTTCGAGATTAAATACGAACTATAAATCTTTTCTGGATTAAAAAGTTTAGAATTTTACAAAGTCAAAAATATTTTGGTTTCAAAATCTCACTCACAACAATTGCATCCCTCAGACTTTTAGGAT
The DNA here is from genome assembly GCF_046296635.1 of Algoriphagus sp. Taxonomy (GTDB): domain Bacteria; phylum Bacteroidota; class Bacteroidia; order Cytophagales; family Cyclobacteriaceae; genus Algoriphagus. Next base: position 138,029 of record NZ_JBKBKZ010000001.1, on the reverse strand, counting down.
TCTTAAGTAGCTGTGCGTAAGGATTTGATTTTTTCGGCTTCAACGAATCATAATCCATCTTGATTGATGGTATCAGACCGGCTGAAGGAATTGCTTCCTTAAAATTCTGATATGGAATCTTCTTTGTCGCAGCATAAGATCCTTCATAATACCTTGTTTCTTCATCCTCTTCTTCAACAACCACTGGTTTTCGGGAAACTTGTTTTGGCTGCTGAGGAATATGAGAAGGGATTGACTTAGTTCTGTAGGGATCAGGCCTTTGAGGTTCTTGGATTACAGGTTTCTGCCGAACAGGCTCAGGCTTTTCAACTGGTGTAGGATTTTGCGCCTGACGAATTTCCTTCATCAAATCCTCGAAAGTCATCCCTTTTTGAGGGGCCTCAGGGGATCTTTCATTCGAATCAGTCATTTCTTCCTGACCCTTTTTCTTTCGAGTAGCTTGATAAACGAAATAGGCTAATACAGCAACGATGTAAACAATGTTTCCCAAATCCATGGCCTCAAGTTAATTCAAAAATTCGAAGTTTAGAAAGTCAACGAATGCAAGGGGGGAAAGTTTGGAGGTTTGTTAGTAGTCGGTGGTGAAGTGTAAGTGGTCAGTCTCAGTCGCAGTAGGCAGTCTCAGTAGGCAGTAATCGCAGTTGGCAGTTTTGGAAGTAGGAAGTTGGAGGTTTGGAAGTTGGGAAGTTAGGAGGTTGGAAAGGCTTTACTCAATTCTATGTTTCTTAAAATCAGCTGGAATCAGCGAATTATATCAGCGAGGATCAGCGGGAACAAAAAATCGGAATTCGATATCCAAATCCCAAATCAGCGGTAATCAGCGATAAGAATCTGCGGACATCTGCGGGAAACCAAATTCCAAATCCCAAATCTTTGCTGAGCTTGTCGAAGCATCAAATCCCCCTACCCCCTTTGATAAACTGACTCGTCAAGATTGATTATTCGAATAAAGGGGGAGTTGCGTCAATATGAAATCCAAACTGAAAATTACCAAGTTAAAATTCCAGAGAACTAATATCCCAATTTCAAATCAGCGTTAATCAGCGATAAGGATCTGCGTTGATCAGCGGGAACAAAAATCAGAAATCCCCAATCCGAAATCCGAAATCATAATTCCCCTTCTTGCTACTTGATACCAGATACTTGCTACTTAAAATTTGCCATTTCCCTGCTTTGGACTTATTTTGTTTCTTTTACAAGGAGAAAAAAAATCGAATGCTGCTCAGTAAACTGGAGATCAAGGGCTTTAAGAGTTTTGGGGATAAAATGGTCATCCACTTCGACAAGGGAATCACAGGTGTCGTCGGTCCAAACGGTTGCGGAAAGTCAAATGTCGTCGATGCCATCCGATGGGTGCTCGGCGAGCAAAAGTCCCGAATGCTCCGCTCCGACAAGATGGAAAACGTCATCTTCAACGGTACCAAAAACCGCAAGCCAACCAATATGGCGGAGGTTTCCCTGACTTTTGAAAACACCAAAAACCTCCTCCCAACCGAATATACCCACGTCACCATCACCCGTCGCTACTACCGTACCGGTGAAAGCGAATACCAAATCAATGGTGTCACCTGCCGCCTAAAGGATATCTCCAACCTCTTCATGGATACGGGGATCAACTCCAATTCCTACGCGATCATCGAACTCAAGATGATCGACGAATTGCTGAATGATAAAAACAACTCCCGTCGCGAACTTTTCGAAGAAGCTGCCGGGATCTCCAAGTTCAAAAACCGAAAGCGGGAAACTCTCCGCAAACTCGAAGACACAGACGCAGATCTTGCCCGAGTGGAAGACTTACTTTTTGAGATTGACAAAAACCTGAAAAGTCTGGAAAAGCAGGCGAAGCAGGCTGCAAGATATTTTGAGATCAAAGCGGATTATCGCGTTGCCAGCATCAATTTGGCGAAGAAATCCATCGAGAAATACGCTACTAATCTGATTGAAGCAAATTCTAAAATCCAATCTGAATCTGATCGCAAACTTCAAATCCAAACTCAGATTGCAGATCAGGAAGCCCTTTTGGCGCAACTGAAAGCCGATCTGATCCAAAAGGAAAAACTCCTCTCCTCTCGACAGAAAACACTCAACGAGCACGTGAATAAAATTCGGTCTTTTGAGTCGGAGAAGAAAATCAAAAACGAGCGGATGCGCTTCCTCGAGGATCGCTCCCAAGCTTTGCGCGAGCAAATCGATACTGACCGAAAGTCAAATGACCGCGCAGGCTTCTCCATCCGATCCCTACATCAGGAGAAAGAATCCGCGGAGAAAATCCTTGCGGAAAAGGACCATATCGTCTCCGAACTTCGAGAGCAATACGATGCGCAGAAGCTGATTACTTCCGAAAAGCAACAGAGCCAAAAAGAACAAAGCCTAAAGTTCGAAAGCCTCAAAGAGCGAGTCTATCAACTCAGCAAAGATGTCGAAATTAAGCAAATTCAGCTTTCGACGCTGAAGCAGGAACTTGAGCGAACTTCCTCCGACGACTCTTCACAGGAAGCCAGCTTGGTGGAGTTTGAGGATAAGATGGTGGAACTGAAGGCTGAGCTTGATGAGGCAACAGGGGCTTACTCCCAACTCAAGGCCAAGCAGGAAGATCAGGATCAGAAGATCGAGGAAACCAATCGCGTGATCGAAATGATCCGTGAAGAACTCACGCTTTCTTCCCGTAAACTTGACTCAAAAACCAACGAATTCAACCTCACCAAGTCTTTGGTCGAAAACCTCGAAGGCTTCCCCGAGGCGATCAAATTCCTTAAGAAAAACGCTTCTTGGGGCAAGGATATTCCCCTACTTTCCGATCTGCTCACCACCGATGAAAAGTATCGCGTGACGATCGAAAATTACCTCGAAAGCTACATGAACTATTATGTAGTGGAGACCGAGGATCAGGCGATCGCCGCCATCCAATTACTCAGCGATGCAGCACGTGGCAAAGCCAATTTCTTTGTTCTGGAGCATTTTGAGCGGTTTAAGGCAGGGCAAAGTAAGCTTTTCGCCAATGCAATCGCTGCGACAGAGATCATCGAATTCGACGTCAAATACAGCCGACTGATCAATTTCATCCTGGACAATGTCTACATCGTGCAGGGAGATTACAAGGACTTCCCTGTGGATACCGATTGCGTTTTCCTCTCGGAAAGCGGCAAATACACCAAACGTAAATTCTCCCTTTCCGGTGGTTCGGTAGGACTTTTCGAAGGAAAGCGGATCGGCCGGGCCAAGAATCTGGAGAAACTGGATCGGGAGATCAAAGACCTGAGCAAAAAGGTCAGCTCGACACGCTCCAACTTGGATCAAAAGCTCAGCGACTTGATGAAGCTGAAGGAAGTGAGCCACAAAAAGACCTTGGAAGAAAGCCAAAACCGCATCAACGAACTCAATTCAGGCTACGTTTCCATCCGCACCAAAAAGGAACAGCTTGCCGAACTCCTATCTTCCAACAGTCACAAGCGGGAAGATATTCTCGACCGAATTGCAAGTTTGGAGGAAAGTCTGACTGAGATACTTCCACAGCTGACCGAGGAAAAAGCCCGTTTTGCGGAGCTTACAGAAGAATTGGCTTTGGTCAATGAAGAAGTCGAAGCAGAAAACAAGACCCTCGCTGAGAAGTCACAAACCTTCAATCAGGAGAATATCACCTTTATTCAGCAAGTTAATAGAGTAAGCAGCCTGGAACAGGAAATCGAATTCAAGCAGAATGCCTTCGACAGTTCCAAAGAGCGAATCGAAAAGTCACAAGCCGAACTCGCCACCTTGGATTCGGAGATCAAAAGCCTGCTGGACAACAATGAAGTCAAAGACGATGAACTGATCGAGCTGTATTCCGAAAAGGAAAGCATCGAGCAAGGCGTAACCGAAGCAGAAAAAGACTACTACGGCGCCCGAGGTTTGATCGATGAGACGGACACCAAAATACGATCTCTCCAAAAGTCCAAGGAAGGTTTTGATGTATTACTACAGGAACTCCAAAACGCCATCAACGAGATTAAACTCAAGATGAGCGGAATGAAGGAACGCTTGAGTGTGGAATTTGAATTGGATCTGGATGCGCTGATGGAAGAAAACTCTGCACTGGATCCGGAATTCATGGATTTTGCAGAGGAAGAACTCCGAGAACTGGTGCGAAAGCAAAAAGAGCGACTGGAGAAAATCGGCCCGATCAACCCGATGGCCATGGAAGCCTACGACGAGATCAAAGTGCGATATGACTTCATCACTGGGCAGAAGAATGACCTGATCCAGGCCAAGGAAAGTCTCCTCAATACCATCAAAGAGATCGATTTGGTAGCAAGAGAAACCTTTTTGGATGCCTTTGGTAAGATCAAGGAAAACTTCATCAAGGTCTTCCGCTCACTCTTTACCGAGCAGGATGACTGCGATCTGACCCTTGTCGATCCGGACAATCCTCTGGAGTCCGCCATCGAGATCATCGCCAAGCCCAAAGGCAAGCGTCCTCTCACCATCAATCAACTCAGTGGTGGGGAAAAGACCTTGACGGCCACTTCCCTACTCTTCTCGATCTACCTACTGAAGCCTGCGCCCTTCTGTATTTTTGACGAAGTAGACGCCCCGCTAGACGATGCCAACATTGATAAGTTCAATCAGATCATCCAGAAGTTCAGCACCGAAAGCCAGTTTATCATCGTGACGCACAACAAGCGCACCATGGCCAGCACGGATATTATTTATGGCATTACCATGATCGAAGCGGGCGTGTCGCGAGTAGTGCCTGTGGATTTGAGGGAGTTGGCTTGATTTGACAGAATTTGGGCTAAAGCCCATGAGGTAAATTTGGATTCTTATTGCCTCCAGCTGAAGCAGGAGGCAATTCAATCGGGATTCCATTAAATAGGAATGCGGCTACAGCCCATTCAATCAGGTGGTGATACAATTGTTTTCCTTTAGCCAAAATTCATCAAGCCGAAGCAGGAGGCAATTCATTCAGGATTCCATTGAATAGGAATGCGGCTTTAGCCCATTCAATCAGGTTGTGATACAATTGTTTTCCAGGCTTTAGCCAAAATTCATAAAGCTAAAGCAGGAGAAAATTCAATCGGGATTCCATTGAATAGGAATGTGCCTTTAGGCCATTCCTCAAGTCAATTATACCAGTAATCGTTTTTTTCGGAAAAAAGTAATTGAATAGGAATGTGGCTTTAGCCCATTCCAACTAAATTAGGATAATAGTCAATGGGCTTTAGCCCAATTCTTTTTCTCTTAAATTTTTCAATTATGCCATTTGTAAAAGTTCACATCCACCTCGTCTGGAGCACCAAAAACAGGGTACCACATTTAAATTCGAAAGAACTCAGATTAAAAGTTTGGAATCATATCCGTGAGAACGCACAAAAAAAAGAGATCTTCGTCGATTTCATCAATGGATATTCCGACCACTGCCATTGTTTGATTTCTCTTGGTGTCGATCAAACCATCCAGAACATTCTCCAACTTTTAAAAGGAGAATCATCCTTTTGGATCAATAAAAACAAATTAACAAAAGAGAAATTCGAATGGCAAGATGAATATTTTGCAGTTTCAGTTTCTAAATCTATGGTGGATAAAACTCGGGATTACATCAAAAATCAAGAGGAGCATCATCTGAAAAAGACTTTTCAAGATGAATATGAGGAGTTTATTTCAAAATATGGTTTTGAAAAATTTAAGGGTTAATTGGGCTAAAGCCCGTAAGATAAATTTGGATTCTTTTTGCCTCCAGCCCCGAGAGATCGGGACAGGAGGCAATTCAGGATTTGGAATTCATTTAATAAATCATCATTCGATGTTTACAATTCGATATTCATTATTTGAAATTGAACATGAGATATCAAAGCCAATCTTTGAAAAAATTAAACCAAATTTTTTACGGCAAAGGGAAAGAAAATAACGGTTAAGGGAACAGAGATTACCATAATCCAAATCCTCAGTTCTGATTTCATAAGCCTTACCGATATGACTATAGGCTTCAAAGAAGGAAGTGGTTTAATTGGAAAATGGATCACAAACAAAAACACTCTGGAATATCTTGGAATTTGGGAAAAAATAAATAATCCCAATTTCAATTACCCCGAATTCGGGGTAATTGAACAAGAATCTGGGGTTAACCGATTTATCATGTCTGCTGGTCAAATATGGAAAGCACCAATGCACTTTTAATCCATCAGGGTTTGACACAATCCGAACGCTTGCTTCAACTCAATCAGATAGCAATTTCCCAGATTAAGTCCCTGATTCAGCATCGGAAGAGTTTGGATCAATTGAAAGCTTAAAAGTCCAAAAACTCAACTATCTTAGTCTTCAGATAAGTTGGATAAGAATTGATTTTGTCAAAAAAACATAAAATGAATTATAAGGAAGAGTTCAAAAAATGGGTTTCAAACAATTTGACTAAAGATTCTGGAGCTGGCCCCGCTTATATCACGTCGTTAAATTGGTTGTCTGACAGATTCTTTGAAAATGGAAGAATTATAAAAAATCCATTTTTGAAATTGAGGATTTGAATCTAATTTCTGAATTACATACTGAAGTTAAAAAAATTCAAAAAGACAAATCCTCTTATATTTATAATAAAGATGCTCCTTCTTACGGTGAGAGATATTTTTATTCTGCAAGTTTAGCTAAATACAAGGAGTTTTTAGAATACAATTTGAAAGCTTCCATTTTGGTTAAAGAAAAAGATTTTAAAGTTTTTTATTTCCAAAATGCTTTAAGGAACTCGGCTCTACTATATGATTGGGTTTTAAACATTCGTTTTACAGCCTCCCTCTTAGCCAAACCTTTTCTAATACTTACTGGCCTTTCAGGATCAGGGAAAACAAAAATAGCACAGGCATTTACTTCTTGGATTAGTCAGGTTGATACCCAATATATAATTATTCCAGTAGGAGCAGATTGGACTAATCGAGAACCCTTATTAGGCTATCCCAATGCCTTAAATCCCGAGGAATATATAAAACCTGAAAATGGAGCTTTGGATCTTTTGATTGAAGCAAATGAAAATCCGGATCTCCCTCATTTTTTGATTTTGGATGAGATGAACCTAAGTCATGTGGAGCGGTATTTTGCGGACTTCCTCAGTGCCATGGAATCCGATGAGGAGATTTTCCTGCACAGCGGCGGAGAATCCATAAGCGGCGTTCCGCCTAAAATCAGAATCCCTAAAAACCTGTTTATAATCGGTACGGTCAATTTCGATGAGACCACCCACATGTTTAGCCCCAAGGTTCTGGATCGAGCGAATACTATCGAATTCCGGATAACCCCTGATGAAATGACATCCTTCCTGAATCAAGTCGGGGAAATCCAAATGGAAAATCTGAAATCTAAAGGTGCGGGAATGGCAAAAAGCTTTTTGGATATGGCCTTGGATACGTCAGTTCCTTCTGAGGGAATGGAAAGTATCAAAACTGAGTTGGGAAAATTCTTTGTCGAACTGAAAAAAGCCGGAGCAGAATTTGGTTACAGATCAGCCACGGAAATACTAAAACTAATCGACCGCTTGGGAAAAATTGACCCAAGTCTAGATGAAGATGCCAAACTGGATATTGCCATTATCCAAAAACTTCTGCCAAAACTTCACGGTTCAAGAAGAAAATTGGTCCCAATTCTTTCCACCCTCGGTCAGCTCTGTTTGGCAAAAAAAATGGAAATTGAGAAAGACGTTTTTAATGATAATGATTTTAAGTTTGAAAAAAATAGTGACGTTAAATATCCTCTTTCGCTCGAAAAGCTTTCCAGAATGCATCGAGGAGCAATAGAAAATGGATTTGCCAGCTTTGCTGAAGCATAGAAATGCCTTTATCTACAAACATATCAATTGATCTTTCCTTCGTTCAGAAGAACCTTGTTCTTGAAATCCTTGAAAAGCAATTAGGGACTCTATTTGACGAAGAAACTGACGCTTTAAATCACAATGAGGCGAGGTATCAGTTGGTTGAGGGATGTTTTTATGATTATGCGCTAAATGATCAAGATTACTTTTTGGAAAGTATTGAAGGAAATATTGTCCAGCCTCATAGAAAACTTGGGCATATAGGTAGCATTGCACCTAATATTTATGTTGGAACCCTTTCTATACCTCTTTTTAAAATTGGGAATACAGAACCTGTTTTTAAAATCTCTCTGGAAGTCCGATCAAGAAAATCTAACTATCGTGATGATTATCGTGATATGCTCGAGTATATCACAGAAAAATGTACAGATCTTCTTCTTCAAATCAATTCACCGGTATATCAGAATTTTGAACCTAATTTTTCTAAGGAGATTTCACCTGATGTACTCTATCAGCGGTTTATTTTCCTGAAATCAATCATTGGAACAACAGAATTTTCGGAGGCAGTACACCGTATTGTATCTTATCCAGTCACTACCTGGAAGGATGAAATAGAATTTCGGGATGTACGAAATGTCCGAAGATTTTGTAGGAGTGCTGTTTCAGAATTAGTTAAAGGAAATAACAGATCACCCCTGCCCACCAACCATCAATTACGAAATTATGGTCTCGACTCAGTCCCATTAAGGATCCAGTCTAATAGAAAGGTTGACTCATTGGACACACCTGAAAACCGGTTTATCAAATATGCACTCGAGACATTTTTGAAGTTTTGTGTAGAAATCCACACTAAAGCAAAGAAACTCAATAAAGGAAATCTTCTGGTTAAGGAATCTGCATCATTGATTTATGAATTGGAAAATCAGCTACATCACAGCGTTTTCAGTGAGATTTCGAAACCTTATTCTTTAAAACTCAACAGTCCTGTTTTACAACGAAAAGAGGGGTATCGGGAAGTGTTGCGCGTTTGGCTGATGTTTGATTTGGCCGCTAAACTCATCTGGAAAGGTGGTGAAGATGTCTATCAGGGAGGTAAAAAGGACATCGCTACGCTCTACGAGTATTGGTTGTTTTTCAAATTATTGGAGCTATTTCAATCCATGTTTGATATTGAAGCAGAGGATATTGAAAAACTGATCAGCCGTAAGGATAACGGACTGAATGTGAATTTAAGACAGGGGAAATTCACTCCAATGAAGGGAGTTTATAATTCTGGGTCAAGAAAATTTCATATTCAGTTTAACTACAATCGCTCATTCAAAGGGAAAAATGAATATCCTTCCTCAGGTAGTTGGACGACTACCCTTAGACCCGATTATACGCTATCTGTTTGGCCTTTTGGAATTACTGATGCTCAGGCTGAAGAGGAAGAACTAATTGTCCACGTTCATTTTGACGCCAAATACAAGGTTGATAATATTATTATTATTACTGATCAGGATGACGAAAGTGTATTGAATGAAGAAAAATCCCAAAATAGAAAGGGATTTTACAAAAATGCTGATTTGATGAAAATGCATGCCTACAAGGATGCAATTCGACGAACAGGAGGCGCTTATGTTTTATATCCAGGAACAGAAAAAATTGACAGGAAAGGGTTTCATGAAATTATTCCGGGCTTAGGTGCTTTTCCAGTTAAACCATCTAAAACTTCAGATGGAACTAACGATCTTAAAAACTTTATAAAAGAAGTAATAGACCATTTCATCAATCGCGCCTCCCAAAGGGAAAAAATCGCTTTCAAATCCTATGAAGTTTATCAAAATCGGCCCAAAGACGAAGATAGAGTCAGTGAATACCTACCGGAAACATATGGACTTAACAGACATTTGATTCCCGATGAAACTTATGTTTTGGTAGGCTACTATAAATCACCAGAACATTTGGAATGGATTGAAAAAGAAAACAAATATAATTTCAGAACTGGGACTTGAACAGGATCATTAAATCTCGATTTAGAAACTGTCGCTGCAAAGTATCTATTGCTTCATGGTAGAGGTGACATAAATTCCAATCGCCTGTGGAAAATAGTAGGAAAAGGCCCAAAAGTTTACTCCCTTAATGATTTGGACGGGAAAAAAGCTAGATATCCCAAAGAAGAAATAAAGTCTGAGGTAGAGGAAAAATTCTATTTAGTAATTGAAATTGAACCACTAAGTGAAAAGGAATTTTTGGGAGTAAGTTGGGATTTTAAAGCTCTCAAAAATTTCAAAACAAGAAACCTTTCTGGCAGGCCTTTTACAGCCTCACTTTCAGAATTGGCTAAAGTGAAAATCTAAAGGGATTTAAAAATTAACTTCAAACTTGATAATTCGAATCAAATAATTGAAATGCGCCTACACCGTGCTAGGATGCCGTCAAACTCTTTGAAAAATATTTGCAAATTCGGATCAATCCAACGCACAAGATCATAAAGGTGAGACCTAATCTGTAATGCTGGAGAGCAATCAATAGTGCTTGCAGAAAAACACAAAGGCTCGCAATGGTTTACTCTATTCCTAAAGTTCTTAATTTCCTCTAATTTAGAATGTATTGATGCTCTGTTTTCAGTGGCTGGCTTAAAGGGGAAAGAATGTATTGGGCTACCCGAAACCAAACTATAATGGTGCGGAAGAAAAAAAGCTACCCAGAATCCCATTGATTGATCAGAGATTATTTTTCCTGAAGTCACAGGGATACCTTTTGATGTTAGCTGTCTCTCTGTTTTACTGACGCAGTTTCGAAGAAAGAAATGTGATTGATTTAGGCTTGAATCTGACATAAATCCAGACTTTTGGTTTATAATCCATTCAGCATCACAAAAATTTGAGATTAAAACTTCATTTAAAGAATTTCTTAATACAACCTCAAATTGGCTAAGCAACGGATGAAAAGCCTGCGCTAGTCTCATGTTTGCAAGGTAAAGTCGTTTTGCCTTGGTCAAATTATGAGCAGTTGCTCTTAAATACCGATTGTATCTCGATCTTGAAAGATATTTATACCTAAGTGAAGCTTTCATTCAACAATCTATAAGGAAATCCGTATATTTGTACTGTTAGATCTGATCAAGCCTCTTTCGGAAACGAAACGTAATCAGATAAAAGAACTGGCCTGCATTTGGATGCGGGCCTTTTTTTATTTAAACAATCTACAACTATAAGTGAAAACAATATTTTTGGTTACCGTCTGTTGAAGTTACCGAATACCTAATCTATATAATTTCATTGAAAAAAATTTTTGACCTTAAGCTATTCAACCTCTCTGCGGAACTGCTTCAAGAAATTTTTTACTAACAATACCCCATCTGTAAATGATTTAACACCGTTTTTAAACAAGCTCCCAACTTCACCTCAAAATCCCAAAATCTTAAAACCGTCTAGCCTTTGGATCGGTAGAATTGATTGACTTCCTCATCGCGCTCCATATTCCGTTCGATTTTGGAGATCCAAAATTCACGGTTGGACTTGATGTCATGTTTCTGATTTCCCCAGTTGAATCCATGCCAGAAAGCACCGTCTACAAAGATGACCAACTAAAATCTCTCCCAAGTTCTTCGATCAAGGCTTGATACAGAAGGTTCCACTTACATTCACAAATTGATTATTAAGGCTCGGATATCCATCACCAGATGCCTGAAAGCTGTATTCCCCTGTGATTTCGGGAGTCACAGTAAGGATCTTGAGTGTTCCCATTGGCTTGTTTTTACCGAAGTCTCTGTTGGTCCGCCAATCGTCATTTACCGTTCCGTTAAATGCAATCAGCCGCCCCACTGCCCCGGTGTTAGTAAGGCCAGTTCCAGCACCGGCATTCCGAAATTCAAGGGTTTTGTTGGCTACTAAATTGGAACCCGTCAACATGATTTGAACCATATAGCGCGTCCCTGCTGTGGTCGCCTCTATGACTAAGGCAACGTCTGTGGATTTGTAATCGGCGAAAATGGTATTTCCAGCGACTTTTCTGCCTGTTCCGCTTGCACTACCTGGCTTAATTTGTGACCAATAACTCACCAAGTTTTTTGCATCAATAAAATTGACGCAGGAGGCAGTCCCTGATCCTCCGGTCGCCCCACCTGTAGTGCCACCTGTACTGCCCCCGGGATTGCTTGGTGTAGATGCTATAGGATCATTCCTATTGTCAAAACTCACTGTCAGATCAAAGCCTATAGAACGATCAATGGATCGGGGATCACTCCCCCCAAAGACCCCATCTCCCTTTAACTTAAATGAAATTTTACCTCGAGTTCCATCTAAGATATCCGCTTTGTGGCTGCTGACAGTCGCAGTGCCTGATTTCCCAAAGAATGAATACCCTTCTGCGTAAATCTCAATCCCTTCTTCATTAAATGGGACATCTTCTTTTATCGTATAAGTACCATCTTTGGCAGGAATGGAAAAGGTCAGTCTCACCAAATTAGGGCTAGCTAAAGTAAAAGTAATCTGTGATTCACTTGCAGTGATTTTCGTTACACTGAGATTACTGGCTGGAGCTCCGTTATCAGTAAAGGAACCGCTGACCTCAGGATTACTCAATGACTCAAAACTGGAGATGAAATAGGATACGTCTTCATTTTTTTTAAGGCTCTCCAGCAGGTCACAACCTGGAATAATGATTGTCAAAAAAATTAGAAAAAATAACTGGATCAATTTTCTATTCAAGTTCATATATCTAATTATGGCGTGCTGTATAAATCGGGTTTAAGGATTTGGATCAAGTCCATAAAATCACATCACAAAAATTGAAGTTATCTACACTCCTTCCAATACCAAGAAGTTGGTATTTTTTTGAGTTGTACTCTTTTTAAAATCCAATCAATCTCTATCTTAGTTGCATTATCACCCTATTTTAATAACACTGGCTTTCTTGGGAATTTGTGTCACATATTGGGTAAGCCCAACTTTGCGAGATGCTTCATTGATCTTGCATAGGTCTTCGATATTGATTTTGATTTTCTTTTGGCTGATTTCATGCAGGCAAAAAACTGATTCCAGTCCCCTATTCAGCATCTTCCCTGACGAAAATTATACTCCTCAAGAGGCATGGGCGATTGCGGACACCCTCATTCAAAATAAAAACCAATTCAATTCAGGAATTACCCGCAATCAATGGTGGCTAGGGATGACGTTCACAAATCCTTCCGATTCGACGCGTCAATTCCTCTTCGTACCAAACAATCCGCATATCAACCGGATAAGTGTTTTTGAAAACGATGCTTTCACTGCTTCCATGGAGTTGGGGGATTATTTGCCTTTTGGACTGCGGCCCTTTTTGGACAGGGACTTGGTGATCCCGGTGGTAGTCCCTCCTGCCGGCAACCTGCGATTTCTTTTGCTCTTGGACAAAGTCGGCGAAACTTTCCATATCGAACCAGAGGTGCTTGACTTCCAGACATTCTATCAGCGCAAGTCCAATGACACCTTGGCCATGGGATGGATTCTTGGCTGGATGAGCATCATTTTCATTTTTGCTGTTTTTTTTGCCATCGAATTAAAAGCCTGGATTGGAGCCATCTACGCCGCTTATGTGCTGTCCATTTCCCTATGGCTATCCACGCATTGGGGATTGACATTTCAGTTTATTTGGCCCTATCAAATCGATTGGGTAGGCATTGCCCGGCCATTTTTCAATCTACTGACCAATGTGCTGATTCTTCTTTTGGTGGTAAAATTCTTTCCACCCACTACCACCGGCAAATCAACAGCAAAAGGAATCTGGGCAATCATTATCCTTCAATCGATCATGCTGGCATCCATCCTGCTTCCCTTGGGAATCTTAGAATCCATTCCCTCCAAGATCCTTTTTCTACAAACCACGGGGGTCGTTTCCCTGATCACCAGTATTTTGCTTTTGCTTTATTCATTTCTCCAATGGCGGGCAAAAGTCCCCTTGGCAGGCTATTACCTCCTTGGTATTGCCTTCCTTGCGCTCTTTGGAATCGTGATCCAGCTGAATCAAAAATTAGTACCAATGGGGATTCCTCATAATTTGCTGGATTTTGGAAGCGCTTTTGGACTGATGGGCGAAACAGGATTGATCACGGCAGCATTTGCGAGGCGGGCCTCATTATTCAAAAGAGAAAAAGAAGGACTTGTCATTGAAATTCTGGAAAAGGAGAAAAAGGTAGCAGAGCAACTTATCCAAGTTCAGGAGGACGAAAGACAACGCCTAGGAAGAGACCTCCACGACAGTATTGGAGGAATGTTGGCAAGTCTTTATATCAAAACAGAAATGCTATCGGAGAGTTACCCATCAGAACCACTCTCCGATCTGAAACAGATGATCGAACAAAGTATTCAGGAAGCTCGATCACTAAGTCATAACCTTACACCGCATTATTTAGAAGAAAACGGTTTGGAAAAAGTACTGAAACTCCAAATAGATCTTCTCAACCAGAAATATCCCATAGAAATTAATTTCTATTACCAAGTGATGTCTCCGATCAAAAAATCCCAGCAATTGATTCTTTACCGGATCTGCAATGAATTGCTTCAAAATATTGTCAAGCATGCCGAGGCCCGGGAAGCTTTGCTGAGTCTAGTGGAGCAAGAGGGGAAAATCGAGCTGATTGCAGAAGATAATGGCAAGGGTATGGATATTTCCTCTTCCACTACAGGAATTGGTTTGAAAAATATTCAGGAACGGATCATTTATCTCAGAGGATCTTTTGATATGGAATCAAATCATACAGGAACTTCGCTTACAATTTTAATCCCGCTGTATGCTTAACTTCACCGAAATCAAGGTACTACACCTCGATGATCACTTGCTTTTTGCTCAAGGCATACATTCGCTTCTGGGAAATGAGACGTTCATCAGGGAATTGGTCCATACACAATCTTTAAGTGAAGGCATGCAACTGGCAGAGAAACTTCAGCCGGAATTGATCCTCCTAGATTATTTTCTTCCTGACTCCAATGGTATCGAATCACTCCGGATTTTAAAAAAAAATTACCCCTTGACTAAGGTGATTGTATTGACTATGGAGTCGAATCCGGAAGTAATGGAAAATTGCAAGAAAGCAGGAGCAGTTGGCTTTTTGGAGAAAACAATCAGTAAAAAGACGCTTTTGGAAGCCTTAAACAATGCTTTGCAAAACATACCCTCCTTTCCTGCCTCACTGCTTTCGCAAACTAAACCATTTAATCCTCAATCACTTTTAAAAATTTTGAGTAAAAGAGAGAAACAGATTGCCAACCTGGTGTCAGAGGGATTCACCTCAGCAGAAATTGCGGAGAAACTATTTTTAAGTGAACTGACAGTCAATACCCATCGAAGAAACATCATGCAGAAATTGGAGTTAAAAAACTCAGCTCAATTGGTTGCCTTTATAGAAAAAATAAAGTTTTTGGACTTCAATTAAATTCGGGAAATTGATAAAAAAAGACCTCTTAGCAATTTTTGAAATACTGAGCCTTTTTCCCCTCAATGAATTTAGTATCTGGGAATAAGCTTAGTGGATTTTGAAGACGCAAACCACTGCAAGAAAACTATTGGATCTGTCTCTAATTGAGCTCTTTATTAAATTTTTTATCAATAATTTCTTTCCAGGATACATAAAAAAAATTAAATATTTTTTAAATTTTCAAAAGAGTTCCAATCGATTTTTTTCCATGCTGAAAAAGAGAAACATCAGGATAATCTCAGCTATAACTTTGATTTTCTATCCTTATGTGGTGTTAGTAGTTCTCAATGCAAAGGGATTTGAGATTACTCCTTTTTCCCTCATTATTTCATTTGCTCTCACCTTGTTGACTGTCATAATTTTATGGTTAATCGGAAAATCATTACAAGGTCTGGGGCGGAAAATATGGAAGCAGGAAAAAGAGGAAGAGCAACCAGAACCCAGAAATCTGAAAGAATATGGTAGGGAGATTTTGGTTGAGTTGATAGGGCTACCTGTCGTCGGCGATTGGATCAGCTTAATGATCACCTTACTCCCTTTAGGACTGATACTTTTAGTGAATGAAAAATATGAATTGTTTGCCTACAGCATTCATGAAGAAATAGTCTTATATGGAATGATCATTTTGATTTGGGTGGAAACTTTGGAGAAAGAAGTACAAATCCGAATGTGCATTCCAACCATACCTATTCCGATCAAATACGTGTGTTATATTGCCATAGCAGTAAATTCATTTCTAATTGTTATTCAATGGCTTGGTCTTTATAATTATGAATAACCTATGATTTTTCTATTTTTATTCAAATGTGCTCAAGTCATCAACAGCAAAAATAAGCACCTAGCCCTTCCCATTTAAAAACTGAGTTTGCCCTACTTTGAAAAATCAGAAAGAAAAGAGGCAAAGTTCCTAATCCTGCAAAATCAAAAGCTCAAATAAATTTTAATTTTTTTTGTTCACTTTTTTAATCTGGCACCGATAGATGATAAAACTCAAAATTATTTATCATGAAAAGACTTTCAACAATTCTTTTTGCCAATTTCATCACCCTGGCAGCATTTGGTCAACTATCCCAAAGTTCACCTACCGACCAAATAATCAATCCGGTCCATGCGATAGAAGGAACCAATGCAATCCAAGCTGTCTCATATTATTATCCGCCGGGTTATTTTGGATTATTAAATAATGCTTTGACAAGTAGCAGAGCCCAGGGTATGGGTTTTACTACGCTGACTAAAAGTGGAATTGAACATTCCTTTTATAACCCTGCCTCAATTGCAGCAATAGAGGAGCCCTTTCAAGTATATGCCAACTATGCAAATGGCCACACTTATAGACCAAAATCTCGGTATTATTTTTTAGGATCAGCATACCGAATCACCGAAAAAATCTCCGTTGGAGCCTCTTTATTCACCTATCGGGATAATAACCCAGTATGGACCAGCATTATAGGTTCCAAGCCATTTAGCACAGATAATTTTAACCAAACTGGAATATCCTTAGTAGCATCATATAGAATAATGGAAGGATTAGACCTTGGATTAGCAGGAAATTTTATAACAGAAAATGCGATCAACGGAGAAAAGACCAACAGCGATTTCATTCCTACTATTGGGGTCAATTACCGAAAAAGCCTTGATATTTTTTCTTCAGAAAAAATACAGAATCAATCCATTAGTGTTTCAGGAAGCTTATTCAATTTCCTGTTTAACAATAAGACTGAGCAGACTTACGAAGACTTAATTAGTTATAATTACCTTCCAATAATCCTTAGACTTGGTGCTGCCTATGGCATGAGCATTCCCATGGAATCTGGCTTTGCAGAAGGAAAAAAATTCTTTGAGGGAACAGAAAAATCCTTGGATCTATCCTTAGAACTTCAATTTCAGGACTACCTTCCTGGAAAAGATCCACGTAGTGAAGATCACTTATACAATAGTGCTTTCGGTATAGGTGCCGAAGCTTGGTTTTGGAAAAGAATATCGCTTCGATTGGGATTTTACAACGAAAAGGGACCCTCTGGTATACAAGATGATGGAGATATCTGGGTTACTGGAAACCGAAAAGGATTTACCTGGGGCTATGGATCAAAAATCCCAACCCACGAGCTAACGCAAAAGAAATTACCATTTGATGTAGAGGTTAACTTCGTGACATCATCCCTTGTAAGCGCACTGGACAATGAAATTTACACACATCCAAGGTTATTCACCGACAATAATTTCCAATTCTGTTTTGGATTAAATCTTTTATGGAGATGAGATTTTCAGTTGAGATGTTGATTCTTGGCAGAATGGGGTAAAGTCGCATTCCAATTGATGGCAGCCTCTTCACAATGAAAGCCAAAATCGATTGGCAGCTTTTCAATTCCCATATCGCAATGGTCTATGTCCTTACAGACCACTTTGGATATATTCTACATGTTAAGCAGGTAGTTTAAATGCACTACCTGTTCTTTTCCTGATTGAGGAAGTAATTCACTCCAAAACTTACCTGCCCCAAGTTAACTTGAACACGAGTCAGATTGACCACATTGGACCTGTCTTGTATAGACAATTCACCCACCCTAGCTAGAAAAGCCCATTTCGGTACTGGCTGGAAGATAAACATCGGCGTGAACGCAAATTGGTAATTGAAGACTGATTCGGATTCACTCGAACTTGAATTTCGCCCCACTCCTGCAGCAATAGATCCCTCCATAGCTAAGAAAAACTTCTCACTGAGCTCAAAATACTTTCGTACAAACATTCCACCGAGGTAGGAATTGGAATTTGATTTTTCAAACAGGTTTGTTACCGGATTGATGCTTTGTCTCCACTGTGACTCCAGCGATACGATTGGACCTATGGCCACAGTATTGCTGATGAACTTCCCGTTGTAAAGTTCAAGGTTCAGGTAGTGTGTCGCAGGCTGGTTTTCATAATCATACTTGAACATAGTGTAGACTATGTTCCCTCCCAAAAACTTGGAATCTTTTCCCACCTGACCTTGGGCAAAAAGTGGGACAGTAATAAGAGCAATACTTTTTTCATAAAACTAACTTAATTATTTTATTCTGAAAAGATAATATACCAGATGAATTTACTAGTTATTTTTTTCTGAGGCAAAATTGTTCAGTTTTTGGGCTGCAATCGAGTTTAGTCGATTGGGAAAACCATATTTTGAAATCATTCCTATTTATCTAAAGTCCAATTATTCTCATTTTCAGAGAATTAAAAATTCATTAACTTTCGTTAGTACTGATTTTTAGTGCTTTACATATTTTTGTTTGACGCTAATGCAGCTATTTAAAATATTTTCCCAAAGGGAAATCCTATTCAATCAAATGGATTCTGACCAAACCAGCAACCTAGAAATGAATCAAATCTATTCTATAAGAAAAGCAAAAATCTCCATTTCATCGATCCAATCCATCCTTTTATCTAAATCATTTTACTATGAGCTACTTCTTTGATTCTCACCTGCACTTGACATTGAAAAATCAGTTTTCCAAAAATGGGAACTCCACCAGCCCATGGAAGGCCATCACCAAAGTCGATCTGAAGGATGGCTTGTCCAAGCTGATTGAACTCTTTGCCTTGGGGACGCTCGACAAAATGTTTGGTTCCCAATCCTCCCCGGATATGCTGATCGAATCCGGCTACAAGGTCGTGGTGATGCCGCTTTTTGCTCCGGACATTGACTTGGTCAAAGCCCTAAGCAGCAAAAAAACCTTTATGAACCTTCTGGAAAAATTCCAGCACACCCGTTTTGGGGAGGTGTTGAGTCATGAGCGCTACCAAGAGCTATTGATAGAAAATAACGCTTTTTCCATTGTGGAAAATGACTTGGATCTCTTGCCTGTGGATGATCCCTTTCAGGCAGGACGAAAAATCGTATTCCTTACCGCCAAAAGCCAATGGAACGAGGCTACCTTGAATACACTTTTTGTCGTCTGTTCCGTCGAAGGAATCCACTCTTTGCGCAGCAATTTAAATGAGGAAGATCCCTCGGTGATTTTGGAAGATATCTGCAAAAATCTCAAAAAACTCCAAAGTCGAAACATCAAAGTTCTGATGGCCAACCTCACCCACATCGACCGAATGAATGGGGCATTTTGCAATCAGGCCTATGCGATGGATGGCATGCGGGTAAGTAATTTTGATGAAAAGGACCTTCGTCCTATTCACCAAGGAATTTCAGAATATGGAAAAAAGCTAGTCACATTGCTTGAAGAGGAGGAAATCTGCACAGATATCAAGCACATGAGTCTTCCTGCCAGATTTCAACTTTACGAGTATCGCAAAAATCAAGAAATTAACAGTCCACTTGTCTCTTCCCATTCAGGGATCTGCGGAATTAGATTCCAATCTGATACCGAAAGCTTCAATGATTACATCTATTCATCCAGAAAAGAAGGGGATTGTTACCGGGTGAAATTGGGAAAACCTGCCAAATACAAGTTCAATAATTTTCCCTCTCCGGGCTTCAATGCCTCCACGATCAACCTGTTTGATGAGGATATCAAAGCGATCTATGATTCCGATGGGCTTTTGGGGATTTCTTTGGACGAGCGCGTGATCGGATATACTAAGGCAAGGAGATTAAATCAGGATTCCTTTTCCGATAATGTTGGAAGAATCAGCATTCGGCAGCGGGGAAATAAATTTATTTTGACCGATACGGATTTTATTTCTGGTCAAGAATATCAGGAGTTAGGTTTGTTCAATTCCACCAAAGGAAAGCTCCTTTATCAAAGCGCAGATGCTGAAGAATTGACAGATTTGATCAAACGAAACTCAACGGATATCGCTCCGCATCAATTCCATCATTTCCTCAATCAAATTCTGCACTGTGTGAAGTTGGGGATAGACTGGGACGGAGTGGCTGGAGTAGAAAAGATGCTGTGCAAAATCCTGTGTATTGGTTCCGATTTTGATGGATTGATCGAAGCCATTGACTGGTGTACGAGTTGCCGGGAGATTGATTTTCTGAGGAAAAAGTTTATTCGGGATTTCGAAAAAGCCATTATCGCAAATGGTTTGTTTCTTCCTCAGAACTGGCCTATTGATCGGATTGCAGATCGGATATTCTATGAAAACGGAAGGGATTTCGTGTTGAGTAGGTTGAAATAAAGGATGGAATTTTGGGAGTGGTTCAAGTTTTCAAACTTGGACAAACTTGGGCCTAGTATAATGCAGTCTTCAGACTTCACTTTGCGAACCTTGGTGTTCTTTGTGGCTAAAAAAATTCTTCTTTTTGCACCTGCTAAGCTAAGGGCTGTGTCTTCATATACCTTTATCCTGTACATTCCATTGCGCTGGCATTGATCATTCCATTCCAAAATAAGGATTCTGCGCCAGCGCTGGATTTTTTTTGTATTGTATGTTTTACCCACCCATAGCCCCGCTGGGGCTGGGCATGGTTGATTTTTTTTACCACAGAGAAAAAGAGAGAGATTGGCTTTTCTCCGTGTTCATTAAAAGGCAGACAAGGAAACTACACCTGAGGTTCTTAGAAAAATTATGCCCCACTAACTCTCCTTTTCTCTGAGTACTCTGTGGTGAAAAACTTTTTAGTTACTTCGGTTCCTTTATGATAAAAAACTCCCCCAATCAATTTTTCCTCACCATCTCGATATGCTCAATACCGTCTTCATCATAGGTTTCTCCTTCTGCCACGAAACCCAAAGAAGAGTAAAAGCCAAGCGCATAAGTTTGAGCTCCGATCCGAATATCACCAGGACCGAGTAGTTTTCGACAATATTCAATAGACAATTCCATCAGCACTTTTCCCAGTCCCTTTCCTCTCACAGAAGCAGCGGTAATGACTCTACCTATCGCCATTTCCACATAGGAAACACCGGCAGGAACTAGCCTACTATACCCTACTAGCTCTTCATCTGAATAGAGCATCACATGGTGACATTTTTGATCCTTATCATCCATGTCCTGAAACACGCAGTTCTGCTCCACCACGAATACTTCGGATCTAAGCTTTAATAATTCATAAAGCTCGTTTACAGTAAGTTCTTGAAAGGCTTTGACTCGGTGAGTTATATTCATGGAAGGGGTAATAAAATATTGGTGATTTTGAATCCAAAAATAGTAGGTATTTTCAACGACAACACTATTTCAAAACAACTCGGAATTCCTGATGATTTTCACCGGAATTTTCAGAGGATGTTCGGGCGAATTTTTCAGACTAAAAAGGAAAGATCATCAAGATTTAAGTTTTTATGGACTGATTTCCTTTGAAATTCTTAATGATACAAGGGCGATTGACCCCAAAATCAAGGTTTTTTGAATTTTTTTTCAACTTTTTCAAATAAAAATCCTTGAAAATCAATTTTTTACTTTTAATACAGTTAGTTTTGAATCGGCAAAGTAGCCACATCAACATATTAAATTTTCCAAATGAATACCGGAACAGTAAAATTCTTCAACGAAACCAAGGGATTTGGCTTCATCGTTGACAATGCCTCAGGAGAGGAAATTTTTGTACACGTAAGTGGTCTTGTAGACACCATCCGCGAAGGCGACAAGGTTACCTTTGACACAGAGCGAGGCAAAAAAGGAATGAATGCAATAAATGTGAAAGTCGCTTAAGCGATTTAGTTTTTTTGTATCATCTAATTCCCGTTCGGATTTAATTTGAACGGGAATTTCTTTTTTCGGCTATGTTACTTTTCGAAAAAGTGGAAAACAATTCTCCAAGTCGTAAAAAGAGAGATCAACAATTCCTATTATTTCCATTCTCCCGAACAATTGACGTTTTGGGAAATCCTTCTTTTTTTTAAAAAAAGATCCTTAACTTTCATATGATTATAATTGTTTTTTCAATGGCCATATGGAATCTTCGCAAGGATAATAAACATCCCTCTGTGTGTCGCTTTGGGTCATGCCTGTCTGCCTCAGGCAGGCTCGATTTCATGTGTTTTAAATTTGATTTTAAACGGTCACATGGAATGCCCTAGATAATCTTTACCCTTTATGAGAAACCTAACTCAAGGGCATTTCAAAAAGTATTTTCTGAAAAGATCACCCTAAATCCCAACCACAGCTCTATGAAAACCAACTATGCTATCTTCGCCCTTTTGCTAGCAGTAATTCTTCAATCTTGCACGGCAAATTTCAACAGCAAATCGGAAAATCAAGTCATTGACGAACAGGCTGTAGATGGAGCAACTAAACTAAAGATGAGCGGTATTTTCAACCTCTTTCTTTCTCAGGGAGATCAGCCAAACTTACGCCTAGAAGGTGATGAGGCATTGATTAAAAAGCTTAAAGTTACCCGCGATGGGGAATGGCTAACACTTGATTTTGAAAAGGTAAATGAAAACTTCTTTAAAATAAACTCAAAGCTTGATGTCTACCTAACACTATCTGATTTGAAAATTTTTGAGTTTGAAGGTGTGGGGAATATAAAAACTGAAGGACCCTTTGAGGTTACCGATATAAAAGTAAAAGGTGAAGGTCTGGGTAATTTAAAGCTTGAACTGATTGCAAATAAAATTGACGCAGACTTCAATATGATGGGGAATTTGACCCTTCAAGGCAAAACTGATGAAATCAAATTGAACAATGAAGGAATGGGAAATGTGGATGCATCTAATCTTATCGCTCAAAACATGACCCTAAAATCTTCCGGAATCGGCCGAGTCTCAGTCCACTGCGAAGGAGATCTATCCATTACTGTGGACGGAATTGGGTCCGTCAGCTACAAAGGCAATCCCAATGTGATCAAGGAACAAATAAATGGAATCGGAAAAGTGACGAGGAATTGAGTAGCTATTGCGAATAAGAGGATTGGGTTATTGGTTCTTAAGTTATTAGTAAAAGGTATTCAATTCTGCACAAGCAATCATTCTTGCAAAAAACTGGGGAAACTGAATTATGAAGAGGGCAACAATTTTTATGGGCAAAAACTCGACTTTGCCTATACTTTTTGCCCAAAAGTCAACAATGTGTGATTGGGGTCTAGGATCGCAAATTCCTTAATTCCCCAAGGTTTCATTTCCAACTTCCCATTTGGATGCATGCTGGCACCAGCTTTTTCCAGCTTGTGATATAATTCCTCAATTCCAGAAGGCACACGGATATAAATCATCGAATAATTGGTCAAAGGATCTAGCTCCTTAAATTCAAAAAAGTGAAGCTCTGTTGTCCCATTCTTCATAATTAAATACTCGGGATACCGACTGACTAGCGTAAATCCTAAAGCCTTTTCAAAATGAGAAAGTGTTTCATCCAGATTGATAGCGGGAAGTTTTGGTATGACCTGAAAATTTGAAAACATAAAACTGATTAAGCTAAGTGGACTGAATATTAGGATATTCTTTACGGTTATTCGCAGTTAAAGTCCCAAACTACTTTTAATATTTTATGTATATACGGAACTTTGCCAGTAGAATTGGTATAGACTTAAAATTACCTGGAAACACCAAATGTTAGGCTTCATCGGACATCGGACACCCGCCATCCGACCCAATTGAGTTATTAAATTTGTTTACTGGCAGAATAGCGTATAATCAGATAATATTTTTAAAAAAATGACATACTCAAATCTAGCTTTGATTAATATTTTGATTTCCCAACATTTCATTTGATTTTCGGGTAAATGTCCACCCCCAACCCACTCGATTCGATTCGGCTTAATTTTTCTCAGAATGATTTGATTCTGCTCAATTTAGCATTAGCGCTAATCATGTATGGAGTGGCTTTGGATTTGAAATGGGAGGATTTTCGTTACTTAATCAAAAATCCAAAAGGATTTGTTCTAGGTATTTTTTCTCAGTTTTTACTATTGCCTCTCTTGACTTGGGCATTAATTTCTATTATCCAACCACCCCCTAGTGTTGCTTTGGGAATGTTTTTGGTGGCGGCTTGTCCAGGTGGTAATGTTTCCAATTTTCTCAGCAGTCTGGCTAAAGGAAATACTGCGCTTTCGGTGAGTTTGACTGCATTTTCATCCGTCATTTCAATTTTTAGCACACCCTTGAATTTTGCACTTTGGGCTGGATTTTACGGGCCTACTTCCCTCCTGCTTCGTGAAATCAGTCTTGATATTTGGGATGTATTTTTCACTGTTGCAATTATCTTAGGAGTTCCACTGATATTTGGAATTCTTACACGTCAGAAGTTTCCGAGATTTACCGAAAAAGCCTCCAAAATCCTTAAACCGCTTAGTATTTTAATATTTGCAGCGTTTATTGGATTGGCCTTCGCCGGAAATTTTGACATTTTTATTCAATATATCGGACTCATTTTCTTTTGGGTATTGGCACACAATTTTATTGCCTTAAGTGCTGGTTTTCTGACTGGAAAAGTTGGCCGTTTACCTTTAGCAGATGTCAAAACTCTGACCATCGAAACAGGTATTCAAAATTCCGGGTTGGGGCTGGTACTAATTTTCACTTACTTTGAGGGTCTTGGGGGCATGGCTATCATCACAGCATTGTGGGGAATTTGGCATCTCATTTCCGGGATGACCATAGCCAGCCTTTGGAAATTACGCCAATGAAGAACCTGATTAATGCGATTTTAAGATTTTTGGTGAAAGTCGCCCTTCACGGCTATTTCCGCAAAATCATCGTCGAAGGCAAAGAAAATCTACCTAAAAATCGACCTGTACTGCTTGTTGCCAATCATCAAAATGCCTTGATCGATCCTTTGCTTTTGGCAACCCACACACGACTCAAGCCTTGGTTTTTGACCCGTGCTGCTGTATTTACCAATCCTGCTATCGCCCGAATGCTGCACTTTATTCGAATGCTTCCAGTCTATCGGGTTCGTGATGGTTTTTCCACGATTCAGCAAAACCAGCACACATTTGATCAGGCATTTGAAGTACTTAAAAAAAATGGGACGGTCGTAATTTTTGCCGAAGGCAGTCACAGCCTCGTGAGAAATCTTCGACAGCTGAGTAAAGGATTTACTCGTATTGCTTTTGGTTTAAAAGAAAAGTATCCGGAATTGGAACCGGTGATTTTGCCCGTAGGACTTCAATTCAGTGCGCACATGCGTTCAGGGGGCACTGTAAGGATTACTTTTGGAGAAGTTATTCCTGTGGATATGCCACCCGCCCAATCTGGCAAACTGACCAAATCAGTGGAAAATGCACTCAGATCCCTGATAGTTGACATTCCGGACGAAGGATATGAGGCGACGCTTCAAAAACTGATCGAACATGAGGTTGATTTGACTTCCAAAACCGAGGTTCACACCTTTCTGGAAACAGGCCAAGTCCTTAATCCATTGTCTATGGTTGGAAGCTTAAACAACAAGCTGATGAAAATTTTTAATCTACCATTGTACTGGTTGTGGTTATGGAAAAGAAAGAGTGTGGAAGATGAAGTTTTCAGCTCCACATGGAAGTTTTTGATCGGGTATGTTTTAGCTATGCCCTACTACTTCCTTTTGCTCTGGTTAGCCATGGATTCTGCATTAGGAGCTTGGGCCTTGACATTTTTGATTATGGCTTGGATCACGCTTTGGAGGAATCAGAATCCGCAGGAATAGAGGATTTTTCTAACAGATGCAACAGATGACCACAGATGAACCTAAAAGTTCAACCTATTAAAATCTGTGTTCATCTGAGAAATCCGTGAGAACTCCTTCAAAAAAAGATTCTCAACAAACCAAATTTTCTTTGGCTTTGTTTCTACCTTTGAAACAGAATAACAACCCAAATTTGACCCACTATGAACCAAGACTTTCTTCCTCTCAACGGTACCGATTATGTAGAGCTCTATGTTGGCAATGCCAAGCAAAGTGCACTTTACTATCAATATGCCTTCGGATTTGAATTGATCGCTTATGCTGGTCCTGAAACCGGCGTCAGAGACCGTGCTTCCTATGTTTTGAAACAGGACAAAATCAGACTGGTCCTCACCTCTCCTCTTGGTCCACATCACCCTATCGCACAGCATATTCAGCGCCATGGGGATGGAGTCAAAGTTCTGGCGCTTTGGGTAGATGATGCAGAAAAATCCTGGGAAGAAACTACTTCCCGTGGAGCTGAATCTGCGTCAGCACCAGAGGTAATCAAAGATCAGTTTGGTGAAGTAAAAGTAGCCTCAATCGTCACCTATGGAGAAACGATCCATACCTTTGTAGAGCGAAAAAATTACAATGGTGTTTTCTTACCGGGATATCGCCCTCGTAAAAGCACCTATCAGCCAACTGGCATCGGTTTAAAATACATAGATCATTGTGTTGGAAATGTAGAGTTAGGACAAATGAATCGCTGGGTTGAATTCTACGAACAAGTCATGGGATTCAAACTTCTCTTGACCTTCGATGACAAAGACATTTCTACTGAATATTCCGCACTGATGTCCAAGGTCGTTTCCAATGGAAACGGTTACATCAAGTTCCCAATTAACGAACCAGCAGCGGGCAAAAAGAAATCCCAAATCGAAGAATACCTCGAATTTTTCGGTGGTCCTGGCGTACAGCACATGGCCATTGCGACAGATGATATCTGTCACACAGTTAGCGAGTTGAGAAAAAGAGGCGTAGAATTTCTTGAAGTACCTTCCTCTTATTATGACGATTTATTAGACCGTGTTGGAAAAATCGATGAAGACCTTCAGCCACTCAAGGATCTCAATATTTTGGTTGACCGGGATGACGAGGGGTATTTGCTTCAAATCTTCACCAAACCTGTTCAGGATCGCCCAACACTTTTCTTCGAAATCATTCAGCGAAAGGGTGCCAAGTCCTTCGGGAAAGGCAACTTCAAAGCGCTTTTTGAAGCCATCGAACGCGAGCAGGAATTAAGAGGGAATTTATAAAATAAAGTGAATGTCACTCCGATTTAGAAAAATCCGGGATCTTCAAAAAGGAAATGTCTGGATTTAGCAAACCCAAAGTCAATAAATCCTGAATTTAGGTTTGAATTTTATTTGTATAAACAAAACATTGATCGGAAGGGCGCGGTGGGAGGATTTGCCAGCGAGCCAGCGTTTGGCCTAGTGCGGTGGGAGCTTTGGCAAATCTTGACCTTTTGGTTCTTTTGGGTCAAGCCAAAAGAACGAAAAAAAGGATTTTAAAAACTCCTTCATTTGCAGTACAATCGAGAATGTTTTTCACTATTATAAAAAAGCCGCTCCAGATCAAGTTCTGGATCGGCTTTTGCTTTTGAAGGAATTCAAAAAAAAATTCCGTCTGAAAACAAACGGTAAGATTAACAAAACAACCATGAGCAACTTTTTATCCCGATTAAGGGTTTGTTTTCAGTAATCTAACCCTAATGCAAAGAAGAACTTTTATTACCAGTTTGGCTGCCGTGATTCCTGCGGGAATTATTCTGTCCAACTTGGATTTAAACGAACCTACTACCTTGAACCATACCTCTAATCCCAAACTCCCCTACGACAAAGTTCCCGATGGCTGGAAAGGCACTCCCCGTCTCAGCGATGGTACTTTTCAAAATTTATATTATCCATTTGAGGCAAGTTTGGCAGCTGTTCTTAAGTGGAAATTGGGTAAAAATCCACAGCAGGAAGAAAAGAAAGCAGATAAACGTCGCCTTGAAGTAGAGCAAATTGGCACCTTCAAGCCCAATGGCAAAGATGAATTGATCTGGCTTGGGCATGCCAGTTACCTCATTCACATTGCCGGGATTACCATTCTCACTGATCCTGTTTGGTTGGATAATTGGGTTCTGAAGCGCAATTCGGAACTGCCAATCGTACCCGAGCAAATTAGAGATGTGAATTACATCTTGATTTCTCACGATCACCGGGATCACTGTGATGAAGCTACACTAAAGCTTTTGGGAGAACTTTTGCCGCAGGCGCAAATCCTTACAGGAATGAATATGGCTCCTTTGATACAATCCTGGATGCCAAAAAACAAAATTCAGGAAGCTGGTTGGTTTCAATCGTATGATTTGAAGGAATCTCTTCGAATCACCTATCTACCTAATCGGCATTGGTCGCGAAGAGGTTTGATGGACACCAATCAACGACTTTGGGGCGGTTATTACATCGAAAGTGATGACAAATCCGTCTATTTCATGAGTGATTCGGGTTATGGACCGCACTTCAAATTGATTTCTGAAACGATGGGTTCTCCTGATTACGCATTGATGGGAGTTGGTGCTTTTAAGCCTGAGTGGTTTATGAATTCATCCCATATCAGCCCCATGGATGCTGCGAAAGTTTTTAATGAGATGGGTGGAAAACACTTCATTCCAATGCATTTTGGCACTTTTGACCTTTCTGATGAACCGCTTTTAGAACCCTTAGATTGGCTAAAATCAAATCCAGAAGCTGTTAATAATGCACTTATCGATCCTATGATAGGTCGGAATCTTTTTGTCGGCTAAAGAAATCTCAAAAACGCTTCAGGATTATTGAGGAAGTTTTTCATTATCGAAAAATGCTCTGTCTCCTCAACGGATACTTGATGCACTGATTCGTCAAACTGAAGAATCTGGGCATCGGGTAAACTCATTAAAATTGGTGAATGCGTGGCGATGATAAACTGACAGTTTTCATTGACCGCCAGATTTTTAATCATGGAGAAAAGCGCAAGTTGACGCTGAGGAGAAAGCGCTGCTTCAGGTTCATCAATCAGGTAAATTCCTTCGGGTTGAATGCGGCTTTGAAGTACTTTGAGGAAACCTTCACCATGTGAGACTTGGGTGAGATCACCGTATTTGCGCTGTAAAGCCTCCTTTTGACCATGAATTGCTCCAACGGCGACTTTGAGTCCATAACCACTTAGGTTTTTCTCAAAATCAACGATGTCCCCTTTCAACTCCTGATCGATGGATCTCAATCGTTTAACAAATCCAAAGTAATCTTCTGCACGAAAGAAGAAGCCTCTGTAGGTTTTGGTTCGCTCCCATCTGGTGATAATTCCTTCACTGAATTCCCGAAATCCTGTCAAGGTATCATCCTGCTCCAAATCTGTACTCCCAATAGCAGGCAGATTTATTTTCATGGCCAAAGCTTTCAGCAAAGTAGATTTTCCCGAGCCATTCTCTCCAACAAAAACCGTTATCGGACTTTTGAAATCCACCGAATCCAAATCCTTAAAAGCTGGAATGCTAAAAGGAAATTGTCGGGAATTGCCAGTAGGTAGCGATATTTTTTGGAGGAAGATCATGGCTAGCTAAGAAACCTAACGAATATAATTCAATCTAGATTCTAATGTGCTCACAGATAGCACGGATAAGCATAGTTGTTACTTGACTGTTTTAGAATTTAACTATAGAGTTTGGAGAAAAAGCCAAAGGTTCTGTAATTAAACCGCATAGCCGCAAAGGAAACCTGACTGACGTCAGGTAAGTCTGCGAAATTCAGCGACCTTTTTTGCGCCAAAAGAAATGCGCCAGATTTTCTCTTATGAGACCTTGAAATAGGTCTGATTTGCTAGCAAGAATCAAGGCTCTTACAAGAATCAGAATTCTCAAAACCCTTTTCTCAGTGGCCTCTGAAGTAAAATTCCTTTGCGCTCCTTTCGGTAAAAAACAAAAAGCTTTAGCTTTTCCCCTCCGTGAACTTGAAAAAGACCAATTGAGCCTTTAAGGTTAATAGTCCTAAGCAGGGTCTGATCCCTAAACTTTGGTTTCTCCGTTTGCTCCGTAGTAAAATTTCTTTCCCGCAGAATCTAGCAGAAAAAGTCACAGATTTCAACTGATTACCTTTGCGCCTTTTGAACTTAGTGGCAAACCCAAAAAGCTTTAGCTTTTCTCTGCGTCCTCAAAAAAGTTTGAAATGGATTCTGAGATTGAGGCTGCAAGAAAGTTCAAGAGTCCTAATTCATTTCTCTCAATGTCCGTGGTGAAAGCCTTAATGCGTCGGCATATAGCTATGCAACACCGCCTCAGCAGCAGTCCTACCCGAAGTCATAGCCGCATTGATGGATCCATTCAGCAGGTAGTCTCCCGCGAGGTAAACATGATCGGTAATTTTACATTCAGTGAAGGGTACGCTGTATTTCATATCATCCAAATTCGGCAAAGCATAAGGAATATGGTAGGCTTTCACAAATTTGAAATACTCAGCCTTAATGCCAGAAATAGCTTCCATTTCCACCTGAACCCCTTTTACCAATTCTTTTTCTCCTAAGCTAGACTCGAGAACTGATACAGAAAGCAGGGCTCTTCCATTGGTTGAATAGGCTTTGGACACATCATCCATGTAGACAATATTATTCACCAAATGATTATCTCCCGGAATCAATCCAATCATCGGTCGGGCAAGGAAAGATTTCAAAGTAGAAAAATACAGGTTGATTACCTTATGCGAAGGAGCAAACTGTCCTTGTAGCTGCTTCATCACTTTATCTGGTTGCACGGCAATGATGATCCGGTCTGCTTCCAATACCTCTCCATTTGCCATATGAATTTTCTTACCCTCAACTTTTTCTACCGGATGATTAAAGTATAGCTGAGTTTTAATTAATTGACGGTGAATCATAGAAGGGATTTCACCCATACCATTTTCAGGAACTGCAGCATTGCCCAAGGCAAACATCTTGAAGACAAACTCAAACATTCTGGAAGAAGTATTCAGATGTTTTTCAAGAAAAATCCCTCGAAAAAAAGGTTTGAAGAAATTGTCAATAATCTGATCCGAAAAACCATAATCCTTCAAGTATTGATGAGTAGGCACAGAAGGTTCATTGAAAATTGCCTCATTGGATTTCTTCTTTACTTCCTGAGTTAGGGTAAACATCTTAACCTTATCAAGGAAGGTTCCCACTTTAGAAAATGCCATTCCGACGATTTTGAGTGGATTTCTCATTGGGTCGGTAATGATATAGGAATTTTTTCCCTCAAATATCACCGCTCCGGGGTCAAAAGTTTTGAGTCGCAATGCCTGAAAATCGAGGTATTTTTTCGCCTCGGGATATGCTGTATTCAATACCTGAAATCCATGATCCAAAAGAAAACCATCCACCTCATCGGTTTTCATTCTACCTCCAATTCCCTCACTTGACTCCAGAATGACAGGTGAAAAACCAGATTTTTCAAGTTCCAATGCTGCGATTAAACCGGACAAACCGGCACCGATAATGTATATTTTTTCTTCTTCCATGGATTGGATATTAGTTAAAAATAAAAAGGCTTACCCACCTCGTAAAATAAATCATATAATTTGTCGCCTCAATTTACAAAACCACCATTTCATAAAAGAGTTTTCTGACACCACTTGAAAAGGAATGTTTTTACAGGAGGTTTTTCCCAAAACTCAAAAATCCCTAAAATCGCATCAAATCCCTTTCCTATGCAAAAGCAAATTCTCATTCTTTCCTTCTTCCTAATCGCCATCTCGGTCCAAGCCCAGACTTATTTCCCCGAAAAAAATAACTGGCAGATGAAGAAACCAGCTGAACTCGGGCTTAATGATGCTAAAATAAATGAGGCCATTGAGTTTGCTAAAACGCATGAAAGTGAGCAAAACCCAAACCTCAAGATCGCACATTATGAAAGTGCCTTTGGACGGGAACCTTTTGGGTACCCAATTGGCCCGATGAAAACTCGAGGTCCTGCGTCGGGATTGATTATCTACAAAGGCTATGTCGTAGGACAGTGGGGTGAACCGGAGCGAGTGGATTTAACATTCAGCGTAGCAAAAAGCATTCTTTCTACAACGGCAGGTTTGGCTGTAGCGGAAGGCTTGATAAAAGATGAGAATGACTTGGTCTATCCCTATATGGCACCGATCTATCCTTATGATCCGGTGAAATCAATGATGAATAAGTCTGATCATTTGAACGAGGAAGATGTATTCGAGCTGTTTGCCACCGAACATAATCGGAAAATTCGATGGGATGATCTTCTCCGCCAAACATCTGATTGGGAAGGAAGCCTTTGGGGAAAGCCTGATTGGGCAGATAGACCAAGTGGGGCTGCAAATGAATGGAGAACCCGTGCTCGATTTGCACCAGGAACGGCCTACGAATACAACGACACTCGGGTCAATGTCTTGGCTTTGGCACTGTTGAACGTCTGGAGAAAACCACTTCCAGTAGTACTAAAGGATCGTATCATGGATCCAATCGGCGCTTCCGATACTTGGAGATGGACAGGATATGAGAATTCTTTTGTGATCCTTGACGGGCAAATCATGCAATCTATTAGTGGAGGTTCGCATTGGGGCGGCGGCATGATGCTGTCGGCTTGGGACCAGGCAAGATTTGGCTATTTGACTTTGAGAAATGGCAACTGGAAGGGTAAACAGTTGATACCAACTTCCTGGATTGAGAAATCCCGCACCCCTACTCCTGCTCAACCTGATTATGGTTTTATGAATTATTTCCTGAATCATGATCTAAAACTGGCACCCGCAGCTCCAAAAACTGCTTACATGCATATTGGTGCCGGAACGAACATGATCTACGTGGATCAGGAAAATGACTTGGTTATCGTTGCACGCTGGATCCCGAATGGTGATAAAGCGGAGTTGGTCAGATTGGTATTGGAGAGTTTGAAAAGGTAATATTTGTGTGTCTGGTTCATTCTTATGGAAGGGCCAAAACAACCCTATACGCCTGCAAATTCCCTGAATCAAATGTGAAAGTAGAAGACAAAATCAAAAATGAGAGATCCCATTACTTCAATTTTTTTCAAACAAAAAATTAAAAAATTTTACCCTTTGGTGGGAAACAGACTCCCTTTAATTCAGTTTTAAAAATAATTATCGTTTTTAAATTCCTAAATCAAAATTAATTAGCTCTTTATGACAATTTTTAGAACCACCTTTTTTACAACATTCGGCATTTTATTTTGGCTAGTCTCCACTAGTCTCTTTGGACAAAAGAAAACTATTCTAATCAATAATGTTGAAATCTTTAATGGAAAGGACCAAGCTACAATCCGTGGAAATGTCCTCATCGAAGGAAATGTAATCAGCAAAGTCTCCAATGCTCCCATCCCTACGAATCGAGGTACGAACGTTCAAATCATCGATGGAAAAGGAAAATTTCTTATGCCGGGTTTGATCGACGCGCATTACCATGCGATGTTTGCCAATCTGTCTCAAATAGCTTTACTCACAGGTAATCTTGGCTTTGTCAATCTTGTGGCTGGGAAAAGTGCTGAAGCGCTGCTAATGCGGGGCTTTACCAGCATTCGGGATTTGGGTGGACCAGTCTTCGGACTCAAACAAGCGATTGACGCAGGTATCATTGCCGGCCCTCGGATCTGGCCTTCGGGTGCATTTATTTCTCAAACGGGAGGTCATGGTGATTTTCGACTTCCCAACGATGTTCCCTCGGATCCATCCAATGGATTGAGCTATGCCGAGCGGATCAATGCCGCGGCAATAGCTGATACCCCTGATGGCGTCAGACTCAAAGCTCGGGAACAGCTGATGCTCGGAGCCAGTCAGATCAAACTCATGGCAGGAGGAGGTGTATCGTCTATCTACGACCCCCTCGATGTCACTCAATATACCGAGGCCGAGATTCGCGCTGCAGTGGAGGCAGCCGAAAACTGGGGAACCTATGTCACTGTGCATGCCTACACACCTCGCGCGATTCAGCAGGCGATACGAGCTGGAGTTCGCTGTATAGACCATGGTCAGCTGATCGATGAAGAAACTGTCAAAATTATGGTGGAAAATGGAGTTTTCTGGAGTCTTCAGCCCTTTGTAGATGAGGGTGATAAAGGTGTATTAAGTCCGGAAAGTCGAGCAAAACAGCTGGAAATGTACCAAGGAACAGATACGGCCTTTGAACTTGCTAAAAAGTATAAGATGAAAATAGCCTATGGCACTGACGTGCTTTTTGATGCAAAAAAGGCCGCACAACCGGGAGTTCAACTACTAAAAATGAAACGCTGGTTTAGCAATGCCGAAATTCTTCAAATGGCGACCAGCAACAACGGAGAATTACTGGCTCTTTCTGGAAAAAGAAGTCCTTACACCGGTAAATTAGGAGTTATTGAAGAAGGGGCTTTGGCCGATTTGCTTATAATAGATGGCAATCTGATTCAAAATTTGGAGCTGATCACCGAGCCAGAAAAAAATCTTTTGTTGATCATAAAAGATGGTTTGGTGTATAAAAATATCTTAAAACAATAGTGTGCATAGATTAGACAATTAAATGTCCAATTCATTCTAATTTAATTTCTAGTCCGAATGAATAATATTGATGTTGTAAAAATTTTATTTTTACTTATTTAGAATTTTTTTGGTAAAATTAAATCTAAATATCTCACTTATATTTCTCAAAGCGGGGAAAATTTATCCCTTATTTTTTGTGAAAAAATGGTGTAAAAATTGAATTAAGGGGATATCTGGATGAAATTTGGCTGTTTTATTTATATAAGGGTATTTATACTTATAAATAAATTAGACTTCAATTTTTTTCAAAAATCATGCTAATTAGAACGCCATAAAAATCCACAACTTTTTATTCCTAATTGGAGTTCATACCTAAACAGTCCACTTAAAAAACATAATTAGCTTAAAATTTTCAATTATCTAATATAAGTAGGTACAGTCATTTATTACATTTCTTGTCTTTGATCCAAATTAAAAATTTTTCTTATGAATGCCTCAATTATAACTAGTTGGCGATGCGTTTTCTTTATGATTTTAATCGGTCTGACTTCAAGTTGTCTTGATGAAAACGCTAAGACTTTTCCATGGATTGAAGGTGAAGGAACCGTTCAAGCAACAAATGTTTCTTTGGATTTTGATGGCAAATTGCTTTATAAAAGTTCGTCTGAAGTTCATTCTTATTATGCCAAAATAAAGGATAAAGTAGTCGAAGGCACATTTGAAGTTTATAATTTTGATCTGCAAGGGAAATCCGTCTCTGACGCACAGGGGGAGGTAGATAGTATCGTGTTTGAAAAAGATTGCAAGACCGCTCGAATCACAGGAATAATCACGAAAGGGTCTGATCCTACCTTTATTGGAAAGTATGCAGTTTGGACAGTTTTGGATAACGGATCGACTATTAATCAAACATCCGATATTCGATATCCTGTTGATGTCGAATCGGCAAAGTATCATCTAGATGGTGGCTTATCACTGAAATGATTTGGATTTCCTTCCTTCTTCTCAGCTGCAAATAAAGTGCAACTTCAGTCCAAGCGTTGTAAGTGAAATTAATTCCACCAGGACAAACAAAGTATTAATCCGCGTCCAGAAATGGGTGCGTTTTTTTTTGAAATTTTTCAAATATTGCGTTGCATCTATGAGTTTGATTCTACAATTCGAATGCAGATTCCTAATTTAGGCCTTATTTGAATTTGAAATGAAAGGTAACAGTCAATTGAATTTTCAGATTTTAGATTGGGTTTCCCAATTTTTCTCCCCAATTTTTGTTCTGCAATTTTTCGAATATGTATGAGAACGAGCTTCATCAGTAAAAAGCCAATCCCTAATGGCGAAAGCATCCAAGGATCTGATATTCGGGCGGGAATTTTTGAATTGATCCTCAGAGATCATCCCGGATTTGCAGTGGACAGTTATATCTCACTTTTCGAACTTAATCTTTACAGGAGGCTTTATCTGACGAGCTTAATGGAACAGGAACGAGGTGAACTCGCACTCTTGGATCAAGATGTAATGAAAGCTATCCGTGAAAACTCCGTACTCTCAGAAAAAATTGAAGATGGAATTGAAGCCAAGCTTACTCTTGGTGAACGCATGGCGGATCGAATTGCAACGTTTGGAGGAAGCTGGACATTCATCATTTCCTTCTTTTCATTTTTATTAGGATGGATTTTTGTCAATGCATTTATCTTGATAACCCGACCATTTGATCCTTTTCCTTTTATCCTGTTGAATCTGATACTCTCCTGCCTTGCAGCGATACAGGCACCGATCATCATGATGAGTCAAAACCGACAAGAATCAAAAGACCGACAGCGCGCAGAGCATGACTACAAAATCAACCTCAAAGCCGAACTTGAAATCAAGCTCCTGAGCGAAAAAATTGACCACTTACTCGTTCACCAAAACAAGAAATTGCTTGAAATACAGGAGGTTCAGGTTGACTACTTAGAAGACTTGCTGAAGAAGGTCAAGGAGAATTCAAAGGAATAAATCAAAACCCCTTACCCCGCAATCGAAACTCCGATCAATCTGCCAATACCGAATGTAATCGCAGCTGCAGCTAAGCCAAACAGTACCTGACGAAATCCGGAATACCAGATGGACTTTCCGGTGAATAGCGTGATCGCAGAACCGATTCCAAACAGGCCAATTGCGCTAAATAAGGCACTGAACAAGACGGCTTTTAATCCACCCAAGAAGAAAAATGGAATCACAGGAATCACTGCGCCAATCGCAAATAATACAAAAGAAGTGATGGCCGCTTCCATAGCAGAACCTTGCAAATCTGAGGTATTGATTCCCAGTTCCTCTTTCACCAATATCTCATGGGCGTGTTCTTTATTTCCAATGACATCCTTAGCCATTTGCCTAGCTTGAATTTCAGGGACGCCCTTAGAAAGGTAGATCAAAGCCAGTTCCTTTTCCTCACCCTCCGGATTGGCTTCCAGTTCTTCCATTTCAAGGTTCATCTGATTTTCGAATAGTTCCTGGGAACTCCGTACAGAAATCCACTCTCCCAGCGCCATGGATAATGCGCCTGCCAATAGACCTGCTAGTCCAGTCAAAAGGACTGTTTCCTGACCACTCGTGGCACCTGCTATGCCCATCACCAAACTGAAGTTGGACACGAGGCCGTCATTTCCTCCCAAAACCGCCGCACGTAGCGCATTGCCTCCCACGGATCGATGTCGCTTTTCAAATCTTGCCAGATTGGTGGCTGAGACAGTTTTGGAGCTGTTCAGGATATTCTTTAAGATGGTAACATGAGCCGTATCCGAAATCGACGAACTAGATTTTGACTTCCTTCTAGCTCCAGCGATTGCAGTGGAAATACTCTTCTCAGTATCCAGCAATACTCCAAGTACATAGTCGTAGCCAAAGATTTTTCCGATAAAAGCCAGTGTTTTCGCTCTTCCGGAAGGACCGGGT
This sequence comes from Algoriphagus sp., assembly GCF_046296635.1. GTDB lineage: Bacteria > Bacteroidota > Bacteroidia > Cytophagales > Cyclobacteriaceae > Algoriphagus. Next base: position 100,885 of record NZ_JBKBKZ010000001.1, on the reverse strand, counting down.
AGCTGCCCAACATCAAGCTTGAATTTCTTCGCAAAAGCCAGTGCATGGGTATGCTCAATCTCACTCATTTGACGAAAAACTGCTGAGACATTTATGTCTTCCTCATGGTCTGCCAAAAGTTTGTAAAGAAAAGCTGCATCAACTTCGGTTTGAATATTTTTCAGATTCATTGGTTTATGAGTTTTCAGGATTAGAGTCCTCCACATGAAGGATATGAAGCAGTCGGTGAATGATCGGAGCAAAAAAGACAGCTGTAATACTCAAAAAAGCCACTCCGCTGTACAAGGCGTAAAACGAAGAAAACAGCTTGGACATATCGGTCTTCATTTCTGACACAGGCCCCATTCCCGTCAGGATCATACAGGCCATGTAAAAACTGTCGAGCCAGCTTAAATCTCCAAAGACCCAATATCCAATTGTCCCAATACTGACCGAGACTACAACCAAGGATAAGGCGAACAATCCAAAGCGACTCATTCGGATTAAAAAAGATGGAAAAGCCAAAACTTTTTGGCTCTTGTGCTCCATTAATTTTCGAGGAGAATTCGAAGGTTTGTTCATTGTTTATAAGGCTAGTAAATCTTATTCTTAAGTTAGCTCTTATTCCTCACCGCTTGAATAATTGTTTTCTCCGGGGAATAATTATCTCAGAGTTTCAATTTTTTTGAATCCAATACCTTATCACACATCCTAACTTGCTAAAAGACTGATTACTCGACCTTCCAGAGCCTCCACCCATCTACTTCAGCCAGCAGTACCCATCCCTTTCCATTGGATAGAGTCGGAAGTTTCTTTTTGGATTTTGCCATCCAGATTCCATTTTGGTTTTCGGTCTGATGAATCCAGTCAGGATATTCCTTCAGGTTGATCAAGTTGTTTCTCCAATCCTCCGTTTTTTCAAATTGTGTTTCCCGATTTAGACTTTCGTCTCCATCATAGACAGAGATGAGGGGAATTTCGGACTGAAAGGAAATGGAAGGTAGGCGCTTATCATAGATGACCAAGCGATCACTATCATTTGCATTTTTCTCCAGCCACTCCACCACTCGACGAGTATCATTTCCCAATTCAGGATTTTGGGGAAAGAAGTAGGTGGACATGACCGTAAGTCCCATCGTAAATACAAAAGCGGAAATAATTGGTCGATCTAATTGCCTGATTCCTGATCTGAAAAAGACCAAAAGTGTAGAAAATGTCAGGATCCAGATAAACCAAAACTTGTAATTCAGGACAAGTCGGGACTCCATAAAAGGAGCAGTGAGCAAACCAAAAAGCAGTATTAAGTGGAAAGCAAGCTGAATTTTTTCCCATAGTTTTTGATCTCTTTCGGAAAGTTTTTCCCAAGTCAGATAACTTCCAATAGCCAATCCGGCCATGAGTGGAAGAATATACAAAACCAATTTGGATTTGCTCACAGAGAAAAAAAGTAAGGCCACAATCACCCATATCCAAGCAAGTGCATGAGGCGACTTCAAATGAGAGAGCGCAGATTTACTTTTCCAAATCAACAAAATAAACCAAGGAAATGCGGACCCAATCAAAAATAGCCAATAGTACCAAAATGGCTGAGACCGACTAAAGGAATCCGATGCAAAACGCTCCACAGTATGTCTAAAAACGAAATAATCAAAGAATTGAGAATCCTCAAGCATTAACATGCCAAACCAGCTCAGACCAATCCCCAACATCAAAATCCAGCCAATCCCCTGAACCCATCCAAATTGAGGTCTTCGCCTGAATCTAATCCATTCGGACACTTCCAAAATGATCGGAATGATCCAGACTACAGGGCCTTTGGTCAAAAAGCCAAATCCATAACAAACGTAGCTCAGCAGACTACTGATAGGCTTTTTCTCTTTTTTGAACCTAAGCCAAAAATATATCCCCGCCAAAACCCATGCAGTCAGATATGCGTCCGTGGTCAAAGCTCGTGAGCCCACGATGACTACCGGGATCGAGGCATAAATCATGGCAGACAAAAATGCTTTCCTCCGATCATCAAGCAATAGAATCGCAAGTTTATATACCAAAAACACTTGAACCAAGACTGCCAATTGGAGAAAAAACCGAGCTGAAAATGCCGATACTCCAAATATTTGGTAGGAAATAGCGGTAATCCAATACGTAAAGGGTGGCTTGTGGTAATGATGAATTCCCATCAAGCTCGGGTGTATCCAATCTCCGGATTCCAACATCTCCTTACTTATTTGAGCATAGCGAGCTTCGCTGGATTCGGTCACTGACCAAGCTCCAAGATTAAAGAAAAGTACCAAAGCCAAAACTATCAGCAGGAGAGGTAAGCGGAATTTTGAAATTCGATCCAGCAGATATTCTCTTTTTCCCGAGGTCTTTTTCAGATCCATCCAGAGATTTCTTCCATAGACGACTAATCCAAACGCCTGTCCGATAAATAACACCGCATCTTTTCTTACCAAAGCATAGACAGCAATACTCAATGCTCCTACGATGGAGATGTACCAAAATTCCCTGGGAAAATAAGATTCTTGCCGCTGCTCTGAAGCATACCACTGCACCACAAAACGAGCCGTGAAAATAACCTGGCCCACACTTCCCCAAGTCAAAAGCAAAACATCTATGTCAGGATTATCAATCAGGCGATCAAAATCCACCAACTGGAAATAAAACAGATCTAAGAAAAAAACTAAAGGTAAAATCCAAAAAAAGAATCTTGTCCATTTGGGAAATAGATCCCAAGCTTTTTGAATCTGAAGATTTCGGATGTAGACCAAATAACCCACTAGCTGCCCTCCTACGATAACTATATCCTGACGAAAGGTGCCATAGACCATCAATAAAAAGGATGCAAACAAACTAAGTTGCCAAAAAATAACCGGGCTGACCACTTTTCCGGCTTTCTCACTTCGAATAAGTTGAATTAGAAATCGGGCAGAAAATAAGCTCTGAGCCACTAGCCCTAATCCAATCAAGACATGGGTGTTCATGCTTCAACCGGATTACTTTCCGCCTTGATCTGGTATTGGATCACTCGGGACTTCATCCAACGAATAGCGATGGTATCAGCTATTGGACCCCAGAATCGATTTTTGAAGCTAAACTTACTATATCCGGTCATCCTTGGATAATGCCTGACTGGCACCTGCTTAACGCTCCCGCCCATGATCAAGATCAAAGCGGGGATAAATCGATGCATTCCTTTGAAGAATGGGAGACTTTGGGCCATTTCTGTTTTTAGAATCTTGAGTGGACAACCTGAATCGCTCACCCCATCTTCCAAAAGCCAACTTCGAAATCCATTGGCAAACTCGGAAGTCAATCGCTTGGTCAGATTATCCTTTCGGTGGACACGATTTCCTATCACCAAGTCAAAGTCATTCAGGTAAGGCTCAAAAAGTAAAAAATCCTCCGGTGAGGTTTGAAGATCTGCATCAATATAGCCTACCCACTTGGATACTGCATGGTCAAATCCTGCTTTGAGCGCGGAACTTAATCCCCTATTTTGAACCAAAGAGATATATTGAAACTGGGAATTTCGATCACAGATAGAATGAATTTGAGAGAGACTTTGGTCCGTGGATCCATCGTCTACAAACAGCACTCGTACCCTGAGTTTAGTCGAAGAAAAAAAGGGTTGAAAATCCTTTTCAATTCGACTGATTCCCTCTTCCTCATTATAAACCGGGATAATTATAGTTAGGTCACACATTAAACTATTCAGTTTAAAAACTTGAAAATAAATTTTCCAACCCCTTGGCAAGAAGGGTTTTATTATCTTTTGGCAAGTATCATTTTTCCAGTCACATCTATCGTCTCGGCGATTTTGGTCACTACCAAGGATGGTACTTCGATCTTATAATCTTCGGGTTTAACCTGGAACTTGAAATCCAACTTCAAGTCACTTCCAGTTGATACAATCGTGCCTTTCACCAACACAGGTTTGGTCACACCATGGATGGTCAGACTTCCTTCTGTGGCTACAGGATAGGTTCCCGGCACACTGAGGTCTACCGATTCCTTTATTTTACCTTTGAATGTTGCGTTAGGATATTTTTCACTTTCCAGATAATTCTCATTGAAATGCTCCTGCATGAGTTTATTGGGAAAGATAAAATCGGTGATTTTCATCTGCACCGCCAATTCCCTGGAGGTGGCATTGATGATACTCCCTGTCTTTTTGTTCACTGCTTGGATATTTTCCAGCGGTGTCTCCGAGAAAAATGACACTTCGCCAGTTGAGGTAGCATATAAGGATTGCCCTTGCGCATATCCAATTTGAAGCAGAAAAACCACTGCCAGCATTTTTATTTTGGTCATCATTTGTCTTTGTGTTTAGCGCCTTTGTCAAAGCTGAATGTCCTTGCGATGTTGAATCCGTAGTAGATGTCACCGTCTTGCCAGGCGCCTGTAGTTTGACCAATGAAATGCTTCTCGATCATTCCCCGGGAATTGGTAAAGTGGAGCTGAAAAACGTGTCCACCGGTTTCGATATCCACTCCGATCGAGATGGCATCGTGATAGGGATAGGTTTTGCCGGTACTCGCTTCATAGGCACCCGGATCTGTAAAGGCATGGTAATACTCGCCAGAAAGCGCAAAGCGTTTGGTTAGTTTATATCTTCCTGCCAGACCCAAGGCCAAAAGATCATTGGGGATGGAAGGATCCTCGACTTTGTTGAAATGCAGAAATGTAGGCATCACCTGAAGGGAGAGTTTCTCATTCAATTTCCGCGCAATCAGGACCTGTCCCCAATAGGAATACCGCTCCAGATTGTCATTGAAGCGCATTTCAGCTCCCGATTCCATCCCATAGCCCGTTTCCATCGTATTGATGGCCCAACCTCCAAGTCCTGTCACCGTGACGGGGAATTTGTTGGATTGCCTGAGCACCTTGTATTTGGTGTACATGTCATAGGTCTTTTCGAGCGAACTTCTCCCCGCTCCGATCAGCCAATTATCCGTCAGACCGTACTCCAATCCCAATCGAATCTTGGCTTCATCCAAGCCAAAGAAATTAGCCAGAAAGCCACTGTTGACGGCCCCGAATCGATGGGAAATCCAGAAGTTGAGGTGGTTTTTGGAAACCGTCTCAATGGTCTGTCCATTGATCAGTCGGGAAGCTTTGAAGGTGGCAAGCGTGTAGGTCGTTTCCTTGGATTGCTCTTGGTTCAGCATCTGAAGGAGATCATCCTGTGCTATGGCGTCCGGCACCCAAATCATGGAGATCAAGCTCGTGAGTCCGATTACAAGAAGTACCTTTCTTAAGATCTGACTCATGGTTATAAGATTACTTTGAGCGTAGTTCCTGCCAGTTGAGTTTGGTAAGTTTTCAATCCTTTCCTCCCTTCAGAGTTCAAACCTACTCCAGCAGCATCAAATCGTGCTCCATGTTCCGGACAGTAAAATTCTCCTGAGCGAAAATATACTTTCCTCTTTCCCTCATGAGAGCAAACCTGCGTGACGGCGGCAAAAGCAGTTTCTGAAATCCGGGCGATCACAATACCGCTAACGGTAACATAATTTCCCGTAGTATTTAGCTTGGAGTAAGTGGGTTCATTGAGGTCGAGTGTCAACTCGTTGGCATTTCCACCGGTGCCAGGTGGCAAAGTCGGATCCATACTCTCATTGATACAACTGCTCAATCCCGATGCTGCACAGTACACGGCAAATAGAGAAGCCCCTTTCAATCCTAGGGATTTCAGAAACTCCATGCGGTTCATTTTCTCGTTCATAAACTTTGGCCTTTAGGCTGTTAAGTAAATTTAATCGGGTACTTCTTCAGACTTTCTTAGCTTATTCTTAAGATTGGCTTAAAAGAAAATCGGAAGGATTTAAGCTTTCCATTCAGTCTTATAGGTTAAAATTTTTTTGATGGAAAAGGTGAATTCTTTTACACTTTTTGGATTAGCTACATTTCTGAGATCTTTGATATTCAAAAATCCCATTGAAAAAAATTTAGTATCTGAAGGAAGAAGGAATTCTTAGATGAAAGTCTAAAAACTTCTTCCTTCAGATTTCATTTTCAAGTCACTACAACTTTTCTAGCTGCAAGTTGATGATCAGATACGGCTCGATGCTTTTCCAGTCCAATAATCTTGACATGACCTCCATTTTCTTCGTACTCATGTTGAAAATGGTGCAAGTTTTCCATTACCGAGTGATCGACGAGCTTGGTGTTTTTCAGATCAATCGTCACATTAAATCCAGCAGGAATTTCATCCAGTTTACGTTTGATTCCTGGAAAATTGGAGAAGATGGCGGACTTGTCTATTTCCACGAGATATTCATTTTTGTCAAAGGATACCACTGTTGGCGCCTTGAAAAATGAGCTGATTGGTGTGCCGTTGATCAAATGTAGAATCATCTTTAAAACAATTCCTGCTGTGATACCAATTAACAAATCTTCAAATATGGTGAAAGCAATCGTCACTAAGAAAATAGCCAACTGCTCTTTCCCGATTTTGAATGTATTGATAAACTCCTTGGGGTGAGCAAGCTTTATACCCACGGTGATCAACATAGCCGCTAATGCAGCATTGGGAATCATCTCGATCACAGGTGTCGCAACCAAGACAAAAATTAAAAGGAAAACGCCATGAAAAAAGTTTGCCCAACGCGTTTTAGCTCCATTGCTTACATTCGCAGCACTCCGAGCCACTTCCGAAATCATAGGCATACCGCCAAATAAAGAACTCACCGTATTTCCAATCCCTACAGCTATCAGATCCTTATTATTGTTCGACTTTCGTTTGAAAGGATCAGCCATATCGATGGCCTTCACGGTCAAGAGTGATTCCAGGGATCCGACCAAGGCAAACATGATGACGTATTTCACAAAAAGTCCCGTCTGAAAAATCCCGGAGAAATCTGCGTTGTACTTGACATTTTCGACCAAATTTCCTACATGAAGTAGTGCGTAGGTAGGTTCGGTATGAACAAAATCCATGGCCAATTCGGATGGAATTGCCACGATTAAGACCATCAGTGGAGCTGGTATTTTTCCCAGTTTGAAGTCCTTCAGATAGGGCCAACCCAGCATAATGGCCAAACTGTACACGCCAATCATGGTCGCACGTGGATCGAAATTGGCGAAGAATTTTGGAATGGAGGTAATCATACCTATCATGCTCAAACCCTTGTACAAGTCCGGATTTACGTCTAATAAAATAGGAATTTGCTTCACGATGATGATAATCCCAATCGCTGCCAGCATCCCGTGAATCGCCGAAAGCGGAAAGATATCCGCCAGTTTCCCCAGTTTCAAAACCCCAAACAGAATCTGTACAAGACCTGCCACGACCATTGCGCCGAGAGCGAGTTTCCATCCTGTATCTCCTCCTCCAAAGTCGGCGACAGCTCCAGCGATCACCACGATCAAGCCCGCAGCAGGGCCTTTGATCGTCAAGCGTGATCCTGAAATAAAACTAACCAGAATACCACCAATGATGGCAGTGACCAGTCCCATGATCGGCGGGAAATCCGATGCTTTGGCAACGCCCAAACTTAAGGGCATAGCCAATAAAAACACCACAAATCCAGCCTTGGAATCTGCGCCAATATTTTCTATAAAACCCCTCCAGCCATCGCTTGGAGGATTAATTTTTTGAATACTTTTCATAAACTGGATTAATTCAGTGATTTTTTTTGAAAATGGTTTTCTTGAAATTATTCTTTGAATACCCAATCCCTCCCAGCACTTTGAAGATAGGTACAGGCTCAAGTGGGTTTGCTTTTTTGCTGCCCATAAAAAGCCTGGCAAAAATCCTGACTGCTGCGATTCCTTCCATAACAAATGCCAGTGCAGCAAAAAAGGCGAGGAAAAACTGATCTTCATGGATGTGGCTAAACAACAAATCCACTCCCAGGAATGTCGGGGATATCGGAAATCCCATCATCCCGAGCGTACAGAGAAGAAACAGAAAAGCAATAAATGGATACCTCCGCACATTTCCATGATAAGTGTAAAGTCCCGACTGCCCAATATTTTTCCTCATCCAATTGATAATCGACAGTCCTGCAAGTCCAAAAACCAACACACCACTCAAATAAATCGCCATTTCCCCTATCGAAAACCGTTCATTTTCAGCAATCGCCAAAACCATCCAGAAGTGATTTAGAAGGAGCAATGTCCAGGCAAGCCTTGCAGACTTTCGTTCGGTAAATGACTTCAAAACCAACAGAAGGGCAATAAAAGAGAAAACCGCCGGCAGTACTTGATGTAGCCTTGTTGGTAAATTGTATCCTATTGCCAATAAGACCACCCCGATCAAAAAACTTGGAATAAAGTAATACAGCAAAGATTTATAGGTAATGAAATCAAGCCGGTGTCCCAGTTTTTTTAATGGCCCAAATACAACTTGTGAGATAAACCTATCAAGGTTCCATTCCTTCAAACTCCAGACGTAGAAAGACATTTTTACCCGTTGAATGAAGCCAGGCTTGAACACTTTGTTCACCGGCTCATAGCCATAAAACTGCTCCCTAATCAAGTAAGCGACAATCGAAGGTGAAATCAGCAACTGGTAGGTTCTTAGAAACGCATTCCCGGCAAAGTGCACTAAAGCAAGGGCTTCCAATCCTGCTGCCACCTCTATAAACATGATGCCTATCTGAGTCAAAGAAGCGTAACCGATCTGAGTTTTGACCGATGTCTGCACCCGCGCAATCATAGTAGACACAATTGCTGTCAATAAACCCATCAAGGCGATAAGGACCCGAACAGTGATTTGATGCTCCCAAAAAGGAAAAGTCCGCATCAAGAGAAATACCCCCAAATGCACCGAAAGTGAGCCATAGAAAATGGCAGAAGATGGCGTAGGGCCTTCCATTGCTCGAGGGAGCCAGGAGGAAAATGGAAATTGGGCAGACTTTGCCGCCGCCGCAAGCAACAGCATCAGCGCGATAAATAGACCGATTCCTGAATGACCCGTCAAGAAATCCGACACTAATTCAGCGTTGTTCAGCTTGAGGAAGGTGATGTTTTCATGCCAAAGATGATGACTCGCCCACATGGCGAGAATCAATCCTACATCGCCAATTCGATAGATCGAAAAGACTTTGATGGCGTTTCTGGTGGGAAGGTAATTTTCCCTGTAGAACGCCACCAAAAGGAAGGAAGACAAACCCAGAATCTCCCAACCCACAAACAAGGTTTCGAAATTACCTGCTAGCACCGTGATATTGAAGCCGAGATAAAAGAACAAGACGGTGTTGAAAAACCGCTTGTATCCACTTTCTCGATGCATGTAGTATCGACTGTAAAAGGTGATGAGAAATGTCAGCATCCCACCGATCACCATATACACTGCCCCTACTCGATCAAAGAAGAAATCCACCAAGAATACGAAATCCGGGTTTTGATAGAGCACCACCTCCTTAAGGTTCAATGCATGAAATCCCTGAATGGCCCAGAAAACCAAAAAGATCAATAGACTGAGCAAATTAAATCCTGTGGTATAAAGCGCAACCTTTGAAAGTAGCTTCTCACGATGCTCCGGCACCATCAAACTCAGCACAAAGCCAATAAAAGGTATCCCAATCATTAGCTGAATCCAAGTTGAAAGTTCCATTAGATTGAGTCGATTTGGTAGATTGGAAGATTCTCTTTGGAACCCAGGAGGGTGTCTTGCAAGTGAGAAAGATGGGACACCTTGGATTCGGGTATATACCTTTCAAAACCTCCATCTTTGAACCTCAGGAAATGTCTGCTACTGGGTTCTATGATCACTAGGTGAATCCAATAGTTTTTGAACCATTCATACGTAGCTGGATTTTGCTCAAGCACCTTGAGAACCAAAGCAGGAACTTGCTCTACAATCATCAACAATCTTATCGGATCGTGAATCTCGACCATTTGATAAGGAAGGCCTGTCCTCAAATCACCATCAGCTCCATTGGCTACTCCGATCAAGCCCATAACATTGTGGGGAAGCTTGGTCCCGGCACCGAGTTTTTCATTATCCATCCTGGAGAAATAATACTCTAAATTGATACCACCGCAGACAGGTGCAGCGGCACCAAGGATTTTTGCGAGCGCTTTTCCTTCAGGATCTTTTCGATAATCGTAGGAGTTCAGGAATGCTCTTCTGTCCAGAAATAAGCCCTTAAGGCTTGACTTTCTAGAGACTATACAAAGTGCGTTTGTGGCATGATTGTATTCTGGTCTTGGCTCAAAAAGAGAAAAGGCTCGTTTCTTAACTGCGCTATGCAATTTGGAAATCGACTTGTCCTTGGATAATGTATCAAATCTTCTGGATCGCTCCAAAGCATTAATTTCCATCGTTTTATTGAAAATCAATTCATTGGATTCGTGGCTGATTCGATTTTCGGCACTTAAAATCTCGATATCAAAATAGGACAGCTCATCTTTGGTCGTATCATGTAAAGCCCCAAGAAATTGAGTTTGCACAGGAATATTTATTCCTCGATCCTTAAGCAGCATTCTGACAATAGGCAAATTGGCCATCTGTGCAGCGGCTCTGGCATTAACAGAACCTGGACGACCACTACAGGCACCGCAATCATAGCCTGCATAGTGTGTATTGTTGATGCTGGATGCTCCATGACCGATGATATAAATCAAGGGTGAAAAATGATCAACCAAACCAATACTTCTCAATAACCCCTCGATTCGGTCAGCCATCTCCTCAGGTTTGAATCCAACCTGAAGCCCGTCTTCATGCAATCCTGTGAATTCAAGGGTTAGCGTACTCTCCGGGTCCATGTGTTTGGCACTGGATACCTCTAGAGCTGAACTGGCGGAAGGACTCAAAATATTCACAACCAACTTCAAAGCAGACCAAAACCCTAGTGTCTGTGCACTTAACCAACCTCGAAAAAGAGAATGATTATTCTGATTAAAATGAACATCCCGAACCAGCTTTTTTCGGGTGGAATTTTCTTTAATCAAAAATTTGGGACTTACCGGAGCAGGGCAAAGCTTGGTGCTGAATTTTCCAAATTGTGGTCTATAGTAAAATTCCACATTGAAAAATCCCGGAGTGCCATAGGTAGCACAACCCGGTTCTAGAATCTCCAAATGACGTCGGGTAGAACATTCCCGGTCATCAATGCAAAACAAAGCCTGGAACATCGGAACATCTGTCAGCTCCTTCTCCTGCTTCACTCCAGCAATACCTGCAAGCACTTCATCGTAAAAACTCCATTCGAAAGCTTCCTGCCAGCATTGCAAAACCATGTCCAATTCCTCAAAAGGACTATTTTCAAAGAGCTCGTTGGTTGGATGAGGAAATCGAATACCTATTGGACTCCAATTTTCGCCAAACTTCTGGTCCAACGCATCAATTTCGAGTAAACACTCAAGTTTGATCAGATTTTCAAATTTTATGATTTTGGGATCCAAAAGAGAGTTAGGCTGATCTTCCAAAACGGATACCATCCCCGACCAACCTGGATGGGCAAACTGCTGATCAAAAAGATACCAGCCATAACTCTCCGGATTGCCAACAAGAATTTCCAATAGTGATTCCAGCTTTAACTCCGGATCCAATAACAGTTTGATGGTGCGAGGACTTTTCAGAATTCTGGAGAAACTCTGCTGATGGAGAATCCTTACCGCATCCAAAAGACCGTTTGCTTCCAGTGGAAATGACCAAATAGAAATTCCCTGATCGAAATAAGCTGCAAGGATTCTGAAAAGAAATGGATGGACCACTTTGTCCAAATTAAAATGATTGTCATCCTTCCAATGGGCGCGGAAAACGCCAAGTTTGGGTAATCGATCCTCTTGGTATATTGAATCAAAGAGTTTAACCACCCAGTGGACGGAATCTTTCTCTCCAAAATTCTCTATCAATATTTTTTGAAGAATTTCCTCCTTGATTTTCCCTTCATGGTAGAGTTTTCTGTAATCCTGCAACGAAAGAAATCCTTTGTAACCAAATTGAATATTTCCTTGCTTTAGGGCTTGAAAGAATGGTAAATGCTGAAAAGCATGCAAAGTATTATGATGGACGAAGTCCTTGAGTGGGGCTTGGGCAGGGAGAAAATGCTTTAATTCATGCAAGATCTCCACTATGCCAAAGGCATGGTGATTCGAATGATGTTTCATTTGAATTAATTTGGAGTTAATAATTTCAAATGACTTGTTAGCCATTTGCACCGGTTAAAACCCGGATATCCTTGCCCTATGGGCCAAAAATTAGCTCAAATGGATCTTCAAGGAATGGAAAAGATCATAAAGATGCCGGTCTCCCAACAAAGCTTTATTTCCGAAAAATGGATTGTAATAGTTTTTGTATTGCTTGGCAACTCCAGCTTCATATAAAGCATGAAGAAAGTTTGCTAAGGAATCGATTTCTGATTCACTCTTTTCCTCCTTTTCCGCTTCATACAACGCAGCGGAATTTCCATTCTCAAAGTTTTCTAAAGCATGAAACTGATGATTAGTCCCTTCATGAACGACACAACTTTTACCTTCAAAAGAATCAATCGGCAAAACGGCAACAACCTGACCTTGAATTGCCAAAGTCAGGCGAAGTAAAAACGTGATTAAGCCGAGAATAGAAATCATTTGTTCAATAAAACATTCAAAGATACAGAATTAAACAAACCGCAAAATTATTTAGAAATAATTATAAATATTTTAACAGCCTAATCAAATAATTAGCGATTTCAGATTACGTCAACTATACTTTTTTAAGTGACTTAAGATTTTCACCTGAAAATTTCAAAAAAAATCCCGGTTGATTAGACCGGGTTTCAGGGGGGATTTTACAACTTTTTACTCGTTCACTTTTTCAGATTTTCATCTTTTGAATTCAATAAGGATGCCAAAGAAAATTTGGATATTAAATTCAACTTACTCGTCTTGCATACAAAGTTATGCTAGCTAATTGATTCATTTTCAAACGATCCAAATTAATTGACTTAAGTCAAACTAGGGCTTACTCTGAATGATGAAGGAAATGTCTCACCCTTTTGCGAGAAATACCAGAAAATAAAATAAATGGAAACAGATTGTAAATGATAGGTAATCTTCCATCTTTTTTAAAATGAAATACAATTCAATTATTGTTTGAAATTTCAACTATTAACCCTCCAAAAAGAAAATTACCTTTATTGAGCAAAATTAAATTATATGAGGCATGTAGGAATTTTTCTTTTTGACGAAGTGGAAGTCTTAGACTTTGCTGGGCCTTTTGAGGTTTTTTCTGTTGCTTCACAAATGTCAAATTATACCCAATTAAAAGTCTCAACTTTTGGAGCAAGCGACTCTTTAATTCGGACAAAAAACGGGCTTCAAGTCAAGCCTGATTTTGGCTTTGATAATCTTCCAGAATTTAATTATTTGGTTATTCCAGGTGGTGATGGCACCAAAAAGGTAATCCAAAATCCAGCTTTGCTTTCCTTTATTAAGCAAATAATCCTGAATTCTAAATGGACGATGAGTGTGTGTTCTGGTTCAAGGATTCTGGGAATGATTGGTTTCCTAAATGAAAAGCATTATTGTACCCACCATCTAGTATTTAATAGCATGCAAGGAATTGTACCCAGCGGAATTGCAAGACCGGGTTTGAGGTTTGTCCAAAGTGACGACACTATTTGGACAGCCGCAGGAATATCAGCAGGGATTGATTTAGCCTTACATCTTTTGGAAAAAACCTTTGGTGAAAAGCTTGCAATCGAAACCGCAAACTATATGGAATACTTGCCTTATCTCGAATCAAAATGATCGCTAAAACCCCACCACCACCCTATTACGCAGTGATTTTTTCCAATCTCCGAACAGAGATTGAAGACGGCTATGAAGCAATGGCTGACGAAATGGTACGATTGGCAGAACTTCAACCTGGATATTTAGGCTATGAAAGTGTCCGATACGGCCTGGGAATCACCATCAGTTATTGGGATAGTCTGGATGCAATTAAAAATTGGAAAGCGAATACAGACCATTTAATCGCTCAAAAATTCGGTCGGGAAAAATGGTATGCTGCTTATAAAACTCGGATAGCCCTGGTGGAAAGAGATTATGGTTTTGAGCTGTAGCCTTTTTCAGTTCTAAAAGGTAGGCTACTGCGAGTCCCTTATTTGTTCTCCAATATTTCAATTCACAAACAATTCATCTACGAGTAAAAGACCACCGGCACCTTTTCGTCGACTCCATTCTCCAATTTTTTCCACAGGTTTGGCTACTACTTTTACATAGTTCACCAAGACAGGTTTAAAGTCACAGGTAATGAGCTCAATGTAGGGTTCTCCTTCCTTAGCGGGTTGCTTGGGCTTTATTTTCCCCACTAGCTTCAAGGAATTTGGATCATCCCCAGCCCAAATCTCAATGGATTCAGGAGGAGAAATCACATTACTTGGTTCTACCAAGACACGCATGCTTATAGAACTGACCTCCACTTTTTCTACATATTCCAACAGCACTTCCATATTATTTCCCCTAAACCCAGCCCAATTGTTCGCCCAAGCGGGGCTATTTGCATTGAAAGTCCCCAATTCCTTATCAAAGAAAGTTTTGGAACCATTCGCAGGATGAACCCTACTCATTTTACTCAAAATCATCACCGAATTCGGGGTGTATCGGTTTTTATATACATTGAATGTCACTGCCTCACTGGCAGCCCATCCTTGCTTATAGGCACGAGCCTTAATTAGCTTTCCTTCCCTCAGGACTGTTTCTCCAGTCACGAACATCGGAGAATTTTCCCGATCCGGTTCCGTTCCGTCTAGGGTATAGCGAATCTCAACATCCCGGATCGGGTGTTCGATCTGCAGAGCCAAGGTATCTGTGAAGATATAAGAGTCATTTCCGAGTCGAGGTAAGTTCAATTGCAAAATATCTTCATCCAGGTCATCTCTGCCTGCGATCCAAATGATGTTTTTATGTGCTTTTTTAAGTGTTTCCAATTCAGACTTGGTCACTGGAGTTTCCCAAACGATCATCTTTTGCAACTTTTCGAATTTCTTTGCAGCCTCCTGTATGGCAGCAAAATCTACTTGGGTTCCCGAAACTGAAAGCTGTTGGAGATTTTTAAGTTTCACCAACTCATCAAGACTTTTGCCTGTGATATCAGTGTAATTCAGATTAAGCCGAATAAGATTTTCAAAACGCAGGAGGGATTTCATATCCTGGTCTTTGACAGGCATTTTATTCAAGTTGAGTGTGACGACTTGTTTGCTCACCTTGGCAAGTTCTTCGATGGAGGCTGGAGTAAAGTTTGCCGCACTGAAAAACACCACGTCTAGTGCAGGGGAATTCTTGGCAAAAGGAATAACTGCCCGATAAGAAGTATTGAGCTCTTGGATAGTTTTGGGATTTGCTGCCTCAAAATCAAAAAAATCCTTCTGGGACTGTGACTCAAAAAATCCAATGGACATGACTCTAAGGGAATCCGTCTCGGGCAATGAAACCAGCTTCGTGTCAGGTTCAAGGTTAGATTTTATCCACTGCTCCAATAGGGCAATCTCCTCCGTGGTCAACTGAGGTTTACCGGAAGGGGGCATGTGGTCATCATCATCCTCAGGCAAATGAATCCGCTGCAGAAGTGCACTTACTTCGGGTTTGCTAGCGACAAATACAACGCCGTTTTCTCCCCCTTTCATTAATGCTCGGAAATTGGTCATATTCAATTCCCCTTTTGATTTGGATGGATTGTGACACGAATTGCATTTGTTCTCCAGCACCGGAAGTATCAAATGGTCAAAGACCAGTGCCTCCTCGAAGGGTACCATCTGGACTTTGGATGAGAGGATTGGCTCAAGAATAAAGTTTTCCCCATGGGTGAGCGACGCACCAAAATGTCCTGCCAAAAGGATTGAAAGGGTGGTCAATCCAATTCCAATTTTTGACACTTTTTCCTGATACCAGGTGGAATTGCGAAATGCATAAATCAAAGTAGCCAAGAAAACCATTCCTGCTCCCGACCATTTATGCCAATCCAACATTTGCCCCGAGTAACCTTCCTCCTGTGACAAAAACAATCCCATGATGGCAGCTACGAGTCCAGTCAAGACAGATAACAAAAGCAGATATCCGGAAAATTTTTGAAAGAAAGGCTGGGATTTGAATTCTGGCCTAAAGCGAAAAAATTCAAGCAAAAGAGCCAAGAGCAACAAGGCTATGGGGAAATGAAGCATCAAAGGATGCATTCGTCCTATCGGCTGCATCCATTGAGGAATGTAGATATAGGATTCAAACACTAGTAAAAAGAGCAACAGAATATTGCCTCCAAATAAAACTCCTTCTGCAATGCTGATAAGCTTGCGCTTCATAAGTGAGGTTGGATTAAGGGATCGGGTGTTTTTTTTAAGCTATCAGACCTTTAACTACATGGCCAGACACATCTGTCAATCTGAATCTCCGACCGAGGTGCTTGTAAATCAGCTTTTCGTGATCTAATCCCATCAAGTGTAACACTGTAGCCTGAAAATCATGAATGTGCACCGGATCTTTGGCCACGTTGTATCCCAACTCGTCGGTTTCCCCATAAATGAGTCCTGGCTTCACACCACCCCCTGCCATCCAGATGCTAAAGCAGCGGGGATGATGGTCACGTCCATAATCGGCTGGATCAAGTTTACCTTGACTGTAATTAGTCCGCCCAAACTCTCCTCCCCAGATGACCAAGGTCTCGTCCAGAAGTCCACGCTGCTTCAAGTCTGTCACCAAAGCGGCAGAAGCCTGATCGGTGTCTTTGGCTTGGTGGGTGATTTCGTAAGGTAGATTTCCGTGCTGATCCCATCCTTGATGGTAAAGCTGCACAAAGCGGACACCGCTTTCGGAAAGCTTTCTGGCCAACAGGCAATTGGCAGCATAGGTCCCAGGAACCAAACAATCTGCGCCATACAATTTGATAATAGAATCAGGCTCCTTGTTCAAGTCCATAATTTCGGGTACCGTAGTCTGCATTCTGTAAGCCATCTCGTACTGTTGGATTTTGGTATTGATCTCAGGATCTCCAAATTTCTGATAGGACAGATGATTCAAATCTGAAATATTGTCCAACATGATTCGACGTTCCTCCCGGCTCAAACCTTTGGGATCTTTGAGGTAAAGAACAGGATCTTCTCCACTGCTGAATTGAACACCCTGGTGAACCGAATCCAGAAAACCGTTGGTCCATAGCTTAGAATAAACTCCTTGTCCGTTACCGATACCCCTTGAAAGTAATACTGTAAATGCCGGTAAATTCTGATTTTCGCTGCCCAATCCATAACTCAACCAAGCACCCATACTTGGGCGATTGCCTTGCTGCGCTCCAGTCTGGAAAAAAGTAAGTGCCGGATCATGGTTGATGGCTTCGGTATGCATGGATCTGACAATGCAGAGATCATCTGCGATTTTGGCCGTGTAGGGCATCAAATCACTGATCCAGGCACCGGATTGCCCATATTGCTTGAAATCCACAAATGATCCTACCAGCGGAAATGAGGACTGATTGGCAGTCATCCCGGTCAAACGCTGCCCACCTCTCACCGAATCAGGAAGCTCTTGTCCAAACAGTTCTTTCAGCTTGGGCTTGTAATCAAAGGTTTCGATCTGAGATGGGGCTCCATTCTGAAAAAGGTAAATGACCCGCTTGGCTTTAGGAGCAAAGTCCCTCAAACCCGGAATTATATCCGCTTCCATACTGCCTGTACCTTTAAATAAGTCAGGCATCAGCAGAGATCCTAAGGCCACACTCCCAACACCTAGACTCAGTTTGGATAAAAACCTTCTCCTGTTAATATTTAATCGGTATTCAAAAATATCTTTTTCCATGTCAGGTTTTGGAAATGGTTTCTTCTAAGTTATAAATGCTGGCAATCACCTGCATGAGTGAGGCCAATTGAATTGTATCAAGTCCAGGTGGATTTGGATATTCTCCAACCGCCAAGAGCTCGTCTGCTTCATTTTTCTTTAAGCGCTGGATGATGCCATCGTAATAATTTTTAAGAATTGTCAGCTCTTGATCAGTAGGAGTTCGACAGACGATAATTCGGAACGCATTCCGAATATTCGCTTCCGAATAGCTTGAGTTTTTCAGAAGTTTACCGGCCAGAACTCTACTGGCCTCCAGAACAGTAGGGTCATTGAGCATGATCAAAGCTTGAAGGGGAGTATTGGTGATCGGGCGTTGCACCTCGCATTGGTCTCGGTTACTGCCATCGAATATGATCATGGCAGGAGGCGGAACAGTACGCTTAATAAAATTGTATAGCCCTCTTCGGTAGAGTTTTTCATTATGGTCTTGCTTGTATACCGACAATATCCCTCTGCCTGAAGTAGCGCCTTCCCAAAGTCCTGCTGGCTGATAGGGTTTGACACTTGGCCCGCCGATTTCTTGGTTGAGTAAACCACTACTGGCGAGAATCACATCTCTGACAAATTCCGCCTTGAGTCGATGACGGGGAGCCCGACTGAGTAATACGTTGTCGGGATCTCTTTCCAGTTGCTTTTTACTTACTACCGCAGACTGACGATAGGTAGCGGAGGTCACCAAATGTTTTACCAAACGCTTCACGTCCCATCCATTTTCCATCAGATCCACAGAAAGCCAATCCAACAATTCGGGATGCGTGGGCATTGCCCCTTGCATTCCAAAGTCTCCCGGAGTACTCACAATCCCCTGACCAAAGATTTCCTGCCAGATTTGATTTACAAACACCCTTGATGTCAGTGGATTGTCTTTGCTGAACATCCACTTTGCTAAGCCTAAACGGTTTTTTTCATACTTGGGACCAAAGCTCAAAATCGATTCTGGCATAGTGGTTTCTACTGCGACAGTTGGTCTGTCATAGACTCCCCGATCCAAAATAAAAGTAGGACGGATGGAATCTAACTCTCCCATGACCGAAACAATAAGATGCAGCGTATCTCTCTTATTGATAAATGTCAGAATTGAATCCACTTCAGCATTAGTGATTTGCATCAAAGGCCGCTTAGCATACGTCTCCGGACCTCCTACAGAGGATTCAATTCCTTTTTCTTTTACGTTGTTGAAAAAGGAATAAAACGAATAATATTCCTTTTGGGAAATTGGATCATATTTATGATCATGGCAGCCTGCGCATTCCATGGTGATCCCCATCAGGGATTTACCTACTGTATTGGTTCTGTCAGTCACGTACATCACCCGATATTCTTCATCCACTACTCCCCCTTCCTCAGTGATTTTATGATTTCGGTTAAATCCTGTAGCAAGGATTTGCTCCTTAGTAGCATTAGGGATTAAATCCCCTGCTAGCTGCCAAGTAATGAATTGGTCATAAGGCAGGTTTTTGTTGAAAGCATGTATGACCCAGTCTCTCCAAGGCCACTGACTTCTATAACTATCATCCTGGAAACCATGCGAATCTGCAAATCGGGCAATGTCCATCCAATAGACGGCCATTTTCTCACCATATGCAGGACTTGCAAGTAGTCGATTGACCACTTCAGTATAAGCATCGGGAGATTTATCTGCCAGGAAGGCATCCATCATTTCTAAGGTTGGAGGCAAACCCGTCAGATCCAAACTCACTCTTTTCAACAGTGCTTCCTTATCGGCTTCTTCATTGGGTTTAAGTCCTGATTCTTCCAGTTTCGCAAGAATAAAATAATCAACTTCGTTTCTTGGCCAATCTTCATCATCTACCTCGGGGATTTCGGATTTTTTCGGTGGGACAAATGCCCAATGCTTTTCGTATTTAGCTCCTTGGTGAATCCACTTTTCGATCAATCGGATTTCCCTATTGGTGAGTTTAAGGTTAGATTCCGGGGGAGGCATCATGAAGCTTGGATCTTCAGATACCAGACGGCGGTAGGCCTCAGATTCATTTGGTTTGCCAGGCACCCAACCATGAGCTCCCGGAGTTTCTTTCAATACTTTGTAAGCTTCTGCTTCAATATCCAACCTCAATCCTGCTTCTCGCTTATTGGCATCGGGCCCATGACAGGCAAAACAATTGTCAGAAAGAATTGGCCGGATGTGAAAATTATAACTTACCAGACTGGGGATTTTTTGATTCTCAATTTCCCCTCCTTCTTTCTCGCAGGATTGGAAAAGGAACACAGCTATAATTAGTACAGATCCTAGTAAGTATAATCGATTATTCATAAATGAATGATTCTGGATGAATCGAAAAGAAACCGAGAAAATCGCAACTTTTTGAACTTCGTGAGTATATATTTTTCTATTTTTTCGGGTATCCTTTACTGTCCTTTTTTTTCAAAAATGTTTCGACTAAACATGAAAAATTTATAAAATTATCCGTAACAAAGGAAAAAGGAGATTTTTATTTCTTAGATACTAGGTGTTTTTAAAAAATCCTGTTGTGTTTCGTACCTTCTGATTGAAACACAAAGAAACATAGGACACAAAGGGGTTTTATTTTGATTTCTTCGATGCTTTGTGTTCCCAAAAATGGTTTAAACTCGTGAGTTTAGATTTATTTCCCTTTTTCGATTTGTTCCTTCAGCTCTTTGACCCGGTCTTTAATGCTCATCTGAGATACATCCAGGTTGCCGGAAGTAGCTTTTAGAAAATCCTGAACAGCCCCCGTATGATCGGTTGATTTCCCCTCTGCCAGTGTCACATACCGCATAGTAGACCATAAAACAGTTTTCAACTGCGTTTTGGAATCATCGGTCATGTAATATTCCACTACGATGGTGTTGTGATTGTGCCAAAGGATTCGACTCATAATTCGAACCCACTCCCCGACCATGGCAGGCTTCACATAGCTGATATTATGGTTGTAAACTACCCAAGCTGCTTTGTAGGTTTTGATCAGATCGATGATCTCCAATCCATAAAGCTTTGGCACTTGATCCTCCCGTGCATTGAAAAAGTAGTCGAAATACTTGGCATTATTCAAATGTCTAAGCGGATCACAATCCTGAAATCGAATGACAACCCGGCTTTCGGTTTCGCTTGGGTAATGTTTATCTGGGTTATAATCAAACATGACTTAAAGATCTTTACTTGTTAGAATTCCAATGCCAACTGCTTCCATTTCCGCAATTGCCAGTTCTCCGTCATCTGGATTGAGGTTAACCGCACGAGTGGCATCAGCAATCAAAAATGTCTCAAAACCCAAACTTTTAGCATCCAAGGCGGTGAATTTGACGCAATAATCCAATGCCAGTCCACAGACGAAAACCCGCTCTACTCCTATCGATTTAAGATAATCTCCTAATCCTGTGTCGCCTCGCCTTGCATTATCAAAGAATCCAGAGTAAGAGTCAACTTCTGGATTCTTTCCTTTTTGGAAAATAGCTTTCCATTGACTTTGATTCAAGTCAGGATGAAAAGACGCTCCAATTGTGCCCTGTACGCAGTGAACTGGCCAGAGAATCTGAGTTAATCCTGCCAGTTCGACGAATTCTCCCGGTTTCCTATTTGGATGATTTGCTGCGAAACTTCCATGATCGTCAGGATGAAAATCTTGAGTTGCGATCAAGTGCTTGAATTTATTTTGCAATTCATTGATTACAGAAACAATCTGATCTCCTTCCCTTACCGCTAATTCTCCGCCTGGAATAAAGTCGTTTTGAACATCCACGATAAGCAGGGCGGAACTGTCGTTAATCCATTTCATTATCAAATTTTTTAGCCTTCAAAACTAATTGCATCCGTAAATGATGGAGTTTTTCCTCCAATCCAACCGGATATAAATGAGGATTAACTAATCGCTTGTGAGTTTTGTCAAGGGATTCGAGTTGAATTCCCGCACGATCCCTTATTTCACTTAGGCTAGGAATCGTGTAAACAAGTTGTCCTTTTTTGAAAATCGGTTTCAACAAAATTTCCTCCTGATAAAATGCTGGCATCAAGCGCTTCCTCCGAGTTGCATCGATGGGATCAATTATTATCACTCCTTTGGGGTCTATTTCCTGATTTTCCAAATAAATCATATCAGCGACAGCTTTCCCCCTACTGAAGTACCGCTTTATATTGTGAAATCCCGGGATATTTATTTTGACTGACTGCGAAGAAACCTTCACTTTTGGTTCCCACATACCGTCCTCCAATCTTATTGCAGACAACTTGTAGACTGCACCCAGAGCCGGCTGATCATAGGCAGTCACCAATTTAGTTCCCACTCCCCACACATTTATTTCAGCCTCCTGGGACTTAAGAGAGGTGATGATATGTTCATCGAGATCATTGGAAACAACAATCTTGGCATCAGGAAAGCCAGCCTCATCCAAGAGTTCTCGGGCTTTGGTACTGAAATAAGCCAAGTCACCGGAATCGATCCGGATGCCTATCATTTCTTTTCCTCTGCTTCGCAAAATCTCCCCGACTTTAATGGCGTTTTTCACACCATTCAGGGTGTCATAGGTATCTACCAAAAAAACACATTGGTCGGGAAAAGCATCTGCATAGGATTGAAAAGCTTCCAACTCAGTTTCAAAAGACATGATCCAGCTATGGGCATGAGTTCCTGAAACTGGAATTCCGAACAGTTTGCCGGCCATAACATTTGAAGTCGAGGTACAGCCACCAATATAAGCAGCACGGCTAGCTGCCAATGCTCCATCGATGCCTTGGGCTCTCCTAAGCCCAAATTCCAAAACCGGTTCGCCTTGTGCGGCAATATTGATTCGAGCTGCTTTAGTGGCGATTAAGGATTGGAAATTGATGATATTCAATAGCGGAGTCTCCAAAAGCTGACATTGAATCAGAGGACCTTTGACACGTACCAGAGGCGCATTGGGAAAAACAACTGTTCCCTCTTCTACTGCATCGATGTCGCAATTGAATTTGAGATTTTGCAAATAATCAAGAAAAGCTGATTCAAAAACAGGGGTTCCATCCTTATTTTTCATGACTTCGAGGTATTCCAAATCTGCTTTTTCAAATTTGAAATTTCTGCAAAAATCAATGACATAATCGAGACCAGCAGCTAAGGTAAAGCCACCTTGAAAGGGATGTTTGCGAAAGAAAAGATTGAAAACTGCCTCTTGCTCCCCTTTTCCTGACTTCCAATAAGCATACGCCATGGTAAGTTGATAAAAGTCAGTCAGTAATACCAGATTACTTTGATAGAGGTCTTTGGTGATTTTCATAAGGAAGGTAAAAACTAAACTAAAGGTAAGCCTAACTCTTAATTAAGACAAAAGACGCTAGAAACAAGATACGTGACTTTTGACAAGACTCTTATTTCTATCCTACTGTTTCTAGTCTCTGCGCTTGATACTATCATCTTGATACTTGATACTTTTCTGGTGTCTAATTTCTAGCCTTTCACTCTCAAATTCAAAACAATCCCTAGTAGCACCAATGCCATCCCAACATAAGAAAGCACTTGGAAGGTTTCTCCGAAGAAGAAAAACCCAAATATCAAGGCATAAATAATGCCGATATAACTTAGACTTGAGACCTTGGCAACATTTGCATTTTGGTAAGCCAAAGTCATAAAATACTGCGCTGTCTGCGTACAAATACCTATCCATAGTAACAAAACCCAATCCCATCCCTCGGGCTGAACCCATCCAAAATAACTCCACAAAGCAGCAAAAGGCAAAGTGACTAAGGGAAAATAAAAAATAATCACCAGGGGATGCTCTGTATTTTTAAGCCTACGTATCACATTGTATGCAAGTCCTGAAAAAAGCGCCGAAACAATTCCGATGGAAGCATAAAATAAATTCACCCGTGGATCAAATCCCTGTAACACCAAAACTCCGGCAAATGAAATTGCGAAAAACAAAAACTGAATCGGCCTGATTCGTTCTTTTAGTATAAAAATTCCCAAGATCGAAGTAAAAATAGGTGAAAGGTATTGCATCGTGACAGCACTTGCCAAGGGGATTTTTTGGAGAGTATAAAAAAATGTAATCAGACCAATCGAACCGACAATCCCACGAGTTATGAGTAATTTCTTATTATTTCCAAAAACATATACGCCTTGATTTTTTAACACGAGATAGCTGAAAACCAAGCTGAAGATTGATCTGAAAAGGATTATTTCAATGGCTGGTATGTGTGGAATATACTTCACCGAAACATTCATCAAGGCAAAAAATATTCCTGCCAAAAGCATCGACTGAACGCTGGAGATTTTCAATTCGATTATGAGTTTGAATTTTCTGCAAAGCTAATCTGAATGTGAAAAGTTCAAGCCATGCTTAAATTCTTTAGACTAAACCAATCTCGTTCTTTATAAGTTAGAGAAGAAAAAAACTGAAATGGCACTCTCCATTGGAGCAAAAGCTCCTGATTTTACGCTTCCTTCCACTTCTGACAAGAAGTTCTCCCTTTCAAAGGACATGCTTGGAAAAGCGGTGATCATTTATTTTTATCCAAAGGATTTCACAGGTGTTTGCACAGCCGAAGCTTGTGAATTCAGAGATCAATTTGAGGCATTTCGTGAATTGGACATTCCTGTGTTTGGAATTAGCCGAGATGATATCCCTACGCATGAGAAATTCAAAAAAGTACATAAACTTCCTTTTGAGCTACTTTCTGATGAAAGTGGTAAAGTCTGCAAAGTTTATGATGCGTTGATCCCACTGATCAAAATGCCAAAAAGAATCACTTACCTTCTAGACAAAGATCATAAAATTGCAGGCGTATTTTCCGATATGTTTGAATCAAAAGGTCATATCGAAAGCATGCTCCGAAAGCTCAAGAGGTAATCAGTAAGACACGATTAAGCCGTCCTGCATGACCACTTTTCGGTCTGCCATTCCCGCCAGTTCTTCATTGTGGGTGACGATCACAAATGCCTGCTTCAACTCGTCTCGAAGCTTAAAAAATAATTCGTGAAGTCCTTTTGCATTTGCCGTATCCAGATTTCCGCTTGGTTCGTCAGCAAAAACCACAGAAGGATTATTGATCAAAGCCCTTGCCACTGCCACCCGCTGTTGCTCTCCTCCTGAAAGTGTAGATGGTTTATGGTCCAATCGATGACTGATTCCAAGTATCTCCGCCAATTCAGCGGATTTTCTTTTGAGTTCGACTTCATTGGTGCCTTTGATGAATCCGGGTATTTGAATGTTTTCCTGAGCAGTGAATTCAGGTAAAAGATTGTGAAACTGAAAAATAAATCCAATCTGACTGTTTCTGAAATCGGCCAAACTATCGCCTTTCAAGGACGATAAATTCTTTCCATGCATACTTAAATCACCCCGCTCCGGTTGATCCAGTGTGCCTAGAATGTGCAGTAATGTACTTTTCCCCGCACCGGAAGATCCCACGATGGAAACAATCTCGGATGTGGAAATTTCAAGATCAACGCCTTTCAATACGTGAAGGCTTCCGTAGGATTTATGGATCCCTTTGGCAATCAGCATAGTAGTTTTTTTTGAGTTTTTAAAAGTAAAACAAATCCCTCAATTACAGGAATTAAAGGCTTTTCTTCTGGAAAATTGAAAATGCTCGACTTGATTTATCCACATCATCGCCTTATCTTCGTGCAAAAATTTTCTAGGGTTAGGATTTAGCAATTTGCAAGATTTCACCTGACTGCTGCAAAGCAGGTTTGGCTTTTGAGAAGAAAAACATACACATATGAACATTCACGAATATCAGGCTAAAGAAGTATTAAAAGGTTACGGAGTAAAAATTCAGGAGGGTTATGTAGCAGATTCTCCGGAGGCCGCACACGAAGCTGCAGTAAAACT
The DNA here is from genome assembly GCF_046296635.1 of Algoriphagus sp. Classification (GTDB taxonomy): domain Bacteria; phylum Bacteroidota; class Bacteroidia; order Cytophagales; family Cyclobacteriaceae; genus Algoriphagus. The sequence goes on along the minus strand of NZ_JBKBKZ010000001.1, from coordinate 75,349 downwards.
CAACGCTGAAACCGGTACTTCCTGGTATGTGATCAAGGCACAGATTCACGCAGGTGGACGTGGAAAAGGTGAGGTAAAAGAAACCGGTTCCCGAGGTGTGGTGCTCGCCAAAAAACTGGACGATGTGAAAGAAAAAGCCGCCGCAATTCTTGGCGGAACTTTGGTGACTATTCAAACTGGCGCTGAAGGTAAAAAAGTAAATAAGGTCTTGGTCGCTGAGGATGTGTATTATCCAGGTGCTTCCGAACCAAAAGAATATTACATGTCAATCCTTCTTGACAGAGCCACAGGATCTAACGTGATCATGGCTTCTACGGAAGGAGGAGTTGACATCGAACATGTTGCTGAACATACTCCTGAGAAAATCATCAAAGAATGGATCGATCCGAAGGTCGGACTTCAGGGTTTTCAGGCTAGAAAAGTTGCTTTCAAATTAGGCCTTACGGGAAATGCATTCAAAGAAATGGTGAAATTCATCACTTCTCTTTACAATGCATACATCGGTACTGATTCAGCTCAGTTTGAGATCAATCCGGTACTTAAAACTTCTGATGATAAGATTTTGGCAGTAGATGCTAAAGTCAACATCGACGACAATGCGCTTTATCGTCAACCGAAATTAGCGGAATTGAGAGATTTGGCAGAGGAAGATCCTTTGGAAGTGGAAGCAGCGAAGTCAGGGCTTAACTATGTGAAACTTGACGGTAACGTAGGTTGCATGGTGAATGGTGCTGGACTGGCGATGGCAACGATGGATATGATCAAGCTTTCCGGCGGTGATCCTGCCAACTTCCTCGATGTGGGAGGAGGAGCAAATGCCACTACTGTCGAGGCTGGTTTCAGAATCATCCTTCAGGATCCTAACGTAAAGGCAATCTTGATCAATGTATTTGGTGGAATCGTAAGATGTGACCGAATCGCTAACGGAGTGGTAGAAGCTTACAAGTCAATTGGAGACATCAAAATCCCGATTATCGTAAGACTTCAAGGAACAAATGCTGAAGAAGGCGCTAAAATCATTGACGAGTCCGGATTGAAGGTGCAGTCTGCTATTACATTGAAAGAAGCTGCTGAGAAAGTACAGGCTGTACTTGAGGCATAAAAATAAGGTACGCACTCGTAGTTCAACTGGATAGAATATCGGATTTCGGCTCCGAGGGTTGAGGGTTCGAATCCTTCCGAGTGTACAAAGCTCAGACGCAAGTCTGGGCTTTTTTTTATGCTAATGAAAATCTTGGCGATAATAATTCAGAATGGTATTTCCGAAAGAAGGGAAATTCAAATTTTTCAAAAAATCGAAGTTTCTTGAAATTGGAATTGATGAAATCTGCCTGCTATGCATTAATAATTAAAAAACTTGGATCCTTGTCCTCCGCCTCAGTGAGTGTCTTCATTCACCGAAACAATTAATTTATAAAAAGGCTATAAATGAGTGTGATTTCCTTATCGAAATGAAAATATTGGGTTCTAAACCCTGGTTATTCAAAAAATAGCATTATTCCGTGATAGGGCAACAAAAAAGCAGGAGAAGATCTCCTGCCCTTTATTTGAAAACTAAACCAACTATTATTTAACTACCACAATGAATTCAAAAATAATACAAATCCCTTTAAATCAAAATCCAGAAGAATAATTTGTATTTTTTTTATTTTCCATCAGGAAAATTTCCTCGTTTATAAACTAATCCAATACCCAGACCCTGGCTAAATTGGACTTTATCGTCCTGATCCAAATCATATATGGCGATTGTTGTCAAAGTCACGCTGATTGCATTGGAAACCTTCGCCGCCAAGATTAGATCCATGCGATGGTCAATTGCATTGAAAGCCAATGTTTCATAATTGGCATACATCTGATAGCGTGCTTTGAAGGTGATGTTCTCGGATAATTGCTTATTCCAGTCTGCCATCAGGCTGAAAGCAAGCCATTCTGTTCGTACGGTTTGACCAATTGGAACTCCGTAATTCAGAGGTACATTCAGGTATAACTTTTTGTCAGTCACAAAGGTGAATCGCGGAGAAAAAGGAGATAATCGCAGGCTAAACTCATCATTTGGTTTGTATTCCATGCCCAAAGCAAAAGTCAGGAAAGCCGGGTTCGCAAACTTTGAAATCAGAGTCCGATCCGTATCGGTGAAAATATAGCCAGGTGCGAATTGTGAAAGAAAGTTTCCCGAAAAGAAATAATTCCAATTCTCGGATGCTTTCAGGCCAACTTTGGAATCCAGGAAGATTCGATCATTTGACTTCCGTTCATCCTGACCTTGATTTTTGACCACCCCGTATAGAAAATCTAGGGTATTGTCCCAAGACCAGTTGCCTTTTGCATAATTTGCTCTTCCCAGCAATCCAGCACTGAACGCCATAGAATTCACTCCCCCACCTGTCCAGTTTCCACTGAAGGAGGCTTGATTTAGGGCAAAAGTACCTTCGATTGATTTGAGCCAATAGCTTGTGTCAGCTTCAACTACTCCAACTGAATCTTGCGCTCTTGAAAGTCCAATTGTGATAAAAAAAAGAAAAATTGTAAATACGTTCTTCATAAGTTTAGATTTTAAGACCAATTCCCCAAAAATAATAATAGAATGATGGAAAAAAACTTTGAACAAGAACTTATAGTCAGAGATTACCTTGCACGTCAACGCACTTCGCTTGCTAATGAAAGGACGCTACTTGCTTACATCCGCACAGCACTTTATTTTTTGGTTTCTGGAACAGCTTTATTTGAAGTAAATAAACTATCACACATCAAAGAGCTCGGATATTTGGCTTTTGGATTGAGTTTTGGCTTTTTAGTGACTGGAATATTCAGCTATTTTAGAATTAAGAAGAAATTAAAGAAGGGAAATTACCTGACCATGTAGATTATGCAGGAGGATACATGGATTGTCTTTGGAATAATTTCATTGGCAATCATCCTATTTTTTACAGAAAAGTTCACCATTGATACCGTCGCCATCGGAGTGATGGTTCTATTCATGTTGTTCGGAATTCTGGATTTGGAAGAAGGACTTGCAGGGTTCTCCAATTCAGCCACGATTACGGTTGCGGCCATGTTTGTAATTTCTCAGGCTATTTTCCGTACTGGGATTCTTAATCAGTTTAGCAACTACCTGAGTGACCAAGCTGAAAAAAGTGAGACCAAGCTGATGTTAAGTTTAATGATCAGCGCCGGTTTACTTTCGGCAATCATTAATGATACTGCTGTGGTGGCCCTATTGATGCCGTCTGTGATCCATATATGCCAGAAGAATCAGATTCCTCCATCCAGACTATTGATGCCTCTTTCTTTTGGTGCTTTGATGGGTGGTATTTGTACATTATTGGGGACAAGCACCAACATTTTGGTGAGTGGAATTGCTCAAAAAGCGGGATTGCCTGCTTTTGGAGTATTTGAAATGAGCGCAATGGGGCTGATTTTTTTAGCCACTGGAACATTGTATATGGTTACACTCGGGAAATGGTTACTACCAAATAGAGAATCAAAATCCGGACTTTCCGACTCGATGGATTTGGGAAATTATGTGGTTGAAATTTCAATTACCGATGAATATGAAAAACTCCAAGAATCCATCTCAAGCGAAAAAATCTTCAAAAATGGAAATGTAAAAGCACTTCAAATCGTACGTGAAAACGGAAATAAAATCAGGGTGTACCCAAATACTCCTATTCTAGCAGGAGACGTCATCAGGGTTATCACCAATCAGGATAATCTCAAAAAGATTAAAGAGCTAAAGGGAGTGATAATTAAAGCTGAATTGGATTGGAAAGAAGAAACTGTGACTGATGAAGAAGAAAAGCTGTATGAAGCCCTGATTACTCCTCATTCATTTTTGATCAACAAAAGCATCAAATTCATCAATTTTAAGCAGTTGTATGATCAGGTTTTTGTAATTGGAATTAGGCACAGAGCAGGACTTTTTGACACGGTTCTATCAAAAGCCACGCTTAAACCAGGCGATGTACTTTTGCTTCGATCCACCGAAGAATCCATACAGTCCGTAAATCAATCAGAAGATCTTCTTTTGATTTCCGCAAGAAAAATAGAAAATCTAAATAAAACACAGGTGATCCTCACCCTTAGCACCTTGGCATTGGTCGTGGGATTGGCCGCATTTAATGTTTTTCCGATTACACTTACAGCTGTAGCAGGGGCAATTGTAATGGTCACAGTTCGATCAATCAGTCCCGATGAAGCCTATAGAGCAATTGACTGGAAGGTTATTTTCATGCTCGCCGGAGTATTGTCCATGGGTTCTGCACTTGAAAAAACCGGTGGGGCAGAACTGATTGGAGAAGGTGTGGTCAACCTTTTTGGATCTTATGGACCGCAACTCGTGCTAAGTGCCATTTTTGGATTGACATTTTTAATGACAAATATAATGTCAAATAATGCTGCAGCAGCTCTTTTGGCTCCTATTGCAATAAGCATAGCGGTAGGGCTTAATGTTGACACCAGGCCTTTTTTGATGGCGGTGACATTCGCAGCAAGTTTAAGCTTCATGACACCAATGGGCTATCAAACCAATACCATGATCTATAATCCCGGAAACTACAGGTTTGCAGACTATTTAAAGGTAGGCACTCCACTCAACCTTCTTTTTTGGATTCTCGCTACTCTAGTGATACCCATTTTCTTTCCATTTTAACACCTATATTCAAGTTCAAATTCATTATTCACTAACCCCTCATCACTAATGAGAACATTTGGAATTGTATTAATTGTCGTTGGCTTGATCATGCTGTTCGTACCTGGGTTTGATTTTATCACCAGAGAAAAAGTGATCGATGCGGGCCCTATCCAAGTTACCGCAGATAAGAAGAATGAAATAGGATGGCCAACTTATGCCGGAGGTGTGGTTGCTGCAATTGGACTAGTTTTAGTGATTACTGCGAAAAAGAAATAATCCTGCTTGATTATCATTTGGTAAAACACGTGACACTAACTTAAAAAAGCCCCCTAGATTCAATTTTTGAATTCAGGGGGCTTTTGATGTATAGAGGATTCAGGTCAGACAAGCTTTACCCTGGCCACATCTTCTGCTTTAAGTTTGAAAAACTCCTTGTGTACATTAAACTCCGGTTCTTCGCCAGTAGGATGTTTAGCGACATAAGTACCATCTTCCTGCATCACGTAGGAGTTTACGTTGTCTTTGAGGTTATAAGAAATGATATTCATCAATTGCTTTTCCAGCAGAGGGGATTCAATCTTGAATAAGGACTCTAGTCGCTTATCAAAACTTCTTACCATCATATCAGCACTTCCTGAATAAGTTCGGGTGTCGCCATTATTATGAAAATGATAAATTCGGCTATGTTCTAGAAAATCACCTACTAGTGACAGCACTTCGATATTTTCGCTCAGCCCAACTCTTCCCGGTCTCAAGCAGCAGATGCCCCTCACAATTAATTTGATGGTAACACCTGACTGGGATGCTCGATAAAGCGCATAAATGATTTCCGAATCCTCAAGTGAATTGACTTTAATAAAAACTCCCGACGGCAATCCTTTGCGTGCATTTTCCGCTTCCTCCTCGATAAACTCAATCAATTGATTTCGCATATCACGCGGTGCAGTGATGATGTTTTTGTAAGTATTTGGAACAGAGTGTCCGGTGATTACATTGAAGAATTCAGATACATCATTTGCCAAAGTTTCATTCGTTGTCAATAGACCAATATCTGTGTAAAGCCTTGCGGTATCTTCGTTATAATTGCCTGATCCCAGGTGAACGTATCGGGTTATTTCTGTGTCATCTTTTTTAACGATCAGCAGTAATTTTGTGTGCGTCTTTAGATGAGAAATCCCATAGATCACGAAGCATCCCGCCTTTTGTAATTTCTTCGCTTCCCTTATATTGTTTTCTTCATCAAACCGAGCTTTAACCTCAAAAAGAACCGAAACGTGCTTCCCGTTTTCAGCAGCTCGCAGCAATGTTTTTGTAATTCTACTTTCCTTGGCTAAACGGTAAATGGTCATTTTTATCGCCATTACATCCGGATCATCGGCGGCCGTCTCAATCAAGTCTAGTATTGAATCAATGTTGTTGTAAGGGTGGTGAAGGAGAATGTCTTTTTCTTTTAAAATTTCAAAAATATCGCCTCTCCCCTCCTCCGGATAAGAAAGCGGCTGAACTGGTTCCGGGATTTGAGGAAGTCTTTCGCGAAAGCGTTTGTTTCCGACTATTTGCCATAATCCCGTGAAATCAATCATACTCGATCGATTAACCATATAAACTGAGTCAGACCTCAGGTTCCATCGCTCAAGTAGAGAATTAAGCATCCATTTGGAATAGCCTTCTTCAATTTCGATCCGAACAACCCGACCAGTCTTCCGCTCCATCAGTTTTCGCTTTACTTCTTCCAGGAAGTTGGCATCCATATCCTCACTCTCCTCAAGGGTAAAGTCTCCATTTCTGGTGATTCTAAACAAACTGATGGATTCGATTTCTACATTTCGGAATAGCGAGATGATATTTTCACGGATCACTTCTTCAATTGGAATCAGCAAAAGTGAATTTTCCCGTTCGATTTCGAAGAAGCGTGGAATATTCGCTGGAATCTGCACAAAACTCATTTTGCGCATATCCTTGCGCTCACCCGGACTGGTAGTGACCACACCAAATACAAGAAGTTTATTCATCAAAATCGGAAAGGTCCTGTACCCATCGTAGACCATCGGAGTCAGCATTGGATAGATGGCTTTCAGAAAATACTGCTTTACTATTTCCTGTTCTACTTCTGTAAGTTTGGAAACATTAAAGAGTGAAATCCCCTCTTGATGTAATTCGGGAAGAACCACTTTAGTAAAATGGGTATGTTGATCACGATGATAATCCTGGCAATCTTTCATGAGTTTGTCCTTGAAAGGTTCCTCACGCAGACCGGAATAGTCCACACGCTCTTTTTCGTAGTCCAGGTAATTGTACAAGGAGCCAACTCGAATCATGAAAAATTCATCCAGGTTTGATGCAGTGATTGCCAAAAACTTCAGTTTCTCAAAAATGCTTCGATCCGCTTTTTTAGCTTGATCGAGTACTCGTTCATTGAACTTAACCCAACTTAAATCCCTACTGACGAGATCACTTTTTTGGATTATGGATTCATATTTATCTCCAATTGCCAATTTCATATCGTTCAAAATTCTATTACAAACCGCCTGTTCTACTTGTTTTTGTCTTTCGTTAAAAAAAGGGGCCAGATAAGCCCCAGTATATTAAGAATCAATTTTCGCATACTTCGCGTTTTTCTCAATAAATTCTCTTCTTGGTGCTACTTCATCTCCCATCAACATACTAAATAAGTGATCTGCTTCTGCCGCAGATTCAATATTTACCTGCTTGATCGTTCTTACGTTGGGATCCATTGTAGTCGTCCAAAGTTGCTCAGGATTCATCTCACCGAGACCTTTGTATCGTTGTACTCCTACACTGTCTTCCCGACCATCTTTTGCCATCTCGGCGGTCATGATTTTTCGTTCTTCTTCGGTCCAGCAGTAGCGCTCATCTTTCCCTCTTTTTAAGAGATACAAGGGAGGAAGTGCTATGTACACATATCCATTCTCAATCAAGGCCTTCATATATCTAAAGAATAATGTCAGAATGAGAGTTCTAATGTGAGATCCGTCAATGTCAGCATCGGTCATGATGATGATTTTGTGATATCTCAGACCAGACATGTCCAGCTCCTTATCATCATTGGCTGTACCAAACTTCACGCCCAATGCTGTAAGAATATTCTTGATCTCCTCGTTATCATAAATTTTATGCTCGTGCGCTTTTTCCACGTTCAGGATTTTCCCCTTCAGAGGTAATATCGCCTGAAAGTCCCGGTCACGACCTTGTTTAGCAGATCCACCTGCAGAGTCCCCTTCCACCAAATACAATTCACAAACTGTTGGATCGGAATTGGCACAATCAGCAAGTTTTCCGGGAAGTCCTCCCCCACCAAGTACGTTTTTACGCTGTACCATTTCTCTTGCTTTCCGGGCTGCATGACGCGCCTGTGCTGCAAGAATGACCTTTCCTACAATGATTTTTGCTTCTTTAGGATGTTCTTCCAACCAACTTTGAAGTGTCTCAGAAACCGCACTATCGACTGCTCCGACTACATCAGAGTTACCAAGCTTGGTTTTTGTCTGACCTTCAAACTGAGGCTCCTGAACTTTCACCGAAATGACAGCTGTCAACCCTTCACGGAAATCATCACCTGAAACTTCAAGTTTTAACTTATCCAGCATGCCCGATTTGTCGGCATAAGATTTCAAAGTTCGGGTCAATGCCCTTCTGAAGCCAGTCACGTGTGTACCACCTTCATAGGTGTTGATCGTATTGACGTAAGAAACTACGTTTTCCGAATAGGAATTATTATAATTCATTGCCACCTGAACAGGAACTCCGTTTTGGTCGGACTCGATATAAATCGGATAGTCAATGATTTTTTCTCGCGTTTCGTCCAAGTATTGAACAAACTCCACCAATCCACCTTCGGAAAAGAATTCATCACTCTTTGGTACACCATCTTCGATTTCTCGAAGGTCAGTCAGCGTGATTCGGATTCCTGCATTGAGGAATGACATTTCTCTCAGACGATTGGCAATTGTTTCGTACTTGAATTCAGTAATAGCAAAAATGCTTGCATCCGGTTTGAAATGGATGGTTGTTCCTCTTTTATCAGTCGGCCCAATCTGACGAGCTGGATATTGGGGCACACCGATTTTGAATTCCTGTTCGAAAATTACTCCATTACGATAAACGGTCGCTTTGAGGTCGCTCGATAGCGCATTGACGCAGGACACACCCACTCCATGCAGACCACCAGAAACCTTATATGTATCCTTATCAAATTTACCACCGGCATGGAGAACTGTCAACACCACTTCCAGTGCTGATTTCTTTTCTTTATGGTGCATGTCTGTGGGAATACCTCGACCATTGTCTTCGACCGTAACAGAATTATCTTCGTTGACAGTGACATGTATTGTGTCACAATGGCCTGCCAAGGCTTCATCGATCGAGTTGTCTACGACCTCCCATATTAAATGATGGAGACCTTTGACGCCAATATCGCCGATGTACATTGCAGGTCTCTTTCGAACTGCCTCCAGGCCTTCTAATACCTGAATATTATCAGCTGAATAATCAGCAGAATTTTTAGCTTTTTCTTCACTCATATTTTTTGGAGAAAACCCTCAAATCGGGCTTAGAAAGGTGATTTTGTGTTCAAAATAATAGTCTGCAAGATAGGTAAAAAAAGTGAGTTCTGACCAGTTTTTTATGAGATCAAGTGCTCATTTGTACTTATTAGCGAAAATAATATCAATCCAAACTATATTTTGAATTTCTCTAAAATTTCAGAAATTTTTTCTTGCTGTTTATACCATTTTAAATTGCCTACACACCTGATATTCAACCATTGATCTCATTTTGTTTAATTATTATTAATCAAGGTTAAACAAATAATATACTAAGAATCTTTATGTGAGTGATAATTAACCATTTCATAACCAAAAAATTCACCTTTTATGAACCTCACCTTAGCAGCGGAACTAGTAGGACTAGACCGAATCATTAACAGTGACCCAGTAGCCATAACCTTCTTCATCGGTTACATGGCTATGTTTGCATCTGCAGTATTCTTCTTTGTAGAAAGAGGATCTGTAGACGGTAAATGGAAGCTTTCCCTTCTTGTATCAGGCTTGATCACGGGAATCGCAGCTGTCCATTATTATTACATGAGAGACTTTTACATGCAGACTGGTTCCAGTCCCACAGCCTTCAGATATGTGGATTGGACTTTGACAGTACCATTGATGTGTGTGGAATTCTACTTATTAACAAAACCTTTTGGAGCAAAGGGAGGAACCTTATTTAAGTTGATCGTTGCTTCTTTGGTCATGTTGATCACAGGTTACATCGGTGAAACTTCCGGTATAGACAGCAACATTATGTGGGGTATCTTCTCTACGCTAGGTTATCTGTATATTGTTTATGAAGTATTTGCAGGTGATGTAGCCAAGTTGGCAAAAGAATCAAACAGCCCGGCTTTAGGAAATGCAATGTTCCTTTTGAAAATCTTTATCACGCTAGGTTGGTCAATCTATCCTATCGGATACATGGTATTGCCAGGAAATTTGTTGTCAGGCGCATTTGAGGTAAGCTCAATTGACCTATTCTACAACTTGGCCGATGCTATCAACAAAATCGGTTTTGGATTGGTAATTTATTCAGTAGCGGTAGCAGAGACTGCTAAAGCAAGAAAATCTGTAGCCTAATTAATTATAGGTGGGTTGATAAGGGATATCCTGTCAACCCACTTTTTATTTTATGGAAAGCTATGACTACATATTTGCCGGTGCGGGTTGTTCAGGACTAAGTCTGGTCCACTACCTTTTGGAAAGTGATCTTAAGGATGCTAAAATTCTCATGATTGATCCTCAAGGTGATCAGATTCCCGACAAAACTTGGTGTTACTGGGCAGAGAAGCCACTTGATATTCACCCATCGAAAAATATACACTGTTGGAATAATTTGAGCTTCGTCGCTGATCACACCAAAATCACAAAAAATCTAGGCAGACTTAATTATTACCATCTTAATTCTCATGACTTCTATAATTCAATTTTTAAGAAAATCACCAAATCCCCCAATGTTACATTGATTCAGGATGAGGTTTGGGATTTGACTGAATCATCGGAATCAATTAAAATTCTGACAAAAAATGGTAAGAAATTCCAAACGTCTTTTGTTTTTGACTCTAGGCTCAACGAAAATGAGTTTAAAAATACAAATAGCTTAAAGCAAATATTTTCCGGTTGGAGAATCAAAACACAATCTGAAGTATTTGATCCAACAAGTCTTATCCTGATGGAATTCCCAAATGGCAAATCCTCTCAATTTGATTTCTTTTATATTTTACCGTTTTCCAAAACAGAAGCTTTAGTCGAATTCACGGCTTATTCTAAAGACTCAATCTCCAAAGATGATTTGAATTCCACTTTAGAAACCTATTTAAGAAATAATTTAAACGACATTTCCTTCGAGATTACTTTTCAGGAATCCGGTATTATTCCTATGAGTAATCGCAAGGCATCAAAAAATCCCTACAAAAGAGTAATCAAACTGGGAACAGCAGCAGGTTGGACCAAGGCATCCACAGGCTACACGTTTCATACGATTCAAAAAAATTGCAAAGAAATTGTACAGGCACTTTCTTTTGGTAAAATCCACGAATTACAATTGCAAAGTTCTTCCCGTTTTTCTTTCTATGATAATGTGTTATTGAATGTTGCCCATAAGTGGCCTGATCAGCTTCAATCGCTATTTTTAAATCTTTTTACAACCTCCTCAGCAGATTTGGTTCTCCGATTTTTAAGTGAAGAAACCAGTTTTAGAGAAGAAATTACTTTGCTAAGCAAACTTAAATTTCCGATTTTCATTAAAAGCTTGTTGAATTATGAATCGCATTGAAAATATAGCCAAGGCACTTGGGATAATCCTGTGTCTCATTTTCATGCTTTTCTTTCAAAATAATCTTACTGTTCAGCTTGCACTTTTTGGGGTGATTCTCATCGCTGTTGGTATTCCGCATGGTGCCATAGATCACCTCATTTCCAATCCAAAAATTGATCAAAAGGGTCTTTTTAAATTCCTTCTGATTTACATATCAATGATTGCTGGGTACTCGGCTGTATGGTACTTTATACCTGTGGTTGCGCTCCTTGCTTTTTTGTTTATGTCTGCTTATCATTTTGGGCAATCTCATTTTTTTAATGAATCCTCCCTTAAAAATTATTCCTTGCTTTTATATGTAAGTCGAGGTGGATATTTCCTCTTTGCCATTTTGCTTGGAGACTGGGAGGCTACCAAATTGATACTTTCTCCCCTTGTCAATTTGGAATATCTAAATAATTCCCGACTATTTGTTTTGGGAGCTTTTCTTTTTTCAACCCTTTTGGCGCAAAATTTATTTGGGCCAAAATTCGGAAAAAAACACATCCTTGAACTAGTGATTCTGGGTCCAATTCTTTATTTAAGCCCTTTATTGATAGGTTTTGTAGTCTATTTTGGATTTTGGCATGCCTTGCCAAGCATGATGACTGAATACAAATTTCTTCGCTCCTTTAAAGCCTACGACTCTTTCAAAAAGTTTGCTATCCAACTTCTCCCATTTTCACTTATCAGCTTTGTGGGTATTGGTTTGATTCTATTCTTTGGTCTTGAATTTCTGGATAACACCCAGTTGATTTTACTATTCTTCGTGCTTATTTCTCTGATATCATTTCCTCATATCTTTTACATGGATAGTTTTTTGAAGAAACAAAATTAAAATTGATCAGTGCTCAGCATCACCAAATTGCATGCGTGCACGACCTCAATTCCTGCTGATTTTGCTTTTCTGTAAAAATCCGGATTTTCAGCACCGGGATTAAAAATGATCCTTTTTGGATTAAGTGCGATGAGATAATCCATCCATTCGCCTTGGTGCGAAGGACCAATGTATAAAGTGATTGTATGGATTCCTTGCAGTTGAGGCTTAGTTCGCAAGTCGATAATTTCCTTACCAAAGACTTCTCCTTTTTTGATACCAATGGGTATAAAATCAAAGTTGCGCTCAGCCAGCATTTTTGCTGCAACAAATGCGTAACGTGAAGGATTAGGGCTAGCGCCTACCAATAAGGTTTTTTTGGATTCAACTTTTTCTTCTACCATATGTCTTATCACGTACAAACGTATCCATATGGCGATGTTTTTTGCTTTCGTATATATCAGCTAGGGTAATCATGATGCCCGTCTCTTCCACTTCTCCAAACTCGTCATTTAAGGCTGTGCCAAAAGTTCGCATGGTAGGTGACAGGTTCATATAGGTATTTATCAGCGGGGGTATATTCTCGCCCAATGACCTGATCTTCCCATTTAGGAATTTATATCCTTCCTTATAATCCAGATTTTCAAAAGGATTTGGCTGCTTTTCTATTCCAGTTTCGTATGTTAATTTAAGCTGAACCTTAGGGGTAACAAGCAATTCATTATCAGGGAAGTAATGATTCATAAAGTAAAGCAAAAGATCCCGTCCCTCCCGATTATAATGGGGGTACATGGTCACTTTTCCAAAAAGATATTTGACATCCGGATTAAGCAAAACTACCGCTCCTAACCCGTCCCAAAGATTATCCAAACTGAAAATTCCCTTCCGGTTATCCAAGCTGGGTTGATACTGTGGTTGAACAAAAGATCGGCCTAATTCCAGCGTGTTTGGGATGTATTCTTTTATAAATTTCTCTGAAAAATCGAAAAGATGCGTGGTCGAAAGATTAATAGATCCATCAGGATTGATGGCATTTTTACACATGATTACACGATAGCCAGCTACGATTTCTTCATCCTCAGGACTCCAGGTAATCAGCTGATCGTAGCAGTTTTCGCATATATCATTTTCATCCAAATCCACTTCCATTCCGGTACCGCCACCCGCAACACGGAAAGTCAATTCTCGTAGACGTCCGATTTCTTTCACCACGTTTGGTGCATTATGATGATTGACCAGATAGACAAGATTGTCACCATTATTGGTATACCGGAGAAAGCGATCAGGATTCAACTCCTTTTTAAGGAGTTTACGATCTACTGCTGGAATAATAGGTAGAACCTTATCCATTAGATTCGCCGAGTTTGTAAACCAAATCTTTCATATACTCAGCCCATTGGGCATCATTTTTTTCTGAATTAAAATATTGGTACGAAACAGGACTGCCTACTTTGATCACCACCTTTTTCCCTCGCTGCTTATACATCTCATCTACCAACCAAAACATTTCGACATTGGCTTTGATACCAATTCTTTTACGCCAATTAGCAAGATTGTAAAAAAACTCAGAATTCCTCCCTTCAATATGGCAAGGAAGTACATCAAGTTGGTATTTTTTTGCCTTGGAAATGAAGCTTTTTTTCCAACTCAAGTCTTTTATTACTCCCTCTTGCTTTCTGGAAACCAGTCCTGCAGGGAAAATCAAAACGGGATGTTTATTGGCATACGTTTCTTCGATCCTTAGGCTGGCATTGACTGAATTCTTCCCTAGGGTGTTTACAGGCACAAAAATCGGTTGAAAATTATCAAAACTCATCAATAGGTCATTTACCAGAAAGCGTATATCAGGCCTGATTTTTCCAATAGCAAACATCAGTGCTACCCCATCTATTCCCCCTAGAGGATGGTTGGCTGATAATATAAACCCACCACTTAAGGGGATGTTTTCTTTTCCTAAAAGTTCTACATCCAATTCAAATTCGGCAGTCAATGCATTGACAAAATCCATACCCTGTAAGTGGTGAATTTTTTCCATGATACCATTCATCCATTTTTCATGGGTCACATTTTTGATGTATTTCAAAGTAAATCCAGGCATCCATTTCAGGATTTTTGGATTTTTTGAATGAATGGCTTTTTCGATATCGATAAATTTCTTTGACATTGGAGCAAAAAAATTGAGCTTTTAGGAATTAATATGGTATGAAAATTGAAATTTTCACAACGCATTCGTTCAAAAGTACAAAAATAAAACCTTCCCTTCCCTTTCAAAAAAGAGACTAAAACTAGATTCCTGAAAACCAAGTGCCTAAGTTTAGAGTAATCATGTCAAATAACACACATCATGAATTTAGTATTAACAGGAAGTACCTCAGGGATCGGTTGGGAAACTCTGAAGGAATTGCTGCCTCAATTCGAACTGGTCATCTTGCCGGTCAGAAATACGGAGAAAGCTCAAAAAATGATAGCTGAATTACCCGGAAAGGATAAAATCCGAATTGTCTCTGTGGATCTGGGTGAAATGAAATCGGTCAAGACTGGTGCGAGCGAAATCCTCAAACTGACTGACAAAATTGATGTCTTGATCAATAACGCCGGCGGAATGTTTCCAGCAAAAAAACTCACTTCGGAAGGTCTTGATATGACTTTTGCAACCAATCATCTGGGACACTTTTTACTGACACAGGAACTCCTTCCAGCTTTAAAAATGGGAAAGGCAAAAATCATCAATGTAAGCTCAGAAGCGCATCGGTTTGCTGGCAATCCCAGTGATGATTATAGCCTAAAAAAATCATCAAATACTGGCACTGCATATGCAAAAGTAAAGTTGTATAATATACTCTTTACCAATGAATTGAAAAATAGGTTTGAAAGTGATGGAATAAGTTCTTATTCGCTTCATCCCGGTGCAGTACGAACAGCATTTGGCTCGGAAACTTCCGGTATAGCAAAGGGGGTAATTCGGCTAACTCAGCTCTTTTTTATCAGTCCAAAAGCTGGTGCACAAACCACAATTTTCCTTGCTCAAACCCCAAAGGCAAATCTCAGAAACGGAAGTTACTACAACCGAAAAAAACCAAAATCCCCATCATCTTTTGGTCTAAGCAGGGACTTATCTGCCAAACTTTGGGAATACAGCGTGGAGGTTTTGAGAGAACTCAATTTCTAAATGTTTCCATGTTTCCAAAGAGGATTGGTCATCGACTTTTGTGGACTCTTCGCAAAAGACCTAAATTGCGCCAATGAACGAAACCATCCTCTCCCTTTGCCCTGGCCCCTGGTCAGATTATGAATTGATCGACACCGGAGGATTTGAAAAACTGGAGCGATTCGGAAAGTACATTTTGAGTCGACCTGAACCACAAGCCATTTGGGATAAAACTCTCCCTGAGACTGAATGGAGAAAGTTGGCTCACGCACACTTTGCAAAGGAAAAAAACAATCCTGAAAAAGGTCAATGGCAGCAAATCAAGCCCATGCCCCACAATTGGTCCATAGATTATGAAAATCAGGATGGGCTCAAACTGACCCTTAATCTTGCTCAGACTTCCTTTAAGCACATCGGCCTATTCCCCGAACAGGCAGTCAATTGGGATTATTTATATCAAAAAATAAAAGCATTCCCTGGCCAAAAACCGAAAGTATTGAATCTCTTCGCCTATACCGGAGCTGCGAGTGTAGCCTGTCGCGCAGCGGGAGCTGATGTGACACACCTTGATTCGGTCAAACAAGTCGTTACTTGGTCTAAACATAACATGGAATCCTCCGGGCTGGATGGCATTCGATGGATGGTGGACGACGCAATGAAATTCATCAAACGCGAAGCTCGACGGGGAAATATCTATCAAGGCATCATCCTGGATCCTCCTGCTTATGGCCGAGGACCTGAAGGTGAAAAATGGATTCTCGAAGAGCAAATCAATGAAATGCTGAAAACCTGCGCTGAGATTTTAGATCCAAAAGAACACTTCTTATTGCTCAATATGTATTCGTTAAGTTTCTCTTCTTTGATTGCTGCCAACCTGATCCATTCCAACTTCGGAGCTGTCAAAAATCCAGAGCAAGGTGAATTGTATTTGGAAGAAAAACAGGGCAAAAAGCTTCCTTTGGGTATTTTCTTCAGATTCTCAAGTTTTTGACCTGCGTTTAAAAAAATGAAATCGAGCGAGAGTAAAGCATCACAAATTGGCCTATTTACCAATCAAGCGAGATTCTCCCGAAGAAAAATCGGGACAGGCTATCTGACCTCTTTGGACAAAATTTAAACAGATGAATAACCGCCAACTTTTTCTTTCTCATTTGGCTCAGACCACTGATTTCCCTTTGATGATCGAGGTGGAGAAAGCTGAAGGAATTTACCTTTTTGGGCCAAATGGCGAGCAATACATCGACTTGATTTCTGGTATCGGAGTCAGCAATGTTGGTCATCGACATCCGAAAGTTATTGAGGCGATTCAGACCCAATTAGACAAATACCTGCATCTGATGGTCTACGGGGAATATGTGCAAACTCCTCAGACGCTTTTGGCTAAAGCCCTTTGTGACACCCTCCCCCCCCATTTGGATAATGTCTATCTAGTCAACAGCGGTTCGGAAGCGATCGAAGGCGCGCTGAAATTAGCAAAGCGATACACTAATCGAAGAGAACTGATTTCCTGTGTAGATGCCTATCATGGTTCAAGTCATGGTTCGCTCAGTGTGGGAGGAAATGAGGTTTTCAAACGCGCTTATCGCCCACTACTTCCAGGAATCAAGCATATTTTCTATGGAAGCTTCTCTGATTTGGAAAAAATCACCACCGAAACAGCGGCAGTCGTCATTGAAACCATTCAAGGTGAAGCAGGAATCAGAGTCGCATGTAGAGAGTATTTTCAAGCATTGAGAACCCGTTGTGATGAAACAAGCACACTTCTGATTTTGGATGAGATTCAGGCGGGATTCGGACGAACCGGGAAATTCTGGGCTTTTGAGCATTTTGAAATCGTCCCGGATATGGTTGTCTGTGCCAAAGGAATGGGAGGCGGGATGCCAATCGGGGCTTTCATCGCGAACAAGGAAGTGATGAGCGCATTCAAAAACAATCCGCTTTTGGGGCATATCACCACATTTGGAGGTCATCCGGTCAGTGCTGCTGCATCTTTGGCTACGATTCAAATTCTCCTGGAAGAAAAGCTGATCGAGCAGGTGGAAGCAAAAGCCAATCTATTCAAAAGCTTGCTTGTCCATCCAAAAATCAAAGGTTTTCGGAATAAAGGACTGATGATGGCAGTGGAATTTGAGTCATTCGAAGTCCTCAAACCTATCATTGATCGAGCAATTGAACTGGGCGTAATCACTGATTGGTTCTTATTTTGCGATGATTCCATGCGGATTGCACCACCTTTGATTATTTATGAACAACAAATCAAAGAAGCCTGCAAGATCATACTCAAGGCAATTGATGAAGTGTAATCCTTCAACTTTTCACTAAAACTAAAAACAGCTAAGCTATGGATCAGAAAAAATGCCCTCACTGTGGAAACTGGTCTTCATGGAACTTAAACCTAACTGATGTTTGTGAGCATTGCGGGAAAACACTCGGAGGCAGAGACTTGGAAAATCAGGAAAAGCTCCAAGCTGATAAAAAGACTAATGAAGATAACTGGATGTTTAATATCAAAGACTCCGATTCAGACTTCAAAAAAGGCCTGAAAAAAGTTGGAAATTTTTTCTACACCATCTTCATGGCCATTATCAGTTTTATTCTTTGGCTGATAGCAGCTTTGCCTGGATAATGCTATGACCGTTTTCAAAAATCCATTTTTTTACATTCCTGTTCTGATTTTTGTGGTCAACCAAGTTCTAGAGCGATATTTTAAACTCTTTATCCCTCTTGCCCACTCCTATTTAGATGATCTTTTGGCAATCCCAGTGATCCTTGGAATCACGCTTCAGATTTACAGGAAAATTCACCCAAAAAAGGACACTTTTTCATTCACCAAGATTCAAATCCTGGTTGCTATAATCTATGTTTCTGTGGTTTTTGAGTGGTTTTTACCAAGATTTTCTACGACTTACACCTCGGATATCCTTGATGTCATCTGCTATTTTGTGGGAGGGTTTTACTTTTACTTTTTGATAAATATTCCTTTAAAAACCGGAGCGAAATAAGAAAATATGATTGGCTCCTATCTCGCCTTTAAAGCACTTTTTTTCAACTTTCCATGACTCTGGCATTCTAGATCAACCAAGAATTAATTTCCCCTTTGCTTCGGGAATTTGGATCCCTTCTTTTTGTACAACCTCAATCCAAAGTGCTATGGCTTGTTGAGCATTTTCATGTGCCTCATTTTGGGTGTCTCCATGGGCTTTAAGCAAAAGAAGCTCAGGAACTTCAGCCACAAAACAATCATCTTCTATGCTCCAATAAATAACTATTTCATACTTATTCATCTGAATTCAATTTATGTATAAAAAGTGAAAAGTTGAACTCACTAAAACCTAATTGCCAAGTCCTATTTTAAACAAGTTACCTTTCTCTTATCTTTTCTTCAAATTTCACCCTATGAACAAGTTAACCGCCATTTTTGGCTCCTTGCTATTACTGCTTTTTCTCGGACTATTGATTTTTATCTTTTGGCAAAGTCCAAAATACGATGGAGAAGTGAAAATCTCCGGAATGAATGAAGAAGTCGAAGTGCACTTTGACAAGTTTGGAATCCCACATATCTATGCTCAAAATGAGGCCGATGCTTATCGGGCTTTGGGTTATGTCCATGCACAGGATCGGCTTTTCCAACTGGAAATGATGCGCCGAGTGGGTTCGGGCACACTCGCTGAGTTTTTGGGAAAAGACCTGCTGGAAGTTGATCAATTTTTCCATACGCTTGGCATTCCGAAGCATGCAAAAGAAAGTTCTGAAGCTTTCCTTGCTCAAGGAGAAACACAATGGAAAAAGGCCGCTGAAGCTTATATCGCAGGAGTCAATGAATTTATTGAAAACGGCACTCTCCCTGTCGAATACCTACTATTGGGCGAAAAGCCCAGGCCCTACACGGTTGAAGACATGCATTCCATCATTGGATACATGTCATTTACATTTGCCATGGGCTTGAAAACCGATCCTTTGATTACTAAAATAGCTCGTGAACTTGGGCCGGAGTATCTAAACTCACTTTCGGTTCAAACGCTACCAGAGCATCATGTCATTCCTGTGAATTATCCCGATTCACTAAAAAACAACTCCAACCCCACTAGCTCAACATTTTCTGCTTTGTTGGAAAAGCTGCCGGTACCCTTGTTGGAAGGAAGCAATGGATGGGTGATTTCTGGCAGTCGGACCAAATCGGGAAAAGTACTTTTCAACAATGACACGCACATTGGCTTCGCTTCCCCATCAGTTTGGTACGAGGCACACCTAGAATATCCTGGTTTTAGCTTTTATGGCAATCATTTAGCGGGTATCCCATTCGGTTTGGTTGGACATACTCGCCATCACAGTATTGGCTTGACGATGTTTGAAAATGACGATCATGACTTTTTCGAAGAAAAGCTAAATCCATCCAATTCAAATGAGATTTTGGTTGGTGATTCCGTTTTTCCCATCAGCTCAAGAAAAGAAATCATCAAGGTAAAAGGTCAAGAATCAGTAGAATTTGAAATTCGGGAAACCGTCCACGGGCCGATCATGAATTCCATGGTCAAAGAGATTTCAGACCTGACAACTAATCCCGTTTCTTCTTGGTGGGTTTATGTTTTGGAGCCAACGAGAGCCATAGAAGCCATTTTCAAATTAAACCATGCAGGATCGATTCAGGAAGTGGCTGACGGAGCGAGTTTAATCCATGCGCCGGGTCTTAACATCATGTATGGTGACAGTATGGGAAATATCGCTTGGTGGGCCGCTGCCAAACTTCCCATACGAAGTGAAGAAGTCCATTCCAAAATCTTTGCAGATGGATCAGATCCCGAATCCATGCCAACAGGATGGTATCCCTTCACAGACAATCCCCAAAGCATCAATCCTGAAAGTGGCTTTGTCGCAACTTCCAACAATCAACCGGACACACTAAGAAACGGAGTTTTCTTCCCTGGATATTACCTACCCGGTGATCGATGGAATCGAATCGCAAAAACTATTAGCTCAAGAAACGATTGGGATTTGGAATCCATTAAGGCACTTCAAAACGAAACGATCAATGAAAGCCATGCCGAAAATGCTCAATTCATACTTTCTCAGCTAAACCAGACTGATTTCACTGAGGATTCCAACCTTCTTGATGCCCTTCAAACTTGGGATGGTAATCATGATATTGAATCAGAAATCCCTACGGTTTACTACAAATGGCTTTACCATACCTTAAGGCTTGCAATGGCTGATGAGCTTGGCGAGGATGGATTCATTGCCTATTTGGAAACTTTTGTGATCATCCGAAGCACGAGACATTTCTTAACTCACAACGAAAATCGATGGTGGGACAATAAATCAACTGATGTAATTGAAACTCGGGAACAGATTATTAATGAAGCACTTAAGATCACTTTTGATGAGCTTTCGACACAGTTTGGAAAAGATTCTGAGGGTTGGAAATGGAAAAATGCGGTTATAGCCGAGCATCCGCATCCTCTTGGAGCTCAAAAACCCTTGGATAAAATCTTCAATGTCAGAACCGAACCAGTCCCGGCCAACGAGGAAGCGATTAACAAATTAGCCTTCAAATTGAATCGTGAAGGAATCTATCGTGTGACTTCAGGTCCGGCAATGCGGATTATTCTGGACTTTGAGAATGTCGAGAAGTCCGTTTCAGTCTTACCGACTAGCAACTCTGGTAATCGATTCAGCAAACACTATGCTGACCAAAAAGACCTCTATGCAAAAGGTAGATATCGACCACAGTTGATGAATGAGTCCGAAATAAAAGAAAAGGCCAAAGGAAAGCTTCTGTTAGTTCCTTCCAATTAAATATGATACTAAGGCAGGGCATAAATGATGCTCCACATTGGGTTTCTGATTATCCGCTTCTTTGCCAGTAGATCAAAATGGCCTCGACTTTGCTCGGCCACCGGATTTCGGTTTATTAAAGGGAGGGGAGGTATATGCGGCTGCGCCGCATATACCTCCCCTCCCTTAAAAGCAAAACTAACGGACACCGAGCGAAGTCGAGGTGAAACTTAATAAAATTCGGCTACTGGCAGAATTCCGTATATTCATAAAATAGAAAATTCTTCGAAACACTTGATTTTGGGCTTCATCGGACATCGGACACCCGACCTGCCTTTGCCTGAAGGCAGGCATCCAAGCCAAATGAGTTATTAAATTTGCTTGCTGGCAGAATTGCGTAAATTCATTAAACCCGGATTTTATCTCCCTTTTTTTAGATCTTTAACCTATGCAAATCAAACTGATCGCTATCGGAAAGACCGATCATCCGGCTATTCAAAAGCTGATTGAAGAATACGCTACCCGCTTGGGTTTTTATATCCGGTTTGAATTGGAAATCATTCCTGATCTAAAAAACACCAAATCTATCTCTGAATTAATACAAAAAGAAAAAGAAGGAGAGTTGATTTTAAAGAAAATTCAGACCTCAGATGAGCTCATTCTTTTGGATGAGCGGGGTAAAACTTTTTCATCTATCGAATTCTCTGAGTACTTGCAGAAAAAAATGAACTCTGGACTTAAACAGCTTGTCCTAGTAATTGGTGGGCCCTATGGATTTTCAGATGCGGTATATTCGAAAGCAAACGGTAAAATTTCTCTTTCCAAAATGACTTTTTCCCATCAAATGATCCGACCTTTTTTGGTAGAACAGCTATATAGAGCATTTACCATTCTTCGCAACGAACCTTACCACCACGAATGAGTACCTGAAGTACTCATTGTTAAGTTTTTAGCAAATTCCTTTTCTAATGTTATCAAATTGTTAACTTTAACGTTAATGATTAACATTAGCTTCATCTGGGATGAAAAAGGTATTTCTCACACTCGTAATTCTGATAGGACTGGTCCCGGTGACCTTGTCCCAAGAATTCCTTTCTACAAGTGAAACCCTCAAATTTCAATCGGAAACAGAGAAAACTTTTTGGCAATCGGGAGGTAATGATGCATTTTTTCTGTTCCGTGCTGTTCATGCAGAACAGACACAACCGGAGGAAGTTTGGATCAATTTACTAGAGGATTTGGATAACAAGGCATCCAAAAAAAAGAGTGATATACTTTTTTTGAGACAAATATTTGAAAGAACACACCATAAGCTGCTGAAAAAGTACGAAATCCACTCCTCCTTCAATAGTATGCTTACAGAAGGAAAGTTTGATTGTGTGAGTGGAACTGCGGCATTGGGCTTACTGCTCGAGCGCTATGGCTATGATTTTGAAATCATCGAAACCGATCATCATGTCTTTATATTAGTCAGTCTAGGTGATCAGAAAGTGATTTTGGAAAGTACTTTTCCAATTGGAGGAATGATTTTTTCTCCGGCTGAGGTAAGAAAATACCTCGATTCCTATAAACCTGCTGAATTTGCACAGCTCAAGTCCTATAATCAAAGCTTAGCTGGAACCGAAATCGAATTCAATGACAACTCTATTTTTAAAAAAGTAACGCTAAGACAATTAGCTGGATTGCAATATTACAATGACGCTATAGTTCATTTCAATTCAGCGAGTTTCATCGAGGCCGTCAATCAACTTTCCAAAGCGTATTTGCTTTATCCATCGGATCGGATTTTAGGATTACGGGAACTAAGCATTGATATGGCCTACAAAACTTACGGTTACGAATTGAAAAAGTAAAAAAGGCCAACCAGTAAACTGGGAGGCCATTTACAATTTCAGCTTAATCACCCTATTCAAGTGAAATTGCGCTTATAAAAAAGTTGACAAGTAAAGCAATACAAGTCTCCTCTGAAATTGAATTACTGTAAGTTAACCTTGAATTTACCGTTGGTTACAGTCATGGCTGCAGAAGTGTTGTTGACTTTACCAACAAACTCAAAAGTTCCCTCCATTCGCTTTCCATCATCTACTGTTACGACAATCTTACCGGAGGTCCCTTGATAGCCAGTTGAGAATTGCTGCCCCGCTGCAACTCCATTGATAAAAGTCGCCGAGTTTGCAATGTTTGTAAAGCCAAGATCATAGGTTCCCGGACCGTTGTAGGCAGTGAATCTGAGCATAAATCCCTTACCGGAATTATCTGTACCCTGAAGGGAAATCACCGTAATGGTGCCGGTAGAAATCTTAGTTCCTGAAATGGTGTCAAAATCTTTGGAAGCACTGATGCTTCCAACTCCTGCGACATCACCGGAAAATTCTTCAGCAGCTCCTTTGGGATCCTGTCCATCATCACTCGAACAGGAAATGAAGGCAATGAAAAAAAACAGCAAAAAGGCCGATCTCAAAATTTCTAATAGATTTTTCATAGTAACATTGGTTTGATTTTTTAGAACTGAACAAATCAAAATTACCAGACCAAATTCCAACCTACTATACGACAAACGCCCTATTCTTGGGGAATAGGGCGTTATAAAGTAAACTCACATTTACAATTAATGATGATGATGTCCATCCGGTCCATGCACATGACCATGTTCAATTTCCACTTGTTCGGCATCCCGAATGGAAACTATTTTCCCTTCAAAATATAAATCATAACCGGCTAAGGGAGGATTGAAATCCATGTGAACTCCGAGGTAATCTACCTTGGTGATTTCTCCACGCATCTGATTTCCTTTATCATCTTTCATCGGAATCACGCTCCCTATCCGAAGCAGATCTTTGTTTTTTTTGCCTTCCTCTTTAAAATTCGCTTTGGGAATAATCACTTTTTTGGAGTCGTCATAGTCACCGTAGCCATTTTCAAAATCGATGAAGACCGAAAACCTATCCCCAGCCTCTTTGCCTAATAAAGCCTCTTCGAGTTTTGGAAAAATATTGGAGTGACCAACCAAGAAGTAAAAAGGCTCAGCTTCTGTCACAGTTTCAAAAAGTTCCTGACCACTTTCTCCATCGTCAACCTTCAGGGTATAAGCTACTGCTACGACTTTATCTTTTTCTGCTTTCATGGTTCAAATTTAGAACTCGAATTATCTAAAAAAATACGCTAAGCCGATTTGGCCCACAAAATTCTTACGATCATATCCCGGTACGAAATACTGATCAGGTTGATTTTCGAGAAACCATTTGTAATTCAGGGTATTGACATGTTGGAATTTGCCAGAAAGTAAAAAATCTCCAACCTTCCACTCCGGAGCTAGGGTAAATACTAAATCCACGTATTTATTTCTCAAGTCCTTTGATGCTTCATATCGGTAATAATAAAAGTCATTATTGTACTCGATTCGCTCAAATTGCAGCCCTATTTTTTTCAAACCTTCCACCCAGGCAAAACCAACAAAAAGCTGATTGGAGGCGGGACCATTTCCAATCCCAAGCACTTGCCCTTGATGCGTGTATCCATGGCGTACATGGTCATGGATATACCATGTTCGCAACTGACGAATTTCCTCTCGGATCGTCTGACCTGATAGTGTCATTTCAGAACTGATTTCAAGGAACCTTCCTGGTTTTTTCAAATTCATCAAATGAGCAAATCCAAAGGTAAATGCCCTTCCCTGCTCAGGGGTAATGATAAATTCTTCAAGTTTTCGGCTATTTCCTCGAGTTCCAAACTCACCGTAAAACTCAAACCTTCCCTCGGGACTCAGCCATCTGAAGAATCCCGAGCTGAACTGCTGCCGCTTATCCCGAATCGGATCAAATGCATTTGCTGGGCCTTTTCTTCCATTGAAAACAGGGAGAATATCAGCCAGTCCAGATACGTCACTCCGATACAAGTGGTTTACCGAACCATAGCCTAAAAACAGACCGGGTACCCATTTTGGCTGATAGGTTAAGACCAAACCAGACATGTAGCGATTTCCATTTTCTCGCTTTGCAAAAAATACAGGATTTTCCTGTATCGAATAATCCGGCCAAGGAGGTAAATAGTCAGTTGACTTCAAAAATCCCGAAATGACTTGACTCTCAAAAGATCCGATTGGAGTTCTAACAGGCTTGCGTGTATTGAGCGTGAAATGCAAAAATCCCGGAGCATTATTGCCCAAAAGAAGTGAATTTCTTCGGCCTGGACCCCACCATAGATTTTCTGTGGAAATCCCCAAAGAATATTCTTTCAAGTTGAATCGTAAGCTGGATTGTCCACCATATACACGATTGAAAGCACCATCGCCAAAGCGCTCCGGCATATCGATGCGGTTCATATATTCATAATAGAACAAAATAGTCGCTTGATGCTCGATTGGGAAACCGAGGTAATCTTTGTTTTGAGCAAAGAGGATTTCCGGTTGAAGTTGTAGACTGAGTTTTCCATACTCAGCATAAACCCCCGGACTAAAAATCTGCTGAATTCCCCGATTTGGAATAAATGCCCCATCATTGACACCAAAAGCATAGGTGGAATTGTATTGAGTTTTATACACTCCCGGAAGGGTCAGAAATTTGCCTTTTCCCTCCCTGCCGAATTTTCGGTGGAAAAATGAATTGTCCAGATCGACTATAGAACTATCGAGATCAAAGCCGTTTTTAATACCGAAAGCTTCAGTAGGAAAAAGCGGCCGGATCATCCATGAAGAGGCAGAATCCAACTCTCCCAGTAGCTGTAATCTTCTTAGATAATCATCCAAGGCAGGAGTTCCCACAGGGATAGTTTGAGAAAAACCAGTACTGCTTAATCCCAATAAAATGAGACAAAAAATTGAAAACCTCAGAAGTAATAAATGCTGTCTCATTTCTTAATTGGTCTGAATGGCTACTATTTCAATATTGGCAATTGACCAAGACTCATCGCATATAGGTATCGGAGCATTGACTGCAAGCAATTCAGCACCCATATAAATTCTCACGGTTGAGTTGGAATGCGGAATAAGTTTCGACACCCTGTATCGAGTCGTGTAATTTTCAAATGCACCAAAAAGGCATAGCCCGGGCAAGTTGGTTTGTATCGCACCTGATTTTGGAACATTATTCCTGAAGTAATCATTGGGGTAAGACTGATAGAGACAATATGTGGGTGCACAGGGTGAATTGGAAAAGGTAGTTCGGATGACTTCTTTATTATCATATCCCATGTACCAAAAATCCGGACCGGCAATGCTGTCATTAGGATTGCCATCCCAACTGTCATGAATGAGCACATCCACCGTCACCTTCAGGTAATTATGTGCAGGCAAATTCGGGACAGAAACAGCCACCTCTTCATTGTGGTAAAAACCTGCCACGGTATCATTTTGAAAAACAAAAAGTCTCCCATTTTCAAAACCAGCGAGATTCAAATCCGAAAAATCATTAGAATATACCACCTGTTCCATTTCTACGGTGGGAAGACAAGCAAATGAGGAAATCATCAATCCAAAAAATAACCAGCCCCTCAGATTTATCAGCCTATTAATTCGTATCATTTATCCTGTCAAATAAAAAAACATTTTAACAAAGAAACAAAAAACCTGACAAAAGCAGGAAGGAATCCCATTAAAGAGGCAACTCCTAAGAAATGATTATTTATTTTTGACCAATCATTGAATATAGATATGTCCATTTTTACGATAGTAGCCGGAGCGAGACCAAATTTTATGAAAATTGCTCCAATCATTCACGCTTTTCAAAAAGCCCAAAACTCTGGAGTCGATCTTAGCTTTAGACTGGTTCATACCGGACAGCACTATGACAGAAAAATGTCGGGAGACTTTTTTGAGCAATTAAACATTCCCGAGCCCAATGCCAATCTCGGAGGAGGAGGAGGCACACAGGCTGAGCAAACCGCTGCTATTATGGTGGCTTTTGAAAAGGAGTTGATGGATAACCGCCCGGATCTTGTCATTGTAGTAGGGGATGTAACGAGCACACTAGCTTGCTCAATAGCTGCCAAAAAACTTCAAATCGATGTGGCACACGTTGAAGGGGGAATTCGCTCGGGCGATCTATCCATGCCTGAGGAAATTAACCGGATGGTCACAGACTCTATTACCGATCAGTTCTTTACCACATCAGAAATCGCCAATTCCAACTTGAGAAAAGCAGGAGTGCCTGAAGAAAAAATCCATTTCGTGGGCAACACGATGATCGATACACTTAAGGCTCAGATGCCAAACTTCAAAAAGCCTCAAGGAGAAATTTTTGAGAATTTAATACCCGGCAATTACTTCGTGATGACCATGCATCGACCTGCCAATGTTGATCAGGAGCATTCACTCAAAGCCATGATCGATGCGATTCTGGAAGGAACGGCCGGTTTACCGATTATTTTCCCAGTCCATCCACGCACTGCAAAAAACCTGCAAGCCATCGGTATATCAGCACCAAACCTCCACATGTGTGAACCATTGGGATATTTGGAGTTCAACTTTTTGGTGAAAAATGCAAAAGGAGTCATCACTGATTCTGGCGGAATCACCGAAGAGACTTCCGTGATGAATGTGCCCTGCGTGACTCTTCGAGATAATACAGAGCGAGCAGAAACTATTCACATGGGCACCAATGAATTGGTAGGTACGGATCCACAAAAACTAAAACCCTATCTGGATAAAATCATAAAGGGCGAATGGAAGCAATACCAAGGCATACCGCTTTGGGACGGGAAAACAGCAGAGCGAATTGTGGACATTTTAATTCAAGCGTATTCATGAATTTGACTGAAGGACGAGTGGCGGAATTAGTCCGAATTTTGGATATGAAAGCCCATCCTGAGGGAGGATTTTATTCGGAAACCTATCGTGCTGAACCAGAAATCGAAACCGAAAACGGAAATAGGCAGCTCATGACTTCCATTTATTTTCTTCTCAGATCACAGGACGTATCTCATTTCCACCGTATCAAAAGCGATGAACTTTGGTTTTGGCACGAAGGAAGCCCACTTTCAGTTCACCTTTTGGGAGATAATGGTCATGAAATATTAAAGTTGGGACCTGTCAGTGAATCAGAAACTTTCCCTCAACACCTGGTCCGTGCCAATACAATTTTTGGTAGTTCTGTAGATCAACCCGATTCCTATTCGCTTGTTTCCTGCGTGGTAGGGCCGGGTTTTGATTTTAGGGATTTTGAGCTTTTCCAAGCCAAAGACTTGCTCCCTCTATTTCCGAAGGCAAAAGAAATCATCCGAAAACTTACCTAGCATTCATCCCTCTGTTTGACGTACTCGTCATGCTCGATTTCAACTCCCGTATTTAAGAATCAAGGCAAGCTGACCGGCATGGTAAGCGGTGTGAGTGGTGATCCTTCCAAAAGCTTCCGCTTTGGTCTTCCTCCCAAACTCCTTGGTTTCGATTTCTTCATTCCAGTTTTCTTTCCCTAAAATCGCCTTTTCGAGCATATCGGCAGCATAATTAGCTATTTCTTTCAGTTCCGCCAAATTAGTCCACTCTCCGGTATCTGTTCCTGCGATAAGGGTTTTTGCGACGATTTTTACCTCTGCCAAACCAAAGACATTTTTAGCAAAGAGTAACTCGACCTCTGAAATATGACGAATCATAAATCCGGCAGAATTGGGGCTTCCACCATTTTTTTTTGGTAAATCGGCTTCTTGGGCCACGTCCAACAGCTTAGTAAAACGAGTCCTGCCTTCTCTCCATAAATCAATAAATTCCTGCATATTCTTTTTATTTTAGCTACTTATTTGATTAAATGATTCTTTACCCAATATAAAAACGACTAAAAATAAAAAAACCAAAATCTAATTTCAGGCCCTCTTCGCCTGCGCGCCGTGGCGTGGTCTCCTGTCTTCGGTCACTCGTGCTGAGTCTGAATAATCTTAGATTAACAAAATGGAGATGACATATCGAATGATTATTTGGTTTTTGAACAATTTACCAAATAATACATACCCTGTCATTGGTAGCGAAGTCGAAGCATCCATCCGATATTAAAAGATTATTCATTAAGTGGCAGAAACCTTTTATCCCGCTAAAGACTAATGGTGCTCCCCACTATCCTCCTCAAGCCCACATCTCTCCGCGTCAATCTCAGTCTCAATGGTGTAATGCTCAAAAGGATATTTTTTCATTATTCCCTTCACCTGATTCTTGATCGATAGCATTTCATTCAAGTCCTGAATTGGTCCAAGTTTTAGGTGCGTAGTGAACACATGATGTTCCCCGTCAAGCGACCAAATATGGGTATGATGGATAGATTCGACATTTTTTATTTTCAATAACTCACCTTCTATGACCGCCCTATCCACATCCGTCGGCTCTCCTTGCAGAAAAATGACCAGTGTTTCTTTCAGTCGCGATACTACATTCCAAAGAATATAGACCGTAATCAATAGTGATAAGGCCGGATCCAAATACTGGATATCCTTGAAATGGAGAACGATGGAGACGATCAAAATGGCAACCCAACCCAGGACATCTTCCAAAAGGTGCCAAGAAATTACGCGCTCATTCAGGGTCTTGCCCTTGCTCAGTTTCCATGCTGCATATCCGTTGACTACCACTCCAATGATTGCAAAAATCAGCATTCCCGTCGCATCGGATGATTCAGGATTAAGAATTCTGCCTATGGCTTCTTTTATAACATAGATAGATCCCGCAATCAAGACGATGCTATTAATCAGAGCTCCCAAGAGGGAAAATCTCCGATAGCCGAAGGAAAAAACTTTGGTCGGAGATTGCTTGGATTTTACATCCAAATACCAAGAAGTACCCAATGATAGGCTGTCTCCAAGGTCATGAATCGCATCCGAGATGATTGCCACACTATTTACATAATAGCCACCGATCAGCTCAAAAATGGTAAACCCAAGATTCAGAAAGAATGCCGTTTTTAGGTTTTTGCTGGAATGATCATGACTATGATTATGTGCCATATCAGCTAGATTAAGCGATTCTTAAAATCAAAATCAATCCTTCCAACCCCAAGGTGCGGCAGGAACTTCAATCGGCTGTGTCAGATCAAATTTCACCGTGAACAAGGTAGGAGAACCTAATCTTCTTAGATTATAAGTAAAGGATGTGTCATCCACAGTAATCCACCAAACGTTCCCTACAGCAGCAGGAAGCAAGCTCGCTGTAAACTGATCCGCTGGGAAAAACTGTGTTGTCGTTGAACCTGTATTGCTTGCTCTTCCTCCGTATTGAGTCACTTGATCTTCCGAACCATCATCGTGTCTGTGATCGTGCTTGAGTTGGATCAAGTCATTTTCGTCCATTGTTAGGACCCAGGTTCTGGATCGGTCGTCTCCAACAAAAAAAGGAACTCTCAGTCTACCGTCTTCACAACTTCTGACATGCATTACAAGCTTTCCGGCAAACCTAGGATCAGATTCTGGTGAAACCAATTTGCCTTCATAAGCTTTGCCGCAATGCGCGCTTAAATTATCCCAGAACTTTTGAGAAGGACTTGATTCTTGAGCAAATACAGAAGAAAAAAGACTGAAGAATAGAATTGTAAGAAAAGGGTTTTTCATTATTTAAGTTTTTCTCAAGTTAGAGCTTTATCAATAGAAGTTATTTATTGTCCCCCATCTGGAAGGCATGGCGCTAGATTTTTGTTCAGAATATCTGTCTTCTTGAAAGTTTGAAAAGGTTCCTGAACCCACTCAAATTGGTTTAAAGCATGTAGAGTGTATAATTCGACAGGTGATGAAGCCAATACCTCGATGGAAAATTGGTCTTCTAATTTCTTAAGGTGATCCATTTCACAGGGAGAAAGGGCTCCTTGCTCGGCCAAAGCTGTAAGAAAAATTATTTCCTGAGGTTTTACTTCGGGTTTGAGATTGACTTGAACTGCTTTTCCATCCGAAATTCGCTCAATTAAAAATAGGCCGGAGGGCTTTGGACTTACTAGCTGCGTGCCAAACTGAAGCCTTGCCCCGGTCAGATAGCTCGCTGCATCTGCCAGGCAGGGAGAGGCTCCGGAAATAATGCGATAATCTGTTCGGTCAATTTTTTCCACACTAAAAAACTCTGCAAAAGCATAATTCAATGCCTTGGTTCCCACGACCAACCCATCACATAGGTGTCCGTGAAATTTGACCAAATCATTCAACTCAATTTCTTGCTGGAATCCTAGTCTTCCTTTACTGAAATCGGTGTCGATAACTCGAAAACTCAGCTTAGGATGAGCTTTGGGTACCCAAATTTTAAATCCTTCTAAGCTGGACTCAAACTTATCCAAATGTCCCGCAAATGATTTGGCTTCATTAAGAAAGTGAATGTGGAAATAGCTGTTTTGATGGGTGTAGATCCCTTTTCCCTCTCGGGAATAAAACCCGATCAATTCGCCTTCCTCTCCCAAATGAGTGTAATTGACTTGATTTCTACCATCCTTATAGCCAGCAATCTCAGGAGATCTTGGTGTGACGATATGTGTGATCATCTGATCAAATATCCCAATAACACGGAAAGGAAAAGGTTTGGATAAATCCATACCAGCAGATACAAAAGCAGCTTCAAGGCTTGCTTCGAGCTCCTGTTGGGAATTTGCTTTTCCACTGAATTTAAATTCTTGCCACTCTTTCACATCGGCATAAACCAGAAACGGAGCTTCCATTTTCCAGTTTTTCTGTACTACGCTTGACGCGTCGGGATTAGCTATACCAGCATATGGAATTCCATCCACGACGGTGATCTCTCCTTCCATTTTTCCAAGAGGACCAAGAGCTACTAAGCCTTTGTAAGGTTTAAGTGTATCCAGTGCAATGGCAGAGGCAAAGCCAGTTTTTCCCATTTCGCTCATTGATCCGGCATGTTTTACCTGAGCTTGGGCAAAAGAAAGGGAAAGAAGGAATAGGCTTGTATTTAGAAATTTGATAATTTTCATTTTGCCAATCTTTTTAAAATTATTCTGTCTCTGTAAAGTAATGATTAAACAAAAAAACAAAGAGTGACAAGAATCACTTTAGGGAAATAAAAAAGCCATCTCGTTTTTTATGAGATGGCTTCTTAAAGAAATCAATTCAAAGAATCGGGTTCATTATACCTCCATTCTTTTTTCTCAAAGTCATAGATAGACATTAGTCCAGGAAACTCGATAAAGTCTTTCCGCAAGGGATTCATTTCGATTTTACCTTTTCCACCAATAAAATCATCGAACACCACATTCCCAAAATTGATGACATCTTCTTCAGGAATCATTTTAGTCACGAATGTTTCCTCAAAATAATCAATTTCTCCAGCCTCATCTAGGGTAAAAACCCCGGCTACTCCTCTTTTGTAGTTATTGACATTTCTAGCCGGACGAACCATGTAGAAATAGAATCTATTATTGGAATCCTTAAAAAATCGAACCATTTGAAAATTTGGGACTTCTTTAAGGTAGAAAGGTCTGTTTTCCGGCAAAAATCGATCAGCCTTGTTAACGCCCTTAGGAGTAACATAAACATAGGATATAATTTTTGCCATTAATTCTTCCTGATCTTTTTCTTGGAAGTAATACCCAAAATCCATTGGAGTTTTTTTGGGTCCACAACCCGTGAATAAAATCACAAACAAAACTAGACTAAGCAAACTGAAACGCATCTTAAATTGATTTTGGTACGAAGTAAAAAAGATAGAGGGATGATTGCTCATCCCTCTATCAAAAAAACAAATTATTAGGCTTTATTAAAGACCTTTTGAATAGTTTTTCAATTCAGGAACCCACTCAACCCAACCAGCAGTCCAGTCAGTAGTACCGAAAGCACCACGGAAGGTAACAGTTGTAAAGAAGGAAGGTAATCCTGTAAAGTTAGCACCTGCCAACAACATTGAACCTGCATTTGGAGTCACCTTTGGAGAGGCAGTAGCAAATAATGTAGGATCAATACCAGCATCTTGCCACTTATCTAGGATCTGATTGTTTTCCAAGAACCATGCTTCAGCTGTCTTATCCGCAATTGGAAGTTGAGTCAAAGTAAAGACACCGTTCGAGAATGACGCAGTACCTGCACCAACTCTGAAGCCACGTGGAGCGTTAGGGTGGTTGGCACCGTTAGCTGGAGCACCTGTGAAAACTGTACCAGCTGATCCAAATCCATTTCCTCCCCAGTTTTCTACACCGGCTAGGACGTTGTTTCTAAGAACCAATTCACCGGAAGTTGCATGATTAACAGTATTTGTTCCATCAATGAAGATCCCGTTTGGATAGCCTGTGAAGAATGAATTGTGAATTTTCAATCTGTTAGATCTTCTCAAGTGAGCAGCAGATTGGAACTGAAGCGATACCGGAGTTTCTCTTGTAGCTTTTGGACCAATGATCGTGATATTGGAGAATGTGGCGGAAGTAAACGGAGTGGCCAAAGAACCTTGACCGTCGTTATCTACTTCGAAACCATTTGATCCAGACTGATCTGCTAGTGTAGCTCCTCTTACACCAAGACCATATTGTACAAATCCAGAGTATCCAAAATCAACATCGAAATCATCATCCAATCCTTTGAAAGCGATTAAGTATTTAGCGTTTACTGTTCCACCAAACCATTCGAATGCATCATCCAAACCATAAGTAGCCTGTACATATTCAATGGTAGTTCCTCTACCAACAGCTCCCATGGTCAAGGTATTTACTTCTTGGTTCGGATTGATTGGAACTCCAGCGTACTCTATTCTCACGTATTTCAATGAACCTGAATTATCATCGTCATCAGGTGCAGACCCACCACCAGACCATGCAGAATATCCTCCTTCAAGTTCAAAGTAACCGTTTGCTTGGTTGTTGGATGCTCTTCCGCACATTACCAAACCTCCCCAGTCGCCAGGCTCTTTTGAGCCAACAGGAGCCTCGGAAGTAAACACGATAGGCAAAGCTGCCGTGCCATTTGCAATAATTTTCGCACCTCTTTGAATGATCAAAGTACCTTTTGTTTCTTTGTCTCCGTAGATTATAGTACCAGGCTCAATAGTCAACGTTGGCCCTGAATTCTTAGCTGGAATTACACTGATAGTGGGGTCATTTCCTACTCTTACAAATCCATTAAGACGGTAAATATTACCGGAAGTCCAAGTAGTGTTGGCTGTTATAATACCTGTTACTTCAACAATCGGCTTGTTTGGAATAGCGTTAGCTGTCACAGTGATAACAGCATCTGTCGATGTTAAGCCTCCTTTATCTACCGAATTAAATAAGAATACGACTTGATCACCTTCGGTGAAACTTGCCGGTATTGTATATTTAAAATCATAGCTTCCAGTGGTAACTGTTCCATTAAAAGTAGCATCCGGAAAAGCAGCATCAGGAACTCCGTTTCTTCTGATTTTAATAGCCGATAATCCACCTTTAGCTTCCGCATTAATAGTGGCAGTAACCTCAGAACCGGGGATTCCGGATAGCGCATTCGTAGAAGCCGAAACTACAGGTGGAACTGCTGGTACCGGATCATCTTGACAAGAGACGATTGCAGTGGAAATCAGCAACGCTGCTACCAAATTAACCCATCTGGATTTAGAGAAAAACTGAATTGGTTTGTTCATAATTAATTAATTAACTGGTTTTATTTTTTATACAAATCGTAAGAGAAACCTAAACTGAAGACTGAACCTGGAGAGAAACCCTGAATAATGTTGTCGAATTTGGGATCAAAAATCCCATCATCATTTGCATCTTGAAGCAAAAGATTTCTCTCATTTAGGATATCAGAAATTCCTACTTTGATTTTAAATTTGTCCGAAACACGCTTTACAATAGTGACATCAAGCACATTTCTTGGCATAAGGTAGATATCAGGGTAGGAATCGAATCCTACAAAAATGATATTTCGACCTACTACATTGTAGAGCGTGTTGACTTGCCAGCCTCTCAGCTCATCGGTGTAAGAAAGTGTGGCGTTTACAATATAGGGTGCTTGACCTTGAAGCGGACGATTAGAAGATTGACCCACAGCCAATGCTCCCAAATCAACTTCTGACTTGATCAAAGCTGCATTGAACACGAGATTAAGTCTGTCAACAAAACTCGACTGAGTCATTCCGGAGAAGGACTTTTTCATCTCTAGTTCTATTCCATAACTCACTGCCGATTCAGCATTCCCGAAGGTGAATGCTTTTGCACCTTGAGAACCCGCACCAGGAATAAATACAGTCTCGATAGGGCGATCAAAATATTTGTAGAAAAACGCTACACTGATAGTTTCGAATGCACTTGGATAAGACTCAAATCTAAAATCCATGTTATGGATCCTTGGAGTCTGCAAATCAGGATTTCCCCGATTAGTGAAGTTGGTGTTGAAGTCATAGAAACCGAAAGGTGCCAATTCTCTGAACTCAGGTCTGTTCAAGGTCTCCCCGTAGGCTAGTCTGAATAAAGACTTACTGGTGATATTATAGCTAAGATTTGCCGAAGGAAGGAGTC
This sequence comes from Algoriphagus sp., assembly GCF_046296635.1. Lineage (GTDB taxonomy): Bacteria > Bacteroidota > Bacteroidia > Cytophagales > Cyclobacteriaceae > Algoriphagus. The sequence continues at coordinate 39,746 of NZ_JBKBKZ010000001.1, read as the reverse complement.
TGTTAATTGGATAATTAACGTTTATAGGCTGATTAGTAAAAGTAGCCGAGTTCAAAATTTGGGTGTTTCCCTCGTATCGTGCACCAACCAATGCATTTAGTTTTGCTGTTATTGGAAGGTTAACCATTCCGTAAAACGCCATCAACTCATTGCTCGCAGTATAGCTATCAGAAGGGTTGGATTGCTCATCAATTCTCACTCCACCTTGGTAGTTAATATTTTGTGCCTCGAGTAATTGCCAAACTTCCAAAAATGCCAGATCCTGATTAAAACCGATTACTGGCCTTACGTAGCCAATGTTTCTGGCATTAAATGTTCGCTCCTTTTTTTCGTAGAAAACACCACCTTTAACTTCAGGAGCAAAATCTTTCAGGCCTCTGATTTTCAATATCTTGGATAAGCCAAAAGATCCAGTTACAGCATTCTCATTCATTTCTGAATAAAATCGTCCTAAAAAGTCAGATACTGCTTGTCCTGGTGGAATATATAATTGACCAACTCCCGTATCTATGTCAATATCCTTTCTGTATCGCTTATAATCAGGCTGATCTCGGTTGGATGAACTGTATCCTACCATCCAATCTAATTTCAAAGTCTCATTCATGAACTTGTGATTCCCTAATAATTGACCGGAATAAATTCCTCTATAAACTTGGTCATAGGAACCAAAAGCCAAATCTGCAAATTGCTGAGCTTCCAAGTTGTTACCATATCTGTCAACATATTGAGAAACCGAATTTTGATTGTAAAGATTTTTGAATTCGATCAAACTTTTCTCTCCAATTCGAAATGCCCAATTGTGGATCAGGCCTGATCTGATTGACTGGGTATATTGTTGATCCAGATAAGAAAAAATAATAGATCGGTTGCCACTTTCTTGATCAAATTGGTTGTAATCACCTCTTTCAATTCCAAAATTTGAATAGGAATTACTGTAATTGAGGGAAGTAATGTTTCCTGCTTTGATCCGCTTTCCAATATTAAATTTGAAAGCTCCCGTAAGACTTATTCGCTGATCCAAACCCGCAGTTCTTGTCTCCGGTTCCCATACGTTTGGAAGCGATCTGCCGGCAGCAACCAGTTCATCTCTTGTCAAGCGGCTGTCTCTTAGACTTGAAGGAAAATTATCCGGAAGGTCGAGGTAACCATTATTGAATCCTGTCCAGTGGATATCAGATCGCTGTTGGTTTCTGAATGTATCAAATGTAGTTCCAGATCTAAACTGCGTAGAGTAATCCAGCGTAACGAGATTTTCCTCGGGAATACTTTTAGTAAAGATTTTTACCAAACCACCAGAAAAATCACCTGATATGTCAGGAGATGGTGATTTGTAAACCAACATTCTGTCCAATTGAGAGCTAGGGAGAATATTGAAATTAAAAGACTTGATATCAGCCTCCACTGAGGGTGCAAAGGCATTATGAAGCTGAACAGGGTTATACCTTGCTCCTAATCCTCTGATCTGAACAAAATTGTTTTCTGTAATAGTGATTCCCGGCACTCTTCGAATTACTTGTGCTGCGTCTCTGTCCAAAGACAAAGAAATCTGTTCTGCAGACATCCCACTCACTACTTGAAAAGATTTTCTGATTTCAGAAATAATCGCAATGTCGGTATTGGTTTCTCTCGCAGCCATTACGACTACTTCTCCCAATTCTCCGAGATCCTCCTCCAGATCAAGGTTTGCTACAGTAACCTTGTCCGCCAGCACTTCAATTCCAGTGATTTGAAGTGTTTTGTAGGATACATAACTGATCGTGAGATCATAAATCCCTGGACTAACTCCTGAAATTTCGAACTGACCATTGATGTCGGTGATAGCACCGATGGTGCTTCCCTCGATTCTTAAGTTTGCGCCGATGATGGTCTCCTTGGTACCTTTATCGGAAATTGTCCCTTTTATCGACCCCGTTTGAGCCAGCAGTCCGCTAACCATCAGGCACATAAAAAGGACAAGAGTAAAGATTTTTTTCATAAAACGATTAAACATGTGTACAAGCGCCACAAAGGTGCGTTGCCAATGTTAATTGAGTGGGTACGAAAGATTATCTTTGTTTTAAGAGGAGGAGTCTAAAAAAAGTGAAAGCCATCACAATTTTTTCATATTGTGATGGCTTCGAATTGTAAAGAGGCTTTTACGATTTGAAAGCGAGACTTTTGAATATTATTTCAATGTTACCGTTTTATTAATCGGTACTTTTTCCAGTAGAGTTTTTACAAGAGTTCGCGTGTTGACATTGTCAGCTTCGGCCTCATAGTTGAGCAAAATCCGGTGATTGAGTACGTCCTCGGCGATTTCTTTGATATCTTCCGGCAAGACATAATCTCTGCCATCCATAAATGCAACCGCTTTTGCAGCAAGGTTCAAATTGATACTTGCCCGGGGAGAAACTCCAAACATGATGTACTTCGCTTCATCCTTCAGTCCGTATTGAAGCGGGAAACGTGTGGCAAATACCAACTCGATAATATAATGCTCTAAAGGCTCAGCAATTTTTACTGAATTGATCCCATTTTTGATGTCGAAAATATCTTGTTTGGAAAGAATCGGTCTGACTTCAGTCGTGTATTGCATGTTGGACATGCGTCGCATGACTTCCATTTCGTCTGCCTTATTTGGATAGTCGATGTGCACCTTCATCATGAATCTATCCACCTGCGCTTCCGGAAGCGGATAAGTCCCTTCCTGATCTACCGGGTTTTGAGTTGCCAAAACCAAGAAGGGTCGATCAAGTGTAAAAGTCGTCTCACCAATCGTCACTTGCTTTTCCTGCATCGCTTCAAGCAAAGCTGACTGCACCTTGGCAGGAGATCGGTTGACTTCATCCGCCAGAATCACATTGGCGAAGATTGGACCCTTTTTTACCTCAAAGCTCGCATTCTGCTGATTGTAAATCATGGTTCCGATCAAATCAGATGGGAGCAAATCCGGTGTAAACTGGATCCGGTTGAAATCCAAATGTAGAACTTTGGCAAGTGTGTTTACGGTCAGCGTTTTAGCCAATCCCGGCACGCCCTCCAGCAAAATATGTCCATTCGTAAATAATCCGATCAAGAGTCGATTGACCATCTTGTCCTGTCCGACCACTACTTTTTTTACTTCCTGAATAACCTCAGCGATTTTTTCCTGATGCATGAAATACAAGTTTTATATACCTAAACGGCACGGCTAAAATAGGGGAATTTGAACCAACCCACAATCTTAAATCTTAGCAGCGGTAATGCCCAAAAACCAGATGGTTTTTAGGATTTTTTAACCCGGATTATGCATTAGGATTCGTAGCGAGGGTTCAAACTGCAAGAAAATCAGTCACTTTGGAGAGCGAGGCGTAGCACCGCTACGGTGAGATCGAAAAGTGAAGCATAGCGACTGATTTTGAGGTGGTTTGAATCCGCAGTAGATTTTCTAATGCATATTTCGGGTTTAAGATCGACGTGGATTTCGGTTCGTTTTGGATTGGTCACTCGTCTTGGCAAAACCGGTAAGTCCCAGTTGATGATAGACCGTTTTTTCATCCAGTTCAATGATTTCACCCACTTTCATGCCTTTGATGTTGATTTTTTCCATGGAATATCGAACCAGTCGAAGTGTAGGAAAGCCCACAGCGGCGGTCATTTTACGGACTTGTCTGTTTTTCCCTTCGATCAAAGTTAATTCAATCCAAGTATCCGGAATTGATGCCCTATACCGAATCGGCGGATTTCGTTCAGGCAATTCAGGAGCAGGATCAAGAATTTTTGCAAGAGATGGTTTGGTTTTATAGTCTCGGCCATCGACAGTAATCATGACGCCTGATCTAAGTTGAGCCAAAGCCTCAGAAGTAGGAACTCCCTCCACTTGGGCATAGTAGGTTCGTTGATGACCAAATCGAGGATTAAGCAGGTGATGATTGAGCACCTTATCGTCCGTGATGAGCAAGAGGCCTTCGCTGTCCTTGTCAAGTCGGCCAACAGGATAGACATCCGGGGGAAAAGCACCGAGAGAAGCCAGCGTGGGCTCCTCTCCGGTGAATTGTGTCAAAACCCCAAAGGGTTTGTAAATGATAAAATATCTGGCCAAAACTATAAATTAACTGCCGCAGCCAATGCAATCGAAATGTGAATCCATCGGTTTGACGCCTTTGAGCTGCATTTCCAGGTTGTGAATTTCATCCCGAGTTTCCATATCGGCAAACATGTCACCGGTCAATTTTCCTTTCAAAGCCGCGATGGCGTCTTCGAGTGCTCGTTTTTGTTGTTCGGTCATAAAAGTGATTTTTTTGTTTGGGTTGATAACGTGGTTTGAAAATAGCATTTCACGGGAAATAGGTTCCCTAAAAACGCCAAATTTTTGCCGACAAAAATGAGACCAATTGGGGGTCAGAAGTTTTTGAATTTGAGCATCGTAATAAATTAGAGCAACCTGATACCCTCCGTTTCTTATACCTTTTAAAATTTAGGATTGAAGCCAAAATATCAATTTTTAATGAATTTGGATCCAACACCATTTCCGAAAAAGTTTACTTTTTTTTATAAATAAACCATCGGAGGAGCTCTACAAGTAGAAAAGTAGCCAAAATTACCACGAGAATGAGCATCAAAAAACCGGATTGAGATAACATGGGCGTAAAAATGGGGTAACATTAAGGACATCTCCAAAAAATCTGTGTTAAGCTTTTCAGAAATGGACAAAATTTAATATTGGGTCGGAGCTAAAATACTGTAGGACTGCCTGTCCAACAGGCAGGATTAAATGATATGAATAATAGATGCAATCTACACTGAGTCTAAAACCTTAAAATTAAGGAATTAATATACTCCCAAATTGAGGCATAAATCTTAGAAGCAGAAAAAGATCCAGAAAATAAAAGTATTTAGCAGCAAGAGGTTTTTTCACCAGTCTGCATCGGTGGACATACGACTGATCCATAAGAGCAAAACACACAACAATCTCCTGCTTTTGGTTTCAGTAAATTCTTACATTGCTCGCATTCATAGAAAAACTGACAAGCATCTGTTGGCATTGTTTCCAATTTTTGATGCCCACAAGCAGGGCATGTAAGCAGAGAAAGAAGGATAATTTCAGGCATAATTTTATTTTTTTCCAAGAACTTGATATCCTGTTTTGGAAATGGCTTCTACTATTGATTTAGAATTAGTCTTTGTTTGATCAAACTTGACATTTACAGCCGATTCTGCATAGATAGCATCTACAGCCAATATCCCAGGGAGTTTATTTACTTCATTCTCAACAGCGATTTCACATCCATCACAAGTCATTCCTTTGATACTCCAAGTAAGAGATTGTATATCGTCTGCCGACACTAGGATAATTTCTTTAGCAGCAGGAGAAGGAGCTATAATCTGAGCATAGTTAGGAAAAACCAATAACAGCACGGAAAATATTGTCACTATCCCTAAAAATTTCTTGCTTTGAATAAAGCTTGGGTTCTCGTCACAGGCACATTCAATTTCAGCTTTTGTCCGGGGTCTTAGAGCACGATACCATGCCCAAGCTAAAATCATACAGGTCAGAATTATCAAAAATGGGCGAAAAGAATCAAGCCAAGCAAAAGATGCTGCTAATCCTGTAGCACCGGAAATGACAGCCAAAATAGGTGTTATACAACAGAGCGAAGCGACAAAAGCAGATAAAATGCTTGCTCCTGCCAGGGATTTTGAGGGAGATTTCATGTGGTTATAATTTGATTTTTAAAGGCCACATGGAATCTTCGCATGAATTATAACCATACCTCTGTGCGTCGCTTTGGGTCATGCTCGATTTCATATGATTATAATTGTTTTTTAGAGGCCATACCTGCCTGCCGGCAGGCAGGTGGAATCTCGCATTACGGATAATCATTCCAGTGTGTGTCGGATACGACATGCTCGATTTCATACCGATATGTTGGGTTGAATGTGGCTGAAGAGAGGCTTCAATAGCTTCAAAGGATCTAGACACAAGGAATAGAATATTGTCTGACCCACTCGGTTGCCTATTATTACTCGTCCATCTTTAAGCTTACGAAGATGCTGTGAAACTGCTGGGATGGTCATACCCAGGATATCGGAAAGGTCACATGGGCACAGTTGTTTTTCAACTGAGAGAAGATAAAGAATCTTGAATCGAACCTCATTTCCTGCTAATGAAAGTACTTCACTCAGGCGATGAAAAGATTCCTGATTTTCAGAAAGTATTGATTTGCATTGGTTGATTTGAATAGGATCCGCTAAGAGTCGAATACAAGTGTCATTTGCCATAAGGGGGAACAATTGAGACCAAACTTAGAAAATTCTTCTTATTTAAGCAATTGCTTAAGTATTTAAATTAAATATTCCTGATACAAAAGCCATTTCATAAATGCAATACAAGCGAAAAAATGGAATTATCCCCGACAAGCTGTACGGGATTCAAAAAATATAAAAGCAGGACAATGCTAAAATGATTCGCTGCGGCTAATCATTTTAGCATTGGGCCAGATTGCAGGGTAGGCAATCTACACTTAGTGTCCACTGAACTTCAAATTAGAAAGGTAATTGACTACTCAAAGTAAGGGATTATCCTAAATTTCTGCCGATTCAGAATTTAATACCGGCTTCATAACAGGACGCATAATTGGTTTTGGACTACTTACTCTTCCTTGATGTCTTGCAGTTGTTTTGGATGTTTTCCCATATTTCCGCTTGTACCACATCCAGATACCAGTGATGGTCATCAGGAGGAGAGAAAGTCCAATAAGATCAATCCAAACCCACATCGCACCTTCACCAAAGAAAGCTTTGCCAGTGTGGATATCAAGAATTAATTTCTCCAGTGCAACAGCTTCCATCTGTCCGGATTGAACAAGTTGTGAGGAAATGCCAGCCAATGACTCTGAGGGGATATTTTCAGAAAACTTACCGGCCTCAGACCAAGTTTTTCCTTGATCGACAGAAGTCATAATTCCATATTTGCCTAATGAGGCAACCCACCTATTCTCATCAGCCTGAATGCCATGAAAGTCCCCTTTCACCAATTCTTTGCTTTGATTATCATTTATCTCATACAAGCCATATTTAGTTGCCACAAGCATCTTTGCTTCTACAAAAGCCAAATCTCGGACTTCTTTTCCTTCCGTTCCGGCAATAACAGTTAGCCCCTGATTACTTTCTTCAATCACCCCAACTTTTGTCCCATAATATCTGATTTCTCCGTTTTGAGCGAACGCTTTAATATCATCCAGGTAATGGGCCAAATCCTTTTCATTGGTCTGATATCCAGGCATCCATCCTGCATTCACCAGCACTTTTTTTGTACCAAGCCCTTTCTCGTGGGCAATTAATATTGCGGTGAGTGACACAAGTATCACAGGAATGGCAAAGGCTACCCCAGCCCACATGTGCCAATTGAAAAGTTGTTTTCGAAGGTTGAATTTTTTGTCGCTCATCTTAGAAATTCCATTTAAATCCTAGTGAAAATATTTGTCCTGGGGTATCCTCAGTTTTTTCTTCAAGGGTAGTTCCGGCAGTTTTGGTCCTTACTTTTTGGATACTGTCAAACACATCTGAAATTCTGAGGATTGCAAGCCCATTACTTTTGATGACTTTTGAGAAGCCCATATCCATAAACCAGAGCATTTGCTCAGTTTCCTGTGTGGAAGCCTTCGGACCTACAAAGTTTGAAGTAGCTTGAAAATTTATCTTCCAAGGCAAAGAAAAGTCGTTGATTGCTTTGGCAGTCCATTCAAATTGATCTTTGATCGCATCTCCTTCAAAAGAACCTACGCTACGGATTGCAGACTCAAAATTTGAATAATTCATGTTTAAATTCCACCATTTTGTCGGCCTAGCTCCGATTAGCAATTCATAACCATAAGTATAGGCTGAAGAAAGATTTTCCGGTCGTTCCAAAATTATCCCTTCTGTGGTGGTTGAAATATTTTTCTGAATCAAGTTGGAAATATCTCTGTAGAATAGATTTGCACCGACATTAAACCATTTGACCTGCTTGAAATAGCCTACTTCATAAGTCCATGCAAGTTCTGGGTTCAAACCAGAATTCCCTTGTCTAATTTCTGTCAAGTCTTTGATCTCGGTGAATGGATTCAAATCCTGATAGCCAGGTCTCCTTACTCTCCGTCCAAATGAGGCGGTTAGGTATTCATTTTCAGAAAGCGTGTAGATTGTTTTAAAATTAGGCAATGGGATAAAGTAGGTGGACTTTCCTGTGAAAATCGTATCAGCAAACGATTCGCTTTGCAAATCGGTAATCTCTTGTCTAAAACCCAAGGTAAACTTCCAAGCACCGGTGATCAAATCTGAGGTTACAAACAAGGCATGGGTATTTTCGGCAATATTGAATTGATTTCTGTTTGATCCATTAACCACCCATTGATTCTCAGTGGTCTTGAAATCTTCAATTAAGCGATTTGACTTTCTTGATATAATAAAGCCTTGGTAACCCCCTTTTATAGAAGCATTTTTTGAGAATCTTTTGGAAAATGAAAGGTAGGGGTTGAGGTTGTTGTTATCAATTATCTCATTTTCCCGTTGAAGCTTAGGGGTTTTTGAGGCATCCACACTTCCATTTGACAAAAGAGTGAAATCCTCTCTGAGTCTATATTTTGACTCATTTCCAAGATTGGCATTCAGGCCAAGGTCCATTTGTAAACCATTCGTCCAAACTTTTTTTGCCCTGAAAAATGTGTTGTGAAAAGTCACAGCTTTATCCTCTGATTCCTCTCTTAGGACTCCTTTTTTGAATACTCTATTTGGATCTAAAGTGAGGTTGTTTTCAGTCTTATCTTTATCTTCTTCTTGACGGCCGTATAAATATTCGCCTTCCAGATACCATTGCTTACCAGCTTCGTAGGCTAAATTTAATCTTGCAGTGGTATTGTCAAATCGCCTTTGCTCGAATTTATTAATTGGAATAATTTCCTTTACAGAGCCATTGTCATTTAGCTTGGTCTGAAAACCCAAATCTGTTTTATCAGCTTGTCTTTTCAATTTTTCAATACTAGCCATCACCTGAATAGGTCCCGACTTTTGATTAAACGTGATATTCGCATCATACCCTCCCAAGTTATCCGCGGCCAAAAAGGCTGAACCCGATGTCCCCAATTGAGCATTTTTCTTTAGAATTATATTCACCACCCCATTCATCCCATCCGATTGAATGTCCGCACCGGGTTGGGATAATATTTCGATAGATTCTATCTGTGAAGCTGGAATCATATCAAGAACAGTTTCCCTATTATTTCCGCTTATTCCTACATTTCTGCCATTGATAAGAACTAGCGTATAGCCCTTTCCCAGACCTCTAAATCTTATGTCTCTATTTTGGTTGGGACTTCCCCCCATGGCCACAGAAGGCATATTTTTAAGGATATCACCTGCTGTGCCACCTGTTTGTGACAGTAAATCTTCAGTAGAGTAAGTGATTTTTTGAGGTTCTATTTGGGTAACTCCGATGTCTCCACGAATTTCCACTTGAGCAAGATTGGTAATTGCCAAGTCCAAACTGAGGTCTCCTAAAGTGAGGTTTTTATTAGTTGAGGTGTTGATAGGGCCATAATTAATTTTTCCTGTTTCTAAGGATTGTATTATCAATTCTCCAATGATTATACCCGGAGCCCTTAAAGTGAAAAATCCTTCTTCGTTAGTCACAGTTCCCAGCAACTCATCATCAGTCTGAACAAATACTTGTGCAAAGGCTATTGGTTCCTGGGCCTTTTTGCTAATTAACCTGCCAGAGACCTGATCCGCCATTGTGGAAATACTTATTTGCAGGATCAAAAAAAGAGGTAGAATTCGTTTCATTTATTTAGAATCAATCTTAACAAAGGCAAAAGTATTCCTTGTTTAGATTCAATCCAAATAAAATTTATCGAAAGTAATATTAATTTTTTGCCTGATAAAAATAGACTCTGTAAAGGTTTTTGAAGTAAGAATATAAGTCCTGTCGACACCAGGATAAGAATCCTCAAAATCGAAATGTAAACATGCTCCCGATTGCTATCACCAATTGCTTCCAGCACCAGTGGAACTTCAAATCGAAGCCCTTACTTCCTCACCTCTATCAATTGAAATCGAAGGAAATCTTCGGAAAAATCGGGGTTGTTCTGATGATCAGCGGAAACCCAAATTCCCTCTTTGTCACCGAAAATATACTTGCCGTAATATCTGTCAGTTTCTAATTCCAATTCACCCACTTTATTGAAATCTGAATCCAAGAATACTAATCCCCATCTCGAGGCCATAAAAGAGTCGCTGTCCATGTAATTCTCAGGTACATCTTCAAACTTAGCCACTCGAACCATTAAATCCTGATTTTTGAGATAAAACAAATCCGTGTAGATGTCCACGTGATTAATCAATTTCATAATCTCGTCCATATCCTCAAATAGCTTGGGAGAATTAGAGGTCGGCGGATTATTTGGGAAACCCGAGTGCCCCGCAAATGATGAGATTACCGCTCCATCTACTATTCTGTAAATATTCCTGAAGTTCATATTGATTACAGGCCTGTCGTCAGGGCCTAAGGACAATAAAGGAAAAATGGATTTGTTGAGGTTATCACCCACAAATTCCTCCGGAAAATAACTGATCATGTCAAAAGTTTTGCTGAGCGTATCATAACGCATCAGATTTGGGATTTCGGTCAATTCCTTTGGTGTCAAAGTCGTCCAATCAAAAACTAAGGGAAAAGCGGGAAAGTAAAATCCATCCTTTGCCAGAGTGAAAATATTCGAGAAAAGACTGATTCCCTTTTCCTCCAAACCCTCCACATTGATCTCTAATTTTTGAAGTAAGTTGCCATCACCGTCAAATTTGTAGAGCTGATTACCCCTTGTGGTTAGGTAAATCTCCTCTGGATTTTTGACAAAAACAGCCAAAATAGCTCCTACGCCCTTTGGGCCTTCTTTTTCAAATTTGATGGTATTGATTAGGCGTTCTTCAGAGATGGAATAGGTCAAAAGTTGCATTCTACCATAGTCGAAAAGAAAAAAGTATTGATCGGCTATTGATTGAAAATACAAATCTGAGTGACCAAAATCCTCTGGTAGTGGAAAGGTTTTGAATTTGTCAGTGACCACAAATTCAACTTCGCTTTTGGAATCATTTTCCTTTGGTGCTGCGCAGCCAAAAAGCAAGATCAAAAATGCTGATAGGACTGAAAATTGATTTTTCATAGGAAACATTTGAACTAACAAGATCGCAATTTAAAGTTTAAAATAAAGCTTCCAAATCCCATCTAGGGCTAAGGTCCTATACTGAGGAAATAGGCTCCTGCTTATGAATTTGGATTCAGAAAGGCAATTAAATTTAACAAGTCCTTAAATGCATTAGGCTTGCAAGTTCTGCAATCCGGAATTCGATCTATTAATTTTCCAGATTAAAACGGCATTGATTAGTGTCACAATTGAAAATGATTTTTCAAAGGTTGTTTCTGCAAATAGGTTTCCAAAGGTATTGAGCACAAAAATGCCAAAGAAAACCCACAAGATTACGGTTAAGGTTTTGGGTCCAAAAACCCGTTTTACAAAATTTCCCTTTTGAAGTAAAACATACAATAGAAATGAATTTACTGTAATTGAAAAGAACTCAAAAACATACATCTCGCTGTCATTTTTCAGCTTTCCCCCCCAGGTAAGTTCATAGGGTATGATTTTCAATAAAATCAGAAGATGAAGGGCCAAGGCTAAAAAACTAATTCCAATTAAAATTTTAAGATAGATTCTGTCCTTAGGGTTCATTTTTATTGTTTAAATAATCCAATCTGATCCGGATTCTCAAGTGATTTGTTCGCCAAATCTATTGATTTACTTTCAATCTTATTTTTTTGATTTACGAGGGTGAACCCGTCGAATGTTGAACTATTGAGAAATCAAGAGATATATTCGACAACCTTCGGGGGAATAGAGCGACAATCCCGAACTGGGATGAACTATTGGGAAATCAAGAAAATGTTCGACACCCTGCGGGGTCGTGGGGAATCTATCGTATCTATCGTTTTCCACGGGTTTCACCCGCGGCTATTGATATGTTTAACCCCTTATCAGGGGTCGGGGATTGGAAACAACGAATGCGAAAGATTAACGAATGCGAAAGATTAAGATACTGCAACGAAAGTTCCGATGAGCACGGAGATTTCGGGAAGAGAATTAATGATCCTGAAAGGATCGAACTTCTCAATAGCCCTAGGTGCAACCTAGGGGAATGAAGGTCAAGATGGTGGATGACAACCCCGAAGGGTGTTGAACTTATGGGAAATGGAATTACTTCCGACAGCTGTACGGGATCCAAAAAACAGTAGGATGTAGATGCTCCCGATAGCTATCGTGGACTACACCTAGCGTCCATTGAACTTCAAAGGTGAAAGTCAATAGACTACGCCGAAGTAGGGGAATACACCTAGCGTCGGAAAAATGTAGACGATAATGAGGAAGACAACCCCGAAGCCTCAGTCCCGTTGAGCGAAGCGATTTCGGGAGGTGTTGAACATTTTTGAAAAGGAATTACAAATTCCGAAAAATATAAAAGCGTAGATGCAATCTACGCTTAGCCTCAACGGAACCTCAAAGCTGAAAGGCAATAAACTACGCCCAGAGGGGGACTACACCTAGCGTCAACGGAACCTCAAAGGTGAAAGGAAATGGACTACGCAGAGATGGGGAAATTATTTTCGGTTGGCATAATTGTAATCAGCTATAAAACTATCAACTAAAGACAATAAATTATTTCTTATGCTTGAGTATTTGGATTTTCCTGCTTCTCCAATGATGTGCTTATCATAAAGAGTTAAAGAGTTAAACTGAAAAATAGGCCCATTTTTGTCCCTATAATCCGCACCCTCAATTATTGTAGTCTCTAATGTTAAAGCTCCACTATAAAAAATAGTATTATATTCACCAACTATGGCAAGAACAGTGATATATAAAACCGGTCTTGCTACTAAGTCATACTCCCGAGTATAGTTTATACCATGTAGATCCAATTTCAACTCTATATCAGTTACGAGGCTCTCTTTACTAAATGGTAGATTAGCCCCCAAGTCATCTAAACCTTCAAAGACAACCGAAACTCTTAAACCTTTGTCAGAAACAAACCTTAGATTATTTCCTCGCCTTATCTGATCTTGCATTATTTTGTCAAAATTTTCAGTTTGAGAATAAGCTTCCTGAAAATTTAGCAGAACTACCAATATGATTGAAATAGAATATAATACTTTTCTCATAAATAGAAATTTAATAAGATATCTCAATATTTTTTGTTTTGAAATTTATTTCGATTTTAAGTAAATAAATACAGGTACCGAAGACTGCAATTAGAAATAAATCCAATCCGAGTTTTAGAATTCAAGTTACTTTACCACTATGTCATATGCGTATCTTGATTTCACTTTAGGATCACCCTTTTTGTCTAATACAATTTTAATTTCTAATTCGCATAAAATTTTTGTTCCAGTTGTAAAACTAACCTGCCTATCTAAAACCTTCTTTTTAAATTCTAAATCACCTATTTTAAATTCTATCGGTTCACCATTCAAGATTCCTTTCCAATTGTCATTTCCTTTTTTAAAAACTGGAGAAATAATTTCAACTTCTGAATTAGAAATTACCTTTGGTTCCAATTCAATTTCTTTTTCGACAAATCGTTTGAATTTTGATTTTTCAACTATTTTTTCTTCGGAAATAGGCTCATTATTATTGTCCAATTCTAATGTAGAAATTTGTGTTATTTTTTGTTCATTATCTAGGAACTCATAAAAATTGGATTTTAAAACTTTAACTTTACCATCCATTAACAAAAACAAGATTACTTTTTTCAAAGAATCCTCATCTTTATAATCAGCTTCTTTCAATTTTTTTATTTCATAGTCAAGTTTGATGCTTTCCTTTTCTAAAACCTCAATCTGGAGATTTTCCAATTTCTTGTTTTTAGATATATAGTCAGAAATAACGTTAGTCAATATAGTTGTAAAAATACTGCCAAAAATTGATAAAGCTAATACATAAGTCTTACCTTTTTTCTTATTTATAATTCTGATTCTTTCTAATATCCCACCTTCTTCTAATGCCTCAATTTCAAATTCTAAATCATATTTTAAAGTTTTTGAAACATGATTTAGAAGTCTCAATAATTCTAATTCGGCCTTATTCTTTATAAAGGCATTCATTGCATGAGAATTATTTTCCAAATAATAATGAAGCTGTAATTTTTCCATGGTATAAATATTTAAGTGTTTTCTAATAGCCTAATTAAATCCTCTAATAATTCATACACCAAAACCTTTATTTAGGGGTTAGAAATATGTATAAACCAACCCGTCATTTTTTGCCCTAATTCTATTTTTAATAAAACCGTTCTCATCAAGAAGCTCGCTTATTTCAAATTCTCGGAAATGCATTGCGCCATATCCAAATTTTATTTCCCAAGAAGTAGGTTTTCGATGGAAGGTAATGGTCTTAACTTCTCTCCGGACTTGTGAAATATGTATTTTATTCATTTCATTAACTTTTAAAGATTTTTCCAAGATAGTCTTCAAGTAGGTCAAATAAGTATTCTAATCTTTTTGATTCAGATGGAAATGAAGATGCTCTGTACGCCTTATCTACAGCCTTATCCAATTCTTTGTGGGCTTTGATTAAATCAAGCGGCATTGTTTTGATATTATAAAGATCCGCTAAAGAACTGCTCACATATCCTGACCTAACTTCCAATATTCTCTTTGCACTATTTTCAATTTCTGCAATCTTTTCTTGACTAGGATTGACAGGCCAAGGAAAATTATTATAGACAATATCTTTCGAATACCTATAATCACCTTTTAGTCTACCACATACATTCCTTGTCCAAACCATATGCATCATCGAACTCAATACTCCAAAATGATATAAGGAGCAATCTGGAATGATAAAAAGAAGGTCTGTTGCAATGTATTCATCGGTAAAAAATCCCAACGGAATGTACTTTCTCTTTTCCGAACTCACTTTAGGCACGACCACATATGTTTTAGGGAGCCTTCTATCACGAAATAATCCTGGTGTTGATGCAAACTTCTGAGTGGAAGGAGCGATACTGGCTAATCTAAACTTTCTCACTGCTTCGATTCTTTCCAAAATCTCTGGAATCTGTCTTAACTCATTGGGTTGTGCATTTTCGAGCCACAAGCAATATCTGGTCTTGTTGTGAAGAAATTCTTCTGACCCAAATACACGTTTGATGTATTTGGTAGCTTGTGGATATTTAGCAATTAATGTCTCTTTCTCACTTTCATTCAAGAATAGGTTGCCACCATCCAATGGCATATTTCCAAAACTCAACTTCGGGACATCACAGATTGGAGTACTTCTTTTGGTAACAAAAACATCCTTAGCATCAAGTAAATAAGGATTGATGTGTTTTACTATGATTTCATTTGGATCACCTTTTACATCATCATAGTCATAGATGAATTTCTTGGAAACATCAAATGAAGCAAATCCCACAATCACGCAATAAACAGCTGCTTTTCCCCTTGCTTCATTACTCCATTTAAAAGTACGATGGGCAAAATGAATTTTGATTTTGTACTTATTCAGCATTTGGCCCCAGAGAAGACTGACTTGTTCCCCTTGGACAATAGAGTTGGTTGAAACAAACGCAGCCTTGATCTTGGTATCTTGAATGTACTTAGCTGATTTTATGTACCATGCTGTAACATAATCCACAGTTCCCGAACCTTGAGACCCATCAAATTCCCTGACCACCGCTTCTCTTTGAAGCGACGACATTACTTTAGCACCAATAAATGGGGGATTCCCTAGTATGTAATCAAATTTGATTTCTGGGTTTTCTTCGGGTTTGCCTCCATAATGAAACTGTACTGTTTCTGACTGGACATTTACCGTTTTGTATTCAGCAGCAGGTTCATTAACCAAATAGATATTTGCATGCTTTGCAATGACATCTATGCTATTTATTGGATTTAAGAGACTTTGCCAATCAATAGCTAAAGCATCTCCATGAAATATCTTCGCTGATTTTTTCAAAGGAAGTCGAGCGTAATACATGCCGAATTCTTCTGAAATTCTCAAATTCATCTGATGGTCGATCAGCCACATGGCGACTTCTGCAATTCGCGCAGGGAATTCTTCAAATTCAATTCCATAAAACTGATCTACATCCACGCAAAGAATCTCTTGGATACCGATAGCTTGCTGCCCTTTGTAGATTTCTTTCATCACCTCCAATTCCAAGAGGCGAATCTCCCGATAAGTGATAATCAGGAAGTTTCCACAGCCACAGGCGGGATCGAGAAATTTGAGCTTTCCCAGTTTTACCTGAAACTCCTTCAGCTGCTTTTTATTTCCCTTGATCTTGTGGAATTCCTCCCAGAGTTCGTCCAGAAATAAGGGTTTGATTAGCTTTTGGATGTTTTTCTCTGAGGTGTAATGTGCGCCAAGATTTCGGCGCTCTTTGGGATCCATCACTGATTGGAACATAGATCCGAATATTGCTGGAGAGATTTTACCCCAGTTCAGCGAACTGCAAAGCAATAAAATCTCCCGCATCCGAGAATTGAAAGCCGGAATCATCAGGAATTCCTCAAAAAGTTTTCCATTGACATAGGGAAAGGCTGCAAGATGTTCGTCCAAGCTACTCATGCGCTTTTCCCGAGGGGTATTCAGCACTTGGAAAAACTGAGCCAGCATCGCGCCGAGATTAGATCCGTCTTCGTTAGTCTTGAGTTCGATGAATTCCTTGAAAGTGTCTTTTTCAAATATCCCAGTATCATCCGCAAAAAGGCAAAACAGCAAGCGAACCAAGTAAGCTTCAAGATCATGACCCGTATAACCGCTGTCCTCCAGCTGATCATGGAGTTTACCCATGAGTTCGGCAGCGGCAATGTTTACCTCATCCTCATCTTTGAAAGTTCGCTTTTGATATCCAGCGATGAATCCAAAGAGCTTGATGTTTTTGTGAAATTCAGCGAGGTTGAAGTTATGCTCTGTCTTTTCTTCCAGATCATAAAGTCGGAAGTTTTCAAAGTCTGAAACCAGGACATATTTTGGGAGTTCGTGATCCTTGATTCCATGGAAGTAGTCAGAAGCCTGCTCAAACGCTCCATCCAGACTTTTTCCTTTGGACTTATGCTCCACGAGCAGTGTCCCTTTCCAAAAGAGGTCAATAAATCCCTGATGTTTATTTAGCTTTTTGACCGGCTCTTCAAAGGTGGCCAGTCTTCGTCTAGATATTCCAAAGACAGTAAAGAAGTCATTCCAAAAACTATCCTTCTCCGCTCTTTCCCGGGATTCTCCTTCCCATTCTTTGGTAAATCGCAAAGCGCGATCTTTGATTTCGTTCCAGCTAAGAGCCATTTATTGGTTGGTAAAAAGTGAATCCTTAAAGATATCAGTTTGCCTGAAAACGAAAAGCAATTTGTCGGGGATTGTCGAGGGTTGTCGGAGATTTTCGAAGAAATGAGCTACTGCTAAATCAAATAAGTTTCCATGACCAATTCTTTCTATTTTTGAACAGTCTGGAAAATTATGCCTATCTCAAATCTCTTTACTTCTATGATTTTATTAGCGGATTTGAACTTCAAACTTCCTTGGACAAACCCAGTGTTGATTTTTTCTTCTATCCTATTTATAATCCTTTTTGCTCCCTTAATTTTAAATAAACTCAAAATCCCTCAGATCATCGGCTTGATCATTGCGGGGGCGATCATCGGCCCTTATGGAATCAATCTTCTTAAGCGGGATAGCAGCGTAATCCTGTTCGGAACAGTAGGTTTGCTATACATCATGTTTTTGGCAGGACTGGAAATCGACCTCGCTGATTTCAAGAAAAACAGCAAGAAAAGCCTCATTTTCGGAATGCTTACTTTCTCCATTCCTATGACATTGGGAATTTTGGCAGGACTGTATGTGCTTGGATTTCCGCTCAACACTTCGGTGTTGTTGGCTTCAATGTTTGCCTCACACACCTTGATCGCCTACCCAATAATCAGTAAAATGGGAGTGGCCAAGAATAAAGCTGTAAATATCACAGTAGGAGGCACCATGATCACGGATACCCTCGCCCTCCTAGTCCTTGCGGTGATTGTGGGCATGAGTAAGGGAGAAATCAACTCTGAATTTTGGCTTCGGCTGATTATATCCTTTATCATTTTTGCTTCCATCGTTTGGTTTGTTTTCCCAATTCTTGGTCGCTGGTTTTTCACCAAATTTGACGACAATATTTCCCAATACATTTTTGTGTTGGCGATGGTGTTTCTGGCGGCTTTTCTCGCAGAAGCAGCAGGAATTGAGGCCATTATTGGTGCGTTTTTGGCAGGATTGGCGCTTAATCGTCTGATTCCACATACCTCTGCACTGATGAATCGGATTGAGTTTGTGGGCAATGCCTTATTTATTCCTTTTTTCCTGATTGGGGTGGGTATGCTGATCAATTTCAGAGTGTTTTTCGAAGGCTGGGAAACGATCATTGTTGCTACTGTGATGACTGTCGTAGCAACAGTATCCAAGTTTTTAGCAGCATGGATTACTCAGAAAGCATTCAAATTTTCCAAGGCTCAGCGGGATATCATTTTTGGGCTAAGCAATGCTCAGGCAGCGGCAACCTTGGCGGCTGTATTGATCGGCTATAACATTATTTTGGGTGCAGATCCAAGCGGGGAACCCATTCGATTGCTTAGTGAAAGCGTACTCAACGGTACAATTCTGATGATTTTGGTCACCTGTACTATGGCTTCTTTTGTCGCACAAAAAGGAGCAGCTGTTTTGGCTTTAGAAGCAGAGGAGGACGACGCTGATACCACTGATTCCAAATCAGAGAAGATTCTGATTCCCGTGAATTACCCGGAAAATATTGAGGAACTGATCAATCTAGGAATCACAATCAAAGCCAAAAAGTCAAGGAATTCACTGCTAGCCTTGAATATTGTCCCATCAGATTCCCAAGATACGACCAAGGAAAAGGCTGCTAGGAAATTGCTCGAAAAAGCTGCAAAAATCGCTTCAGGTTCGGACAATCATCTCACAGAGCTTATTCGCTATGACTCAGATATTGTCAATGGAATTACCAGCGTAGTCAAAGAAAACAAAGCATCTGACTTGGTTTTAGGTCTCCACCAACAGCATGGGATTTCTGATACTTTTTTGGGAAAGCTCACGGAGGGAATTCTAAAGAACTGTAACATCACTACGTTTATCTATAAAAATGTCCAGCCGATCAGCACGATTGACCAATATATGGTTGTCATTCCAAAAGGTGCTGAGAAAGAAATGGGGTTTGCTTTTTGGCTCCTTAGAATGTGGAATATCGGAGTAAATACTGGTGCTAAACTCATTTTTTACGGTACTGAGGAGACCTTATCCTATATCAAGCAAGTTCAGAAAATGCAGGAAATATCTGTTCAATATGTTCAATTTGAAGATTGGGAAGACTTTCTAATCATTTCCAGAGACCTGAAAAGCAATGATGCTCTTGTGGTGATTTTGAGTAGAAAAAACGGTTTATCCTTTGATCCCATTATGAAAAAACTTCCCAAGTACCTCAACAACTATTTTCAAACCCATAATTACTTATTGGTTTATCCTATGCAGGAGGGGTTTGATAAGGA
Organism: Algoriphagus sp.; assembly: GCF_046296635.1. GTDB lineage: Bacteria > Bacteroidota > Bacteroidia > Cytophagales > Cyclobacteriaceae > Algoriphagus. The sequence goes on along the minus strand of NZ_JBKBKZ010000001.1, from coordinate 20,173 downwards.
TGAAGACCTAAATTCAGGTTCTTTGATTAATCCGATTGATCAGATTAATTCATTTAAAAATACGGTGACTCGATTATTCGGAAGAAAATGAATGTGAGTGGGTTTTGAAAATAAAAAAGCCTTCCCGAATTAATGCGAGAAGGCTTTTTAAGGAAGTCTTAGGAATAATCTTGATTAAACCCTCCATACACCTAACAACATCCTCCTCCAGGTGCACAGCTACCGGCTGCTTGAACTGATGCCATTGCAAGTTTCGGAGCTGTTTCAGCTGACCCACAGCAAGCCGCAGCTTTTTCTTCTGGAGTAGTCGCTCTATCCTTGGCTTTGCAAGTCGTTTGATCAGCAACTAGCTGTACAATCAATGTATTTCCGGTGTCTTTGATCTGATGTACCGGAAGTACAGCCGTTGGGAAAGTAGCATTACCATATTCAAATTTGATTTCTGCATTCGGATAGGTTTCTCTGACTCGATTTACGACATCAAAGATTTTCATGGCTTTGCCGGAATCCACGGAGTGACTAGGTTCAGGAATTTCATTTTCCCACAATTGGATATGGACTTCTGACCATTGGTTGCGGATACCACCGCAGTCGACCGTATCGAAATTGACATTCTTAATCTCCGTGATGTGGTAATCTGTACGCACATACTGGCCGATCTGATATTCGAAGAAAAGCGCCTTATTGGGGTTTTCTTGAAGGATTTTGGTGAATTGAGCTGTTTGCATATTTATTAATATTGAATCGTTTTACGTTTAAATGAAGTTTATATCTCTGAAGTTTTTATACCTGTGGATTTGGGACAATCAAAGTATTTATCCCGCTTTCTTCGAGTACTTTTCGGGTTACGCTGCCCAAGATAAATTCCTCAATAAAGCCCCTACCCTGTTTTCCGATCACCACAAGTGAGCAATTAAGTTCCTTGATTCGATTCAAAATTTCTTTGGTTGGATTTCCTAAAACAACCTCGGTTCGTACCGAAGCTTTGGAAACTGCCATCACTTTTTTCTTCATTTCTGCCAACCTAGCAATGTCGATTGTATTGAATTTTCCAATTTCTGATTCACTTCGGTACTTCATCACATGTTGATCCTGCACATGAAGGAGATCTATAGTTTTGGCATTTGGAGCCACATTCTCCAGCAAAAACTGGAAAGCATGCTGTGAATTTTCAGAAAAATCGGTTGGGAAAAGGATACATTGATTGGAAGTGGAGCAGGTCAACTCCGGAGAAATGGAATTGGAATCGCCCTTGACTTCACTGCACCGCACGACCAAAAGGGGTTGTCTGGTGTACTTAATCAGGTGATTTACTGTACTGCCCAAAGCCATACCTTTCAAAAAACCCTTTCCACTCGAACCGGAAATAATGATGGCATCATCCATTTCCTTGGTAAAGGCTTCCAATTCAAGATATGGAAGCCCCTCTCTCAATTCGATGGAGGTTTTAAATCCTTTTTCTTCCAAAATAGCCTTGAGTTCTGAGAGTCTTTTTTGGGTTTTATCCAAATTCACATACCCATAAAAGTTCATGTATTCCACGCCTAAGGCATGAAAAAGTATCACTTCTTCAATCTCCAATTCCTTATAAAAAGCACTGCATTGAATCAGCAAATCCGCTGCTTGTGAGAGGTCTGTTGCGAGAATGGCTTTCTTTTTCATTGTGTCAGATTTTAAGGTTTAATACTTCCATTTATTGGCAAGTGCAACTAAGCTTAACATGACGGGGACTTCCACCAAAACTCCCACAACGGTCACCAAGGCTGCCGGACTTTGAAGACCAAAGAGCGCTATAGCTACCGCCACGGCCAATTCAAAGAAATTGCTTGTGCCTATCATAGCTGCTGGCGCACAAATGGCGTGTGATAACTTGAGCTTTTGCCCGGCAAACCATGTCAGAAAGAAGATGAAGTACGATTGAATAATCAGTGGCACCGCAACCAATAAAATGATCAGCGGATTTTCCAGAATAGTAAAACCCTGAAAAGCGAATAGCAAAACCAAGGTTAGCAATAATGCGATGATACTGACAGGTTTCAGGCGGGGTAGAAAAACAGTTTTGAACCAGTCTTCTCCATATTTTTTCACCAAGATCTTGTTGGTAATGACACCTCCCACCAAAGGCACTACTACAAAGATCAGGACAGAAGCAATCAACGTGTTGTAAGGAATCACTATGTCCGTGATCCCTAGGAGAAATCCAACCAATGGCACAAAGGCTACTAAAATAATCAAGTCATTGACAGAGACTTGCACCAAGGTGTAATTAGGGTCTCCATCTGTCAGATAAGACCAAACGAAAACCATGGCCGTACAAGGCGCCACCCCAAGCAAGATTGCACCGGCGATGTATTCTCCGGCCAACTCAGGTTCTATCCATGCAGAATACAGATGCTCAAAAAAGATCCAGGCAAAGAATGCCATAGTAAATGGTTTGATCAGCCAGTTGATCACAACAGTTAGTATTAAACCTTTCGGAGCTCTGCCTACATTTTTGATGCTGCTGAAATCGATCTGCAACATCATGGGGTAAATCATCAGCCAGATCAGAATCGCAATCGGAATATTGACTTTATAAATCTCCGCATCGGCTAGAAACTGCATGCTATCACCAGCCAATTGACCGATTGCTATGCCTGCGGCAATACAAAGTCCTACCCATAAACTGAGGTAGCGTTCGAAAACAGGAAGTTGTTTTTTACTGCTTGTCATTTCTCACTCACTTTAGAAAATACATAATATAGTTCTGTGGCAATTTGTACACTGCGCTCCATGTATTTCTCGGTCTGTTGGGGAGTACCGTCAAAAGCCTTTGGATCATCGTAAGTGATGGGAATGCGCTTTTCGGTTCCAGCGATGAACGGACACCCTTCATCTGCCTGAGAGCAGGTCATGATGGCTACGAACTTCGACACGGGATTGAAGGGATGATCGTAGGTTTTGGAAAAAGCGATGATCGGGTGTGCATTTTCTGCATATTTGATCGCATTGACCGGATTTTTTCCTTCGGAAAGCGGGATAATTTCTAAGCCTTGCTCCTTGAGTGTTTCACCTACTTTAGGAAACATAGCAGTAGCCTCCGTTCCTCCTGAATAAGTGAAAACCTGAGGAATGCCAAAATGAGCAGCCATTACCTGCGCCCATACTTGGGAAAGGTGACTTCTGCGAGAATTGTGGGTGCAGATGAAATTCAAAAGCACAGCCTCTTTTTTATCCACTTTTACCTGGATAAAGTCGGTCAGGGATTGTAAAGCAGACTTTCTCTCTGCGGAAATAGATTCCACATCCAGAGTTTTGATGGTGTCTTTGACTTTTGTTAAAAGGGAAACTTGCATAGTGTTTTTTTAGCAGATTGAACAATTGCTGGAATTATAGCTATCGAAAAGCTCAAACAGCATTTCCTTGATATAATGCCACTTTTCGGGATTGATACAGTAGTTGACCGATACGCCTTCTACCGTTCCCTGAATGATTCCCACACTTTTGAGCTCTTTCAGGTGCTGAGAAATGGTAGCTTGAGCTAAACCCAAATCACCAACAAGATTAGAGTTGCAACAGGTATTGGTTCTCAATAGGTATTGGATGATGGCAATCCGGGCAGGATGAGCCAGCACTCGGGCATAGTTTGCCAGTTCATTCTGCGTTTCTGTGAATAAATCTGTTTTAGTAACTCCCATTTCAGGCAAGATTTTTAGTGGGTGAATTTTGATAGAATTCCAAAAGTGCGGGAAGCACATTTTCCTCCGGAAGGAAAGGAATGCCGAAGGTTTTATCGGCATGTTTATTTTCAATTTCTTTGATAACCTTCAGTTCTGCGATGGCTCGTTTCTTCAATAAAGCATCTGTGATTCCTTCATGCATGGAGAGACTTTGATTAATCACCCATGCATAAGGCGAAATGCCAGCACGCTTCAGATCGTCCTGCAATGCTGCCGCCTCCCGCATCGGAGTTGTCTCAGGCAAGGAAATCAGGATGACTTTGGAAAGCGAGGAGTCCTCCAAGTTCATGTAGGGCGTTTTGATTTTGGAAACGTCCATGCCCGTACCTCGCATGATTTCTCTGTGATAGCTGCCTGCGGTGTCCAAAAGCAACAAGGTATGTCCCGTCGGAGCAGTATCGATTACCACAAATTTGCGTTTCGCTTGATGAATGGCTTTGGAGAATGCATGAAAAACAGCTACTTCCTCTGTGCAGGGAGATTTGAGATCTTCGAGCAAAAGCTTTCGGCCTCCTTCATCCAAGTTTTTACCCTTCTGCTGAAGCACTTTGTCAGTGTAGCGTTGAGTTTCTACTTTCGGGTCAATGCGGTCAATAGTCAAATGATCGGGTAGGTCACCCAACTGATTGATAAAATCCTGCACATGCGCAGCCGGATCGGTGGTAGTCAGGAGTACTTCATGGCCTTTTTGGGCAATCATCACAGCGATAGCAGATGCTGCAAGAGTTTTCCCAACACCCCCTTTGCCCATAGTCATGATCAGTCCAAATTCTTTCTCACCGATTATTTCCTCCACCAGCGCATCCAAACCAATTAGGGTTGATGTCCAAGTTGAGTCTGAACCAGTTGATTGGGATACAATTTCTTTTCGAATAGAAATATCCAATAGCGAGCGAAGCTTTTCTGCTCCGAGAACATTATAGGGTAAAAGGGGGAACGTTTGTCTTGTAAGTTCGAGGAGGTTTTCAGGAATTAGCTCGAGCTGCTTGTTGGCCATGGCCTCCATTTTTTGAGCAAGGGAATCATCAGAGTCAGTTGCTTTGAATACCCCATTGATAAATAGTTGTTGCTGTTTTAAACCCAGTTCGACCAACTCAGCACTTGTTCTGGATGCTTCTTTTAAAGAAGATTTATCCGCTCGTGCTACCAGATAAAAAGTTGTTTTGTTTCCATCTCTTAGCGTGTTCACTACTGTATTGTAGCGTTCCTGACTGCTTTTCAATGCGGAAGTTGGGCCAAGGCAAGAAGCACCATCCGGGTTTTCTTCCGAGAAAGATGCCCAAGCTGCCGGCAATTCCAATAAGCGCAAAGTATGTCCTGTAGGAGCAGTATCAAACACAATAACATCAAATTTTCCCCCTTCATGTTCGCCGGAAATGAAGCGTGAAAACTCGTCAAATGAAGCAATCTCGGTGGTACAAGCGCCCGAAAGTTCCTCATTCATCTTTTTGATTTCAGCTTCGGAAACCAGGCCTTTCATCGGATCGGTTACCCGCTTGCGGTATTCATCAGCAGATACTTCCGGATTGATATTGATAGCAAAAAGGTTTTTCACACCCTTTACCGGCTCAATCGTCTCATGCACCGGGCTATCCAATACATCGGAAAGATTGGAGGCAGGATCGGTGCTGACAATCAGGACTTTTTTGCCTTCATCGGCCATTTTCACCGCATGTGCACAGGATAGCGATGTTTTGCCAACGCCACCTTTTCCGGTAAAAAACATGTATGGAGTTATCGTTTGGGTCATATTTCTTACTCCTAAGAGCATTTATATTTTCTTTCTAAATCATCAAAGTGGGATCGGAACTCCATCGATTTAATAGACTATATCCTCTGTCTCTGAATTACATTGCAATATTACGATGAATAATTGCCAACAAAAAACATTTGAGCCTTTTTATGAGGTTTTTGGAATAAATGTTTGAGGATATACGCTTTTCTGCCAGTAGGCAATTTTCCACTGATAAGGGGCTGGATGCTTCGGCTACGCTCAGCACAAGTGACCGAAGACCACGCCACGGCGCGCAGGCGAAGAGGGCCTGAATATTAGTATTTGAGCCAATTTCTAGTAATGGTTTTGATAAACTGGCAAAGTAGCGTACATACAAATAAATGTTAAACCTGAAATAAACATCCTTTCACATACTATCCCTTGAGCGTTTCTTTTACGCTGTCTATATTCCTTTTCTTTGGAAAAATTGACTGACAAGAAGCTTTTTCTAAAATCCTTTTGGTGGTTTATTCTGCTAACGAGTATTGGTCAAGTATTTCTAGATGGATACATCGGCTTGAAAGAAGGTTTCGATTGGAATTTTATTTACCAACCAAAATCCTATTCAAAGCTGATTTTTTATACTGTCTGCTGGACTGTCGGTTATTACTTGTTGTTCTGGAGATCGAATCTCAGGGATCATAAATCAAAAATTCAAGAGCAGCAATCCAAAGACCAATCGGAAAGGGATTCGTAAACGAATTTGATTAATTGAAGATTACTGGAAAATTAGTTTTGTTTTTATCGCTGTTCTTTTAATTTTGAGCAATGAAAGATTTTCTAAACTATTTAAAAGCAAGATCTACTTGGGTAAGTGTACTTGTAAGCTCTGCCATTTATTTCTTGTTAGTTCAAGCTTATGTTTACCCCACTATGACTTTTGATTTTTCTGTAATTTATAAATGGTCAACTTGGGGGCAAAATGCTTTTTTCCAGCTTTGGATGACCATAGTTTTTTATTTTGTGCTTTGGAGGCCTACCCAGAAAAATCTCAAAAAAGAAAAACCCCAGAATTCTGAGGTTTTGTAATAGGTTTTGGTTTGATTAATAAGCTTTTTCCAGTGTCGGAATTTTCCGCAAAGGCTGTGGATAAGTATGGCCAAATTGGATTTTCAAACTTCTAAGTTGAGATGTGGATAACTCCCAAGGTTGATGAATGTCAAAACCTTTAATAGCCTGTAATTCAGGGATCATGATTCTGACATACTCTCCATTTCGATCGTAATTTTTTGCCTGCCGAAGGATATTAAAGTAGCGATTTTCCCTTGGATCATTCCCTACCCCACCCACGTACATCCAATTTCCCCAGTTGGAGCAAACATCATAATCGATGAGTTGGCTTTCGAAGTAACTCGCACCCCAAGTCCAGTCAATTCCCAGATCATTCACCAAGAAGCTCGCAACGATTTGCCGTCCTCTGTTGGACATGAATCCGGTTGCGTTCAATTCACGCATGTTAGCATCTACAAAAGGAACTCCTGTCATCCCCTCAGCCCAAGCCTCAAATTGAGACTTATCTCTACTCCAGGAGTCCTCTTGGTTTTTGATACCTTGAATATTGAATATCTTATCACCGTGCTTTTTGGCGATGAATCGAAAATAGTCCCGCCAAATCAGCTCGAAGATCAGCCAATAAGTACTTTCGTTTTTTTTCCGCTCTTTTTCATAGCTCGTAATTTCCTCTACTATCGATCGAGGGGAGATACAGCCCAATGCCAGCCATGGCGAAAATTTTGAGCTGTAATCCATCCCGATCAACCCATTGCGAGTTTCCTTGTAAACTTTCAACAGGTCTTTTTCCCAAAAGTAGGACCGAAGTCGCCCGAATCCGGATTGCTCTCCACCTTCAACCTCCATCCACGATTTGGCATCCCGGTCGGGTTTCTCCAGTCCATAAGTAAGTAGTGACGGTAAATTCCCCAGTAAAGAGAAATCTAAATCACTCGGATAATTTATTGTTTTTGGCGTCTTCCAAGAAGGTCGGACTTTCGCCATTTTTTCTACTGCTTTTCTGAAATGTGTAAATACTTCAGGCGTTTGACTTACTGGAAAAGGCAAATCTTCAATATGATATAAAGTGCTCTGCCAGAAACTTTCTGTGGTTATTCCTTTGGCAAAAGCTGCGCTTTCCAAGGACTTATCCACATCTTTTTCCTCTGAGGTCACCTCTTGGGAAAAGAAGATGGCCTTAGCCTGAATTTTTTCGGCCAATTCGACAACTTTATCTTCAGGCTTTCCCTGAAGTATGATCAAATCTCCTCCAAGGTTTCTAATGGATTTCCGAAGGTCATCAACTGATTCAATTAAAAACTGTGTACGAAAAGCTCCAGTCTTAGCTATTCCCAATTCCGTTTTAGCCCACATTCTCGGATCGAAGCAGTAAACTGGAATAATCTCAATTCCGGATTGAATTGCTCTTGTAAGCGTCTCATTATCCGAGATTCGAAGATCATTTCGAAACCAAACTATTACCCGATTATGCTTCATATTCCTAAAACAGACACTTTATGAGAAGTGTTTAGATTTTCTAATGAATTTTAATTGATGAATTTTTGATTTTGGAATAGCTTCTTTTTGTCCCTGATTTTGTGAATTTGATCCTTGATTTTTTAATGATTTCAATTTTTAAAAGTTATTCAGTACAAAAACCATAATTTTCAGAATCAAACTTCCCAGACATGCGAGTTATCAATAGCCTATTCATTCCTGTTGCTCTAATTTTCATTGCTTGCGGTAGTCCTACTTCCGAACAGTTTATTTTCTCAGACTTAGAGACTCAAACAGGTCTTACAGGAAATTCAGACTATCTCACATCCCCTTTTGCCGCAGCCGGGGATCGGGTGTATCTAGTAGGACACCAAGACGGAACCTTTCCAGACTTGGGATGGCATGTGGAAGGAGAAATGGGCGGAATTTGGCTTCATCCAATCAAGCTTTTGGATGGTTTCACAGCTTCTGTTTCAGTGAGTGAAAATACATTTTGTCTTGACCAGGCTAGTTCTTTTACAAATTATCCTTTTGCTAATGTCCTTAATTTTTCAAATCCAGAGAATGGGATTGAAGTCGAAAGACTTCAATTTGTGCCGGATGGACGGGAAGGAATGGTCATTCTATTTAAAATTAAAAATGTGGATAAGTCTGATAAATCGGTTCGCTTTGACTTCAATGCTTATGTTGATCTGATGCCGGTTTGGCTTGGAGAACGAACAGGAATGGTCGACAATCCAGACGAAATCACTTTTGATGAGCAGACTAATACGTTCACGGGAAAAGATCAGGGTAATGATTGGTTTGTAGTTTGGGGAAGTGCAAAGGGAATGGAATTGAGCCCGACAGCATCATCAACATGTCAGATGACTCCCAAAGGAAATGGAACCAATGCTGGTTTGGGTTTGGAAATCAACTTGCCTGCAGGGACTGAGCAAATCATTCCAATTTACATTTCGGGTTCAACAGGAAGTCAATTGAAAGCTTTGGAGACCTTGGCGGATTTGAGGTCAAATCTGCAAGGTGATTGGTTGGCAAAAAAGAAACGATATCAAAATATCCAAGAGCTTTCTCAGATCACCATACCAGACAAAGAACTTCAGCAAGCATTTGAATGGACGAAATACAATACGGATTGGCTGGTTCGTGAAGTTCCAGGAATGGGAAGAGGGTTTGGTGCAGGTTTGCCGGATTATCCCTGGTTTTTTGGTGTGGACAGTGAATACACCATTCAAGGACTTATCACCACGGGTAGAAAAGACTTGGTTTATTCCACGATCGAACTTATCCACAATCTCTCTGAAAAGGCAAACGGCAATGGGCGCATCGTGCATGAAGTCAGCACCAATGGCGCGGTTTTCAATCCCGGAAACATCAATGAAACTCCGCAATGGGCATCGACGATTTGGGATGTTTATCGCTGGACTGGGGATCGGGAGTTTTTGGAGAAATATTTTCCATCGATTGAAGAAGGATTGACTTGGCTTTTGGAGGCAAATGACAAAGACGGGAATCTTTTGGCAGACGGGTACGGAATGATGGAGATCCATGGCTTGGAATCAGAGATGATCGATGTGGCAGTTTACAGCCAAAAAGCATTTGCCGATGCTGCTAAAATGGCCGAAATTCTTGAAAAAACTGCACTTTCTAAAAGTTATCAACAGACAGCGGATGCCTTGGCTGTCAAGATAAACTCGGACTTTTGGGTGGAGGAATTCGGTAGTTATGCGGATTTTATCGGGACAGCAGAGGATGCGCTTCACTTGATTGATGGGGCTATAATTCGGGCTGACACGCTGAATAAGCCTTGGGCGGTAGCGGAATTGGAAGCTACAAAAGCTAAGTTATCCACATTGCCAATAAATCAGAAACAAGGTTTTGTCTTGTATCACAATTGGGTGGTGAATACGCCGATGGAAACTGGAATCGCTGATCCGAAGAAAGCAAAAATCGCGTTGGAAACTGGAAGAAAGTATACCAATCCTTTTGGCGTTTTCGTAACCGGAATCGATCGGGATGAAAGTGCAGAGAGTGAAGATGGGTCTTTTACAGGAAGCAAAAGTTTTTCCTATACGGGTGCAGTGATGACCTTGCCGACAGGTGTTTCTGCCATTGGAGAAAATAACTACGGCAATCCGGATCAGGCTTTAGATTACCTCAAGCGGATGACAAGAAGTTTTGGGTTTGCATTACCGGGATCGATTTATGAAGTGTCTCCCGATTATGGGATGTTTACTCAAGCTTGGAATTTGTACAGTTATGCGGTTCCGATGATCACCCAGTTTTTTGGAATTAAACCTGATGCTGGAAATAAGGTAATCTACATTCGTCCACAAATGCCGACTGCATGGGAAGATGCATCCATTCAAAAGGTCAAGATTGGTGACAATGAAATCAGCCTTAGCTATGTGGATAAGTCAGGTGTCCGAGCAATCGAAGTCGAGCAGATACAATCCAAGTGGGGTATTTCGATTGAAATTCCAGCCGAATATTCAAAAGTGAAAGTTTTAGGCAAAGAAATCAGTTCGGATACAAAGGATGGATATCGAAGAATCTTGATGACGGGGAAAAAGGTAAGAGTGGAGGCGAGTAAGTGAAACCATTTTGATGTTTTACAGATCAAACCATTAAGAAAATTGAGGACATTAAGATTGGAGCGGTGAATTTAGACTCTTCATTTTCTTAATTCCTTAATGGTAAAATCAAAACTAGACCTGCCAGGTTTTCAAAACCTAGCAGGTCTTTTCATTAAATATTCAACCAATAATTCAGCTTAAACACCAAGGAACGCTGTTTTGGCATAAAATCTCCGGGGAAATAGTTGTCCGTATAGACTAGGAAGAAGTCTGAAACCGGTGCATAGCGCCACTGCAATCGGGTATTGATATTCAGGTTGTCGATCTGATTGTTGTATTGGATAAAGGTAGTCCAGAACACTTTTTTGCTAAAGGTCAAATCTATCCTCGGGCCGACTAAAAGTAAATCTGCATCATTCTGCGGTTGTGGTAGTCTAATTCTGGCATAATTGAAGTTCATCGAAATATTTGCCAGATATCCCATTCTAAAGCCCGTTTGACTGGTGACCCGCTGAAAGCTACCGGTAAAGTATTGCCCTGCTTCGGCATCTAGCAATACGTTGAATACATTCCTTGGATTACTTTTATATTCGACCTGTATGGTTTTGTTGCGATAGTCCGTACCGGCCAAAAGAGCTTCACCTCCCGAACGGGTTGGATCGAAGTTTTGAAAGAGGTAGAGGTAGCGATTCCGCTGCTTAATTTCCAATTCAGAAAGGGAATTAAATCGAATGATATATCCAAGATTGATATCCCGATCCGTCGTGCCCAGTGTTTCATTCCAGTAGCCTTCATATTCGACTTTTGGTCCATGCCGGTTGATCAGTTTGGATTTCGGATAGAAAAGGTAACTCAGGTCTGGATTGATCCGCTTGAAATCTACCCGAGGTACAAACCCGACTGCGGGATTGAAGGATTTTCCGACGTCTTGAAAACTGAATGTCCAATTCCAATGAATATCGGTAAAAAGCATATAGGCATTGAAAGAATAGGGCTTGACTTGATCGATAGATTCAAAAGTCCGATGATAAAACACCTTTCCGGTCCATTTTCCATTGGAAGAGTTAAGATTATAATCCATTCCAATCAGCCGATTGTAGGCGGTCGGGTCAAACAATTGCTGGAATTCATCTAAGGCCAAGGATTCCTTATTGACATAAATTAAGCCCACATTGGACCGGGCAAATACTTTTTTCTGAATTGCAAGCACCGAGAAATTTTTCCCCGAGATCCCGGCATTTTCATCAGTAGCCGTCTGCATGTTCATGAGACCAATACGCCAGTTTTCATTGAGTTTTCCACTCAATCTAGCACCATAAAGGATCTTACTTTGAACATTCTGACCTGTGGCAGAATCGATGTCCACGCCTATTCTTCTGGAGAAAAAAGGTCTGGATCTGGGCTGACCAAAGCTGTCAAAGAGGTCTGCATTTTCCAAAAAGAACTGTCGCCTTTCCGGGAAAAAGATCTCAAATCTGTCCAAATTGGTCACTTGTTCATCCACTTCCACCTGGGAAAAATCTGGATTGAAAGTCAAATCCAAATTTAAGGCTGGCCCAATTCCGATTTTGGCATCTCCCCCGATTGCCGGAGTCAGGCTTTCCTGAGTTCCTTCCAGAAAATTTCGGGATGTTCGCCCTGCCACATAGGGAATCAGGGAAATATTTGCAGAACTCTTTCTAATGGGTTCTTCGAAAATGAGTTTTCTCGAAAATGCTGTACTTATGATCGGGATATTTCTTGGAACAGGTGACCAAGTGCTTCGCTCCCCTTCATGGCTGTCTATTCTGTAAAAGTTGACATTCCAGTTTTGAGCTCCTTCATTGAATCGAATGCTGGATAAGGGAATAATCGCCTCCATTTGCCAGTGATCTTCAAAAATTTTAGCGTTGGAATACCATTTATTGTCCCAAGCCAAGCTTAAGTCTTGAGATCTCGTGCCTCCGTTGGATACTAATCCCTCCCGTTGAACACCATAGGGATTTATCCCAAACTGGAACGCATTTGTTTTGTCATTGAAAGTATCAAAGACAAATACAATCGCATCATTCTGCTCCCCTCGAAAGTCCCGACGAAGGGAGGTCGAGACATAGTTGCGAGGGCCGTTATTCTCCATGACGGCAGCGATATAGAGGTTGTTATCATCAAAAGCGATCTTAACCCTAGTATTTATTCGTGAAGCTGACGTGTCTGAGGGAAAATATTGTGTAAAACCTCCGTTCCATGCTTCACTATTGGTCCATATTTCTTCATCCAGATTTCCGTCCAGGGTAATGGGTTCTTTCAGCTTCTGTGCAAAAGCATTTGGAACTGAAAATACCTGAGCAAGAGATGGGAATGAAAGAAGGCAGAAAAGTAAGCCGGCAATTCCGAGTAGTGATTTCATGTGAGGTTCAAGGCATGCAAAAGTAACTTCGCAAACTGATTCCAACCAAGGATTTTTATCAATGGTAGAGCGAATTTTTTAACCGATTATTTGGTGCCGAATCCGGTAAGGATCAGGTTTCTATTGCCGCCTTGGTTGCGAAATTCACAGAGGTAAATTCCCTGCCAAATTCCAAGAGCAAGTTTTCCACCGGAAATGGGAATTTGAAGACTTACTCCAAAAAATGCGCTTTTGATATGTGCTGGCATATCATCTGTCCCCTCATAGTCGTGGACAAAGCGTGGATAAGTTTCCGGAATTAATTCATTTACAAAGGTTTGGAAATCTTTCCGCACTGTTGGGTCTGCGTTTTCATTAATACACAGTCCTGCTGAGGTATGCTGTAGAAAAACCTGTAAAAAGCCAATTCGAATTTCCCGAAATTCAGGAATATTCTTCTCGATTTGATCGGTAATCAAATGATAGCCTTGTGGATAAGCAGGAAGCCTGAGATGTTTTTGGAAGAATTGCATATTTCAACTTAAGGTATTTTATGATTGAGAGCTCCTGAATCTGACAAAATTTCGAAAATGAAAGCTCGAGCTAGTGGACCATTAATCAAAAAAAAGAAAGAAAGGCCAATATGCTCACTTAGCTTTGATTTTGTAATGAAATCAGGCCTGCCGACAGGCTTGAAAATAACGTACCAAATAGAAACACTTGAAATCAAACCTATTATTCCTTGTCTGTTCACTTTTTTCGATCCAACTCTTGGCTCAGGAAAAGCCAAGGATTGAGGCGTACTTTTTGGATGGTCAGGATCAAGTCAAACTTGACGGTAGCCCAGATGAAGCATTTTGGCAAAATGCAAAGCCGATATCTCAGTTTCTGCAACAAGAACCCATAGAAGGACAGCCTGCAAGTGAAAGAACCGAAATTCGAATCGCTTACGACAGGAAAAACCTATATATCAGTGCCATATTTTACGACTCTGAACCTGATCAAATTAAGGCATTTCAGCGAAGAAGAGATGCCAATCTTAGTACGGACGATAGTTTTACGATATTGATTGACAGCTATAATGATCAGCGGTCCGGATTTTATTTTGAAATCAATCCCCTGGGAATGATGGGTGATGCCATCCTGAAAACTGGACAAGGATCTACCCTGAATACCGCTTGGAATGGGATATGGCGAGCTTGGGTCAAGCGAAGATCCGATGGATGGTCGGCTGAAATCCAGATCCCTTTTATGACACTGAATTTTGATCCAAGTTTGGAAGAATGGGGAATTAACTTCCAGCGAATCATCCGAAGAAAAAATGAAATCGTTCTCTGGTCGGGTCATCAGCGGAATCAAGGCATCCGACGACCACAAGATGCCGGTGTACTCAGTGGATTAAAAAATATCTCCCAAGGAATTGGCGTTGAAGCAATTCCTTATGTCATTGCAAATCAAAATAAGAGCAGAAATGAGGAAGATGGATCCTATTCCAATTCTTATTCTGCGAATGCCGGAGGCGAAATCAATTACAACATCACCCCAAATCTGAAGGCTGGCATAACTGTCAATACGGATTTTGCCGAAACTGAAGTAGACAATCGGCAGATCAACTTAACGCGATTTCCACTGTTTTTCCCTGAGCGAAGAGACTTTTTCCTTCAGGGCGCCAATATTTTTCTCTTTGCGCCTTCGAGCAATCCAAATCCCTATTTCAGCCGAAGAGTGGGTCTTCAACGAGGTAGGCCCATTCCAATCAAATATGGTGGTCGACTCATTGGAAGAATAAAAAATACGGATGTTGGAGTCCTTCACGTCAATACGGCTGCAGTGGATGAAGTTCCAGAGGAGAATTTCACGGTTGCCAGAGTGATTCAAAATCTTGGCGCCGAAAGCACCATAGGAGGAATCTACACCAGACGCAATACGCAGGGAGATTCCATTGGCCACCGGGAATCTTATGGCATAGATATGAGTCTGAGTACTTCAAAGTTTTTGAGGAATAAAAACTTGCAGTTAGAGGCGTTTGTGGTTGGTCATTCTCCAAATTCCCTTAGGGAACAAAGCAGTCAATGGGATCGAAGTTCTCGTGGTTTCAGACTGAATTTCCCCAATCAACCTTGGGATGGACATGTGTCCTACAGAGAATTTGGCGCTGATTACAATCCGGCTGTAGGCTTTGCCCCTAGAATAGGTTTTCGAAGACTTCAACCATCGATCACCTACAGCCCATTGATCGAAAAAAGCAGCCTGATCAGGGAGTTAAGCTGGCAATACTATTTTGAATATTTGATGGGAATGGATTGGAAACCTGCTACAGTAAACAACAGAGTGAGATTTCTGGGAGTAAGGCTCGAGAGTGGAGATAGTTTTCGGTTGACTGGATTGATTAATTATGAGTTTTTGGATCGCCCTTTTGATATACTCCGAGACGGGCAATTTGTAATTCAAACAGGAGAATATACTAATCAAGGCTATTCGATAGAGGCAGCTACTGCTTCCTTTCGTAGGGTTGGGGGTTCTGTAGAGTATACAAATATTGGATTTTGGACGGGCCGTCAGGAAAATCTGGTTGTTGAAGCTTTCTTGAGACCTTTTGTTGGGTTGAATGTTTCAGCAGGATGGGATTATAGTAATGTAAATCTTCTGGAAGGCTCATTTCAAACCCATCTGTTTCGATTGATTACGGCCTATGATTTTTCCCCTTGGGTTTCTCTGAATTTCAACATCCAATATGATAATATCACTGAATTTGTGGGAACAAACACCCGATTTGTCTGGGTGATCAGTCCGGGCAACACCTTCTATGTGGTGTACAATCACAATTGGGTCAATTCGATGGAACGATTGGTCACAACTGAATCAGGAACAGCAGTGAAATTGACGTACACGTTCCGTTTTTAGGAAATTCAAATCATCAAATCTTCCCGACCTTATTTTCCAAGGTTCCGATTCCGTCAATTGTAATTTTCACCACGTCCCCAGCCTGAAGTGTAAAATTGTCCGGAACGATCCCTGTTCCAGTCATCATCAGACAGCCAATTGGAAAAGAGCTTGATCTAAAAAGCCAATCAGCCAATTCCTGAGGTTTACGCTTCATTTGTGCCAAAGTAGTTTCGCCAGAAGCTTCGGTTTTGCCATTTCTTAATATTTCTAGGCTGATTTTAGTCGAGTCTGGAAGCATTTCCTCCTGAATCAAAATGCAAGGCCCGATGGCTGCGCAACCTTGATAGACTTTCGCCTGCGGCAAATACAAAGGATTTTCTCCCTCTATGCTTCGGCTGCTCATGTCATTACCGATGGTAAAGCCCTGAACTTTTCCCGAAGGGGAAATCAACAAAGTCAATTCCGGCTCGGGGACATCCCAAGTGGAATCTTTGCGGATATTGACGGTTTCTCCCGGATTGGAAACGCGGCTGGAAGTTGCTTTGAAGAAAAGTTCCGGTCGGTCCGCCGCATAAACTTTATCGTAAAAATCCGCTCCGCCGGCATCTTGAGATTCTTCCATTCTGGCAGTTCGGCTGCGGTAGTAAGTTACTCCAGCTGCCCATACTTCCTGATTTCCCATGGGTGCCAAAAGACCCTCCTCTTTCAGTTCTTCGGCTTTTTCAAAACTTATTTTCTCCCAATGCGCTGATTCTGATTTCAAAAGTTTGGGCAAATGCTCCCTTCCCAAGAGTTGATCCCAATCCAGTTCGGGGCCTAAGAAGATGCTATTTTCAGATTCCAAGAGTGTACCAGCTGTCAGTTTGTAGAGCTTCATTGATTTGATTGGGATATGTTTCGGGAATTTATAAAAAAGGATTTGAAGGAAGGGACTTGTAAAGAAACTTTTCGCTCTTACCTTTGCAAGAGATCATAAGGGGTGCCTTAAATATAACGGGCTGAGATCATACCCATACGACCTGATCCGGGTAATGCTGGCGAAGGGAAATGAGAAAGTAAAACGAATTTGTTAATGAAAATGCCGAAGCGGTACCCTTCTGGCTATTGAATTGTATTCGTTTTGCAAACCGGGTAAACTATCACGGAAGACCTCCCTTGGGTTTTCTAATGTTTCACTCAACCACCCGAAAGGGTAGAATAAAAATGAAAAAATTAGTATTTAGCCTTGTTTTATTCTTGGCTGCAATTTCTGTTTGGGGGCAAAATATCCTCAGCGGAAGGGTCGTGGAGGCTCAAAATGGCAAACCACTAATCGGCGCCACGGTTTGGACCGAGAATCTTGGAAAAGGTGCTGTCTCAAATGAAGATGGAAAGTTTACGATTTCGAATTTGCCAACGGGAGAAGTAGAAATTCGGGTTTCTTTTCTTGGTTTTGAGACCTTTAGAAAAATGGTTTCAGTACCTTTTTCAGGGGATTTACAGATAGAGCTAGTAAGTCGAGAAATCCTCACCGAGGAATTTATCGTCTCAGCTACACGTGCTTCAGCAAGTACTCCGACGACATTTACGAATGTGGATAAGTCCGAAATTGCCAAACGAAATTTGGGTCAGGACATTCCAATTCTACTGAATTTCACCCCTTCTGTGGTGAGTTTTTCGGATGCAGGAGCTGGAGTTGGATACACAGGACTTCGGATTCGGGGTACAGATCAAACTAGAATAAATGCCACTATAAACGGCATCCCACTTAATGATGCAGAGTCACATGGGGTTTTTTGGGTGAATATGCCGGACTTTGCATCCTCTGTGGAAAACATCCAAATTCAACGTGGTGTCGGCACTTCGACCAATGGTGCTGCTACTTTTGGTGCCAGCCTAAATTTCCAAACGGATACCCGTCGAGATGAAGCCTATGCCGAGTTGGACAACGGTTTTGGCTCTTTCAACACCTGGAGGAACACGGTGAAAGCAGGCACTGGATTGCTTAATAATCGATTTGCCGTGGATGCTCGACTTTCTAAAATCACATCGGATGGCTATGTCGATCGGGCATTTTCAGATCTGAGCAGCTGGTTTGTTTCAGGTGGGTATTATGGAGAGAAAAGTGTGATCAAATTGATTGCTTTCTCCGGTAAAGAACAGACTTATCAAAGTTGGTACGGCCTGCCTGAGTCTAAATTGAAAGACGACAGAACCCACAACTTCTACACTTACGATAACGAAACGGATAACTACCAACAAGACCATTATCAATTGATTTACACCGGAAAAGTGGGCTCGAATTGGAAGACTAATCTTGCGCTTCACTACACCTATGGACGGGGTTACTACGAGCAATTCAGACCGAATGACCGCTTTTCAAGATATGGACTTCCAAATGTAGAGATCGGCGGGCAGGTCATTTCGCGCACAGACATCATTCGAAGACGCTGGCTGGATAATGATTTCTATGGATTTGTGGGTTCGGCAAATTACGTATCCTCTGATGGCAAATTGGATTTCATCATTGGTGGTGGTGCCAACCGCTATGATGGAGCCCATTTCGGAGAAATCATCTGGGCCCGTGTTGCCGGGAATATCAATATTCGTGATCGGTACTATGACAACAATGCGATAAAAGATGATAAAAACATCTATGCAAAAGCGACCTATGAATTCAGTCCCGGATTGAACCTGTTCGGTGACCTCCAAGTAAGAGGAATTAATTATTCCTTTGATGGTGTCAACAACGATCAGCGCATTGTGACTGGTCAACAGAATTATACATTCTTCAATCCTAAGTTTGGATTTTCTTACGAAAAGGGAAATCAGACTTGGTACGCCAGCTATGCGGTGGCCAATCGGGAACCAACTCGAAGGGATTTCACAGACAATCCGATCACCGAAGTTCCAAGACCTGAAAAACTCAACAACATCGAAGCAGGTGTCCGCGCCAAATCAGGAAACTTCAGCTACAATGCCAACTTCTACTACATGAATTATCGGGATCAGTTGATCCTAACCGGGCAAATCAACGATGTGGGAGCCTATATCCGAGAAAACGTGGAATCCTCTTACCGTGCCGGAATTGAGTTGGATGGTGTGTATCGGCTTTCCTCGGCTTGGACGTTGGGAGGAAATATTGCCTTCAGCCAAAACAAGATCAAGGAATTCACCGAGTACTTGGATGACTACAGTGTGGAGGAATTTCAGCAGGAAGTAATCTCTTACACCAATACAGATATTGCCTTCTCTCCGAATGTAGTTGGGTCGGCAATAATAGAGTTTCAGCCTACAAAAAACCTGTCGATTAACTGGCTGAGCAAATATGTTGGGCAGCAGTTTTTGGACAATACCGGAAATGAAGGAAGGGCGTTGGATGCCTTTTTCACCAATGACTTACGAATCAGCTATACTGCCACGCCTAGGTTTTTCAAAGGGTTGGAAGTGAATCTTTTGATCAACAATATCTTCAATGAGATGTATGAGCCAAATGGATACACGTTCAGCTATTTCGTGCCTGGAGAAACGAGCGGTAGGGAGTTGGTGACCGAGAACTTCTACTATCCACAGGCGGGGACTAATTTCTTGCTTGGTTTGAGGATGAAGTTTTAAGGCTCGGAGAAGGCAACAGATGCACAGATTTGAGTTGTCCTGCTTTTCCGAAAGCAGGACATTTTTCCTTTAAACTTTCCCAGTAGAGTAGAGTCGTCAGGGAAGAGAATCCCTGACGTACCCCCTCTTCAATCCGTACGTGCGGTTTTCCCGCATACGGCTTTCCTAAGGTTTTCGCCTCAAGCATTCACTTCCTATTCAAGCTAAGAGAGTATTTTGTCGGGTCTATCAATCCATATCTGGTTGTCAGTACCTCAAAGGCTTTCTGTCTGTAAAGCCTGCTCTTTCTTTGGCTCTTTCGGTTGTAGTATCGATGTATCGTGCTCATCAGGTATTTTCGGAGACGTCTTCGGGGCATCTTCATGTAGCTTATCCCTCCTGCATCGAAGTAGTTTAACCACCCCCTGATGATTGAGTTAAGCCCTCCTGAGACCTTTTCGGGTGCATAGTGTCCCCCTGATTTCAGAAACTCCCTTATCCGTTCCCTGATTTTGGTTTCAGACTTCCTGCTCGAAAATATTTCCCAATACCTCCTGCCCTTGACAAACAGATCCCTGCTATATCGGACCGTGAAGCCCAAAAAGTCAAAAGTCTGGTTTCTGGCATTAATAAGTTTGGTCTTGTTTTCGTTGAGCGTAAGTCCCATCCTGTCCAATAGTTCTTTTAGCTTGGACAGTACTTTTGGAGGAATATTCCTCCCCATCATTACAAAATCATCTGCATACCGTACAATCGATACCCCGTACCTGTGAAACAGGCTTTTTGCACTACT